>CAVZOB010000007.1:5000-614844 GCA_963776835.1 uncultured Pseudomonadota bacterium
AATGATCTTTTGTGCCTGTTCCGGACTGGAAATATTAAACTTGGACTTAGGAAGATAGACCCCTTCTCGTTTCTGGTAACGACGTATGGTGTACATATCTTTACCATACTCTTCTTTAGCCTTGTTCCAGTTTTGATAACGGAACAAAATTGTCGTCCACGCCCCTTTTGACAGGACCTCTTTGTCCAGTTCTTTTACTATGAGAATGCCTTCCTCTTCGTAATTGACTGTCAACTCATTCAAATCACTGCTCATTTCATATCTCTTTTAGTCTGAAGTGTATGGTTATGGTGCTATTATGGTGCTAAACTCAAAAACAGGCTATCAAGTCAAAACAACCATATCCTGCCATAAAGGTAAAGGGGAAAGGAGTGACATCTGCCACCTCTTTCCCCTGCTTAAAGCTCTATACAAAATACAGGAAAGACAAAGATCAAGTACTGAATTGAATCTTTCCCTCTCGAGCATCAACCAGAATATGGTCACCCTCATGGAAGTTCCCGCTTAAAAGCTCCATGGCCAGGGGATCTTCAAGAAAACGCTGGATAGCCCTTTTCAGTGGACGCGCCCCATACAAGGGGTTGTAGCCTGCATCCACCAGAAAATCCTTTGCCATATCGGTAACCGTGAGTTTATACTTTCTCTCTTCAAGCCTGGAGACCAATCTCCGGAGTTGGATATCTATTATTGAGCGCATATCTTTTTTGGACAGGCTGTGAAAGATGATCGTCTCATCGACCCTGTTCAAAAATTCCGGTTTAAACTTCTGGTGGAGGAGCTCTTCGATCTGATTACGGATCAGATCAACCCCTGCATGCTCCTCTGCCATCCTGAGGATCAGATCACTGCCCAGATTTGAGGTCATGATAAGAATTGTGTTCTTAAAATTTACAGTCCTCCCCTTGCCATCGGTCATCCGTCCGTCATCCAGGACCTGCAACAGAACATTGAAGACGTCCGGGTGCGCCTTTTCGATTTCGTCCAGAAGGACCACTGAATAGGGACGCCTGCGTACCGCCTCCGTGAGATACCCGCCCTCCTCAAAGCCCACATATCCGGGAGGGGCGCCAATAAGTCTGGCCACGGAATGCTTTTCCATAAATTCAGACATATCGATGCGAATCATGGCCTGAACACTATCAAAGAGAAAATCTGCAAGCGATCTGGCAAGCTCTGTCTTGCCAACTCCGGTGGGGCCGAGGAAGATGAAAGAGCCCAGCGGACGATCAGGGTCCTGCAGACCTGCCCTAGCCCGGCGCACGGCATTGGCAACCGCCTTGATGGCGTCTTCCTGACCAACCACCCTGCCGGCAAGCGCTGATTCAACGTGGACCAGTTTGTCTTTCTCGCCTTCCAGGAGTCTATCTACAGGGATACCTGTCCATTTCGCAACTACAGCTGCAATATCTTCAGCACCCACCTCCTCTTTCAGCATATGACTTTTTTCCTGGATATGTTGCAGCTTGGAGTTGGCCTCTTCAAGATCCTTCTGCAGTTTAATAATTCTTCCATAGCGGATTTCCGCGACCTTGCTCAAGTCTCCAATCCGCTCCGCCCGCTGCTCCTCCATGTGCGCCTCGTCTATACTCGCCTTGATCTGACGAATATTCTGAATAACATCACGCTCCGTGGTCCACTGACCTTTCATGGCATTTAAAGAATCATTCAACTCGCCAAGTTTTTTTCTCAGCTCGACAAGACGTTCTTTCGACGCTGGATCTTTTTCCTTTTTCAGGGCCTCCTGCTCGATCTCCATCTTTATTTTCTTTCGTTCCAGCTCATCAATCTCTGTGGGCATGGAATCAATCTCAATACGCAGAGAGGATGCCGCCTCATCAATGAGGTCGATGGCCTTATCTGGAAGGAAACGATCGGTAATATAACGGTTCGACAGGATAACAGCGGCGACGGTTGCCGCATCCTGGATCCGGACGCCATGATGTACTTCGTACTTTTCCTTGATGCCGCGCAGGATGGCAATGGTGTCTTCTTCACTGGGTTCCTGAATCAGGACCGGCTGGAATCTTCGTTCCAGGGCGGCGTCCTTCTCAATATACTTCCTGTATTCGTCAAGGGTCGTGGCGCCGACACAGTGCAGTTCTCCGCGGGCCAGCGCGGGCTTGAGCATATTGGAGGCATCCATGGAACCTTCAGCGGCTCCCGCTCCCACCAGGGTGTGAATTTCATCAATGAAGAGGATGATCTCCCCTGCCCGTGTCTCGACCTCTTTCAGCACTGCCTTCAATCTGTCCTCAAACTCACCACGGTATTTAGCCCCTGCGATCAATGAACCAAGATCAAGGGAAACAACCTGTTTTCCTTGCAGGGTTGCCGGAATATCGCCATTGACAATGCGCTGGGCCAGCCCTTCGGCAATAGCCGTTTTCCCGACCCCTGGCTCACCAATGAGGATGGGGTTGTTTTTGGTGCGGCGCGACAGGACCTGGATCACCCGCCGTATTTCCTCGTCCCGCCCAATGACTGGATCGAGTTTTCCCTTTCGGGCAAGATCGGTCAGGTTGCGTGCATATTTCTCCAAGGCCTGATACTTTTCCTCCGGATACTGGTCGGTAACCCGCTGATTACCGCGAATGGTGGCCAGGGCAGTCAGGAAGGTTTTCTCTTCCACGCCCTTACCGCGCAGCATTTTGGAGGTTTCCGACTTGCCTTCCTTAATAATTGAGAGAAAGAGATGTTCCTGGCTGACGAACTCATCCTGCATCTGGCTGGCAGTGGTGAAGGCCTTGTCGAGGACCTGCTTCAGCTCCCCGGACATATAGGCCTGACCAGCGCCACCGCCCGATACCTGTGGAATTTTATCAATGAGCTTATTCAACTCCATCAGGATAATGGCAGGATCGACCCCCATTTTCTGTAATACCGGCACCACAACCCCTTCGGGCTGTTCGAGAATGACCCTGGCCAGATGTGCGGAGTGAATCTCCTGATTGGATTTATCCTGAGCCAGTTGCTGGGCTGCCTGAATTGCTTCCTGGGACTTTATGGTGAATTTATCAAACTGCATGAAACCTCCTCCTTAATATGGCCTTGAAGGTAAGTGAAAAAAATGAGGAAAAGTAGATCCTTTACTCGAATCTTTTTTTGTGCAGTTAAAAATAAGGGCGGGCAGACAAACGGTGTCAAATTTTTGACTAAAAGCGGATGGAAAAAGAAAAAAAAAGCGAGCCTCAAAAAATGAGGCTCGCTAAAGAAATTGGACTATGGCGATCAACTACATCCGCCAGAACCGCAGGAACCCGAACTACATCCACCACCGCCACCACTAATAGGATTGCTGGAAGTAATGCCAAATCCGGAACGTGGGCCAGCATCGACATAATCGACATTAACTGTACCACATGTAGTCAAAAGGCCTTCCTCTATGAGGAACTTCAAACCGCCGTTTTCAAAAATTTTATCATTATCTTTTGGCTCATCCAGAGCCAAACCCAAAGAGGGGCCTGCTCAGCCACCTTGCATCAAGGCAATACGTAAGGCAGAATCAATACTATTCTGCTCCAGGTATTCAGTAAGTTTTTGTACTGCCTGGTCAGTTACGGTAAAATCAGACATTGAACTCCCTCCTGTAATCTATGGTTAATTAAAAGCTACTGTATTTTCAATGGGTAACATATTATACATTTTCTCTCTGCTGGAAGGACACATTACCCTTCCAATCATACAAAAACATGATATGTTCTATGTTAAGTTGCAAATCTCAAGAAGTCAATCCACATTATGCAGCAAACCGCATTAGATAGATGCATAATCACATCTTTGTCTTTTTGAAACCCAGTGAAATACATATATACTTACGGGTAGTTACACCTCACAGCATGCGAAGATCTAAAAGAATAAGGGTTAGCGATATGAAAAAAATTGTCATTTCAACTGGCGGTGGAGATGCCCCGGGGCTGAATGCGGTTATCTATGCCGTTGTTCATTCCTGTTATCGTCGTGGATGGGAGGTATATGGCAGTCGAAGTGGCTATAAAGGTTTATTAAATCTTGATGAACTTAGATACTTGACCCTGCGAAGATGTTGAAGAGATTTATGCCATTGGTGGCACCATCCTGGGTTCAACGAACAGGGGGAACCCATTTTTAACGCCAGTGGAAAATCTGGCAGGAGAGATCCGGATTGTTGATATTTCAGATAAGATCATGAATAATTTTAAAAGAATGGGTTTTGACTGTCATATCGCCATAGGCGGAGACGGTAGTCTGGAGATCGCCCATCGTTTTTCTCTGAAAGGGATGCCGGTTATCGGTGTCCCCAAGACCATCGACAATGATCTTGAAGCAACAGACAGGACCTTCGGCTTTGATACGGCTGTGTCAACGGCAACAGAGGCCTTGGACAAGTTGCACTCGACGGCTAAATCCCACGATCGGGTCATGGTGGTTGAGGTCATGGGCCGTGAGTCCGGATTTATTGCGCTTTACTCGGGGATTTCCGGGGGAGCGGATGTGATCCTGTTACCCGAGATCCCCTTTGACATGGACGAAGTATGCAAAAAAATAACAAATAATGAACTGAATGGAAAGAATTACGCCATTGTGGTTGTCGCTGAAGGTGCCTGCGTTAAAGGTGGAACTGTAATCAATAAGGGAGAGGGCGAAGTTGGAAGAACAGAGGTTCGTGCTGGGAGGGGTCGGTGAATGGGTGGCGGCTGAGATCCGCAAACGGATAAAGAAAGACACCCGCTCTCTTGTGCTTGGACACCTGCAGCGCGGCGGTTCCCCTACAACCTTTGATCGCCTGCTGGCCTTACGGTTTGGGGCCGCGGCCGTTCGCATGGTTGAGGATGGAATCTTTGGTCACATGGTGGCCCTGTCGGCTTCATCCATGGTCCCGGTTCCTCTGGTTGACGCCATCAGGTGTCGAAAAAAGGTAGATTTGAACAATGACAAAGTTTTGACTGCAAGAGAAATAGGTATCTGTTTAGGCGATTGTTACTAAACGGTTGGCAATAAGAGAGGACAATGAGCACATAAATGGCAGAGAATAAATTTCAAGAGATATACCGCCTGCTCTACGACCATTTTGGCCCGCAGGGCTGGTGGCCAGGTGATTCACCGTTTGAGACCATGGTCGGAGCGGTACTCACCCAGAATACCAATTGGGAAAATGTATGTAAGGCCATTGCTAATCTGAAAGAGGCTGGGATGCTCTCATTTTCGGCATTATCGGTCTTGCATGTTGATGAACTTGCCCAACTCATCAAGCCGTCTGGTTATTTCAACATCAAGGCAAAACGATTGCAGAACCTCCTGCAGATGATCAGTGAGCGATACAACGGGACGCTGGAACTTTTATTCGATGAGGATCTGCCGAGCGGGCGGGAGGCCCTGCTCTCGGTAAAGGGGATTGGGCCAGAGACCGCCGATTCGATCCTCTTATATGCGGCCAATCATCCGATCTTTGTGGTGGATACCTATACCCACCGCATCTTTTCCCGGCACCTGCTGATCGCAGAGGAAATTGACTACCATTCGCTTCAGGAAGAGTTTCACCATCGACTGCCGGCACAGTCAGCCCTATATAATGAGTATCACGCCTTGCTTGTCAGCCTGGGAAAAAACTATTGCCGGAAGAGCAATCCACGATGCGAACAATGTCCGTTACAGGGAATATGAAGACGTTTAACTCTTGGCCTTATAGTTTTATTTTTTTTATTTACCAACGAGCCAGCAACCGTCTTATTCTTTTTTGAAAACGGTTGTCCCCTGAAAACGGAGAAACTGCCGGCAGATGCCGCGAATGATGCTGGAATCCTTGGGGCTCAGTTGCATCCTGCCAAGGAACTGACGAATATTGTTCATATAATATATATGACTCTTGTCCTGCAGAAAATCTATGGTCGACAGGGTTTCTTCCAGATAATGATACATCCCTTCCAACTCGAAGGTCGTGGCCAGGCGAGGTGACGGAGCCATGTCTTTCTGACAGTGCACAACGCCGTGATAGATCTCATAACAGTGGATAGCCACGGACTGGGCCAGATTGAGAGAAGAAAAATCAGCCGTGGGCACGGCGGAGATCAACTGACAGTATGCCAGATCATCATTGGTAAGACCCCGATCTTCCGGGCCAAAAAGAAAGGCGATTTCGTTATCGGGCAAAAGGGGCAGAATATCACTGACAACATCCCGAGGACTCTTTTTCGGGATACGTTGCCGGCCTCGTCTGGCAGTGGTGCCCACCACCCTGGAAAAAGGGGCCAGAGCAGTTTCCAGGCTGTGATGAAACTGCATATTCTCGAGGAGATGCGCGGCCTTATGGGTTGCCATCATGGCCATACGTTCAGGATCAGGAGGCATGCTGCCGACCACAATCAAGCGACTGATGCCCATATTCCAGGCGGCCCTGGCCGCCGCCCCGATATTCTCCGGAAATTTCGGCTCCATGAGAACGATGGCAATGCGATCAAGGAGGCTGGTATCAATAGTCATGAAGAATGGGAACTGGAAAAGAGAAAGGGACAGGGTGGGGGAAAGAGGACAACAAACAACAAAGACATCTCAGCCCATACGTTCAGTTGAGAAGCCTTTTACATCATTTGAACCTGATGTCTCTTTTGCAGGACGAGTTTAAGCCACGCTCTCATCATGAGTGATTTTGCTGATCTTTTCATATTCTTCCACCTGCTTGTTGGTACTGGTTGGCATCAGTCGCTTCAGCAGAGGCACAACCCCTTGTTCTGATTTTTCAAAGAGCCGCTCAGCCTCCCTGAGGGTGATCTGCCAGGCAGGGGCAAAGCCCGGTGCCTTTTCAAACATGATATCAAGGGCGGTCTGATAGATATAATACTGCCTGATCTCCTTGCGGCCAGGCTTCTGATTCAAGGATTGGACCGTCATGCGGAGGTTATCCCGCTCCTGCCTGAGGCCGATGAGTTCCTGTTTTCTTCTTTCATTATCCGCGGAATCAATCTCCAGTTTGGTATGCAGGTGTGCCTTTAACCTGTTTATTTCCCGAGACAATTCACGACGACGGAGAAACCCGCGGACATAAATAATACAGCAGAAAAATAGACCTAAGATTAAACCCCCTGCAAAAGGGGTGGTAATAATTCCGATGAACCAGTTTGAATTTTCCATATCCTTCCATTCTCCAAGACAACCGTTAAAAGATATACGATATAGCACTCTTGAGTTGAACCATGAGTCACCCTGTTTCTTTATGCGAAATATGGTTTCCCGTCAAGCCTCAAAGAGGCGACCCTTGCAGTCTGCCAATCAGCCCCTTATTTCGTGGCCAGAGTAAAATTAATCCTGTTTTTCCGAGGATCCACATCAAGCAGGGTCACCCGTACCAGATCACCCATCCGGTACATCTTTGCAGTTCTTTCTCCCATGAGGCGATGCTGTTTTGAATCATAGACATAATAGTCATCACGCAATTCGGCAATTGCCACCGAGCCGCTGATAAAGAGTTCCAGCAGTTCCACGAAGAAGGCAAAGCTATTCACCCCGGAGATCACGGCATCAAAACTCTCCCCCACCTTGTCCCGCATGTAGCGGACTTTCAACCGGTCGTTCATCTCCCTTTCAGCGCTCACGGCCACCCGCTCCCGGGTGGAGAGAAAGGGGCCGATGATTTTTAAATTTTCCGCGCTTAGATTTTTTTTGTTTTCACTGGACCTGCTGATGAAGTCATAGAGGGCACGGTGCACCAGCAGATCCGGATAGCGGCGGATGGGCGAGGTGAAATGGGTGTAATCTGTTGCCGCCAGACCGAAATGACCGACATTGCGCATATCATAACGCGCCTGCTGCATGGTGCGCAGGAGGAGATTATTGACCACATATTCCTTGGGACTATTCTTCACCATATCCAGAACCTGGCCAAACCAGTCAGGATCCTGCCGATGTTCAGGGAGATGGAGGCCCAGGGTCTTGGCAAAGCCGGTAAATTCCTGCACCTTGATGGGGTCAGGCCGTTCATGGATCCGGTAGAGTGCCTTCACCTTGTGCTCGGTAAAGGTCTCGGCCACCGCCTCATTGGCCGACAGCATGAACTGCTCGACGATCTGATGGGCAAAATTCCGCTCCGCCCTGCCGATGGTGCTGATTCTGCCGCTGTCGTCAAGACCGATATCCGGTTCCGGCAGGGTAAAGCCGATGGCCCCCCGCTCCCGGCGCAGTTTCTGGAGAATCGTTGCCAGCTCACCCGCCCATTTAAGGGGAGTGAGAAAGGGCTTGTGCCCGCTCCGCACTTCCTTGTTGTTGTCGATGAGGATCTGACGGACCGTAGTATAGGTAAAGCGTTTATGACTGCGGATAATGGACTTGATGAAGCGCTTGTTGATCGTGTTGCCCTGGCGGTCAAAATCGAGGATGGCGGTAAAGGCGAGACGATCCTGATCGGGAATAAGACTGCAAAGATTATTGGATATCTTCTCCGGCAGCATGGGGATAACCCTGCCCGGAAAGTAGATGGATGTGCCTCGTTCGTAGGCATCTTTGTCGAGGGCGGTGCCGGGTTGCACAAAATGGCTTACATCGGCAATGGAGACATAAAGGCGGAACCCTCTCTTGGTCTTGAGGACAGCCACGGCATCGTCAAAGTCCTTGGCCGTTTCTCCGTCTATGGTGACATGCTGGACCTCACGCAGATCCTCCCGGCCCTTGGTCTGGCTAATCTCTTCGGGGAGCTGTGCAGATTCCTGTTCGGCCTCCTTACTGAAGGCATGGGGCAGTTTGAACTTCTCAATCACCATCCGCATCTGAACATCCACGGAGTCCGGATCGCCAAGGACCTCAATGATCTTGCCCCGGAGCCTGGCCGTATCTTCAGCAATAGCAGCAAGCTGGACAATAACGGCATTTCCCTCCCTTACACCTTCCGGAATTCTGCCATCAATGACAACAGAAAAAGGGAAACGGGGGTCCTCGGGGATTACCAACACCCTCTCCTTTTCAAAGGAGATAAATCCGGCCAAACGGTCGGAACCCCGTTCCAGGACACTGATCACCTCCGCCTCAGGACGGCCATCCTGGCGGACCTTGTAGACGCGGACGAGAACGGTATCACCGTGGCGGGCGGAGCCCATATGATACGCCTCAACCGTAGGGTCCCTGGTATAGGCCAAGCTACCCTCCCGGACAGAAAGCCGGTTGACAAAGCCAAAACCGCGGGGATTCAGCTCAAGGAGTCCTGCGGCCAGATTATTGTTCTTGCCGAGCGAAAAACGATGCTTACTGGTACGGCTCAGGATTTTTTGCTCAACCAGGTCCGCAAGGAGGACGGTCAATTCTTTCTGCCCATCGTGGTCAAGCTTCAGTTCCGCTCCGATCTCATCTTCAGAGAGAGCATGTTCATTCTGATAGAGGGCGGCCAGCACGTCCCGTTCCAGTGTTTTATCCTGTCGTACTAATTTTCTCTCTGATCTGCTCGCATGATGTCTGTCTGCTGGTTTTCTTGGAAAGTGTTTTCTTTTTTTTCTCATAACTGGTATTTATTTTCCTCTGACCTTTATTTTTTGGTAAACTAATTTAATGTTATTTTTCTCAACTATTTATCTTTTATAGTAGCACAGTCGTGACAGTGGGCAAAGGAATTAACCGCACCTTTCCTCTTGCAGATCACACCCTTTCTGGACGGACCAGCCCTAAACCGGACGATATGCAGTATACCATACCTTTTGATCTGGAAATATATCGCACCCATATGCGGCAATTGCTCGGCAATGAGCCAGCTGTTGATGTCTTCTGGCGGGCTCTGGATTTCGCCATTGAGGCCCATGATGACCAATGGCGTCGCTCCGGCGAGGCATATATCATGCATCCCTGCTCCGTCGCCAGGATCTTGGCTGACGAGATGGATATCACCCACCCGGAGATTCTGGCCGCCGCCCTGCTGCATGATACAGTGGAGGATGTCGAAGAAATCACCATTGGCTTTATCGGGGAAAAATTTGGCCATTATGTTGAGGCCATAGTGGAAGGTTGCACCAAAATCACGCAATTCACAGGCGACAAACAGACACATTACAAACTGACCCATCGAAAGATTTTCTCAGGGGCTGCCTTACGCCCGGAGGTCATGCTTGTCAAACTGGCTGACAGACTGCATAATCTGCGAACCCTCAGCTCCATGCCTCAGCACAAAAGACAGAAGATTGCCGATGAAACTATTGACATTTATGCCCCGCTTGCCACCGTGCTCGGCCTGTTCAGCCTGAAACGGGAGATGTTCAATCTGGCTCTTTCCTACAAATTCCCCAAACAGAGCGCCAAACTTATCAACCATATCAAACAGATCGAACAGGATCCAGTGGCGTTGGAGATCGTTCAACAATTCAGAGAAAAGGCGAAAGAAGTCTGGTTTACCTGCGATGTCACCATTCGCGCCAAGGGACTCTGGGCCTATTATGATATCAACAACCGTATTCTCCGCAAACAGATAGACAATCCCCTGGAAATCCTCATTGTAGTTGAGAATCCTACATCCTGCTACCAGGCATTGGGAATCCTGAATCAGACCTTCCCCCCCATCCCCCGCACCATCCGTGATTTCATCGCAAATCCCAAAAACACGGGTTATCAGTCCCTGCATGCCCGGGCCAATATTAAAGGCAGTGAGTTTCTCTTCAAGATTCGCACCGAAGATATGACCCGCAGGGCGCAACGCGGTCTATTTAAAGGCTGGAGTTCAAAGAGTTCCAACCAACGCCGGTTTATTCGTGAGATCCAGGAGATGTTTGACGTTCTCGGCTCAGATGATTCCGTCTCCTACCGTGACGTAATTGCGGCTAGTGGAAAAAAGGAGATCTACACCTATACGCCTCAGGGGGACTTGATCTATCTTCCTGCCAACTCCACCGTCCTTGATTTTGCCTTCCGCGTCCATACGGATATCGGCCACACTTGCCTTGGCGCCATGATCGGCAGCAAGCGGGGATCGCTTGATACTATTTTACATGACGGTGACGTGGTGCGTATCATCCGGGCCGAAAACCCCCTTCACTTTGACCTGAAGATGCTGGAGATCTGCCAGACACCACGGGCCCGGGCAGAACTGGCAAAGACTTTTAAATTCAGAAGCCAGCAGGTTGCCGAAGAGATCGGTCTTTCCGTGGTCAGCCAGGAACTTCGGCGTTACAACCTTCCCTGCGACCTCCCGGCCCGACCAGATTTTAAGCAGATACTCGCATATTTCAACCTGAAAAACGTTGAAGATCTTTACATTCAGGTTGGTGAAGGCAGGCTCAAACTGCCGACACTCATCGATCGCATCAAAACAGTGCTCTATGCCGGCAGCCCTTCCTTTATAAGGCCGACCGGGGCCTTCAATACCATTGAGCTTACCACCCTTGATCCGGTATTTGTCAAAATGTCAGCCTGCTGCAAACCAAGTCCTACGGATTCCCGGCTCTATGGCCTGCTCAGTGAACGAGGGTTGTCAGTGCACAGCATGAATTGTCCGAAACTGGAGACCATAGCACTGCAACGAGAAGATATTGTCTATGTGCGATGGAAACAGAAAGAGACCTTCGTCGCCAAAAAACAGACCCTGATCATCATGGCTGCCACCCGCCAGAAAATAATGATGTACACCAGCGTGGCCCCTGCAGAAATGAAAGTCCTTGACCTGATAGCACTCTCCAAGTCTCCTACTCCAACTCCCGCATGGGAACTTGTTTTTGAGGTTCCCAGTATCTTTGTCCTGCGACAGGTACTCAAGCATTTTGACAAATCAAAATTGCCCTATGAGTTTGATCTTGATTTTTAGGTGCCGTTATGAAATAAGCAGTGCTTTTCTGCTTATTTTATTACGGCACCTTATGCCACTTCCAAGAAACAGCCAATCTTTTCAGGCTGTTTCTTGGAGTGGCGTCTGCAAAATACCAGGCAAGACAGTTGTTATGAAATAAGCAGTGCTTTTCTGCTTATTTTATTACGGCACCTTATGCCACTTCCAAGAAACAGCCAATCTTTTCAGGCTGTATTTTGGAATGGCGTCTGACAGATAAATTACTCAGACGGAGACTCTGGAGTCTTTCAGACTACTCGTCTTAGGCCCTCACAAGACGCTGAAAAGATCGCCCCCACCACCTTATGCAGCCTGATCAGCGTGGTCACTCTCTTCCAGATCTGCGGATATCTTTTCGGGATGGCTGGCATAACGACTCAGCACCCTGGTCAGCATATCGGGAAGATCGTTTTTCTGTCTGGAGCTCCGGTGCAACTGCTTGATTGTCTTTTCAAGAGTCAGCACCTCGCCAAGAAAGACATGCCTCAACACCAGGGAAACCAGACGGGTGATTGTGGTAAGATTGGAGATACGTGACTGGAGATGGTGATCACGATCAAAGGCGGTGGATGCAAAGATTTCGACGGGGTTACCCTGCAACTCACTGATGGACACATACCAGGTATTGAGTTCCCGATCCCTTGTCCGGTAGCGAACGGCATCAAGAACCTCGGGCAGCTCCATGGACGCGCCGGCCGGGCATATCTGCTCACCGCCATCAGATCCATGGAGATCAGAATGGGTCAAATTGCAGATCTTGCGCAATAGTTGCGGCTCTGTTTTTATAATCCGGGCAAGGTGCCCGCACGAATCACAAAACTCATTACCCTGCATTTCCCGCAGAGGTGCGCGTTTCCCACAGCCGTCACAAATATCGTTGTCTTCAGAATGTATCATCGCACCATTTACCAGCGGGAACAATTGTTTGAATAAAGAGATCGAGCTGATCAAGAAATTCTGTCCCTGAAATTTCTCGCGCCCCAAAACTTAGCAGATGCCGAGTGGTCATCTGGCAGTCTATAAGCTGAAAATCCGCCGCCTTTAATCTGGATACCAGGGCGGCAAGGGCAACCTTGGAGCCATTGCTGACCCGGGTGAACATCGATTCGCCAAAAAATATCCGATCAAGGGCAATACCGTACAGGCCACCGGCCAGGATCTCGCCCTGCCAGCATTCAACCGAATGGGCATAACCCAGTTCATGCAAGCGGCAATATGCATCCTGCATCTCTCCGCTGATCCAGGTTCCTTCTCCCTTTTCCCTGCGAATCCGGGCACAGGATGCGATGACTCTTTCAAACGCCGCGTCAAAGGTAACCCTGAACCGGGTTTTCCTGATATCTCTGGCCAGCCTTCTGCTGATCCTGAAATCTTTCAGAAAGATAACCAGCCTGGGATCAATGAACCACCACATTATTGGATCTTCAGGAGAAAACCAGGGAAATATCCCTGATCTGTAGGCAGCCACAAGCCTGGCCGGCTGCAGATCTCCGCCGATGGCCAGCAGCCCGTTATTGTCGGCGAGGCACGGCGGCGGAAAGATGATTTCATCGGTCAGTTGAAAGAGAGGCATACGCTCACATAGTACCTGCCGCATGGCAGGAAGTCAATCAGCCCGGCAGCATTTCAAGGTGATGTTGCCTCAATTCCGGGCTCAAAGGCAAAGTGATAATAAATTCCGCACCTTCCCCCTGGACTGCAGTGGCACTGATGGAGCCATGATGCCGCTCAACGATCTTCTTGCAGATGGAAAGGCCAAGCCCGGTCCCGTTAAATTGCTGCCGGGTATGCAGCCGTTGAAAAATATCAAAGATCTTTTCCTGATATTCCTCCTTAAACCCGATGCCGTTATCCTTTATGGAAATGGACAGATAGTTATTGGGGTCATATTCCTTCAGTATTATGCGACTAATCCTGATCTCAGGGATACGATCGGGATGACGATATTTCAGGCTGTTACCAATGATATTCTGGAAGAGTTGCCGCATCTGCAGGGGATCCGCCATGACAGTTCCCAGGTCTTCCGCTGAAATAGTGGCATCACTTTCCTCTATCTTGATGGTCAGATCTTCAAGAACCGCCTGAATGATGTTATTCAAATGAACCTGGATAAAGGGCTGGGAATCTTTCTCTATGCGCGAGTAGGAGAGCAGACCGTTGATCAGCATCTGCATGCGCTCTGCCGAGCTGAGAATCCGTTCCAGATAGACCTTTCCCTTCTCTGAAAGATTCGTGAAAAAGTTGTCCCGCAAGCGCTGGCTGAATGCCTGGATCAACATCAACGGCTCCTGCAGGTCATGGGAGATCACGTGCGAAAATTCCTGAAGCTCCTGATTGCGCAGGAGAAGATCCTGGGCAGACTGGGACAGCGCCTTCTCCGCATCCTTCCATCTACTGATATCCCTTATCACCTCTATAACGCCAATCACTTCCCCGCTGGTCGCACGAAACGGTGTGGCGGTGACAACACAGGGGATACGAGTGCCATCCACCCGTACCTTGATCGTCTCCACCTCCACCCTTTCAGCACCTTCAAGAACTCTGACCAGAGGACACTCAGGCGTACGACAAAGCCGCCCGCCAAAGACCTCATAACATTTACGTCCGATGATTTCCTCAACGCTGCCATGACCAGTAAGATCCAGGAACGCCCTGTTGACACGAACAACTGTGTAGTCCCTGTCAATGATATGCATGCCATCCGGCGCGCTGTTAAAAATCTGGATATATTCATCATTAATTTCGACCAGGGATTTTTCAACCTGCAGCTGCTCCTTGATCTTGGCATCAAGACGCCCATTTATCCTTCTCAGCTCCGCTGTTCTACTGGCGACCCTCAATTCGAGCTCTTCCTTGGTCTTTACCAGTTCCTCTTCACTCTTTTCATGCTCTTCAATCTCCCGCACAAGACGCTGATTGGTAACCAGCAATTGTTTGCTGCGAGATGCCAGCCGGATGGCAAAAAACTGGATCACCAGAAGCCCCATGATCGCAGCCCCGATATGGCTGATCAGCAGGGCCCAGAAAGTTTTACGATAATGAAAGGGCATGGAGACAGAAATCCCCCCCCGTATTTCACCTGGGCTATAGCTGTCATGGCAGGAAAGGCACGCAACCGTGACGCGCAATGGCGCCATATAACGAAAGACCTCCCCTTCCGGAGTCTTGACAAAGGCGCTCCGCTCTGAAATTCCTTTCTCAAAATCCTTCAACCATTCCTCCTCCCAGGGCTGGGCCTTGTTGGCCGGACGGATGGGGTTACGACTGGTCAGATGAAATTGCACCTTGCCTTGTTGAGCGGCAATATCGGAAAGCTGACGGAGCATATAGGCCGCATTAACCCTGGTCAATTGACGGCCATCATTGGCCACAATACATTGCTGAGCTTCCGGCAGATATGGATTGAGAGGAGTTTTTTCATCGGTGAAGACAAAGACCCCGCCATGCCCTGTATTCCAGGAATGAAGGGCGACAATGTGGGAAAAAAATGCCTTGGCTGTCTCAAGGGCCATGGCATTTTTTTCCCGAATATCATCGGTTTGATTCCAGAGGAAAGACAAAAGAACAGTGCAGACCCAGATCGCGCTGGCAATGAACCGATATTTTTTTATTATCGGATTGGTCATGAAGGCTGGAAAAAGAAAATCACTACCCTTAGCATTGGCATGTGGTTAACACTCCCAGTATTTTGTAATGTTCATCACAGTAGACACGTCTTTTCACGAAGCTCCGAAAAAAGACTTCTTCATTCTGAGAGTAATCGCGGGACCTTAATGAGATGGAGAGCTGGTTACTGGAGACATCCTGACAGCAGTCCAACGAGTTTTCGACACGGGAAACACGATATCCCTTTGCCCCCTAGCTCTGAGCATATTGTATAAAATCAGGGTTAAGAAAGTCAAGGTCAAAGTCAGGCTCTGCTTTCACTTGATCATCCCATTGCCATTACAGCGCAGGACGATGACGACCAGATACAGCTGGAGACGGGTAACGTTTCCCGCTTCTGAGCATTCATCATGAAGCCCCCTTCTCCACAGAAAGCCAAGATCTGCCTCTCCGGATAAAAAGCTTTTGGCGGCAATGGCTACCGGTCAGCCAGGGTCACCACGCAGTGACGATCATCATCAGACCCATCAGGATCAAAAAAATAAATATCACCTTGAGATAAAGCAATTTTTCTATGCGGCCATAGCAGTGGGAACCCAGAACCGTTCCCAGCAAGACAAAAGGGGCGGAACAGATAAACGCTGTGAGGACAGACACGGTGGTCAGACCGCTCACGGCATGGGCGGTGGCAATGAGATAGGAATTAAAGAGAAAGAATCCACTGAGGGTGGCCTTGATCTCATCCTTATCCCAATCATTGAGCGTTGCATAAATAATCGTGGGCGGCCCGCCGGCACTGAAGGCGGCGCCAATGGCACCGGAAGAGAATCCGGCCAGATAGGACCAGGCAGGATGAAGTTTCCTCTGCCTGACTTTAATCAGGAGGTTGTAACAGGCATAGATGACAAGAAGAACACCAAGTCCCATGCCGAGATGCTCAGACCTGACCTTCTTCAACAGGGTAATACCGACAATCATCCCTGGAATTGCGGCAATACACAGGGGGAAAATTTTTTTCCTGTCCAGGTGTTTTTTCAGCTTCAATGCCAAAAATGTGGTAATCACAACGCTGTTAAGGATACAGAGCGGGACGGCGCTTTTGACATCAAGGCAAAGACTCAGCAGCGGCATGGCCACAAGGGCCGAACCAAAGCCGGTCATTCCCTGGACAAAACCAGCCAGCAGAAAAATAGCACTTATACAGAAGAGAATCAGCATGACATATTATTGTTCTTGAATAGCGACGTATTTCTGTTTATTTTTCACAAAATCAGAGGAAGAGCTCTGCAATATTGTCCAGAGGACAATACCTATTTGACCCCAGCCGACCATACCAGATTTGCCAAGGTTCGTAACGAAATTGTATGAGTCCGCCCCTGTCGCTTCTTTCGCCAGCAAGTGAAAGAGGCGACAGGGGGAATCACGTATGCACCGATAGCTTGTTATGGTATATCCGCTTTTGAATGGTACCCTCATGACTCAGGGTACCTTGAATAATCAAGTTATTTCATTCGGCTGGGCTCAAGGCTACCGAATTATACTATGTAATGGAAAGAGGACAGATGCAAGAAGAACAATATGGCACCCACCGGTTTCCTTTTGACCACGGATTGTTTTTTCCCGACAGCGTCCGAAGTGCTACGCTTGCGGCTTTAAAAGATGCCGTGGTAGGCTCTGCCAGCTTGATTACCTGTATGGGCGAAGAGGGACATGGGAAGACCATGCTCTGCAAGAGAGTGGAAAAAGATTTCCCTGAATCCTACTTGGTGATCCCTTTTCCCTACTCTGTTGAATCTTTTGATTATGTGCTCCAGATAATTGTCATGAAGCTTAATCTGGAGCTTTCAATGGAGGATAATGCACGGGGAAGCAGTCATATCCTGATGCAAATCGCTTGCATCCTGAAGGAACAAGACCGGCGGATTCTGATCCTGCTTGACGAGGCGGAGAAGCTGTATCTGGCGACGCTGGAACGAATCCGCAGGATGATCGATGTGATAAATAAAGACGGTGTTCGACTCCAGATTATCCTGTTTGGCAGAATGGGGTTACAGACACATATCGAACAGCTGGCCCTCTGTACTTTTAAAAAGGCACAAGAAGTCCATCTCTCCCTACCGCCCCTGACCGAGGAAGATACGTTTCAATATCTGAATTTTTGCATGCAGCAGCACCCAGGTTCCGGGAAAAAGGATATCTTCAGCCGGGAGGTGGCGGCAAAGATCCTTGCCATGTCCCATGGCAATTTCAGAAAGATCAACAGCTTCGCGGGCGGTTCTCTGCGCTCATCGTCTTATAATGCCGAGGACAGTTCGTTCATGGTGCTGCTCAAGCATGTCCGGGATGCAGACGAACTCCTGCCCGGGAAACCCCCTGCTCCCCGTCTGCTTTTTCTGTCCGTGCAGAAAAAAATAGCGCTGGGGTCCGGCGCTCTTCTCGTGGCCATGGTGCTGTTTTTATTCGTCGGCAGAGAACCAAAAAAACCTGGCCCCTCCGCACCTCATGGGGCACAGGTTATAATGCAGGCCAAAAAGCAACAAGTCATATCAGACAAAATAGTCAAGGCTCCAGAATCGGTCCGGCAAGTTCCAATGATAGCAACAGATCCTGTCACGCAACCTCTTCAACCAGCTCTTGCCGCAGTTAAAACCCCGCTCGTAAAATCGGTCCAACAGGTTCCGCCGGCAGTGAAAAAAACGGTCACAAAATCAACCTCAGTAAAGATCACCTCTCTGGTTGAAAAAAAATCTTCCACAATTCAAATGGTCATTGCTGATAAACATCCTAAAAAGAACGCCATTATTCAATTATCAGCCCATAAACCTGTCAAAAAAATAAAGCTGTAAGGCAGGAGATATCAGGAAAGCAGCAGCCTATTGGCAAAATTGATAATGGGGATGATCAGTCTGGACAGGACACCGGTAAAGGCCAGGATGAGGATAAGAATAAAGCCATATCGTTCAATGGACGCATAGGACCGGGCAAGATCGGGAGGCAGAAGTCCAGCGAGGATACGACTGCCATCCAACGGGGGAATAGGTAAAAAGTTAAAGATGCCGAGTACCAGATTGATCCAGACGCTGGCGATCAAGACGCTGTTCAGGGGAACCAGAACGGCCTCCACCAGCACAGTGTGGGGAAGGATATTGGCCAGAAACCAGACGATCCTGGTCATCAGGGCGCTGACCAGGGCCAGGATGAGATTGGTAAACGGACCTGCCAGGGCCACCCAGAGCATATCCTTTTGCGGATTTTTAAAATAAGCAGCATTCACCGGCACCGGCTTGGCCCAGCCAATATGGAAAATGAAGAAAGCAATCGTTCCCAATGGATCCAGATGCTTGAGCGGGTTCAGAGTCAGACGTCCTGAGGCCCGGGCCGTTGGGTCTCCAAACCGGAATGCCACATAACCATGGGCAAACTCATGCACGGTAAGAGCTAGCAGCACGGCCGGGGCCAGGATGATAATTTGCAGAATCGAGTCATTCATAAAGGACATCCAGAGCAAAGCATATTACTGATATCAACAAAAAGCATTGTTGATTATCAAGGTCAGACAAGCATCGCATAACAGCTTTTGATGGTAATCATGATTTTACAAAGACGCAACCAATCCCCAACCAGAGCAAAGGGCCTCTTACCCTTTGGCGCAAACAACGAAAGAAGGGAGAAGAGAACAGTGTCAACTTTTTTATACATTACTGCACTAGTAGCCGGCCTGATGGCAGGTTTCCCTGAGAGTGTCCTGGCAGCCGCCGGCGATCATGCGGAGATCCTTAATCTCACAGCACACTGGGTAGGGTATACGGCACTGGCTATTTTTGTGGTCGCCTATGGTCTGGTCATGACTGAGGAATTCACCCATATGCGTAAGTCCAAGCCGGTACTGCTGGCTGCCGGCATCATCTGGGGCATAATCGCCTGGGTCTATGCGAGCAACAACATGCCGCATGCCGCCGAGATAGCCATCCGCCACAACATCCTGGAATATGCAGAACTCTTCCTCTTCCTGCTGGTGGCCATGACCTATATCAATGCCATGGAGGAGCGGCTGGTCTTTGAAGCCCTGCGGGTGAAACTGGTCTGCGCCGGATACTCCTTCCGCAAACTCTTCTGGATCACCGGGGCGCTTGCCTTTTTCATCTCGCCGGTGGCAGACAATCTGACCACCGGCCTGCTCATGTGCGCCGTGGTCATGGCCATCGGCAAGGATAACGCCAAATTCGTCATGCTGGCCTGCATCAATATCGTGGTGGCGGCCAATGCCGGCGGCGCCTTCAGCCCGTTTGGCGACATCACCACCCTCATGGTCTGGCAGAAGGGTATTGTCAATTTCTGGACCTTTTTCAACCTTTTCATCCCCGCCGTTGTAAACTGGCTGGTGCCGGCCGCCATCATGAGCCTGGCCGTACCCAAGATCAACCCCACTCCCTGCGAGGTCAATATCCGCATGAAACGGGGTGCCTTGATGGTCATGGTGCTCTTCCTGCTTACCATCTGCACCGCAGTCAGCTTCCATAACTTCCTGCACCTGCCTCCCATGGTGGGCATGATGACCGGCCTGGCCTACCTAAAATTCTTTGGCTACTACCTCAAGATGACCCATAAAAAAGCAGGCGACTCACGCAGCGAGAATGACGAGGAGCTTGGCGATATGCTTGCTTTTGATGTCTTCAGGAACATCGCCCGAGCCGAATGGGACACCCTGATGTTTTTCTACGGCGTTATCCTCTGCGTCGGCGGTCTCGGTTTCATCGGCTACCTGGCAATGGCCTCGGAGACCATGTACATCGGCTGGGGCGCCACCCCCGCCAATATCATGGTGGGTATCCTCTCTGCAATTGTCGACAATATCCCGGTGATGTTCGCCGTGCTTACCATGAAGCCTGAAATGAGCCAGGGCCAATGGCTGCTGGTGACCCTGACCGCCGGGGTGGGCGGCAGCATGCTGTCCATCGGTTCAGCGGCAGGCGTTGCCCTCATGGGTCAGGCCCGGGGCATGTACACCTTTTTCGGTCACCTCAAATGGACACCGGTTATCGCTCTCGGATACGCCGCCAGCATCTATGTCCATTTCCTGATTAATAGAAGTATGTTTTAATTTCCTTTCAATCAAGAAGCAATTCCAGCAGATATTCAAGCCTGGACGGCAACACCTGGTTCATAAAAAAGAATCGGAGGGATAAACAGGCTTGAGGAAACAAAAAAACTAGGTTATATAGACACATCTTTTCCGCACCAGTAGCTCAGCTGGATAGAGCAACGGACTACGAATCCGTAGGTCGGGGGTCCGAATCCCTCCTGGTGCACCAGTAACTACAGGCACTTACTTCTTTTTTGAGGTAGGTGCCTTTTTGTTTGGTTAGATGCCGGTTAGATTTTGCCGAGACATCATGGTACAAGTCAAGATGACGACACTCGAAGAGTGTCACCCAGGTAAATAAAAAAGCCACCTCCTTCTGAAAGGAAAACGGCTTGGTGAATTCCCAGTACTCCAACTATTCTCCTGCCCTCCGATCTTCTCTTGAATTTCTCCAGCATCCTCATAGGATATCCTGATTTTCGCGCACAACATAACCGTCGAGAAAGGGAATCACATTTCAAGGTTCTGTAAGTCTTCTTGCATCACTTCACCCAACAAAGCGCTTGGCCAAGGCATCCAAGGTCATGTTCACGGCAATCTCGTCATGGGGTATCAGCACATATCGCCACGGCTTGCCGCCATGGCCGGCAGCATAGTTCGAGGCATGAGCACACCATTTTAGTGCAGAATCCTTTTTATCCAGCACTACCTGATCATTCATCTGATTACTAGCCTTGGGTTCGAGCATGTAAATGGTGTCGCCTGTCTCAGCCACGAAATCTGGCTGGTACTCCAAAGGAGTTGTCCCTTGGCGGTAATAAATTTGGAATTGCCCCCTGGCGGGCTTGAACCATTTCAGCGCATCACGTTCGAGAATAACTGCCAGTCTGCGCTCCGCCTCGGAATCGAATTTTTGGGTCGGAAAGAGACACCGCGCAAACCCTCCGAACAGATACTTCGCCATGTTGCTTTTATCAGCCGGAGAAATCCGATAATCAGCGGTAGGCTCAGCGACCAGGTGGGCATAGGCGCTTTGCCTGAGTTCGGTGAAACCGCAGCTCACCTTTACTTCCAATTCACCCTTTTCCTCCCAGAAATGGTCCTGCATCTGGGCATGGATAAATCTGGCGATCTCGCGCTGGTGGCAACGCAACACCTTGCTGACATCTTCCTCGGGAAGATAGCTTTGAAAATGGCCCACCGTCTGGGCGGCCAGGTCATAAAGCAGATCGGCATGATCGTCATAGGAGATATCGTTGAAGTCGATCAAACCACTTACCACATAATCCTCCAGCCGTTCTTCCTCGATGCCTCCTTTTCCCATTGCCAGCTCTTCACGGTGGTCGGTGCGCAAATGCTGAATCCATAATTCATCGGATACCGCCTGATACTTCAATGCCTCCAGGCTGAGAGTGAACACTTTGAACCCGGACTTGACCTCACCCTTCGGCACCACCAGGATACGCGGAATATCGATGGTCTGCTGCACGATCAGCTCTGCGGTCTGGGCCACCACCTTGGCGATGTCCGGTTTCTCGGCAAACCCCTCCAGGACTCGTTGAGCCGGTTGCCGTTCTTCAACCGCCTTGACTATGGCAGCCTGGATCTCCGGCTTTCCGAGATGGGCCAGTGATGGCAGCTTGTCCGGCTGGTTCTCGTATTCCTTGATCACTTCCCAGGCCGCCTGGGCGATTTTTTGTTCCTCCGGACTGGTAAAGTGCGGGGCTTCGTCGCCGCCGGCCACCGTCGTGCTACTGGTCGCATTGGCCGGTTTCAGCCCCAGTTTGTTGGCCAGTTGCGACTGCGATACCACCGTCACGGTCTTCTTTGCCAGCTCGTCCCCATCAATGACCACCGCCTGCAGGTGAATAGCGGAACCTGGACGATTAGCCTCGTCGATGATCTCCTGGAACTTGTCATGGGCGATGATGTTCAAACGGTCCACCACCATGTTGCCGGTGCGTTTGCCGTAGGGCAGCCGCAACCCGCGGCCGATGGATTGCTCGATGAGGATGCGGGCGTTGGCGGCCCGCAACGGCACGATGGTATAGAGATTGGTTACGTCCCATCCCTCTTTCAGCATATTGACGTGGATGACGATCTCAGTCGGTTCGGAGGTTGCCTCCACCTTGAGCAGCCGTTCGATCATCTCTTCCTCATCCTTGCCGGTTCGGCTTGAGTCAACCTGAATAACCTTGTCCCGGTAATGGCCGGCGAAGAAGGTCTCGGATTGAATCAAGGTCAACAACTGTCCGGCGTGGGTGGTATCACGGGCAATCACCAGCACGAAGGGCTTGACAATGGGGTTGTCGGTCTCCCGGGCAAAGGTTTCCAGTTCCACCTTGACGCTTTCGTGCAGCCGCACACCATCTTCAAGTTTCAGCAGCTCGATTTCCTCCGGCGTCATCCCGGCTGGATTGAAGTCCTTACGGGTTACAACTGCCGGTTCTTTGACAAAACCATCGGCCATGGCGCGGCCCAGGGCATAATCGTAGATGACGTTCTTGAACGGCACCGGACCCTTGGCGGTTTCCACAAACGGCGTGGCGGTCAGTTCCAGGCCCAGGATTGGTTTGAGATCATTGATGGCCCGGACTCCGGCACTGGCCCGGTAACGATGCGATTCATCCATCAACAGGACCAGGTCCGGCAGTCCGGCCAGATAATCGAAGTAACTTTCGCCGATATACTCGGATAGCCGCTTGATTTTGGGAGATTTTCCGCCTCGCACCTCGGAGTTGATCTTGGAGATGTTAAATATATTGATGTGGACGCCGGCATGGATGCCGGGCAACCAGCCGGATCGAACCCCAACTCCGCTCTCATAGGTATCGCCGGTAATGACAGTCGGTGGATCGGTGACAAACTCGGCAATACCCTTAAACACATATTTCGGAGTATTCGGTGTAAAGTCGGCGATCAGCTTGCTATAGATGGTAAGGCTCGGTGCCAGGACGAAGAAATTGTTGATGCCATGGGCCAGGTGCAAATAGCTGACAAAGGCCCCCATCAGTCTGGTCTTGCCAACTCCGGTGGCCAGGGCGAAACAGAGGGACGGAAATTCGCGTTCAAAATCGGTGACCGACGGGAACTCGTGACGAATAACCTCCAGGATGGCGGCGACATCCACCTCCTTGCCGGGAGGCGCAATTTCGGTGATGCGATGCAGGATTTCCAGCGAAGTCCGCTGGGGCGTCCGCAGAGACAGGCGACCGGATATGGCGTTGACATGGCGGTTCATGGCTCCACCTCCTTTTTCTGTTCTTTTTGTAGCTCAAATCGCTGCCGGGCCTGAACCATGGCCTTATGGAGCTCCTGTTCAAGAATCTCGCGTGATGGCAGTTCGGTCAGGTACTCCGCCACCCTGATAGAACTTTTATCCAATTCCAGAAGTTCCACGGTCTCCCGTTTCTTGCCGGCGCAGAGGATAAGGCCGATGGGCGGCTCTTCGCCTGACTGCCGTTCGTATCGGTCCAGCCAGCGCAGGTAGAGTTCCATCTGACCCTTGTCTGCCGGTTTGAACTGGCCGAGTTTAAGTTCAATGGCCACCAGTCGTTTTAATCTTCGGTGGAAGAAAAGCAGGTCAAGATAATAATCGTCATTATCAACCTGGATCCGCTTCTGGCGGGCGACAAAGGTGAAGCCCACCCCAAGCTCCAGGAGAAATTGTTCCAGCTCCCGCAGGATGGCGTCTTCCACATCCTTCTCCAGATACCGGTCGTTGAGGCCAAGAAAATCGAGAAAATACGGGTCACGGAAGACCAGATCCGGGGTCAACAGGTCTTCGTGGCGCAGGGCGTCAAGTTCCAGGCGGATCAGCTCGTCGGGCTTTTTGGACAGGGCTGTGCGCTCGAAGAGCATGGAATCGATCTTTTTTTGCAGAGTGCGGGTATTCCAGCCCTCGATCCGGCACATCTCGGCGTAAAAGTCGCGTTTCAGCGGATCATCGAGATAGACAATCTCTTTGAAATGACTCCAGCTCAATTTTGCAGACAGCGCCTGCAAAATTGAGCTATCGGGAAACATCTCTGCCAACCGCACCATGTAGGCGAGATTCCGTTCACTCCAGCCGCGGCCATAGTTGCTGGTCAATTTTGCCGACAGTGTCGGCAAAATTGCTTTACCGTATTCCGCGCGATCTCCCTTTAATATCTCTCGCTGAATACGCTGCCCCACCTGCCAGTAGAGCGTGGTCAGGGCGGCGTTGACCGTGGTGGCGACCGCAGGAGCGGGTCTCCTCAATCAGACTGCGCAGATCGTGAAAGAGCATATCGGGTTGTTGAGCAGGTGTTTTTTTCACGGTCATGGCAAAACCTCACCAAACAGGGAAAGCTGACCTGGCTTTACTCCCTCTCCCTTTGGGAGAGGGCCGGGGTGAGGGGCTTGCGGCAGGTTCTCGACCTTGAGGCTGTAGTCATCATGGCCCCATTCGCAGCGGGTAAGCACTTGGCGGGGGATCTTTTTAACCGTGAGATTGGCATAGTCGTCCCGGCCACGAAAGGCGGTGCAGAGCACCAGGAGCGATCGCTCAGGCCCTACTTCGCCTGCAAGTTGCTGCAACTGCTCGTGGGTGAGGCTGGCGGTGGTGATATAAATAAAATCCTGTTCGGTGGAGTGGCCGTGCTGCCAGTAGATGGAGTCGGACGGCGCGTAGGTGAAGCCCTCCAGCTTGCAGAGGGCCTCGGCCAGCATGGCCGCGTTATAGGTTTGGTTGATCACCCAGTTGTCCCAGCGGTCTTTTTCAAGCAGCGACGGGGCCAGGCGATAATAGCGGAAACCGCCGCCGCCTTTCCAGTTGACGGCCTTGGAGATACCGCCGGGATCTTCACCATCGATGACTTTTTGGAGACGCGGAATGATATGGGTTTGGCAGTGTTCGCCCAGTTCCACCATGATCCAGCGCCGACCCATTTTGTGGGCCACAGCGCCGGTGGTGCCGGAACCGGCAAAGGAGTCGAGGACGAGGTCGCCGGGGTTGGTTGCGATATGAAGGACTCGTTTGAATGAGTCGCTCTGGTTTCGGCGTACGAAAATGACATCATCATCGGACAATCGCCATCATCTCCTTCATTGCACTCTTGATTATGGCCAACCTACGGTATGCTATCCAGATGTACATGGGCATCATCCCTTCGTTAATCTCTTAGAAAAAATTCTTAATGCCGGGACGCTGTTGTTCCTTTCACTCCGAACCAGATACGCCCTTCACTTTCATCTTTTTCGTGGACTTTCTGCGTGACATTGCCCAAACTCGTGTGCCTTCTGGCGGCAAATTTCCTTATCAATATTCGGTTGTCTAATCGCATAGAAGAGATTGGGACGCTCGTCATGCAGCGTTATGCGACAGGTATAGTCCATCGCTTTCCAAGGCCCACGTGGGATCATTATCAGGATTTTTATAGCGCCCTGTCTGGTCTTCAGTTAACGGTAGAAGATTGCGCTGCGCAAAGCTGCACTTTTTGCGATAACAAAGACATGATCATGAGACATAGCCAAAGTCCTTTGTATCCGGCTAGGAGAATAACGTTTTTCCCAAACAATGTCGCAAACAAAATTCTTCCGTCCAAACATCTCATCACACAACACCTTCAGGTAATGGGCTTCATTATCATCAATGGTAATCCACAACGAACCATCCTCCGAAAGCAGCCGCCGGATGATCTCCAACCGGTCGCGCATCAGGGAGAGCCAGATGGAATGCTCCACCCCGTCATCGTAATGGGTGAAGGCGCTGCCGGTATTGTACGGCGGGTCGATGAACACACACTTCACCTTGCCGCTGAACTCCTGCTCCAGGGCCTTCAAGGCCAGCAGGTTGTCGCCGAAGATCAGCCGGTTGTCGAAGATATCGTTCTCCGTCACCCGGTGCGCCGCATGATAGGACAACTCCGGATCTTCCAGCAGAATACGCGGTTCCAGCCTCGGCCGATCCTCCTTGCCGATCCAGGTCAGTTCCAGTTTTTGTTTTTTCATTATGGCATATAACAACTCATTGTTTTTATCGTACAAACAAGACAAATTCCGTTTTCAAGTGAAGTAAAAAAAACCATTATCGGCCGAATATCAACAGGAAGTTGCCGCTACCCTTTACTGCCACCGATTGTTTCTTGGTCTATATCGACCCTAAGATGCCACACCAGAAATATTGCAGCTCCAACTTAAAGACCCTATCAGCACGACATAACAATTTCAATTATTTTCATGGATTTATTACGAATTCACTCGGCAAGTCACCGCTACGATCAAGTACAGCAGTGATATCACTTAAATCTTTTTTCATTTGACACTCCTTTTCAATAATGAATGAATATGGCTCCAAGCAAGTAACCGGACATCAAATTCATTGCGGATATTCCCCAGTTCGTCTCGCAGATTCTGGAGCAGGGGTTGCACGGATATCAAGGTTAGCAATTTTTCCATCTTTAATCTTCACCAGAACGGTTGAGATCAGATTATCCTGACTATCCTGAGCCATGACCACACAGTTCCCAAAAGGATATTCATCCAATTCGCCGATTTCAGCATATGGCCTACCATCGGACCGAGCAATAAACTGCAACTTGGCTCTTATATGTTTCAGGTATTCCTCTTTTCCAATCATCTTGCTTAACATCCATTGAGAGTTGTATCGCAAGTCATCGGCCAGGAATGGCTCCAGGTGATCCGTATCAAATGTATTCATCATTCTGGCATAGGCTCTCAGGGCCTCTATTTCTGCAAGTTTACCCATCATTTTCCCCTTTCTTTAGTTAGTGCCTGTCCATAAATGGTCTTTTTGCCCGATCTCTGCGTCATGCTCAAAAAATAATGCTCGGAATATCATTTATATGCCTGCGCTTATTTTTTTCGCATTCCTTGATCTCGAACAAAAACCCTCATTTATGGACAGACACTGTTAGTTTGATCAAGCCTGACACATAAATTTCTCAACGAGTAGAAGAAATCATTTGGCTTACTATACGACACGTGATAGGACAAATACTGACCTACCAAAAAAAAAGGATATAAATATGGCAAAATATAAACCGCAGCATTCGCGACTACTTTTTATTGACCGTGAGATAAACACCGGGAAGCATCCGAGCTGTAGCAGTTTGGCAGGAGAATGGGAGGTGAGTTACAAGACAATCCAGAGAGATCTGGATTACATGAGATACCAGCTCAATGCTCCACTGGAATACTCAGCAAAACATCGTGGGTATTTTTATACAGAGAAGAATTTCAAGTTACCGGCAATTGACATCAAGGAAAGTGACCTGTTTGCCATTTATCTTGCCGATAAACTGCTCATCCAATATGAAGGGACACCGCTCTATGACAGCCTGTGTTCTGTCTTTCAGAAGATCGAACATTCACTGCCGAACAAGGTTTCACTTGACCTTGGTAATGAGCCCTCTCGTTTTACAGTATTTCCACCATCTAACACCATTATTAGACCTGGAATATGGGAAACTGTTACCAGCGCCATTCGTTTATCTCATAGATTGGAAATAGAATACCAGACACCAGGACGTGATTCTTCAATACGGAAACTGGACCCGTATCATGGTGTACGGTATGAAGGCGACTGGTATGTGGTAGGTTTCTGCCATCTGCGCAAAGATATACTCACCTTCAGTCTGGCCAGGATAATCAACGCCAGGATGCTGCCCGATGTTTTTGAAATTTCAGCCGACTTTGATTTTCATAAACTGACAGGCAGCCATTTTGGTATTCATTGGAGTAGCAAAGAGATTGAAGTGAAGATTCTCTTTGATAAATCCGTAGCCGGATACATAAGTGAGAGAAAATGGCATCCTTCTCAGGAAGTTTTACAAAACCCTGACGGTTCACTGGTTTTATCGCTGACCGTAAACCATCTGCTTGAACTGAAACGCTGGATTCTGTCCTGGGGAAATATGGCACAGGTGCTGGAGCCCAAGAGCTTTGTAGAAGAGGTCAGACAGACGATTATGGAAATGAAGGGCAGATATTAAGGGTAGCTCTAAATGTTCAGAGCGACAGGAAAGATCTTGAGCCCCTGTGTCAGAGATTCACTACGTATATAAGTAAGGTTATCAGGCGCTATATTAGATGGGAAGATGAAGGTCCTAATCTTCAACTTGAGTTATATCACTGTCCGGCGACATGACATATAGATGTGAGAACGTGGCGCCTTCAGCGGCCCCATGCCAGTGCTTCTCCCCTGCCGGAATAAAGATTATATCCCCAGGGCTGACGGTTATCTTCTCCTTCTCGGTAGCGACAATACCTTTGCCCTCAGTAACAATCAGTACCTGTTCAATATTATGGGTGTGGAACTTATTTCTTACGCCACGACTAAAGTTTACCTGCTTTATAAGGAATCTCTTGCTCAATTCTGTGCCCACGACAGGTTGCATGGTAACCGGGCCGGTAAACAATGAGCTTTCCTGAGGTTCTTTTTCTACTTGAGCTACTTTTACTACCTGCATGTTTTCCTCCTGAAAATGCTACAACAAAGTCCATGCTGACCACAGCATCTTGACTGACTTCCGGTGTCAGGCCCATACGGGGAGCCTATCATTTTTCCCTCACCGCTGATAAGTTTTACTGGATTACCTGGAAGCTGGCGGTGGGGGCGGATATCTGGCCGGAGGAGGGGGCGGAGGATATCTCCTGGCGGGTACCGAACCTGTCGAGCTGTTGGTGGACCGGCGGTAGCCGGGGACCTGATTGCCCTTCGCGTACATGCACTGCAGATAAGCGTGGTCATAACGCCGCTGAGACTCATAGTAAGAGACCGACGCCGAGTTGCTGCCCGCGGCACTGCCGACCAGCAACCCGGCTCCTCCGCCAATCGCTGCCCCGCCGCCCGCATCACCCGAGGCGCTGCCAATAACGGCACCCGCTGCAGCGCCCAAGGCTGTGCCGACTGCAGCGCTTGTCACTGCAGAATTCTGTGCTGCCTGCTGACCCGAAACTCCGCCTATTTGCTCGTAGGCATACTGGCGGCATACAGCGTCGTCTGCGCGGAACTCTTCGAAACTTTTGCTTGAACCCGGCAAGGACATTACGCTGGGTCCGGTTGGCATTACCACACACGCTCCGAGCGATAAGCTCACGACGAGGAGTGAAAAATTGAGCATGTTACGCATGATATTACCTCCCTGACCCTGATGGCGGCTGCGCCGGTACCTTCTGCCATTCGCCCCGGCATTCCTTGACATAGGGATAATAAGATTTTGATTGAGGGCAGTAATACCATATGCCCGACGGGGTGGAATCGTCGGCACCCTGGGGCCGCTCGATGTACTCCTGCGGCAATGACGGAACGCTGGCCGCGGGAGGGTAATAATAAGAAGAATAGGGGTAATAATAAGGATAGGTATAAGGGTAGTACCAGCCAGGCCAGCCGAACCACAAGTCGAGGCCGCTTCCGTAGTAGCGCCCGTAATAACCCCTTCCCCTATAATGACCGTCGTAATAACCTCTGCCCCTGTAGTGCCCGCCGTAATAGCCTCTGCCTCTGTTGTGCCCGCCGTAATAGCCTCTGTTTCCGTAGGAGTACCCCCTATCCCGGGAGAAGCCGCCCCGATGACTTCCGCCTCGGGAGTAACTACCCTGATGACCACTACCACCGGAACGACGGTCGGCGAATGCCGCGCCGCTTACCAACAGGGCCATCGACAACATAACCACAATCAATATCAGCTTGAACGATCTCATTTTTACCTCCTTGAAACATACAGGATAGGTCGATTGTAAGCACATATCATGGAAAGCTGTTCATTCTTCCGAGCCCGCGTCATTCAATTACCCAACTATTATCTGCTCTTTCTTCTATTTAAAGAATATGGCAAAAAAGTGCTAATGTCAAATACCAGACCTGCCTTCTCCTTATAAAATTATATGCGCTATATTAATGGTATAACATGCGAAGACACAGATTATGGCATCCTCTTTCCAGGGCAGCACTACGGATATCCCGATCCGGCCACAAATTCAAATTTCTTTGAGTTATTTGACCAAAGTAACTGTCACAAGAAAAGAAACTGATGAGCAACAGGCAATAAGGACACTTTATAGGCTTATTTTCTCTTGCCACATCTCTTGACGTACAGTACTTTCGTGTCCCAGCACCGGGCAAAACGACCGGGTGCGGATTCATTCGGCCGCAATCGGTCGGCATCTTATCACTACAGGAGGGAGTAATGAAACGGATCGTCAGTACTGTTTTAGCAGGAGTTATGGTGGCGGCTCTCGGCGGGGTAGCCATGGCAGAAGAGGGCCCAGCAGAGGGAACCGAAATCACCGTTGGGGTCAAATCGTGGGTAAACGACTGGAAGCATGAAGTCCCGGAGGAGGGAAGCACCAAATCTGATAACATCCTGCTGGTTGGACCGGCGGTTGAGGTAGAGTTCGCGAACCATTTTTTTGCGGAAGCATCCTACCTGTTCTCTACCTCCGATTATACATTAGACGAAGAAGGTTTCGATGCCAACTTCGATCGCAAGGACTTAGACCTGGCGGTCGGATACTCATTCTGCAAGAATTTCGGGGCCTTTGTCGGCTACCGCGATTCCTCCTTCGAGATGAGTAATTTCGATGCTGAGGAGACCTCCTACGGCCCGCTGCTTGGAGTGCAGGGCTCCGTGGCGGTAAACGAAGCTTTGTCGGTGTACGCCAAGGGGACCTACCTGATCACGCGATTGAAGGCAGAAGAAGATGGTCACTCGGTTACGGAAGATGCTCCGGGCTGGATCGCGGAAGTTGGCGTTAAGTACGCCTTTACCAAGCACATTGGGGCCGACCTCGGCTATAAGTACGAGTGGACCGAAGGCGACGACAGCGATATCGAGGACACCTTCCAGGGCGTGACGCTCGGCGTGTTCTACACCTTCGAGTAGATCCTCGTTCAGAACGATTACGAAAAAAGGCAGCCTTTGGGCTGCCTTTTTTTTATCCTTCCTCGCTGAGTCTGCAGTGGAGGTGCCATCATAAAAATCATGATTTCTCTCAATTGGACAATAATCTAAATGGATACGACACTAATATTCACCGGGTTGATCTTCGGATCTATTGGCATGGGGTATATCCTCTATGGTCGAAAGCAGGTAAATATGATGGCTCTTCTCAGTGGAGTCGCACTCTGTGTTTTTCCATATTTTATAAGTAGCGTCTGGATAACGATTGCGGTCGGTATTGGGCTTGTGCTCCTGCCATTTATGATAAAATTTTGATCAATCTGCAAACCATGATATCCTTTGCCGGACACTCTTCTATAGGAGAGATCCTCGCTCCCCGTTTCAGAAACCCTATGAAATAAGGTTACCCCAAGGTCTGTTGGATATAGTCAGATATTCGATGTGGCAATTTTACGCCTGCAGCTCAAGAAGAGAGCTGGGGTAGTATCCGGGTAAATTTCGTGACGGCTCCTTTCGTGGATCGCTCCATTTCAATGTTAGGGTTATTTTTGAACAACCGCCTATTATATGGTATGAAGAGACTTTTCCGGCTCGCATCAGCGATGCAAGCATTTAGCAAGCCGGCCAAGGGTTGACCTCTCTTTTGGGCGCCATAAAAACTTCACAAAACTTCAATCCAGACTGCAGACATGCTCCTCATCTATCCACCCCCGGCCAGACTCTGCGAGGCCCTAGCCGACATTGCCCGACTGGTCGGCTCCTTCATTACCGGCCTCAAAAAACAAAGAACCTGCACGCGGGTCAGTATATGAATGAAAACAGAATAACAGGCCTTGAAAAATTGCAGGCATTAAAGGATCTCAGCACCCGATATGACTGTCCGTTCGTGGAATTTCAGGAGTCGGTGACTGGCCCCCAATTTCTGTTATGGAAATTGGACATGAAACAGCTCCGGGCGGAAGGCTGGTTTCCACGGACGGTTAGTCGATGGTCGGGCAACGGTTATCGCCATTGCTCCCGGCCCGGCCCTGGCTGAAGTCATCTACAAAACGCTGGCGGTCACCGAGGTGGAGTTCCAGGTCACCCTGCCCGCTGATCTCATCCGCATCATCGAACACAATCAGGATGTCAACCCCGGATTTCCAGCAACCGCCGCCCGCACCCCGCTGGCCAAGGTACGCACCTATCTGGCCGGACGTCGTTCCCTGTTCGCCCATTACCGGACCCTGCTGTCCAAGAGCCGGACCGGACTGGCCGCCATCCGCACCGGCCTTTCCTTTATTACCATTACCTTACTCTTTCTCCGCCTGGTCGGCGCCGGCTATTACCTGCTGCTGGAAGCACCCCTTCTGGTAAGCGGCATCATCATGGTTTATGACGGCCTTAAATGGTATCTGCCTGCCCGGGCGATCTACGCGACTCTGCCTCCCTGCGTCGATACCGGCGCCACTGGCGGATCCAGCGTGCTTGAGGCTTACGACGAGTACGTTGCCCCGAAGTTTCGGCGCAGCGCTGTGGTGCCGGGAGCCGCTACGCTGCGGGCCTCCTGGACCAGCTTATCACCGGTGATGCGGCGGCGTTATCTGGCCAGCGATAGAACCGATCTCGCCGAGGAGCGGACACTGCTTGCCTGTTTTCGAACCCGGATGGCCAAAGTCCGGACCGGCCTGGCCTTCACTCGTACGGGTTTCGCCTTTATCAGCCTCGGCCTTGGCCTGCTGCGCCAGTTTCAGACCAGTCGCTGGTTGGCCCTGGACCTCGGGCTCATCGGGATCGGGGCCCTCATGGCGCTGGAGGGCTTTTTCTGGTATGCGCGCGGCCGCCAGGCCGGAGTAGAGGGACAGGCTGCAATGCGGCAAAAGGCCCGGATGTCCACCATCTGGGATTATTTTTTTCCCCACCGCCATGCCCTGCCCGGTACTGACCAAAATTCCATGACCCTGCCGGTCCGCAGTTCCCATGCCCCTGGAATCTGGGCGACCACCGGCCTTGCCCTGGAGCGAACCGTACTGGCCGAACGCCGTAACGTCATGGCCCGTTTGCGCACGGTTATGTCCCGCGCCCGCACAGGTTTTGCCTTTATCCGTACCGGGCTCAGTCTCGTTTTAATTGGGGTGGGATTTTTGCTTTTTTTCGATTACAATGGCCCATTTGGTTGGACCGTATTCAACTCTTTAATGATAGTTATCGGCCTCATTCTGGTGGCAGACGGCTTTGTCTGGAGTATTTCCGCCGAACGCACGCGCCGCCTCTTTCCTTATTGTTACGGCGACATGGAGATCCCCTTCCCTGATTACGGCGTGCCGACTCGTTTCTGGAAAAGAGTGGTGTTCAGCAATGATGAAAGTTGAAAATGAAATGGCGATAGAGCCCTTTCGAGCTGCCCTCCTGCTTCAGGCCGAACTCCTGGCCGAAGCCGCCGCAGCCGCCGTCCAACGCGGCGTGCCGCTGGCCCGGATTCTTCATGCCGAGTACGGTGTGCCGCGCCAGGATCTCATCGCCGCATTGTCCGCCCATTACCAATGCGCGGCCATTGAATACGATGAGCGACTGCCCATCCCGCCCGAGCTGCTCATCGATCTGCCGGACAGCCAGCTCGCGCGGACTGGCTGGTTCCCGATAATCAAGGACGCCGACGGCACCATCGTCATCGCTGCCGGCGATCCTGCCGATGCCACCATGCGGGCAGAGGTGGAGGGAGATTTTCGGCCCGGTCCCCTATGAATTCCGGGTGGCCCTGCCCGACGACATCTTCTGGTTTATTCAGGATTTTCTCCATGCCAAACCGGGCCTGCTCATCGGCACGGAACGGACCGGCCTGGCCTACTGGCGCAACACCATGGCCCAGTGGCGGACCCGGCTCGCCTGTTATCGCAACGACCTGGCCCGGGCCCGAACCGCCTTGGCCTTTGTCCGGACAGGCCTCGCGCTCGCCGCCATTTCCCGGACCCTCTTGAGCAGCGAACGTTTTGCAGCCCACCCTTTTCTGATCTATGGCGCCTTGACCCTCGGCCTGCTTCTTCTTTTCGGCGCCCTGCCCACCTACCTGCGGGTGCGGCGTTCGCGGTTAACGCCACCACGGGACCAGACTCTGGTCGAGGTAAGCGCCGCAACCCTGAGCTTTCTTGAGGACTACCAGAATCTGGAACACACTGAACCAGAAAAAAGAACAAAGGAAACCATGCTGGCCCGGATTGGCGATCTCCTTGCCAATTACTGCACCATTCTCTATCCTGTCCCTGCCAGCCGGGAACGTACCCACCTGGCACGGGAACGGAATGTGCTCGCCGCCCAGCGCACCATCGCCGCATGCTACCGGACCATTTATGCCCGGGCGCGCACCGGCCTGGCCTTTATCCGCACCGGTGTTTCCTTTGTGAGCATCGGCATCGGTCTGATCGGCTATTTTGGCTTGGGATACAAGACACTTTTTGATGTGATGCTGATTTGCATCGGCCTGCTGATGATAATCGATGGTGGTCTCTGGTACCTGCCGGTGCACAAGGAACAGGATGAACTGCCCAGAACTCGGAGCGCCATGCTGGCGGGAGGAACTACCTGATGAAGATTCAGCATAAGATCTATCTCTCCAACACTATCCATATCCTGCTCCTCGTCCTGATTGGCTTGGTTGCCCTACAGAACCTCAATAATATATTAACCAAATTCCGCTTCACCGTGATCGCCGAGAGTCTCAATGCCACCTTTCTTGAGATGCGTCTGGCTGAAAAAAATTATTTTTTCTATGGCGATGTCAAGACATTCGAAAATATTCAGAGCAAAATCGACCAGACCAATATAACCCTCCGGCAGGTTCGTCCTGACATCATCCGGGCCGTTGGTTCTGCCAAGTACACGAAGTTGCAGGACTATCTGCATGTATATGCGCAACTGATTGATTCTATCAGCAAGACCGATTACCGGGACATCACCGCCCAGAAAAAGCTGCGGGAGGCAGGCCAGAATCTCAAAACATTTTCCGAAGATATTACCTCCCTTGAGGTTCAAAGTATCGGCGCCCTCATTCTCCACTCCAAAAATATCCTGCAATATTCCTTTCTGGCGGTGGTGCTCTTTTCCTTTCTGTTCAGCAACCTTATCGTCCGTAACATCGGCAAGTCTTTACGCAAGGTTATCGACCTCACTCGAGCGATCTCCAGAGGCAACTACCCGAAAGTCAAAGAAGAGCCATCCCATGACGAGATGGGCGAAGTAGTCAGCGCCATCAACGCCATGGCCGAGGAACTCCACAATCGGGAGAAGGAGATCATTCAGTCCAAAAGACTTGCCTCCATCGGCATACTCGTGGCCGGGGTGGCCCATGAACTCAATAATCCGTTGAATAATATCTCCATGATCGCCCAGACCTATGCCGAGGTGTATGATGCGCTCGGCAAGGAGGAACGGATCGGCTTCATGGAGCAAATCGATGAACAGACCGAGCGCTTGCGGCTGATCATCCACAACCTGCTCGACTACGCCAAACCCAAGGAGCAGCATCGGGCCAAGGTACCCACCAATGTGGTCATCCAGAAGACCTTGTCCCTGGTACAGAATATGCTGGATATCTCCAATATCAGGATCAGGCTCAACCTGGCTGAGGATCTGCCGGATATCTATATCGACGAACACCAGATTCAGCAGGTGCTGGTCAACATGTTAACCAATGCCATCCAGTCCATGGGCAAGGGCAAGGGAGGCGAACTGCGAATCGTCTCCCTCTACCTGCCGGACCATGATGAAATCGAAATCGAGATCGGCGACAACGGCAAGGGCATTGCCCCGGAATTCCTCGACCACATCTTTGATCCTTTTTTTACCACCAAGGAGGAAAGCGGTACCGGCCTTGGTCTGTGGGTCAGTTACGGAATCATCAAAAACCATCAGGGGAACATCCGGGTGACAAGTCAGGCCGGAATCGGCACCACTTTTATCATAACCCTGCCCAGTATTAATAAATTGGGAATTATAGAGTCAGGAACGGAATTTTAAATAAAAATTATTATTTGTCTCGTAATCTGTTACGATACAAATAAAATTTAATGAGGAGCAATTATGACACAACAACATAGCATTATGGTCATTGACGATGAAAAGATCGTGGGGGATATGGCAAAACTCTCCTTTGAGCAGGACGGCTACGAAGTGGAGACCTTCCTGAACGGCGAGTCGGCCCTGGACGACTTGCGGAAAAACCCTTCGACGTGGTGGTCACCGACCTGAAGATGAAAGGGGTAGATGGCCTTGAGGTGCTGCGCACCGTCAAAAAGCTCTACCCCGGCACCATGGTGATCATGATCACCGCCTTCGCCAATCTCGATGTGGCCATCGAGGCCCTGCGGGACGATGTGCACGACTTCTTCCCCAAACCGGTCAAGATCAAGGAGCTGAAGGCCTCCGATCAAAAGGGCCCTGGAGGAAGAATGATGAGGGTACACGGCTTGTTCAGCAGCAGAAATTCCTGACATGCCAGTCGCATTGTTACAGCGGTTCAAGGGGATCGTTGGCCAGGCAGCCAAAACCGTTCCGACGATCTCGCCACGCGCTTCAAGACCTTCCAGGCGGTACTCGACGGTAACAACCGCACCCTGGAAGCCATGACCGACATGGGGGAAAAACTCGGCGGCGACTATCTCTTTGACATCAACTACACCAGAAGGGCCTATGCGAAGCTGTTACGCGGCCATCTCCGATTCACTTGGACAATTTCACCCTGCTCACCGATAACCAGCTATCCCCAACTCGCTGAAATTCTGGCCCGCATCGACCGCCTGGTCCAGCGGATGCTGACCAGCGACGGACCGGTTTCCAACCGCCTGGTGGTCTTTTATCCGGAAATCACCTGGGACCTGGCCGAAGCGGTGGGCGGCAAGAATTACCATCTGGCCGAGCTGGGCAACAGCCTGCAGCTCCCTGTCCCCGAGGCCTTTGCCATCACCACCGCCGCCTTCGACCGCCTTTCTCCGCCACAACGACCTGGAGGAACGGCTGGCCGGACTGGCCCGCGGCCGACAGCGCTACCCTGACCCGGCTCCGTGCACGCCATTCTCGCCGGCGGTTTTCCAGAGGATTTCACGGCCGCGCTGGCCACCGCCCTGAAAACGATGCGGGCCCGCCTCGGAAAAGACGGCGACCCTGGCTGTCCGCAGCAGCGCCGAAGAGGAGGATGGCGATTTTTCCTTTGCCGGCCAGTTCGAGACGGTACTCAATGTGCCGCTGCACCAGCGAGGCGGTGCAGACCGCCTATAAACAGGTGGTGGCCAGCCTTTTTCAGGCCAACGCCACCAGCTATCAGCACGCCACTGGGCTTTGACCTGGGGAAATTGAAGATGGCGGTGGGCTGTGTGGCCATGGTCAAGGCCAAGGTCAGCGGCGTGATCTACACGGCCGCGGCCGGGCAAGGACCGCGGCAAACTGGCGATCAGCGCCGCCTGGGGCCTGGGACACGGCGGTGGTGGACGGCATCACCGATGCCGATCTCTACACGGTGCGCAAGGGTGAGAACTGCCGGCTCGTCGAGCAGCGTATCGGCGGCAAGGAGCTGATGGTGGTCAATAGCGGGGCAAGCGGCATCGAGACCGTCCCTACCCCGGCGGAGCAGCGGGCCTGGCCTGTCTGAGCGAAGCGGAGGTGCTGGAACTGGCCCGACAGGCCCTGGCCATCGAGGAGCACTTCAAGACCCCCCAGGATATCGAGTGGGCCATGGACAACAGCGGCGTATTTTTGTTCCTCCAGACCCGGGCCCTGCGCATGGACGAACCGAAACGAGGAGACCCCGCCGACCTCGAGTAGCAGCGCCCGCCGGCTGCCGGTACTGCTCCGCAACCAGGGGCTGGTGGTCCAGCGGGGCACCACGGCCGGAAAGGTCTTTATTCTCCACCACATCGACGAACTGGAAAAGATTCCCAAGGGGGCGATACTGGTGGCCAAGCCACGACTCTCCCCATTTCGTGCGGGCCATCCCCTTCGCTCAACGCCATCATCACCGATGTGGGCGTCCCCACCAGCCACATGGCCTCCATCTGCCGGGAGTTCAACATCCCCACCGTGGTCAACACCGGCCAGGCCACCACTCTGCTGCACGCATGGCCAGGAGGTCACCCTGCAGGCGGAAGAGAGCAGCGAATTTATCGTCTACGCGGGGATTGTGCAGAATCTCCTGCGGGAAGAGCGGCAGGGAGCGGCCAAGCTCCGGGAACTCTACGAATTCCGGCGTCAGAAATACATCATGCGCTATATCGCCCCGCTGCACCTGGTCAACCCCCTGGAGCAGGAGTTTTCCCCGGAAAAATGCAGGACCGTGCACGATCTCATCCGTTTCATGCACGAGAAAGCGGTGCAGGCCCTGGTTGCCTCTGCCGCAGCAAAGGGGCGCGGCCTGGCCAGGTTTTTCGGCAGCAGAACGGCCCTGTACCGGCTGGTACTCCCCATCCCGGTACAGCTTCTGCTGATAGATCTCGGTGGCGGCTTACAGAGGGTGGCGGGACAGAAAAAAAAGGATGTGGATTTCGACCCAGGTCGCCTCCGTGCCTTTACGGGCGGTGCTTTCCGGCATGCTCTTTCCCGGGGTCTGGCAGAATGAGGGGGTGGCCCTGCGCGGCAGCGACCTGCTTTCCGGCATGACCAGGGCGACGGACCTCACCAACGGCGGGGAAGCGCTTGCCGGCTTCAATGTGGCCCTGGCGAGCAAGGAGTATGTGAACATGAGCCTGCGCTTCGGCTACCACTTCAACATGCTGGACTGCTACTGCAGCGACAAGCCGCGCAACAACCACATCTACTTCCGCTTCGTGGGCGGAGCTGCCTCCATCACCAACCGTTCCCGTCGCATTGCCCTCATGGCCCGGATACTGGCGGAGCACGGTTTTGCCCTCAAGGCCAAGGGCGATCTTCTGGTCGGTCGCCTCTCCGGCCTGGGCCGCCAGGAGATCGAGGTGATCCTCGAGCAGATAGGCCGGCTGATCGGCTATACCCGGCAGCTCGACGCCCGCCTTGATTCCGACGAAATGGTAAACATCCTTGCCGGCCGTTTTCTGGCCGGTGATTACCACCTCGAACCTTGAGCCCCAGAGCACCAAGCAGGTAGTTTATACAGGCGAAAGACCGCCAGTTCAACGGCGGTGAGGAGATTGATCTCCTTTTCGGCGTCGTAATAATTCACGAAACTTCAATCCAGACAGCAGACATGCTCCTCATCTACCCCCCTCTGGCCAAACCCTGCGAAGCCCCGGCCGGCATCGCCCGGCTGGCCGGCACCCTGCTTGGCCATGGCCTGACCAGCTGCACCCTGCTGGACGCCAACCTTGAGGGGCAGCTCCATCTCCTGGGCCGGCAGCCACAGACGGATGACACCTGGACCAGGCGCGCTGTCCGGGCCATAGACGACAACCTGAGCAAGATGCGCAGCCCCGGGATCTACACCAACCCGGCACGGTATCAACGGGCCGTGGCCGATATCAATCGGGTACTGGAGCAGGTTGGATTACAGCACCAGCTGGGCCTGAATCTGGCCAATTATCAGGACGCCCACCGTCTCTCCGCTCAAAAGCACCGATCTGCTGCGCTGTGCTGCGGATCCTGAATACAACATCTTTTTCTCCTGGTTTAGCGAACGGCTGACCCGGATCCTGGAGGATACCAACCCGCGAATGGCGGGCCTTTCCCTCAATTACCTGAGCCAGGCCCCCACCACCTTTGCCATGATCGGTTTTCTCAAAAAAATTGCCCCCGATCTGCCCATCGTCGTCGGAGGCGGGCTGGTCACCTCCTGGCTGCGCAACCCGACCTGGAACAATCCCTTTGGAGGGCTCATCGACCATCTGGTGGCCGGTCCCGGCGAAGGACCCCTGCTGGAACTTTTGGGGATCAAGGACAGCGGCCAACACCAGCCGCCCGATTTCCCGGATCTTCCCTACAAGGGATATCTGGCGCCGGGGTTCATCCTCCCCTACGCCGCATCGTCCGGCTGCTACTGGAACCGCTGCTCATTCTGTCCGGAAAAGGCCGAGGATAATCCTTATCATTCCCTGTCCGCGGACAGGGTCGTGGATGATCTTGCCTGCCCTCTGCCGGAAGACTGAGCCTGCCATCATCCATTTTCTCGACAACGCCATTGCCCCGGCCCTGATGCGCAGACTGGCCGAAACGCCGCCAGCCGCTCCCTGGTATGGATTTGCCCGGGTCAGCCCCCTGCTCGCCGACCCCGAATTCTGCCGCAGGCTGCGCCAGTCCGGCTGCCTGATGCTCAAACTCGGTATCGAGTCGGGTGACCAGGGTGTGCTGGATGCCATGGACAAGGGCATTGATCTGCGGATGGTGGCCCAGACCCTGTCCGCCCTTGAGCAGGCCGGAATCGCCACCTATGTCTATCTGCTCTTCGGCACCCCGTCGGAAGGGCCGGCTCAGGCCCGCAAGACCCTGGACTTTGTGGTCAAACATCAAAAGGCCATCAGCTTCCTCAATCTGGCCGTCTTTAATATGCCGGTGGCCAGCCCTGAGGCCCATGACCTGCAGGCCACGGATTTCTACGAGGGCGACCTCTCCCTGTACAGCGACTTTGTACACCCGCTGGGCTGGGGACGCAAGGCCATCCGCACCTTTCTGGACCAGGAGTTCAAACGCCATCCGGCCATCATCCCCATCCTCCAGCGGGATCCCCCCATCTTCACCTCAAACCATGCGCCCTTTATGCTCTGACCCCGACAATCGGGATAAGTGCCTTTCGCAGATTATTTTCTTGGTGGAAAAAACAAGAAAATAATCTGTAAGGCATTAAAAAAATAATGAAACAGGAAACAGAAGAAAATGAATAAACGAAAAGTCATCGTCATCGGCGGCGGCGCGGCAGGCTTGATGGCAGCCGGTCAGGCGGCCGCAGCCGGCGCGGATGTCCTCATCCTCGAGAAGATGAAACGTCCAGGCCGCAAGATCTGCATCACCGGCAAGGGACGCTGCAACATCACCAACATCGCCGGAATCAAGGAGTTCATCGACCACTTTGGCCGCAACGGCCGCTTCCTGCGCCAGGCCTTCTCCCAGTTTTTTTCCCCGGAGCTGATGGCCTTCCTCGAGCAGCAGGGACTGGAGCTGGTGAGTGAGCGCGGCGGACGGGTCTTCCCGGCCAGCGGCAAGGCCCCGGACGTAGTCAAAGTCTTTCAGCAGTGGCTGCAGAAAAACGGGGTCCAGATCAGGACTGAGTCCAGGGTTGAAATCCTGATGACCACCAACGGAGCGGTGAGCGGCGTGCTGTGCAATGATGAAGCGCTGGGCTGCGATGCGGTGATCCTGGCTACCGGCGGCGCCTCCTACGCGGCCACCGGCTCAACAGGAGACGGGTACCGGCTGGCGGCAGCGGTCGGTCACACCATCATCCCCATCAGGCCGGCGCTGGTGCCCCTGGAGATTGGCGGCGACCTGACCGCAGAGATGGACGGACTTGATCTGCGCAATATCAATGTGCGGCTGCTTAAAAACGGCAAACGCTGCCGGCAGGCCTTTGGCGAGATGAGTTTCACCAAATTCGGGGTCACCGGGCCGGTGATCCTGACTCTCAGCGGCGAGGTGGTGGACGGCCTGCGGGCAGGAGAGAAGATGGCCCTCTCCATCGACCTGAAACCGGCGCTCGATGAGCAAAAACTGGAGGCCCGGCTGCTCCGTGACTTGGAGAGCCGCAGCAAGGAGCCGATTCCCAGCCTCCTGCGCGGCCTTCTGCCCCGCGAGATGATCCCGGTCTGCCTGCGGCTCACCGAGATCCCCGCGGATCGTCTGGCCAGTCAGGTTACGGCCAAGGAGCGCAAACGGCTGAAGAGCTGGCTCAAGGATTTCCGTCTGGAGGTCAGCGGCCATCGCCCCTTCACCGAGGCCATCATCACCGCGGGCGGAGTCGATCTGCAGGAGGTGGACCCCCGGACCATGGAGTCACGCAAGGCCCGGGGACTCTACCTGGCAGGAGAGGTTCTCGACATCCAGGGCGACACCGGCGGCTATAACCTGCAGGCCGCCTTTTCAACGGGCTGGCTGGCCGGACGCGCGGCTGCACTTGGACCTGATATCAAGTAGCTTCAGGAAAATTTCCCGAGGGTACTTCCTCCTGTCCGCGGTTTCTCCATCAGGAGAACATGACCAACAGGTATAAGGGCATATGACAGGCAGGTTTTCGAGCCACGCATATCATAGGCCCTTCTTTTATTCAGGACGTGGGGCGTGCAGAGTATTCCCGCAGGAGCGGAGCTAAAAAAGGAAGGAGAGGGTGAGGGAGCCGAAGCCGTGATTACGGGGCTGTCCGTCGAATTCCTTGGTGCGGAGCACCTGGGTCCAGGTCAGCTTGAACTTTTTGAGGTAGATGGCCGCCCCGCCGGCCAGATCGGCGACAAATGGTTTCTTGTCGATGCTGTGGCTGTCGGCAAAGGTGTTGCCGTCCAGGAAGATATCCCGCAGAACGGCCCGGCCGTTCACCCCGGCAAAGAGGTAGCCACCCGGCTGCTGCCGTACGGAAAAACCGGTATTGCCTGCCGGCCGGATCAGGCTGACTCCGAAGTCGTCGGGCAGATTCCAGCCCAGGCGGGTCTCAAAGCCGGTATTGGCATAGGTGGCCACATTGCCCAGGGAACATCCCAGATGGGTGATGGCATCCATGGCGAAGGTGCCCCTGCTGATAAAGGGGTCGACCTGCCATTTACGTTCATAAATCGCGGCCAGACCCGGCTCGTTTTTCAGCTGATGGTCCCAACCCTTTGCCCGTTCCAGATCTCGGAGATCATGCACCGCACTCTGCGTTTCCTCGGCATAGGCCTGCGGGCCCACCAGGCCCAGCTGCAGCTCGATGGTGTCCATCCGCTCGCTGCTGCTGGTATGAAATGCCGTGGCAAAATAGGTCCAGCCGGCATAGGGGCGGTCGTCAGCAATCAGATCACGGCGGGAGGTGTCGGATGGGGTGTACATATTCTGGCCCAGGGAGAACTCCACCTTGCGTTTCAAGGCCGGATCCGGGTCGTTGATAAAGGGCAGCCGATAAATGTATTTAAGGCTCCAATCCGGCAGTTTGCCGCTTTCGACAAAGTTGACGAGGTCCGGAGAGATGAGGGTGATCTTGACGCCGTTGGTGTAATCGCTATCCGTGCCGTTAAAAAGGTCGTTTTCAAAATAGGCATTGACGGTCCACGGCTCTGCCATTTTGTTTGCAGCCAGGGTGGACACTGGAGCAGCAAGCCAGAAGAGAGAGAGAAGTCCGGAGAAGAGGGCCAGGGGGCTGAAACGAAAAAGGAACATGGGCTACCTCACAGGGGGAAAGGATCGGAGCAAAATACGCCTGCAGGCCGCGACAGGCAATGGCATCAACCATCTTTTGACCACTATTACCCCTTATTCCGGAATCTTACAACAGGGAAACGAGAGAGAGCAGCAGCAAGGCCGATAGAAAAGATGCCGGTCTGGCCCCTTTCACGAACACCAACGGCATGTAGTTGCCTGGTAACGTTCTTACATAAAAAAAATGCGGGGCCAGAATTGGCCCCTCTCCCGCCTCTTATCTTAAGAAACCGCCACCAGCTCCAGATCAAAAATCAGATCCTGGCCGGCCAATGGCGGATTGGCATCCAGATAGATATGGGTATCGCTGATCTCTCGCACCACCACCATCATTATCTCACCGTTGGCCCCTCCCACCTCCAGCTTCTGACCGACCTCAGGGCTGAAATCCGGCGGTACCTGTTCAATGGGCACCTCCATGACCATATTCGGATCATGGTCACCATAGGCCTTAGCCACCGGAATGGCTACCGTCTTTTTTTCGCCCGGCGTCATCCCGATCAGGGCCTCATCGAACCCCTGAATCACATGCCCGCTGCCGATCACAACCTCAAGAGGCTCGCGCCCCTCCGAGGAATCAAAGACCGTCCCGTCAACAAGTTTGCCGGTATACTTCACCTTCACCTTACTTCCTTTCTTTGCCTGTGTCATATTCCACTCCATTCATGATATTTCAGGCCCGAGGGCCCGTTCTGATTTTCATTTAACCGAACCACCATAGCACATCCCGCCTGCAAATGGTAGCCGGCTGAATGCCGTATAATGCCAGCGAAATTCCGGTTTATTTTTTCTTTTGACTTTCTAAATTCTATTTTCTAATATGATAATATATTGAAATTAATTTAAAAAATGCAACGATCAAGAGTGAGACCATTCATATGGGAGTAGCCGAAGATATTGTCATTATCATGATTGCGGCCCTGATCGGCGCACTCATTGCCCAAAGAATCAAGCAGCCCCTGATCCTGGGATATATATTTGCCGGTATCGTTGTCGGCCCCTACACTGGCGGGATTACGGTTGGCGACATCCATGAAATCGAGCTCCTGGCGGAAATCGGCGTGGCCCTTCTCCTCTTTGCATTGGGGCTGGAGTTTTCTCTCAGTGAACTCAAACCGGTGCGCAATATCGCCCTGTTCGGCACTCCTGTTCAAATTCTTCTCACCATCTGTTTCGGCTTTTTCCTGGGTCAATATCTAGGCTGGTCTGTCTCCGGTTCTTTATGGTTCGGGGCCCTGATATCTCTGTCCAGCACCATGGTGACCTTGAAGACCCTGATGAGCAGAGGGCTTGTGGGAACACTTTCCAGCCGGGTCATGATCGGCATGCTCATTATTCAGGATCTGGCGGTCATCCCGATGATGATCATCCTCCCGCAACTGAGCAGCCCCGAGGCCGGTCTGCCCCTCTTGGCATTTGCCGTAATCAAGTCTGTAATCTTCCTCGTATTGATGCTCTATCTGGGCAGAAAACTGCTCCCCTGGTTGCTGACGCATGTGGCCCAGTGGAACTCCAGGGAGCTGTTCATCTTAGCCATAACCGCGATAGGTCTTGGAGTTGGCTATGCCACCTATCTGTTCGGGCTCTCATTTGCCTTCGGAGCCTTTGTGGCGGGGATGGTCCTCAGTGAGTCCGATTACAGCTATCAGGCATTGAGCGATATCGTCCCCTTAAGGGACATCTTCGGTCTTCTGTTTTTCACATCGGTGGGCATGCTCCTCGATCCGGCCTTTTTATTCGCAAATTGGATCAAAATCCTCTCCCTGGTTTTGGTCATTGCCGTTTTCAAAGGTTCTCTGTTCTCGGTGCTGGCCATGCTCTTCGGCTATATCAATATTACTCCCATTGCAGTCGGTCTCGGTCTGTTTCAGGTGGGTGAATTCGCCTTTGTCCTGGCCCGGGTGGGACTGGAAACGCAAGCCATCGACCAGAACATGTATTCGCTTATCCTGGCGATATCGGTTCTGAGCATGGTGCTGACCCCGTTTGCCTCGGCGCTGGCGACTCCCCTTTATAAGTTAAAAAAGCAACTGTTCAAATATGAGTCGTTGCAGACAGAGAACTTCCCGCAGTCCGGACTGACTGATCATGTCGTCATTGCCGGAGGCGGTCGAGTGGGACAACATATCGCCCAGGTCCTGACTCAGCTCAATCTCCCTTTCGTCATTATCGAGTTGAATCATCAGCGCATGCTGGAATGTAAAAATGCGAATTTTCCTGTAATCTATGGCGATATGAGTCAGCCAACAGTGCTGGATGTTTCAAAGGTACAGGCCGCCAGACTTTTGCTGATTACGACCCCTTCCGTTACTACCTCTCAGTCCATAGTAAGACAGGCCCATCTTCTCAAGCCGGAATTGCATATCATTGCCCGAGCCGATGGCACTGATCAGGCCCGGGCCTTATATGAAAGCGGGGTTTATATGGCCGTGCTGCCGGAGATGGAGGCAGGACTGGAGATTGCCAGCCAGGCACTCCTGCACCTGGAAATTCCGGTAACCGTTATTCAGCAATATACCGACGCCGTGCGCCAACAGCTCTATGCGCCGATTTCTCAAAAAAATCATGCGCATACCCTTCTGGCAACGCTTGACCATATAAAGGATATGCTGGAAATTTCATGGGTTACCCTCATGCCCGGAAGCCCTCTTCTCAATAAAAGCATTCAAGAGACGGCCATTCGCACCAGAACCGGGGCATCCATTATCGCCATTATCCATGAAAAGGTATTTCAATCCAATCCCCAAGTGGATTATTCCTTTCAGGAAGGCGACTTGGTGGCGGTTGTCGGCAATCAGCAGGAACGCAATGACATTCAAAAAATTGGCTGAAGTTTGTTTTGAAAAATTTCCGTTGAGAAGGGGGATTCCATGAAAAAAAGATGCTGTTCCATTATGCTCCTGTTCATGCTTTGGGGAGTGAGTAGCCCGGTTTCGTTGGCCCATGCCGACGATGCAATATCTCTGTCGAAGGGGCAAACGATCTATGTGCCATGCTACTCCCATATCTATGCGGGTAATCAGCGAGTTGCAGGTATTATTGACCGTGACTCTCAGCCTCAGAAATGTTGATCCGAAACAATCGATTACCATCACATCCGTAGATTATTACGGGACCAAAGGGGAACTCCTTAAAAAATATTTAAATCAGGCCGTTGTCCTTGGTCCTTTGGAGTCAACACGGTATGTCATCCCCCAGAAAGACAAATCAGGCGGGTCAGGGGCCAACTTTTTAGTGACGTGGAAGTCTGGAAAACCGGTCAATCCGCCAATCATGGAGTCGATCATGATCGGCGCCGAGCGTCAACTGGGGATCTCCTTTACTTCGCGCGGGCAGATACTCACAACTGACAATTAAGTGTTTTTGAAACAGACGGAACCGGGGCAGGCCTTGATAATCGCGGCGCAGATCTGCGCCATGGTCATCCCGGCGCACTCGATCCTGATGTCGGCATACTTGCCGTACAGGGGCTGGCGCTCGGCAAACAACTGGGCAAAGCTCTGCCCCTCCTCCCGCGCCAGACCCCTGGTTCCCGCATCACCCACCCTGGCCTCCAGGACCGCAAGCGGCACATCAAGGAAGACCAGCAGTCCGCTCTCTTGCAGGTGGTTCATGCCCGCCTCGCCATAGACCGCGCTGCCGCCGGTGGCAATAACATGGCGCTGCAGCTCAAGACCAAGCAGAATCCTCTCCTCCAGCAGCCGGAACCAGGCCGGCCCGTGCCGGTCAACAAGCGCCTGCAGGGACTGCTGCTGATCGGCGGCAATCAGGTCGTCCACATCGACAAAGCCATAAGACAGCATCCGGGCCAGCAGGGAGCCGACCGTACTTTTCCCGGCGCCGGCCATCCCGATCAAAACTAGATTCGTTTTTTGTTCAGACATGATATGATATGCACTCATTCGGATTATAAAAAGATGACCAAACGTAAGGATACCTCAAGAAAAGATCACCATGTTCCAGATAACAGACACCATAACTATTCCCGAGGATGAAATCGAGATCCATTTTATCCGGGCCAGCGGGGCCGGGGGCCAGAATGTCAACAAGGTCTCCAGCGCCGCCCATCTGCGTTTTGACATCCGCAACTCCTCCCTGCCCGAGATCTGCAAGGAACGGCTGCTGGCCGTCGGCGATCAGCGGCTGACCCAGGACGGGGTACTCATCATCAAGGCCCAGCAATACCGGACCCAGGAACAAAACAAGGAAGATGCCCTGAATAGGCTCGGCCGGATCATCAGGGATGCCATGGTCGTAGCCAAGCCTCGCCGCCCCACCCGGCCCGGCAAAAACGCCCGAAAGAAGCGGACGGACATGAAGACGCAACGGGGGACGATCAAGGCCCTGCGCAAGAAAGTATCTTGATTTGCGGACCGAGACAGAGACAATAATGACGGATTTCTCACCCTATTACCCGCTCTGGGGCCGGCAGTTGCTGGCCGAGTTCACCAACATCAACTGGCAGCACGGACTGACGCTCAAGACCCCGGTCTTTGAGATCACCGAGGCTGAAAGGCAGTATGGTTCCTGGCAGTCCGCGACCAGGGTCATCCGCATCAGCGCCCGGCTGATCACCGGCCACTCCTGGGACATCACCTGCCAGATCCTCAAACACGAGATGGCCCATCAGGTCTGCTCGGAGCTCTTTCGCCAGAGCGATGGTGGTCACGGCCCCCTCTTCCAGAAGGCCTGCGATCTGCTGGGCCTGCCCGCACCCTTTCGTCTCGCCTCAGGAGATCTGCCGGAGGCCGGGGCGACGGATTCTGCCGGAAACCGGCAGACGGAGCAGGGACGGCAGTTCATCCGCCGGATCGGCAAGCTCCTGGCCCTGGCAGGCTCTGCCAATGAACACGAAGCGGCTTTGGCCATGGAAAAGGCCAGCCAGCTGATGGCGCGCCACAATCTGCGGCAGGTCCAGGAAGACCTGCAATCCGCATTCACCTCCCTGATCATCAACAGCAACGTCCCGGCGGCTGGAGAGATGGCAGCACAAGATCTGCGCCCTCCTCCTCCGCTTTTTTTATGTGAAGGTGGTCACCGCCAGCCTCTACGATCCACTGCAGGATGCCCACCACAAGACCATTGAGATCTTCGGCAGACAGGAGAATGTGGCCATTGCCGAGTACTGCTACGCCTTTCTGGCGGGACAGCTTGCCTCCCTGTGGCGACAGAACAGAAGCAGGATCGGCGGCAAAGGCATCCGGGCCCGGAACAGCTATTATCTGGGGCTGCTGCAGGGATTTCATGACAAGCTCCTGGCCCAGGAGGCGCTGACGGCGCGTCCGCTGCCGGAGAAAAGGGCAACAGAGGGGTCTGGCAATAGGGAGATGGCCGTTTTGATTCAGGCGGAAGAGAAGGCATTGGACCGGTTTGTGGGGATGCGCTTTCCCCGGTTGCGCAGACGATCCGGCAGTGGGGCCATGATCTTCAGGGAGACCTATGAACTGGGGCGGATGGATGGCGGACGGATTGTCCTGCATAAAGGGGTTGCCGAGCAGGGACGCGAGCAGGGGCTGCTGCTTTCCGGAAGCAGATGAGTACCACTTTTGTAATTTGCCGGACGCCGCACCCAGAACAGCAGAACAGATTGCTGTTTCTGGGTTGCGGCATAAGATGCCGTAAATGATACGAGCAAAAAAGCTTTGCTCGCTGCTTTCCGGAAGCGGATGAGTACCACTTTGTAATTTGCCGGACGCAACCCAGAAGCAGCAGGACAGATTGCTGTTTCTTGGTTGCGGCATAAGATGCCGTAAATGATACGAGCAATAAGAGCTTTGCTCGTATCATAACGGCATCTAAAAATCCCCAGAGGCAAAGGAAACCACCTCGCCCACGCTCTCCTTGCCCATCAGGAGCATGAGCAGACGATCCACCCCCAGGGCGATGCCTGCGGCCCGATCCAACCCCGCAAGCTCTTCCAGAAAACGCTCGGGCATCGGCGAGCGCTGCCTGCGTTCCTCATCCATGAGCTCCAGCTCCCGTTCAAAACGCTGGCGCTGTTCATGGCTGTCGGTGAGTTCGGAGAAGCCGTTGGCAAGTTCGATGCCATTAATATAGAGCTCAAAACGCTCGGCAAGCTGCGGAAATCCATCCTTGCGCCTGGCCAGCGACCCCAACTCCACCGGGTAATCGTAGAGAAAGAGAGGCCGCTCCATCCCGAGATATGGTTCCACATACTCTACCAGGATCTCATCAAAGGTGTCCTCGGCCATGGCCTGCTCAATGGAGACCGGACTGTAGCGGGCAAAGGCCGCATGCACCGACAACCTCTCCCAGGGCGCTTGCAGGGAAATAAGCCGTCCGCCTGCCAGCAGGCTTCCATTGGAGACAGCACAGAGATCTATCCCGCCCAGATCCGCCAGCAAGGAGCCGAGCAGCGCCTCGCAATCCGCCATCAGGTCCTCATAGCCGGCATCCGTCCGGTACCACTCCAGCATGGTGAATTCTTCCAGATGGAGGCGGCCGCGCTCGCCTTTGCGGAAGCAGTTGCAGAGCTGAAAGATCCGGCTGCATCCCGCAGCCAGAAGGCGCTTCATGCACAGCTCCGGGGATGGTTGCAGGAACCAGCCCTCTGAGGCCAGGGGCTCGATATTCAATTCAGGGAGGAGCAGGGGCTGACGAATGGGGGTATCGACTTCGAGGAACTGCTGACGGACAAAAAAGGAACGGAGGGAATGAAAAAAGGCCGCGCGGAAGCGCAGCCCCTGCAGATCAAGCATGAAATTTACTACAAACGGTCTTGTTGATGGGGATGGCTAAGCGAAAAGGCCCAAAGACGAGGCGTACAAATTCTGAGGAATGAGGCGTACTTTTGGGTACGCCGCAATGACGAAGAATGCAGTACAACGAAGTATTTGAGCCTTTGCGCGACGCCAGCGACGCCATTTTATTCTTTGACCCTGGTAACATAAGCCCCGGTGCGGGTGTCGATCTGGATCTTGTCGCCTTCCTCGACAAAGGGCGGGACCTGCAGGACATAGCCCGTCTCCACCGTCACCGGCTTGCTGTCGGAACCGGAGGTATCGCCCTTGGCCCAGGGATCAGCCTTGGTCACCATCAGGTTGACAAACATGGGCAGGCTGACATCGATGGGCCTGTCCTGAAAGAAGAGGACCTGCATATCCATATTATCGGTCATGTAATTGACATTGTCGCCCAGATGATCCTTGTCAATGACGATCTGCTCGTAATTATCGGTATCCATGAAGTGATACTCGTTCTCCTGACAGTAGAGATACTGCATCTTCCGCTCTTCCAGCTCCGGCTTTTCAAACTTGTCATTGGAGCGATAGGTCTGGACCAGCTGGTTGCCGGTGATCATGTTTCGCATCTTGCAGCGATAGAGGGCCTGACCCTTTCCCGGCTTGGAGAACTCAAAGTCGGTAACAATAAATGGCGCTCCATCAACCTGAACCTTCAACCCCTTGCGTAAATCTGCCGCGGTGTACATGCTCTTCTCCCTGAATTCCGCCCTCGGGCATGGAATATTGAATTAATCCTTGAAACAAATCTCAGACATATATTGAAAAATAAACACATAATATACCCGCACAACAGCATTTTACGCAACCGATAAAACTCAGGCCAGCATCCGCCGGCAACAACAGCAGATTGACAACCATCGTCCCGGCTTTTCCGGGCCGGGACCTGCGCGAGCGACCTGCGCCGGTTTTACCCCGCATTGACCGAGTCAGTCCAGATAGTTACCCCATGAAATCTCACCATTTTTGATTGAAAAAGTTGTTTTTACCGGATGCATCAAGTATCACTCAAGAAGTTCTGTGGATATGCTGGACGAACAGAGTCGGCATGACATCCCAGAAAAAAACAAGAGACAGAATCTGCTTAGCACAAATATTGGCCCATTCTGCCTATACACTGTTATGCTTTATAAAAAACTGGGTGGCTGATTGACTCAAGTTGTAACCATGGGTAGTATGGTGTCCATGAAAGCGACGACAGAATATCCATATCCCCGAACGTTTGAAGAGGCATTGGAATGGTTTTCGACCGAGGAAGACTGCGTAAACTACCTTGAATGGATCCGGTGGCCTGATGGTTTTGTTTGTCCGAGATGTGGGGGAAGAAAGGCTTGGCGCACAGAGCGGGGATTGTGGCATTGCCAAGGGTGCGGTCGCCAGAGTTCGGCAACTGCAGGGACTGTCTTTGAAGGCAGCCGTAAACCGTTGCGTTTTTGGTTTCACGTTATGTGGCTGATGATGGCTCAGAAAACAGGGATGAGTGCCAAGAATCTGTGTGACACCTATGGCTTTGGAAGCTACCAAACTGCTTGGGGTTGGTTGCGAAAACTGCGTTCCGTCATGGTCCGCAGTGGACGGGAACGACTGGCTGGACGTATAGAGGTGGATGATGCTTATGTAGGGGGACAACAAGCAGGTACTCGCGGGCGCGGCGCTGAGGGGAAGACGTTGGTTCTTGTCGCCGTCGAAGGTGAGTCCAAGGCGAAGCTCGGGCGGGTTCGCTTCCGTTGTGTTGCCGCGATTGATAGAAGTACCGTCGAGTCGTTTGTTAAGGATGTGGTGGAACCAGGCGCAACAGTTGTCACTGACGGATTGTCTGTTTACAACAGGCTTGGAGCTGAAGGATACGAACATCTGCCTCATGTTGTTACGACCGGAGGCGAGGTGGCACGTCAACAACTTGAGCATGTTCATCTGGTCATTTCCTTGCTTAAACGCTGGCTGGGTGCCACTCATCAGGGCGCGGTGACACCATCGCACCTTCAAGCATACCTTGACGAGTTCTCCTTTCGTTTCAATCGTCGTCGCTCAAAATATCGAGGCAACCTTTTCTATCGGCTTATGCAACAAGCTGTAACTACTCGCCCTGCAGGAGTGAAGGCCCTATATGTGCCCAAAACACAACCTGATGTGGTTGCTTGAGTAAGTCAGCCACCCAGTTATAAAAAAGGGAACTGACTATGGCTCTTGAGGGCAACGACGACTTTAGAATACTCGATCTCCTTACTCAGACAGACAGCTCATTGTGGTTGCTGACGATGATTTTGTAAAAGCTTCACGAAGTGCAGAGAAGCAAGAAGGTGCAACAATAAATGGCATTAATTGGGCCAAAATTGGTGAGGTAGCAATTAAAACAGTTATGGGCGGCACTGGAGTATTAATTACAGAAGTTACACGTGAAGCATACAAGGCATGGAGCAGGGCAAGAGAGAGTGGTGTGCAAATTATCCAAGTAGGAAAAAAAGAATCTAAAGTTATTACTTTTCCACTCGGCCACCCTCGTGCAGGTCTTTTATATATAGGTCATCCAGCCGTGCCAAACACATATTACACAACAGGCAGAATTCCACCGGGTTACTTTTGAGCATAAATTTTGTGAGGCAGTAAATTTATTGAAGATGAGCCTTGGTGCTACGGAAATATCTGTTGAGCATGTTTGTGTGGCTGGTCAAAAAGATTTTTCTAGTCGGATTTCGGTTCCATTAAGTGAGGCCGGTGACACAGCAGGAGCCGAAGCAGGAGCTAATTCTAAATCGGCATCACAAATACTTTTTAAAGCAACCCTGCCTGGCAATCAAAAGCCTAAACTACCAAGCGATTTAGTATGGTATCCTCACGAATCTACTTGGCAATCTATAGCGAAGGGCCGCGTTGAATTTGGGTTAAAAGATTTCTCCTTAAGCGTTAGTTACGAAGATGATTTTGGAGTCAATGCAGGCCTTAAAGTTCCGTCAAAAAAGCCGGATTAGAACTAGGTGGATAAATTTGAAGATCATCAGTCAACCATCTGGCGAATTTCTGGGCAATTTATAGCAATCGAAGATGAAGGTGCATAACAAAAGTATTAACCAGACCGCGGGAACGTTGGCGGCGCTACGCGGCAAGTTCATTGGCGCGGTCTGGTTAATACTAGGCGCAGGTAAAGGAAAATTACGGTAAGTGACAAAAAGTCTAATAATAGGATTAAGCAATTTAAAAGAGCTGTTATGTCGTTTGCTGACTTTAAGGAAGCTGTGGATTTATCCACCAGTTTAATTGAAAGTGATCTTCTCGATGATCAAAACAAAAACTTTATTATGCTGAGTGCACTTACGAGTGCTATGATCTTGGCATATTCAAGACCATTCTCTGGCAATGATTCCAAGGCCAACAGCAAGATTCCCAGATTTAGGTGGAAAAGTCCTAAGAGACTTGGATAATGAAGAAAAAGAGCTGCATAAATGGTTATTGAATCAAAGGAATACGCTGATAGCTCACTCGGACACAGAAGCCGTTGATTTAAAATTTGTAGTTTACGACTTTGGTGATCGGAAAATGTTACAACCAATCAGAAATGAGAAATACAAGGCACTTCGCTTTAAAACATGCCTACCATTCAAAGCATTGGCCTCAAAAATGCTAAATTACGTAGCGGCAGAAAGGGACAAGCTTGAGCCTGAAATGATAGAGTTATTGACTGACGATGATATAGAAGAAATAGCAAATAATTGAATAGAGTAGTGGAAAAAAAAGACCAGATTTATTTTCGACATTCGCTCCAGCCTGTGATAGCCTTTTTATATACCTCGCCACGCCAGATCAACCATCAACAATAGTCACATCATATCATCCAGCACGGACAACCGGACCCACCATTTATAAATTTTTTAAAAATGGCTGACGGATTGTCAGGATGTTGGGATCTGACAAGGGGGTCAGGCTTCCAAGTTGACAAGTTAAAGCAGAACAGATTATCAAGTCTTTGCGTGGCTCTTGCTTTTTATTTTCGACATAAGAGGGTAGAGACCAAAGAAGACCTTTCCGCCATTTATAAATTTTTCAAAAGGGCTGACAGACGTGGCAGGCTGACGGATTGTCAGGATGTTGGGGCGAAACATATCGCCCTCACTCGCTGTTGAAGGGGGATACCAAGATGGCCAAGAAATCCTTTCCGCTGTCCGAAGTTTACGGCCTGCTCGAACCGGGGCCGGTCGTCCTGGTCACCACCGCCGGCGCGGACCACCCCAACATCATGGCCATGTCCTGGCACACCATGCTCGAGTTTGAGCCGCCGTTGGTGGGTTGCGTCATCAGCAATCGCAACCATTCCTTCGGGCTGTTGACGGCAAGCAACGAATGCGTCATCAACATCCCCACCGTCGACATCGCCGAAAAGGTGGTGGGTTGCGGCAATAGCTCGGGGGCGGAAATCGACAAGTTCGAGACCTTCGGCCTCACGCCCAAGCCTGCCGCGCACGTCTCCGCACCGCTCATCGAGGAATGCTATGCCAATCTCGAGTGCAGGGTGACCGACACCAGCATGGTGGAGCTCTATGGCTTCTTCGTCCTTGAGGTCCTCCAGGCCTGGATCGACCCCGCGGTAAAAGAGCCGCGGACGATTCATCATCGTGGCCGCGGCACGTTCATGGTTGCCGGGGAAACGATCACCCTGCAATCAAAGATGAAGTAACGTGAGCAGGACCTTCCTGATCGAAAGGACTTGCTTATTCCTGGAGTGGGTCTGGTTCATCTCGTCTTCAAATTGCCGGCTGGTCCTGCCGCCCAACGGGAATATGTATATGTGCCTTCAGAATGACATTAAATTGTGATAAGCTAAAAAGAAAACTTCCACAATGAGGCGACTAATGGCAAACGAAAAGACAGCTTGTCAGATCTGTGAAAAAGAAGTTGATTCATCCACTCTCAACACCTGCCATGGATGCGGCAAAAAATACTGTCCTGACTGTCAGAGCGAATCCACCGACCAGAAATATTGTCGGGAGTGCGTGGGACTCAGCGGTCTGGTGACCCACAAAAAACCTTCCCGGTGACTCGTTGCAGAAACAACTCCCGTTTCCATCTTCCCCACAGGAATAAACAGAGGCGGACTGCAAAGAACTGGATCAACGAAGCAGAATAAGAGTGAGATGCATCCTGCCTGAACACCTTTTCAGACCTCCCTTAGTAAGCGCATAATACTGGTTTTTTCTTCCAACAATGGTTATTGTTGCCACTTAGTAATAACCATTTTTTTCAACTCCAGTCCTTTATAGCGTTTCTCAACACATGTCGAATAAGAACAGTATCCTCACCCTGCTCCTGCCCGGTGTCTCTGCAATCCTGGCCTATGGCCTGGCATACCTGGTCAGCAGCTTATTATTCTCCGTTACCATTTCACATTTAGGCATAGAACGGGATTTCCCTTTCATCCTGGCCTTTTCCTACCTCTTTTTTTCTTGTCCCGCAACATCTGGACCTTTATGGCGCTCCAGTGGCTGATGATTGCCATCCTCTACGTCGGCAATGCGGCCAAGCTGGCCTTTTTTGGCGGCCCCATGGTGCCCGATGACGTCTTTGCCCTGCGCTCTCTCCTGCTGATCCTGAGTGGCTGGCAACTCGTGCTGGTCGCAGGCTCCCTTGCCGGTCTGGTCGGGTTGCTCTTCTTTAATTTCCACTTCAAGCGTGGTCGCGCCTGGCTGGTCCTTGGGCTCTTCCTCTCCCTTGGACTGATTCTGAGCCACTATCCCAGTCCCATCGTGGCCGCTCTCGACAAGCGTGTCGGCAACAGCGTCTGGGATCAGCGCGCCAACTACGTTCAGAAAGGAGCCACCCTCTATTCCATCCAGGAAATTGCCCGTTTCTTCCGGGATGTGGAACAGACACCGAACCGGCAAAAAGCGGTAACCGCAGCCTCTGCCTTGCTGGCAAGGACCTCCATCAATGTCTCCTCCGCTGCCCAAAAACCACGAAACGTCTATGTCATTCTCCTTGAATCCTTCTGGGATCCGCTCCTGCTGAAGGACATTCATTTCAACCAGGATCCGCTGGGTCCTGCGTTCAGAAAATTATGGCAGGACACCGGCCATTCGACGATCATGAGCCCGGTCTTCGGCGGCTACACCGCCAATGCGGAATTCGAAGCCCTGTGCGGATTCCCTGTGGTGCATGACGATGTCAAGTTTGAACGGAGGATGATCAATGCGGCCCCATGCCTGCCGGCAGTCCTGGAAAAACACGATTTTGACACCGTGGTTTCCCACCCCAACGTCCCCGCCTTCTGGAATCGGACTAATGCCTACCGGCGGATGGGATTCAAGACCTACTGGTCGATCAAGGATTTCAAACTGGACGACATGAACCGGGGTTTCCTCTCAGACGCCTCCTTGTACCGGCAGGTTTTGGAAAAGTCGGCTCAGCGGAAAAAGCCGACAAAACCGGTGTTCAACTACATCATCACCTACTTCGGTCACTGGGCGGGTTCCAGCCTGTACCCCCGCAATGAGTCGAGACCGCAGGTCATCCACTGCCTGGAGGAATGCAAGACCCCGGAGATCGAATCGTATGCAAACGCCGCACATTACAAGGCAAAGGAGCTGCTGGCCTTTATTGATGATCTCCGCGTAAGCGATCCCGATGCCCTCATCGTGGCCTTTGGCGATCATCTCCCCTTCCTCGGCGGCAACTTTCAGGGTTATGTTGAGGGGGGTACCCTGACCGGCGTCAGAGACCAGTTCACTCCCGAAATGTTTTTGACATACGTGAGCACCCCGCTCATCGTCATCGATGGCAAGCGCGGACCCGTGGATCTGGGGCACCTCCCCCTTTACCAGCTTCCGGGCAGGATCCTGGAGCTGCTGGGGATTGACGAGCCAACCATCATGAGCTACGCGGAGAGTAAAAGCGGCGCCGGGGTTCGTCCCTTGTGGGGCGTCCACTTCATCAATGAGGGCTCGGGCAGGGTCGAGATGTGCAAAGACACCGAACAATCCGCCACCTGTGAGGCATCCACCGCATGGATGGATCAGCTCCTGACCGTGGGTATTGATATCTTCCAGGGAAAACAATACAGCCTGCCCATGCCGGCTGGACCAGCACAGCCGCCCGCGACAAGAACACCTGTACCGTGAAAAAAGGCAGCAGAGCGGGTCTGCCGATAGTGATGGGGGTACATAGTCTGTAAGGGGATACCATTTTTGCAATTTCGAGGTGATACCGCCCCCGTTTGGCGACCAATGAGGACGGCGGGCGAGTCACCGACTCGCCCGCAACAGCGATTTCGGCTCAAGCCGTATGGTCCGAAACGAAGAACCGGATCACCACCGTCAGCCATCACGACAAAATTGAAGCCAAGCTCAAAATCATTCTTGGCCATTAATTCCCCATTTCCGGGCGGCCTCCCCGCCGGGAAGTTCCCAGACCAGCAGATGTAGCCTGGAAAGGCAAGCCGGATCTCTGAGTATCAGCATTTTTTCTTTCGCCGGAAGACAGCCGGGTCCGTCGGATAATGCTTTCAAGAGCAATTGTTGCCGGGTTTCGGAAAGTTTTTCCGTCATCTTTCTTTTTTGTCTTCTAAAAGCCAGATGTAAGCCGTTCACCAGAGGATCGACTACCGCCTGAACAAATCCAGAATTCATTTCCTTTATTCCGTATGGAAGGGACTGTGAATTGTTACCGACCTCCACTCCGGAAGCGCCTGCCATCACCAATTCGGAAGGTGGGGAAATTTCTTCGGGAATGAGAAATAATCCCCGGTTTCGCGTCTTTTGTCCCAGGGTGACCCTGCTGGACCAGACAGAGATCGGCACGGCAAATATCAGGGGAAACAGTACCGGGACCAGCCACCAGAAAAAGGGTCGATTGACGATAAAGAGAATACCGCCCCAAACCAGGGCGAGAAGCATGCCCCAGCCATGAAACCGGAAAGCAACTCCCCAACTGGTATCATTATCCTCACGTGGCGGGGGATTCCAGGGAATATTCCGCCCCAGAAGAGTCAGGAAGACAAATTTACTGTGGGCCAGCATTCTCAGCGGCGCAAGAAGCATCGAGGCGAGCACTTCGGCTAAGGCACTCAGCATTAACCGGAAAGAACCACCAAAGGCGCCGGCTCTTTTTTGTTTGAATACGACAAGAACGACACTGAGCAATTTTGGCAGCAGCAGAATGATGAAAGTTGATATCAGCAGATTCAGAGCCCACCATAAATTCCATATCGGCCAGTCCGGGAAAAGGCCTCCCTTCACGGTAAAATAATCGGGACCGATTATAGTCTGAGAAATTGCCTCGATGCTGCTGATGCTCAGGAACAGGAACCAGAGAAGGGCTGAGACATAGGACATCGCGCCGTTAAGAAAAAGCGCCCGATGTGTGGGAAATATCCTTTTTGCCAGCAAAAGGCGCAGGTGCTGGATATTTCCCTGGCACCATCGCCGATCGCGTGCCAATTCGTCAATCAGGGTTGGAGGCGGCTCTTCCCAGCTGCCGCTCAGTTCGTAGGCCAGCCATACTTCCCAGCCCGCGGCCCGCATGAGGGCGGCTTCGACGAAATCATGGCTCAGAATATCGCCACCTAAAGGCGGTTTTCCGGAAAGCCTGGGCAGGCCGCAATTTTTCATAAAAGGAGCGATCCGGATAAGAGCATTATGCCCCCAGTACTGGGCGTCGCCAAGCTGCCAGAAATGCAGGCCGGCGGAGAACATCGGCCCGTAGAGATGACTGGCGAATTGCTGAAGACGGGCAATGAGGGATTGCCTGCCCACAGCCAGAGGCGGCGTCTGAAGTATCCCTATCCCGGGGTTACGATTCATTATTTGTACCATCCGGACGATTGTACTTCCCGTCATTACGCTGTCGGCATCCAAGACGAGCATATAGGGATAGTTTTGTCCCCATCTCCTGCAAAAATCAGCAATGTTACCGCTTTTGCGTTTAATGTTCGGGTGGCGGTGACGATAAAAAATGCGCCCAAAGCCATTCACCTCCATACACAGCCGTGCCCAGGCAATTTCCTCATTAATCCATATGTCAGGGTCGGTTGTGTCGCTGAGGATAAAAAAATCATAATCTTCATGATGATCGATGGAGACGAGTGAAAGGTAGATGGCCCGGAGGCCGGCTATTACTTGTGCCGGATTTTCATTAAAGACAGGAATCAGAACTGCTGTTTGTTGTTTTTCCACAGCCGGCGGAAGCTCACTGCCAACAGAATCGGATATCGTAAAACGGTCATAACGCCGCCAGAGGATGAAAAAACCGAGCAGTGCCGTCCAAAACCCGATAGAAATCCAGGCAAACAGCAGACCAAAAAAGAAAACCAGTGCCATTTCCACACCTGTTCGCCCCTGGTAGGGAAGTATATGGGCCATAAAACCACTGGCTATCAAGGTGCTGGAGACAATGAGCAGAAACAGCAGGATTCGTCGCCGGTAGGCTACCGTCCCCCATTTTCTTGTATGCTGAGATGAATTTTTCTGCATGGCCTGACTCTTTATCTATTTAGATCATAACTTCTTTATCACCATGCATCCTCGATTTATCGGGGGAGAAGCAGACAAATGAAGGTCAGTACCGGTTTCTTTCCCGGTGTTGGATGTCGCAAAGTTTCCCTGGTGCCAGCGGGAAAAAACAACAGGGTAATCTTTATATTCGCTGCTGCTCAAGAGACTGTTGTCAGTACGTATGATTTGATGCAATGCGCGCATAACCAACTGGACCGGTAGCTCTGAGCCGACAGCCTGCTGATCGACCTTCGCTTGTTTCAGGGCATTATCCGCAATTTCGATGCTGCGTATTGCGGGAATTCCAAGCTTTTTCAGGTAGAGTAGAACTCTTTCCTGCGCGTCCTGCCAAAGATCGGGATCATTCATTTTTGCTCGTCATACCCTTATTAACTTATAGCTTAAGGCGAAAGCGCCGGGCCGTGATTCGTACCTGGCTTCCTGATCCTGACAATGATCGAAATTGAGATCTCGCTGGGGCAGACCAAAAGCAGTAACGTGGCTTTTTTGGAAGGAATTGATAAACAGATGCTCTGGATTAATAAGCGAATGCCATATTACTGCGCCCAAACCATTTTTGACTAGAGGTAAGCCGTCGGATCATGTATCTCGGGACGAAAATCGTCAACCGGGTGCTGATTGCTGTTTTGTATATATATTTCTTCTCGCCGTGATGGCTGGAAATCGACTCTGAGAAACAGCGCACACACCCGGCGTCTGCCATCAATGTGCAATATACGTTCCATCTTTGTCCGAGCTACCCCTCCACCCTCGACTGTCAGTATCTTTGGCCGAGAAAGCACGACCGATGCTGGTCCTGGCCATACAGTCTGATGATACCGGACATTATCCTGTTTGAGTGGAAGCTCTTCTAAAACAGTACTTTCACGAGTAATCAGGGAATACACCTTATGCATGCGAACTTTTACTTCACTGCCAAAGAATTTTTTAACCGTTGATGTCTTTTCCATTTTCTCCTATGGGCTGCTTATTGATTATCTCTCTTTGAAAATGAAAGAGATGGCACAAAAATTGTAAGATGCCTACGTATGGAGAATTAACCGTTCACCGGGAATGGCAAAATGCTCGTTTAAGCCTCGACCGGGACACCTTCACCAGTGCATGAAAAAGGTGCACAAGCAGGTCAATGGGCATGCACAATTCGGAGGTCGTTAATGGAAATGAAGTTATTGGCAGGGTATCCGTATCCTCTTGGTGCTACTTTTGATGGTCTGGGCATAAATTTCTCTTTGTTTTCCGAAATAGCCGAACGGGTTCAACTTTGTTTATTTGACAAAAATGGCGGTGAAACCCGACTCGATCTAGAGGAAGTGACAGGTTATTGCTGGCATGGATATTTACGAAATATCGAGCCGGGACAATGTTACGCGTACCGAGTTTATGGTCCATGGGAGCCGGAGAATGGCCAGAGATGCAATCCCTCGAAACTGATTCTCGATCCATATGCCAAGGCTTTAAATGGTCGCATTCAATGGAATGAAGCGGTCTTCCCTTACGATTTCAAAAAAGGTCCGGAACATCGGAGCGAGAGCGACAGCGCTCCTTTCATCTCCCGTTGCGTAGTACACCAGCCGTATTTTGACTGGGGCGGAGACCGCCTGCTCCGCATCCCCTGGCACGAAACCATCATTTATGAAACCCATGTGAAGGGCATCACCATGAATCACCCCGATGTCCCGGATCATCTGCGGGGTACCTATGCGGGGCTGGCCCATCCGGCGATCATCAAATATCTCACAGATCTCGGGGTGACGGCTGTCGAACTTATGCCAATTCATCAGTTTATCCACGACAAACATCTGATCGATCGAAATTTACGGAATTACTGGGGCTACAACAGCATCAACTACTTCGCCCCCCATGATGAATATTCCTCCGACCTGCATGCGGGCAGTGCGGTGGCCGAATTCAAACAAATGGTCAAGTTGCTGCATCAGGCTGGAATCGAGATCATTCTCGATGTGGTATACAATCATACGGCCGAGGGCAATCATCTGGGGCCGCTGTTTTGTTTTAAAGGCATAGACAACGCCTATTATTATCGACTGACCGAAGATAAACAGTATTACATGGACTATACCGGCTGCGGCAATAGTCTCAATATGCGGAATCCCCATGTACTGCAGCTTATCATGGATTCCCTGCGCTACTGGATTGTCGAGATGCACGTCGATGGTTTTCGCTTTGATCTGGCTGCTACCCTGGCGCGGGAGCTGCATGACGTCGATAAGCTTTCCGTCTTTTTCGACATTATCCAGCAGGACCCGGTAATCAATCAGGTGAAGTTGATCGCCGAACCATGGGATATTGGTGAAGGCGGGTATCAGGTTGGCAATTTCCCTCCGGTCTGGACGGAATGGAACGGCAAATTTCGTGACTATATGCGAGATTTCTGGCGGGGAGAGGAACAAACCCTACAGGAATTTGCCTCCCGTTTCACCGGCAGCCCCGATCTCTATGAGGACTCCTCGCGACGGCCTTTTGCCAGTATCAACTTCATCACTGCACATGACGGATTTACCATGGCCGATCTCGTCTCCTACAACAACAAACATAATGAGGCCAATGGCGAAGAAAATAGGGATGGCGAGAGTTACAACCGTTCATGGAACTGCGGTGCCGAGGGACCGACGAGAGATGAAGAGGTAATCCGGCTGCGCAGGCGGCAGGTCCGGAATTTTATGGCAACGCTGCTGCTTTCTCAGGGAGTGCCGATGATCCTGGGCGGAGATGAGTTGGGCAGGACACAGCAAGGCAATAATAACGTCTATTGCCAGGATAATGAAATTTCCTGGTATGATTGGAGCACAATAGACAACGAGCTATTGGTTTTTTGCCGTAATCTCATCCGGTTCCGCAAGAATCATCCGGCCTTTCGCCGGCGTGGCTGGTTTCAGAGCAAAGTTGTCCGGGGCAGTGAAACGCGTGATATCGCCTGGTTTACCGACCAGGGCAAGGAAATGATCGAGCAAGACTGGCAACAATACACCAAAACACTCGGCATTTTTTTAAACGGTGCCGTCCGGATGCCAAATCCGCAAAGAGAGGCTCAAGTGGATGACAATTTCTATATCCTGATTAATGCCCACCACGAATCCCTCACTTTTATTCTCCCTGACTATCAATGGAGCAGCCGATGGCTTTTCGTCTTCGATACCGACACGGGCTGGAGTGAAAACGGGAATAAAGAATATTCAGCAGGAGACAAGATCCAAATCGAGGCTCGTTCACTCTGTGTTTTACGCGCCACGGACGGCCAACCTGATCCATTAAAGCAAATATTGCTATGAAGTGAAGAAATCATAGGTCCCTGCCAAAGGTCAACTTGGGCAGAGAATTCCATCATACTTCAACATACACAAAGGTACAGGAGGATGACATGGCTGAAAAATTTTCTCATACAAACGACAATATCGGTAAAGGTGGTGAATTGCACCAGCAGGCAGGGGGAAAGGTCGACACCATGACAACGCAGCAAGGGGTACCCGTCGCAGACGACCAGAATTCACTCAGAGCCGGAGCCCGCGGCCCAACCTTGCTCGAAGACCAGGTTTTCCGGGAAAAACTCTTTCACTTCGACCACGAACGCATTCCCGAGCGGGTAGTGCACGCCCGTGGCTTTGGTGCTCATGGCTATTTTGAAACCTTTGATTCGCTCAGCGATGTTACCTGCGCGGATATTTTTCAGCGAAAAGGCGAAAAGACCCCTCTCTTCGTTCGTTTCTCGACAGTTGCAGGCAACAAGGGCTCAGCCGATCTTGCTCGGGATGTGCGTGGCTTTGCTGTAAAATTTTACACAAAAGAAGGAAACTGGGACCTTGTCGGCAACAATATTCCCGTCTTCTTCATTCAGGATGCCATCAAATTTCCGGATTTGATTCATGCGGCCAAAGTGGCACCAGACAGAGGTTTTCCCCAAGCCCAGACAGCGCATGACAATTTCTGGGATTTTATATCGCTTACCCCGGAAAGTATGCATATGGTCATGTGGATCATGTCCGATCGTGCCATTCCCCGCTCGTTTCGGTTTATGGAGGGGTTCGGCGTCCATACTTTTCGTTTCATCAATGCGAAGGGAGAGGCGACCTTTGTTAAATTTCACTGGAAGCCGAAGCAGGGTTTACAGTCGGTCATGTGGAATGAGGCTGTAAAAATTAACGGAGCCGACCCTGATTTTCACCGGCGTGATCTCTGGAATGCCATAACCTCCGGTGATTATCCCGAATGGGAGCTTGGCGTGCAGTTATTCGATGAAAGCTTCGCCGAAAAATTCAATTTCGATGTGTTGGACGCCACGAAAATTATCCCCGAAGAGGAAGTACCGGTACGCATCGTCGGCAGGATGGTGCTTGACCGGGTCGTTGATAATTTCTTTGCGGAAACGGAACAGGCAGCCTTCTGCACCCAAAATATTGTGAGGGGTATCGATCATTCGGAGGATCCGCTCCTGCAGGGCCGCAGTTTCTCCTACCTGGATACCCAGCTCAAACGGCTTGGCGGCCCTAATTTCACGCATATACCCATCAATGCCCCTAAATGTCCCGTCCATAATTTTCAGCAGGACGGGCATATGGCCATGCATAATCCCAAAGGACGAGCCAATTATGAACCGAACAGCTGGGGGCCGGAAGAAGGTGGATCCCGTGAAGATTCAGAACACGGCTTTACCAGCTACGGCCTGGCAACTGAAGGCAAAAAACAACGTGTTCGTTCGGAAACCTTCGCGGATCATTACAGCCAGGCACGGCAATTTTATATAAGCCAGACCCCTATCGAGCAAAAGCATATCAGCAATGCGCTGGTTTTCGAACTCAGCAAAGTGGAGCACAAAAGAATTCGGGAGCGTATGGTATCCCATGTCCTGAATATCGATAAGCATTTAGCCGAAACGGTCGCCAGGGGACTGGGCCTTGCAAACATGCCTGAAGCAGCCGAAGCGGCAAGGCCGACACGCATGGATCTGGCACAGTCTGATAAACTGAGCATTATGAAAAATGGGCCTGACACGTTCAAAGGACGGAAGATGGGGGTGCTGATGACGGATGGGGCCGACGGTGATCTGTTTGTTACAGTCAAGAAAGCGCTCATGGATAAAGGTGCAATGCTGGAAATTATCGCTCCTGCCGTCGGCGGGGTAAAAGACAGCAAGGGAACCCATATCGATGCCCAGCAGAAAATTGATGGCGGGCCTTCGGTCCTGTACGATGCCGTGGTTATCCTCATCTCGGAAGAAGGCGCCAAAATGCTGGCTGGGGACGCGACCGCACGGGACTTTGTCAGCGATGCGTTTGCCCATTGTAAATTTATCGGCTATGTTGCCGCCGCCAAACCGCTGCTGACAGCTGCCGGCATCATGGAAATGGTCGATGAGGGCTGTGTGCAGCTGGATTCAGCAAGTGATGTGCTGCCGTTCATTGCCATGTGCGCTGATCTGCGTTTTTGGGAGAGGGAGCCGAAGGTAAACCAGACCTGAATGCTTTTTAATGCCTCCAAAGTGCTTATCCCGGCTCGTTTACCGATGTCCGCTAACTTTCATCTGCAAAAATGGCTGGTGGTGCCGGTGATTCAGTAAAAACCGCTCCACCAGCTAGATTGCCGGAGACATTGAGCTTTTATCAATTTCCTGAAAATGTTCGCTACCGCTTGAGTTAACCTGTTTCATTTTCTCTTGGGCGGCGGCGTTGATCGGCGCCTTGGCCGGCTTGATTACCGTCGGTTCCATTCAGGTATGGGAAGCCCTGCACATTGACGATCCCACGGAATATCTCTATTTCCGTCGGCTTGTTTGCCTCGCCGATGATTTTAACCGAATATCCAGTCAGTCCATCATCGAAGCCGGGACTCTTTTATGGAGGCGGTGTTCATCAACTTTTATCGCAGATAACTGCTGCCGTTGCTATCCTAGTGTTCATCTTGCCCACTATGTTAAGTATTTGCTGGATTTTGCGCAGGCTTGGGTGGTTGCGGGTCGACAAGAGGGAAGAAGATCATGCCGTGCGTACTGTTGCCGGCTCAGTGGTTTCGCAAGGCATCGATCAGCTCATCCTTCTTCATTTTTGAACGGCCATCAATGCCTACTTCTTTTGCTTTATCATACAGGTCCGATTTGTTCCACTCTTCATATTTTGTTGATTTTCCACCTTTTTTTCCTGTTGCCTTCCTGGGACTGTTGGCAATCCTGGCAGCCTTTTCTTTACTCATCCCTTTATCCCGGAGTGCCTGGTATTGTTCCTCGTCTTTGATTCTAGAGTTCGGCATAATAAACCTCCATTAACCGTTTTACAGTTTCATTCATCATCCATTGACTATACGTCCGCCATTCGGATGAAGAATCTGCCCTGTCATGTAGGACGAATCTTCACAAGCCAGAAAGAGATAACATGGAGCTATTTCCACCGGCTGTCCGGGGCGTCCCATCAGGGTGCTTTTTCCAAACGATTCGATTTTTTCCTCATCAAAGCTTGCTGGGATCAGCGGGGTCCACACCGGACCTGGAGCGACGCCATTGACCCGGATATTATTCTTGGCCAGGCTTCTGGCAAGTGAACGGGTCAGTACCGTGATGGCCCCCTTTGTACAGGCATAAGGGATCAGGGTCGGATGACCCTCATAGGCGGTGACTGAAGTCGAATTGATGATTATTCCTCCATCCTCCAAACTGGGAAGAGCTGCCTGGATCATAAAAAACATGGAAAAAATATTCGTCTCAAAGGTCTTTCTGAGCTCTTCCGCTTTGATATCCAGGATAGACTCGTACTCATGCTGCTCTGCGCCATTATTAATAAGTATATCCAGACCACCAAAGGTACTGACCGTTTTTTCGACGGCTGTCTGGCAGAATGCGGGATCACCTATGTCCCCGGAGAGACAAAGGCATCGGCGCCCCGTTTTCTCAACCTGCCGCTGCGTATCCAGGGCATCTTCATGTTCATTCAGATAGACGATGGCCACGTCGGCGCCCTCTTTGGCGAAAAGAATACCGACAGCCCGCCCGATACCGCTGTCTCCGCCGGTGATGATCGCTATCTTATCCTTCAATTTTTCGCTGGGGCGATAATCATCATTTTCCGATATGGGCACCGGAGTCATGAGGGAGCGTTTACCAGGTTGCTTTTCCTGTCGCTGAGGCGGCTGCAACCGTTCTTTTTCGTTGTTCATATGCAATCCCGCTTGTTGAAGGTTCAGGAAAAATCAGACAATGTCCGTTTTATCGTCATATCAATGCCATTATGTCACAGCGGTAAAATGTATAATTTTATCTCGAACACAACTGTTCTTCCTCTTTATCTGCTAATCTTATGCAAAGATGCTGCATAATCTGTGCCTACTGCTTTTTGCCGAAGCTGTAGGTTGGCCACAGGTTCAGCTGTTTCAATCCCGCCGCCTGCCGCACCATTTCAATGACCTCCTCCGGTTCTTTAGCTTAAGGCCAAAGCGCGTAACTCAAGGTTTCAGTGAGGACGGTCTTGCCTTGGGTAAGATATGCCCGCAGCTCGATAGGAGGCCTGTTTATGATTGGGATAGCAAGGGATTCAGCGATCGATTCGTTGTTTTTCCGCCTTACCTGGAAGACCAGTCGCCAACTGGCAGTGGGTTCGATCCTGAATAATTGATGTTCAATGATTTCACCATCTTTTCCGGCATTAATGACTGCTTTGATCGGGGCATCACTTGGCAATTGCGCAGGCAATTTGTCGAGTTTGCCGCCTTTAAAATCAACTAGAACCTTGCGCGAGCCATCGGCTCTTCCGGCAGCGTTTCGTGTGGCAATAACACGTCCCAACCCGTCCGTGTCCTTGGTCGGGGTATACCATCTGAGGGAATATTTGAAGGTGATCGGCTGATCTTTTGCCGGTACCCGATCAGATATCCAATACGCCACGATATTGTCGTTTTTTTCCTCTTTGGAGGGAATCTGGACCAGCTCGACATGGCCCGCTTCCCAATCGCCATCAGGCACGACCAATGCGCTGGGCCTTGAATCGTACCTGGTTTCCTGATCCTGATAATGATCGAAATTGAGATCTCGCTGGAGCAGACCAAAAGCAGTAATGTGGTTTGTTTGGAAGGAATTGATAAACAGATGTTCTGGATTAATAAGCGGACGCCATATTACTTCGTCCGAACCGTTGATTATATGTAAGCCGTCGGAATCATGTACTTCGGGCCGAAAATCGTCAACCGGCCGCTGATTGCTGTTTTCGCCATAAAAAAACATACTGGTCAAGGGAGCAATGCCGATCTTTTGTATATCCTCACGTCGGAACAGTTTGCATTCCACCTGCATAACCGTCTTCTCACCGGGATGGATAGAGAATCGATACGCTCCGGTGATCCTTTTGCTGTCAAGCAGGGCATAGATGGTAATATCCTTTGCATTCGAGTTTGGTTTTTTGATCCAGAATTCCTTGAAAAATGGAAATTCTTCTCCAGAATCCAGCCCGGTATCGATGGCCAAGCCTCTTGCCGAAATACCGTAGCCCTGATTCTTCGCGACTGCCCGGAAATAGCTTGCACCGAGAAAAACCGCGACGTCATCCAGTTGATCCTTTTTATTCAATGGATAAAGAATCCGAAGACCTGCAAAGCCCAGATCCGCTGGGATTTTATCCTTGAATTGATTTGCGCCGTAATCAAAGAGCTCCGGAGAAAAAGGAAAGATTTTTATGGCATCTTCGTCGATTATATTAATTTTTTCCGTGCGGTTATAGTAAAATCCCGGATGAAAAAACTGCACCTGGAAGGGAAGTTTTTCCGCCCGCCAAAGAGTCTGTTCTCCCTTAAAGCGGATATCGCGCCATTGGTCATAGGTCAGCTTGAGCAAAAAATCAGGTACGCTTTTTTTCGGATCGGAGTAGGCCCGGCTTGCCTCATCTTGTGCCTTGGCAGCCACATCAGCCAGGGAAAATCCGGAATCGGCCCGAACTTCTACAGAGCACAACAGGCAGCTGAGGGTGGCTGCCAGAGAAAAACATAATATTCTCAGCATCTTCCTTCTTTTTCGTAAACTTTCGGCAGCGAAATCCGGTTTCGATCCGTCTGGAAAAATATTGACTATAGGATGCATAATTTATGGCCCACCTTTATGATTTTTTCCTGAAATATCATGCACAGAAAAACTCTCCTGGAATCATGTATCCCAATGATAAAAATAAAGTTTTTCACTCATTAACCAAATAGCGAAACCAAATCCAGACCTGTCCACAAACTATCGATCATGCTGCTGCCGATTCTTTTCGGTAACTCGCCATACCACATTGCCGACATCGTCAGCCACGAGCAGGGCTCCCTGTTTATCGATAGCAACGCCAACCGGCCGGCCCAAGGCATCGCCTTTCCGGTTAAGAAAGCCGGTCAGGACATCAAGAGGATAGCCATTCGGCTTTCCTTGCTCAAAAGGTATGAAAATGACCTTATAGCCACTGGGAGGTTCTCTGTTCCATGAACCATGCTGTCCCACGAACATCCCGTTTTTAAATTGCTCAGGCAGGGCCGCACCCTTGGAAGAGGCAAGGCCGAGACTGGCGGTATGAGTTCCCAGGGCATAATCCGGAGTTATGGCTTTTTCAACGAGATCGGGCCTCTGGGGCTTAACCCTCGGATCAATGTGTTGACCGAAATAGCTGTAGGGCCATCCATAAAAGCCGTTGTTCTGCACCGATGTGAGAAAATCGGGAACAAGATCGCTGCCGAGTTCGTCTCGCTCGTTGACAGTCGTCCACAGCACTCCGGTTTCCGGCTCCCAGGCCAGACCATTTGGATTTCGCAAGCCGGAGGCGAAAATTCGCTGTTTGCCCGTTTCAAGGTTGAGTTGCCAGATAGCTGCCCTGCCCTTCTCCATTTCTATGCCCTTATCGGCTATATTACTGTTTGAGCCGACAGTGATGTAGAGCATTTTACCGTCCCGGTCGGCGAGTATATTGCGCGTCCAGTGATAATTGACAGGACCTGCCGGCAGATCCATTATCTTTACGCCCGGTTCATTAATCTCAGTCTGTCCTTGATGGTAAGGAAAGCGCCATACAGAATCAGTGTTGGCTACATAAAAATCATTGCCAATCAGCTCCATACCAAACGGCGAGTTCAGCCCGGCCAGAAAAATAGAACGGAAATCAACTTTGCCGTCACCGTCGCTGTCCCGCAAGAGCGATATACGATTCGCACTGGGTCCACCGGCACCAGCCTCTTTCATCGCCTTTTTCATAAACCAGCCCTTGATCCCTTGTTCATCAAGTCTGGGAGGAGTATTCGTTTCGGCTACCAGCACATCCCCATTCGGAAGCACAAAGATCCAGCGTGGGTGATCGAAGCCATCGGCATAGGAGGTAACCGTCAATCTTTCCGCAGCCAAAGGCTTCCCGCCATTCGGCCATCCTTTTGCAGGAGCGAGGTTCACGGTAGGTATCAGGACCTTCGGAGGGGGAGGCAGGACAGGGTCGGGTCCGATCCCGGCTGAGAACGGCAGTTCCGCATCATGGGAACAACCTGAAATAATAGTTATCAAGACACAGCTAAACAGTATGCGCTTTGATTTCAAAATAATCTCCTTTTGAAGGAATAATCATCTTAAAAAATTTCAGGAATTCAAAAAAAAGATTCATCAAAGGAATCATCTCCTTCGCCACGGTCGAACAATTTGGACACTGGTATTACCGTAGAGTCCAGGACCAAAAAGCAGACTCATGTCCGACTTTAACGGATATGAGTCCGGTCAGACTGGATAATGTCGTTATATATCCATAGCCGTCCAGAAAATATCAAACTATGCCATCAAAAATATACCGAGGATGAGCCCAAATATAATGTGGCCGGAGAAATTGATAATCGGGGTTCTGCGTCCATAATTGAGTCCCATAATACCGGGTGGTTCCAGCATGCGTGTAGGAGTAGGACCGGTATGTTCACTGGCCATTCTGGGATGGATATGAGGGAGAACCGGCAGGACCGATAGATTAAGGAAAAGAGCATGGATAAAGCCAAAAATCATACCCAGCCACCAGTTATGGAAGTGAAGGCTCGCAAAAACCAGTGCATAGAGAAAAGTGAACAGCCATCCCATGACAAAATTGCAGATAAATCCTATAACCTCTGCATAATCCCTGTTCGAGGTAAAAATTGTTCCCATCATAAAAGTGAAACTCATCCGGGACAATCCTAATGCCCTGCTTCCTTCAAGAATAATAGTGATCAATATTGTCGCAACAGTACCCCAGATAAAATCCATTTCAATATTGATTGCAGCAAATAGCGAAGTTGCCATTATATTTACTCCAGCTTATCTATAATTTTTAAAATCTTATCCAAGCGAGGCAAGGGGTTTATTGCTCAGCATATTACAATTACTCAGACCTTCTTTTCTGCCAAGGCTGCTGCGGCGTTGATCAGACCAACATGGGTATAGGCCTGAGGGAAATTTCCAAGAGCCGCTCCGGTCGAGGCTTCTATTTCCTCCCCGTATAATCCGAGATCATTGGCATAGCGAAGTGCACCCTCGAATATACTATGGGCATCCTCCAGGTCGCCGCGCTCAGCCAGAACTTTGGCTGCCAGGAAAACGGCGATAGCAAATGTCCCCTCTCCTTCCTGAATTCCATCGTAGCCGAAGGGAAAACGATAGAACAAGCCGTTTTTCCCCAGAGTTTTGCTGATCCGATCATAGGTACCAACCATTTTTTTATCGGCGGCATCTATGTACTGGTAAATGGGCAGCATGAACAGGCTGATATCAACATCCGTGGAACCGAAGTAGCTGGTATAGCTCTTTAATTCTTCATTATATCCCTTTTCCTCAATTGCCGCCCTGATCTTGTCCCGTTCTTTGGTGAACTTCTCCACCGGTATTTTCATGATTCCCATCTCATGCATCTGCAGCAACCTGTCCAGCGCCACCCAGCACATGACCTTGGAATGAGTATTATGACGCGAGTCGGAACGAATCTCCCAGATCCCCTTATCGGGCTGCTGCCATTTCCGGCAGACCACCTCCCCGAAATCCCGGAGCATTTTAGTAGTGGTATGATCAAAGGATTTTTTTTTGCGCGCTATTTCAAAAGTACCCTGGATCACTTCTCCATATATATCCAGCTGCAGCTGGCTGGTTGCGCCATTTCCTACGCGAACAGGTTTGGAAGACCGGTAACCATCCAAAAAGCTCAATTCGTCTTCTCTGAAATGAGTTTCTCCATACACGGAATAAAGTACCTGCAATTCAGGACGGGAGAGTCGGGTGCTGTTCAACATCCAGGAAAGAAAAGATTCCGCCTCCTGATTATAACCAAGATAGAGAAAGGCCCGGATCGTCATCGCTGCATCACGGAGCCAGCAATACCGGTAATCCCAGTTGCGGCTGCCGCCTATGATTTCAGGCAAAGAGCAGGTCGGCGCCGCTATAACAGCTCCGGAAGGGGCATAGGATAAAAGTTTCAGGGTGAGCAGACTGCGTATGACTTCTTTTTTATATCTGCCGCGATAGGTACATTGTCCCACCCATTGATGCCACCAGTTGATGGTCATTTGCAGCAGTTCCTGGAGATAATTTTTCTCCAGTGGCAAAATTGTTGCCACCTTCTTTTCGGAAAAAGACAGGCTGAAGGCGGTGTTTTCCCCATTATGCAGCTTTAAACGACCCGTGCCGACCGAACCATCGGACGTTAACCGCAGAGGAAAACCGCTCAGCAGAGTGAGTACATTTCCCTGATGTTCGTAATGGAGACCCAATTGATTGCGATTAATGAGAGATATCGCATATTCGCCATATTGTGGCCGTGGCTTATAAATAACTTCTATTTCTACTTCTCCATGCAAACACTCCGCCATACGCAGAAGAGATCTCTCCGGCCAAAGTATTCGCCGGTAGTCGTTTTGAGAACCAACCGGCATAAAATCTGTGAGGCGAAGTTCTCCGCTATCAGTGGTAAATATTGTCTGGAGAACGTTGGTATTTTCGATATAGCTTCTTTTAACCTGAGAGGGCCCAACAGGATGTATGGAAAATTTTCCGCCTTTTTCCGAATCAAGCAATGCTCCAAACAGGGCCGGACTATCAAACCGGGGGAGGCAGAGCCAATCAAGGGAACCATGACTGGAGATGAGCCCCAGGCAGCGGCAATCGCCGATAGCTGCATAATCTTCTATGGGTGGATATGACTGATCCGACATGAATGCGCATCTCCTTCTTTATTTGCTCTCATTATTTTGCGTAAAGATGAAGCAGGGATTCCTATCTGGAAAAGCAATTTCCATACCAGGTAATGGCATACTAGTTGCATCTTTTAGACATGTATAATGTCTTAATGCCGACCATTCTAAATATCAGTATTCACAATTAGCAAAACCGAAAAGATCCGGTTACTAAAAAACTCCGGGAGGTACACTAATGAAATATTATGCAAGTAAAATCCTGCGTAGGAATAATAACCATCCAGCACAGAGTATCATGGGGTCGGATTGTAAAAAGACCTTTTCTTCATTTTCCTCTACGACCTCTATAACCCAGATAGCCATCCTCGGTCTTGGCATGACCTTTCTTTTGTCGTACATGCCTGGCCTTTTTCGTTCTGCTGGAGGCTCATCTAATCCGGGTCATGATTTTTCGACTAAAAAGACCTACTTTGATGCGGCTCCACGATCAATCTCCGGACAGCATTCCAGCTACAGCGAATATGCCGGCACCCAAAACGGGTTGGTCAAAAAAAGCGGCCAATTAGCTATCGGCTCTGCCGCACTTTTCGGCATAATGTATCTTTTCAGCAGAAAAAAATAATTTCTTGACCGGCAGATATATTGCCAGCACCTCGATACAACCAATCAGTTGCCGAGACTTCCCTGAGATCAAATCCAGGAAAATTAGACATGGAAAATATGCCAATGGAACTGGTTCACTGTGCCCCTCGCCCTGAAAATTTGCCGGCATCATCGGACACTACAGAGAGGAGCCCCATCGACAGTGATGCGGCTCTTGCCCTGGAAAATGAGCTGAAAGCCTCGATCACAGGCGAAGTCCGGTTCGACACGACAACCCGGGCTCTGTATGCTACAGACGGCTCTAATTATCGGCGGGTACCGATTGGAGTAGTGATCCCCCGAACTATTGACGACGTCATTAAAACAGTCGCGCTCTGCCGTAAATACAAGGCACCGATTTTCAACCGCGGCGCCGGCACTGCATTGGCCGGCCAAACCTGTAATGTCGCTGTTTGCCTTGATTATTCTAAATATCTCAATGCTATTCTGGAAATAGATCCGGAAAAAAAAATAGCCAGGGTCCAACCCGGTGTTGTCCTTGACGTCCTGAGGTTGGCTGCCGAGGAATATGGCCTGACCTTTGGTCCGGATCCCGCCACCCACAATCATTGCACTCTCGGTGGCATGATGGGCAACAATTCCTGCGGAATACATTCAGTCATGTCCGGCCGGACAGCAGATAATGTTCACGAACTGGAGATCCTCACCTATGACGGCGTCCGCATGCGGGTCGGTCCCACTTCGGAGAAGAAGCTGGAGATGATTATTGCCGAAGGTGGTCGAAGGGGGGAAATTTATGCAGGATTAAAAAAAATCAGGGATAGCAGAGCCGAAGATATCCGCCGGCGTTATCCTGATATTCCCCGCCGGGTCTCCGGCTATAATCTTGATGAACTGCTGCCCGAAAAAGGCTTTCAGGTCGCCAGAGCCCTGATCGGCAGCGAGAGTACCTGTGTGACAATTCTTGAGGCCACCCTGCAGCTGATCCCCAGTCCCGCTCACCGGACGCTCCTGGTCCTTGGTTATCCCGATGTGTACTCGGCCGGAGACCATATTCCGCTAATCATGAAATTTGGACCGATCGGCCTGGAAGGCATCGATGACATGCTGATAGACCTGATGAAAAAAAAGGGCATGCACCCCCAGGACATCCAACTTCTCCCCGACGGTGGAGGTTGGCTGCTGGTTGAATTCGGCGGAGACAGCGAAGAAGAATCGATTGGCAAAGCGAAATCGACCATGAAGGCGCTGGAGAAAGAAAAAAAGCCGCCATCCATGAAGCTTTTTGAAGATAAGGAGGAAGAGGAGAAAGTCTGGATAATTCGGGAATCAGGCCTTGGCGCAACTGCGCATGTCAAAGGCGAGCCCCTCACCTGGCCCGGCTGGGAGGATGCAGCGGTCGCTCCCGATCACGTCGGCGAATATCTGCGGGAATTCCGGAAATTGATGGATGAGTTTGAATATAATGCAGCCTTATACGGACATTTCGGCCAGGGCTGCATCCACTGCCGGATTAACTTCGATCTGTTCACCCGCGAGGGCATTGATAAATATCTGCAATTCATTGACCGGGCATCCGATCTGGTGATGAAATATCATGGCTCTTTCAGCGGCGAGCATGGCGACGGTCAATCGAAGGCGGCCCTGCTCGGCAAAATGTACGGTCCGGAACTGCTTCAGTCTTTCCGGGATTTCAAGTTATTATGGGATCCGGAATGGAAGATGAATCCCGGAAAGGTGATCGAACCATGCCTGCCGGATACCAATCTTCGCCTGGGTGAAAATTATGCTCCCTGGCAGCCCGAAACCTACTTCAGATTCCCAGAAGATTTCGGCAGCATGTCCCGTGCCACTTTGCGTTGCGTCGGGGTCGGCAAATGCCGCCGGTCCGGAAATGTCTTTATGTGCCCCAGCTTTCTTGCCACCAAGGATGAACAGCATACTACCAGAGGACGGGCCCATATTCTTTTTGAGATGATGCGCGGTGATTTCATAAAAGACGGCTGGCGGAGTGAAGAGGTACTCAAAACTCTCGATCTATGTCTGGGGTGCAAGGGATGCTTAAATGAATGTCCTGTGGATGTGGACATCGACACCTATAAAAATGAATTTTTAGCTCATTATTATCAAAATGGATTGCGTCCCCGTCATCACTATTTCCTCGGTAAGCTCGACCAGGTGGCGGAAATCGGCTCAAAGACTCCGCGCATAGCGAATTTTTTCTCCACTGCTCCCCTGCTGCAATTGATAGCCAAAGAGATTATCGGGGTACACCAGGATCGGCCCCTGCCGAAATTTGCCAATGAAACATTCATCGAGTGGTTCGGTAAACGACAGCCTTCAGCAAACAACACCAAAGCGGTTTTTCTCTACCCGGACAGTTTCAATAACTACTTTTATCCACGCGTGCTGAAGGCAACTGTACGCCTGCTCGAGCATTGGGGATTTAAGGTAATTATACCACCACACCACCCGGCTATCAGGCCGTTGTTGCACTTTGGCATGCTGGACAAGGCTATTGCGGAGTTGAAGCGGGTTGTAAACATGCTTGCACCCTATAAGCATCAGGATATTGCCGTGCTCATTCTCGAACCGAGCAGCGCCTCGGTCTTCAAGCATGACCTCCTCAGTCTTTTTCCGGATGATCCCGACGCCAAACAGTTTGCCGACCGGGTCAAGCTACTCAGTGAATTTATTATGGAAAACGACCTGAGACTGCCGGAAATAAAGGGCAAAGCCGTTTATCATGCACACTGTCATCATAAAGCTGTCTTCAACACCAAGCCGGCCGAAAAGGTGCTTAAGAATATAGGTCTCGACTTCACTGAGCCTCAAAATGGTTGCTGCGGCATGGCCGGTTCCTTCGGATTCGAAAAAGGGCACTATGAAATTTCCAAGAAAATCGCCGAATCCAATCTCCTGCCCGCGGTGCGTGCTGCAAATTTAGACACCTGGCTTATTGCGGACGGTTTCAGTTGCCGGACCCAGATTAAGGACGGAACCGGCAGAGAAGCCATGCATCTGGCCGAACTGATAGAGGAAGGTTTCAGACTCAATAAAAAAGGGATCAATCACATGGAAAATGAAAAAGGAAGAGGAGGCTCGCGACAGCAATCGCCTGTTGTGGTCATCACCGGCGCAAGCGCTGGTCTGGGAAGGGCCACCGCCCAGGCTTTTGCCCGCCAGGGGGCAAAACTCTGTCTTGTCGCCCGCGGAGAGGAGCGACTGAAAGAGGCGAGAAAAGAGGTCATTCATCTGGGGGGGCAGGCTATTATTGTCGCAGGCGACGTTGCCGACCCACAAGTGCTTGAAAAGGCGGCGGAAGATACCGAAAAGGCATTCGGCCCTATCGATTACTGGGTCAATAATGCCATGGTGACCATCTTTGCCGAATTTGCCGATATCCAGCCCGATGAATTCAAACGGGTGACCGAAGTAACCTATCTTGGTTGCGTCAACGGCACCATGGCTGCCTTGAAACGAATGCTGCCCCGTGATCGCGGCACGATCATTCAGATCGGCTCCGCCCTCGGCAAACGAAGTATTCCGTTACAGTCCGCCTATTGCGGAGCCAAACATGCAATAAACGGCTTCACAGAATCGATACGCACCGAACTTTTGCACCGGGGGAGCAAGGTCCATATCACCGTTGTCCAGATGCCGGCACTCAATACACCGCAATTTACCTGGAACCGTTCCCGGATGCCCAGAAATCCGCAGCCGGTACCGCCTATCTTCCAGCCGGAAGTAGGGGCTCGGGCGATACTCTATGCCGCCAAAGAGAAGAAAAAGCAGATTTATGTCGGCTTTTCCACGCTTCAGGCGATCTACGGCCAGAAAATCATCCCGGCGATGCTCGATGCGTATGTGGCCAAGACGGTTTACAACTCACAGATGACCGAGGATCCGGTTGCTCCGGACCGTCCGGATAATTTATTTGAGCCGGCAGAGGGTCTGCAATCGGCCCATGGTCCCTTTGACGCTCAATCGAAGGCTGGCAGTCTGCAGCTTACCCTTTCCCAAAACAGGAAAAAAATCGGGCTCGGCGCCATGATTGTCGGGTTGGGGTTGGGGGTCAGTTATCTCCTACTGAAAAGACGGAGGTAAAAAAGATTGCCTCCCTTCATTGCCCGCTGGTCACGATGCTCAGATCGCCGCCGAAGATTATCTGGGCGGCCAGTCCAAGGACGATAATCAAAACTCCGGCAGTGCCAAATGCGACCTGTGAAGCGCGGTCCAGCAGCACTACCGGTTTTTTTGAACTGCCGAGGTACATGGCGCCGATGATCCTCAGGTAATAATAGAGCGAAATGACGGTGTTCAGCACGGCAAGCAAGGCCAGCCAGGTGAAACCGGCCTGGATGGCCGCCCCGAACAGAGCCAGTTTTGCAGCAAAACCAACGAGCGGAGGAATTCCGGTCAGGGAAAGGAGTGCTAGCGTCATGATGGCCGCATGCCAGGGCCGTCTGCGGGAGAGTCCTTGGTAATCCTCCAGCTTCGTCCGTCCCCGCAGCGACACCACTACGGCAAAAGCGGCCAGATTGGCAAGAGCATAGGCGAAAATAAACATGACCAGGGCCGGTCGGGCGAGCGCAGTCTGACTCATGGCATCTATGTGTTCCATGTGCCCCGTTGCCCCCATGGCAACGACCGCCATCAGACCGTAACCGGCCTGGGAGACCGATGACCAGCCCAATAGCCGCCGCACATCATCCTGCCGGAGCGCAGCCAGATTGCCAAGACTCATCGTCAAGGCAGCCAGGATTGCCATAACCCATCGCCAGGATAAAAGCCCTTCCGGAATCAGCGAGACCAGACGGGAAAGGGCGGCGAGAGCCCCGATTTTCGGCGCTACCGTGATAAATGCCGCCGCCGGGGCCGGGCTGCCCTGCGCCACATCGGGCACCCAGGGATGGCCGGGCACTGCTCCGAGTTTAAAGACGAGGCCTATCAGCAGGAGTCCAAGCCCGGCGGCCAAAATAAACGGATCGACTCCCTCGCCGCGAAAGCCCGCCGCGAGTGCGGAATAGGAAGTGTCCGCCGCCAGGGCATAGAGAAAGACGATGCCGAAAAACATCATTGGATTGGCCAGCGCTCCCAGAAAATAATATTTAGCCCCCGCTTCTGCGCACATTTTCGAAGCCCGGTGATAGCTTGCGAGCGTATAGCCGGTAACTGAAGAAAGCAGCATGGCCACCATCAACTCCATGAGGTCCGCTGCTCCGGCCAGCAGGATCGAGCCGAGCGCCCCGAAGAGCAAAATCACATACCACTCGCCATGGCGCCTGTCGCTCTTGAACCAGGTTGGGGAAAGCAGGATGACCAGGCCGGTGGTGCCTAGAATGGCATAACTGCTCCAGGCAGTCAGATCATCAAGCGCCCAGGTGCCTGAGAAACTGAGTTTCGGGGCCGTTGTCACCTGCAGTTTCAGGGTAAATAAAGCGGCAATTAAAATGGTCGCCATCGCGGCCGCTGCACAGAGCCATTGTTTTTTCCCTGACACAAAAAGCGCAAGGACCAGGATCAGCGCAGCGCCGATAATCAAAGTCAGGGCAGGAGATATGTCACCTACAGGCATATCATGCATCAGGGTATACCCCCCAGCACAGCTCGAGCCGCACTGTCAATGATGTTGACGATGAACGCCGGAGCCACCCCGATCAAGAAAGTCAGCCCCAGCAGCACAGCGAGCATTGTAGTTTCCACCGCACTCAGATCACCAATTCCGGCCACCGTATCGTTTGCCTTCCCCATAAAAACGCTTTGCAGCAGTTGCAGGAAGAGCGCAGCGGTCAGCAATACACCTATCAGGGCTGTGCCGACCAGCCACGGATGCATGGCGAGCGTTCCAGCAAAAATTTGAAATTCGGCAACGAAACCCGCCAGTCCCGGAAGGCCAAGGCTGGCAAAAGCGGCTATCACCATGAATCCTCCCAGACGTGGGGCCACCCCTAAAACACCGCTCTGTTCCTCCATGGCAAATGTTCCCGTGCGCTGCCAGAGCGAACCGGCGAGCAGAAAAAGTGCGCCGGTGATGAGTCCGTGGGCCACCATTTCCAGTGTAGCGCCGGTGAGGGCCATCCGCCTTGCGGCATCATTGCCGGAGAAGACGGAAAAGGCCATCGCGATTCCCAGCACGGCATAGCCCATATGGATAATGGAAGTGTAGGCTATTCTGCGCTTGATGTGATGCTCGCCGAGACCAACCAGGGCGCCGTAGACAATCCCTGTAACCGCAAAAATACCGACAACGAAGGACCAGGCGGCAAAGGTTTCCCGCATCATGCCGCAGGCAATACGGATCATGCCATAGACACCCATTTTCAAAAGAACTCCGGCCAGCAAAGCCGAGGCTGGGGCCGGTGCTTCCACATGAGCTGCTGGCAACCAGGTGTGAAATGGCACTAGCGGCGTCTTCACCGCCAGGCCGAAAAGGATGGCCAGCAAAGTGAGGCCGGCCCGAATACCGGTACCGGCCAGCGGTTGCTTCGCTGTCAATATCCGCATATCAAAGGTCAACGGATCGGTTGCCAGAAGAAGACTGAGCAGCCCAAGCAGCATGACCAGGGAACCGGCGAAAGTATAGAGGATGAATTTGATCGCAGCCCGTTTGGCATCTTCATGCCCCCATTGGGCGATGAGAAAATACATGCCAACCAGGGACAAATCGAAAAAGACATAAAAGAGCAGGAGGTCCAAGGTAAGGAAGAACCCAAGCGAAGCAAATTCCAGAAAAAGTATCCAGGCCAGATATTGACGCGATTTACCCAGAAAATCCACGGGATAACAGACAGCCACAAAATAGAGCAAAGCACTCATTGTCGCCACGGCCAGGGATATGCCGTCAATGCCGAAACGAAAACCCGCTCCGACCGCCGGTATCCATGGACGGTCCACCACTTGTTGAAATCCACTGATGTCTGGATCAAAGTGTGACCAGCAGAGAAGAAGCAATAGAAAGGAAGGGCCTGCAAAAAAAGCCGCGAGGATACGAGCATTCCGCTCACTCAGGCTGGAGTAGGCGACGAGAATGAGAGCGCCGATCAACGGTAGGATGATGGTGAGTATCAACATAGCATCAGGTTCCAATGAAGAAGGTTAGCAAAAAGAGGAAAAAACCTGCGGCAAGAAAAGCTAAATAAGTGGATATGGCTCCGGTTTGGGCTCTTCGGCTCCCGGCTCCTGCGGCATTGGTTCCCGACCCGAGCTTGTTCACCAGCGAATCGATAGCGGCCTCGATATGCCGGCGGGAAATTTCTGCCAACCACAGCCCGCTTCCCGCACCCCCTTCTATACACCTGTCAAGCGTGAATTCCAGAAGGCGAGCCGGCGTATGGGAAATAAAGCCGACGACGGTAACTGCCGCCCGAACGCCTGCATCGACTACCTGCCGGTCGAAAGCCGCACAGTATCCAGCCAACGCGATTGTCGGTCGTATCATCAGCCCTTCAATGAAGCCAGGCAGGCCCCACCAATCTGCAACTACGCTATTGGCATCAGCGGCTTTTTCTTCCGAAAAAACCTCTCGACGACTGTAGACCAGCCATGATATCACGGCAGCACCGACGGCAGCGCCAACTGAAAGTGGTAATTCCCACGATTGATCCTGCAGCTGACTGGGCAGTTCACCCACCAGCTCGATAATCGGTTGGCTCTCACCGAACAACCAGAGCAGACCAAGCAGGATGCTCCACGCAGCCAACAGCCAAATTCCTGCTTGTTCGGCTAAATTGCCTTGTTCGCGCTCTCCTTTTTTCCGCCGGCCGTATGCCAGAGTCTGGAAACGCAGCGCATACCAGGCACTGAGCGTGCCTGCGACGATTGTCAATAATGCCAGCCACGGAGAAATGTGTCCCGAAGCGGTAACAATCTTTTCTTTGCTCCATGCGGCACCGAGTGGCGGGATGGCTGCCAGGGCCAATGCGCCGATCCAGCTTGCCACTGCTATGACAGGTAAACGCCTGCCGAGCCGCATATTTGCCAGCTCATGCGAACCGGTCAGGCTGATTGCCGTTCCGGCGGCGAGAAAAAGCAGGGCCTTAAAGGCGGCATGCGTCACAAGATGTACCAGTCCCGCAGCGGAATACCCCGCTCCGACAGCGACAAACATCAGCCCGTACTGGGCCGAGGTGGAAGCGGCGAGCAGCCGTTTGGCGTCCGGCTGGATGATCGCCGAGATCCCTCCCATAATAGCCGTCGTCAGGCCAAGGGCGATGGCCGCAGGGCCGAACCAGGCTACCGCCGACAACGGCTCATGCAAACGAAGGAGTAACCAGGCACCGGCTGCTACCATGGTCGAAGAGTGTAACAGGGCGGAAACGGAGGATGGGCCTTCCATGGCACGGAAAAGCCAGGCGGCAAAAGGCCCTTGCGCGGATTTGGCAGCGGCCGCGATAAGAATTCCTGCGGCCATCCAGTTGGCCAGTGGGCCTTTCGCAACCACAGAAAGCGCCTGAAAATCAAAGCTGCCGCCGGCAACCAGGGCCGTGGCGGCCGCAAACCAGAGCCCCAGGCCGCCCAGTCTCGTGGCGTTAAAGGCGTAATTTGCCGCGGAAACCTTCTCTTCCTCCCGCCAATGATGAGCAATCAACACCCAGGAAAACAGTCCGAGCAGCTCCCAGGCCACAGCCACCGTGAGCAGGTCAGCCGCAAGCACCAGCAATTCCATGGAACCGGTAAAGGCGATCAGCAGGCCGAGCAATCTTGCCAGGCCGGTTTCCGCCTCGGCGGAGGCCGCCCAGATGACTACCGGCAAGGCAATCAGCGGGATCAGAACGACGGCGATCTTGACCATGGGCACCACACGCAGCGTCAGTGCGAGATCAGCGCCCCAGCTCAACGAACTGCTGCCTGCCCCGAGCGCTGTTCCAAGAGCACAGAACAGTTCCGCCAGCAAGACCAGCGAGGCCGAACCTCCCAGCAGTTTTCTCTGTGTTTTGCCGGGAGAACTGAATCGTGCGCCAACCAGCCAGATCGTCAGGCCGAAACAAAGGGGCATAAGTGCAGTTGTCCACAATATCATTTCTTCAGATCCTCAATGCTCTCGGTCACGTCGGCCTGACGCACCCGGTAAACGTTAATGACCACCGCAAAGCCCAGAGTCATTTCAATTGCCATGACGGCCATGCCGATGATGATGAGCAGCTGACCCTCCGGGTTTCCCCCGCCGGAAAAATGCCAGACGCCCACGCCGGCCAGCAGAGCGCCATTAATCATCATCTCCAGCCCCATCATCAGCATGACGAAGGACTGCTGCGAGAGAGCCCCATACAGTCCGATGCCCCAGAGAATGGCAGAAACGATCAAGACGGCAGGAAGAGTCATCTCACCCTCCTAGTGATGGTGGTGGTGTTTATCATCGTCGCCCTCTTCTTCTTTCTCTTCCTCGATATCCGGAATGGTCGCAGGGTCGTCCGGATCGATAGGAGGAGGATGGGAACCTTCATCCGCCGGAGAAGCAAAGCGGCTGGAGCGGCTGGATAGAATGATAGCCCCAAGCATGGTAGCGAGCAGTGCAACACCCGCCGTCTCAAAAATCAGCATTGAATTCCCCAGCAATTCCGTGCCAAGAGACTTGATACTGTCGGAGACATTATCGATGGGCCGCAGGGGGAAATCCCCGAGTAAGGCTATTGCAATCAGGAGAAAACCGGCGCCGCAGCCGAAGCCGACGGCCAGCTTGTGCTGGTGCACCATCATCATCGGATTCAGGCCCGCGGGATTCATCATGAAAGCGACCATGAACAACACCATCACCGTCATCTCCACCGCCATCATGAAAATGAGTGCCACCCCAAGATACTCGGCCAGCAGCAGAATCATCACTGCTCCAACGCTCAGAAAAGAGGCGAGCAGCGAAAAGGAAGCCCGTACCATGGAATCGGTACGAAAGACCCTCCAGCCAAACCAGATAGCTGCAAGCGAAAAGATCCAAAAGACCATCCCGGTCCATAGTTCACTCATAGCAGTGCCTCTATTCCCGCCCACAGCAGGTGGAGAAAGGAAAGAGGCAGGCCGATGGTCCAGAGATACAGTACCGCCCTTTCAGCCGGTATTCTTGGTACACTCCGTCCCACCCAGGTAAAGATCAGCATCAATACAAGAGTCTTGACCAGTATCCAGGCCCAGCCGGGCAATAGTGGTCCGTTCCAGCCGCCGAGCAAAATGCTTGCCCCCATGGCGGAAAAAACCGTGAGCATGCCGCCGCGGGCGATTTTCCAGAACAGCAGGTGACGTCCGCTTATCTCAAGAGATGTCCCCGACGCCAGATCCGTGCCATCTGCGAGATTAAGCGGCCCGGTAAAAGTTACCCCCAGGCTTACAACAATCCATAACGGCAGGCTCATCGGCTGACGAACAATATTCCACAACCCTTCCTGCGAAGCGACTATCTTTGATATTTGCAGCGATTCGGCCGGTAGGGCCGCAGCAATAAGGACGAACATGCTGAGTAATTCATAGGAAAGCCCAAGCGCCACAAAGCGATAACCGCCGATGAGTGCAAGATGAGAGTTGGGCGCCCAACCGTGCATGAACAGCGCGACGATGGCCAGTGCCTCAGCCGCTCCGAAAAGAACGATACCGGTATGCACATCGGCAATTGAGGTGGAATCGGCAAGCGGCACAACGGTCAAGGCGCAGGCAGCTGCCGCGGCATAAGTGGCCGGGGCAATGGCCCAGAGCAGCAGATCCGGACGTTCCGTACAGGTTAAACGTTGATTGAGCAGCAGGCAGCCTTCGCGAATGGGCTCGAGCAGCACCATTGCCACATTAATCTCCCCCTGTCTTACCGAGACGGCCTGATTCATAACCGCAACAACATACGCACCAAGCAGCAGAATCAACAGAGTGATGATGGTACTTAATAGAGGATGTAGAGTATTGACCTCAGGCATAGCCGCTTGACTCCTCCTTAATGTTCATCCTGTTTGCCGTGGCTACCATGACTTTGGTGATCCCCATGACTTTCATGACCTCCTTCACCACCAGTGCCACCGTTTTCATGCTCCTCTTCATCCGTTTCCGGCTGGTCGTCTTTCCCGTAGTTCTCCGCAGGCGGCATCAGCGAAGCATCGATATCAAGGCTGACCAGCAGAGTGACGAAAGTGTCCCAGGGCATGCCAACAGCCTGTTTTTCAAGCAGTTCCTGCCAGACGGAATTTTTTTCCCGGCGTATAATCCCCCGCGGACCCTCCAGCGGCGGACCTGGATCGCGCAACATCTCTCCAGCGCATCCGGCCAGCTCCAGTGCCTGAACAGCTTCCGCCAACCGCTGTCTGCAGATAGCACCGGCATCTCCCCTCTTCCCGGTTACGGCAGTGAATCCGAGTTTGCGATAAGGTGGATCGTCCAGGCGGGCATCTTCGACAAGTCCGGTAGTCCTGGCCACCAGACCTAATCCGGCAACAGCATCATCAGGCAGCCTGTCGATGTCGCTTCCTATCCAATGGTAAAGACCGGTTCGCTTCAATGAACGCTCCAGATGACGGACAGGTTGCGTCATCCCTGCCGCGGTCTCATTCGCTACCCTGAGAGCTTGACGGCCATAATCGTTCAGCTCAAGCAAAAAAAGCAAATCGGCAACGGCACTCAAATGATGACGGGCACGGGCAATTTCTATGGCGGCAATCGGAACCGGCTCTTTCAATGCACGAAGAAAGACCGGGTCAAGTTCCGGACCGGTCATATCCGGAGCCTTACATTTGAGCTGCTGGATAACATCGCCCTGCAAGGTCACCATGAGGCGCAGGCCCGGAGGCATCCATGGCAGGAAAGGTCCGAGACTGACCATCGTGCTCCCCAGTTGCAGTCCATCCCGAATATCCTCTCCGGTCATACCCATGCGCCTGCCATATGGTCTTCCCATCATCATCCCCTTGCCCCCCTGACCGTGATCGCCCTTTCCTTGCCAGGACACCGGGTTCTGCGGAGGGCCTAAAAGAGGAGTTGAAGGTTGTCTCGCCCAGAGAAGATTGCGATAAAGAGCAACCATAGCATCGGTCGGCGGATGGTCTCCCTGGCTTTCGGTGACCATTGCTGTGTCGAAAACAGTGGCGCCGCTGCCGCTATTCCACAGCAGAACTCCGCGAGGTTCCGGAAGCTGGTCATGCAGGTGGCGGATGGCAGACTTCAGCTCGGACGGCATGGTACCTGCCAAGAGCAGAATCGAGGCGTGGCGGGGAGAATTGACCAGACGAATATGGCTGTCGAGACGCAACTCCCTGCAGGCTTGCCTTCCCCCATGGCCAGTCAGGCAGAAGACGGGCACCTTAGCCTGCGCCGCAAGGCGCGCTGCAAGATTCACTGCCACCGCAGCGCCCCCTCCTTCCAGGCATAGAGAATTCCGAGGGACAGAATCACCAGAAACATTCCCATCTCCATAAGTGCCTTGACGCCCTCCTGCACATAGACAACCGCCCACGGATACATGAACATCATCTCCATTTCAAAGGCGATAAAGAGCAAGGCCATCGGGTAATAGCGCATGTGAAACTGCGTCCAGGCATGGGTCGGAGGAATTGGCCCCCCCAGCACCGGCAGGGTTGACGACCAGTTCAGTTTTGTTGGATCCCGCTGCCGCAAAAGCCATACAGCCGCAAACCCTAAAACAAAGACGACCGTAGAAACGATTATTATTGATAAAAAAGCATTCATAAGTCAGAAATCATTCATTTTATTTTGTCAGAGTCGATTTTTATACCTTCTTTAAAACATCTAACTAGCAAATTCCATTCCAAGCGGCCTCTCCTCTTTGCCACAGTTTCGGCGTCTCAAGCCCCCTAATCGAAAAGATCGTCCCGCTTTTCTATATCAAGAGGTCGTTATTTCGTTCAATATTCCTGCTGGACCGGATGAATCCTGCTCGATCGGAATTTGAAAATTGGCAACTTCCTAATAAGTTGGAATTAAAAATCAATTCGCATGGATTTATTTTTAGTAATTCGATGTCAATCAGGAAACTGGTGAAGGGATAAATATTTTGCCGGGCAATGGCATATAAATTGCTATTTACCTCATTAAACATCTATCACCTGGCGACAGAAGTACTCCCGTAGGCAACATGATCATCGGAAAGAGATTTCCCTTCCCGATCTGCAGAAACAATAGAGGATAGCTTAGGAGAATAGGTATGAAACCGATTGGCAGAAAATATTGGGCGATTGCCGAAGGGTATATCCCCGGCAAAAGCACCGGTCCCGAACCGCAGATGACCAGTCACGAGACAGCCTGTCTGCTGAATACATCCGACACGGATGCCAACGTAACGCTGACGATTTACTTCAGCGATCGCGATCCGGCCGGGCCTTACCAGATAACAGTACCCGCACGGCGAACTCTTCACCTGCGATTTAACAACTTGAAGGATCCGGAACCGGTCCCGAAAGATACAGATTATTCATCGGTCATTGTCTCGGATATACCCATTGTGGTTCAACATACCAGGCTTGATTCCCGGCAGGCGGCCAATGCCCTTATCTCAACGATCGCTTTCAGTATGGAATGAACCTCTACCCAATCCGGAGCATATGAAATGATCAGAGCCCTGACCAGGCGGGCATTTCTCCGCCTCACTGCCGGTAGTTCTTTGGCCTATGCGGCCGGAGGTCTGGGAGTTCAGTTCCCGGCAAATTGGATTTCCGAGCCCCTGCCGCCGGAGCTCAACATCAAACCGGTCAATCTTGTCAGATATGCCACGACCTGCCGGGAATGTCCGGCAGGATGCGGTATGCATATTCGCCATATCAACGGCAGAAGCATAAAAGCGGAAGGCAATCCTGATCATCCGGTCAGTCGAGGGGGTTTATGTGCCCGCGGCCAGTCTTCTTTGCAGGGTCTTTATGATCCTGACAGATTGACTGATCCACTGCAGCGCATCCGCCCTGCCGCCGCTGTTTTTCCGGATACCGGCACAATTCCGCTATCCTGGCAGCAGGCTTTGCAAAAAATCGGTGAAAGTCTGCGGAATACCAAAGGACGAGTCCTGGTAATAAGTGACCTGGAGACTGGGCCTCTGGCCGATATCATGCGCAAGTTTGCCGCGAACTATAATGGGGAACTGCACTTCTATGAACCTTTTGATTATCGCCCCCAGCGCGAGATATATAATGCAGCAACCGGTTCTCCGGTCATACCCTGGTATGGACTTGACCAGTGTGAATGCATTCTGAGCTTTGCCACTGACTTTCTCGAGGCCTGGGTTTCAAATATTCAGTTTACCTGGATGTTTGCCAAGATGCATGAATTCACAACTGAAAAGAAGATGGGCAGCCTTGCTTATATCGGCCCCCGCCTGTCGATGACGGCGACTAATGCCGATAATTTTCTCAAGGTCCCGCCGGGATCCGAATACAATGTGGCCATGAATATCCTGAAAGTTATGGCCGAACGGGGCTGGACACACTCTCCGGGATTTGACTACCAGGCACTTACCCGGGATTTTACGCCTGATTCTTTGCCTATCCGTGATGCAGCAGCAAGAATCGAAAAATTGGCGGAAAAATTCAGCTGTTCAGGCAATCCGGGTCGAAGTGTCGCCCTGGCCGGCCCCATGCCCGCCGCAGGCGAGAGATCGAAGCAGCTGGCGCAAGCAGTTTTTCTGCTCAACCAAGCCGCAGGCAATTTCGGTAAGACCATCGATTTTAACAGGGTTCATGCCCTCAGCCAAACCATTTACCAGAAAGATTTCACCCGGCTGATAGAGAATCTGACCGGTGACGACATCGTCATTTTTCATCATACTAATCCGGTGTATGTGCATCCGGAGCTGAAGACCGCCATCGGACAGGCCGGGCTGGTGATTGCACTGGCCCAGATGCCGGATGAAACCACCAGATTGGCCGACTTGATTCTCCCAGTGGACAATCCACTCGAATCATGGGGAGAATACTCGCCATGGACCGGTATCCGGGGGTTTATGCAGCCGACCATGAAAAGGCTCTACAATAGCCGCGCGGTTGGTGATATTTTTCTGTCCATGGCCGATATCGGTGGCCGTCCACTGTCCAGGCAAGAGAACAGCGAGGCTGCTTTGGACTTTGCTTCCTGGCTCAGGGCAGATTGGCAGGAAATTCCGGAAAACGAGGAAAAGGACCGGCAACAGATTATCCCGCGGCTGCTGCGGGCAGGTTTCCATCAAAATTCGAACGCCCGAGCAAATCTGCCGGAACCAAGGTCGGGATCCATCGTGACTTCGCAGATGCCGGTCCAAACTCCGGAGAATTACGCCGCCGATATCGCAGAACTGTGGGTCTGGCCTTCCATTTTCTTTTTTGACGGACGCACCAGCAACCGCACCTGGCTGCAGGAGAATCCGCAGCCGGTCAGTTATATCGTCTGGGACAGCTGGATAGATATTCATCCGGTCAAGGCCGCAGCATTGCAGATTAAAGAGGGTGATGGGCTGAAAATCAGCACCGGAAAAATTATGGTGCAGGCACCGGTCCGCATTACGGAAGAAATCCATGAACATACCGTCGGCCTTGCCATCGGACAGGGACACTGGGCCCTGGGGAACATCGCGGCGGGACGTGGCATAAATGGTTTTTCCCTGCTTGATGACAATGAAGAAAGCCATATGTTCGGCAAAGTATCGATTGCCAAAGTCAAGGAATTGGGCAAACCCATTTGCCTCACTTCGGATCGAGAACAGCACGAAAGGGAAATACTGCGCTGGGAAAAACTATCGGAAATTCAAGCAGGACGCCAGATTCCACGCAAAATCGACATGCCTCTTCCCGAAGGTTACAACAAGAAAAATGACATCTACAAAGGCCATAAACATGCAGGACACCGCTGGGCGATGGTCATTGACCTGAACCGCTGCATTGGTTGCGGGGCTTGTGCCGTGGCCTGTTATGCCGAAAACAACCTGTCGATCCTCTATCCCGACCGGGTTCGTGAGGGGCGGGAAATGGCCTGGCTCAAAGTCATTCCCTATAACCACCCGACAGAAAAGGATAAGGTCGGCTTTCTGCCCCTGCCCTGCCAGCATTGCGACCAGGCCCCCTGTGAACCCGTCTGTCCGGTTTTTGCCTCCGTTCATACGGAGGATGGCCTTAACGCCCAGGTTTATAACCGCTGCATCGGCACCCGGTACTGCTCGCAAAACTGTCCCTACAAGGTTCGCCGTTTCAATTGGCTCAACACTACATGGACGCCGCCTCTCGAGTGGCAGCTTAATCCCGAGGTTACCGTCCGCTGCCGCGGAGTCATGGAAAAATGCACGTTTTGTGTGCAGCGGATACGTCATGCCGAATACCTGGCCAAACGGGAAGACAGGCCGATAAGAGACGGCGAGATTCAACCGGCCTGTGTGCAATCCTGCCCGGCAAAGGTGTTCACCTTCGGCGATCTGCTTAATAAGGATTCAGCAGTCAACAAACTTTTTAGAGAGGACAAGCGCGGCTACCAGCTTCTCCATGAGCTGAACACCAAAACAGCCGTGCTCTATCTCAAAAAAATTGAACAGGAATAGGCGACACCGATGCAACTCTCCTACGGTCAGATCAATGATAAAATCCTGCAAGCCACCTCTCCGCCTACTACCTATTATTATTTGATTCTGCTGGTGCTGGCCCTTGGCATAGGAGGGTTCTTTTTTGCCTGGCTGTATCAGATTTTTCTGGGAATGGGCGTGGCCGGGATCCATCATCCGGTGGATTGGGGGGTCTATATCGCCAATTTTGTCTATTGGGTAGGAATCGCCCATTCCGGGACCTTGATCTCAGCGATATTGTTTTTGCTCCGCGCGCACTGGCGCGATGCTGTTTCACGGGCGTCCGAGGCCATGACCGTTATCGCCATACTGATTGCGGGAAGTTTTCCGTTGATTCATCTCGGCCGGTTCTGGGTCTTTTATTTTATTCTCCCTTATCCTACGGAAAGGGACATCTATCCGAACTTTGTCAGCCCTTTGGTCTGGGATGTCCTGGCAATCTCCACCTATCTTACAGTCAGCTTTATTTTTTTCATGGTGGGAATGATCCCGGATGCTGCCACCACCAGGGACTGGTATGCTGAAAAAGGCGGTGAGCATCCGGTAAAACTCTTCATTTACAAAGCACTCGCACTTGGCTGGACCGGCAGCGGCAGACAGTGGCAGCATTTTGAAAAAGCCTATCTTTTTTTCGCTGCCATGGCTACACCTCTGGTCATTTCCGTCCATTCCATCGTCTCCTGGGACTTTGCCATGGGCTTGCCTACCGGCTGGCATACAACCATCTATGCCCCCTACTTTGTTGCAGGTGCCATTCACTCGGGCCTGGCGATGGTGCTTTTCCTGATGATACCGATGCGCAGGATTCTCCATCTGGAAGAGCTGGTAGAGGAGTACCATCTGAATGCCATAGCCCTCACCATTCTCGTTACGACAGCGATTATGTGTTACTCGTACATGGTCGAACCCTTTATTGCCTGGTACACCGGCGACCTCATCGAACATCAATATATTGTCTGGAGGGCGACCGGCTGGTTTTCGCCGATTTATTGGGCAATCATCCCTCTCAACGTGCTCATTCCCTCGCTCCTCGTTTTCACGCGACTCCGCCGGAGCCACTGGTTTCTCACGCTTGTTGCCGTCAGCATTCTCATAGGAATGTATCTTGAAAGGTATATGCTGGTAACCGCCTCACTCAGTCACGACTTTATGCCGCATACCTGGAGTGCCTACCTGCCGTCATGGGTGGAAAACATGATTACCGCCGGCTCCTATGCTATTTTTTTCTTTCTTTTCATGATTTTTGCCAAGATTTTGCCGGTAGTCCCCATTACCGACCTGAAATCGCCGAAAGCGGAAAAAGAAGCGGAAAAAGCGGTTTCACAAGCACCTGCCGGAAAAGTCTCTCTGGAAATTTCTTCCGGTAACGGCCTGCTGGCGGTCTATGGAGACGCCGGCAAACTGGTTGAAGGGGTAAAAAAAATGCGGCTCCAAGGATTTAACCAGCTGGAAACCTTCACCCCCACCAAAATGCCGCGCCTGATGGAGGTCATGGGCCGAAGCAAGAGTCCGATCCGCTACATTACCTTGGCGGGAGCAGTGATCGGTGGCCTGCTCGGTTTCTGGCTGGCTATCGGCACAGCCGAGGTAAACAACCTCTTTGTCGGTGGCAAGGGACCTGAAGCCTACATTCCTTTTATGCTGCCGACCTTCGAAGGAACGATCCTGATTGGCTCCATAGTTAACTTGATCGGACTTATCTGCCTTGCCCGCCTGTTTGGCCTGAAGACCCCGGCAATGTACGACCGAAGGTTTTCCCGTGACAAGTTCGGCATGTATGTGCAGTGCTCCGAAGAGCAGAGGGAGGAAGCTGCCTCAATACTTCAAACCACCGGGCCGGAGGAGATCAATGAACGCTAAAATGAAAGATTGGTCGCCGCAGGCAATCAAAATAATCCTCTGGATATTTCTTTTGGTGGCAGGCCTGGCGATGTGGCTGTTTTCTTTTCACTGGACAGGACATGAGCGTGTCTGGCGTGCCCTGCTCATCAGTTTTCTCTATTTCACACCCCTCAGTGGCGGAATGGTTGTCTGGTTGGCCATTGTTAAAGCAGCCGACGGCGAATGGGCAAAAGGTTATGAAGACAAAGCCGCCGTGGGTATTGTGTTTTTCCTGCCGAGCGTCATTGCTCTGCTGGTCCTCTGGAGCGGCAGTTCTACCTGGGCTCCGTGGTACCATAGTCTAACGCCGCAGGGATTTTGGCTCAACAACACCTTTCTCTTTACCCGACAACTGGTTGTGCTCCTTCTGTTCTGGGCATTTGCCTGGTTCTTTCTCAAAAAATATGACACAGCAGGCGGACGGAGGATAGCCGGTATTTTCATCTTTATCTTCTGTTTGATCTTTTCGCTTATTGCCTTTGATCTGGTCATGTCCCTTGACTATCACTGGCACAGCTCCCTTTTTGGAGGATATTTTTTCATTTCCAGTCTCTATATCGCAATTGCTGCCTGGGGGTTCACTACAGCCTTGCTGCCTGATAGCGATCCTGAAGTCCGGCATATTCTCGGGACGCTGCTTCTCGCTTTCAGCATACTCACCACCTATATGATGTTCTGCCAGCTCCTGCCGATCTGGTACGAGAATCTGGACAGTGAAACCCGGTTCCTTTATGACCGTATACACTTTTCACCTGCCCGGCAGATTACCTTTATCCTGCTCGGCATCGTTTACCTGGGGCCGCTCGTGCTGCTGCTGACCAAAAAAGCCAGAACAGGCAGGCTCTCACTCGGTTTGATCAGCGCACTTATCCTGGTTTTCATGTGGGTTGAACGATGGTGGCTGGTGGCTCCCACATTTTCCGAGCATCCTGCATTGGGAACTGCAGAAATAAGTATCGCTCTGGCTTTTCTCGGTGCGCTGGGAGTCGGATCCTCTCTCTACCGCGGCAATCGACCAGTCAAAGGAGAGAAACGGTCATGAAGGGAAATGTAGACCCGGATAAAGGTGACCGGCACAGATTCAGGTTGAGTTTCATTCTCTCGGCCGTGCTGCTCTTTGTCCTGTCGAACTGCAGAAATAAGTATCGCTCCGGCTTTTCTCGGTGCGCTGGGAGTCGGATCGGCTCTCTACAGCCGCAATCGCCTAGTCCAAAGAGAGAAACGGTCATGAAGGAATATGTAGTCAGCCCGGAGAAAGGTGCCCGGCACAGATTCAGGTTGGGTTTCATTCTCTCAGCGGTGCTGCTCTTTGTCCTGTTGATTACCGTACTCGGTTACAGTCTGGCCTTCCATCTGGCTGCGGGACCGGAAGAACCTATTCCTTTCAGCCACCGCATCCATGCCGGTAAAAAACAGATAAGTTGCCTTCTCTGTCATGACAGCGTAGCTTCGAGTGCCCGGGCGGGAATGCCCGAGCTGCAGACCTGTATGCTGTGCCACAGCCGGATTATTGTCAATTTTCCACCGATCCGGGACTTGCGGAACCACTATTACAGCAAGACTCCGGTCTATTGGAAACGAACGGAATGGGCCGGTCATAACCTGCTTTTCCCCGATTTTGTCTATTTTAATCATAGTGTGCATCTCAACCGGTCCATTGACTGCGGTCACTGTCACGGCCCTATAGACACGATGGATAGGGTTGTACGTATTCAGTATTTAAACATGGGCTTCTGTATCAAATGCCATAAACATTACAATGCAACCCATGACTGTTTTACCTGTCATCGATAAAATTAAAGGAGAAGAGGTCTTATGACCATGTCCATTTCTTCCGAACAGTTCAAAACATCCAATGGTCCGGCACTGGCTTTTCTGATGGCCGGCACTATCTGGTTCGTGGTCGGCGCGATGTACGGAATGGTTTCAGCCATTCATTTTGTCGCTCCAGATCTCTTTAACAATCTTCCATTCCTGATATTCGGCCGGGCTCGTCCCGCTCATGTCAATACGGTTATATTCGGCTTTGTGATTAATATGCTGATCGGTTCCAGTCTCTATTTCGTCGCAGCCCTGCTCAAGACCAAAATATGGTCGAACATCTTGTCCTGGCTTAGTTTTATCCTGTGGAATCTAGGAGTGCTGAGCGGACCCTTCAGCTTCGCCTTCGGCCTGACCCAGGGTCGGGAATATACCGAATATATCTGGTTGGGTGATCTGGTAATCTGGCTGGCCATTGTCTTGCTTCTGTTCAATACCATCATGACCATTCTGAACAGAGGTGAGGATTTGATCTACGTGGCGGTCTGGTATTTTGTCGGCACCTTTATCTGGAGTGTTTCCACCTATTTCATAGGCAATGTGATGTGGCATCCGGAAACCGGAGCGCTTTCAGGCATACTCGATTCGATTGTTCTCTGGTTTTATGCACATAACCTGGTGGGTCTGCTGGTCACCCCGCTGGCAACAGGAGTGGCCTATTATGTCATTCCCAGGGTGACCCGCACGCCACTCTACTCCCATACCCTGTCCCTTATCGGTTTCTGGACACTGGTTGCTTTTTATACGCATATCGGCGGTCACCATATTATTCAGACGCCTATTCCTTACTGGTTGCAAAATATCGCCGTGGTCCACTCAATGGTGATGGTCGTTCCTGTCTTTACGGTTCTGGCAAACCTGTGGCTGACGGCAAGGGGCTTTGGAGGGCGGCTTATGGGTGATCCATCCGGGCGGCTCGTGCTCACCGGTCTTATCTGGTATCTCATCACCTGTATTCAGGGACCGGCTCAGGCAACTCACGCCCTGCAGCGGGTCACCCATCTGAACAACTGGGCAATCGGCCATTCTCATATTGCCGTACTCGGCTTTTCCGGCTTTATCGCCCTGGGCGGGATGTGGCATGTTTTGCCCCTGATACTCAAAAGAAGGGTTTTTTCCCTGAAGCTGGTCAATCTGCAGTACGGGCTGCTGCTGACCGGAATAACCGGTTTTTTTGTCATCCTGACCATTGCGGGCCTGATTCAGGGACAGGCCTGGTATAACGGCGAGGTAGTCTATCGAACTGTGCCGGAACTGCCTCCTTATATGGGGATACGGGCAGCATTTGGCGTCTCCATTCTGGCCTCTTCCCTGATCGGTCTCTACAACTTTTTTATGACCGTTTATGCCGGAGAGTCCTTCATGCCTGAATATATCGTCGAACCGGAGGCAGGAATTTTATGAAAATGACCCCGGCGCTTCTCATAATCGGCAGTTTCCTGGTGTATTGGGCCTCAATGTCCGTAATGGTCATCATGCCTCTGCTTACTCTCGACATCAAACCTTCGGAAATATGGCGACCCATGACCGACCAGGAAAAAGAAGGATACAAGCTCTTTGTCCAAAACGGCTGCAGCTACTGCCACACCCAGTTTGTCCGGGAAATGGACTGGGGATTGGGGGCGGAGCGGATCGCCCAGGCCGGTGATTATATAGACCGAAGTCCGACTCTCATGGGCTCAAAACGTACCGGTCCCGATCTGAGTGAGGAAGGTGGAGAACACCCGGACGATTGGCACGTAGCTCATTTTATGAATCCCCGATATACCAGCCCGGTTTCGGTTATGCCTTCTTTCAAATATCTCGGTCCGGAAAATATTCAAAAACTTATTCACCTGGTTCAGTTTGAAGGCATGAAAGCCGCGGACAAACGGGTCAATCGCCAGCAATACTGGAAGAAACAGGCAAGAGACATGTTCCTTGCCGGAGAAGATCGGAACATCGAATGGCTCCATGAGATGGTGCCCGAAGTATGGCGGAAAATGCCTAATCCTTATCCACCTCTGGAAGCCAACCTTGCCCGAGGCAAAAAAATCTTTCAACAGTTCTGTATCGGCTGCCATGGTCCGATCGGTGATGGGCAGGGACCTGCTGCAAAATTTCTTAACCCGACCCCTCTGAACTTTACCTCGCTACGCCGCAATCTGGTGGAAAATCGTTATATCGGCGGCATTCTTTATTACCAGATCATGAACGGTATTACCGGGACGGCAATGCCCTATTTTAAAAAGGCGCTGGAATCGGCGAAGATATGGGACGTCTCCAATTATGTGGCGGTTTCTTTCATCGGTTATACCGATGGCGACATTGCACCTGAAGGCATCGATGCGGCCTATGAACCGGATTATCGTAATACGTATTCTCCACCTGACAAAAAGGGGTTTTCTCATGGAAAAGGTTTTCTCCGTAAATAATCTGGTGCTGATAGTGTTTTCTCTCGTCAGTCCCCTCAGTCTTGCCTTTCTTCTTCGGTGGGGAATGAAAAACAAACAATTTTCAAATCCGAAGCGCAGCGCTTCTCTGCCCCTTGAAGGCTATATTCCGGAAGAGGGCTGTAATCCATCTGAACCCTTAGTAAAACAGAAGGAATCCGACGGCAATGTATCACTTTAATTACGAACATGATCAATGGCTGATCCTGTCTCTGGGTGGGGGGCTCATACTCGTCCTGATGATCAGCTTGTCATTCATTGCCGGCTGGCGGCCGCGACCACCTGCCGAACTGGACAAACCCCTGCCAGCTTCCGACGCAACATTGGAGTTTATTCCCTGGGTACTGATTGTCACCTATATCATTATCTTCATTTATTATTTCATCAGTCCCTTTTTATGGCTGTACTGGCCGGAGCAATGGTAATGAAAAAATCAAAACCCGAGAAATATCTCTTTGAAGAATACCGGAAGATAGAAAACAAATGGTCTTGGGCCATTATAATCGGTCTGTCACTGTTCCTGGTTATCAGCGGTATCATAGTTCATGGCCTGATTCCGGACAGAGAGCGGCAGTGGAATTACGGCGCCCTTGAGACTATCCCGGGAGCGTCGATCTATTCTTCCATGTCGCCGACCCCGGAGGGTGTGGCACCGGAGGAGACAAGGAAGATTCCTAACCAGATAACCCCGCTTCCCGACGCCAAGCCGCTCATAAAATTGCCTCCGCTGGGATATGAGAGGGAAAAGGAATGAACTGGAAAAAACCAGCATTTATATCCATAGCTATAGTATTTCTCCTCGGCTCTGCGGTGATTTTCTATGCTGTCTTTTTCACTACACCGCGCATGCGAATACAAGAAAATATCAGAAATTTTGAAGCTGTCATGCCCCTTGCGCCCGCAGAATCGGTGCCACTGGAAAGGACAGACTATCTGACGGATAGTAAAGGAGCTCCCGCCGTCGACCTGAAAATTGATAAAACAAGAGAAAATGTTGCGAAAGGAGCAGTCTATTACAGCTATTACTGTGTGTTCTGCCATGGCGAGCGTGGCGATGGAGAAGGTCCTGTGGGCAAAAGCTACATGCCAAAACCAACCAACCTGATGTCCCTGCAACTGAAAAACATGAGCGACGAAGATCTGCTTCGGGCCATGCTGCTGGGCACGGGACATGAACCCGTACTCAACCGGGTAGTACCGCATGAGTATTACGGATATCTGGTTCTTTTTGTTCGTTCCCTGCATAACCAGAAAAAAATAAAGGCCTCCAAATGAAAAAACTAAACGGAATCCAACTAAAACGAGTGACAGCTAGTTCCTACACCGTGCCGACCGAAAAGAAGGAATCCGATGGAACCCTGGCCTGGGATTCCACCACCATGGTAATTGTAAAAGCCGAAGGAGGTGGTGAGACAGGGCTAGGGTATTCTTATACCCAGAGAAGTGTCGCACAGCTGATAAATGAAAAACTTGCCCCGCTGGTGCAAAATGAAAATCCCCTGGATATTTCTGCACTTTGGCGAAGCATGGTTGCCGAATGCCGCAATTATGGCGATTCATCCCTGGTTATGATGGCTATCGCTGCTGTAGATAACAGCCTGTGGGATCTGAAAGCCAGAATCCTCGGGCTGCCTCTGGTCACCCTCCTCGGGGCGGCGCGCAGAAGCGTCCCGATATATGGCAGTGGAGGATTCACATCCTATAATCTGCAGGAACTGACAGAACAATTAAGCTGTTGGAAGGAAAATGAAATACCTCGGATGAAGATGAAAATCGGTCGACATCCGGATCAGGACCAGGAACGGGTAAGGGCGGCACGAATGGCTATAGGTGATGAGGTTGAATTGTATGTCGATGCCAACGGCGGCTATACCCAAAAGCAGGCTATGGCTATGTCTCAGGTTCTCTCCGACCTCGGTGTGAGCTGGTTTGAGGAACCGGTGCAGCATCGGGATCTCAGTGGCCTGCATTTCCTGCAGCAGCATTGCCCGGCAGGGATCGAAATAGCCGCAGGTGAATACGGCTTTAATCTGGACTACTTTCATAGGCTGCTGAAAGCACAAACAGTTGACGTAATGCAGGCAGATGCCACCCGTTGCTCGCTGACCGTTTTCATAAAAGCGGCTGATCTCTGCCAGGCGTATAACATACCCTTTTCTTCCCATACTGCCCCTGCTCTGCATTGCCATGTCTGCTGTGCTCTCCTGCCAGTGCGTCATATGGAATATTTTCATGACCACGTGCGAATTGAAAAGATGTTTTTCGACGGCTTTCCCCGTCTTGAACATGGGGAGCTCTGGCCGGATCTTGACCGTCCGGGAATGGGACTTGTGCTGAAAGAGCAGGATATAAAAAAGTTTGCCGACACTCATTGAAAAACATGAGCAGAATAGCAGGCCTTTACTCCCTTCCCAATCGGTTGCTGCTATCTGGTAAAAATGTCTTTGAAGGATCAAAAATCATTAAACTCCTGGTCTGACTATTGCAAGTATCAGTCAAAACCCATGCAAAATTCGAAACCAAAATAATGAGGAGATCACCATGAAAAAAAATGCCAGCGATTTTTTGATTCAATGTCTCTATGACTGGGGTATCAGGCAAATATACGGTTTTCCCGGCGATGGGATAAACGGTCTTATGGGAGCTCTCAATCGAGCCCAGGAAAAAGTGCGGTTCATTCAGTCGCGACATGAAGAACTGTCCGCCTTTGAGGCTTGTGCTCACGCAAAATTTACCGGTGAAATCGGAGTCTGTATGGCAACATCGGGTCCGGGAGCCATTCACCTGCTCAACGGCCTCTACGATGCCCAAAAAGACCATATGCCAGTGCTGGCGATTGTCGGCCAACAGGCGACCATCGCAATGGGATCTGACTATCAGCAGGAGATTGATCTTATTTCCCTGTTCAAGGACGTCGCTCATAATTATGTCCATATGGCGTCACATCCGGCCCAGATACGGCATCTGGTTGATCGCTCCGTTCGGATCGCCTTGGCCGAACGAACTGTAACCTGCATCATTATCCCCAATGATATTCAGGAAATGGACATGGTTACGGCGCCGCCAAGAAAGCATGGAGCTAATTTTTCCGGTGTGGGTTACAAGCGCCCTCGAATTATACCTGCCGAAGAGGATCTCGACAGGGCTGCAGCCGTTCTTAATGAAGGTAAGAAAGTTGCCATATTGATCGGCGCCGGAGCGCTGGGTGCAGGCGACCTGGTTATGGAGGCGGCGGAACTGCTTGGGGCGGGAGTTGCCAAGGCGCTGCTCGGTAAAATGGCCCTTCCGGATGATCTGCCCTATGTAACCGGATCAATCGGACTGCTCGGCACTAAACCAAGCTGGGATTTAATGATGAATTGCGACACCTTCTTTATGATCGGTTCTAATTTTCCGTATTCAGAATTCCTGCCGAAAGAAGGTCAGGCCAAGGGTGTGCAGATAGATATTCAGGCGAGATCATTGTCAACTCGCTTCCCCATGGATGTCAGTCTGCACGGTGAAACGAGTCTTACCCTGAAGGAGCTACTGCCAAAACTGAAAAGAAAGGAAGATCGTTCGTGGCGCCAGAAAATCGAGAAAGATGTCACCGAATGGTGGCAGATCATGGAATCCCGGGCGATGATGTCGGCAAAACCGATAAATCCCCAGCGTCTGTTCTGGGAGCTCTCGCCGCTGTTGCCGGATAACTGTATTTTAACCTGTGACTCAGGTTCGGCTGCCAACTGGTACGCCCGTGACATCAAAGTTAAAAAGGGCATGATGGGCTCTCTTTCCGGAGGACTCGCCACTATGTGTCCGGGCGTACCCTATGCTTTGGCCGCTAAATTCGCCTACCCGGATCGTCTGGTGGTGGCAATGGTAGGCGATGGGGCTATGCAGATGCTCGGCAATCTTTGTCTTATCAATATCGGCAGATATTACAGTGAATGGTCCGATCCGCGTCTGATCGTGCTGGTATTGAATAATCGCGATCTGAATCAGGTAACCTGGGAACAGCGAGTCATGTCGGGCGATCCGAAATTTTCCATATCCCAGGATGTACCGGCTTTCAATTATGCCGAATATGCCAAGCTCCTTGGTATTGAAGGAATTGAAGTTAAGCATCCCGATGAAATAAAACCTGCCTATGAACGTGCATTGGCGGCCACACGGCCGGTTGTTATAGATGCTCATTGCGACCCGGATGTCCCGCCGCTGCCGCCTCACATCAATTTTGAACAGGCAAAAGGCTATATGTCGGCACTCTTTCAGGGAGATCCCAATGAGACGGGTATTATCAACCAATCGGCCAAACAGATGATTTCGGAATTCCTGATCAGATTGACACCCCAAAAAGAATAAGAACTTTTAGCCCCGGATTGTTTTCTTGCAAAAAACAACAAAACAATCCGGCTTTGATTGATCCTTTGGAGCCTTGGGGAATTCGATTTTTCTTATCTTGGCCGGGGATGTGGTCAACGCCAAGCCAAGCTACATGGAGATCGACAAACATTTAGTTAATTACGATGCTAAATAGTTATTTTTCAGCGCGCTGCCGGCTGGCTCATGGATCTCGGAGCCTGGCTGATTCAGGGCAATCTCGACGGCATTTTGAGCCAGATTACTTCCGTTTATATCGTCACCTTTATCATCGGGATCCGGGGGCTTCATACTTATCGCCGGTTCCGTCGAGATATTCACACTTACCTGATCAGTGAGAGATGGTCAGGTCCTCCGTTTTGTCCTGGCGATATTGGGTAACATGGTGGCCGGAATTATTTTTTTTCGACCTGCTCAAACTACGGTCATATTCGCCAGAACCAGAAAGAAAAAAAGAATAGCTAGCTACCATATTACCGGTGGCCGTTATTTCCTGGACGCCATTCTTTGCTCCAGCATGGCCACCGCGCGAAGAATGACAATGGAAAAGAGAGTGATTCCTACAGACAGGATCCATAGGTTAAGGGATACAGAAATGCCGATAACACTGCAGATCAGAATGGAAGCAGCTGTTGTCAGTCCCTCGATACCTTCCTTGCTGCCGGACCGGAAGATGGTGCCTGCACCAAGAAAACTTATACCGGTAATGATAGCTCCAACAATACGGACAGGATCTGCACAAACAAAATTTTCGTTTGCATCAATGATAAAATGAGCAATTAAAATATCTGTTATGCCCACCAACATAGCAGAGGCTCCCGTTACGAGCATCAGGGTACGGAAACCAGCCGGCTTTTTTGCGAGTTCACGCTCTAAACCAATGAGGCCACCTAAGACCATGGCGATAAGCACATTCAGGAGGATTTCCCATTGGGAGTTCCATTGCTCCAAGAGAATGTCATAGATATTCATAAAAGTTGAAACCTAGTTCAGCATACGCCACTGTTATTTGAATTTTTCAAAAAAAATACTTTTTTGCCCTTTCTCTTCCATAGCCGTATCTCCTGCAGTTAGCCGACTATCTTTGTCAAAGTTTCCTTTAAGCTCATCAAATTCATCATCAGTTTTCCCCCATCGGATTTTTGCCTCGCCTTTGAGCTGATCCATTTCTTTTTAGGAAATCATTATTCATATTTATATCTTACGTTGATGTTTTTATGTTGATGTTTATGTTTTCCAGGCGAAATAGTGTGTTCTTTCTCTTATCAAAAGCAATATACATACCATCCGCCGTGCAGATTTTCGGTTATCCAGGCAATCATCGACAGCAGCCGGCTCTTCATGTTTCTCAGCAGAAATCGTGCGGCACATAAAGTATGCGCCCCGAGAGGATTTCCATAAAAAGCATGGGGTTTGTCTGATGAAATCGGACACTATCCTGCTTGAGTGGAAGCATTTGTATAGGCAAATACTTCCTTCCATTGTTACGCAAGATAACGCCCTACAAAGGAATACTTTTTCAGATTTCACAGCTAATCATTAGAGATGGCACATAAATTGTATGATCTCAGCTATGAGCAAATGCCGCAAATGATAAAGATAAATGGATATAACTCAACATGGAGGGTAATATGGACTTGAAGCTGTTATGACGGGTATCCATATCTACTTGGGCACTTTTGATGATCTTGGAACATGAGATTGCCGAACGGTACAACTTTATATGATGACCATGGTCGGAAAACCTTTGACCTTGAGGAGGTGGCCGGATATTGCCGGCATGGATACATATGAACAGTCGAGCCTGGCCAACGCAGTTACATTACTTATCAACATACAGCCCCCAAGATCGATCATTCTCCAAAAAAAAACCATGAAGGAGGCCGACCATGACCCTCACCATCAGCTCCCCTGCCTTTGCTCACAACTCAAATATCCCGGCAATTTACACCTGCGACGACCGCAACATCTCGCCGCCCCTGCAATGGACGGAAATTCCGCCGGGCAGCAAAAGTCTGGTGCTGATCATCGACGACCCGGACGCCCCTGATCCGGCGGCTCCCAAACGAGTCTGGGTTCACTGGGTCCTGTATAATATCCCTGCCGACGTCTCCGGCCTGACTGAAGACATCGCTCCGCAGGCGCTGCCGACCGGGACACTGGAAGGCCTCAACGACGGGGGGAAAACAGGTTACGGCGGCCCCTGCCCACCCATAGGCTGCCATCGCTACTTCCATAAGCTCTATGCCCTGGACGTGGTCCTGCCGGATCTGCACCAACCGACAAAAAAAGCGCTCCTTCAGGCAATGGAGGGCCACATCCTGGCCCATGCCGAGATCATCGGCCTGTACCAGCGCCCCGCCAAGTAGTCGGATGTAAAAAAAGTCCCCTCCATTTCCCTTTTTCAAAGGGGAATGGAAAGTCTCGTAAAATTGCTTACCTGAAAAGGGAAGGGGATTTGAACATTATGATGGCGACTCTAAGTTTCAACGGACAACAGTTATAGACACTTCCACCCTCTCAGGAAAAACGCGAGCTCATTTCTTCCAGCCCCAGGAGACACAATAGCTCCTCAAGACGCTCCCCCGGTCGCCTGCGCGGCAGATCTTTGTACGTGGCGATGATCAGCTCATTTTTCATCGAGTGTTCCCACCCCACCAGTTCCGTGACGCTCACCTGGTAGCCATGGGCCTCAAGCTGCAGACAGCGCAGGACATTGGTGATATGGCTGCCGAATTCCCGGGTATGCAGCGGGTGCCGCCAGATTTCAGTGAGGATGTCACCCAGCCTTTTCCCCTTGTTTTTCCTGAGTACCGAGGCCACTTCCGCCTGGCAGCAGGGCACCAGCACGATAAACCGCGCCTCCTTCCGCAATCCGAACTGGATGGCATCGTCGGTTGCCGTATCGCAGGCATGCAGGGCGGTCACCATGTCAACATGCGCCGGCAGCAGGGAGGAATGGGTGGATTCCGCCACTGAAAGGGTCAGAAAGGACATGCCGGGAAAGCCCAGCCGCAGAGCCAGATTCCGCGACTTCCGCACCAGCTCATCCCGGGTCTCAATGCCATAAATGTGCGCCCCATTCTCCAGATTCTTAAAAAAAAGATCATAAAGGATAAAACCAAGATAAGACTTCCCGGCCCCATGATCAACGAGCTGGATATCTTGATGGTCTTGCCGGATTTCCTGCAGGAGGGGCTCAATAAACTGGGTCAGATGATAGACCTGCTTCAGTTTGCGTCGGCTGTCCTGGTTCATCTTCCCGTCCCGGGTAAGGATATGCAGTTCTTTCAATAATTCGACGGATTGACCGGGCTTTATCTCGTGCATGATATGAATAAGTTTTTAGTTTTTAATGGTAAGTGTTAAAGTGGATAGCCTGCAGGCGATACTGGATAGAGAGACGATTCTGACAGATTCAAAGACTAACCCCGGTAAACGGGATAAGTGCCTTTCGCAGATTATTTTCTTGCAAAAAAACAAGGAAATAATCTGTAAGGCAAAATGGAACGACCTTTTATGCGACGACTCATTCAATCATTCCTGCTCTTCTCTCTCCTGCTCACCACAACCCCGCTGAGCGCCGCAACCGTTAAGCTGCCGCTTTTTCTCCGTACCCAGATACTACAGAACGCCCTGGTGGAGTCCCTGACCCCGCAGCCTGACCGTCCCACTGTACTCTTTCAACAGGGTTCCTACAACTATCTTCATATCTCCGAGCCCCGGCTATCCATCCGTGACGGCCAGCCCTATTTCAGCTGCAAGGCGGCCGCCGGCATAGGCTTCGATTCCCTCGGCGTCCTGCCGTCGGTGGTCAGGTGGAAGGGTTCCATCCTCGTGCGCTTAGATTTTTATGTGGACCCGCAATGGCAGCTACGCTATCGCATCATTGACTCCGCCATCTACAATGAAAAAGACGGCAAGCCAGTGGTCACCGGATTTGCCTGGGAACTCTGCAAGCGTTTCCTCCATCCCCGCCTGGAACAATACGCCTTTGATCTGGCCATGCCCCAAAAAGAAATCACCACCTTGCTCCGTGCCTGCGCCTCCCCCACGGATACCGCGCCCCTTGAGGCTGCCCTGAAAACGCTCACCGTGGGAACCCTGCAAACCAATGCCGACGGTCTCATCGTCCCCCTGATCCTGACTGTGACCGATGCCCAGGCCCGGCCCGTGGCACCACTGCCGGCCCAGGCCCCGCTCGGTTTTGAGGAATTGGATAAGCTGCAGCATGCCTTTGAACCCTTCGATGCCTTTATGGTCTTCGTCATCAAGGGCCTCGGCGCCAATATGGGGGATTCGCTGCATGAGGAACAGCTCTTTGACCTGCTCATCTCCAGCCGCTATGAACTGTTGCAGATCCTGACCGGCCAGACACCAATAAAGAGCGAGGACCCCTTCCGGCTCTTATTTATCGATACCTGGAACCAATTACGGCCCATCATCGAAAGCAGCAGCGGCAAAAAGGGGTTAATGCAGAAACAACTGCTCCGTTACATGACCTTCGTCAATGCCGGAGACGCCCTGCTGACACTGGATACCGCCGCCCCAGGCCTGGGAATCCATGTCACCGCAAACGGCCTGCGGCGACTGGCGAGGATGCTGCAGCCAGGTGCCGGCGCAGATCCCCTGCACTTTGACTGGCAGGTCGACCCTGCCCTCCGCGATCTGTTCCATTTTCAACCGGAGCCCGAACAGAAAGCACAAGAACCACGACCGACCTCCCAATCAGAGGTACTGCCGGAACCACCAAAACAAGACTCACCATCAGAGGCACTGCCGGAACCACCAAAACAAGACTCACGGCCGGATTTTCCGCCAGATGTTCCCCAACAAAGCGCACCACAAGATTTCCCGCAGAGCTCAACCACAGGCCGACGGCTGCTGGATTTTCTGGTGGGAGTCGCCCATGCCGACGAGTCCCCGCCCCTGACCGGAACGGACCTGGCTCAACGCCTCAATTACTGGGCACCCAGCCCGGAAGAACTGGATGAATATGGGCCGATTATTAGCCAACTGCTGACGTCATTTGCCGGGGAACAGGTAAAACGTGACGGCCTTGAACCTCGATATGCGACGATCTACCAGGACCTGGTCCCTGCCACCGCCATGATCGAAAGCTGCTGGCAGCAATTTACCCGTAAAAACAAAAAGATCGTAGCGTTGCGCTCTCAGGCGGGCGGGATTGGCATCATGCAGATCAATCAACATGTGTGGAGGGGATTTTACAACATGGAGCGGTTACAAGGGGATGTGGCCTACAATATCCAGGCGGGAAATCAGATTCTTATGCGCTACTTTAAAAAGTATGGCACCCAAATAGCCAAAGAAAACAAGAATGCCGACCATGCCGCCCGTGCCGCCTACGCGGCATACAACGCCGGGCCGCGCGCCAGCCGCCGCTTTATGAAAGCAGACGCCAGCGCACGCCAGAAGCGGGTGGACGAACACCTGTGGAAGCTCTATCAAAAGGTAGCCGCCGGGGGCAGCGCAGATCTGAGCAGATGCACTATTTTATGAAGAGGAAGTTCAGTGGTAGTGGAGAGGAAATTGTGAGGGAAGTGGATTGACTTTCAATCCTTCGACAAGATCAGGGTGAACGAAAGTTCGGATGATGACACCAGGGCGGCGGGCAATGCATTCAGCCTCACTTTTCCCAGCCATACTCCCCGATCAGGTTGACAAAGCGGACACGCTCCAGGAGCTCCACCTGGACGAGGCCATCTTTTTTGGTGACTAACTGCAATTCCTGGACCTCCTGATCACCGACCGGGATCACCATCCTGCCGGGATCCGCCAGTTGGGCCACCAAGGGCTCCGGAATCTCGGGGCCTGCGGCCGTCACCATAATGGCGTCATAGGGGGCATGATCCGGCCAGCCCAGGGTACCGTCATCAAGCTTTGACTGGATATTATGACAGTGGAGGAGGTCAAAGATTCGCCGAGCCCCGGCCAGCAGGCTGTTGTGCCGTTCAACGGTATACAGCTTGTCGCAGAGCCGGGAAAGGATAACTGCCTGATAGCCCGATCCCGTACCAATCTCCAGGACTTTCTCCACCCCTGTCAACTGCAGGGCCTGGGTCATGTAGGCCACAATAAAGGGTTGGGAGATGGTCTGCCCGGCAACAATGGGTAAGGGATGATCGCCATAGGCACTGGCCTGCATGGCATCATCGACAAAGAGATGGCGCGGCACCTCACCCATGACCTCCAGCACCCGAGGATCATGGATATTGCGGCGGGTCAGTTGTTCCTGCACCATCCTCTGGCGAGAGGTCTCATAACGATCTATCACTGTCCTGTCTTTTTGTCGGTTTTCCGGTCAATATCCTTCCACTTACAATCATCCTTCCAATCAAACTCATCCTTGTCATAGGCGACAAAATGGACAGCGGTAACCAGATCACCCTTCAGGGTCAAGACAACCGTCTTGTAGCCTTGGGCAGAAAAGGCCTCGCCAACCAGCGGCGCCTTCTGCAGCAGTGATTTGTCTTCCTCATGGTAGGCCCACTCTTCCGTGTCGGCAGAGACCATCCGCGTGGAATCCGGTTTCCCCAGCAGCGCAAGCACCTCCTGACGGGTCGTTTCTCCAGCCTTGATCAGACCGACATCCGAGGCAAGATGACGCACGGGATGGTTATAACAGCCAGGCAGGGCCATAAAAAGAACTACAGCTGCCGACAAAAAAGCGAAACGACGTATGGAGCTCAATAGCATGCAGGTGGACATCTCATTCTCTCCAAGATAGGAAAATTAGATCGGAAATTTGCACAAAACATGGAACGACTCAGGCAGATAAGTCTATGAACTTATAGACCGCCAACCAAGTTGCCTCTAGACTATCTACCTGAGCAATCACCTTTTTTCAACAGTTATGTCATACAGAGCCCACGGCGCGGTTCAGGATCTTGTAATTGCGCTCCACCATGGCCAGGGGATCAACCACCAGCCCTGCCTGAATCATGGCATTATCATAGATCTGGGCAGCCACCTCGGCGGCAAAGGATTCGTCTTTTTTCTGCAGTTCCGCCAACTGCTTGATCAGGGGATTGGCGGTATTGATCTCCAGATTCTTCTTGCTGCCCGCCGGTGCCTGCCCTTTTTCCCTGCGGCTGGCGGCCATGATCCGCTCCATGGAGGAGGTCATATAGCCGTCAGGATTGACAATCATGGCCGGGGCCTCAACCAGGCGCTTGGACTCGACCACATCCGCGACCCTGTCTCCCAGCAGTCTCTTTCAGCCAGCTGATCAGCACCGACTTGGCCCCCTGCTCCAGCTGCTCCGCCTCGGGCTGAGCAGCCTCTTCCTTCCTCCTCGGAGACGCCCGGGCGCGCCGGGGATCGAGATCGGCCCGATCGGCGGAGACCAGCTTTTTGCCGTCAAATTCGCCCAGATGACTGAGGACGAAATCATCAATGGGCTCCAGGGTATAGAGGATCTCGATATCCCGTTTGCGGTGAACATCTCCACATAGGGGCCGGCCTCAATGGCCGCGCGGCTGGGGCCGTTGATGTAGTAGATGTCCTCCTGCCCCTCCTTCATCCGCGCCACATAGTCGGCCAGGGATGTGGGTTTACCCGTCTTCCGAGCGTGAAGACTCGAAGCGAAGCAGCCTGCCCAGCTCCTCCTGAAACTCGATAGTCGGAGGTAAGGCCCTTCTTTCAGATAGATGCCGAAGGTCTTCCAGAAGACCAGGTAGTTCTCGGGATCCGCCTTGGCCTGCTCGTCGAGGAATTTCAGGAAACGTTTGGTGATCACCCTGCGCAGCTTGTCGACCAGGGCATTATCCTGCAGGGCCTGGCGCGAGATATTGAGCGGCAGGTCCTCGCTGTCCACCACCCCTTTGAGGAAACGCAGCCAGTCGGGCAGGACGTTCTCCGAGTGCTGATCGATCAGAATCTTCTGACAATAGAGATTGACCCCGGGATCGACGCGGCCGAAGCCCATGATCTCGAAGTTCTCCCTGGGCACAAAGAGCAGGGCCTTGATGGCCAGGGGCGCATCGGCGGTGAAATGGAGCCGGTAGAGGGGCTCGTCATGGGCCTTGCCGATAAACTTATAGAATCAGTATATTCCTCCTCGGTGATATCGGCCTTGCCGCGGGTCCAGAGGGCCTGTACGGTATTGACCACCTCCCCGGCCAGCTTGATCGGGAAGGGGACAAAGGAAGAATATTGCTTGATGATCCGTTCGATCTTCCATTTCATGGCATAGTCATGGGCATCATCCTTCAGCTCCATGATGATCCGGGTGCCCCGATGCAGGCCCGGCAGGGTTCGCTGATGGTGTAGGTGCCGGTGCCGTCGGAGACCCACTCATGCCCCTCCGTGCCGTCCCAGGAGCGGGACTGGACCCGGACCTTTGCGGCCACCATGAAGGCGGCATAGAAGCCGACCCCGAACTGGCCGATCAGGCTGACATCCTTCTGGCCGCCTCGGCCAGACCGCTGAGAAAGGCGCTGGAACCGGAGTGGGCGATGGTGCCGAGGTTGGCCTCCAGCTCCGCCCTGGCTCATGCCGATGCCGGTATCGGTGATGGTCAGGGTGTGTTTCTCTGTCATCGACGATCAATGGTGATCTCCAGGGGCATATGGGCGTCGAAAGACTTCGCCTGCCGCCAGGCTCTGGTGCCGGAATTTTTCCAGGGCATCGGCGCAGTTGGAGATCAAGTTCCCGCAGAAAGATATCACGCTCGGTATAGAGCGAGTGGATAACGATATCGAGCAGCTTCTTGGTTTCGGCCTGAAACTCATGGGTTGTGGTCTGACTGGTCATCGAAAGCACCTCTTGTCTCTGGTTTCTCTGATTATGATGCGGAATTGAAGAAGAAGACAGCCGTTCTCATCCTATTCCGTTGCTTTTTTACCTGAATTCGGCCAAAATGATAAACATCGAACCCAAGGTGTCAAGATTTCTTGCCGATTCCCATTCATATACCGTAATCTTGTCATTCATAATTCATAATTCGTAATTCGTAATTGAAAAAAAATGGATACTCTTATCATTGGCGGCGGCCTCTCAGGCCTGACAGTGGCCCATAAGCTGCGACAGTCCTGTCCCGGCCATCAGTTCCTTGTCATCGAAAAATCGGACAGGACCGGCGGGGTCATCTGGAGCCGTGCCGAGCAGGGATTTCTTGCTGAAAACGGTCCCCATGGCTTTCTCGACAATTGCCCGGAGAGTCAGCTGCTCTTGCGGGAGACCGGCCTTGACCGGGAATGCGTGAAGGCGCCCCTCAGCCGATTTGTCCGCTATGTCTGCATGGATGGCGCCCTGCGCTGCATCCCCCAAAGCCCCCCTAAGATCATTATGGCCCCCCTGATCTCGCCGCTGGCCAAGATTCGGGTCCTGGGCGAGCTCTTCAAGAAGCCACTCGCAGGCGAGCCAACGGTGGCCGAGTGGGTGGAATACCGCTTTGGCCCGGCGCTGCTGCCCTATGTGGACGCGGTCTTCACCGGCACCTACGCGGGCGATTTCAACCGGCTGGTCATCGATGGGGTCATGCCGGGGGTGCGCCGCCTGGAGATGACCCATGGGTCGGTGATTCGCGGCCTGCTTGCCAAGATGAGACAGGCCGGGAAGGCCCCAAAGAGAGAGAAGAAGGGCCTGCCGGCCATGACCAGTTTTCCCGCCGGCATGGCTCGTCTTCCGGAGAAACTGGCCGAGTCACTGCAGCCGGGCCGCGACCTCCTGCTGAACTGCGGGGTTCTGGCCATCCGCAAGACCCAGTCAGGCTGGGAGGTGGACTCGGAACAAGGCACCCATGAAGCCGAAAATCTGGTGCTGGCCCTGCCGATCAACCCGTCCTTGGGCCTGCTCCAGGACTTTACCCCCACCATGCCCCGGAACTCTGTTCCTGAGGCCCGGATTGTGACCATTGCCTTGGGATTCGGCCCTGGTTCCACCCTGCCCCCGGGATTTGGCTATCTGGCCCCGGAACAGGAAGGACGGTTCTGCCTGGGGGCGCTCTTTTCATCCAACATGTTCACCGACAGGGCGCCCCAGGGCCATATCCTCCTTGAAGCCCTGATCGGCGGACGTCGGCACCCGGAACGGCTGGACCTTGACGATGCCACCCTGATCCGCCAGGCCCTGGCTGATCTGCGGGAACTGCTGCCCCTGCGAGGAGAACCGGTCTACGCTCGGGTCCTGCACCCTAAGGGCGGAATCCCCCAGCTGGAGGCAGGCTATCCCGCCCTCCTTGACTGGCGCGATCAGTTGATGCAAGAGCATGAGGGACTCTTCATTCACGGTTTCGGCTGGGAAGGCATCGGGCTCAATGATATGATCAAGGGCGCCACCCGCATCGCGGAATCCATCACGAAAAACTCCGGAGCCAGCCGGGAAGAGGCCAAAGTAAAGGGTATCTATTTCTGATCCGTCAAACTGACCGGGACCCCTTTAAGACGTAGTCCATTTTCATTGAGAATTATAGTGCCGGCTGGTATGAAATATGGACCTATGCGCGGATTCAAAAGATAACTTGACCATCCTGGCCCGATTGGACTGAGACAGGGCCTTCATCACCCGGATAAATGCTTGCACACTCCCCCTCAATAACAGATTAGTCATGTTCCCTCATGAAATCATCAAAAAACCTGATTAGCGCTAATCTTCAAAAATAATAATAATTTCATCACATTATTTTTGACAACTGGTATTGTTATGTGATAACCCTTTTTTTTAGTATGAAAGGATAAGTTACTCGCTGAATCGAAAGATTTGTTAGTTCGTAGCTTATAAACTCAAAAAAGGGGTATAGGGAGAAAACATGAACAGGTTTTGTAATACAATACTGGCAGTATTGATCTGTATTGGTCTTTCAGCATGTGGTGGTGGTGGTGGTGGGGATGACCATACTCCAGTGGCAGTGGGGACTACTTATTCAGGTACTGCGGTTAAAGGAATTATTGTCAATGGTATTGTCAAGGCATATCCGGCTGTAGATGGTGCGATCAGTGCAACCCCGTTGGACATCGGTGTGGTCTTGACCGATGCAAAGGGAGAGTACAGTTTTACTGTGCCAGCTGATTTTTCCGGACCCATCAAGATTGAAATCGAGGCAGCCGCCGAAACGACCATGAAATGTGATATCCCAGCCGGCTGCGGTACGGACTATCCTTTCGGATCCGCTGTCCCTTTGGCATCAGATTTCAAAATGTCGGCCCTGGTTCCTGCGGTAGCTGCCGGTTCGAAAGTTAACGTGGTGGTTTCTCCGATGACTCATATAGCGGCAGAACTTGCCCTGGATCGTGCCCAATCCTCAGAATTCGGCCTGACCACCGACTCAATTGGAGCCGCAAACTCTCAAACAGCCGACCTCTTTTCTATGACCGATCTTCTTGATTATGCGGTTATTGATCTAACGGATCCAGCAGCTCTTAAAGCTGCAGGGGATGCGGGTAAGAATGATGCCATTGATGCCGCCCTGCTCAGTGCAGCCTTGATGAGTGCTTCCGGCGACGGAAACATGACTGACGCCCTTGACCGCTTAACGCAAACGTTTGTTGCCAATGATGGGCAGCTGCTTTTGAATGATGCCGATACGGAAGGTGCGGATCTTATCAGTATGCAGGATATTGTGCAGATGAAAAAGGCCGTTTTGGATGCGGCAGTGGACAATGCTGCAGCTCAAACAGTAACTGTGACCGTTCCTGAACTGGATGCTGCACTTACCACTAAAGAAACTATGCTCAGATCCAGCGATCCTGCAGCTGGCGAAGAAACTGCTGCGGAACCCAGCAAAACGGCCATGAGCAAGCCACTGGCCAAGACCAAGGCCTTTGCTTCTGACCTCCGGGACCTGGTTTATGCCACAACCCTCACTGATAATCCCACTGCGTCTGATCGCGTGGTGATCGGGATGAATGACTTTAAGGGCCAGCTGGATATCGCGGCGGAAGCCTCGAAAATGGCGGCGGACGAAATGGTAAAAGCCATTCCGGTCGCACTCGAAGCTATCTCCCGGGTGATTGCGGAAGATCTTCCTTCCATGACGACCGATTCAGCAACCTTCACAAAAACAATAACGATTGGCTGGAATGAGACCACTCAGTCCACGGATACCATGGACGTGGCTGTTGCAGTCATTCGTTCCAACGACTCCTATACCATCAAAGTAAGCAATAATGACATCTTTGGCTTTAAGGTCGATCTTACTGCCGTATATGCCGGCGACTACACAGATGTGGTTAATGAGAGCACCAGTAGCACGACGGTTAAAGCCTCATTGGGTCTGTCAGGGAATATCAGCAACGACGCATTGAAGATGACAATTACCGATGGCAGCTCTGGCAGTGTAGACCTTAAGGTCGTTGATACCAGTGGAGAGGTTATTAACAGCAACACTGAATACCTCTACAAATGGGAAGAGTCCTTAACCATGGATTCTCTCGCCCTGAAGCTGGGTGTGACCCTGGAGCAGCTGACCGGGGAGAACCCGGTGACCTTCACCGGCTCTCTTGATCTTGCCCTTGCAGGTGTGAAATATTACAATTTAGATCAGAAAAGTGGAACGTGGAATCCAGAAACCGGCGTTGAAACGTGGATCGCTTCCGGAAATCATGAGTTGTCCTTTGAAACGGGTGAAATGACCTTGAGCGGCAAATTTGCCGACAGTCAAGCTCATTTCTTCGCGGCCACTCTGGCGATCAATGCCGCTGGTAACGGATTTTCCTTGATCGAGTCTTCGAGCTTTACAGATACTCACAATCAAATGACCGGCGCTTCCTCCTCTGGTATGACCTCTGATGATAAATCCGCTGAAACGGCAGAGAAGTTTGTCTCCTTCGGGTTTTCTCTCCAGTTTGATGCCGCTCTGCCAGGGCTTACCGAGCAGGCACAGGTAATTATTACCGGTAACCGCGACACCCTGACCCAGGGCAGCGGAACATTGAAGCTCGCTTATGAAGGAAAACGGATTTCTGCCGATGTCACCTATAATGATGAGGATAAGACCGGCACTGTTATTGCCACAAATCAGGACAATGTCATCTTGGCATTGACCCTTGCCGCAGATAAAACTGTCTCCGGTACCATGAAAGTTGATGGTGCAAACTATGCCACGATCATCGAATCTGCTGGGATCAAAACCACTTATTCCGATGGCACTATCGAAATTTATTAACGCCTGACAACCTCAGCCGGTCCCCCTGTTCTCTGGAACGGGGGGACCGGCCCCTTCCAGAGTCCCCATTCTTTTACCTTGAACAGACGACAGCTCCTCTACTTTCTCCCGTTCCTGTTGGTTCAGCCCTGTTGGGCTGAGGAAGCGCCGGTTCCCAAGCAGGACTGGACCTTATTTGTCGATATCGACAGTTTTGCCTATTCAGAGCCCTATACCATCAATGGTATTTTACATGACCTTGACGGAGGATATCGATCTGGAGATATGGCGCTTACTTTTACCCGGGTTGAAACCGGCGCCGGCTATGGCAACTGGCGCTTCAGCGTGTTTGAGCGCTATGATTATTTCCTTGAATTTACGCCCGATCTCGCAAAATTATATTATCTTTTGGAACGGGACCTTCCCCTGGATCCATCAACCCATTATGTCGTTGATCTGAACGCGCATCATCTACGCGCGAGCGGCATTGGACTTTCTTATCAATGGCAGGTCAATGACCCACTGTGGATAAGACCGCGAATCAATCTTCTGCATGGTTCCGAGTTGGTTCATGGCTCCCTCAACGGAGCAGTTACGACCACGGACCACGATACATACTCATCAACCGCTTCCCTGGACTACTATTATACTAAAGACCAGTTATTTGATCGTCAGGTCGGTTCGTTGCGTGGACAGGGAGCATCGCTTGATCTTGATGCTGGCTGGCAGGTGCGGCCAGATATCTTGTTTGAGCTTCATTTGGAAGATGTCATCAGCAGAATCTGGTGGAACGACGCCCCGTACACAGTGGCAACGGGAGATACCGACACTGTGACGATTACTGATGAGGGTTTTCTGGAAACCAGGTCCCTCGTTAGCGGTGTTGAAAGTTATCGAGATTTTCGCCAACGGCTGCCGGTTCATGGCCGGATCAATGGTTCTTATCAGATGCAGCCAGGCCGCACCCTGTTGGCCGAGCTCTACTTTGTTGAAGATATTGTTTTCCCAAGGTTGGGCTATCAATATCAGTTGCGTGACACTGATCTGGTCATGTCTGCCCAATATGACTTCAAGGCGAATGCCGTTGGTGTCGGATTTGACTTTAGACAATTCAGCTTGTCCCTCATGGCCGACAACTGGAACATGAAACAAGCGCACACCCTGGGGGTGCAATTTTCCTACTCCTATCAATTTTAATCAGTACATTCGCTTTTGAAGACTTAGAAACATACAGCCTTCGTCATAGTTTCTCCTGCACCCCCTTTGAACAGGCGCTCAGAAAAAGTCGTCACCAATATCTTACCTGCGACCCTGGTCTTCGCGGATCCTCAGTGTTTCAGACAAGTTCCGGCACTCTTCTTTTTCCATTCATTTTGGACCAGCCGTGGCTTGGTCCATTCGACGCTATGATCCGATCCCACACTCCAAACGTTTTCTCTTTTCTGAAATCGCTTTTGTGAGCGACAATCTTCCCAAAAACCACATCAATCTTCATAGACAAAACAGCAGAGCGATAAACCAATAGCAAGGCGTGGGTTAGCCGACTAAGCGGTCAGGGGAGGGCAATGCCCACGTTGGGGGGAAGTGCGCCACCTAGAGATGGCCCATGGGTCGGTGATTCGCGGCCTGCTTGCCAAAATGAGACAAAGCAAAAAGAATGGCGATAAAAGAACGAGCTACCGGCCATGATCAGTTTTTCCGACGGCATTGCTCGTCTTTCGGAGAAACTGGCCGAGTCACTGCAGCCGGGCCGCGACCTCCTGCTGAACTGCTGAGTCCTGGCCATCCGCAAGACTCTGTCAGGCTGGAAGTGGACTCGGAACAAGGCACCCTGAAGCCGGAAATCTGGTGCTGTACCGGCCGATCCCTTCTAAATTTTTCCTGATTCAGTTAAAGCGGCCGATACATTTGAGGGGATGTAACATACTCTCTCAATTTTTCTTGAGAATTATAGAGCCTGCTGGTATGAAATAGACGCAAGCATGGGCTGCTCCCTGTACTTAAAGGCGCCGTTTCTTTATCTTCGGATTTGTCACCTCATGTTCTTAACTTTTGTTCGGCGTTGTTGAAGAATAATAGAAATACACAGGTAACATTGAACAACTTTTTTAACAAAGGAGTCATCATGAAAAAGGTAGTATATTTCGGGGCGTTGACTGTTTTCCTGCTGGGAAGTTCTCAAGTCTATGCTGCAGGTTCCGTGGCTGCCGGTGCAAAGATTGGCACCCTTGGCGCCGGTGCGGATCTGTCGCTGCAGGTGGCTTCTTCCCTCAACGCCCGGTTGGGGATCCAAGGTCTTTCCTATGATACAGATGAAACTGAATCAGGAATTGACTATAATGCCGATCTCAAGCTTTTTTCCGGTCTGGTGACGGCTGACTGGTTCCCGTTCAGCAATGGATTCAGACTCAGCCCCGGTCTTGTGGCCAACGGGAATGAGCTGGACCTGAACGGTCGACCTGAGGCAGGTCGGACGTATGAGATTAACGGGATACCTTATACCGTGGACGATGTAGGATCACTCAATGGCAACGTCGATTTCAACAGCCTTGCTCCATATCTGGGGATTGGCTGGGGAAACCCCTTTGGCGCCGAAGGAAACTGGAGTTTTAGTTGCGACCTTGGCGTGGTCTTTCAGGGTTCACCCAATGTTACCCTGACAGCCACAGGCAATCCGGCAGTGATAAATAATCCCGATTTTCAAGCAAACCTTGAAGCTGAACGGCGTGATCTGGAAGATGACCTGGAACCGTTTAAGTATTATCCGGTTGTGAGCATTGGTATTACCTACCGCTTTTAATTCCACCCCGCTATCATCCGGAAAAGGGTGATAGCGGGGCCGACAAAAACATGGTGATGTCGACCCTGATCAGGTACTGTAACATTCGCTTGCAAACAATTCGGCATTGCTGATACGTGGTTTGTAACAATCATTGCCTTACAAGCCTTGAGCATGAATAACAATGACCAGAGCGAAGCTTCCAAAACCCTCAGGCACATGGTATGATCTCCAGAAATGGCAGAGGCTGGAGCATGCAGGCCAAGCCATTTATATCCAGCCGGAGACGCCGGACTGGCTGGTGCCGACCGAGCATGGTGACCGCCTGCTGAAGGCCCTGATTGGCGCTGACAACCTCGCCGACGCAATCAGCCATCTGCAAAGCGCCTCTCCCGCTGCGGATACGGAAAATCAGGCAGCCGTTCACCGCCTTTTCCTGGATCTTGACCGCCTGGCACTGAGTCTGAAACACGGCAGCGGAAAAGAGTATAAGGGACGCGGCCAGGAACTGTCCCTGGGTCGCCTGCAAGAATGCTGGTTCCATCTGACCGACCGCTGCAACCTCAGCTGCAGCCATTGCCTCTTTGCCTCCTCCCCGGCCAAAAGCCGCACCCTGCCCCGGCCGCAGCTCGATAGTGCCGCCCGTCAGGCCCTGGAACTGGGCTGCCGCCTCTTTTATTTCACCGGCGGCGAGCCCCTTCTTTATCCTGATTTCTTCCCCTGGCTGACCACCCTTCTCTCCCGGAACCCTCTGGTCCATGCCGTGGTTCTGACCAACGGCACACTCCTGGACCAAAACATCCACCTGCTGCAAAACCTTGACCGCCTGCACCTGCAGATCAGCCTGGACGGGCTGGAGCAGGCCCATGACAGCCTGCGGGGCCAGGGGTCGTACAACCAGCTCCTGTCCAACCTGGCAGCCCTGCGGCAGGCGGGAATCTCCTTTACCCTCTCCATTACGGTCAGCCGGGCCAATGTGGCCGATCTGGTTGAGCTGGTGACCATGGCCGCCGGGATCGGGGCCGCCAGCATCCATCTGCTCTACCTCTTTATCCGCGGCAAGGGCAGCCGGGAGCAGTTCGTCCCGCCCGCGGAGATCCTCCCCCATCTGCTTGCGGCCTGGGAGCGGGCGGAGCAGTGCGGGCTCATCATTGACAATATCGAGGCCATCCGCAGTCAAGTTTTTTCCACCCCCGGTACCCGTCATGACCTGTCCAATAGCGGCTGGGAATCCCTGACAGTCGGACCGGATGGCGTCATCTACCCCTCCCCGGCCCTGGTGGGGCTTCCCGAGACCGCCTGCGGCGACCTGGCACAGGGCCTGGCCACGGTCTGGCAGAACAGCCCGCTCCTGCAATCCCTGCGCAACGCCTCCCTGATAAAGTCACCGTGCTATCAGGCCAATCCCCTGAAGTTCCTCATCGGCGGCGGAGATACCGATCACAGCTTCCTGTCAGGCGGCGAATGGGTGGGCCATGACCCTTATGTGGAACTCTATGACAAGATCGCCCTGGAACTGATCAGCAGACAGGCTGACCCCTCGCCGGTCTCGGGCCGCGCCACCATAATCCTGCGCATGGGCGATGTCCGCCATGACTGCCCCGACCCGGAGGCCTCAGGCCGCACTGTCACCTTGACCCACTGCAACTGCGTCATCTCGCTGGCCTCAGACCATGGGCACGCCCAGGTGCGTGAATTTTATGGTCAGGCGGCCCTGGCTGCCAAGAAGGATATCGTCAACCCGCTGGCTCCGGCCCAAAAGAAGGCCGATTTTATTCCCGAGAACTCCCGGAAGCGCTCCTACGGCTGCGGCAGCCCGGTGACGGACGCGAAGCCGCAGCCGGGCGAGACCCTGGTGGATCTGGGTTCCGGCTCGGGCGTGGAATGTTTCATGGCCGCAGCCGCCGTGGGCGCAAAGGGACAGGTCTTCGGCATTGACATGACCGACGAGATGCTCCGCCTGGCCACGACCTCCAAAAAAGAAGTTACCGCCCGTCTGGGCTATGACAATGTGGAATTTCGCCAGGGATTTCTGGAACAGATTCCCCTGGAGACAGCTTGTGCCGATATTGTTATCTCCAACTGTGTCATCAACCTGAGCCCGGATAAACGGAAGACCTACCGGGAGATCTTCCGGGTCCTGAAACCGGGCGGCAGGATGGTGATCTCGGACATCATCACCGATACAGCCATTCCTCCAGGCATCAAGAACAACGTGGTCTATCGCGGTGAATGCCTGGGCGGGGCCATGCAGCAGGAAGAGCTGGTGGCCATGCTGGAGACGGCCGGATTTGCGGCCGTCCGTCTGCTGAAACGTTTTCCTTATCGTCAGGTGGAGGGGATGGATTTTTTCTCTCTCACCTACCAGGCACAGCGGCCAGGGCAGGAAGAAAGGGCGGTCGCAAAAAATATCGGTCGCCCGGCATCCGTCCATGGAACGAGCGACAAGCAGCCCTCTGCGGCTATCGGACGCTCCTGTGTCTACCGGGGACCCTATGGGGCCATTTTCACCGAAAGCGGGATCCTGCTGGTCAAGGGACGGCGCACGGCGATCCCCGATGCCGACATTGGTCTCCTTGATGATTCGGTTTTCATTCTGGATGAAGCAGGGGCGGTTACCAATCTGGTCATGACCAGTTCCTGTTGCGTCCCGTCATCCGCCACGCCCCCCGCCGCCTCCTGCTCCTGCGAGCCCCCGCAGGCCAGCCCTACCAATGCTCTACGTCAAAGATCCGGCTGCATGTGCTGCGGCAAAGAGCTGCTCTACTTCAGCGAACGCTGGGAGATGACCTGCCACTATTGCGGCCAGACACGCCTTGGAGATGGCTGCTGCCACGAGGGTCATTTTGTCTGTAACCACTGCCATCAGGAAAACGGACTGGAGGTTATCAGATCCATCTGCACCACCACTCGGGAACAGGATATGATCAAACTGCTCACCATCATCCGCAACCACTCCTCCATTCCCATGCACGGACCCGAACATCATGCCATGATTCCCGGCATCCTGCTCGCCTGTTACCGCAATTGCGGCGGCGAGATCAGCTCCAAAGATATCCTCACCGGCATCAATCGGGGCGCCGATGTGCCAGGCGGGATCTGCGGTTTCTGGGGAGCGTGCGGAGCCGCCATCGGCATCGGCATCGGCGTGGCCACCATTTTTTCGGCGACACCCCTGACCCCGGGGCCCCGTCAACTGGCCCAGGAGTTTTCCGGGCGGATCCTGACAACCCTGGCCGGCCGCAAGGCCGGCCGCTGCTGTCAGCGCGAGACCTATATGGCTCTCACCGAGACCGCCAGGCTCTCATCCGAGCTGCTTCCCCTCTCCCTCAAGGCAGAGGCAGAGCTTCACTGCGATCAGTACCTGAAAAACAAGGAGTGTATCCGTGCGCAGTGCCCGCTTTGGGAGCAGAGGGTACGCGTCACTGAAGAGAAGACCATCCCCATGGCGATCTTATTTTCCTGAAAGGAGTCTCATCCATGGCACAGTCACTGCGGGATCAATTTCTGAAGATGGGTCTGGTCGATAAAAAGCAGGCCACTCAGGCCCAAAAGGCCACCTATAGAAAAAACAAGGAACAGGACAAGGGCCGCATCCAGAACCCGGACGAAAACAAGGCCCATGCCCGGCAGGCCCTGGCCGAGAAGAAGGAACTGGCCAGGATTGCCAATCTGAAGCTCCAGGAAAGAGCGAAGAAAAATGAGGCCATCGCCCAGATAAGACAACTCATCGCCACCAGCCGCCTGAACCTGAAGGATGGCTCCATCGCCTATCGCTTCCCGGACAACAACAAGATAGCAAAGCTTTTGCTGCCGACCAGGGAGATGGTGGACGACCTGAGCCGGGGGAGCCTGGCCATCATCAGAGACAAAGATGGCTATGCAGTGGTGCCGTCATCAATTGTGGAGCGCATACGGGAGTGGCGGCCGGATCTTATTGTCCTGCACAACGCCGCACCACAGGAGAGTGCAAATGATCCTGATGACCCCTACGCGGCCTACACAATTCCGGATGATCTGGTCTGGTAATCTTCAATCCTGTCGCCACACCAAACCACCCTCCTTCTTGTCGTTGGAAGGACAAGAAAGTGATCGACAAAACTGGATAAAATTGTTCAATTGATTCATGAAGAGAGCTTGCAAATAAACGTGGATTTTGAAAAAATAAAAAAAAGGGAGTGGAATATGAGCGGACACGATGAAGACCATGAGGCTGCGCATGAAGAGGATCATTCGATCAATGTTAAAGTTGGTCTCTTTTTTGTTTTTGTCCTCATATCACTCTTTGTTATTGCCATGATCAGTTCATGAGAAGAAGGGAAGGTTGGTTGGTCATGTTCAGAAAACCGTCCGGGCAAGGATAAACCTCCCGGACTTTTTTTTAGGAGCCATTACGAAATAACCTTTTTCTTCCTACAGATTGCGTTACGGCTCCTTATGCCGTTTTCACCTCCAACTAACGACATTATTATAGCGGCTCACCAGGATCAGTTCATGACCAAAAAGAAATTTTATGCCGTTGCCGCTGGGATCAAGCCCGGGATTTATGAGAACTGGCCGGAGGCGGAAAGGCAGGTGAAGGGCTATGCCGGCGCCAAATTCAAAGGCTTTACCGACCGGGCCGAGGCCGAGGCCTGGATCCGGAATCCCCAATACAATTATGCTCCGGAAAAAAAAGAGCGGCGCTCAGAAACGGCGCCGGCCGTCATCCCCCCACCCCGCGACGGGGAGATCAACATCTATACCGACGGGGGATGCAGCAAAAACCCCGGTCCCGGCGGCTATGGCGCCATTGTCGTCTCTGACGGCCAGGAACTGGAGATCTCCGGGGGCTTCAGACTGACCACCAATAACCGGATGGAGCTCATGGCCTGCATTGTGGCCCTGCGCAGCCTGGAACAGAGGGACCGACCGATAACCGTCTGGTCCGACTCCAGTTATGTGGTCAACGGTATCAGCAAGGGCTGGGCCAGGGGCTGGCGGCAGCGGGGCTGGATAAAATCCGACAAACAACCGGCAGTCAACCCCGACCTCTGGGCTGAGCTGCTGCAGCTGGCGGAAGAGCTGGAGGTCACCTTTCAATGGGTCAGAGGCCATGCCGGCCACCCCCACAATGAACGTTGCGATCAACTGGCGGTGGCAGCCCTGAAGAAGAAAAATCTGCCGCTGGATAAGGGGTATCCCGGACAATGAAAGTGCTGAAAAAAACGACCCCGGCCGCAGATCCCGGGAAACATGTCTTTCACGGACTGACCCCGGACGTGATCATCACCCTGGCGGAAAAGAGTCTGGGCGTGCGCTGCACCAACCTCTGCCGCCCCTTGAACAGCTACATCAACCGGGTCTATGAACTGGAATTCGAGGACAGAACCGGACTGGTGATCAAGTTCTATCGGCCGGGACGCTGGTCAAAAAACGGGCTGCTGGATGAACATACCTTCCTCCTGGAACTGCAGGCACTGGAGATCCCGATTATCCCGCCCCTGACGATGGTGGATGGCACGACCCTGGGCCGATACGGCAGGATCATGTTTGCCTGCTTCCCCAAGTGCGGCGGCCGCAGTTATGATGAGTATTCGGAGGAGCAATGGCTGGAGCTCGGCCGCCTCATCGGCCGCGTCCATGCGGTCGGGGCCACCCATCCGCCCCGGGAGCGGATCACCATGGCACCTGACAGCTCCACCCGAGCCCAGGTTGATACCCTGCTCGCCTCCAAGCTGATCCCTGTGGAGATGCAACAGGAATTCAGGGAGCTGACGGACTCCCTGATCAGGGAGATCACCCCGCTCTTTGACCACAGCCGGATGATCCGCATCCATGGCGATTGCCATTTCTCCAATCTCATCTATCTCCCCGGCAAGTCCTTTTATATCATCGACTTTGATGACATGGCAGTGGGGCCGCCGGTCCAGGATTTCTGGATGCTGCTTCCCGGGTTGAAGGAGGATTCCTGGCGGGAGATCAATCTCTTTCTGGAGGGTTATGAGACCTTTATGGATTTTGACCAGCGCAGCCTGGCCCTGATCGAGCCCCTGCGGGCCATGCGCTATATCCATTATATTGCCTGGTGCGCCCACCAGTTCATCGAGGACGGGGAGTCGCGGGTGGCCCCCAATTTCGGCACCCGGGAATACTGGCGGCAGGAGATGGGCGATCTGGCCGATCAACTGGAACGGATCAGGAACGCCTCCTGAGACGTTCAGGACAACTGTTTATCCTGAGGCCGACGCTCTACATCCATCCATGGAGCGAGCGACAACTGGAGCATTCCTGCTGGGTAAAGGAACCGTATTGAACTTGAATGGGTCTCGTTATTTTGTAACAGCCCTTTATATTATCTGCCAGACGCCGCTTCCAAGAAACCGCCGGAACAACTTTGGCGGTTTCTTGGAAGCGGCATAAGGTGCCGTAATAAAATAAGCAAAAAAACGCTGCTTATTTCATAATGACCCCTTGTATGTGTTGCCAGAGCCACTCCCAGAAACAGCCCGAAAAGATTGGCTGTTTCTGGGGAGCGGCATAAGGTGCCGTAATAAAATAAGCAAAAAAACGCTGCTTATTTCATAACGGCACCTAATCACTCAGCCAGTAAAACTGGAATGGCGGAATCACCAGCTCTTCCTTGAACATGGCGGGCCGCTCCCCCGAATACAGATCCCGGACCGAACCATAGCGGAAATACCCTTTCTGCCCTATATCCTCCAGATTCAGATGCTGGGGGGCACTGTCAAAATTCGCCACCACCAGCACCCGCTTGCTCGGCTGGGTAACTTCAAAACGGGAAAAGACAAAGAGATGCGGATTGCCCACATCCAGCAGTTCGCGGTTGTTGAAATCGGCAAAGGGCGCCACTTCCTTGCGCACGGCAATCATCTTTTTGATGGCGGTGAACAACCGGTATTCAAGGGTTCCCGGAACATTGCGCAATTCCGCCTTTTCCCAGTCCATACGCGCACGATGGGCCCAGCGGCTGTCGTTGGCCTTGGCCGGGTCGTCCAGATAAGTGCGGTCATTGAGCGTACCTATGGCATCCCCGTAATAAAGCAGCGGGATACCGCCAAAGGCCATGATCATGCCATGCAGCAGCAGGATGGTCTTGATGGCGACCTCAATCCGCTCGGGGTCATCGGCATCCAGGGCACTTTCCAGCCCCGCCAGGGATGCCAGGGAGCCGGAGATCCGCGTGTCACCGGTCTTGTCGTTGTGGCCGAAGGGCAGCCCGCGTGCCGGTGAGGCGGCATAATTTCCGGTATAATAGTCAATGAGAAACTGGCGGTGCGCATGGGGATCATAGTCCACCGCCCGGATGTCATTATCGTCAAAGCCGAGCCCGATATCATCATGGCAGCGCAGGTAATTGAGCCAGGTGGCACGCTCCAGCTTGTCGGGCAGGCTCTTGACCCCCTGGGTCAGCAGCCGTGCATTTTTGGTGGCCACCGCATCCCATAATAATGCCATGAAGGTGGCGTTGTAGGCAATCTCGCACTCCTTGGCGTTGATGGCGTCTTCGCCGAAATACTTGATGATCTCCACCGGGGCGACGATGGCCTCGGCAATGAACAAGACCCCGGGGGCGGCGACCTGACAGCAGTCCTTCAGCAGCTGCAGCAGCAGATGGGCCTCGCGCTCATTCTGGCAGATGCTGCCGATTTTTTTCCACAGGAAGGCAACCGCATCGAGGCGCAGGATATCGGCCCCCTTATTGGCCCAGTAGAGGATGATATCGAGCATCTCGATGAAAACCGCGGGGTTGCTGTAATTCAGATCCCACTGGTAACTGTTGAAGACGGTCATCACCCACTTACCCATGGCCTCGTCCCAGGTGAAATTGCCGGGGGCGTTTTCCGGGAAGATCTCCGGCATGCTGACCTCGAACATATCCGGCACCTCGCGGTTGTCGAAGATGTAGTAATACTCCTGATAGCGGCTGTCACCCGCCCGTGCCTTCTGTGCCCATTGATGCTCGTCGGAGGTGTGATTGAGCACGACATCGAGGGTCAGCAGGATGCCGCGCTTGCGCAGTTCGCCCGCCAGTTCCTCCAGATCTTCCATCCGGCCGAAACGGCTGGCGATCTGCCGGAAATCGCTGACCGCATAGCCGCCGTCACTGGCACCTTCCGGGCACTGCATCATCGGCATGAGATGCACCATATTAACGCCCAGTTCCGGAAAGTAGTTGACCCGCTGGATCAGGTCCGGCAGGTCGCGGGCAAAACCGTCGGCATAGAGCGCCATGGCCACCCATTCCTGACTGAGGAACCAGTTATGGTCCTTTTCCCGCGCCAGGTCGGACTGGCGCAGATAGTCGGGCCGCTGCACATACTGCCGGGCCATGGTTTCCACCAGATGCTGTATCTGCGGCCGGAAATCGTCACGTTTGCCGTACAGGATGGTGAAGAGCGAGTAAATGGGGTAAAAATTCGCCCCCAGCCGGGTATAGAAATAACGCAACCCATCCCCCTGGATTTCCGGGTCAAGTTCGCTGAGGATGTCGTTCAAAAGGGAATGGGAGACCTGTTCGTACATGGGTTGTCCTCTATGTAAGCTGCCACGACTCAATGAATGGCTGGTAGAAATTATGATCCCGGCTGGTCGCGCCCCGCAGGCCGACCACGGCGCCGGCAAAGTGCTGGGCCCGGTGCAGGGCCTGTTCCATGGGCCAGCCCTTCAGCAGTCCGGCAATCAGGACACTGCTGAAGGCATCACCGGCCCCGACGGAATCAACCACCTGCACCGCCTGTTCCGGCCTGACCTGCAGACGTTCACCCTGGGCCGGGACAGCCCGGGCACCTGCCGCTCCCTGGGTCACGATCAGCCAGGCCAGGGGCAGGCTATCTAAAAGATGGTGGATACGGCCCTCGGCATCGCGGCCCTGGGGGACGATCTGTGCCAGTTCGTCCTCATTGATCTTGAGCCAGCGTGCGCCTGCCAGCAAATCGCCGATGTTTTCACGATTCCACCACGGGTCACGCAGATTGATATCGATGAAACGGGGTATGCTGCTCTGCTCATTCAGCTGCTGCCAGGTTGTGCGGGAGACCACCTGCCGCAGGGCCAGACTGCCATGATAGAGCAGGCCCCCCGCAGGCAGGGCAGGCAGCCCCTGGTGGCGGATATGGTCCCAGGCGCTGTCCGGCAGGATATGATAGTACGGTTCGCCCTGGCGGAAGCTGATATCGACCACTCCCGTGGGATAACGTCTGTCGGTCTGCAGACCGGAGAGATCCATGCCCCACTCCCGCATGGCGAGGCGGACCTGCTCGCCCAGGGGATCTGCTCCGACGCTGGAGATGAACAGCGGCTCCAGGCCGAAGGCCTGCAGGTGCCAGGCCACATTGAAGGGCGCGCCCCCAAGGATGGCGGAACCATCGGAAAAGCGGTCAAAGAGTACTTCACCGAAGATGAGCGGACGGAGATCATTGCCTGATGACACCTTATTGACAGCCATTTATGCCCTCTCCAGCCGGGCCGCCATCTCAGGGTGATAATGGGCCAGCCCTTCCACTATGCCCGCCGCATAATTGCCGTTCATGTCGTGAAAGCCGCCACGGGCGAGGTAGAGTACCGATGCCGTACCCTCCATCTCCGCCAGGTGCTGCGCTTCCAGCTTGATTTCCGTGCTGGCATTGTGCACCAGAATGGCGGGAATCGGGCTGACCAGTACCTGCAGATCGTTGCCGCTGTCGCCGGCAAAGACAGTATTCGCCAGACCGAAACCCTGCTGCTCCATAAGGAATTCGATGGCATGGCGCTTGGTGGCCCGGGCGGGCAGGACATCCAGCAGCCCTATGTCGGCCTGCTCATCAATGCTCCAGATCAGGCTGGCGCGGATACCTTCTGCCCGCAGGCGCCCCTCCACTGCCTTTATCAGCTCCCTGTGGTTGACGCCGAGACTGACATAGTAGCTCAGCTTGTGGGTGTTCTGCTTGAACTCTTCCTGCAGCTGCAGGGGCGGCAAACCTTGGAGCAGGGCGGCCAGTTGCGCATGGCTGCGACCACCCCAGTCGGGGGCGATGTGCGCCTCCCATGCCGCCCAGTGCTGCCAGTTCCAGCCTGTGCAGGCATAGATGGTCGAACCCACATCCCCGAGCACGAAGGCGGGCAGGGGCAATTCATATTCTTCGACAGCCTCCTTGACCAGTATCTGATCACGCCCGGTGACATAGGCCAGCACGATTTCCGGCAGAGCCGCCAGTCTGTGGAACCATGTGCGGGCCCCGGGTGATTCCGCGTCGACCCCGTTGGGGATCAGGGTCCGGTCCAGATCGGTACAGATCAGCAGGCGCTCTCTCATTGCATCACGACCTCACAGCTCTGGAAGAAATCATAATGATCGATGGCCTCCAGGATCCCTTCGGCGCAGGGGCGCGTGGCAAAAAAAATCTTCTCGGCGTTTTCCAGATCGGAAAGTTCTTCATCATGACGGTTGGCCACCACGACGGCAAGGGTGTTGCCGCGCATCATGTCTTCATCGCTGCCGGAACCGCCCGCGGCCAGGACCCGCTCCAGAGGAATATCCAGCTTGTCGGCGACCCAGCGCAACGCCAGCCCTTTGGAGGCGCGGACCGGAACGATATCAAGGTATTGTCCGAAAGAGAGCACGGCATTCACCGTCTGCCCCTCCTGATGGAGCAGGCTGTTGATGCGCTGCATGTCCGGCGCGGTTTGCGGATCGATATAATAACTCACTTTGAAACGGTTCTGTTCGCTCTTGGCTTGCCGTTTCAGTCCCGGCAGTTCACTCAGAATACTGCGGATGATACGCGGATGCCAGAGATGATCGATATGCCTCTCCCATGCCGTATCCGGCACCAAATTCGGGGCATAATGGATTTCCGTGCCCAGGCTGGTAATCAGTACATCGGGCAGGGGGATCCGCTGCTTCTTCAGTACCTGGATGGCGGAATCAAGCCGCCGTCCGGTGACAATACCGAAGAGGACACACCTGCGGTTGGCCTGCAGGGCCTCAATAAAGACAGCCAGCGCCTGAGGATCCCCCAGCAGGTTATGGTCCAGACTGGTGAACAGCGCCCGGTCATGATGCAGTTGTCGGCGGCGTCTGGTGCGTAACTCCGGGAGAGATCCCGTCCGGGCAATCAGCGGCCGCAACACCTCCAGATATTTTTCGGTATGTGCCTGCCATGAATAGTGCCGGCGCACACCCTGCAGCCCATTGGCAACAAACTGCGCCCATTCCTGCGGCTCGGTCAGGACGCGCTGCAATTTGGTAATCATATCGGTACGGTCCAGCGGGTCGATAAGGTAGCCGTTCCGGCAGTTGCCGATGATATCGGTGGGGCCTCCGTCTTCGGTGGCGACAATGGGTACGCCGCTGGCAGCCGCTTCGATCAGGGTCAGACCGAAAGGTTCAGTCAGCGCGGGATTGACAAAGACGCCTTTGCTCAGGGCCGCGAGACGGTAAAGGATGGACACCTCAGCGGCCTGATGATGTTTGGGATAGGCCACTTTCCCGTAGAGGTCATACTGGTCAACGGTCAGCAGGACATCATTCAGCACCTCCTGGGCGCCGGACTCCATGTCGCTGATGTCATCGCGGTTCCCGGCAACGATGACAAGATTCGCCAGCTCCTGCAGTTCCGGTGATTCGCCATAGGCGCTGACCAGTTGCCCGATATTCTTGCGCGGGTCAGGCCGCGACAGGGCAAGGATCATCGGTTTGGCGGGATCTTGCAGAAAGCGGCCAATCTCGGCGGCAATGGGTGCGCTCTCTTCGTCGCCCTGGGGGGCATGAAACTGCTTCAGATCAGTGCCCGGCGGCACCACGCGCATCCGTTCAGGCTGATAGTGATCATAAAGCGCATACTGTTCCTCCACCTCCTGCCGGGTACTGGTGATAACGCGCTCGGCCACACTCAAGGTGGTCTCCTCGGCCTCGATGCGGCGGCTGATATTGTAGCGGGTCTCCAAGGCTTCCTTGCTGTGCCCGGCAGCCAGGAGCTGGCGGCGCTTGCTGCGCCCCAGGGAATGGCCGGTATGAACCAGGGGGATGCCAAGCTGGTGGGAAATACGGGTGCCGACATAGCCGGCATCGGCATAGTGGCTGTGGATGATGGCGGGTTTGCGGGGTTGTTGCTTGAGATAGTCAAGTACCGAGTCGGCGAAGTTATCCAGACAGTCCCACAACTGTTCCTTGGGCAGATACATCTCCTCACCGCAGTCAATACGCACGATCTGGACATTATCACCAAGCCTTTCCACCGGCTGGGCGTAATCCTCACTGACCGAGGGATCAACCACCCTCCGGGTCAGAAGGTCAACCCGTCCGATCTCTGGATGCGCTCCCAGGGCCCGCGCCAGTTCCACCACATATTTGGTCTGACCGCCGGTATCGGCATCGCGCCCGAGTTCAAGATCATGTCCCCGGATCAGGCCGTGGATGCTGATCAGGACAATGTAAGGTTTGTTGATGTCACTTGTCATATCGACCCGAGGATATGTTCCCCCATCCTGTCCCCCCTATTGCTGAGCTGTTATCGGCTTATCGGTATTTAGAGTTGATCCATTTTGAGCGAAAGCAAGCGCCTGCTGCTGCAGGTCATAACCTGAGGGATACTGGAATATCCGCAGACCGAATTCAGGGGCAATCGCCAGGAGATGATCAAAGATATCAGCCTGGATCTCTTCGTAATTGGCCCAAACCTTGTCGGCACTGAAGACATATATTTCCAGAGGCAACCCCTGAGGCGTGAGGGCAAGATGGCGCACCAGGAAGGTCGTGATTGATATTAACCCGATTTTAGCATCGCCAAAAAAACACCGATCAAATTAGTAAAATACTATATCAAAAAAATCCAAGTGGCACTACATTTGTAAATTCAAGATCTCAGACGATTAATTTTCTGAATCCTAATGGTCGCACTGGAATTTCAATGCCGCGTAACAGCTTTCAGCTTTGGTTTCAGCCATGGTGTTTTTACGAACAAGCAGGGGCCGTCAAAAAAGTTGTTTTAAAGGGCGCGGTAATCCGTTGCTGCAATGAGAGGATATTGCGGAGGATGTTCCAAATGCCATTGATATCTTTGGTCTTAAGTTTATGACGCATGAGCTGTACTGCCTGATGGGACAGAACAGTGATAAAGTGATTCCCTCGGCCCGTTCTTCTTTATGATGAAGACCGGACGCTGCCCAGCTCTGACTTCAGGGGGGAAGACCGGCTGCAGATCGCTCAACATGGTAGTCCGCGACAGGTTGCCTCACCCAGGACAGTTCATTGGTCTGCAGGAAAAGACACCGGGATGGGTCAGTTGGCTTCCAGAAAAAGCGATACCCTACGGGCTCAAGGCCGTTATTCTTCGTCGGAAATGATGTTGATTGTTATATTATAGTGCAGGGCATGCGCATCATCCGTACGCCATGGACCGTTTCTATTCGCCAAGTAACTCCGCCACAGGCTGCATCTGTTCAACATGATGGGACACGACTTTCAGGATGACTATGATCGGAATGCCAAGCAGCATGCCCCATATGCCCCACAGCCACCCCCAGAACAGCAGCGAGATAAAAACAGCCGCCGCATTCATTTTGGCGATTCTCCCGGTCATCCAAGTAGTCACAAAGGTGCCGACGACCGTGGAAATCCCCACTGACGTCCCCGAGACCAGCAGCGCCATCGAAAACGAGTCGAACTGCATGTAAGCCGCCATCCCGGTAGCCACTGCGGTGACTATTGGTCCGACATAAGGGATGATATGCAGCAGGCCCGCGGCGACTGCCCACGCGCCCGCGTTTTCCAGGCCGATCCAGTGGAACGCGAGCCAGGAAAGCAATCCTAAAAGCAGATTCGTCAACAACATCATGAACAGATATTTCTGGATGGAACCGTTAATGTCATTCAGGATTTTAACCGTAATTTTTTTCCTCGACAATGATGGTCCCGTGATTCGTACCAGCTTGCGCTTAAAGGTATCGCCACCCACCAGAAGGAAGAAGGCCAGAAAAACAACCATGGTCGCCTGGCCAATAAAGCCTAGGGCCCCCATGGAACCCGCCCACATAAAATTACCCAGCTTGAATCCGGGCGTGTCAATGACGACATGAGCAGTTTGCTGCTTGCGGCCGGGTGGAATGCTGGTCATCGGGCTGGTTGCTTTTTCCATTTCACCCACGGCGGTCTGCATTTTCTGCATGTTGCCGCTCAGATCTTTACGCATACTGACAAATCCCGCCGACAACTTGCTCGCTGCCTCGGGTAACTGCACGAGTATCGTTTGCATCTGTCCACGCAACGAGTAGGTGCCCAGCACGAGTGCACACACAACTGCCATCATCACCAGGCTGGTACCCAGCACTCGCGGGACCTTAATCCGTTCCAGTAAAATCACGAGTGGATTCAGGGTGTAGGCCAAGAAAATGCCGAGCAGCAAGGGCACAAAAAAGGTCTGCATCCAGTCCAGCATGAACACCAAAGCGATAGTCGCCAGTATGGCAAGCGCCAGGCCCCGTGCATCCACAGGGACGTGAACGATTAAGGGATGGGCAGTTTCGGATATCTGCTCTGCTGGAGTTGGGTTGCTTTCTACAGGATGGGATTTTTGGTTCATGAAAACTCCATGGCACTTATGCTGTCCCGATTTGGCGGTTGGATCTCGCAAGCATCGTCCGGGCATCGGTCAGAAAAAAATTGCTTGATCATGCAAGCCTCTGGAGCATTTGAACTCACGATTAAAAACAAAGGCCACCCCCCATCTTCTTTGGCTGGCCTTGGCAGAAGCGACCAATCACGTCCCTTGTTTTTCCAGCCCGTAAACCATGACGCGCGCGGCCTTACTCTCATGAACGGTTCAACGATGATGGGAGCAAGGCCTGCTAATCAGCTTATTTATTTTACCTGCGACAGCCAGCTCGACTGGGCGAACCATTTTTCCTCCAGATCTTTCAGGTATCCGGAATTTTCCTGGATGTCCAGGAAGTTGCCCAACCAGTTGAGCAGGTGCGGGTCGCCCTTGGGCACGGCGATGCCGACGGGCTCGTAAGTGATGGGGGCCACAACGGAGACCAAGCCCGCTGCCGGATTGCGGTACACCGCAACTACGCAGATAGGGTAATCGGCGATCATGGCATCGGCCTTACCATCAATCACCATCTGGATGGCCTCGTTCTGGTTATCAGGCGTCAGCAATTTGGCCCGGGGCGCGCCCTCCCGGATCACATCTTCGCTGGTGGACTCCTTCAGGGCGACAAAGGTGAATTGCGGATTATTAATGTCAGGCAGCCCCTTGGCCTGGGAGATGCTGCTGCGTTTGGTGAGAAGCGCCTTGCCGGAGATGAAATAAGGTCCTACAAAGGCCACCTTCAGGTTGCGGTCCGGAGTCATGGTCATGTTGGAGATGATCATGTCGATGCTTCCGGATTCCAAGGCGGGCAGCAGGCCGGAAAAATCGATCCTCTGCACATTCAGCTTGACGCCCATGGCGTCGGCGATCATCGTGGCCAGGTCGACCTCCATGCCCATGACTTTGTCATCCTTGGTAAGGAAGTTCATCGGCGGCATGTCTCCGGACACACCCACTCGCAGCTCACCTCGGGAAAGGACCTGGTCCATGACCGGCGACGAAGATGCTTTCATCGTCTGGCCCATTTGGGCACAACCCGGCAAAAGGCAGGCGATCAATACCGTCGCAAACAGCCATTTTATTTTTTTCATATTTTTTTCCTTTTTTATTGTCGATCATGCATTATTTCCCGGATGCGGCGGCTGTGCTGCGAGCGCAACATGCCCAGACGCCTATGTCTGAACCATTTTATCGCCGGCCGTTTTGAGAATTAACGCAGCCGCTCATATGGATAAGCTTCACGCCTCTGAGGGATGACCTTACAAAATCATCTTGCGGAGGCATGGCTTTTACCCTGTGCCCAAATCTGACCGTCTGGCTTGGTCAGCTTCCGGTATGGATACACAAGGATTATCTTCTTTCCTCATATCCTCCGTCCCTGTCATAGGAATGCCTCTCGCCCCTGTCATGTCTTCCGTCCCTATCATGTCTTCCGTCCCTGTCATGTCTTCCGCCCCTGTCATGATCAGGATATCCCACAAAACATCCGCCGAGAGAGACAAGCATTGACACTAATACCATTCCCAATAGAATGATTTTCTTCATTTCATCCTCCTTTCTTCCTATTTGCCTTCCAGATAAGAGAACGGCGAAAGGATCAACAATCACCTTCAACCGCCCCATTCCACTTCTTCCTATACATGGTGAAGATGGCAGCAATGAGGCACCAAAGAGAAATATTGGTATCCTGTTCACTCCTCTTGTTTTAAAGCAATCTGTATGCCAGGTTCCGAATGTTCAGCATCAATCACGCATCTTTCCGATTTTTTGAACAATTCTCTCAAAAGGCACCTGCAGAATTGTCATGAGCAACTCCACAAAAAATGGTCATATTTAACCTATGGTTACCTGTGACTCATTTAGCGGTCTTTTTTATGTCACCGGAGGACAGAGGAGATATGACTCTCATCCAAAGAATATGGTGTTCCTCTGAATACAGCGCCAACCTCATGGCCAAAGCATTTTTTAATTGAAGAAAGTTGTTTTTACCCGCGGCATCAAGTATCACTCAAAAAGTTATGTAACTATGCAGGACAACATAATCGGCAGGACATCCCGGAATAAAAGTGACAGAATCTGCCGAGGACATATAAATTATTCTGTCTATTGTTAGGAGGCATCGAACTCCCGCGTCACCGGCACCAATAACAAAACATGAAAGGACACAACTACTATGACAACACACACGCTCAACATCGTTTGGTACTCACGATTCGCAAAGGCTGCCTCACACTTCTGCGGACGCCCGAGAGTATTCGTTCTCGCAGTCCTGGTCATCGTGATCTGGATTATCACTGGACCGATATTTCACTTTAGCGACACATGGCAGTTAGTCATCAACACAGGCACGACGATCATCACATTTCTGATGGTCTTCTTGATCCAGAACACCCAAAATCGCGACACTGAGGCAATCCAGATAAAGCTGGACGAACTGATTCGGGCAACCAAGGGTGCACACAACGCCCTTCTCGACTTGGAAGAACTTGAAGAAAACACTCTCGAGAAATTCCGACAGCGTTATGAATCACTTGCCAGTATTGCGAGGAGAGAGCTCAGCCAAGGCATGCAAGACACAGGAACTCCCGAGCCATGACTGCAAAAGCCGATTCACCCTCTACCAGACACTTTCAACTCGCGTTGCCCAATATGACGAAGCAAAACCTTGGGTATTTTGGCACCTATACTTTTCACGCAAAGCTGGACAGGTCGTATGCGGACCATATCAAGATCGAAAGAAATTCATGAAAACTCTATGCGAGAAGGCAGGAGTTAGATACTTCCGCTTTCATCCCTTACGACACGCTGGAGCCAGCTTAATGGACAGCATCAACATACCACTTTCTGAAATCCAAAAAATACTTGGTCACGAAAACAGGAAAACGACAGAAGGATATATTCACACTACCCGTGGCAGATCAGTCGAAGTCATGAGAGCCTTTGAAAAGGCACAGGAGTCTAATACTGAAACTGTTGTGATTACCCACCGCATCAGGTAATGATACATTACAATGTGAAAAATTAAATCTAACATACATAAACTTAATTATTCATGAATAATAATAGGCAGAATCTGCATAGTACGCATATTAAAGTTTTATGTCTATACACTGTTAGCTTAATATATTTTAGGAGAGGCAAAAATGGCTGAAAAAATACCTTTAGAAAAAATCTCTCGGTCATTTGAGAACAATATCCAAGCCATTAAAGTACTAAATGAGACAATTGGTTGCATCGCTGACGATCATGATAGGAAGATAAGAGAGGAATTTGAGAAAAATGCTGACAAAGCTCTCAAGTCATTTATTGATGATATAAAAGCAAAGCACAAAGATGATAAAGTTGCTGAAGGTGAAGAACAAAAAGAACAAAAAGAAATTTCGGAAGAAGAGGCCAAAAAAGTAGCAGAAGTTTTAAAAAATGCTTTATTTTCTTCAGATGACTTTAGAAAAGCACATAAAACATTAAAAAGGTCTGCCCCGAAACAAGGGCCAATACTTAGGCGAGGAGCACTTGTCTCGTTATTAGGTTGTTTTGAGACTCTTATAGCACGTTTAATTAGAGAGTTTTATCGTAAGTACCCAGAAGCTTTTCCCTCAGATTCCAAATCACTTACTCTTGCAGATTTAAAAGAAATCGGTACAATCGAAGATGCTGAATTGCATCTTGTAGACACAGAAATTGATTCAATTCTAAGAGGAAATATTTCTTCCCAAATCAATTATTTCATTAAACCTATCAAAATTTCCATAAAGCCAATTGAAATATTTCTAGACAAACTCGTAGAAATCGCACAACGAAGAAATATTTTAGTCCACAATGATGGCATAATTAACAAGCACTACCTTACAAAAACACCTAAAGATTTAATTCCTGAAAAAGCAAAAGAAGGTTGTCTTGTAAAAGTTGATCAAGTTTATTTATCTGACGCAATAGAAACTATTTATGTTGTTGGAATGATTTTAATCCAACAATGCTTTAGGAAATGGGAGAAAGGTGAAATTGACAAAGCAGACTCTCTTCTTATAGAGTCCGCATTTGAAGCCCTTATCGATGAGAAGTACGATATTACTGTATTAATTGCAGATTATGCGCGAAACACAAAGTTGGCAACAGATTCAAACCTGAAGATTATTATAATCAACCACGCAATAGCACTAAGAGAAACTGGCAAAATCGACGAATTAAACAATCTGATTGATGGATACGATTGGTCCTCAGTATCTCTTAGATTCAAACTTGCTTTACATGCGCTAAAAAAAGATGACGATAGCTTCTATGATGCCCTTGAAAAAACCATTTCTGCAAAAGAAATTGAATGCAGTGAATTGAATGAGTGGCCTTTGTTCATACCTTTTCAATCTACTGAAAAATTCCAAAATGTAATCAATAAACATTGGCCTGATCAAACGCAATGCCAAAGCAAGGACTCAAGCCCGGCTACATGCGACAACCCAAATTAAAAAGTCAGCTAACCAGCGCATTAACTCAGACGGGAAGAACTTTTGCGACCTGACGGGCAAATTAATTGGCGGCGCAAGTGTCCTTGATTGTTAGAGTTATAAATAAAGGATTAGGACGCAAAATCAGAGAATCCACACACTTTTTCTCACACCACAAATTTGACAAGAAAACAAAATGACAAGAGGACAAAACAAAAAAGGGATTAACAAGCTAATTTCGCTTATTAATCCCTCTACAACATTTGGTGCCCGCGGTTGGAATCGAACCAACGACTCCAGGATTAGGAATCCTGTGCTCTATCCCCTGAGCTACGCGGGCGGGATGGACTTTTTAGGTGCCGTTATGAAATGAGCAGTGCTTTTTTGCTCATTTTATTACGGCACCTTATGCCGCTTCAAAGGAACAGCCAATCTTTTCCGACTATTCCTTTGAAGCGGCGTCTGCAGATAACATACAAGGTGCCAGTCAATCAAATGACTATATTATTTTTTACAGCGGCTCAGGCAGGTGGCATAATACCTGAGTTTTTTGAAAACGCAATACCTTTCAGGGCCGAGAGGCCAGCCCGACAGTTCCCTTACACAGACTCGCCATCAACCACCTCATTGCCCGCATAGGCATCATAATGGGTCTGAGAATTGATAATGCAATTCCGGCCCACCACCAAACCCTGTGGCACCACTGCCTCTTTGCCGACCAAGGTAATCCCGGTATAGAGATGGGTCGGCTGCTTTCGATTGGGAATATGATGGTTGCTCCCCGCGCCGATCACGGTCCCGGATCCCACATGCACCCGTTTATCAAAGATGGCAAGATCAACGGAGGCGCCAGCCTCTACCACACAATCGACAAAAAGGATGGAATCCTTGACCATGGCCCCTTTTTCAACCACCACCCCCGGGGCCAGTACTGAATTGATCACGGTTCCCTTGATGGTACAACCGGCTGAGATCATGGACCCTGTGACAACGGCGTCGGCCCCGTAACGGGCAGGCGCCCGGTCGGCCCGCCGGCCTTCCGCCTCGACATTGGTCCGTATTCCCCATTTTTCAGGAGAGATCCCGCTCCCCGGCCTTAAGAGATCCATGTTAGCCTCCCAATAGGCTTGGACCGTCCCCACATCGCGCCAATAGCCATAAAAAGGATAGGCGAAAACATTATCATTCTCAATGGCCCAGGGCAGGATATGCATGCCGAAATCAACCTCCTCGCGATTCCGTGTCAGGGTATCCAACAGATAACGTCGATTAAAGACATAAATCCCCATTGAGGCAAGATTGGTGCGGGGATCTGTTGGCTTTTCTTCCCAGTCAATAATCCTATTCTGAGAATCGATGATCCCGGCACCAAATTGATGCATCTCGCTCTTGGGGACCGCCATCATGGCCACGGTCACGTCCGCCTTTTTATGACGATGATACTCCAGCATGGCGTGGAAATCCATATGGTAGATATGATCGCCGCAAAGCAGAACCACCTCATCGGCAGGATTTGTTTCGAGAAAATCTATATTCTGCCGCACCGCATCTGCCGTACCCTTGTACCAGTCAGAATCCTTAAAACCGGTGCGAGGCGGCAGGATCTTCACTCCACGGCTGCGGCCGGTGAAATCCCATGCCTCACCTGTACCGATATGCTTCATCAGAGAAAGCGGCTTATACTGGGTCAGAACCCCGACCTTTGTCAGCCCTGAGTTCATGACATTGCTGAGGCTGAAATCAATGATCCGGTACAGCCCGCCAAAGGGCACCGCCGGCTTGGCCCGGCTCTGAACCAGGATGTTCAAGCGGCTGCCAACCCCGCCGGCCAGCAACAAAACCAAGGCATCATGTCTCCAATTCATCGAACCACCTCCCCGGCCGCCACGTTGTCTTTCCACTGGTCAGCGGGCAGATGGGGGTCAATGGTGGCCCCTTCGCCAATGACTGTATCCGGAGGGATCTGATTATTCCAGCCGATCACCGTCACCCGCGCGTCCTCCTCTCCTGCCCTTGCTCCGACAACCACTCCGGCGCCAAAAACGCTGTTCACATCGGCGACGACCTTGTCGAGGAAACAATTTTCCCTGATGACAGTATTAAAAAAGAGGACAGAACGATCCACCAGCGCCCCTTTTTCCACGTGTACCCCGGGGAAGATGATCGAATTCCGTACCTCTCCTTCAATCACACAGCCATTATAAACCATACTGTTGCGAACAATAGCTTCTTTCCCAAGCAGGGTGGGCTGGAGATCACAGATGCCTCGATGGGCAAGGTTGGTTCTGACTCCCCATTTTTCCATATCAATTTTGGGATTTTCACCCAACAGATCCATGTTGGATTGCCAATATTCCTCAACGGTACGTGTATAGCCCCAATATCCCTGATGTTTGTAGCCATAGATCCGGCACTTCTGCTCCATGAGCATGGGGATGATATCCCGCCCGAATTCATAGGAACCCTGGCCGTGATTTTCCTCCAGGGCACGAGAGAGGACCTCGGGCCGGAAACACAAGACCGTGAGTGAGGCCCAGGAGGACTGAGGATTTTCCGGTTTTTCCCAGTAGGAAAGCATCCTGCCTCCCCGCTCCCCGTCTTCATCATCAAGGGCTCCCACCCCGAAACGGTGGGCCTTTTCCAGAGGGACCTGAATAAAACCGATGGTCAGATCCGCTTTTTTTTCGTGGTGATAGGCGATCATCTTCCGGTAATCCATATTATAGATATGATCTCCAGAGAGGATCAGGATCTCTTGCGGCTGATGATAGCGGATAAAATCAAGGTTCTTGTAAACAGCATCAGCGGATCCCAGATACCAGTCCGAGCTGTCCATATCCTTGAAGGGAGGAAGGATTGAGATGCCGCGATAGCGGCCGATCATATCCCATGCCGCTCCGGTACCGATATGATTGATCAGGGAGAAGCTCCGATATTGGCTGAGAATGGCAATCCGTTCAATACCGGAGTTCATCAGATTGCTCAGGGCAAAGTCTATAACCCGGCAGAATCCGCCAAAGGGCACGGCTGATTTCGGGCGATAACAGGTAAGGACGTCCAGTTCATCAACCCGGCTGCCCGCCAGGATCATCGCCAGAGTGGAAGGTGCGTTCATATTCACCCGCTGCTTAAAGGAAAGGAACAGTTATTCTCTTAAACGCCAGCTACTACTTCATATGGCGTCTGGTAAGTCGCTTGAGAGTCAAAGAGGTAAAATCCTGATCTTCCGGCGCCAGATTCTTCAAGGGGACTTCTGCCCGGGCAGACTCTTTATGCCCGCCTGCCGACCCCACGGCACCGAAGATACGAGTGGCAAGTTTCCCCGCATTTTTTCGATAACCATCACAACGAAAGATCACAATCAGGCGATCACCGTGGATGCCCGAGACAAAGACCCAGTCCACCTCATCCACATGATTAAGAAAATCAGCAATAATCACCAGCACATCCGGACTCCGAACCTTGCCGACATGGGAATAAAAGCGCCGTTGTGAATATTTCATTTCTGCCAGTCCGGCAACAAAATACTTGAGTTCAGAGCGCCTCAGATCGGTGAGTTCGATCTTTCTGACCAGATCCCGATTGGCAAAGGTAAAAAGATAGCGGAAGGAGATCCCGTCAGAGAGACGGGATTGTTTCTCGAAATTCTGGGTATCCACCTTGATCCCGTAAAAGAGAGCGGTGGCCGTGGCCACAGTGGGTTTGATGCCCGCGGCACGCAGATATTCCACAAGCATGGAGGAGGCAGCGCCATAATCCGGACGGATATCGATAAAAGAGGCCTGATACTCGCCGGATAAGGGGTGATGATCAATCACTGCGTCGAATTTAATCTTTTCAAAACAGGGCAGATGGGCCGGTTGTGAATCAACCAGCACTTTTTTAGTGAAGGCATCGAGTTTTATAGTATTCCAGCGCTCGAGCGGGATCTTCAGCCGTCTAACCATGGCCAGGTTATTCAAGCGCCGAATCTCATTGGGATGGGCTATCACAACGTTTCTCACCCTGTAGCGCAGGAGCTGTTTAATCGCCATGGCACAGGCCAGAGCATCGGGATCGGCATTGATACAGATAAGGACTTCATCCTCTTTTTCAAAAACATCCCAGAAGCCCTGCAACCTTTCTTTGGCGGTTTTGTGTGAGACACACACGACAGGGGCACAGGTGCCATTTTTTTTTTAATCGCCATGTAAATATATCCAGTCCTTGAAGACTGTGAGTTTGTATCCAGGTTTTTAAGAGATCCCATTCATCCCTAATCTTTTAAAGGGAGTCATCAGGAATAATGATCTTCGCTGAGGGGACGATTTGACCGTCCGCCTGCTTCAATATATACAGAAAAATTTAGCGCAGCTCTCTCAGAATATTTATTTAGAACAAGACTTGCGGCAAGTGAAAAGGCCACCTTTAAAGAGCTCATTAAAAAAATATCGATCCTCAGCAACAGAGCTGATCAGCAAGGAATCCTTTGCAACTATAGCATATCGCCAAGCAGGAAAGCAAGCCTGACGACACTGGCTCCAGGCACTCTACCGCGACTCTTTCTGTTCTGCAAAGTGAGGGACAGAAGGGAAAAGCGAGGGATCAGTATGGGGAATAAAGCGGGCACCGGAAAAACGGATCATGAATTCCTGGTTCACATTTAATTCGATATAGGTGATTTTTGAGACGATATCCAGGCACTGCTGCCGAGCGCTCCGCGCCAGCAGGACCTGCTCGGCCCCCTGGAGCGAACTGTTGCCAATGGCCCGATAGACCGACAGCTCCAGATCAGGGAGCATCCCCAGGGTTATTGCCCGCTGCGGATCAATGTGATTGCCGAAGGCACCGGCCACACAGATTTCGGTGAGATCATCAAAGGCAAGCCCCACCTGGGCCACCAGGGTGGCAAGAACGGCATACATGGCGGCCTTGGAGCGAATCATCGCATCCAGATCAATCTGCTCCAGCAGCACCTCGCCACCATCAGCGTCCTTGGCCGGCACCACCACAAAGGCCGGTTGCCCATCCCGTTCCACAAGCCGCTCCCGCATAAAGGCGGCGCGAACCGGATCACTTTCCTGGGCCGGGTCTCTGAATTTCCCCCGGATATCAATGATCCTGGCCAGATAGAGCGAGGCCACAAGATCAATGAGACCGGAGCCACAGATTCCGCGTGCCGGCGCCCCGCCAATGGTTCTCACCTCGAGGGTATAGGTCTCCGGATCAATGGAGACATATTCAATGGCACCGGGCGCGGCCCGCATCCCCATCCGGGCCACCCCGCCCTCAAGGGCCGGACCGGCAGCCCCGGCACAGGCGATAAGCCAGTCCCGGTTTCCCAACACCACCTCGGCATTGGTGCCCACGTCGATCAGCATCCTGGTCTGTGCGGATGCGGTCATGCCCGAGGCCAGAATCCCTGCAATCAGATCACCGCCGAAATAACTGCCAATGGAGGGCATGATCCACACCGGAGCAGCTGCATGCAGGCTCAGCCCGAGTTCGCGGCCCTCCATGGGCTCAAGACCATTGACCATGGGAATATAGGGCTCCCGGCAGATATGGAAGGGATCAAGGCCAAGGAGGAGATGGACCATGGTGGTATTGCCGGAAACCGAGAGGGCCCGAATCTCTCCAGACTCCACCCCGCTCTCCGCGACGAGATCAGCCGTCAGCTCATTGATACAGGAGACAATACTCCGCTGCAGGACGGCAAGGCCCGGGTCCATGAAGGAAAGATCCACCTCCCGCAGCTGCCTCCTCACACTGGTTGCCTGATGGATGCGGCTGAGGATATCCGCTCCATATTCGATCTGGCTGTTTTCGCGCCCCGCGGAAGAAAGGGTCCGGCCCGTCAACAGATCCACCAAGGTGGCCTCCAGATGGGTGGTACCCAGGTCGAGCGCCATAGCAGGGAGCGTTGCCGGCAGTTCCGGTAAAAAATCCGCCAGCACCCACCTGTCCGGGAGATCATTGACCAAGGCGACCCCGGAAAATCCCGCCTGGCGAAAACGCCGGCACAACGTCACAATCCTGGCAAAAGGGATGGTCAAGGGTCGCGCATCGGGCAATCTTGCCCTGAGGGCGTGGCGCAGGCGATCAAGATCGGCAGTATTATCCTGCAAACTGGGCTGTTCCGCCATCAAAGGGACAGGGAGCACAAAGGGAATACTCTCTTGTAAGGGCATTTTCTTTTCCATTTTTCTTTCATTCCTCAGCCGTCGTGAGCGGCATGGACCCGGAACGAAACGATCGCAAGAGAGTGATTATTTCGCAACGACTTCTATGTTATCTGCCAGAGGCATTGATCCGCAGCTGTCTTCTCCTTGACGAGAACCCTGGATAATGGTACCTAATTTTAGAGTCCGTTATGAAACAAACAAGTTTTTTTCTTGCTTGTTTCATATACGGACTCTTATGCCGCTTCCAAAAAACAGCCAATCTTTTCCGGCTTTTTTTTGCGGCATCTGGATAACATACAAGGGAGCCGTTACAAAACATCATGACTCTTGATAATTATTTCGGAAGCTCCCTCTGTCGTCCCGGCCATTCAGCTGGTTATGTTATCTATTTACAACCCGCCTAGACTGTTAGTCTAAGCCCTCTACAGACTACTAACTAACTTCCAGATTAAACAACCTGAGTTACCGACCTTGTCCTTATTAAACCGTTATATACTGACCCAGTTTTTCAAGATCTTCTGCATCATTGCCGCCGGCTTTGTCGCCATCTATATCCTCATCGATTTTTTTGAGAGAATAGACAATTTTATGAGCGCCGGCAAGTCAATGAGTCTGGTCTTCAGATTTTATCTCCTCAAGATTCCCTTTATTCTTGATCAACTTGGTCCGGTGCTTATCCTCCTCTCAGGGGTCATCACCCTCGGCCTGCTTAATCATCAGCATGAGCTTACCGCGCTCAAGGCCGGCGGCATTCCCCTCCGCGCCATTGTCAAACCGGTGCTAACGGGAGGCGTGGTCTGCACCCTGCTTTTTCTCTTCATGGCCCAATGGCTGCTGCCGGCAGCCATCTCCAGCACCAACAGCATCTGGTACGAAAAGGTCAAAGGCTTGGTTCCCCTGGGGATCGTCCGTAACGGACGGTACTACTATAAGGGCAAGGAAGGGTTTTACTCCTTTGCCAGGCCGGACCCGCATCAGGCCGTCTTTGTCAATTTTTCCTACTCAAAATGGACCCATCCCTATGATCTGGAGACCTTAATCAGCGCAGAATCAGCGGAATGGAAAGATCAGAGCTGGCTACTCCATAATGGACAGATCCAGCTTCGCACCGGCAAAGATGCCTACCAGACCACGCTCTTCACCGAGAAGAAAATCTCCCTGCCCGAAAGCCCTGACGATTTTTTTGTACCGGAATATGAGGCAGATGAACTTTCCATGACCGCCCTCTATCAAAGGATCCATAAGCAACAGTCGCATGAGGAGACAGTCAAGGCCTGGGCAGACTTTTACCGGCGCATCTCCTACACCCTTCTCGGTCTGCCCCTGCTGCTCCTTGGCCTGCCGGTACTCCTCATCTCCTATCAGAAATGGGGGCGTGATCTTTCCATTGCCATTCCCGCAAGCTGCGGACTGGCCTTTGTGGCCTGGGGCCTATGGGGAGCCCTGCAATCCCTGGCCAGGGCCGATTATATCAATCCGCTGCTGGCAGCCGTCATCATCCATCTTTTTTGTGGCAGCGCCGGACTCTATCTCCTGCACAAACAAAATAACTGACCCTGAGATGAACACTTGTCCCCACCAGAAACGGACCGGTATTGTCGGTATCCCTCCCCTTGCCATCATTGAACAATTGGCAGCGGAGGGCGACACGATCTTTGATCTGGATGAACCCATCGTTAAAACAGATATTGAGCTGGCCTCGTCCTATCTGCCCCGGGTCTTCTGCGCCATCCTCCGCACCGTGGTCATCAATGCGATCAGCCTGAAACCTGATCGCATCTTTATCGATGTGGGACCGGGAAAATGCGACTGCGCCCTGCATACCGCCACCATACTCAAGGACATCCTGCCGGAGACGGAGGTCATCACCACCAGAAACCAGGACAGGACAGACTTTGGCACGCCGCTCTGCACCGCCAGGATGCCCCTTCTCCACAAGATCAGTGCCATCACCCGATCGGTGCAATCGGCCAGGCCCCACCGGGATCTGCCTGCCTGCGTCCCCACCGCCGGATTCTGGGGCGTGCCGCCCCGTGATTTCTCCCTGCTCAGCCTCTTCCCCGACACGACCCATGTCTACGGCTGGAGCCGCTGCATGGAGAACAAGACCCCTGATAACCAGAGGCTGGAAGAACTCTCCAACCCGGATATCCCCACGGTCTTTTTTGCCCAATCTTTCTGCGCCAAGACCGCCCTGGCCAGGCACCTGGCAAACAGACACCCGCACGGGCTCTATGTGGACTGCGACGTCACCGCCGGCAACAGCACCAAGGCCAAGATCCAGGCCTTTCTTGAACTGTCGATCCTCTGATATGCTGCTTGCCGACTTCGGGACATCATACTGCAAGTTCTGGGATACCACAACCGCAGCCCCTCTGCTCATTCCTACCAAAGAGATAGAGCCGGGCCTGAAAGTGGATATCGCCACCGGCCATAACGGCAAGCGGCACGCCAGCCGTTATGTCAATGAACTCACCGCCCTGGCCAGGGGCGGCAACGTCCTGATCGATGCTGACCACTACACCCTCCTCGACTGCGGCAGCCGGGATATCAAATTCATCCGTAACGACCAGGGCAAGATAAAAAACATGGGTTGGAATGCGGAATGCGGCGCCTCCATGGGCTTCACCATTGAACTGCTGGAACGCTATTACAACCTTGATTTTACCACCATGCAGGTCCCTGACAGTTCCTTCTCGGTGACCTGCGGGGTCTTGGGAATGAGCCATATCTTTGATGCGGTGGTCAACGGCGCCAGCGAAGCGGAAGCGGTGGCCAAATTTGTCAAAGGGATTGCCCTCAATGCCTATAACTTTGCGGGAAGCCCCGAGACTCTCTACCTCTCGGGCGGACTCTGCCACAACCCCCTATTTGTGGCCTCATTCCCCTGCGAGGTTGTATGCCTGGGACGCTTTGTCCTTCTGCAGGGACTGAAAGTCACGTACGAGGGACAGACAACTCCCTGAATCCAGGAAAAGTTTGCAGAAAAAGCCACAAACAAGGGTTAAGTCTGCCTGTGTTTATGGGGGAAATACCTGGATTTCACAAAACAGGGGGGAAGATGGAGACAAGATGGAGATATAAGCCCTATCCCCTCTGGTATCGAGAGCAAGACACAGGCTGGTCGCAATTTCACCAAAATCAGTCATCGAGGTATCTCATCTCCCAAAATATAGTCTCTGGAATGTTGAAATTCACTCAGGCCGATCTTTCGGATCAGAGGCTATCGGCGGCCTTTGCGTTCGCGCAGAAAGCTGAGAACCTGCTCGACCACGCTCAACCCCAAGGTCAGATTCGAAAGCCTGCGGCGCACCCCGAACCAGAAGTTCTGGACCTCGAGATGAACCAGACTGCGGCGCAGGTCGCAACATATGACCAACCGGTCCTTGGCCTCCTGAATTTCCTTCAATTCTTGGTCGAGTAACATGTCGCGTCCTTTTTCAGTTCGGCCAGACTCTGGGCAAAGGCCAGCTGTTTGCGTCCCAGGCGCCGACAGAGGACGACAAAAACCACAGTCGCCGCCAGCATGCTGGCCACTGCCGCGCCGGTGATTCCGTAAATCCTCCACCCAGGCGGCAGAACATACAGGCCGGCCAGAACCAGCAGCAGGAGTCCTAACAGGAAAAAAACCACGCCCATACAGGCCAAAAGCAAGGCCTGAACTAAATGGATCTTGGCCTCGCGCAGCTCCAGGGCCAGCAGTTCCACACGATCCTGAAGGATTTGGGAGGCTATCTCGCCGTACCGGCCGGCAGCCCCTGAGAATCTGGAAATGATCAGCGGCAGTCTGTCCATGCTATTTCCTGGACATGAACCAGCCAAGGAGCAGGGCACCGACGAAGGTGCCGCCGATGGCATAGTATGGTTTTACATGAATAAATTCGTCAGCGGCCTGGACCTTGTCCAGGAGTTGGGCTTCAAGATCGCCGTAGTCTCCCTTGGCTGAGTCTAGACGTTCCTTCAGTGCGGTTCTGGCTGTGTTGATTCGTTCGTCCACTTCTCCGGAAGTGGCATCCACGAGCGCACGGGCATGGTCCATGATGTAGTGCATTTCCTGGTTCATTGGTTTGTATTTATTGTTCGTAGTTGCCATGTTGCAAAACCTCCTCAAGTTTAAGTCTTGGCCTTTCCTGCAGAGTGTATCTTGTTCGTCGTAGTCGAACTGCAGGACTGCGTTATTTTTTTATTTTACCTTTCCAATATCTTACAAATCAGGCCCTATTTTTCTCTCATCCTCCTCATTCTCCTTAAGGGCGAAGTTTTTCAGGGTACCTTGAAAAACAGAATTTTCGTCCAAGTTCAAGGTGTGCGAACAACAGAGGCAGCGATTCTTGAACGGTCAAGCGCCTCATTCGGAGTCTTTTATTATGTTAGGGACATTCCTGCGCACCCTAATGTCGAGACAAAGGGAATAAAAACAACCGCAATACGGTTTTCTCTCCTTATTTAATTAAATGTTTTTATTCATGGGAATGTCAATTTTTTTAGAAATTATTTCATAAAAAAATAGACGTCGATCACAAATTGACGGAATGAAAGAAGCATGAAGATCGGACACAGTCGAGAGTCGGCACGAACAGACCGTTGGACACGTGGTTGCCACATACGCAAATAAAAATCCGAGTGATCGATAAATCAGTTTCCAACACTACCCAAATATATGCCGCTGGCTTGACAACCGTTTTGCGTTGGGTACAATTATAGTGAAGGGGAGCAATCAACACGGACGACCCGCATGCTGAAAAAATCGCCGCATTGAACTTCTGGGTACCTGCGGATTCCCGTTCGGTGGACGCTCATTTAAAGAATGCGATCGATCCATAGCAACCTCCACCGTACGAAATGTGAACTTGAGGCCATCGCCCCCAGGTTCTTCCAACATCACCACGCGTTCTACAGTGTCAACAGGCCGCCCGACACCAATGTCTCGCAAGGCCTTCAAAATAGGGTTTTGCCCAGTGATATCGGCCGGTTAAAGATACAGCGCCGAAAATCTCTCCAGGGCACTAAACGGTGCGGTTCGACCCTCAAAGATCAAAGTCAACGAGGACCCCCTCGTTTTCTTCATGGCTGTGATGAATTCTATGGTTCTTGAATGCCTTCGAACTCATAGGAGACATCTCAACTATTCGTATCGGGAAGCAAAGGGTCTTGTCGGGAAAGCTGGAAAGCCTGTGGTGGAGTTCGAAAAGCGCTGATTAAGTCGGTCGAGGGACGTGAAAAAAATATTTCGCGCAACGGAGCCATGTCGCGGCTTTACCATGCTCGAAAGAAAAATCTACATTATTTTACGGAGGGAATATGAAGGCTTTAATTTTAAGTGCAGACCATTTTGAGGACTCTGAGTTGCTGGTTCCCTACTACCGGCTGCAGGAGGCGGAAGTTGAAGTAGTAGTGGCCTCCCTGAACCACGGGTCCATCACCGGCAAACACGGCTACGAAGTGGCAGTGGACAAGACTTTTGACGAGGTCAATCCCGACGACTATGCGATCCTGGTCCTGCCCGGGGGCGCGGCGCCGTCGGTGGTGAGAAAAGAGCCGATGGCGCTGAAGATCGCCAGGACTTTTTTTGCGGCGAACAAACCTGTTGCCGCCATCTGCCACGGGCCGCAGATCTTGATCAGCGCCGGTCTTTTGCAGGGGCGACGCGCCACCTGCTACAAGGCGGTGGCTGACGAGCTGAAAGAGGCCGGTGCGCTCTATGAGGACCGGGAGCTGGTTGTTGATGCCAATCTGATAACGTCCCGGCAACCAGCCGATCTGCCGGCATTCATGCGCGAGGTCATGAAACAGATCCATCTTTAGCCGGCCTTTCCTGCGCAATAATAAGCCATAGCGTGAGGATGAGCTTTATGAAAGGAAAACTTTCATGTACGGTTCTTCGGTGCAAAGGAGATGTTGATGGAAAACTGGTTTACTGCCGCCCTGATCCAAGGAGGATATTATTTCCTCACCGGGATCTGGCCTCTCTTGAGTATCGATACCTTCCAAAAGGTTACCGGCCCCAAGCATGATCTCTGGCTCGTAAAAACGGTGGGGGTGATACTTACCATCATCGGGGCGGCCCTGATGGTCTCGGGATCAGGTAAAGAATTAGTCCCGTCAACGGTAGTGCTCGCCGTAGGCACAGCGGCCGGGCTTGCCGGCATTGAGGTCATCTATGTTAAAAAGCTCATCATCGCCCCGATTTATCTGCTTGACGCGGTCATTGAACTCCTGTTCATAGCTTGGTGGGTCAAGAATCTTCTCTAAAAAGCAGTAATTTGGAGAAGCGGCCGCTCGGGCTTCGGCAGTGCATCTTTTCCTCCCTTCTTGAGATTCGAAAGCATCGGCCAATAAGGAGAAGCGGGGAAGGCTCGTATGGGCAAAAATGTATTAGGCGGGAGAGTGGCCGATGGCGCTTGATGACTATAGCAGCAAACGAAAGTTCAATAAGACACCGGAACCGGCAGGCAGGTTCAGCGCCGATGCGGGCGGTCATCGTTTCGTCATCCAGGAGCACCATGCCCGCAGCCTGCACTTCGACCTGCGCCTGGAAATGAATGGCGTCCTGAAAAGCTGGGCCGTCCCCAAAGGTCCATCACTGGACCCTCACGACAAGCGCCTCGCCGTGCAGACCGAGGATCATCCCTTGGAGTATCTCACCTTCGAGGGCACCATCCCGGAAGGCAACTATGGTGCCGGAGAGGTGGCCCTGTGGGACCTCGGCAGCTATGAACCGGTTGACCCGCAAGACCCTGAAGAGGGAATCAGCAAGGGGAAACTCAGTTTCAAGCTCAAAGGCAGCCGGCTCTGCGGAGAGTTTCATCTGGTGCGCACCAGACAGTCCAAGGATTCATGGCTGTTGATGAAAAAACCTGATGAGTGTGCAATTTCCGGGTGGAAGATTGAAACCGTTCTGACCACTCAGCACAAACGCCAAGGCCTTACCGAAACGACTGCCGTAGTGATGGATGGCACCCGGAAACATACGGTGGAGATAAAAATTGGCAAGTCCGCACCCTTTCCCGAGAACGTTAAACCGATGCTGGCGACACCCGTCGACGAGCCGTTCGAGGATGCACGCTGGATCTTCGAGGTCAAATGGGACGGCTACCGGAGCATCTGTTACGTGGATCACGACCGGATCCGGTTTATTTCCAGGGGTCAAATCGATTTGGGGGAGAAATTCCCTGAGCTCATAGCGGCGCGTCCCGAGATTGCGGCGCAGACGGCCGTAATAGACGGCGAGATCCTTGCTCTGAATCCTGAGGGTAAACCGGATTTTCAACTCATCCAGAACGCATCCGGCTTCCGTCCAGGTTCGAGGCGCACTGACAAGCCCGTTTTGATCTATTATGCATTCGACCTGATCTACTGCAATGGCCGCGATCTCAGTGACGAACCCCTGGTGGACCGCAAACGCCTGCTGGCGCAGATCATCGACGGTCAGGGCAGGATCCGGTTCAGCGATCATGTGCAAGGCAAGGGAACCCTGCTCTTCCAGCACGTCCGCGAGCAGGGGATGGAAGGGATAATGGCCAAGGAGGGCCAGAGCAGATACGAGCAGCGGCGCAGTAAACGATGGCTCAAGATCAAGACAGCGAAAACGATGGATGTGGTCATCGGCGGCTACACCGAGGGGCGCGGCAGCCGGTCGCATTTCGGCGCCTTGATCCTCGGCCTCTACGACGAGGGCGAACTGCGCTACACCGGTAACGTGGGGGGCGGCTTCAGCGAGGATAGCCTCAAACAGATCTATGACCGGATGCAGTCACTGCGGACGGACAAATGCCCGTTCAGGACCCAGCCGAAGACGGAGAAGAAACCGCAGTGGGTCCGCCCCGAGCTGGTCTGCGAGGTGCGTTTCCAGGAGATGACTGATGACGGCAAACTCCGCCACCCCATATTCATGCGGATGAGAGACGATAAGGAGCCACAGACATGCACATTGGCAGCGCAGGAAAGTGTGCGGGCGGAGAAGAAGCCTGCGGACTCGCCGGAGTCCGGGCGCTCAGCAATTGGCGCGCCGACATCCGCCTCAGCCGAGGAGTTCTTTGCCGAAGACAGGCTGCAAGGTAAACGCCACGTATCCGTGGACGGCTTTGAGCTCGCACTCACCAATCTGGAGAAGGTCTACTGGCCCGGCGACGGCCTTACTAAGGGCGATCTCGTACGCTACAGCTACAGGATTGCCGATACCCTTCTGCCGCACCTCAAGGACAGGCCGCTGGTCCTCAAGAGATATCCCGACGGTATCAATGGAGAGGCTTTCTACCAACACAATGTCGAGGATGCCCCGCCCTTCGTGGAAACCTGGACATCGCCTGCCAACGACAAGGGCGGGCGGGTGACTTACGCCCTGTGCAACAACAGGGCCACCTTAGTGTACCTCGCAAACCTGGGAGCAGTTCAGATCAGCCCCTGGCACTCCAAACAGATGACCAGCCAATATCCGGACTATGCGGTTTTAGACCTTGACCCAGGCCCGAAAGTAGAATATCCGGCGATCTGCGGAGTGGCACTGCTGATCCGGGATATCCTCACGGGCCTGGGTTTACACTCTTACCCGAAGACCTCCGGCAGCCGCGGCATCCACGTATACATCCCGTTAGAGCAGGTTTATACCCATGAGCAGGTTGCCGAATTTATGGAGGTTGTGGCGCGAATCACTCAGACCCAGAGCCCGAAGGAGACAACCGTTGAACGGATGACAAAAAACCGTCCTGCCAATAGTATCTATATCGATTATCTCCAGAACGGATTGGGCAAGACTCTGGTGGGCGTCTACACGGTCAGGGCAAGGGCGGGGGCGACAGTTTCCGCGCCGCTGGCGTGGGAGGAGGTCAAAGAGTGCGTCCGGCCGAGGGAGTTCACCATCAAGACCATGGTCGAAAGGATCGGAGAAGTAGGTGACCTGTTCCGTCCGGTGCTGGAGGTGAAACAGGGCCTGCGGGAGGCACTGGAAAAACTACAGGCAGGTTGATACAGCCGGCCGGATAAAGGAGTTTGCATATGAGATCTATATGGAAAGGACTCATCAGCTTCGGGCTGGTTAACATACCCGTGGCACTCTACCCCGCCATTGAAGACAAGCAACTGCACTTTAACCAACTCCACAAGGAAGATGGGGGCCGCATCGGCCACAAGCAGGTCTGCAAGGTCTGCGGCAAGACTCTGGAGGCCGAGGAGATCATCCGCGGTTACGAATACGAAAAAAACAGATACGTCACCCTTTCCGATGAGGACTTCGACAAGTTCGCCCGGACCGCCAGCCGCGCTATAGCGATACAGGAATTCGTCGATGCATCCGCCATAGATCCGATCTTCCTGGACAAGGCTTACTACCTTGGCCCCGACGAAGCCGGGAAGATACCCTACGCTCTGCTGGCGGAGGCACTGACGCGGGCGAATAAAGTCGGCCTGGCGAAGCTGGTGATGCGCGAGAAGGAATACCTCGCACTCATCCGGCCAGCGGATCAAATGCTGGTATTGAACATTATGCACTACCCTGATGAGATCCGCAAACCCGAGGGGATCGGGCTGCCCTCTTCCGATGTAAAACTTGGCGACCGTGAACTTGAGATGGCGGATCTGCTGGTTAAAAGCATGAGCGGCGAGTTTCAGCCCACGGAATTCCACGACACCTACCGTGAAGAACTGCTGGAGATGATCAGCGCGAAGGCAGAGGGCGCCGAATATGAGCAAGAGGCGAGACTTCAGCCGACGCCAACCAATGTGATTGACATCGTCTCCCGTCTCAAGGCGAGCATCGAGCAGGCCGAGGAACAGAAAAAGACCAAGGTGGCGAGCTAGGAGTCATTAGCAATGACATTAGACCACGGCAGATATCAATGCCTTACTCCTGAACTCCTGTCAAAAAAACAAGAAATTTCAGGCAATGGTTTTCATAAGATTATTCAGATTAATAGGCTGAAGGCTGAAGGCTGGAAGAAAAACAACAGACGACCCGATTGCCCGCTACCTTTGGTCTTTGAATGGTCAGCCAAGACGGCTGATGCCAAGAGGCGCGACAATGGCCAGTACATGCAAACGCAGCCACCGACGGTAGAAAAGGGCAAAAACCTGGTTTGACCTTGCTAGCCGTGATTCCACCTCATGTAAGATTGTCATGAGGGAATTTTAAATTTTTCAATCAGTGGCGGCAGGAATCATTTCATTCGAAAATCAATTTTCTGCACCTCCTCGAATAATCCACTTCAACCTAGATGGTATTTGGGTTGCCAATATCGACCGCTAAAGACTCTTTAATAACCCCTCCTCCTCGCCATAGCCGCCAAAATATTCAAGGTACCTACAATTCTTACGACTAGGTAACGCAGTGCTCCTCTTACACCCTCCCAGCATCACTGCATCTCGATTTTAAAACGATTGCATGGATTGTGACAACAGATGGATTCAAAGCATTTGCAGCTAGCGAATCATCTTTTCCATAAAAATGATTAAATTTAACCATTTTGGCAAGATATGACCGTTTTTGTGTGCTTAATTAGCGATAGTTCTTCTCAAAATCATTTTTAGTTACTTAATTTTAATAATCAAAAATAAATAATGACGAACGATAAATTAACAAACTTGGCATAAAGATTGCTTGAATAAAATATTGAAGGCAGGATGAGCAGCAACTGATCAATAGGCCAAATTCTAATGAAAGGAGACAAGTCATGGCAGCTAAAAATATTGCAGTTTATGGCATTTATCAGAACCGTATTATGGTTGAAACAGCGGTCGATGAATTCAAAGAAGCCGGTTTCCGCAGTGCGGACATCTCCGTCTTGTTTCCTGAAAACGTCGGCAACAAAGATTTCGCTATCGAGAAAGAAACTAAAGCTCCTGAAGGAACAGCGACAGGAGCCGGCAGCGGGGCGGTCATTGGTGGAGCTTTAGGCTGGCTGGCCGGCATTGGCTTAATATCCATCCCGGGAATTGGTCCTTTTATTGCAGCTGGACCCATCGTGGCGGCTTTAGCCGGGATCGGCGCCGGTGGTTTAGTCGGAGGTATTACCGGAGCACTGATCGGTATGGGTATTCCCGAGTATGAGGCCAACCGCTATGAAGGGCGTATCAAAGATGGTGGAATTTTACTCTCAGTCCATGCCGACGATCGGGACTGGAAGAATAAGGCTAAAGTTATTTTAGAACGGACCGGGGCCGATGATATTGCCTATAAAGCAGAAGCCAGTGCCGACTATGATATCAGCGATAAACCCGGTTCAGATGTTCCTCCGCGCCATGATTACGATCCTGATTATTCAAAAGCAGGCGCGTCAAGGACCACCGCCACTACTACGTCCAGTACCAGAGATCCTCTACGTGACAAGTTGTAAGTTAAGCAAATGAGTCATGTTATTTATACAATTGCAAAATATTCAGGCTCCTACGACTCACACTAACTTTATGAGGCGAACTATGGGAATAACTGATTTGGACATAGACCCAACCGGAGAAACAACAGCCGGGATCGAGGGGTCTGACAGATGCTGCTGCGACTTGGCGAATATGAAAAATATTATTGCCGACAGGCTCCATGAAGCGGCTGAAGCACTATACGAAAAAGCGAGCTATCAGGATGAAACAAGCGAGAAGATGGCACAGTACGGCATAAAAGCATCCGAATGGCTAGATCAATCAGCCGAATATATCCGGCAATTTGATTATCAAGAGGCCGATGCCAAAGTTCGGGAATATGTCAGAGAAAGCCCGGGACGCAGCCTCTTGATAGCAGGCGCCGTCGGCCTGGTTATCGGAGCGATGTGCCGGCACAGGTAAGGAGACCTTCCAATGAATAATAAATTGGAGAATAATACAGGCGTCACAGAACCTGGATCTTTTACTGAATTGCTGGGACAGCTTGCTAAAAGCTCTGCCACCGTGATTCACGATGAGATTGAACTCGTCATACAACGATTTCTTGACAAGTTGAGTGCTATTCAACATGCAGCCATATTTATCGCGACCGGAGCGGCCTTGACTTTTGCTGCCTTTCTATGTTTTTGCGCTGCCTTGATCATCAGACTTACCTCTTATACATCCCCTGTCCTTGCTGCCTTTTTCATTGGGGTGATTTGTACTGTAGTCGGGATCGTTCTGGCCTTCATTGGATACAGGCAATTGCATAAATGATTTATTAAATATCAAAAAAAGGAGGGTCCTGAATGGCTGACAAAGAACGTACTACCGAAGATATCATGCAGGATATAGCTCGAGAGGAAAAGCAGCTTTCGCAGACTGCCGAGCAAATAGGTGAGCGCCTCAAGGAGAAACTGGATTGGCGCGCCTATGTGAATGATGCCCCCTACTGGGCGCTTGGCGTTGCTGCCGGTCTTGGCTATCTCGCCTCTAAGAGATTGAAAGCACGCAGAGCCCCTTTAGAACAATTCATCAGCTCCTTACCTGAGGAAGTTCGCGACGCAGGCAATGGTCTGAATGCCACCACCGCAAGGCCTGGCTTGTGCAGGGCCATACTGATGGCCATAGCTACAAAGGCGGTTGCCGATTGGATCAAACATGCGACCTTACCATCCGGAATAACTGGGGATACTGAGAATCGGCTATAATATTATATTAAGCCTGCCTTTAAAAAATTCCAGATATTAAAACTCATCTTTTATAGGAGGATGTGTCATGGAGACAAATGAATCCGTGACCTCCGGACAGGAGGGTCAGACCGGCAGTCAAACTTCCGATATCATTGAAGAAGGCTCCGAGGCATATACAGAGGCAGAGAAAACGGCAAGTGAATTGTATAACAAAACAACCCAAAAACTGAATGAAACCTACGAAAAGACCAAAATGTATAACCAGGAAAATCCCGGCACGACTATTCTTGTCGCTTTAGGCATAGGAGTGGCCATAGGTCTTCTCCTGGCCAATAACAATTATTATCGTCCACGTACCAACCGTATCGCACGACCAGTAATAAATGCCCTTTCCGATATTGCAGCAGAGTTTTTCCGTTAAGATCTATTGGCCGGAAAACCATTGTAAAGGATAATACTATCCCAAATCACATTGACCGAAATGAGGTTCTCTATGCTTAACAATGAAAAGGGAAAGATAGGATGGATTTTGCTGTGGGTATTGGGAATTCCGCTTCCCATCCTAATTTTATTTTACCTTCTGCGTGGATGCACTTGATCATCGCTTTGGCAAAGACAAACGATAATAACTTAAGGTTTATCTGCTCCCTTCATGGCAAACCATCACAAAGTTGTCAGAGACTTTTTGTTTAGGTTAGTTGAGAAAGCTATCTAAAGGCTGTTTAAATTTAAAGGAAAGGAGAAAAATCATGAATGAATTTTTCAAGTTGCTCAAGCAAGATCATATGGAAGTAAAGGAAATCCTGGAACAGCTTGACGAAACTACTGAAAATGGCTCAAAAATGAAGAAGCGGGAACAATTATTTGAACAGCTGAAGGAAGAGCTGGTGCCCCATATGAAAGCCGAAGAAGGTACTTTTTATAGACCATTAATGGAAATGGAGGAGGCTCGTGAAGATGCTCTGGAAGGCATGGAGGAACATCATGTGAGTGAGCTTGTCTTAAAGGAACTGGACAAAATGCCGAAGGGTGATGATAAATGGGCTGCCAAAATGAGGGTATTCAAAGAGCTGGTCGATCATCATATCAAAGAGGAAGAAAACAATATATTCAAAAGTGCTGAAAAGGCTTTCGACAGTGACGAGCTACATTCTATCATGACCAAGTTTGAGCAGGAAAAACAAAAAATCAGAAAAAATTTGAGATAGTAAAGAATCCCAGGGAGGAGAAGTGCGCTCCCTTAGCAGGACCGTCTCTTCTCTTCCTTTTTTATGGTGGTCAATAAAGGTAAATGATCTGAAGAAAACTCTGGTTTGAGCGAAATCCCAAAACATCCACCAAAAAAGGAGATGGAACACGCAAGAAGCAACATGTACTACTTGGGTAATGCAGGGAAAACGAGTCATCTGTTATGAGAAGGTAGCGGGGAGTTTACCAGATACCGGCGACCCATGAAAGCTGCCATATTCCCGTCTTTATGAAACAGCCCCAACTTTAACTCGCCATCCGCACTTAACAGGAGGAAGAAAAGCCAAAGCCGGCAGTTGCAATACATGGATGGAAATGGCCCTTTTACAGGAGATAGTATGCACCTCAAACAGATCTTGGACCTGATCAAAAATTCCATAACGGCCTGGGTGGATGATTATGCCCCGAGCATGGGGGCAGCGATTGCCTACTACACATTGTTTTCAATTACACCATTGCTGATAATCGCCATTGCGGTGGCCGGCCTTGTTTTTGGCCAGGAAGCAGCCCGGGGCGAAATTATCGGCCAGATCCAAAACCTCATCGGCCTGGAAGGAGCAATCGCCATACAGGGCCTGCTGAAAAACGCCAATGAGCCCGCTCATAGTATGCTGGCTATAGCGGGCAGCGTCATTACCATGATAATCGGGGCCACCACTGTGTTCGGCGAATTACAAAGCGATCTTGACCGCATCTGGCGTGTTTCCGTCCCTACCCAAAAAAGCGGTTTATGGCACTTGTTACACACACGTTTACTCTCTTTCGGCCTGGTGCTGGGCGTAGGATTTCTCCTGCTGATTTCTCTCGTAATCAGCGCTGCCATCGCCGCCTTCGGCAAATGGCTCAGCAGCCTGATCGTAGGTTGGGAAGTAGTCCTGCATACCCTGGATGTGACTATTACCTTTGCTATTACCACTATCCTGTTTGCGCTGATTTATAAATTTATGCCGAGGGCTACAATCGCCTGGCGGGATGTGTGGATTGGGGCGGCAGTCACCGCTTTCCTGTTCGCCACCGGCAAACTGCTCATCAGTCTCTATCTGGGCAAAGCCAGTGTAGCATCCGGTTTCGGCGCCGCCGGGTCGCTGGTCATTTTATTGACGTGGGTTTATTTTGGGGCACAGATCTTTCTGCTCGGCGCTGAGTTTACCTGGGTCTATTCAAACACATATGGCTCAAAAGCAGCCCCCAAGGAACAGAGATAGAGCCGATCGGCGCTGCTCTGCGCTCAGCCGAATTGGTCAAGGGCGCCTCCCGAAGATCCAACCTGGAGCCTCCAGGGTCTTGCTCATATGTACAAGGATGAACTTAACGCCGATTTACTGAAATTATTCAGAACTGAGCCGCGAGTAAAGGGCTGAACTGTCGGGCCGGATTAAGCGCACGATCAATACCTGGTGGCAATATCTGCAAGGTGCAGCTTCCAGATCTGCTCCGTATCGGGTGGCAGGTTTGTCTTTGCCTTACCGCGTTGTTGAAATATGGCCATTTGGTTACATATAACCCTTAACATCTAATTCTTGATAACAGCCAGCCTGGCAATGATCACAAGAAATTATTAAAATTTCAAGAAGATGGTGTTGGTATTATGGCAAATAAAAAATCGGCACAAGGCTTGCATTATTCTTTAGGTGCACCAGACTGCAACCGTCTCACGAATAAAGCAAGTCAGTTAATCTTTCCTTTATATAATATTTTAAAGCAGTTGGCCCTGCTGGCATTGTTTTTTCTGATATCCACATGGGGTGGATTATCGAAGGTCAAATATAACAAGGAGGAATATCATGAATTGGGATCAAATCAAAGGAATGTGGAAACAAGCCAGTGGAAAAGCCCAACAACAATGGGGCAAGCTCACTGATGATGACCTCGATGTCATCGATGGCAAGCGTGAAGAACTGATCGGTAAGATACAGGAACGTTATGGTATTGAAAAAGATGAAGCCGAAAGACAGGTTTCCGATTTTGAGAACAAATATCAATAATCGAGCTATCACTTGTCTGCTCAGGTTTTACTGGCTAGGACTATGCCCTATCCCGATGTCAGTAAAGGCAATACATACTTTTCATATTTAACATAGGGAGGATAGTTATGAAAAAATATTCCAGAATGTATTACGGACTCAGCGTCTTTGTTGTTACCGCTCTGTTTGCCACCGCGCCCGGTTTTGCAGCAGACAATACCAGAAGCACCCACACCACTACAACCACAACACAAAGCGGTAATATGGCTAAGAGTGACAGCACCATGCGTGGCGGTTATTCTATTTTGGGCTCCAAGCTGATCGGCAAGGATGTTAAAAACGCCCAAGGGGAAGACATCGGCGAAGTTAAGGACATTATGCTTGATTCCACGGGTAAGGTCCGTTATGTCGCTGTTGCTTATGGCGGTTTCCTCGGGCTCGGTGACAAGATGCATGCCGTGCCATTGTCGGCCTTTCAGTTCAAACGGGATAAAGATATGTTTTTCGATGATACCGAGTTGATTCTTAATGTCACCAAGGAGCAGTTAAAAGATGAACCAGGTTTTGATGACAACCACTGGCCTGATATGGACAGTGAAACCTACCGGACAGATCTCGACAGGCGGTATAATGTCGATCACTCGGACATGAAATAAATAGATATAAATTATTTACATAGTGGCAGGGCAAAGAGGTGGCGGAGATTTTTTTCTCTACCGCCTCTTCTTGCTGAAGAACAGCTTGCACCATTCCCACCAAAAAGATCCGATAAAATTTACAGGGGATGCAGCCATGGATAACAACTCGGGACAAACCACATCGATTTGGATGGAAACAGCTGAAGTGCCGGAAGCATCTCCTCTCAGCAAGGATATGCATGCCGATGTCTGTATAGTCGGGGCCGGGATAGCCGGCATGACCACAGCCTATCTGCTTGCCCGGGCCGGCAAGTCAGTGATTGTCCTGGATGATGGTCATATTGGCGGGGGGATGACAGAACGGACCACCGCACACCTGACCAATGCCATTGACGACCGCTATTTTGAGATCGAACGGCTGCATGGCGATAAGGGTGCGCAGTTGGCGGCCGACAGTCATACCGCCGCCATTGATCGCATTGAAACAATCATTGCGACAGAGGGCATTGCCTGTGATTTTGACCGTCTGGATGGCTATCTTTTTGTCCCGCCCAACGAGTCCACAGATGTGCTCGAGCGGGAATTGATGGCCGCCCATCATGCCGGCCTTATGGAGGTAGAAAAGGTCGGACGGGCGCCGATTGTCTCCTTTGATACCGGCATGTGTCTGCGCTTTCCGCGGCAGGGCCAGTTCCATCCCTTAAAGTATCTAAACGGACTCAGGCAGGCTATTGAACGCGACGGCGGCCACATCTTCACCGGCACGCATGTCAGCAAAATGGAGGGCGGCTCCGAAGCGCGAGTCGAGACCAGCCAGGGCCATAAAGTGACCGCCGGAGCCCTGGTGATCGCTACGAATACACCGGTCAACAATCTGGTGGCCATTCACACCAAGCAGGCTTCCTATACCACATATGCTATCGGGGCCCGCATCCCGCAAGGTTCGGTGACCAAAGCTCTCTACTGGGATACGGCCGAGCCCTATCATTATATCAGAGTGCACAGCGTTTCTGCGGGGACAGCAACTCCTTATGACGTATTAATCGTCGGCGGCGAAGATCACAAAACAGGACAGGCCGATAATGGGGCCGAACGCCACGCCGCTCTGGAAGCATGGGCCCGCACCCGATTTCCGATGATTGACGCTATCGAGCTGCGCTGGTCCGGGCAGGTCATGGAACCAGTCGATGGCGTTGCTTTTATCGGTCGCAATCCAGGCGACCCGGAGAATGTCTACATTATCACGGGTGATTCCGGCATGGGCATGACCCATGGCACGATTGGCGCGATTCTTATCACAGACTTGATACTAGGCCGCGAATGCCCCTGGGTGCCGCTTTACGATCCGGCACGCAAGAGTCTGCGCGCATCTCTGCGCTTTGCCAAGGAAAATCTCAATGTGGCCGCCCAGTATGTAGAAGACTATCTGAGCGGTGGCGATGTTGGCTCACGCGAGGAGATTGGCCAGGGCCATGGTGCTATTATACGTTCCGGCATATCCAAACTGGCCATTTACCGTGATGAGCAGGGTGTTCTCCATGAACGCTCAGCAATGTGTCCGCATCTCGGTTGCATCGTCAGCTGGAATAGTCTGGAACAGACCTGGGATTGTCCCTGTCATGGCTCAAGATTTAACCGACTTGGACAGGTGATAACCGGACCGGCCAACAGCGATCTGGAGAATGTAAAAAAGAAATAACGGGTTATCATAAAATCAATAGTTAAACCGTTCCCCATGGAAGATCATCAAGGAGGATTTTGATATGCCACGAGGAGACAAGTCCAAATATTCCGACAAGCAGAAACGCCAGGCCGAGCATATCGAAGAAGGTTATAAAGACCGTGGCGTCCCGGAAGAAGAGGCGGAAAAGCGGGCATGGGCTACTGTTAACAAAATGACCGGTGGCGGCAAAAAAAGTGGTTCCGGCCAAGGACAGCCGGTTAATAAAGAACCGGCCAAGAAAGGTGGCCGCAAAGGCGGTGCCGCCGCGGCTGCGAGGCCTGCCGCTGAGCGCTCTGCCTCCGCCAAAAAGGCGGCCCAGACCCGCCAACAGAAAAAAACGGATGACTGATACTGATAAAGGAAAGATCCTAACAGCACTCAACAAGGGAGATCATCTGGCAGCAATTCGCCAGCTATAACCCGAATCAATGAGGCGGGCCAATGCGATATCACGTTCTGGCGACTGATTATGACGGCACTCTGGCCATGCAGGGTCGCGTCGATAGCACCACGGTGGAGTCGCTCCGGCAACTGCTGGCCACTGGTCGTCGCCTGATTATGGTCACCGGCCGTCAATTGCCGCATTTATTAAGTATCTTCCCCGAGATTGACTTATTCGAATGGATCGTGGCCGAAAATGGCGGCTTACTCTACCACCCTGCAACCAAGGAAGAAAAACCGCTGGCAGAACCACCTGGCGACCACTTCATTCAGGCCTTGAGCGCCAAAAATGTTGAGTCCATTTCAGTCGGCCGGGTCATTGTCGCTACCTGGGAGTCCTATCAGGCCGCCGTTTTAGAGACCATTCATGACCTCGGCTTAGAACTGCAGGTCATCTTCAATAAAGGAGCGGTGATGATCCTGCCCGCTGGCATTAATAAAGCCAGCGGCTTGCTGGCAGCCCTGCAGGCAATGAATATGTCGCCGCATAATGTGGTCGGCGTAGGCGACGCCGAGAATGACCATGCTTTTCTCGGTATATGTGAATTATCCGTCGCGGTGGCTAACGCCCTGCCGGCCCTTAAAGAGAGGACTGATATTACTACCATCGGTAATCATGGCCTCGGGGTCTGCCAATTAATCAATAACCTGATTGCCAATGATCTGGTCGGTGAAAATGTCCGGGTGCAGCGGCATCATCTGCTTATAGGCACCAGCGACAACCAGGACGTGGTGCTATCGCCATACGGCCAGAGCGTCTTGATCTGCGGCCCCTCGGCGAGTGGCAAATCCACTGTCGCCACCCGTATTGTCGAATCTCTGCAGGAACAGCAGTATCAATTCTGTATAATTGATCCCGAAGGTGATTATGAAGGGCTTGAGGGTGCGGTCATGTTCGGCGGACCGCAGAGTGCTCCTCATGAGGAGGATATCCTGCGATTACTGGAAGATCCCGAGGCCAATGCCGTCGTGTCCCTGACGGGATTGGCCATTCCCGATCGACCGCTGTTTTTCTTACGCCTGCTGACACAATTATTAAAGCTGCGCTCGCTGACCGGCCATCCGCACTGGTTGCTTCTTGATGAGGCCCATCATCTGCTGCCGGCCGAATGGTTGCCGCCACATGATACCCTTCCTGAAGAGTTAATTAATGTGGTGCTGATCACCGTCCATCCGGATCTACTCTCGCAAGCCCTGCTGGAACAGATAAACACTGTGCTGGCGCTAGGGGCCAATGGTCCAGATATGCTCACCAGCTTTATCCGCACCATCAAACAACCCCTGCCCTCAATAGATGCTTCCCTGAAACCCGGCGAATTCCTTTTATGGTTGAAAGACAGTAAAGTTCCTCCGCTCAAAGTCAGGGTTCATCCCTCCAAAATGACGCGGGTCAGACATCTGCGGAAATATGCTGAAGGGCAACTGCCGCCGGATCGCAGCTTCTATTTCCATGACCCGCAGCACAATCTGAATCTGAGGGCACAAAATTTAATGTTGTTTCTGCAGATTGGAGATGGGATTGATGATGAAACCTGGCGCTACCATTTACAGCAGGGTGATTTCTCGCGCTGGTTTCGCCAAGGCATCAAGAATGAGGCTCTGGCAGCTGCTGCCAAGCACGTGGAATCAATGGCCAACATCACAGTCGAGCAAAGTCGTGCTTTGATCAGGGCCGCAATAGAGCAGTATTACACGATGCCGGCGGCGGCACCTTTACCGGAACCGGGCTCTAATTAATTTAATTCGTCATGGCTTACTTTCGGAGACATTATGGTCAATATTCGCTTCCCTAAAAGCCGGGTCTGGAAATGGACCCTAGTGATTGTCGGGTTTTTGGTACTGCTCACCGTTCTTTCTTATTTAATAAATATTAGTTACTTACGTAAGTATGCCGAACGGCGGATGAATCAGAATCTGAAGGGTTATACGGTCAGTGTAGGCAAAGCTTTTTTCCATCCCATCGGTATGTCTTTGACTCTGGATGATCTCGTCCTCATCCAGAATGGAAATCCCAAGCCCCCAGTTGCCAATATCCAGCATCTTCATGCCAGTATTCATTGGAGGGCAATTATCAAAGGAAGGCTGGTAGGTGATTTTTTAATTGACCGCCCCAAACTCTACATCAATCTGAAGCAGGTCAAAAAAGAGGCACAAAGTGAGATTCCTTTGGAACGCAAAGGTTGGCAGGATGCTCTCACGGCGGTTTACCCGCTGAAGATTGATGTTTTTAAGATTAATAATGGTGAACTGACTTATATAGATGAAGGTCCTAATCCGCCCCTTCAGGTCAGTGACATATTTCTTTATGCCACCAATATCCGAAATATTTTCACCCCCGATCATACCTATCCCTCACCGGTAATTGCCAGCGCAGCCATCTTTGAGCAGGGTCATCTTCATCTGGATGGTCATGCCAATTTTCTCCAGAAACCACGAATTGGTTTTAAAGGCAGAGCCGACCTCAGAGACATCGACCTCCATTATTTCAAACCGATCATGCACCGCCAGAACATTGACATTCGGAAAGGGGCAATGTCAGCCACAGGAAATATGGAATTTGCCGCTAAAAAAAGCTTGATCCACTTAGAGACCATTGAACTCACAGGTCTTGATGCTGATTACGACCTTCGCCCTGATACCGAGGCCAAACAACAGCAACAGGTGCAACAGGTTACCAAGGCTGCCACAGAGATGAGCAATGCCCCCACCGCAATAATTAAGGTCGACCTCGTGAAGATCAAGGGTACACTGGGATATTTAAATCAGACCGCCGATCCAAACATCCGTATTTATGCCGATCATATCGATGCAACCGTAAAGAATTTCAGCAATCAGCTTACTGATGGTTCCTCGGCATTTCAGCTGCATGGACGTTTTTTAGGCTCAGGTGATACTCAAATTACCGGTACCATCCGACCGGAAAGCAAGAGCCCGGACCTGAGCATGAAAATAGCCATCGAAAATACAGACTTGAGAGCCATGAGTGATATTTTTCAGGCTTACGGCAAATTTGATATCAAAAAAGGAGAATTTTCATTCTTCTCTGAGATATCGATCAAAAACTTTGAAGTCCAGGGCTATGTCAAACCCATCTTCAAAAACATGGAAGTCACTGATATGCGCAACGCTGACGAGAAGAGCATCTTTCATAAACTTTATGTGGGAACTGTGAAAGTCGTTACCGAATTACTGAAAAATCGTCCACGTCAGCAAGTGGCCACTGAAACGGATATTTCAGGCCCGGTGGGTGATCCCCATACCAGCATCTTACAGATAATCGCCAATCTGATTCGTAATGCTTTTTTTCAAGCAATCCTCCCAGGCTTCGAGAAGGAAGTAAATCAACAGCAACAGTCTCAATAAAAAAAAATCAATAGCAAGGTCGGTACTCCTGCTCTCTTGTATGAAAAAATTGGTTATCGAAGAGGGTTATAATGCAAAAAATTGTCATTTTTGGCGCGGGCATCGCTGGATTAAGCGCTGCCCATGAATTAGCCGAATTAGGATACAGCGTGGCCGTGTATGAAGTTAATGATCAGGCCGGTGGGTTTTTCCGCAGTTCGAGGCTGAGCCACAATAACATGCCGACAGAATATTCCTGGCACGGCATGGGCTCCTGGTATCATAATACTTTCGATATAATGCAGCAGATTCCTTTCAATGATCAAGGCAGTATCTATGATCTGGCCCTGTCGCGACCGATCGACTTCGGCATTTTCCCGGATAGGGCAAAAGCTCAGTTTTATGATGAAGGACTGAAAAGTATTCCTAAAATGTTCAGAATGGATAAATGGGATTTTATTAAATGGACTTACCTGATGCTGAAGTCCTGGACCGCAAATAAGCGCAGTCAGATTAAATATGCCAAAATTAATGCCGCTGAGGCCTGGAAACCTTTAATGAGCGATATGGCCTACAAAACCTGGCGTTCTTGCTTCGGGCCCTGGATTGGCTCGGACTGGTCGAAGGTGTCACTCCACACCACCGGTGATTTTTTCAGAAAGCAACTGATCACCACACCTGCACATGAGCATAAAGCAGATGAGGATGGTCCCGCCTGGTCACAAGGTGCCGGGGACGGCTGGTTGTTGTTAAAAGGACCTAGCGGTGAATACTGGTTTACTCCGTGGATCAAGCACCTGCGAGATAAAGGAGTACAATTTATCTTGAAGAAAGGCCTCACCAGATTGGAGTTTAATGGGATCAGTATCAGCGCGGCTTACTGTGGCGATGAAGAGATTGAAGGTGAAATTTATATTTTGGCTATTAATCCGTTCACCACAGCTGATATTCTAAGCGCCACTCCGGAGCTGGAAAGACAAGAGGAATTAAGACTGTTTAAGGCGCTTACCCAGGATGGACCCCACGTCCAAGTCTCTTTTAGATTGGCCTTTGGCGATGCCATCAAATTTCCGCGTCAGAGAATGGCTGTAGTGGTAAGCGATTCCGAATTTAATTTAACTCTTTTTGCCCAGGAACAAGTGTGGGATCGAGCAGTAGATCTCGGACAAAATATTAAATCTCTGTGGACCGGCACATCATGTATCAGCAGTGTGCCGGGACGCCTTTATCATAAACCGGTCAATAATTGCAGCAGAGAAGAATTTATTGAAGAGGTGAAAGCGCAAATCCTGAGTTGCGGAGCCCTCGATGATTTAATTCGCGAAGCTAACAATGGCAAAGGATTAAAAGAATTTACCTTGCTAAACGTTGAAGTCTGGCATGAATGGGAATTTTCCAAAGATGGAATTAAACATCCGCAGCCCAAATGGGTCACGACAACTAATACCCAAGCCTATATTCCTGCCCAGAAGACTCCTGTTGCCAATCTCTTTTTAGCCGGGGCCCATACTCAGACCCAAGCCCAGGTCTGGAGTATTGAGGGGGCCGTCGAAAGTGGGAGAAGAGCGGCCAAGGCAATTGATGACCGCGTTCAAGTGTTAGATCAATACAAACCACGGTGGATCAGAAATTTATCAAAAATTGATGACGGTTTATATACATTAAAAGCGCCTCACCTTATCGATTCCCTTTTTTTATTGGTAATTCTATTTTCACTTTGGCAATTCTTCAGTTAGGAATACTCATTAATTCAGAATCTCATGGCTGAGACAGATAAGTAAAATCACAGCATCCACCATAATGTCAAAATTTACCGACTGAAATCTGTGGGACCGGCTGTTTATTTAATGTGCCAGACCGTTCCCTTAATCGGCAACCACCTGAAAAAGGAGAAGCTCTTATGACGTACACGGCAAAAGATTATACCAGGCTTATCGGAATGGCAGGGTTCAGTGAGGTGCTGCTGAAAAATCACTTTACCCTCTATGAAGGGTATGTGGCCAATACCAATAAGATATTGGATGCCCTGAAACAGATACTCAAAGAAGAAAAGGTCGCGACCCCCGAGTTTGCGGAACTGAAGCGGCGACTCGGCTGGGAGTTCAACGGCATGCGGCTCCATGAATACTACTTTGATACCCTGGGTGGAGATGGAGTGGTCGACGGCAAAAGCCGGCTGGCGCGCAAGAAGATTGAGGATTTTGGCAGTATCGAGGCATGGCTAAAGGATTTCAAGGCTGTCGGGACCATGCGCGGCATTGGCTGGGCCGTTCTCTACCAGGACAATATCAACGGCAGGCTCTTTAACTGCTGGATCAATGAACATGATACGGGGCATCCGGCAGGCTGCATGCCGATACTGGTCATGGATGTTTTTGAACATGCCTTCATGCTCGATTACGGGCTGAAAAAGGCCGATTATATTGAGGATTATTTCAAAAACATTGACTGGAAAGCAGTCGAGACTCGTCTTAAGTAGACGGGATCCAAGATTGAAGAGCAAAAAATCGACATTCACTTACGGAGGAGATATGAAGGCCTTAATTTTAAGTGCGGACCATTTTGAGGACTCTGAATTGCTGGTTCCTTACTACCGGCTGCAGGAGGAAGGCGTTGAAGTGGTAGTGGCCTCCCTGAGCCGCGGGACCATCACAGGCAAACACGGCTACGAAGTCGCCGTCGACATGACCCTTGACAAGGTCAATCCTGACGACTACGCAATTCTGCTCCTGCCCGGGGGAGCGGCGCCGGCAGTGGTGAGAGAAGAGCCGATAGCCCTGGAGATCGCCCGTAATTTTTTTGCGGGGCACAAACCGGTTGCCGCTATCTGTCACGGGCCGCAGATCCTGGTCCGAGCTGATCTTTTAAAGGGGCGACGCGCCACCTGCTATAAGCCGGTGGCTGATGAGCTCAAAGAGGCCGGCGCGCTCTATGAGGACCGGGAGGTGATTGTTGACGACAATCTGATCACATCCAGGCAGCCGGCCGATCTCCCGGCGTTCATGCGCGAGATGATGAAACAGCTCCGGCCTTAACTTGCCGTCAAGGCCCATTAAATGAGTGTCAGCCCCCACTATGCAAGTTATTTGATCTAGATGCAAACATAAAGGCAAGCGAAAATCGCCAGATGGAGGAGTTACCATGAAAGGTTTTATACAAAATATTGAAGACATCACCATCAAGAATGAAGACTTTCGCCGGGTGCTTTACACGGCCAGGAACTGTCAGCTCGTTGTCATGTCCTTGAAGCCCAAGGAAGAGATCGGAATGGAAGCTCACAAGCTCGATCAGTTCTTTCGTGTAGAGGAAGGGATCGGCGAGGCCATTCTCAATGGTGTTCCCACGGTGATCAGCGCAGGATTCGCCCTGCTCGTCCCTGCCGGGACGGATCACAACATCATCAATATCGGCAGTGTTCCCCTGAAGCTCTATACGCTCTATGCTCCGCCGAATCATCGGGACTGCGTTGTCCACCATACCCGCGCTGAAGCGGAGACGGACGACGAACACTTCGACGGTAAAACAACGGAATAGAGAGTCGAAAAGCGCCCGACAGGGGTGCATTTAAAAAATGGCATGAGACGGCCGCTCACTCTTCCACGGGGCAGGTGCGGTTCACGCGCCCTGCCGGATCCTGACGGTAGTAGGCGCTGAGGACATTGTAGAGGTCGGGGGCGTGCCCCTGGAGGGCGAGGGGGCGGTCGAAAAACGTCTCGGTGGCCACGGCGAAGAACTCGGCCTCGTTCTTCGCGCCATAGGCGTCGAGGAAGGTTTTACGGCCCTTCTCGGCGAGGCGGCTTAGCCGCAGGAATTCGCGGGAGCACACGGCCACCCATTCGGCGAGCTGGTCGCGGTCGGCGAGAGGCGGGGTGCCGTCGGCGGCTCCGTCGAGCATGTCGAGCTTGTGGGCGAACTCGTGGTAGACCACATTATGACCCTGCTCGGGGTGGCGGGCGCCATGGAGGACAGCGTCCCACACGAGGATAACCGGACCCCGGGTGAAGGCTTGGCCCAGGAGGGGAACCGAGGCCTCCACCGGGCCGTCCACCCGCTCGAAGAAACCGGGGTGGTGCTCGGGGGCGACAACGGTGGAGGGGTAGACCAGAATCGACTCCACATTGCGATAGTAGTCGTGGGGAAGTCCCAGTTGCAGCAGACATGCCTGGGCCGCAATGGTGACGCGAATCTCATCGGTGAGGTCGAGGCCGCCGCACCCCTCCCAGTTTTTCTCCTCCAGGAAGACCTGCATCATCGCGCGCAGTTCGGCGCGCTCGGCGTCATCAAGCACGCAGTAGTGGGCCATGTTCGTGCGTATAAAGACCTCCCACTCAGGCGGGAAGGGGCGCTTTCGCGCCTCGGCACGGCGATGATCACGGAGCCAGTGAAACATGGGCAACACCCTCCTTCGGGGAAAAGTACACTTTGAGCACATGACGCCCGCCACGGCAACCAGGGTCGGCCCGAAAAGAGGGACTCCAGGTCGGCAAACCGCTTCTCAATATGTGCGAGAGCAACAGAGTACGCAATAGTTACTCGTTCTCTATCGAGAATAAATCAGGAGGAACAAATCAAGGAGGACACTTAATTTTTGCAATAAAACTTATCAGATAAAATACAACCCTGCAGGGCAGCATTCACAACAATACTGAAAAAGCCACTATCAAGTATGCAATCCCACCCCGGCCAACAGCAGTGCCGCCACCAGCAGGGCCAGCGCAATCCGATACCAGCCAAACACGGCCAGACTCCCTCGCTGCAGGAAGCTGACCATCCACTTGATTGAGACCCAGGCCGAGACAAAGGCGCAGGCAAAACCGAGAAGGGGTCCGACCAGACCGAAGTTTGCCATGATCATGGCGCCGTTCCGATATGCCTCATAGACAGTTGCCGCACCCAGGGTCAGCAGTCCCAGGAGAAAGCTGAACTCCACTGCCGCCCCCAGTTCTGCCCCCATCAGCAGCCCTCCGGCAATGGTTGCCAGACTGCGGCTGACCCCCGGCCACATGGCCAGGCACTGTATCAGGCCGATCCCCAGGGCCTGACGCCACCCGAAGGATTCAAGGGAGAGGCCGGCGCCGCCCCCGCCGTGCCCGGATACTGCTTGAGCTCGCCTCCTGCCCAGAAAAACGAGGAATATTCCGCCTGCAAACCAGGCCGCAGTCACAGGCCAGAGCCCAAACAATCGTGCCTTGATCTGATGCTCAAATGAGAGTCCAACCACGACCGCCGGCAGAAAGGCAAGCACCAGATTCCCGGCCAGACGCTTGCCGGCTGCATCCCGGCCCAGCAGCCCCAACAGCATCTGCCTGATCCGCTTTCGATACAATCCCAGAACCGCCAGAATCGCTCCCGCCTGAATGACAATGGCATAGGCATCGGCAGCCCGTTTGGCTGCAGGATCATCGACAAGGCCCAGAATATTCTCTGTCAGGATCAGATGACCGGTCGAACTCACCGGCAGATATTCGGTGGCGCCTTCCACCAGGCCGAGGACGGCAGCATTGCGGAGACTGAGTGGATGGGCGGTTATCTCTGCACCGGAATTCCCCTGTATTTCACTATGTTCACCACAGATACCAGCAACCGGCAGACTCACCACCCTGATAACGGCAACAGCAGCCAGCAGGACAAGAAGGAACCTTCCCATCAATCCTTTTTTCTTTTGCATGATAAGAACTTCCTTTCTCGCAAATATTTTCAGGAGGGATGCAAAATCAATTCCTTCCTCTCAAGTAAAGACAATGAAAAATCCAGGTGTTCACCTCCTGAAGCTCACTCAACCCTCGACACAAAGGCATGCACAGGTCAGTGAAGGCAGATAACAAGTGCGCGCATCATCAGCTGATCATACGTGATGCGCTCATTCACCGGTAAACAGATTGTTATCGCCTAATTAACAGTCCTTGTCAATCAGGCGATCATTTCAAACAAGCAATACCCGGATATTTAACTCTCTTACTTCTCAAGAACCAGCGTCAGGTTGCCTTTCCGTCTGCTTACTCTGATATCTGACGACATCGTCTTGGGACATACTAAGGGATGAGTTCCTGAGATCGAATGTTCAAGGTACTGAATGACGTTAAAGTTTTACCCCTTGAACGGTAAGATAGATGATAAGGATAAAACGACCAACGGCCATGTTTGTATAGATACCGACATTGACTCGATAGCCTTCCGGGATTTCGATGTGTGTGGTTCCCCGCTATCCAGACATGACATTATCCGAAAATGAGAACAAGTCAACCCTCTTTTCTCTCATTTTTCCTTTACCGAAACGTCTCCATACGGCAGGAAATCTGTCGCTCTCAGGGCAAAAAAGGATACGGGAACATGAAGATATACTCAGAAAAAACATCAGTTGTCCTTCTGCACTCATTCCATTCAATGCTCACCGGAGAAAAAAAGCCATCCAGATTCTGCTTGACAAGGCTCAATATAGATGATTTGTGGAGATTGTCCACTCAGGGACGGGCATTTGCGCCGGAGTACCACGAACGGATACTTGACCGCTTTGACAAATGAACAAGGTCCTCTCCGGGACATGGCCAGTGCTTTAAGTATCTCTCTTCCCGAACAGCAGCTGGCAAAATATCCGTCATAGGCAGATCTGTCAAAGAAACTCCAAGCCACAGGGTCACACCCTTGAAACCCTGTCAACAAAACAACCTCATTCCCATGTGGAGGAGCCACTCTCTTCGGCCCATTGTTCATGACCACTCAAAGCAAACTCTATATCTTCTTACTGGGCCTTTTCATCAGTATCTACCTGCTGCCCCTAGGGATCCGGCCGCTCATGGCGCCGGATGAAACCCGTTATGGTGAAATCCCTCGGGAGATGATCGCCTCCGGCAACTGGGTAAGCCCCCATCTCAATAGTCTGCGCTACTTTGAAAAGCCACCCCTGGGCTACTGGCTGAACGCAGCCTCCATCCTGACCTTCGGCGAAAACGCCTTTGCCGTTCGTCTGCCCTCGGCCTTGAGTGTCGGTTTAAGCGCCCTGCTGATCATGCTGTTGCTCCGCCAGGTCAGCCCCAGGGATGAGGTATGGGCCGGGCCAGTCGCCGCCCTTGTTTTTCTCACCAGCCTGGAAGTGCCCATCGTCGGCACCTTCGCCGTCCTGGATTCCATGTTCGCCGCCACCCTCACCTTGACCATGACCTGTTTTTTTCTGGCCAGCCAGGCCGAACGTGGTTCTTCCCGCAGGCGCTGGTTCCTGATCGCGGCCGGAATCAGTTGCGGTCTCGCCTTTCTGATCAAAGGCTTTCTGGCCCTGGTGGTACCAGCCCTGACCATGGGGGCCTATCTTGTCTGGCAGCGGCGCTGGCGCGATCTCTTGGGCCTCGCCTGGCTGCCGCTTATCGCCGCCGTCCTGACCGCCTTGCCCTGGAGTCTGGCCATCCACCGCCAGGAACCGGATTTCTGGAATTTCTTCTTCTGGCACGAGCATGTCCAACGTTTCCTGGGTGGACAGACAGCCCAGCACTCGCAGTCATTCTGGTACTTTTTCATGGCTGCTCCCGCCCTGTTCCTGCCGTGGACCTTTCTGCTGCCTGCTGCCGGAATCGGTCTGAATACGGGCAGCAGGCGCCCCGAGGCCAGGCAACTTATCGCTTTCTGCCTGGCCTGGTTCTGCCTGCCCTTTCTCTTTTTTTCCCTGTCCTCAGGCAAACTGGTGACCTATATTCTGCCCTGCTTTCCGCCCTTTGCCATCCTGGTCAGCCTCAGCCTCCTTACCTTGCTGCGTACGGAACGACGTCGGCCATTCCAGATCGGCGCCACCGTGGCAGCCTTCATCTTTGGCCTTTTGACCCTGACCTTTATCCTGATCCAATTTTTCGGAGCAGGCAACGTTACTCCACCCTATGCCGAGAGTTGGCAATGGCTGATGGCCCTGATCGCTCTTACAACCATGACCCTGCTGCCGCTGGCAGCCGCTCGTTCTCGGCATTGGCAGAAAAAAATCATCCTCTTTGGCTTGAGCCCCGTCCTTCTCCTCTGCGTGGCCCCCTTCCTCATGCCCGACCAGACCATCGAGAAAAAATCGCCCGGGATCCTGCTCCAACATATACAGGGAATCACAGCCGATACCGTGATTCTCTCTGATCAGACATCCCTGCGGGCAGCCTGCTGGTTCTTGAAACGGGCAGATATCCTGCTGGTGCCTTATGCCGGTGAAGTCTCCTATGGCCTTGGCTACCAAGATGCCCAAGGCCGCCTGCTCAATCTGGCCCAGACCAGGGACAAAATCCTGGCCAATCCAGGTAAGATAATCTTGATCGCCAAGGCCAGAAATTACAACAAATGGAGCCATGATCTTCCTCAGCCAAAAAGTATTGATATCAGTGGCCAAGACGGTTATATCGTGGCTAGGTTTTAGTGCCTTGCAGATTATTTTCTTGTTTTTTTCACCAAGAAAATAATCTGCGAAAGGCACTTATCCCGTTCATCGGGGTTAAAGAATATCTTTCAGGTATGACAGCCAATAACAAGGAACCAAAAAATCCCATGCGTTCTGACTTTCTTCCCTTCTCCAAGCCCTCCATCAGCGAGGGAGATATCGCCGCCGTGGCCGAGGTCATGCGTTCGGGGTGGATCACCACCGGCCCGTGGAACAGCCTCTTTGAACAACGTATCTGTGAATATACCGGCTGCCAGGGAGCGGTGGCGCTCTCTTCCGCCACCGCGGGTATGCACGTGGTGCTCAAGGCCCTGGATATCGGGCCAGGAGACGAAATCATCACCCCTTCCATGACCTGGGTCTCTACCGTAAACCTGATTGTTCTCGCCGGGGCGACACCGATCTTTGTTGATGTTGACCGCAACACCCTGATGATGGAGGCCGCGGCCGTCCGGGAGAAAATCACGGAACGGACCAGGGCGATTATCCCGGTCCACTACGCAGGGGCCCCGGTCGAACTGACGCCCCTGCGGAACATCGCCGCTCAATACTCGATCCCACTGATTGAAGATGCAGCCCATGCCATCGGAACTGTATACGGTAATATGCCCATCGGCAGGACAGGGACCGCAATTTTTTCCTTTCACCCCATAAAAAACATCACCAGCGGCGAAGGGGGAATGGTCTGTTCTGACGATCCCGCACTGCTGGCCAGGGTGCGCAGTCTGAAATTCCATGGTCTGGGGATGGATGCCCATGACCGTTCAAGCCAGGGGCGTTCGCCGCAGGCCCAGGTATTCGAACCGGGATATAAATACAATCTTCCCGACATGCTGGCTGTCCTCGGCGTGAAACAACTGGAAAGAGTAGATGCCTTCAACAAACGTCGAGCTGAACTGGCAGCCTGCTATCATGAGTCGCTGCAGGATATTGATGAGATTACCCCCCTGGCACTTCCCGATTATCCTCATGTGCACAGCTGGCATCTGTTCATTGTACGGGTGGAGAGCGGAAAAAAGGGGATCGGGCGGGATCAATTCATGGAAGGTCTGAAACAGAGAAATATCGGAACCGGCCTGCACTTTCGCGCCGTCCATCTCCAAAAATATTATCGGGAAAAGATGGGGTTCAAGGAAGGGATGCTGCCCGACACCGAGTGGAATTCCGAACGTATCTGCTCGCTGCCGCTTTTCCCCGACATGACGGAAAAGGATGTGAGGGATGTTATCACGGCGATCAAAGATTATCTGCAGAAAGGGTAAGCTGTGGCCGCAAAATAGTGCTATCATCCGGATGGTAACCGCTCTTCATATCCCGAGGGCAACTTCCGTCTGGCTTCCATCCATGGTAAGCGACACAGGGAGCCGCAAGGGAATGATCCGCGGTATCTAATGACTATTTCGTTACGGCCCCTAACCTCTGGAAAAGGCAGGACATTGTTGTGAAAGAAAATCCGCAAATATCTATTGTCATCCCCGTCTACAATGAAGAGGCCTGCCTGCCTGAATTGATCCGCCGGACCCTGGCCGGTTGCCGACAGATGGGTCGTTCATTTGAGATTATCCTCATTGATGACGGATCCAAAGATCAATCGGTTGAGATCATCCGCCAGGCCGCCGCCGGCAATGGAGATGCCGTCATCGGGGTCCTGCTCAATCGGAACTACGGGCAGCATAACGCGATCATGGCCGGATTTACTTATGTGCGCGGCGACTGGGTCGTCACCCTTGACGCCGATCTGCAGAATCCACCCGAAGAGATCCCCCGACTGGTCGCCGTGGCCATGGATTATGATGTGGTGGGAACCATCCGGGCCCGGCGCAACGACTCCTTCTTTCGGAAAGCTTCATCGGCCATCATCAACCGCGCGGTGCAGAAAGCCACCGGGGTCATGATGCACGATTATGGCTGCATGCTCAGGGTGTACAAACGCCATATTGTCGAGGCCATGCTCATGTGCCATGAACGCTCCACCTTTATCCCGGTTCTGGCCAACAGTTTCGCCCGGACAACCACAGAGGTTGAAGTGGAACATGCCGCCCGCAGCTCAGGTGAATCAAAATACAGTCTCGGCAAATTGATTTCCCTGATGTTTGATCTGGTCACCACCATGACCACCTATCCATTGCGCCTGCTCTCCATTGTCGGCGGAATCATCTCTGCCACTGGCTTTGGTTTCGGGATATTGATCCTGATTCTGCGGATTATCTATGGTGCTGAATGGGCTGTCGGCGGTGTCTTCACCCTCTTTGCCCTGGTTTATTTCTTTATCGGCGCTCAGTTCATCGCCATGGGGCTTCTGGGAGAATACATCGGCCGCATTTATCATGATGTAAGGGACAGACCCAGATATTTCGTTCAGGAAGTGACCGGACGACAGAATGAGGGGAAAAAATCTGCCGAACCCGAGCGATTGTAATTACATTTTTTTGTATTGTTCTTTAATTTAAAAATACTTTTGGTGGAACAAACATGAAAGCTATTGTCCTTGCCTATCATACGATAGGTTGTGTTGGTATCGAAAAACTTCTGGAATCCGGCTTTGAGTTATCCGCAATCTTTACCCATGGAGATGATCCTGAGGAGAATATCTGGTTCCGCTCCGTGGCCGAGCTTGCAGCCCAACATGACATCCCGGTCTATGCCCCGGAAAATATCAATCATCCGCTTTGGGTTGAAAAGATTCGGGCCATGCAGCCTGATATCCTGTTCTCCTTTTACTATCGTAATCTGGTGGGGAAAGAGGTCCTGAACATTCCCCCAGCCGGGTGTCTGAACCTGCATGGATCGCTTCTTCCGCACTACCGGGGACGATGTCCTGTCAACTGGGCCTTGATCAATGGGGAGAAGGAGACCGGGGTCAGCCTGCATTATATGACACCCAGGCCCGATGACGGCGATATTGTCGGTCAGCGCAAGGTAGCGATTGATTCGGATGATACAGCCCTTACCCTTCACACAAAAATGGCGGCGGCCAGTGCTCTCCTTCTTGAGGAGTTGCTCCCCAAACTGGCCCAGGGCACAGCGCCACGAACCGTCCAGGACAAGACCCTTGCCTCCTATTATGGCGGCAGGAAACCGGCAGATGGCGAGATTGACTGGAGCAAAAGCGCAGAGGAGATCCGCAACCTTGTCCGGGCGGTCACCAAGCCCTATCCCGGGGCCTTCAGCTATCTTGGCAACCGCAAGGTGATCTTCTGGCAGGTCGAGTCCCTGGCGGAGAACAATGGAGCAAAGCCCGGCACCGTGCTCTCGGAGAATCCCTTTATCGTCAGCTGCGGCCAGGGAGCCATCCAGGTCAAGACCGGACAGAGCGAAAAAGGACTCTTCCTCAGCGCTACCCGTTTAGTAACCGAGCTCGCCCTGGTGCAAGGGATGCATTTTGGGCCGGATGTAAAAAAGATCCTCGCCCAGAAGCGCAAGAAATCAGTCCTTATCCTGGGGGCAGACGGCTTTATCGGCAGCCATCTCTCCGAACATCTTCTGGACAGCGGACGCTATGAAGTGCATGGCATGGACCTTGGTTCCCGCTATATCAAACACCTCGGGGATAATCCGAATTTCCATTTTGCGGAAGGCGATATCTCCATCCAGCGTGAGTGGATCGAATACCATGTCCGCCGCTGCGATATCATCCTGCCTCTGGTAGCCATTGCCACGCCCGCGGAATATACCCGCAACCCCCTACGGGTCTTTGAGCTTGATTTTGAGGAAAATCTCCGGGTTGTCCGCTACTGCGCCAAGTATGGAAAACGGATCCTCTTTCCTTCCACCTCCGAGGTCTATGGCATGTGCCAGGACAGTGTCTTTGATGAAGACAGCTCGCAACTGGTCCTGGGGCCCATTCACAAGCAACGATGGATCTATTCCTGTTCCAAACAGATGCTCGACCGGGTGATCTGGGCCTACGGCGCCACCAGGGGTTTACAGTTCACCCTGTTCCGCCCCTTTAACTGGTTGGGGTCACGACTTGACAGCCTGGCATCGGCGCGTATCGGTTCATCACGGGTCATCACTCAGTTGATTCTCAATCTGGCGGAAGGCACTCCCATCCAGCTGGTGGATGGCGGCCAGCAAAAACGATGCTTTACCGATGTGAAGGATGGTCTTGACTGCCTGTTCCGCATCATTGAAAACAAGGACAACGTCTGTGAGTCCAACATATTCAATATCGGCAACCCCTACAACGAGGCCTCCATTCGCGAACTGGCTGAAATCCTGGTGGAAAAATTCAAACAACATCCCCTGGCCCAGAAGTTTCCTCCTTTTGCCGGGATGAGGGATATCGAGAGCCGGACCTTCTATGGCAAGGGGTATGAAGACGTGAGTTTCCGCAAACCGAGCATCAAAAAGGCCGAAAAATTGCTGGGCTGGAAACCGAAAATAACCCTGGAGCAGTCCGTGGAAGAGACCCTGGATTTCTTCCTGAAACAGGCAGTCGAAACCGGTGAATTTGAGATCCATCATCAGGATGATTTCTGTTAAGATCCGGTTATTATTGTGAAGATATGCAGATAGGATTACGCATCGATGTGGACACCTTGCGCGGGACCCGGCTTGGCGTCCCTGAACTGTGCCGCATCCTCAAGGAAAATGATATCCGTGCGTCATTTTTCTTTTCTGTCGGGCCGGATAATATGGGGCGTCATCTGTGGCGGCTGCTGCGCCCTGCCTTTCTGCTGAAGATGATGCGCACCAAGGCCGCCAGCCTCTATGGCTGGGATATCCTGCTGAAAGGCACCTTCTGGCCCGGGCCGTCCATCGCCAGAAAAGCAGGCCCGGCCATTCAGCAAGCGGCCGGGGATGGACACGAGATTGGCTTACATGCCTGGGATCATCACGGCTGGCAGGCAGGAGTTAAAGATATGCCAGCGTCGCGTATTCACTCCCTGCTGAGCCTGGGGGCCGGGGCGCTCATGTCGTTAACAGGCAATAACCCAACCTGTTCCGCAGCCCCGGCCTGGCGCAGCACGGATGCCGCCTTGCTGGAAAAGGAGAAGTTCGCTTTTCTCTATAACTCCGATTGCCGGGGAGAGTGCATCTTTTATCCACAGGTCTCGGGAAAAATCCTCCGGACCCCACAGGTACCCACGACCCTGCCGACCTATGATGAATTGATCGGGCAACAGAGTGTCACCGAGGAGAATTACAACGAGCACCTTTTCTCCTCTCTCCGGTCTGATCGGCTCAATATCCTCACCATTCACGCGGAAGTGGAAGGGATTGTCCACAAAGCCATGTTTGCCGATTTTATCAAAATTGCCAAAGGAAGAGGCTGTTCTTTTGTCCCCCTGGGCGAGATCGTCAAAGGAGTGAAAAAAGAAGATATTGTTGTCGCCTCCATTCAAGAGCGGATCATACCCGGAAGAGAAGGCTGGATCTCTGTTCAATGTTCAATACCGCCGGACGCCACTCGTGAGGAGGTTTATTAGCGTCATCCATTAGCAGACACTATGGAAAACTTCATCCTCACCATCGTCTTTATTCTGATCGGCATGGGACTGCGCCGGTTGCCCGGAACACACCACCGCCATGTTGGGGCCGGCATCCTTCTCTCTTTTCTCACCTTGCCCCTGTTCATGCAACTGCTTTGATCAACACAGCACCCCAGGTGGCAGACCGCCATGATTACGCGCCATTGCCGGCCTTTATCCGTTTATAAAATTTAAAAACTTCCAGAACCCCTTTATCGAATCTTTGCTTGCGACTTCCTTGACTTCGAAGACAATTTTATCAACAGTAGAGTCCCTTAGGCTTTTAGATTGACGCAAAGCCCAGACTCATGGTACTCATTTCAATCAGTTGTCAGGAAACCAAAAACAGTTTACGTATTACCAGATCGTTGCCTGATGGTTATTTTAATAAATTTTTATTCATCACTTTTCATTTCTTAAGCCATCAAATTATGCTCCATAACTTCCGACATTTCAGGCGTTGCATCATCATGCTGATTCTCGTCGCCTTTTCACTGGGAATGGGGGGAAAGGCAACCCTCTGTTTCTCGCCTGACGGGGACGTACACCTGGAGCAGAGTCGTTCCTTGTGCCATCTTACCGGAAGATGTCTTACCACTGCAAACCAGCTCACCCTCAATAATGATCGGGTTGAGAACCAGGATCATTGTCGGGACGTCTCCCTGGGAGCAGACGCATTCAATCATCACCACCGGAATATAGTCCCACCCCCATCCCTCGCCCTGGTTCCTCTGGCACAGCCAATCATCTTAGCCCTGACAGATAAAAAACTTTTTCACACCACCCCTGCCGTTACGCCCCAACTCGTCTCTCTGCAAAGCGTCATCCTTCTGATTTAATTCCTTCCGCCTGAGCCCCGTCAACGGTTACGACCCTCTAACCACCAGCGGAACTCACCCAAAAAAATTCATAGATACCCCTTGGTCCGTCCGTAGTAATCGGCAAGCCCACGCCATTCGTCATTTCCCCTCTCTCTTGGAGGATTATCCATGCGTATCCCACGATTCGCCTTGTGTACTATTATTTTATCCGTCGGCCTCTGGTATGCGCCAATGGCCCCTGCCCAGGCGGCCGATGCCCCCACTTCCTCTACCTCCGGCGGCCTGACCCTTGAAGAGGCCCTTGTCCATGCCTCTCGGAACCGACAGGAGCTTCAGGGTTTTCGTGCCGATCTTGATGCTGCCGCAGTCAAGCTGAAACATGCAGAACTCCCCCCTAACCCCGAGCTCCGGGTCGAGTGGGACAATCTTGGCGGGGATCTGCCCGCTGACGATGTCAAGGAGACCACGATTTCCCTGAGCCAACCCTTTGAGATCGGCGGTAAGCCATCGGCCCGCAAGGACAGGGGCCAAGCCGAGATTATGCGCCTACAGCTCAAGCAGTCCACGATCTGGCTCGACATTGCCGCCGAGGTCAAAATGGCCTTCCTGGAGGTACTTGGCGCCCAAGAACGGCTGGCCCTGCAACACGAGGCGGAACAAATCGCCTCGGAACTCGCCGCCATTACCCATGAGCGGGTGGCTGCAGGTGAGCTCGCCGCCACCGAAGAGATCAGGGCCGAGGCGAGAAAAGCTGAGACCATGGTGGAGACCCAGAAGTTTAAAGACCTGTTAGCCGAGTCGGAACTCAATCTCGCCATGACACTTGTGGAGACTACCAATGCCACTGTGACCGTAACCGGACACCTTCCCCGGGAGGTCGCAATTCCAGACCGGCAAACGTTGCTGGCTGAGATGCAAAACTCACCCCTGCTTGCCCTGAGCCGGAGCGAAACACAGCTTGCCGCAACCGGCCTCTCGCTCGAGCAGGCCAACGTCTGGTCAGACCCTGCCTTTTTCCTGGCCCTGCGCGAGATTCCCGACAAGGACGCGCGTGCTGTCTCCGTCGGTTTCTCCGTTCCCCTGCCACTCTTTCAACGAAACCAGACGGCCCTGGCCGAGGCCTCCGCCACTGCACAAAAGGCTCTATCGAATGAAGAAGCGGCGGCGCACCGCCTGCGGACAGAACTGATAAAGGCGCACACAATGCTGGTCGCGGCCGACCAGGAAGCGCGCACCTTGCGCAACGAGGTCATTAGCCGGGTCACTGAAGCCGCTGAGGCAGTCCGGGAAGGATTCAGGGCCGGCAAGTTCCGCTACAGCGATGTCCTGGAGGCATCTCAGTCCCAGGAGCAGGTGAAAGCCCGCCATCTTGATGCCATTCTTGACCTCAACCGCGCGGCCATCTTTCTCGATCGCCTCCTCGGCAGACCTTCAAGCCCGGAGGTTTCACAAAATTCTTCATCACTTTCTCACGACAGGAGCACCCCATGAGCCATAAAAAATTGCTTTCCCTTATCATTATCACAGTTGTGCTTGCCGCCCTGGCCGGGGCCGGAGGTTTCCTCGTTACCAGCCGCATGAACCGCGCCCCAGCCCCTGCACAGGCCACTCGCTCAACGACAGTTGAGAGTATCATCCCTCGGGATGTCGACGACCATCTTGAAACAGCCGGCAAGCCGGAGGCCCAGCATGAAGAATCCGGGCATACTGCAAAACAGACTCCAGAAGGAGGCGATCAGGGCGACAGCCATGAACACGGGGCCGAGATTTCCGATCTGGATCGGCCTGTGGATGAGATGTGGGCCGCCAGCTGCGAACACAATATCCCCCAGTACCAGTGCGACGAGTGTCGCTATGAGATCGGCTTGGTCAAGCTCGATGCCGCGCTCATGGGCGACAATGGCCTCCTGCACACCGGCTTTCCGGAAAGGCGGCAAGGACGCCACGAGGAACGAATCCTGCCCGGCGAGGTGCAACTCGACGAGACCCGCACCGTGCATGTGGCCAGCCCCTTGACCGGCCTGATCACCCGTGGGTTCACGACACAGGGGGATAGAGTAGAGGCCGGGGCGCCGCTCTTTGAAGTCGACAGCCCCGAAGTGGCGGAAGCCAAAGGCAGCTATCTCAAGGCCATGGCCGGACTTGATCTCGCGGTCAAGGCTGCCGATCGCGAGACGCTGCTCTTTTCACGGAAGGTCGCGGCCGAGGTCGAGGTCCAGGAGGCCGTGGCCAAACGTACTGCGGCCGAAACCGACGTCGCCGCCGCCCGTGGCCGGCTCCTGCGCCTGGGGCTCACCAAAACTGAGATCAAAGACCTGTCGGCCAAAAACGGGGCTGCCGCCTTAAGCGGTCTCGTGGTGGTCCGCGCCTCCAGGGCGGGAACCGTTATTGAGGGCCACGCCGCGCCAGGAGAGTACGCCGAGACCGGCAAGGAACTGCTCACCATTTCCAGCCTTGACTCGGTCTGGGTCATGGCTGATTTGAAGGACACCGATCTTGCCACCGCCTCCGGCGCTGCTGGTGCTGCGGCCACAATCGATGCCCTGGGCCGCAGTTTCAGCGGCAGGCTGGACACGATCGCCGGCCGGATGAGCGAAGAAACCCGCACCGCCAGGGCCCGTTTCAGCGTGGATAATGTTGATGGTCTGCTTAAACCAGGCATGTTCGTCTCGGTGCGTCTGCTTCTGCCCGCCGCAGGCGAGAGCCTCGTGGTGCCCAGGGTGGCAGTCCTGGCCGACGAGGGCCGGACCTTTGTCTTCACCCACAAGGAGGGAGACTACTGGGTGCGGCGTCCCGTTACCCTCGGGGCGCGTTTCGATGGCCTGGTGGAGATCGCATCCGGTCTCACGGCTGAGCAGCGGATCATCACCGACGGCTCCTTTCTGTTAAAAAGCGACGTGCTGCGCGGCAAGATGGGCGCCGGTTGTGCGGATTAAGGGAGAATACTGCCATGGAACGATTTACTAATATTCTTCTTGCCCGCCGCTGGGTGGTGCTCACCCTGACGGCGCTCCTGGCCGTTGCCGGCTGGCTGTCCTGGACCCACCTGCCCATCGACGCCTTCCCGGACGTCACCAATGTCCAGGTCATGGTCCTCACCGAGGCGCCGGGACTCTCCTCCGTGGACGTCGAACAGCAGATCACCTATCCCATCGAACAACAGATGGGCGGTGTGCCCAAGGTCACCCAGGTACGCTCCCTGTCCAAGGCCGGACTGTCACAGGTCATCGTCGTTTTTGCGGACAACACCGACATCTACTTCGCCAGACAGCAGATCTTTGAGCGACTGGCCAACGCCCGCGACAACCTGCCCTCCTTTGCCGAACCGGAGCTGGGCCCCATCAGCACGGGATTGGGCGAGATCTACCAGTACACCCTGGAAGGTGACGGCATGGACGCCATGGAGCTCCGCCGCCTCCAGGACGCCATTGTCTCCCCCCAACTCCGGCCCATCGCCGGCGTCAATGAAGTTAACAGCTTCGGCGGCTTTGTCCGCCAGTACCAGGTCCTGGTCAACCAGGAGTCGTTGCTCAAGTATGGGATCAGCCTGCGGGAGGTCGTGGAGGCGCTGGAGAAGAACAACGCCAATGCCGCCGGCGGCTTCATCGTCCAGGGCTGGGAGCAGACCTATATCCGGGGCCTGGGGCAGCTCACCGGAGCTGAGGATATAGGCGAGGTGGTACTGAAGTCCCATGACGGCACCCCGGTGCATGTCCACGACGTGGCGGAAGTCATCATCGGCCCCCAGCCCAGGCAGGGCGCAGTCACCCGCGACGGCAAGGGCGAGGCCGTGGCCGGCATGGTCATCATGTTGCGGGGCGAGAATGCCAAGGACGTGGTCACCAGGGTAAAAAACGCCATCCCCCGCATCCAGGAAAGTCTGCCGGAAGGCGCTCGCTTGAATGTATTCTACGACCGCACCGAACTGATCGAGGCCTGCATCAAGACCGTGGTCGACGCCCTCACCGAGGGCGGTTTCTTTGTCATCCTGGTGCTCTTCCTCTTCCTGGCCGAGCTGCGGACCGCCTTGATCGTTGTGCTGTCCCTGCCGCTTACCTTCCTGATCACCTTTCTGATCATGGGGCAGGTCGGCATCAGCTCCAACCTGATGAGCCTGGGCGGGCTCGCCTTCTCGGTGGGCATGGTGGTGGACGCGGCCATCGTCATTGTCGAGAACATGCGCCGCCACTTTGCGGAAAATCCCGACAAATCCATAAAAAGTCGGGTAGCCGCCCTGGCCGTGGCCGAGGTGGCCAGGCCGGTGGCCTTCTCGGTGATGATCATCGCCATCGTCCTGGTGCCGCTCTTTTCCCTCCAGGGCATCGAGGGCAAGATGTTCATGCCGCTTGCCGCCACCATGATCATCGCCATCCTCGTCTCGCTGGTGGTGGCCTTGACCGTTATGCCGGTCCTCTCCGCCCTGGTCCTGAGCCAGAAGCCGGAGAAGGAGTTCTGGTTCGTGCGCTCCTTAAACCGGGGGTATCAGGCGCTTCTTGCCCGCGCCCGGCGGCACGGGACCGTGACCATGGTCCTCGCCGTCATGGCCGCTGGCCGCTGCCGGCTGGGCCGCCACCGGTATCGGCACCGAGTTCATGCCCCTTCTGGACGAAGGGGCCATTGCCATCAATGCCGTGCGCCTGCCCAACGCCTCGCTGGAGGGTGCGGTTCGGTGAGCAGCTTTATCGAGAAACGGCTGCTGGCCTCCTTCCCCGAGGTTCTGACCGTGGTCAGCAAAACGGGCCGGGCCGAAATATCGGAAGATCCCATGGGGCCGGAACAGACCGACTTCTTTATCATGCTGAAGCCCAAGAAAGAGTGGACTCCCGGCCGTACCAAGCCGGAGCTGGTCGAGGCCATGAACCGGGAGATCTCCACCATTCCCGGCATCCGCCTCTCCTTCTCCCAACCCATCTCCCTCCGGGTCAATGAGTTGATCTCAGGCGTCAAGAGCGACCTGGCGGTCAAGGTCTATCGGTGAAGATCTGGAGAAATTGAAGGGCTACGCCGACCGCATCGCCGCCATCCTCAGCGGACTAGAGGGGGCGCGGGACGTCAAGGTGGAGCAGGTCTCGGGCATGGAGCAGATCGAGATCGTCTACGACCGCAAGACACTCGCCCGCTATGGGGTGAACGCGGGAGATGTCAACGAGGTGATTGAAATCGCCCTGGCCGGACGCGAGGCGACCAGGGTCGTGGAAGGCCCGCTGCGCACCGCCACCGTGGTGCGGCTTGCCGAGAATGAGCGGGGCGACCTTGACGGCCTGGAAAAACTGCTCATCCGCGGGGCCTCGGGCGAACCGATCCGCCTTGGCCAGGTGGCGAAGATCGCCCTTGTGGAAGGGCCGGCCCAGATCGGCAGGGAGAAGGGCATGCGCCGGGTGGCTGCCGAGGTCAACATCCGGGGCCGGGACCTGGGCGGTTTCGTGGCTGAGGCCCAAAAAGAAACTGCATGCCATCGAGAAGGAACTGCCCTCCGGCTATTTCCTTGAATACGGCGGCCAGTTCGAGAACCAGCAGCGGGCCATGCAGCGTCTCACCATCGTTGTGCCGGCGGCGCTCTTCCTTATCTTCTGCCTGCTGTACATGGCCTTGGGCACCCTCAGGGACTCCCTGCTGGTGGTTCTGAACCTGCCCTTTGCCCTGGTGGGAGGGATCCTCGCCATTCGGGCCTGGGGCATGCCGCTTTCGGTCTCGGCAGCGGTGGCCTTCATCTGTCTGCTGGGGATCGCAGTGCAGAACGGGGTGGTGCTTATCACCTTCTTCCGGCAACTGCGCGACAACGGCCTCAGCATCGACGAGACCATCCGCGAGGGGTGCCGGCTTGCGCTTCCGGCCGCTCCTGATGACGGCGCTCTGCAGCTTCATCGGCCATCTGCCCATGCTCTATGCAACTGGCTCCGGCGCTGATATTCAGAAGCCCCTGGCGGTGGTGGTCATGGGCGGACTGATTACCTCCACCATTCTGACCCTGGTCGTCATTCCGGTACTCTTCGGCTGGCAGGAGGAACGGTTCGGCGTAATGGCCTTACCGGAAAGTCTGGTCAACGTAAAATCAAAGGGACAATGATAGACTGGCCATCCATAGTCACTGAACCGCTGTAAATAAATGACATGGGCAGGCCAGAATGATTTCTGGCCTGCCCAAAACCGATAAATAAAAAACAAAAAAGGTTCAGAAGGAAACCTTCTGAACCTTTTTTCAAAGCCCGAACTTCAAGATACTGACCCTGCGGCAGGCGGCACTCTCGGGAATCTATTTTTTTCCTTTACCGCCCTGCTTCTTTTCTTTCTTCTTGGTCTTTTCCTTGTCGCTCATCTTTTCTTTCTTCGCTTTTTTGCCTTCATCCTGACCGGGCAACGGACAGCTGGAACAATGAGTGCCTTTTTTTTGAAATTTAAGACAACATTTTTTCTTAACCTTTTTGCTGTCACCCATGGTGAGGCCTCATCCCTATTTTTTTTCCGGGGCAGAGGCTGGAGCTGCCCCTTTCTTTTCGATGGAGAGGAGCTCCACATCAAAGAGCAGAACAGAGTTGGGTTCAATCACCGGTGGCGCTCCCTGCTCACCATAGGCAAGGGAAGAGGGAATAGCCAGTTTAAACCGGGAACCGACATTCATCAGCTTCAAGGCCTCACTCCAACCAGGGATCACCTGATCCACGCCAAAGACAGCAGGCTCTCCCCGCTTACGGGAATCGTCGAAGACAGTGCCATCAACAAAGGTTCCAGTATAATGCACCTTGACCTGATCTCCATCCTTCGGCTTCTCGCCGCTGCCTTTTTTAATCACTTCATACTGCAGACCGCTCTTGGTGACAACAACCCCCTTTTTCTCTTTATTCTTGGCAAGATAGGCATCACCGGCCTTCTTGTTCTTCTCCTGAAGCTCTTTCACCTGGGCTGCCTGTTTTGCCTGCATCTTGGTTGCAAATTCTTTTTGTACCTGAGCCACCTCTTCGGGGCTTAGCTGCTGTTTATTGCCTTGAAAGGCATCGTTTATACCCAGGATTAAACGGTCATAATCAATATCATCCTTCATCCCCTTAAAATAGGTTCCCACATCAAGACCCATACTGTAACTGAGTTTGTCCCGAAAGGTCTTCAACTCCGTTGCAGGTTTGTCCTTCTCAGCTGCAATCCCCAGGGCCGGCAACAGCAACAGGGCCATCAAGGCAAATACCATCAATCTGTTCATCACCATTATCTCCTTTGATAAATTTTATCTCAACAACACAAGATTCACGCGACCTGACCATCCTGATTGAACACTGATATTATTTTTGTGCTTCGACAAGCTCTCTTCTGCAAAAGGAATCTGCAACAAGAGAACAGTCAACCCAATAATTCCTTGTAACAAAACGACCATGCCATTTCAATGACAAAGAGAGAATAGGGAACCAAAAAAACTCCCTGACTACAAAACAACCAGGGTAATCCCACGATTTCCTTTATTGAGATTGACATTGCTTGCCAGTTGAGGGAACCTCCGCAGCAGATCCCGGGTCGCTCCTGATTGCATTCTGAACTCCTCACCAGGGATAAAGGCATGAATCTCACCCTTCCCCTTGAGATATTCCAGCAACTTTCGGCACTCGACCCCGATGGCTCCCCCTTTGCCGCTCGAGCCATAGCCATGGATCACTGTCATGACACACAGCTTCCGCCGGTGTCCATCCTCCAGTTCCATCCGCAGTCTCCTCAAAGCGCTCTCCACCAGGGGCCTGCCCAGCTCCAGATTGACCACCTTATGAAAAATGCCGGCAACGGGGCCTGCGCCTGGCTGAAGGTCCTGTTTCTCGCCACAAAAGGGACAGAGAGAGATACCCCGGGTAATACCATTGCCGCAGATCTGACACAGTACCATATCCGGATCCACCTACACCCTTCGCACCGAGATCACCGACTCGAGCTGTCGCACATGTTGGAGCAGCATCTGCAGATGTTCAAGGTCGGCAACCTCCAGGGTTATCTGCAGTTCAACGATGCCGGCGGGAGTCAGCCGCGTGGGGATTCCCAGGATATTGGCATCATCAGCATTAATTGCAGCACTGATGGTTGCCACAATGCCCCGCCTGTTCTCCGCAGTCACCAGGATCTCGACCCGATGCTGGATGGACTGGGCGCCCGACCAGGATACCGATATCCAGCGCTGCGGATCAGTGGTCAACAGAAGTTCACAGCTTGCCTTGTGCACGGAGATACCGCGGCCGGTGGTGATAAAGCCGATGATGGCATCTCCGGGCACCGGATGACAACACTGGCTGATTCTCACCAGCATGTCATCAATGCCGTCAATACTGATGGCTGAATCGCCCCCCTGCCCGCCACTCCTCTGCTGGCTGACCATCTGGGCTGCAAGTTCCTGGGGGGTCAGCTCCTTTTGCCGAATCTCTTCGTCATCGAATTCAGGGGGCTGCAGCGCCTTAACCAGACTCTGCACCGTCACCACGCCGTTTCCCACCTTTGCCAGCAGATCATCCAGGGAATTGCAGCGCAACTCCTTGAGAAGCAGCTTGATATGACCACTCTTGACCATCTTTTTCAGGGTAGTCTCGTGCTGTTTCAACTCCCGCTCACAGATCTCCCGTCCCAGATGCACGGCCTGCTCGTTCTCTTCCCGCCGCAGCCAGGAACGAATCCGGGAACGGGCCCGGCTGGTCTTGACCAGACTCAACCAACCCCGGCGGGGATGCTGGGTCTTGGAAGTGATGATCTCGACGATATCGCCATTCTGCACCTCATACTTCAGCGGCACGAGACGGCCATTGACCTTGGCCCCTGCACAGTGATCACCGACCTCGGTATGGATGGCATAGGCAAAGTCGAGTGGGGTACTGCCCCTGGGGCAGCTCCTTGACCTCACCGTTGGGGGTCAGGGCATAGACCTCGGGTTCATACAGTTCGTCCCCGGACATGTCTCCAGAAACTCCCGAGGATCTTCAACCTCCTGCAGCGAGTGCACCAGTTTTTTCAGATCCCGGAAACAGCTTGACATCATTGCTGCTAACCTTCTGCCCTTCCTTGTAGGCCCAGTGGGCGGCAATACCCTCCTGGGCAATCCGATCCATTTTCTCCGTTCGGATCTGGACCTCGATAAATTGTCATGCGGCCCGACCACCGTGGTATGCAGCGACTGATAATTATTGGCCTTGGGAGCGCAGATAAAATCCTTGATCCTGCCCGGGAACCGGCTGCCAGTTGTCATGCACCACCCCGAGCGCCGCATAGCATTCTCCACCGTATTAAGGATGATGCGAAAGGCCACCTTGTCATAAACCCGCTCCAAAGGGATATTCTGGACCAGAAGTTTTTTATAGATGGAATAGAGATGTTTGGGCCGGCCAAGGATACGGAGAGGCAAACACCTTGTTCTCGGCAAGCTTTTCATGAATTACATCGATTACTTCTTCCACATACGTTCTGTCGTTCGCGCAAAGAGTGCTCTCCAGTTTGGCACTCAGCTCGAGATACTCCTCAGGGTAGAGATAGCTGAAAGGCCAGATCTTCGAGCTCACGTTTCAGCCAGTCAATACCCAGTCTGCTGGCCAGGGGCGCGTAAAGGTCCATGGTTTCACGCGCTATCTCCTGCCGCTAGTCGCTGTCCATCGATCTCCAGAGAGCAGCATATCATGGAGCGGTCAGCCAGCTTGACCAGCAGCACCCGGATATCGGCGGCACATGGCCAGGAACATCTTGCGGATATTCTCGGCCTGATAGGCCAGCTGGCTGTTGTAATGGACACTGGTGATCCGGGTAACAGCCATCGACGATCTCGGCCACACTCCCGCCGAACTCCTTGCCCAGTTCCTCATCCGTAACCCCCTCCTTAAGGACACCGTGCAGCAGACCGGCAACGACCGTATCGCCGGATCAAGGTGCATGGAGGCAAGGGTGGACGCCACCTCCAGGGCATGCTCCAGATAGGGTTCACCTGAAAAATGCGTTCTTGCCCGGCGTGCACCTTGACCGCCAAATCCCAGGCCTTGTCGAGGGGATCCAGATCGACATCATGCAAGATATGCCTTGGCAATGGTCTTCAGACCATGACACTAGGCATGGATGCGGGCATAGGAGTTCACTCTTACTCCCGGCGGGTGCTGCCTGCCGCGCGATCTGATTGAGCAGATCATTCCGCAACCTGATCGCCAGGCAAGCTCCACGGTCAGGCCATCACGACGATGGCGGATCTCGATAATGCCCTCCTTGTCAGACGAGTTCCGACCGTCACCCGGAAGGGGATGCCCAGCAGGTCCGCATCCTTGAATTTGCAGCCCGGCCGTTCATCGCGATCGTCAAGCAGCACTTCGATCCCTGCGCCTGCAGCTCCCTGTAGAGCACTTCCGCGGCCGCCGCTGATCTCCGCGGTCATTAGGCGACGAGATTCAGGACGATCACCTGAAGGGGGCGAGTGGCCAGCGGAAAGATGATGCCGTTCTCGTCATGATTCTGTTCAATGGCCGCGGCCACAATCCGGCTGACCCCGATGCCGTAACAGCCCATGACGAAGGGTTTCTCCTGGCCGTCCCGGTCCTGGAAGGTGGCCTTCATGGCCTCGGCTGTAGGCGGTGCCCAGCTTAAAGATATGGCCGACCTCGATGCCCTTGGTAAGCTCCAAGCTCGCCGCCGCAGAGCGGACAGCGGTCGTCATCGGTCATCTGCCGCAGATCGGCGCATCCTGCCACCTGAAAATCGCGGCCCGGTTGGCATTGCTTCAGATGATAGTTTTTCTCACCGGCGCCGATCACGAAGTTGCGCATGGCCGCAACCTCCCGGTCGGCCACCACCGGGATTTTCTTGGCATAGCCCGACCGGCCCCAAATAGCCGGTGGGCACGCCGGTGAGCATCGAAGACCTGCTGATCCTCGGCCAGTTCCACCTCGACCGCCTCCAGCAGATTCTTGAGCTTGACCGCCTGCACCTCGTGGTCACCCCGCACCAGGACCGCCACCGGTTCATTCCGTCGGCCAGGTAGACCATGGTCTTGACCAGATTCTCGGGCGCGATGCCCAGGAACTCGAGTCACCGCCGCCACCTTGCGCTTGCCCGGGGTCTCGATCTTTTCCAGGCCTCAAGCAGGTCGGCCTGGTTGCCTGCTGCGGATCGGGCCTATGATCGCCGCTTTTTCCACGTTGGCCGCATAATCGCACTGCCGGCAGATCACCAGGGTATCTTCGCCGGTCTCGGCCAGGACCATGAACTCATGGGAAAAACTGCCGCCGATGGTGCCGGTGTCCGCCTCCACCGCCCGGAATGGCAGGCCGCAACGGCTGAAGATCCGATGATAGGCCGTCATACATCTTCTGGTAGGTCGCATCGGCGCCCTCATCGTCCACATCGAAGCTGTAGCCGTCCTTCATGATGAATTCGCGGCCCCGCATCAGCCCGAAGCGCGGCCGGATCTCATCGCGGAATTTGGTCTGGATCTGATAGAGATTGAGCGGCAGATTGCGGTAGGAGTGGACATTCACTCCGCACCAGATCGGTGATAACCTCTTCATGGGTCGGCCCCAGGCAGACTTCCCGTTCATGCCGATCCTTGAAGCGCAAGCAGCTCCGGGCCATACTTCTCCCAGCGGCCCGGACTCCCTCCAGAGATCGGCGGGCTGGACCATGGGCATCAGCAGCTCCTGGGCCCCGGCCCGGTTCATCTCCTCCCGGACGATCTGCTCGACCTTGCGGATGGCGGCCAGCCCAAAGGGCAGATAGGTATAGACCCCGGCCGTCAGTTTGCGGATAAAACCTGCCCGTAAGCAGCAAGCGGTGGCTGACCACCTCGGCCTCGGCAGGGGTTTCCTTCAGTGTGGGAATAAAAATCTGTGAATAGCGCATTTTTTCTACCTTCTCTTATGGTAATTATTCAGGTTGCTGAGACTGTACTCTGCTGGGAATGCAGGGAAACAATCAAACCAGCCTATGCACTCAGTCGTTATAGTAATCTGATTATATCACTTCTTCTTCTATCTGTTGCAACTCCTGGAGGAAGACCGCAAGCAGTTCTTCCTCTTTTACCTTCTTGTAGAGCTTGCCTTTCTTGAAGATGATGCCGACTCCGTTGCCGCCGGCGACCCCGATATCAGCCTCCTTGGCCTCGCCGGGGCCGTTGACCACGCAGCCCATGACCGCCACCTTGAGGGTTGTCGTCATGGTCTGCACATAGCGCTCGACCTCCTCGGCCAGGCCGAAAAGATCGATCTGGCTGCGGCCGCAGGTGGGGCAGGAGATCAGTTCCGGCCCGCGCTCCCGGATGTGCAGGGATCGCAGCAGTTCATAGCCGACCCGGATCTCCTCCACCGGATCGCGGGTCAGGGAGATGCGGAAGGTGTCGCCGATTCCCTCGATAGAGCAGGATACCCAGGGCCACGCTGGACTTGACCGTGCCGGCGATCAGACCGCCGGCCTCGGTAACCCCAAGATGCAAGGGATAGTCGGTTTCTCGGGCAAGGGACGATAAGCCGCTGATCGTGGTCAGGACATCGGAGGATTTGATGGAGATCTTGATCTCATCAGAAACCCAGCTCTTCCAGCAGACGGACATTGCGCAGGGCGCTCTCGACCAGGGCGGCGGGATTTCCGGGGTGGGATAGCCATGTTTCTTGAGCAGATCCTTTTCAATGGAGCCGGAGTTGACCCCGACCCGGATCGGCACCTGATGGATCTTGGCCGCATCCACGACCCGGGCCAGTTTCGCCGGGCCGCCGAGATTGCCGGGATTGATGCGGATGGCCTGGGCGCCATTTTCCATGGCGGCCACAGCCAGACGATGATCAAAATGGATATCGGCGATCAGGGGAATGGCGATCGCCTCCCGGATCCTGGAGAGGGCGGCCGCCGCCTCAATATCAAGCACGGCCACCCGGATGATCTCACAGCCTGCCTTCTCGAGGGCGTGGATCTGGGCCACGGTGGCCTCAACATCCCTGGTATCGGTGTTGGTCATGGACTGCACTGCAATAGGACTGTTACCGCCCACCGACACATTGCCGATCCGTATTTCCCTGGTCTGGTGCCGCAAAATCATGATCCTCTTCCCCTGCTGCTTACACATTTTCAACAAAACCATTCCTGGTCTGATGTAGAATTCCGGCATTTTTCCCGCAAAGGCGTTGCAGCACAGGCCAAGGATGGCCGGACGTCTCGCTCCAGGTAGGATGAAGAACCAGGGCTGAGAAGGGCAAAAGCTTTTTTCCGCACCTTTGCGCCTCAGCGTCAGTTCATTCATTCACAGCTTATTTCGTGACGATTCCCAGACTCAACTCGGCATCCGAGGCCCGCACATACCAAGGTGCCGCCGTGGCCAGGTCAAGACACTGATCCTGTTGCAGCATCTCCGCTGCAAGCAGTCCCAGTCCGCTGGCGCTGGGGTAATGTAGCGTCCTGGGGACACTTGCAAAGCGAGCGCCCAGGGCCTCGCGCCAGAGATCTCCATAGAGCATGACCGCATCGCCAACAAACAATACGGGTTGCTGAATCTCCTCTGCCAGTTTCTGCGGGGTGACCACGCGAATCGCGCCAGCCCGGCGGGGAATCCCCTGGAGATCATAGTGATAAAAACAGGTATAGACCTCTTTTTTCCGGGCATCGAGCACTGCACAGATCAACCGCTCGCCCGTGCAGTTCAGGGCCAGGGCATCGAGGGTTGATACTCCCAGCAAGGGCTTGTCAAGGGCCGCGGCCAGTCCCTTGACCGTGGCCATCCCGATACGCAGTCCGGTAAAGCTCCCGGGTCCAATACTGACGGCCAGGCCGTCCACACCCCGCAGATCCATTCCGCTCTCGCTCAGCAACCAGTCTATGGCCGTCAGCAGTCGCCGGGAGTGAGTCACGCTGCTGTTCAAGGAAAGGGAGGCCACCACCTCTCCTTCTCCCACACTGCCGCGGGTCAAGGCCACCGAGCTGCAGCTGCTGGCAGTGTCAATGGCCAGGATCAGGGGCAATGCTTGCTCATTATCGTTCCATGCGAGCGGCACCCCGCCGTCCTTGGCCTGCGCACTGTTCATCTGGTAAAAATCCTGACCAGGTCATTATAGAAGACAAAAAGCATCAGTGAGGCGAGCAGGGCCATGCCTATCTGCTGGGCAACGATCTGCACCCGTTCAGGCACAGGCCTGCGCCGCGCGGCCTCAACACCGAGAAACAGGAGATGTCCCCCATCAAGTACAGGCACAGGCAGCAGGTTCAGGATGCCTAGGTTGACACTGAGCAGCCCCATGAAATAGGCAAGGTTAATCCAGCCCGCAGCCATCTGCTTCCCGGCAATCTGGGCAATGAGAATAGGGCCTCCCAGTTCCGACATGGGTACCACCCGCTGGACGATTTTCACAAAGCCCATAACGGTCAGGGAGATATACATCCAGGTCTGGGCGCCTGCCGCCTGGATGGCCTTGATCCAAGAGACCTTTTCATAGACCAGGGCCTCGGCCTTCACCACCCCGATCATGTAACGTTTCTCGGTTACCTCGCCAAAGACGTTTTTCACGCTGTCAAGGGCCGGGGTCACGCGGACTTGTACATTTTTCGTCCCTCGCTTGACCATCATGGTAAGGGGATTTCCGCCACTATCCTTGACACTGTTGAGGATATCAAGCCAGCTGGTCACGGGATGCCCATTGATCTGCTCAATGGTATCCCCGGCCATGAAACCCGCTTCTGCCGCGGGTGATTTCTCGCTCACCTGGCCGATGGTGGTTGTATCCATGGAGTCAGGAACACCGACGGCAATAAAGAGGCCACAGAAAAGGAGCAGCGCAAACAAGAGGTTAAATACCGGCCCGGCCAGGACAATAAAAAAACGTTTCCACACGGATTTATGGGCAAAAGAGCCCTGTTGATCCTCCGTTTCCAGCTCCTTTTCATCTGGATTTTCCCCCTGCATCTTCACATAGCCACCAAGGGGAAAGGCACTGATCAAATACTCCGTTTCGCCAAACGTCCTGCCAATTACTTTGGGGCCAAAACCCAGTGAGAACTTGAGTACCTTTACCTTGAACAGCTTGGCAAAGAGAAAATGACCCAGCTCATGGACGAAAATAAGCAGGCCGAGGACAATGATAAAAGAGAGTACGGTATTCATTTCAGGAAAGGATCCTCATTGGGTAATTTAGAGAGTTTGTGACTGCCAGTAAAAAGCGATTCGCTATCCGCAGTGGCACCAGGATAAGCCAGCTACGACACTCTTTCGTATTATAAAAGTAAATTAAGCATGATTGCAGAATTCAACAGTACATTTCCGGTTCGATTTCATTTGCACCCTGGCAACAGTTGCTCTGCCCTTGCACTGCCTGCAGATTGCAACCTGATCATGCCTGCAATGCAATAAGGCGCTCAGCCTCTGATCTGGCACTGGCATCCGCGGCCAGGATATCCACGAGAGAATCTTCGCTACCACCCTGGACAGTCTCCAGAACCCTGGAAACCGTTGCGACAATGCCAGGAAAACTGAGCCTGCCGCCAAGAAAGGCCTCGACAGCCACTTCATTGGCACCATTCAGGACTGCGGGCATAACGCCCCCTTGCCGCAGGGCAGCAAAGGCCAGGGTAAGGGCCGGGAAGCGTCCGTAATCGGGCTCATGGAATTGCAGATTGGCGCATTGGGAGAGTTGCAGAGGCTTGAGGGCCAAGGGTAGCCGTTTAGGATAGGAGAGGGCATAGGCAATGGGGATCCGCATGTCCGGGATTCCCATTTGGGCCACAACCGACCCATCTTGAAATTCCACCAGGGAGTGGACGATGGATTGGGGATGCACCATAACCTCGATGGAGTCAACCGGAACGTCGAAAAGCCATCTGGCCTCAATGACTTCCAGTCCCTTGTTCATAAGGGTTGCCGAGTCAATGGAGATCTTTCTTCCCATGCTCCAGTTGGGATGGGCAAGGGCCTGATCAGGGGTGACCTGTTGCAGCTCCTCAGTTTTTTTGGTCAGGAACGGTCCGCCCGAGGCAGTGAGGATAATCTTGGCCACATCCTCCTTGCGCCCCGCCTCCAGGGCCTGAAAGATGGCACTGTGTTCCGAATCCACAGGCAGGAGCTGAATCCCCTTGCGCCGGACAGCAGCCATAACCAGTTTGCCGGCCATGACCAGGGTTTCCTTGTTGGCAAGCCCTATGTCCTTACCTGCCTCGATGGCAGCCAGGGTCGGCAGCAATCCGGCAGAGCCGACAATGGCCGAAACGGTCATGGCAGCTGCATCAAGGGTTGCCACCTCAATATTGCCCTCTGTTCCCCAGACAATCCGGCCATGATAACTCGCAGGTAGCAGGTACTTGAGCCGATCGGCATGTTCTTCATCGAGCACGGACAGCAGTTCAGGGGAAAATTCGAGGGCCTGTCTGCTTAACAGCTCAATATTCCTGCCGGCGGCAAGGCCTGCCATGGCATAGTGACCGGGAAACCTTCTGACCACGTTGAGTACGCCCGTGCCAATGGAGCCGGTCGAACCGAGGAGCGAAAGGACCTTCATAAGGCCACCACGGAGAGATCCTGATAGAGGAGCAGCAGATAATAGAGAACCGGAGCGGCAAAAAGGAGCGAATCCACCCGATCGAGCACCCCGCCATGGCCACCAAGCAGCGTCCCGGAATCCTTGGTTCCCGTTGCCCTCTTAACAATTGACTCGGTAAGATCCCCGACTACCCCGACACCAGTCAGCAGGATTGCCGCTGGTACCAGAAAAAACCAGCTCACCTGCAGGCGCAGCAGCATGGCCATAACAACCGCTGCCACAACAGCAGCCACAAGCCCACCAATCGCCCCTTCAACGGTTTTATTGGGACTTATCAGCGGACAGAGCTTATGCCTCCCAAAGCGCCGGCCGCAATAATAGGCCCCTGAATCAGATCCCGCCGTAATCGCAGTCAGCACCAGAATCCAGCTGTTTCCATCGGGCAGCTGATAGAGCAGCAAGAGGTGAGCCGCCAGAAAACCGACATAGGTCACACCAAAGAAGGCAGCGCTGAAAAAATGCAAGGGTTCTTGCAGGTGACTGTAATGATAAAGGATGTAACAGGTTAACAGGAGAATAGCGAGGAGCAGACCGAAAGATATGCCGAGAAAAGGCAGACAAGCCACACTCAGGGCAGGGAGGAGGACGAGCAGTGCCAGGAAGATACGAAAAGAGAGCATCTTCTCAGGAAAGGCCATCCTGGCATATTCCTGCGCACCAATCCAGATCAACAGGGCCACAACCAGAAAGAACGGCAGAAAAGAGCCGTAAAGGAGCAAAAGCAGCCAAGACGAGACAAGGGCCAGACCTGGAATCAATCGATTCATATTATTTTTATGAAGGCAGATGACCAGATAATCCGGCCGACAGCTTCATCCTGGAGTGCGCCGGGCATCCGGCATGGCTGTTAGTCATTATGTAATTGGGCACTGATCCTGCCAAAACGCCGCTCACGCTGCTGGTAGTCGGCAATGGCCTGCAGAAAAGCATCGGCCCGGAAATCCGGCCACATCATATCAGTGAAATATATTTCACTATAGGATACCTGCCAGAGGAGAAAATTTGATAGCCGGGCCTCTCCACCCGTGCGAATCAAGAGGTCGGGATCAACCATCCCGGCCGTATCCAGATAACTGCCGAACAGCTCGTCATCAATCTGGTCGGCGCTGAGACTCCCGGCAACGCAGGCTGCTGCAATCCTCTTCACCGCCCTGGTTATCTCCGAGCGTGACCCGTAACTCAGGGCAAGATTCAGCACCAGTTCAGTGTTCGACTCTGTCTCAGCCATTGCATGCTCCAGCACCTCACGCACTTCCTGCGGCAGTCGTTCCAGTTCACCAATGCAGGTGAAACGTATATTGTTCTGCAACATCCCGGATAATTCCGCCTGCACATAACTCTTCAAAAAAGACATCAGACCAGTAACTTCACTGGCCGGACGTTTCCAGTTTTCCGAAGAAAAGGCATAGAGAGTCAAGATCTCAACTCCAATTTTTCGCGCTGTCTCCACCACCTCACGAACCGATTCCACACCGGCCTTGTGGCCGAAAAGACGCGGCTGATGGCGCTTCTGGGCCCAACGGCCATTGCCATCCATAATAATGGCCACATGACGAGGAATGCATGCAGGATCTATCAGAGGAAGTTGAGACATAAAAACCAGGAGACCTCAGAAAAAGCAAGGATGTCAGTGGAAAAGATCGTGATCATTTCTGCCATGGACGACTTAAATGACTAAACCTCCATCACCTCTTTTTCCTTGGCAGCGGTAATCGTATCGATCAATTTCATGGTGATGTCGGTCTTCTGTTGTGCCTCATCCTGAAGCTTAAAGAGATCATCTTCGGAAATCTCTTTCTCTTTTTTCTGCTTTTTCAGAACATCAATGGCTTCACGACGAATATTGCGCACAGACACCCGAATCTCTTCGGCAATCTTCTTGACCAGTTTCACCATCTCCTTGCGCCGCTCTTCTGTAAGCTGCGGAATGGAAAGACGTATCATCTTGCCATCATTGGCAGGGGTCAGGCCGACATCAGATTTGAGGATGGCCTTTTCGATGGCGGGCAGCATCTGCGGATCCCAGGGAGTAATGACAATCATTCGGCTCTCGGGGATGGTCATGGATCCGACTTGATTCAAGGGCATGAGGCTGCCGTAGGCATTCACCGAAATCCCCTCAAGCAAGGCAAGAGAAGCTCGGCCGGTACGCACCTTTGAAAGCTCATGCCTGAAGGCCTCAATGCTCTTCTCTATCTTGTCATCCATTTCCGTCAATACATCATCACTCATCTGCTTCCCCCGCTTGTATCTCTTCCTTTATAGGCTCAAACCGTGACCAGGGTTCCTACCTGTTCTCCACAAATGGCCTTCAGGATATTGCCCTTTTTCGTCATATTCAAAACCAGAATGGGTTTTTTATCATCCCGGGCCAGGGCAATACCGGCGGCATCCATAACCCGTAAACCCTTCTGCAATATATCGTCATAGGTCAAACGATCAAATTTCACGGCATCGGGCGACCCCACCGGATCTTTATCATAGATACCGTCTACCTTGGTGGCCTTAATAACGATATCAGCATCAATCTCGAGCGCCCTAAGCACCCCGGCTGAATCAGTAGTAAAATAAGGATTACCAGTGCCTCCTGCGAAAATAACCACCCGCCCTTTTTCAAGATGACGGGTGGCCCTTCTTCTGATATAGGGCTCACAGACTGATTGCATGGGAATGGCCGACATCACCCTGGTGACAACCCCGACTCTCTCCAGTGCATCCTGGAGGGCCAGACTGTTAATCACCGTTGCCAGCATTCCCATATTATCAGCCGTGGCTCGATCCATTCCCTTGCTGGCTCCGGCAACACCCCTGAAAATATTACCTGCTCCAATCACCACCCCAGGTTCAATGCCGAGGGCAACAAGCTCTTTAATCTCACTTGCAACATAATCAATGACACCGGTATTGATGCCAAATGAATCTTCACCCATCAGCGCCTCGCCACTCAATTTCAGCAAAATCCTTTTGTACTGTATCTGCATGAATAGTCCTTTGCATTGCGATAAATGCATGAAGTGACGTGGGGCAGAAGACAGGTCATCCACCAAGAAAGGACCTGCCTCCAGACGAACGCTGATCAATAAAAACCCTGGAGTTTTATTGATCAGCAAAACATAATTACTTATACCCCAACTTGAAAGCGGGCGAAACGTTTGATCGACACATTTTCCCCCATTTTGCCGACGAGATCAGTCAACATATCCTGAATGCTCTTTTCGGGATTCTTCACAAACTGCTGCTCCAGCAAACAAATCTCCGAGAGGTACCGGTCAATCTTGCCGGAGACCATCTTTTCAACAATATTTTCAGGCTTACCGGACTCCAGGGCCTGCTGCACATAAATCTGACGCTCTCGTTCCACAATATCTGCAGGGACATCATCTCTGCTCAACGAGACAGGATTGGCAGCAGCAATATGCATGGCAACATCACGGGCAAACTCCCGGAAGCCATCGGTCTTGGCTACAAAATCGGTTTCACAGTTCAATTCCACCATAACGCCTAATTTGCCCCCGGCATGGATATAGGTTTCAACAATGCCTTCGCTGGTGGCTCGGCCAGCTCTTTTCGCTGCAACCGCCAGTCCTTTCAGACGCAAAAAATCAATGGCCTTTTCCATGTCCCCGGCATTCTCACTCAGGGCCTTTTTGCAATCCATCATGCCTGCGCCAGTCTTATCACGCAGGTCTTTCACCATCTGACTTGTAATATTCATTATAAACCTCCTTATATTCAAACCTTAAAACATTCCACCAATCATATTATGAACGGGACAAAAACCACTGCAGAGTGCATCACAATCACCCCATCCTGATAAAGCAAAGGGGCAGTCAAGAGACAGCCCCTTCAAAAAACTGAAAAACAAGGGCGTTCAACAAAGTGCCCCTGTTTGTTTATTATTCAGTTTCAGCAGCAACTTGCCCCATGTCAGAACCAGCATCACCCATAGCTGCCGCCATGGCCTCATCAGACGCATCTTCACCCTCAAGTGTGGATTGCCCGGCAAGGACTGCCTCGGCAATACAAGAAACGACCAGCCGGAGAGAACGCAAGGAATCATCATTCCCGGGAATGATAAAATCAATACCATCCGGATCACAATTGGTGTCAGTAAGGGCAACAACTGGAATATTTAACTTTTGGGCCTCACTTATGGCAATGGACTCTTTTTTAGGATCAACGACAAAAAGAACGGAGGGTAGTTTTCTCATATTCTTGATTCCGCCGACATTACGCTCAAGCTTAATCCTTTCTTTCTCCATGAGGCCGATTTCCTTTTTAGGGAAACGACTGATAGAACCGTCTTCCTGCATTGACTCAATCAGCTTCAGGCGATCAACACTATTCTTGATAGTCTGAAAATTTGTCATCATTCCGCCGAGCCAACGATGATCGACATAATACATATTACAGCGCTTGGCCTCATCTTGGACAATGGCCTGCGCCTGCCTCTTGGTACCAACGAACAGAACTGATCCACCTTTGGCAATTTCCTTGGTAAGAAAATCACAGGCAGAATCAAACAAGCGCTTGGTCTTATCAAGGTTAATAATATAGATACCGTTGCGGGGGCCATAGATATAAGGTTTCATCTTTGGATTCCAACGACGCGTCTGATGACCAAAATGCAGTCCAGCCTGAAGCATTTCTTTAACTGTGGCAAATGACATTCTTTTCTCCATTTTCTGGTTTAGCCTCCACCCCCAATTCATCACTTTTGAGCTCAAACAAAACCCATTATGACACCAGGAACAGCAGGGGGTGTGTGTATTTAACTCTCTTTTCTTTGTGCCTTAACCATCAAGACACATCCTCATTGAACAAAACTTTACTTTCTACCATGCGATACTTTTTTTTGCAACTTAACAAAATCACAAGAATGAGTCGCACCACTCAAAACCTCAAAAGATTAGCGTCGAATCAAGGACGACGAACCTGTAAGAAAGAACTTTAGCCACTCAAAACCAAACTGAAGCAAAACGGAATCATCTGATTGAAGAAGTTTTTTTTGATTCTTGGTGAGGCGAAACTGGTCAAATAGATGCTGGCGGAGCGCCAAAGCACGGAAACCATCCATATCAAAACAGGCCATGAATGCCATTTGCTGTTTAGGCCCACCGCTCCCCTCTCCCTTCCAGGGATTCGTCGCAAAGAGCGTATCAAGCTCAGCCCAGCGATCATTCATGCTATTATACTCCTGAAGCTGCTGCTCTCGTATCCATTGCGTGACGGAATAAAAGTTCTCTTCCTGATGTCCTAAACAGTAATTATGCGCGGTCAAAAAATAAAAATCCGGGCACCGGCCCCGCGCCGATGTCCGATCAACCGCCCTCTCGAGCGGATATGTTCGACAGGCTGATGGTCTTTCATGATAAACGGAGCAGCCACCTTCGGCCAGAAAAGGACAGGCCTTCTCCTCATCATCATTGAGTTTCAGCTTAACAGTAGGGAAATAAGGATGTTCCCCCTTAACCAATTGTGTATACAAGCGCAAACAGGACTCAGAATCAATTTTTAAACAATTTTTCAGACGTACAATGTCATAAGGATAAAGAATCATATCGACATTTTTACAACAGGACATAAAACATTCAACCCCGGCATGACAAGAAAACTGAAATTTATCAGCACCCAATGGGACCATACCATCCGGAAATTCATTATAATTATTCATATTATTACGTTAAGTGTGGAACAAAACTTTATATCCAGTAAACAAAAAGAGCTGACATGGAAAAATCCAAGTCAGCTCTAAAATACGTCTTATTATCAATAATTAGTGTACATTCATACAGATAGAATAAAATGACAAGGAATGAAACTCTAACACCAACTCAACACATCAATCAATAAAGAATACCAACAAAGTATATTCTTTTCACAAAGAATTAATTGTCCGATTTAGCCTCAACCACTTCTTGATAGCCTACAAGCTCAAGAATAGCCATGGCTGCGGCATCACCTTGACGAACACCAGTTTGAATTATCCGGGTATATCCACCATTGCGATCAACAAATTGCAATTGAATGACATCAAAAAGTTTTGCCACCACATCTTTGCTGCGAATATAGCTCATGGCTTGACGTTTTGCATGCAAATCACCCCTTTTGGCAAGGGTAATCATCTTATCTGCGATACGACGGGCTTCTTTGGCCTTAGGGGTTGTAGTAACAATTCTCTCATGTTCAAAGAGAGATGTTATCATATTTCTAAACATCGCCTCACGATGAGAGCTGGTACGTCCAAGTTTTCTACCTGATTTTCTATGTCTCATTATTCATCCTCAACTTATCCTGTTGATGGTATAGATAAAAATATCTATTTCAGTAAAATATTAGGCCTATTCGAGCTCTTCAGGTTTATTAACAAGCTCAGGGGGAGTCCAGTTATCAAACTTAAGCCCGAGAGTAAGACCTCTCTCAGAGAGTAGAGCCTTAATTTCATTTAGGGATTTACGGCCAAAGTTTTTTGTCTTTAACATTTCCTGATCAGTTTTCTGACAAAGTTCTCCAATAAAATTTATATCAGCATTCTTCAAGCAATTTGCAGAACGAACTGAAAGCTCTAAATCTTCAACGGGTTGATTCAGAAATTCATTTTCTGTATCTTCTTCCTTATCCCCAATTACAACTTCAGGCTCAGCAGTCCCTTCATCAAAATTGATAAAAATGGTCATCTGCTCCTTAAGAATTTTTGCAGCATATGCCAATGCATTCTCAGGTTTGATACTGCCATCAGTTTCAATCTCAATGGTTAATTTATCATAGTCAGTCTGCTGACCTACACGCGCCTGAGAAACAATATAATGAATCTGCTTAACAGGGGTAAAAATAGCATCTATGGGAATCTGTCCAATCGAGAGATTCTCCTTGGACTGTCTCTCAGCTGGTTGATATCCTTTACCCCATTCAACTGTTAACTCAGCATAGAAACGAGTCTTTCCAGTAAGGGTACAGAGCAACTGATCACTATTCATAACCTCAATAAAGGATGATCCTTTAATATCCGCCGCAGTTACCGGGCCAGGACCACTTTTATCAATAATTACCGTCTGAGAATCAGCCTTATTCAGTTTCAGCCGAACTTGTTTAAGATTTAATATAATTTCACTTACATCTTCAACAACATCCTTCATGGCTGTAAATTCATGAAGCGCGCCTTCAATCTTAACGGTCGTAATTGCTGCACCTTGTATAGATGATAACAAAATACGACGAAGAGAATTACCAACAGTGGTGGCAAATCCTCTTTCTAGAGGCTGACAAACAAACTTACCGTAGGTTTCACTATGTTTAGCTTTATCAACTTCTAATTTCTCAGGTTGAATCAGTTGACGCCAATTACGATAAAACGGAATTTTTTCTTCAGCAGTTTGGGTCATATAATTCCTTCTCTGCGCATCAATCTTCTTATAAGAAAGTTCTTAAACTGTGCATCAGAATCTCATCAACTTGTATATTAAAATAAGTTAACATACAAAAGACACCACAAAATTAAGAACACATTATTACAAATAAGCTAAAAACACGGTTGGTTTTTTAAGACCAACTGTATCTTTATGTAATCAGGAGTCAATTACTTAGAATAGAGCTCAACGATAAGGTGCTCCTGAATGGGCAATGTGAGCTCTTCACGGGTAGGAAGAACTTTTACCGTGGCTTTAAAATTATCTTTATCCAATTCTATCCAACTTGGAACACCTCGACGGGCCACTGCCTCAAGATTTTCCATGATAAAGGTATTCGTCCTGCTTTTTTCTTTAAGAGTAATCTCATCCCCGGCACCGACTAAAAAAGAAGGAATGTTTACTTTTTTACCATTCACCAGGATATGGCTGTGTAAAACAAACTGCCTCGCCTGATTTCTGGATGAAGCCATGCCAATACGAAAAACAGTATTATCCAGCCTTCTCTCAAGGTTAACCAACAGGTTCTCACCGGTAACACCTTTCTGTTGATCTGCTTTATGAAAACAGATACGGAATTGACTTTCTAGCACACCATACATGTTTTTAACTTTTTGCTTCTCTCTCAACTGAAGTGCATAATCTGATACTTTTTTAAATCGTGCCTGTCCATGTTGGCCAGGACCAAATGCCCGACGCTCAAACGCACATTTATCAGAATAACACCTGTCTCCCTTTAAGTATAACTTAAGGTTTTCACGTCTACAACGACGACATGCTGCACCTATATTTCTCGCCACTTAATCCTCCGTCATCTTTTAGATTCTATTAAATTAACAACTTCAACGTCATTCATTCACTATTAAACACGACGACGTTTTGGAGGTTTGCAACCATTATGAGGAACAGGTGTAACATCACAAATCCGTGTCACTTCAAATCCGGTAGCAGTCAAAGCGCGCAAGGCAGCCTCCCGCCCGGGACCAGGACCTTTAACCTTGACCTCAACTTTTCGCATCCCGTGATCAGCTGCCTTTTGACTTGCTTCCGCAAGTGCATTTTGCGCTGCAAAAGGAGTACTTTTGCGAGAACCCTTAAACCCTAAAACACCAGCACTACACCAAGAAATAACATTCCCCTGAGTATCTGATATGGTAACAATAGTATTGTTAAACGTCGAATAGATAAAAACAACGCCTTCGGGAATATTCTTTTTTACTTTTTTCTTATTGCGTGCAGTCGCACGTTTCGCACCGGCCATTATATTACCTTTTTAATTATGGGATTATTTACGGCGAGCCGCTGCTGCGCGACGTGGACCTTTACGGGTTCTCGCATTTGTCTTTGTCTTCTGACCTCTACAAGGAAGCCCCATGCGATGCCGCCGCCCACGATAACATCCAAGATCCATAAGTCTCTTGATATCCATGGAAACTTCACGCCTTCGATCACCCTCTACCGTATATTCATCTTCAATAATCTTCCGGATACGGGCAACATCATCACCACTCAAATCATCACTATTCATCGTGTACGGCAGATCTGCTTTATCAAGGATCTGCCGGGAAGAAGTAAGTCCTATACCATGAATATAAGTAAGTGCACGGTCAATATGTTTATTTTTCGGAAGGTCAACCCCTGATAAACGTGCCAAAATTGTATCTCCTCAAGATGGTCTGTTGTTATATTAACTAATCAATATAAATAATAAAATTTAAGGAAAAAAATCAACCCTGACGTTGTTTGTGCTTTTTAAGCTTACAAGAAACCCTGACAACACCATTACGTTTGAATATTTTGCAATCAGTGCACATTTTTTTAACAGATGAACGTACTTTCATAATTTCAAATCTCTCTATTTATTTCTTTTTACCGCCCTTGGCCCTGAATGTAACTCTACCGCGAGACAGGTCATAAGGGGATAGTTCTATGGTTACCCGATCACCAGGTAATATCTTGATAAAATGCATCCTCATCTTGCCAGATATATGGGCCAATACTTTATGCCCATTATCCAACTCCACACGGAACATTGCGTTAGGTAGAGGTTCAATAATTGTCCCTTCTACCTCAATGGCCTCTTCTTTTGCCATACATGCACCTGAATTTCAATAAAATTGAAATTAAAAATGTTAAAAAATATAATATATATCCGAGAAAAAGAGAAGCATTATTTTTTTATTACTTCAATGTTTCCCGTGAACTTAAGACCAGGGGACCATCAATAGTCGCAGCTACTGAATGTTCAAAATGTGCAGAACATTTCTTATCAGCAGTGATTACGGTCCAGCCATCCTTGAGAACTGAAACCTTATGCGAACCCATATTAACCATGGGTTCAATGGCAAGAACCATCCCAGCCACTATACGAGGTGAACGTTCATTCTGAATATAATTAGGAATTTCAGGAGGTTCATGCAAAGATGTACCAATTCCATGCCCTACAAACTGACGTACCACTGAAAAACCATTCTCTTCAACATGTCCTTGAACAGCCTTGGAAATATCTGAAATCCTATTTCCAATTCGCACTTGATCTATAGCTAAGGCAAGGGACTTTTCTGTAACGAGAAGTAACTTCTTTTTATCACTCGCTATGACATCAACAGGTAAAGTTACGGCAGAATCTCCATAATATCCTTTAAAACAGACTCCAAAATCTATAGAGAGAATATCACCTTTACTTAACTTTCTTTTACGTGAGGGGATACCATGAACGACTTCTTCGTTCAGTGAGACACATAAACATCCCGGGAAGCCTCTATAGCCCTTAAAAGCAGGCTTGGCATTTCGTTTACGACACAAATCTTCAGCAAATTTATCAAGTTCTAATGTCGAAATTCCCGGTTCTATAATCCCTTGCAACATAAGAAGTACTTCAGCCACAATCTGATTGGCATCAAACATGTAACGAATTTCATCAGTGCTTTTAATAATAATAGACTTAGCACCCTTATTGCTTGTTCCGCTACTCAAGACTATTTACGACCGCGAATTTTACCTGCTTTCATGAAGCCTTCATAATTCCGCATAACAAGATGAGATTCAATCTGCGACATGGTATCAATTGCTACACCAACCACAATAAGAAGGGCAGTCCCGCCAAAATAAAAAGGAAGATTAAATTTTGCAATCAAGAGCGTGGGTAAGACACAAACAACACTCAAATAGATTGCCCCAATAACGGTCAATCTGGTTAAGACCTTATCGATAAATTCAGCCGTTTTCTTCCCGGGACGAATACCTGGTACAAAGCCACCATTCTTTTTCAGATTATCAGCAACATCATCGGGCTTAAAAGTAACAGCCGTATAAAAAAAACAAAAGAAAACAACCATGGCGACAAAAATGATATAATAAAATATAGTACCGGGTTGAAGGGCAGCTGACACCTGTTGAACCCACCCAACCTTGATGAATCCACCGATAGTGGCAGGAAACATCATAATCGATGAAGCAAAAATTGGAGGAATTACTCCGGCAATATTGAGTTTCAACGGAAGATGAGAACTTTGGCCACCATACACTTTTCTTCCCACTACACGTTTAGCATACTGGATAGGAATACGGCGTTGTGCAGTTTCAAAAAATACAATAAAAGCGACAACAGCAACCATAAAAGCTAAAATAAAAGGAATGAAGAAGAGACTGATTTCACCGGCTTTTACAAGTTGGATGGAGTTCATGACGGCAGCAGGACCACTGGCAACAATTCCAGCAAATATGATCAACGAAATGCCATTGCCGATCCCGCGCTCGGTCATTTGTTCACCAAGCCACATGATAAAAGCGGTTCCTGCCGTCAATGTGAGCATGGTCATCAATTTAAATTGCAGGCCGGGGACAAGAACGATAATCTCGCCACTGGGACCGGACATACTTTCAAGACCTGCACTGATAAATAAACTCTGGATTATACTCAGACCAACCGTACCATATCGGGTATATTGGGTAATCTTTCTTCTTCCCGCCTCACCCTCTTTTGATAAGGCCTCAAGCTGAGGAACAACAACTGTTAGGAGCTGAATAATAATTGAGGCACTAATATAGGGCATAATGCCAAGGGAAAATATGGAGAATTTTGCCAGGGCACCCCCAGAAAACATGTTAAACATGCCAAATAATGAGCCGGCGTGTTGCTGAAAAAAGGCAGCAACCGCCTCACCGTTGATACCTGGTGTGGGTATTTGCACACCCATCCGATATACCGCAAGCATGGCCAGAGTAAAAATAATTCTCTTTCGTAACTCTGGAATTTTGGCAGCTCTTTGCAATCCGCTCATTAATTTAAACCATTACTCAGTCTAATTTTAAAGTAAAAATTGAAACGATATAAGAACAAAAAACGTACTTTCTTAATCAAAATCAACTATTTGTTTCAATAACTTTACCACCAGCGGCTTCAATCTTGGCCCTCGCTCCACTGCTAATCTTATCAACTGTTAAAGTAACTGCTTTATCAATCTCACCATTGGCAAGAACTTTTATAAGCTGACCTTTTTTGGCTAAACCCTCTCGAACCAGGACATCGACAGTTAAGTCACTCCCCGCGTCAAATTGATTTAATTGAGAGAGGGAAACAATAGAATATTCAATTTTGAACTTATTGTAAAATCCACGCTTGGGTAACCGACGGGCAAGTGGCATCTGACCGCCCTCAAATCCAGGACGGACGCCTGAACCTGAACGAGAGTTTGCACCTTTATGGCCTCTGCCAGCAGTTTTACCATTTCCTGAGCCAGAACCACGACCGACACGTTTTCTCTCGCGGTTAGATCCAGGGTTAGGTGAAAGGTTTGCTAATGTTATCATTTCAAATCTCCTCAACTCGAATGAGATGCCCTACCTTATTAAGCATACCCCTGATTTCAGGCGTATTCTTACGGGTAGTAGTTTTCTGCATCTTGGTCAGTCCCAAACCAGTCAAAGTGGCTCTAATTTTTTTTGTACTGCCAATACCACTCTTGACCAAAGTGTATGTAATTGTCTCGGCCATTTAACTACCTTTCTATGTTCAAATAATATAAAAAAGCACACCTCTTAAAAGACACAAATGTCAAAAAGAGAATGTGCTCAAGTTATGCAGCTAATTCGTCTACTGTCTTTCCACGTAAATTGGCAATACTTTGTGCCGAGCGTAATGTTCTCAGACCACTCAATGTTGCCTTAACCATATTATGGGGATTATGAGATCCCAGACATTTGGTAAGAATATTTGTAACACCAACAGCTTCCAATACGGCACGCACAGGACCACCAGCAATTACACCGGTACCTTCAGATGCAGGCTTTAAAAGAACTCGACCAGCACCGTAATGACCAATAATGGTATGAGGTATTGAGAATTCTGTTAAGGAAACCGAACTCATATCCTTTTTTGCTTTCTCAACACCTTTACGAATGGCATCAGGGACTTGATTCGCCTTACCCAGTCCATATCCAACTTTACCCTTACCGTCACCAACAACAACTATGGCACTGAAACTGAATCTCCGGCCACCTTTAACAACTTTCGCAACCCTGTTGATAAAAACTATTTTTTCAATTAGTTCGTCAGGAGTTTCACTCTTGGAACGTTTAAAATCTGACAAGGGACACCCCCCTAAAAATACAAGTTCATTAAAATAGAAGCCCGCCTTTACGAGCTCCATCGGAAACTGCCTTTATACGACCATGGTATATGGAACCTCCACGATCAAAAACAACTTTATCAATTCCTGCCACCTTGGCACGATCAGCTAACAATAATCCCACTTTTTCTGCAGCAGCAATTTTACCTTTCACATCACCTGATTCAAAGGCCTTGTCAACAGTCGACATAAAAACCAATGTCTTACCAAGACTGTCATCAATAATTTGAGCATAAATATGCTTACTACTTTTAAATACTCTAAGTCGAGGCCGATCACTTGTACCGGTAATTTTTTTACGAATACGAGTTATTCGCTTTGCCTTCGCCGTGGCCCTAGCATTTGTCTTAGCCATGTTTTTTACCATTATTGAATAAACCGCAACAATCAAAGGTCACGGATTTTTATTTTTTACCAGCAGACTTCCCTACCTTACGTACAACATGTTCATCCGCATAGCGAATGCCTTTCCCTTTATAAGGTTCCGGCTTCCGGATACTGCGAATTTTAGAAGCGGTAAGACCAAGTAATTCTTTATCAATGGATTCTAAATTGATCTTCGTGTTGTTATCTACAGTGGCGGTAATCCCTTCTGGGAGAATAAAATCAACGGGATTAGAATATCCAACATTCAGGGTCAAAATATTTCCGGCCACATTGGCCTTATAGCCAACACCTTCAATAAGCATTATTTTTTTAAATCCTTGATCAACACCAACAACCATATTATTGATCAGGCTGCGAAACAAGCCACGAAATGCACTTGATTTGCTGTTGTCCTCATGTGTCTCAATCAATAATTCATTGGGCTGTTGTACAAACTTTATTTCATCACGAACAGTTCTTTCAAGTAATCCCTTACTACCTTGTACCGAGACATGCTGACCATCTATAGTGATTGTCACACCAACGGGCACAGGAATAGGCTGTTTTCCAATACGAGACATAGTTACCTCCGTTATTTGTGGATTTGTTACCAAACCTCACAAAGTATCTCTCCACCTGTGTTGTTGGCTCGTGCAGTTTTATCAGTTACAATACCACTGGAAGTAGAAATAATGGCTATCCCCAACCCATTCAAAACTTTTGAAATGGCATCAGCCTTTACGTACTTTCTCAACCCTGGCTTACTAATACGTTTAATACCAACAATAACAGGCTCTTTGTCTGATCCATATTTCAAATCAATTGTCAAAGTACCCTGTACACCTTCCTCGGAAACGTGATAGTCGGTAATAAAGCCTTCATCCTTAAGTACCTTGGCGATACTGACTTTTACATTGGATTTAGGCATTGTTACACTATCAAACTTTACCATTACCGCATTTCTCATCCTGGTCAGCATATCTGCCAGGGGATCGCTCATGGACATGTCGAGCACTCCTTTTCATCATCAAAATAAAATACAAAAACATAAAAAAAACCGATGTTATTACCAGCTAGACTTCACAACACCAGTTATTTCACCATGAGAAGCCAATCCACGAAAACATATTCTGCAGATACCAAACTTTCTCAGAAAGCCTCTTGGACGTCCACAAAGCGGACATCGATTATAGCTTCTTACCTTGAATTTTGGCTCACGTTGTGCTTTTGCAATTAAGGATTTTTTGGCCAAAACAACCTCCAGTTACGTAACATTAATATAATAAAAGTCAAATACTATTATTTCCTAAATGGCATTCCCATATACTTAAGAAGAGAACGACCTTCTTCATTTGTTTGAGCTGAGGTTACAATAGTAATATTGAACCCTTTTACCTTATCAATCTTGTCATAATCAATTTCAGGAAAGATTATATGTTCTTTAATTCCCATGGAATAATTTCCTCGGCCATCGAACCACTTGGGGGATAATCCGCGAAAATCTCTAACCCGAGGCAGAGCAATATTAACCAGTTTACTGAAAAAATTATACATACGATCTTCACGCAAAGTTACACAACAACCAATTGCAACACCTTCTCTTAATTTAAAACCTGCAATTGATTTCTTTGCCCTGGTAATAACCGCATGTTGTCCTGCAATCCTTGAAAGTTCTTCGACCGCACCTTCAATAATTTTAGGATTCTGTACAGCTTCACCAAGTCCCATATTCAGAACAATCTTCTTGATCTTCGGGACCTGCATTATATTAGAATATCCAAATTCTTCTTTCAAAGAAGGAACACATTCTTCATTATAAAAATCTTTCAGCGTACCCATTTGTAACTCCTAGCGTAAACTTCTTTAAAAACTATGATTGAGTCTCGATGGATTCACCACAACTTTTACAAAAACGAATCTTTGTACCATCTTCGAGTATTCTTTTCCCCACACGACCGGTCTTAGTGCAACCTGGACAGATCAGTTGTAAATTAGAGAAATGAATAGGAGCCTCTTTCTCTATGATTTGGCCCTGCTGGTTCATTTCGGAAGGTTTCTGATGACGTTTAATCATATTTATACGTTCAACGACGGCCTTGTCTTTTTCCAGAACAATCCGTAGGATCTTACCTACTCTACCTTTATCCTTCCCCGCAATTACTTCAACCTGATCATTTTTTTTTAGGTATGTTTTACCATGTGCCATTTTCAACACCTTTTTGTTCATTAAACTGTATGCCAATTAGATGACATGAAAGAGACTAAAGGACTTCAGGTGCCAATGAGATAATTTTCATAAATCCCTGGTTACGTAATTCCCTGGCAACAGGACCGAAAATACGAGTACCCAAAGGTTCTCCACTCGCCGAGAGTATGACTGCTGCATTATCATCAAATTTAACCCAAGTATCATCCATACGCTTCAACTCTTTCGCGGTACGAACGATAACTGCCTTCATCACATCGCCTTTTTTGACCTTGGCATGCGGAATCGCTTCTTTAACGGCAACAATGATAATATCGCCAATGGAGCCATATCTCTTTCGAGAACCTCCAATCACCCTCATACAAAGTACCTTTCTGGCGCCGGAATTATCGGCTACATTCAGTACTGTTTCAGTTTGTATCATAATTTCACCTGATTTTTCATCAGTTGCAGATCACAGTATTGTAACTGTAAAAACTGTATATTATTAAACAGAACGATCTAATATTGTTCTCAACCGCCAACGCTTTCTCTTACTCAATGGACGGCATTCTTCGATGAGAACAAGATCACCAATTTTGCACAAATTTTCAGGATCATCAGCTACATATTTAACGGTTTTCTTAACAAACTTACCGTATAATGGATGCTTAACTTTCCGTTCAACCTGGACAACAATACTTTTTTCCATCCTGTCACTTACAACAGAACCGGTTTTGGTTTTTTTTGATTTATTTATTTCACTCATAATCTTTTCAATTCGAGTTATAGGATCAAGATTTTATTTTAATTAAATAAAATTTTATTTTAACTAACAATCATCTGGGTACGATAGGTAAGGATTCTTGCAATATCCTTACGAAGCATTGGAACCCGCGAGGTATTCTCAAGAGGTCTGATTTTATGCTGAAAAACAAGCTTAGAAATCTCTTCCCTCAAATCCAGTTCTTTTTTAATAAGTTCTTCACTGGACATCTTGCAAATATCAGCCATCTTCATATCATATCCTTCCGTGAAACAACCTTGGTAGCAAAGGGCAATTTGTTTCCAGCCAACGTCAAGGCACGAATTGCAGTTTCTTCATCAATACCGGCAATCTCAAAAAGCATCTTGCCTGGATGAATCTGGGCAACCCAATACTCGGGACTTCCCTTTCCTTTTCCCATACGTGTCTCTGCAGCTTTTTTGGTAATGGGCTTGTCGGGAAAAACTCTAATCCAGACCTGGCCGCCACGTTTAATTTTTCTATTAACAGCAATACGAGCCGCCTCTATCTGACGTGCACTCATTTTGCCGCAATCCACGGCCTTAAGACCAAAGTCACCAAAGGATATCGAAGATCCCCTGAAAGCAACTCCCGTCAATCGACCTTTAAATACCTTTCTATGAAGGACCTTTTTGGGACTTAACATCTCTCACTCCATAAAGAATAGTAGAATTTACAACGCCAAAACTTTACCGCTTATACAAGTGCGCCATCAGCTTCACTTAAAACTTCACCGTTGAAAATCCAAACTTTAACACCAATAATACCATAAGTGGTATTGGCTTCGGATAAAGCATAGTCGATATCAGCACGCAGTGTATGCAAAGGAACACGGCCCTCTCTCGTCCATTCACATCGCGACATTTCTGCACCACCCAAACGACCTGAACAAGAAATCTTTATCCCTTTAACACCAAAACGTAGTGCAGAACTCACCGCTTTCTTCATTGCCCGCCGGAAAGCCACCCTTCTCACTAGTTGACCAGCCACATTATCAGCTATCAACTTCGCATCTGCTTCCGGCCTGCGAACTTCTTGAATATCAATAACTACGGTACGATTAATTTGTTTCTCAAGGTCTTTTTTCAACAACTCAATTTCAGACCCTTTTTTCCCAATAATAATTCCGGGACGGGCAGTAAAAAGTTTAACTCGCACTTTATCACCGGTCCGTTCGAGGATTACCTTGGAGAGACTTGCATGACTCAGTCGACGTTTAAAAAATTTTCTAATTTTCTGATCTTCTATGAGATAAGTTGAATAATTTTTATCTGCATACCAGATTGAATCCCATGTCCGGGTTATATTAAGTCTCATTCCGATTGGATTAACTTTCTGCCCCAAAACAATCCTCCACCTAAATACTTAGTTCATTAAATTAAAAACTGTGAATCATACTCATATCCATGGACATTGTAAAGAACTATTGTTCATCCAAAACCACGGTAATATGACTCGTTCTTTTGATTATTCCTGTTGCCCGACCTTGAGCCCTGGGTATAATACGTTTTAAAGATGGACCACCATCAATAAATATCTTCTTAATATAAAGGGTATCGACATCAACCTTATCATTTTGTGTTGCATTAGCAATTGCAGAACCCAAAACTTTCCGAAGAATTCTAGCACCTTTTTTAGGCATAAAATTCAGGGTGGTGATTGCCTTGTCAACATTCATCCCTCTTACAACATCAGCAACAAGTCTTGCCTTTTGGGGTGATATGCGAATCCCCCTCCCTATGGCTCGAGCTTCCATAATATTTACTCCTAATAGGTCTTGCCAAGACGTTTAAAATATCAAATTATTTTTTACCTTTTTTGTCGGCGGTATGTCCATAGTAAGTCCTTGTTGGTGAAAACTCACCAAGCTTATGACCAACCATGTTGTCCGAGACAAAAACAGGAATAAATTTTTTACCATTGTGAACCGCAAAGGTAAGGCCAACCATTTGAGGTATAATATCGGAACGACGAGACCATGTTTTAATCACCTTGCGGGAAGCACTCTCATTTGCCTTTTCAACCTTTTTGCTCAAATGGTCATCAATGAAAGGACCTTTTTTTACTGAACGAGCCATATGCTACTCCTTGAATCTTATGATCTCTTCTTGATAATATATTTATCACTTGCCTTGTTAGTTCTGGTCTTATATCCTTTTGTTGGAAATCCCCAAGGTGTACAAGGATGACGCCCACCTGAACTTTTCCCCTCTCCACCACCCATCGGATGATCAACAGGATTCATGGCAACACCGCGAACAGTAGGCCTGGTTCCCAACCAGCGGGTCCGACCAGCCTTACCGAGTTTCTGGCTTTCAAATTCTCTATTCCCCACCTGACCGATACAGGCACGGCAGAGCTTATGAAATTTACGCACTTCGTTCGATGGCAATCTTACGAGAACAAAATTTCCTTCTTTGGCCATCAACTGGGCAGAAGTACCGGCACTCCGGACCATCTGAGCTCCTTTACCTATCTTCATCTCAAGGTTATGAATAATCGTACCAAGAGGTATATTCATCATGGGCAGACAGTTGCCAGGCTGAATATCGACATTATCGCCTGCAATAATTTGATCGCCAACAGATATCCCTTCGGGGGCTAAAATATATGTCTTTTGCCCATCAAGATAGCTCAGCAATGCAATATTAGCAGAACGATTCGGATCATATTCAATGGAAATAACTTTGGCATTAATATCAACTTTATTCCGCTTAAAATCAATGATCCGATATTTACGTTTATGCCCACCACCAATATGCCGAGTAGTAATTCGTCCGTAATTATTACGGCCGCCACTCTTTGACAAACTGGTAACAAGACTTTTCTCCGGTCTGTTCTTAGACAAATCGGAATTTTGTATCGACACATGGTGCCGTTTACCGGCAGATGTCGGTTTGTATGTCTTAATACTCATGATTTCCCAATCGCTCCATCAGGTTGTTTGGATAGATTCCTTTGCTGACTAAACAAGTTGCCCAACTTCAACATTTCTAAACTTCTCGATTCATTACAACTCATCTGCAAAGTTAATCTGACCTTCGGACAGTGTCACGTAAGCCTTCTTCCAGTCGTTTCTAAAGCCGGTATGTTTTCCCACCCGCTTTTGTTTCCCATGCATATTGGCGGTATGAACATGTTTAACCTTCACAGGAAACATCTTCTCAACAGCCTGCTTAATTGCAATTTTATTGGAATCAGGATTTACCTTTAAGACTATTTTATTTTCTGATTCCTGCAGTAATGCAGCCTTTTCGGTCAGGCAAGGGCCTTTTAACACATTATATACATTTTTCATGCCATCACCCTTTTTTCAAGGCCTTCAAGAGCAGGTTGCAAAAGCACAAGTTTTTTGTGAAGAAGGATGTCATAAACGTTCAATCCCTCAGTTGACAAAACCTTGTAGCCATTTACATTACGAGCAGATTTATTAACATTCTCATTGAGATCAGGAGTAATGATCAAACCATTCTCAATATTAAGCACACTCATTACCTTGACAAACTCTTTCGTTTTAATGGCGTCCAGGGTGAAATCATTAAGAACTACAAGATTTCCTTCCTGCAACCTGGCACTCATGGCCATAGCCAGAGCCTGTTTTCTCACTTTACGATTCAACTTAAAGCTATAATCACGGGGCTTAGGACCAAAGGCAACTCCACCACCACGCCATACTGGAGAAGTATTACTACCAGCCCTCGCCCGTCCGGTTCCTTTTTGACGCCATGGCTTCCTGCCGCCACCACTTACCTCGACCCTTGTCTTGGTGCAGGCATTTCCAGCACGCCTTCCAGCAAGCTGCATTTTAACCACATCATGCAGGAGATGCTCTTTAACGACAAGATCAAAAACATTTTCGTTCAGTTCGATCTCGCCAACTTTTTCATTCTTAATATTAAATACACTTACAGTTGACATTATTTTCTCCTTGAACCAGACCAAATAGCAGAATCAATTATTTACTGAAGATTTTCAAAAGGCTCTGTTTTGCACCTGGAACGGGTCCCTTCAACAGAAGTATGTTTTCTTCGGCACGAACATCTATAACGATGACATTCTTCCTCATTACTGTATCATTACCCATGCGACCAGGCATCTTTTTACCCTTTACAACCCGCGCCGGCCAGGCACTGCAACCGATCGAACCTGGTTGTCTATGATGATGTGAACCATGCGATGCACAACCGCCACTAAAACCGTGCCGCTTGATAACACCCTGAAAGCCATGTCCTTTACTTTTACCCTGGATATCAACAATATCACCGACCTTAAAAAGATCTTGCAGGCTGATTATCTGCCCTGCCTGATATTGCTCAGAATTTTCAACCCTAAACTCCCTAATAAAGTGAAAAGCCTCTTCGCCAGATTTGTTAAAATGCCCCATAAGAGGCTTTGTAACCCTGGATTCTTTTTGTTCAGCAAAACCGACCTGAACGGCACTGTATCCGTCTTTGCCAGGAGACTTAACCTGTAAAACCCTGCAAGGACCAGCTTCAATCACAGTGACGGGCGTAGCTTGACCCAGCTCACTGTAGATCCGAGTCATTCCGATCTTTTTACCCAAAATACCCATTGTCTTTGGCATAATATTATCCGTTACTTTTGTATTCTAAAACGATACTACCGTTAAGGCAGCTTAATCTCGACATTAACACCTGCCGAAAGCTCAAGTTTCATCAACATATCAATAGTCTGTTGCGTCGGTTCCAAGATATCCAGCAAACGTCTGTGCGTCCTCATCTCGAACTGCTCTCTCGACTTTTTATTCACATGAGGCGAACGTAGGACACAGTACTTATTAATTGATGTGGGCAATGGAATAGGACCAGCCACAGCAGCGCCTGTACGTCTTGCCGTTTCAACGATCTCTGACGTTGATTGGTCGAGCAGCTTATGGTCATACGCCTTTAAACGTATGCGAATTTTGTCTGTAGGTATCATTTTTAGCCTTATTAAGCAATAATTTCACTGATAACGCCGGCGCCCACTGTCCGGCCACCTTCACGAATGGCAAAACGAAGGCCAGCATCCATGGCGATGGGAGTAATCAACTCAGCGACAACTGAAACGTTATCGCCGGGCATTACCATCTCGGTTCCCTCGGGGAGGGTCACAATGCCGGTTACATCTGTTGTCCTGAAATAGAACTGGGGGCGATATCCATTGAAGAAAGGGGTATGACGACCGCCCTCTTCCTTACCGAGAATATAGCATTCTGCCTTGAATTTGGTATGGGGAGTAATGGAGCCGGGCTTAGCCAGGACCTGACCTCGCTCAATGTCTTCCCGTTTGGTGCCGCGAAGCAGGACTCCGACATTGTCTCCAGCCTGGCCTTCATCAAGGATCTTGCGGAACATCTCAACACCGGTGACAGTCGTCTTGACGGTATCACGGATACCAACAATGGCTACTTCATCACCGACATGAACGATACCACGCTCGATACGGCCGGTGGCCACTGTCCCACGGCCGGAGATGGAAAAGACATCCTCGACCGGCATCAGAAAAGGTTTCTCAACATCACGCTTGGGCTCGGGGATATAGGTATCAATGGCCTCCATCAGCTCCCAGATACATTTTGTCGCCTCGGGATCTTCAGGATTCTCAAGGGCCTTCAGGGCTGAGCCATGGATGATCGGCACATCGTCGCCGGGGAAGTCATATTTGTCAAGGAGCTCTCTCAGCTCCATTTCCACCAGCTCAATAAGTTCAGGATCATCCACCATGTCGCATTTATTCAAAAACACAACAATGCAGGGCACACCAACCTGACGGGCAAGCAGGATATGCTCACGGGTCTGAGGCATGGCGCCATCGTTGGCTCCAACCACCAGGATTGCACCATCCATCTGGGCCGCACCGGTAATCATGTTCTTGATATAATCAGCATGGCCAGGACAGTCGACATGGGCATAGTGGCGATTGGCGGTCTCATACTCAACATGGGCGGTGGCGATAGTAATTCCGCGCTCTTTTTCTTCCGGCGCCTTGTCGATCTCACTGAAATCGGTAAATTTAGCCAGACCCTTTGTGGAAAGTACACGGGTAATCGCAGCGGTCAGGGTCGTCTTACCATGATCGATATGACCAACAGTACCAACATTGACATGTGGTTTTTTTCTTTCAAATTTTTCTTTTGCCATGATCGTACCTCAATATGTTTGAGCTTAAATTCCTCTGATTTTATTAATTATCACATTCGCCTTCACTGTCGGCACCACATCATATTCCAGAAAGCGCATTGTATAGTTGGCACGGCCCTGGGTAGCTGATCGCAATGATGTAGAATACCCGAACATCTCTGTTAAGGGAACCTGGGCATGTACTATCTGTAAGTCATTAACGGTCTCAACAATACCGACCTTAGCTCTCTTACTGTTCAGGTCATTAATCACCTCACCAAGATATTGGTCGGGCGTAACAACCTCCACAAGCATTAAGGGTTCCAAAAGTAAAGGATTCGCTTCTGCGACTGCCCGCCGAATCGCCATGGAAGCAGAAATGCCAAATGCCATCTCAGTGGACTCATCCTCATGATACGATCCACCAACCAGATTCACCTGCAAATCCGTCAGAGGATATCCAACAAGGGGTCCGGAATCAAGACTGTCAAGAATTCCCTTTTCAATGGCCTTCATAAAGGCCTTGGGAATCTGATCCTCACTGACCTTGCACTCAAAGACAAAACCAGCTCCCCTGGCAAGTGGCTCCACCTGCAGGATGACATGGCCATACTGTCCCTTGGCGCCGGTATGCTGATCAAACTTGCCTTCAGATTCTTTCGGGACACTAATCGTTTCTTTATAGGCAACCTGTGGTTTGCCCACATTGGCAGAAGCCTTAAAATCATTCAATAAACGATCAATAATGATTTCCAGGTGCAATTCACCCATACCGGAAATAATCGTCTGCCCGGTATCTTCATTGGTCGTGATCGTAAATGATGGGTCCTCAAGCGCCAACTTCTGCAGGGAGTCTGCAAGTTTTTTTTCATCGGCCTTAGTTCTGGCCTCTATGGCAACACCGATTACTGGCTCGGGAAAATCCATACTATCAAGAAGGATGTAATCATCACTCGCGCATAGAGTATCGCCCGTCGTCGTAAACTTAAGGCCTATCACGGCTCCGATATCACCGCTACAAATTTCCTTGACCTCTTCACGCTTATTGGCATGAAGCTTGAGCAACTTGGAAATTTTTTCCTGTTTTTTCTTTACGGGATTATAAACCCTGTCACCGACCTTGATTTTACCGGAATACACACGTAAATATGCAAGATTTTCGACAAAGGAATCACTCATCAGCTTAAAAACCAAGCCGGAGAAGGGGGCATCATCGCTTGCTTCACGCTTCACGATTTTACCACTCTCATCAACACCTTCAACTGCCGGAACATCGACAGGTGAAGGAAGATAGCGGATCACGCCATCCAGCAAAGGTTGGATCCCTTTATTTTTAAAAGCACTACCACAAAGGACGGGAACCAGGTCAAGACTCAGTGTTGCCTTCCTGAGAGCTGAATAAATCTCTTCAGGGGACACCGGTTTGTTCTCCAGGTATTTTCCCATGATCCCCTCATCAAAGTCGGCCAACTTTTCGAGGAGCACCATATGTGCGGCCGTGAATTTTTGTTGATAATTTTCAGGAATATCAACGACCCTTACTTCCTGCCCGAGCGAGGCCTCATCAAAGATGAACATTTTCCCTTCAACAAGGTCAATAATCCCTTCGAATGTAGACTCACAACCAACCGGAAGCTGCACAGCGACCGGGTTAGCCCCAAGTCTCTGTGCTATCATCTTCAGACTGCGATCAAAATCAGCCCCAAGACGATCCATCTTATTAATAAAAGCAATCCTGGGAATGGAATATTTGTCAGCCTGCCGCCATACCGTCTCCGACTGGGGTTCAACCCCGCCAACGGCACAAAAGACAGCAACAACCCCATCCAACACCCTCAGGCAACGCTCGACCTCAATGGTGAAGTCAACATGGCCAGGGGTATCAATAATATTTATCTTACAATAATTCCAAAAGCAGGTGGTGGCGGCTGAGGTAATCGTAATCCCTCGCTCCTGCTCCTGTTCCATCCAGTCCATGACAGCATTGCCATCATGAACCTCACCTAATTTATGTGACCGTCCGGTATAATAAAGAATCCGTTCAGTTGTTGTGGTCTTTCCGGCGTCGATATGGGCCATTATGCCTATATTGCGCACATTGGAAAGATCCTCATGAACAGACATCAATACTCCTCAAACTAATCTTCCATTTGACGACCGCCATCACGACATACAAACAATCGCTCTTCTCGCTATCGCGATACGTACCTTACCAGCGATAATGAGCAAAGGCCTTATTCGCCTCAGCCATGCGATGCGTATCATCACGCTTCTTAACTGCCGCGCCTCGATTATTGAAGGCATCCATCAGTTCCGCCGCCAGCTTCTCAGACATAGAGCGCCCAGAGCGAGACTTGGCATAACTGATAATCCATCTCATGGCCAAGGCATTTCTTCTCGACTGCCTAACTTCCATGGGTACCTGATAGGTAGCACCACCAACACGACGAGACTTAACCTCAACTTTTGGCCGCACCTTCTCCATGGCTTCTTCAAAGACAGTCAGGGGATCACTGTCGGTGACCTTGGCGGCTATAATATCCATGGCACCATACAATACGTGCTGAGCGACACTCTTTTTACCGCGCTCCATAATCCCGTTGGTAAACTTAGTCACCAAGACAGAATTAAAACGCGGATCAGGCTCAATTTCCCTTTTTGCTACTACTTTTCTACGTGGCATTTTTATCCTCTTTAATCAGCAGAAACAACCTATCACTTAGGCCGTTTTGCACCATATTTTGAGCGACCCTGTCGTCTGTTTGAAACCCCGAGGGTATCAAGGGTACCACGAACAATATGATATCTCACACCAGGTAGATCCTTCACACGACCTCCCCGGATCAAAACAACCGAATGCTCCTGCAGGTTATGACCGATACCGGGAATATAGGAGGTTACCTCAATTCCATTGGTCAACCTTACCCTGGCTACCTTACGCAGCGCCGAGTTTGGCTTCTTCGGGGTCGTAGTATAGACACGTACACAGACGCCACGTTTCTGAGGCGACCCTTTCAATGCAGGGGTATTTGTCTTCTTAACTATTTTCTTTCTGCCCTGACGAACGAGCTGGTTAATTGTTGGCATTACTTTTACTGCTCCTGTTCAATTACCCTGATTTATTATTCTGATATAACACCATTCGTTTCCACTTTTTGTAAGGTGGTACCATAATCTGTGCAAACGGCTTGAATTATTTACCCCAATGTCCTGCCTGTGTCAACACAAAAAAGGTATTGGCGTAGAATAGTTTCCCTGTCAAACGCCATGCAATCCGGTACCGGCTGAAATCAACCTCCCCATTATGACGTTTTCTTTCAATCCGGCCAATTCATCAATTTTTCCCGCCATGGCAGCATTGGTCAGTACCTTCGTTGTCTCTTGAAATGAGGCTGCGGAAATAAAACTTTCCGTGGACAGCGAAGCTTTGGTGACACCCAGGAGCATTGGTTCAGCAACAGCCGGCATCTTGCCTTCAGCAAAAAGTCGCTCCCGCTCTTCTTCGAATTTCCACCATTCAACCTGTTCACCAATCATGAAGCGGGAATCGCCGGCATTGGTGATCTGTACTCTCTTCAGCATCTGGCGAACAATAACCTCAATATGCTTATCATTGATCTTAACACCTTGCAGCCGATAAACCTCCTGAACCTCATTCACCAGAAATTTAGCGAGCTCTTTTACTCCCAGAACCCTCAGGATGTCATTGGGAAGTACCACCCCTTCCATTAAAGGCTCACCCGCCTGCACATAATCTCCTTCATGCACGATGGTATGCTTGGCCTTGGGGACAAGATACTCTTCAGCCTGTCCGAACTCAGGGGTCACGACCACCCGCCGTTTACCCTTCAATTCCTTGCCGAAACTTATCCGTCCGTCAATCTGGGAAATAATGGCAGGATCTTTCGATTTCCGAACCTCAAACAACTCAGCAACGCGTGGCAAACCACCGGTAATATCCTTGGTCTTGGAGGATTCACGAGGAATCTTGCCTACAATGGCCCCAGGCTCGATAACTGCCCCTTCATCAACTGAGATAAATGAGCCCACCGGTAAACTGTATCGAGCAAAGGATTCAGAATTTGGCAGTTTGAGGGTTTTACCACGGTCATTTTTAACAGTAATCCGGGGGTTCAACTGGGCAGAGGCGGTCGAATGGACAATGACCTTACTGGACTTCCCAGTCACCCCATCTAACTTCTCTTGCATGGTGATACCTTCAACCACATCACCATATTTAATAATACCGCCAACCTCACTGACAATGGGGATGGTATAGGCGTCCCATTTGGCAAGGATCATACCGGGCTCAGCTGTTTCACCTTCTTTGACAAAGATCTGGGCGCCGTAATTTACCTTATAACGCTCCCGATCTCGACCAAGATCATCCTTGATGGTGATTTCCGCATTCCGATTCATGACAATCTTAACCCCAAGATTGTTTTCCACGTAATGCATATTTTTAAAGATCACCACCCCGCCTCGTTGAGTCTGGACCTCTGCCTGTTCAATGGCTCGACTGGCGGTACCACCGATATGGAATGTACGCATGGTCAACTGTGTTCCTGGCTCACCAATGGACTGTGCAGCAATAATACCTACGGCCTCACCGATATTCACCATATGGCCGCGACCCAGATCACGTCCATAACAGGCAGCACAGACACCGCGCCGAGTCCGGCAGGTGAGCACTGAGCGAATTTGGACATGATCAATGGCTGCTTCATGGATCTGCGTCACCTTCGACTCGGTGATTTCTTCGCCTGCGGCCACAATCACCTCACCGCTATAAGGATCGACGACAGGCTCCAAGGCCACACGGCCGAGAATACGGTCTCCCAGGGGAACAATAACCTCGCCGCCATCCATCAGCGGTTCGGCAATAATTCCGTCAAGAGTCTGACAATCGGCCTCAATAATCGTTGCATCCTGGGCCACATCAACGAGCCTACGGGTAAGATATCCGGAGTTCGCGGTCTTCAAGGCGGTATCTGCAAGCCCCTTCCGAGCACCATGGGTGGAGATGAAATACTCAAGCACACCCAGACCTTCCCGGAAATTGGCCTTGATCGGAGTTTCAATGATTGCGCCCGATGGCTTGGCCATCAGACCACGCATCCCCGCAAGCTGCCTGATCTGATCCCGGGAGCCTCTGGCCCCGGAATCCGCCATGATAAAGATCGAGTTAAAACTCGGGGTCTCCACCAGCTTGTTCTCATGATCACGGACATAATCAACCTTGATGCCCTCCATCATCTCATTGGCAACATCCTCACTGACCTTGGACCAGATATCAACAACCTTATTATACTTCTCGCCGGATGTAATCAAACCATCCGAATATTGCTGGCCAACGTCCATCACATCATTTTCTGCTTTTTCAATCAAATCTTCCTTACTCGTAGGAATCTTCATGTCGTTAATACAGATGGAAATCCCGGCCCGGGTGGCATATTCATAACCCATATCTTTCAGACGATCGGCAAGGATAACGGTCTCCTTGGTTCCCCCGTGCCTGTATGTGTAGTCAATGAGTTGCGCCAGTGCCTTCTTGCTCATGACCTTATTGATTTCTGAAAAAGGAACCGAGGCCGGCAACAGGCCACCCAGCAAAATCCGTCCCATGGTGCTATCAACGATCTTTCCATCCATCCGAACCTTGATCTTGGCCTGCAAATGAACCGCCTGGTAATCATAGGCAATTTTTGCCTCCTCCGGGCTGGAAAAGACCTTACCCTCGCCCTTGGCATTGAGACGTTCCCTGCTCATATAATAGAGACCAAGGACAATATCCTGAGAAGGAATAATAACGGGTTCGCCATTGGCAGGCGAAAGAATATTATTAGACGACATCATCAGCACGCGGGCCTCTACCTGGGCCTCAACCGAAAGGGGCACATGAACTGCCATCTGGTCACCGTCAAAGTCGGCATTAAAGGCCGCACAGACCAGAGGGTGCAGCTGGATGGCCTTTCCTTCAATGAGCAGGGCCTCAAAAGCCTGCATGCCCAGACGATGGAGGGTCGGAGCCCGGTTGAGAATTACCGGATACTCAGTGACCACCTCTTCCAGGACATCCCACACCTCCTTGGCCCCCTTCTCCACCATTTTTCTTGCACTCTTAATGGTGGTGACAAAACCCTTGCTTTCAAGCTTGTTGTAGATAAAGGGTTTGAACAACTCCAGGGCCATTTTCTTGGGGATACCACATTGATGAAGGCGAAGATGGGGCCCCACAACAATGACGGAACGACCGGAGTAATCAACACGTTTCCCCAGAAGATTCTGACGGAACCTGCCCTGTTTTCCTTTCAGCATGTCGGAAAGGGACTTCAAGGGACGCTTATTGGCCCCGGTAATGACCCGGCCCCGACGACCATTATCAAAAAGGACATCAACAGCCTCCTGGAGCATCCGTTTTTCATTGCGAATGATAATATCGGGTGCATCCAGCTCAAGAAGCCGTTTCAGACGGTTATTCCTGTTAATGACCCGTCGGTAGAGATCATTGAGATCAGAGGTGGCAAAACGGCCACCTTCCAAGGGAACAAGGGGACGCAGATCAGGTGGCAATACCGGGATAACCTGAAGCACCATCCATTCTGGTTTGTTGCCGGAATCTCGAAAGGCCTCAATAACAAAGAGACGTTTATACAGCTTCAGCCTTTTAGTCTTGGAGTTAGTCGAGGCCATCTCTTCGCGCAACTGGGCCGATAAGGCAACCAGATCCTGCATGGCGAGCAGTTCTCTGATGGCCTCAGCGCCAATACCAACCTGAAATTGACCGGGGAAGGCATCCCGCTGCAGTCGATATTTCTCTTCCGAAAGCAGACTACAGACGGGAATGGAGTCAACGCTCGACTCAATTACTGCATATTGTTCAAAATAAAGGATCTTTTCCAGCTGCTTCAGGGTCAGATCAAGGACGGCACCAATCTTACTGGGAAGACTCTTCAAAAACCAGATATGGGCAACAGGAGCAGCAAGTTTGATATGCCCCAGCCGCTCCCGACGGACCTTGGACTGGATAACCTCAACACCGCACTTTTCACAGACGACACCTCTGTGTTTCATACGTTTATACTTGCCGCAGTTACACTCAAAATCCTTTACTGGTCCAAATATCTTGGCACAAAAAAGTCCATCTCTTTCAGGTTTGAAAGTCCGATAATTAATCGTTTCCGGCTTCTTAACCTCACCATGGCTCCAGTCCATGATCTTTTCCGGTGAGGCCAGAGATATCTTTACTTTTTTGAACTTAACAGGAGCTTTCGGCTTTTGAAAAAAATTAAATAGCTCTTCCACGAGATTACATCTCCCACAGTTTATAGGGTTAGAAAAGTTCTAAGCATGAAGTTGATCAGCGTAAAATACACATGGGACCCATTGCCTTTCTTCAGCTTAACACCCTCAATCTTGTAACAGCTCCATATCAAGACAAAGACCTTGCAGCTCTTTAACAAGAACATTGAAGGATTCCGGCAGGCCAGAAGTAAGAAAGTTATTACCCTTCACAATCCGTTCATACATGGTAGTTCGCCCTTCCACATCATCAGACTTAACGGTCAAAAATTCTTTCAAAGTGTACGCCGCGCCATACGCCTCCATGGCCCAGACCTCCATCTCACCCAGGCGCTGGCCACCAAACTGGGCCTTACCGCCAAGGGGTTGCTGGGTCACAAGAGAATAGGGACCAGTTGACCTGGCATGGATCTTATTATCGACCAGATGATGCAGCTTCAGCATATACATCACGCCAACAGTCACCTGATTTTCAAAAGCTTCGCCGGTCAGGCCATCATAGAGCTGACTCTGACCCACTTCGTCAACGCCACCTTCAACCAGCAAGTGACGAATCTGGGCCTCATTGGCACCATCAAAGACCGGACTGGCCATGTGCAATCCCCGATAATGCTTCCGAGCCCAATCGAGAAGTTCATCTTCGCTCTGATTGCCGATGATTTTGGCGCATTCTTCCGGTGAATAGATCGACTGCAGCTTCTTCTTGATGGCCTTAACTTCATGATTCCTGGCAAGATCACTGATCTGCTGCCCAAGTTTTTTAGCAGCAAAACCCAGATGAACCTCAAGTACCTGCCCCACATTCATACGAGAAGGAACACCCAGAGGATTTAAAACGATATCCACGGTGGTTCCATCGGCAAAAAAGGGCATATCCTCTTCCGGCAGGAGACGCGAGACAACGCCCTTATTGCCATGACGACCGGCCATCTTATCACCGACTGACAGCTTGCGCTTGGTTGCCACATAGACCTTCACCATCTTGACCACGCCAGGAGGAAGATCGTCTCCCTTCTTCATGCGATCAATAATACCATCATATCGTTTGGTGAGGAGCGCTGCCTGCTTGTCATAACGGGCGTAAGCCTGGTCAATCTGCTCCTGAAACTTGGCCTTCTCAGAAAAATCCAGGGAGCGGAGGGCATGAAAGCCAATGACTTCAGCAAGATCAGCACTTATTTTTTTACCCAATTTAACGATAATATTTCCATTCTTGTCGGTCACATCACTCTTAACGGTTCTTCCATCAATGATATCCCCAATCTCACGGCAGACTCCACGTTTAAGACTGGTCAACTCATCAACTTTGTCCTGGGTGAGACTTTCAATCTCCAGATCCTCGATCATCATCGATCGCTCATCCTTATCAACACCCCTTCGAGAATAAACCTTGGCATCAATAACAACCCCTTCCACACCAGGGGGAACACGCAGCGATGAGTCCTTCACATCCTGGGCCTTTTCACCGAAAATAGCCCGCAGTAGCTTTTCTTCAGGGGAGAGCATGGTCTCACCCTTCGGTGTCACCTTGCCCACAAGAGTATCACCGGCATTGATCTCAGCACCGATACGCACGATACCGGAGTCATCAAGGTTTCTCAGGGTTTCCTCGCTCACATTGGGGATATCGCGAGTGATTTCCTCCTTGCCAAGTTTTGTATCCCGGGCCACGGTCTCAAAGACCTCAATGTGGACAGAGGTAAAGGTATCTTCCTTCAGCAGCCTTTCATTGATAAGGATTGAATCCTCAAAGTTGAAGCCACGCCACGGCATGAAGGCAATGGTCACATTTTTTCCCAATGCCAGTTCTCCCTGTTCACAGGCAGGACCGTCAGCCAGGACCGTTCCCTTGGAGACCCGCTCACCGGGAAGCACCAGGGGACTCTGAGTAAAACATGTATTCTGGTTTGATTTCTTATATTTACTCAGACGATAGACTGCAACGCCAGTATCATACCCATCAACCCCGGGGCGGTCATAACGAACAACTATGCGATTGGAATCAACTTCCTCCACCACTCCCTCATCACCTGCCAGAAGACAGGCCCCTGAATCACGGGCCACATAATATTCCATGCCGGTACCCACGAGCGGAGCAGCGGTAACCATCAGAGGCACTGCCTGACGCTGCATGTTCGATCCCATCAGGGCGCGGTTGGCATCATCATTTTCAAGAAAGGGAATGAGAGAAGCGGCAACACTGACCAACTGGTTGGGAGCTATATCGATATAACTAATCTGTTCACTAGCCACAGTGAGGACCTCCCCTTCTTCTCTGGCAATCAGAAAATCGGGGAGAATCCTACCTGTACCATCCAACAGGGTTTTTGCAGGTGCAATGATCTGATTCTGCTCCTGCAGGGCACTCAGATATTTAACCTCATCCAAAACAATTCGATCAGCTACCTTGCGGTAAGGAGTCTCAATAAATCCATAAGGATTCACCTGGGCATAGGTAGCCAGGGAAACGATGAGGCCGATATTCGGACCCTCAGGAGTCTCAACCGGGCAGATTCGACCATAGTGAGTGGGATGAACGTCACGCACCTCAAAGCCGGCTCTTTCTCGGGAAAGACCACCAGGTCCGAGGGCACTGAGACGACGTTTATGGGTAACCTCCGAAATGGGGTTCGTCTGATCCATAAACTGAGAAAGTTGACTGGTACCGAAAAATTCCTTAATGGCGGCAGAGATGGGCTTGGGATTCACCAGATCATGAGGCATCAGGGTCTCAATTTCCTGAAGAGTCATTCTCTCTTTGATGGCCCGCTCCATGCGCACAAGTCCCATTCGGTACTGATTCTCAATGAGCTCGCCTACCGTCCGCACTCGCCTGTTTCCGAGGTGATCAATGTCATCAACGCTGCCCTGACTGTCTTTCAGGCGAACCAGATATTTGACCGCTTCGACAATATCCTCACGAGTCAAGGCCTTATGATTGATATCCGTGGTCAGGCCAAGTCTGGCATTGATCTTATATCTCCCCACTTCCGAGAGATCATAGAGGTCAATATTAAAGAAAAGATTTTCAAAAAATGTCTCAGCCACTTCTTTGGTGGGCGGACTGGATGGACGCAGCCGTCGGTATATTTCCAGCAAGGCCTCATCAGAACTGGCAACCTTATCAAGGGCCAGGGTCTTTCTAAATGAGTCTGAGTAAGTGACGCCATCAATAAAAAGTATTTCAAATTCATGGATGCCGCTATCCTGCAGCGACTGTAGCAGCGTCTCAGTCAGTTCGCTATTGCACAAAGCAAGGATTTCTCCTGTGGCCGGATGGATTACATCCTGGGCGAGGAAACGGCCTGTCAGCTCTTCCCGGGAGATCTTCAGGGAATCGATACCAGCCGCCTTGATTTTTCTGCAGAGTGCCTGACTGATCTTATGCCCTTTCTTGGCCAGAAGCTCTCCATCGGCAGGATTTACCAGATCAAACTCCAGTCTCTGTCCCTGAGAGGTCTCAGGACTAAAAGAGAGCAAATAATCATCGCCGTGAAGAATGACGGTATTGGTCAGATAGAATTCCCGTAGGAGTTCGGCAGAAGAATACCCTATGGCCTTCAGCAGAGTGGTCACAGGAAATTTACGGCGGCGATCAATGCGAACATAGAGGACGTCTTTAATGTCAAACTCAAGGTCTATCCATGAACCCCGAATTGGTATGACTCTGGCGGAATATAGAAGTTTTCCACTGGCATGGCTTTTGCCATTATCATGGGTGAAAAAGAGCCCTGGAGAACGCTGCAACTGGGAAACGATAACCCGCTCCGTACCATTGACGACAAAAACACCATCACCGGTCATCAGAGGAAGACTTCCCAGAAAAACCTCCTGTTCCTTGATATCACGTATGGCCTGAACACCAGTCACCGTATCAATATCAAAAGTGATCAACCTGACCGTAATCTTCAGGGGTATCTCATAGGTCATGCCGCGCTGCTGGCATTCTTGTACAGTGTACTTGGGCTCACCAAAGTTATAACGGACAAATTCAAGGGAACAGAGTCCATTAAAATCATTAATAGGGAAAACATTTTTAAAAATCCCCTGCAGGCCGAAATCTTGACGGGCATCAGCTTCAATACCCATCTGCAGAAACTTTTCGTATGAAATACGCTGCATGGAGATAAGATGCGGTGGCTCCATGACAGATGCCGCCGTGGCAAAATTTTTTCTCACTCGTTCCATAGTAGTCCTCGAGGTAGCCTTGAGAGCGTTATTTTAAAATCACAGACTGGTTGAATGACAAAACAGTTGCGATGTAAATGAACCTTTAGGCCAAAAAATGAAGTAGCCTGGGGATAAAAAGAGGTGACAAAGATGATGACGGGAAGTTGACCGGAAACAAAAAATCTTCCTCAATACAAATGACTGCCCTGTGCAAAAAGTGAAACCCTGTAAGATCATAACTTTCACCACGGGGAGAAAACGCTCTTAAAAGATAAAGTAGAATCAAGCAGTTAAAAATATCTTCCGCATAAAAAAATTCATACGCTTTAAATACAACACGCTACGTGCCAAAGGCCGTAGCGTGTTGCCTAAAAAACGGGTTGTTCTGAGGGCAGAACAGGTAGGTGAAGAGAACTTATTTTACCTCTACGATGCCACCGACAGCCTCAATCTTGGTTTTGATATCAGCGGCTTCATCCTTGCTAACACCTTCTTTCAGAGGTTGGGGAGTACCTTCGACCAAATCCTTGGCCTCTTTCAGACCGAGACCGGTGATGGCACGTACTTCTTTAATAACCTTGATCTTCTGGTCGCCGGCACCGGTGAGAATAACATCAAATTCAGTTTTTTCTTCAGCAGGAGCAGCGGCACCAGCAGGAGCACCAGCAGCAGCAACAGCCGCAGGAGCAGCAGCCGATACTCCGAATTTTTCTTCAAGTTCCTTGATCATTGCAGAAAGCTCAAGAACTGACATATTGGAGATAAATTCAATTACATCGTCTTTAGAAACAGCCATTATAATACCTCGTGTAGGTTTATGATTTAAATTTATGTTAATAGTCTTTAGGAAAAGTGCGTTCACTAAAAAAACAGCATGAACCTTTTAGTTCTCAATCTGTTCTTTTTGCTCTTCAATAGCCCGCAGACCATAAAGAAAAGTGCGAGGTACCGCAGAAAGCACCTGAACAAGTCCGGTGGGTACGCCATTGAGGACAGAAAGCAATTGACCAAGTAAAGCTTCTCTCGAGGGAAGTTTTGACAGGGCAATCAGGTCATCAATAGTAAGTTTATCTCCTTCAAGGGCAGCGCACCGGATCTTGAACTTGGCATGACCATCAGCAAACTTTGCCAAGGCCTTGGCCGGAGAAACCGGATCAGTATAGGCCATTACGATGGCGGTAGTACCACAGAAATCATCGGCAAGTGACTCACTCGTGGTATTTGCAACTGCTCTTTTCAGAAGGGTATTTTTTGCTACTCGAATTTCAGAATCACATTTGCGCAATTCTCCACGCAATTCCTGCAACTCTGAAACCGTTAATCCACAATAGTCTGTTACCACTGTAAATTTGGCCCGGCTGAATGATTCATTCAACTCAGAGACTAATGCTGATTTTTCATCACGATTCAAAGTACTCCTCCCTTGCTCGTTTAAGGTTATTATTTAATCAAAAACAGCAATTACGAAAGCAATTCGTTTAAATTCATTTCTCATTCAGAACACCCTGTATTATTAATAAATAGTTACAGGTGTACAAATGAAAGCGTAGAACAAAAACCCTTCCATCGTCTCGGCAGGCTATGAATAAACACAATTAAACTAACTGTACCTGCTGTCTTTGACCGACAATCCTGCGGCTCAAAAGGCCTCAAGACATTTAAATTCAAATTTATTTTACCACTGCCCTGGCATTCAAAGGATCAACCTTAAAGCCCACGCCCATCGTGGAAGATACGGAGATTGATTTAAGATAGATCCCCTTACTGGATGAGGGTTTCAGCTGAATAATTTTTTCAATGAAAGCCTTGGCATTGTCAAACAATTTGCCATCACCAAAGGATATCTTGCCAATACCTGCATGGATGATTCCCGCCTTATCAACTCGGAAATCCACCTTGCCGCCTTTAATCTCTTTTACGATATTCGCAACATCAAAGGTCACTGTCCCCAACTTGGCATTAGGCATCAGGTTTCTAGGTCCAAGAATCCTACCGATTTTACCCACGGTGCCCATCATATCGGGAGTGGCAACTGTTTTATCAAACTCAAGCCAACCGCCTTGGATCTTGGCCACCAGATCATCTGAACCAACATAATCTGCGCCGGCATCCCTTGCCTCGGCCTCTTTTTCACCTTTAGCGAAAACAAGAACCCGAGTAACCTTACCGGTACCATACGGCAAAACGACCGAAGAGCGAACCATCTGATCCGCATGCCGGGGATCAACACCCAACTTCATTGCGATATCAAAGGTTTCATCAAACTTTGCATAACTAGAGTTGACTACAGCATTAACTGCATCTTCCAAAGTCATTAACAGTGAACGGTCAATATTTTCTAATTTATTTCTATATTGTTTTCCATGTTTCGGCATATTGGGCCTCCTACTCATCAGGCAAGATCTCTTTAGCAAGCTGCCTGAACTGTAGTAAAATTATTAGTTATATAATCAACCTACGATGGTGATCCCTATACTGCGGGCTGTTCCGGCAACAATACGCATGGCCGTATCAATATCATATGCATTCAAATCAGGAAGTTTAATTTCCGCAATCTCGCGAATCTTCTCCCTGCTGATCTCTGCGACACGCTCCACTTTAGGATTACTCGATCCTTTTTTGAGCCCAGCAGCCTTCAGTAAAAGGATAGAGGCAGGTGGAGTCTTGGTAATATAGGTAAAGGACCTATCCTGAAAAACTGTAATGACCACCGGCACAACTGTGTCACCCATGGACTGTGTCTTAGCGTTGAAATCCTTACAGAATTCCATGATATTTACACCATGCTGGCCCAGAGCGGGACCAATAGGTGGTGAGGGATTTGCTTTACCAGCAGCAACCTGTAATTTAATATATGCCGTTATTTTCTTGGCCATGCTTTACTCCAACTGAATTCTATGTAGATTTTTACGCACCGAATAATCCGTCAAAAGAATCAAACACGCCCGGACAACTATTCTTTTTAAAAGATACGAATTACTATTTGCCTTTATCTGTATTGCATCAAATTTAACTATTTGACACCTGAATGTACTCCAACTCAACAGGCGTCTCTCTGCCAAAGATGGATACCTTCACCCTGACTCTCCCCTTTTCAGGAAAAACCTCATCAACAACGCCTTGGAAATTGGCAAAAGGACCATCAATTACCCTGACGACTTCGCCTATCTCAAATATAACCTTAGGCCGTGGAGATTCTGACCCATCATGAATACGACCGATAATCTTGGCGGCTTCTTCATCAGCCAGAGGCAGGGGATTCGTGTCATCTCCCACAAATCCGACGACTCGGGGCATATTCTCGTGAACGGTATGCCATGTTGAATCATTCAATTCCATGGAAACAAGGATATAGCCGGGAAAAAACTTCCGGGAGGAGGTTTTCCTGACTCCTTTCACCATTTCAACAACTTGTTCAGTGGGAACCAGAATATCACCAAAAAGTTCCTCAAGGCCGTCATTCTTGATCCTCTCTTCAAGGGTCGCCTTGACCTTATCCTCAAAGCCTGAATGAACCTGCAGAATGTACCAATGTCTTGCCATGACTACGCTTTTAAATCAGTTAAGGATTGGGGTGAATGAATCTAACATCAATACTCTCAGGAGAGTTAGTTCAAAAAAGAAGAAACTAATTTCCCAAGCAACAGATCAACCGTTCCCAGATAAAGAGAGGCCACCATTGATAGAATAATTACGACAGTGGTGAGACCAATGGTAGTTTTTCTTCCAGGCCAAACAATCTTCGTTGCTTCAAGCTTAACTTCATTAATGAACTTTTTAATTTGAGCGGGTGAGAAACTGGTAGCCTCCCCATTGATCACCTTAAGATCTTTGCCGGATTGTGATTTTTGTATCATCTCGTAGCCATGCCCATGATTGACAATATCGACCTGCCAAATTAACTATTATTAACTCACTGTTACAATATTCCGCTCATAAATGGCAGGCCAGGAGGGACTCGAACCCCCAACATCCGGATTTGGAGTCCGGCGCTCTACCATTAGAGCTACTGGCCTTTAACAATCTTTATGTAATAACTATTTTGTCTCTTTATGCGGAGTATGCGCCCTGCAGAATGAACAGAATTTTTTCAATTCAAGCTTGTTTGGCGTACTTTTCTTATTTTTTGTTGTCGTATAATTACGACGCTTACATGTTCCACACGCAAGCGTAATGATGTCTCTCATACTTGTTCACCCAATAGAAAAAAGCACTCTGCCCATATCCGGGGCAGAGTGCTTAAAATTAGACATTAAGCAATAATTTCACTGATAACGCCGGCGCCCACTGTCCGACCACCCTCACGAATGGCAAAACGAAGGCCAGCATCCATGGCGATGGGAGTAATCAACTCAGCGACAACTGAAACGTTATCGCCGGGCATTACCATCTCGGTTCCCTCGGGAAGGGTCACAATGCCGGTTACATCTGTTGTCCTGAAATAGAACTGGGGGCGATATCCATTGAAGAAAGGGGTATGACGACCGCCCTCTTCCTTACCGAGAATATAGCATTCTGCCTTGAATTTGGTATGGGGAGTAATGGAGCCGGGCTTAGCCAGGACCTGACCTCGCTCAATGTCTTCCCGTTTGGTGCCGCGAAGCAGGACTCCGACATTGTCTCCAGCCTGGCCTTCATCAAGGATCTTGCGGAACATCTCAACACCGGTGACAGTCGTCTTGACGGTATCACGGATACCAACAATGGCTACTTCATCACCGACATGAACGATACCACGCTCGATACGGCCGGTGGCCACTGTCCCACGGCCGGAGATGGAAAAGACATCCTCGACCGGCATCAGAAAAGGTTTCTCAACATCACGCTTGGGCTCGGGAATATAGGTATCAATGGCCTCCATCAGCTCCCAGATACATTTCGTAGCCTCGGGATCTTCCGGATTCTCAAGGGCCTTCAGGGCTGAGCCATGGATGATCGGCATATCGTCGCCGGGGAAGTCATATTTGTCAAGGAGCTCTCTCAGCTCCATCTCCACCAGCTCAATGAGTTCAGGATCATCCACCATGTCGCATTTATTCAAAAACACAACAATGCAGGGCACACCAACCTGACGGGCAAGCAGGATATGCTCACGGGTCTGAGGCATGGCGCCATCGTTGGCTCCAACCACCAGGATTGCGCCATCCATCTGGGCCGCACCGGTAATCATGTTCTTGATATAATCAGCATGGCCAGGACAGTCCACATGGGCATAATGGCGATTGGTGGTCTCATACTCAACATGGGCGGTGGCGATGGTGATTCCGCGCTCTTTTTCTTCCGGCGCCTTGTCGATCTCACTGAAATCGGTAGATTTAGCCAGACCCTTCGTGGAAAGTACACGGGTAATCGCAGCGGTCAGGGTCGTCTTACCATGATCGATATGACCAACAGTACCAACATTGACATGTGGTTTTTTTCTTTCAAATTTTTCTTTTGCCATAGTCGTAGTCTCCCTGACCATAAACTGGTTTAAATAACAATACTTCTGGAGCCCACGACCGGAGTCGAACTGGTGACCTCTTCCTTACCAAGGAAGTGCTCTACCAACTGAGCTACGTGGGCCTTATCGGTACCTATCAATCCTACTGGAGCGGGAAACGAGACTCGAACCCGCAACCCTCAGCTTGGAAGGCTGATGCTCTACCAATTGAGCTATTCCCGCCTGGCATTTAAATACATAACAAAAAAGGATGGTGGAGGGGGGAGGATTCGAACCTCCGAAGGCGCTGCCGACAGATTTACAGTCTGTTCCCTTTAGCCACTCGGGAACCCCTCCACTTCACAACCTAGCTTTAATTCAAGAACATTTCTAACGAAATCCCTTTACGACCCAAACTATAATAAATCTAAAGCATTAACTTGTCAAATGGAGCTGGCGATGGGACTCGAACCCGCAACCTGCTGATTACAAATCAGCTGCTCTGCCAATTGAGCTACGCCAGCATATAAGGAGAATGAATATACCTATAATGAATTAGTAAAGCAATCTATTTTTATTTATAGTTTTTAATATCTCTCCATGCAAAATATTCTTTACAAAATAAAAAAAAGGCCATGCCCAAAAGACACGGCCTTTAAACACCGGGAGGGCTGTCCCTCAATACGGATTATTATATATCAAGGGAATTTTTACCAAAGGCACTTTCTCTGTATCTTTCAAAGGCCATGGCAAAGGTCCTATAAACCAGATGGGCAAACTTGGTATAGGGCATATAGAGAAAAAGCATCATAACTGTTACCAGATGGACAAAATACAAAATATACCCGGGAGCAGGCAGTCCAGCCCAACGGGCAATTTCAGCAAGAAGGCCTGTAACTCCAACGGCCATAATCTCCCAGATCAGAAACCAGTCATAAAATGTTGGCGTCAGGCTGTCTTCGGCCTCTTTTTTTGAGCGGTTAATCCAGAGGATTCCGATACCGACAATAAGGGCCAAGGCAGAAACATTGGCCAGAATTTTAACAGGATTCCATACCGACATCGGACCATGCAGAAAGCTGAGACTGGGAATAAGGGCAAGCACGTCATTTGCAGTGGCCGACCAGGCAGTCACAATGAACAGACCGATAAAAGAAAGCATCAAGGGCAGATGACCCACCACCCGATCTTTATTTTCATTACACTCTCTAAGTCGTGTATGTTGTACAATTTCCTTGACCGATGGCCAGAGAAAATCCTTAATGAACTGCCCAGCGGATGGTCTGAAATTAACTTGGATTCCGGCATGTTCTTCCATTCCCTTCCACATGCGGGAAACGCCTTTATAGGCAGCAAATACCGCCAAGCCAGCAGAAGGCAACATGATAATATCGATATAAAAAACATTTTTTGACAACCAATGGAAATCCCAATGACCAAAAAAATGTTGATAACCATGTGTAGAAAAATCAGCTGCGGTAGGTATTGCCAATCCACCGGAGATCAACCACAAGACAAAAATAATTACTGAAGGGATCGCTATCAACATTGGTAACCCTTTAGCGCTTGAAGCAAGTTTGGCCAGCCCTGACGGCCAGCCATAAAAGGTGTACGCATATGCCCTGATTGCCCCAAGGACTTGGCTCGGTTTAGCACCGCGCGGACAATAGGCGGTACAATCGCCACAGTCATGACACAAAAAAATATCAGGATCAGCAACCAGTTTATCCTTCAAACCCCACTGGGCCCATATCATCTCTTTGCGCGGAAAGGGCTTCAAATCCTTAGAAAGTTGACAGACTACCGAGCAGGTGGCACACTGATAACATTTCTTAAGGGTGTCTCCACCGACACCCTTAAGATGTTTAATAAATTCTAGATCTGGTTGAACATTCATCCTTCTCCTCCTGTTATAATATCAAATCTTTTGGTAAACCGTGGAAAGAGTAAACAGAACTCTTCAATCAAAAGAGACATGATACCGGTATCCACTCATTTTGCCAAGAAGTGAACACCGGTATCTCCTCAAACAGGACTAAAAGCCCTTGAAGGGGTTTGGACCAAGTTCAACGATCTCATCAACAAAGTCATTGAGGAGTTGAGGGATCTTATCATAGTCGGTGATGGAAACCTGCTCAGACCGCACACGCTCAGGCTCGAGACCAAGAGTCGAGAGTGAATCGCCTATATTTTCCATGCGCTTGGAGGCAATTTCAGAACCTTTTACAAAATGGCACTGATAATCGTCACCATATTTGCAGCCAAGAAGCATGGCGCCATCCATACCGGCGGAGAGTAAATCACGTACCCAGGCCATATTGACCGAGCCAAGACAGCGAACAGGCACGATACGAACCATATGATTCAGCTTGTTCCGTCTCATGCCGGCCATATCCAGGGCAGGATAGGCATCATTCTCACAGGCAAAGATCACAATACGCAATTTGTCTTCATCATCTTCAGGGACCTCAATGGACTTGAGCATGGCCCCGATGAGATCGACATTATAATCCTTGAAGCCGATGATACGTTCGGGACAGGCCCCCATACAGGTACCGCACCGACGGCAGCGGGAGGGATTCGGCAAAGGAGTACCCTTTGCATCATCATCAATGGCCCCGAATGGACACTCCTCTGTACAGCGTTTACACTGGGTACAACGCTGCATGAAGAATTCCGGATAGGTTTTATCACCGGAACGGGGATGGACGGAAACGCCACGATCCACAGACTCAATACACTGAATAGCCTTCAATGCTGCACCACTGGCATCATCAATGGTCTCTTCCATGTTCATAGCCTTGCGCACACCGCCACAGGTGTAGACACCGGTACGACGGGTCTCATAGGGAAAGCAGATGAAATGAGAATCGGCATAACCATCAAAGAGATCAAGATCCAGAAAGGCTGGCCCCTGACGATAGGCTAGATTGATTGAACTCTCAAATTTGGTAGTAGGCACCATACCGGCGGCCAAGACCACCAGATCGACATCAAGGTTCAGGTCTTCGCCAAGAAGGGTATCTTTGGCCGACACCGTACATCCGTTACCGGCAGCGACTACACCAGTCACCGCCGCCTTGGTCATGAAAATACCGTCATCCTGCTGAACACCCTTGTAGAAAAGCTCCATATGACCGGGAGTCCGCATGTGTTGATACAGGATATACGCTTTGGCATCAGGGTTATTTTCACGAACATACTTTGCCTGTTTGAGCGCCACCATGGAGGTTACAGAGTTGCAATAGGGAAAATCCTGATCATTTTCTTCTCCGCCCGGACTCATGATAAAAGCCACGGAATTAATGCCGGAAAGCTGGCCATCCTTGGCCATCTTCTCAAACTGGGCGTTGGTTACGACCTTCTCAATAACGCCATGGCCGAGATGAGCATACTCAGAGACATCTGCGGGAACCCAACCGGTAGCCAGGACAACCGCGCCGAATTTCTTGGCATCCGGGTTGGGTTCAGCATAGGGTTTGAGGCCAACATTGGGATCTTCCATCTGGCCCTTGCTGATAAGGTCCTGCTCATCGACGCCAACCTTTGCAGGTGCGTCCCACTCGGATTTTGACCCGGCAGCCTTGAAGGTCGCCCCGAAATCTCCAGGGGCTCCGCCTATACGGGCAACCTCGGTATTGGTCTTCACCGTAATATTGGCATCCGCCTCAACAGCCGCGACCATCGTCCCGATGGAATTGGGTTCAAGATCGGCATAGGGAAGCTTGGTTGGAAACTGTTGAGCCCAACCTAAGGCCTTGCCACCAAGCTTATCGGCCTTCTCAACAAGGGTGACCTTACTTCCCGCCTTGGATGCTTCAAGTGCAGCGGTCATGCCGGCAATACCACCTCCCATCACCAGGATCTCCTTATTCAGGGTCTCCAACTGGAACGGTTCAGGCAGCTCGGTTTTTTTGGCGCGGGTACAGGCCATGCGAATATAATCGCTGGCAGTCTCTTGCAGCCATTCCTGATGCGCATCCTCTTTTCCTTCTTCAGCAGCACCAGCAGACCAGATAACCTGCTCGCGCAGATTGGCCCGAACGGTGATTGTATCATCACCGAAATTAAATTCATTCTGCATAACCCGGGGCGAACAGGCACAGATCGTGACAGTGTTAACCCCGTTCTCGCTCATATCCTTTTCAATAAATGCTCGACCATCTGCACTGCACAGGCCAAAAAAATCCTTGCAGTCCATGGACATCTCACTGGTTACTACCTTCGTCAGTCCCTCAATATCAAGAGCCTCACCGATGCCGCAACCTGTACATATATAGGCACAATACTTTTTATCCATTGATCACGACCTCCTGGAAACCTGAATTGCCTTTAAGGCAGCAGCAGTTGATGACTGGTTAGTGGTGACAACATCCGCAGCCTTACGCGCACAACCGGCTGCAATCATTCCTTTCTCAGGATCAGAGATTATAAAACCACTGTTATCCATGGCCAGGGCTACTGGCGCGCCCTGAACTGCCAGGGAAGGCTGCATCCCGGTTGCAAGAACCACCATATCCACTTTCTGTCTAATTTTATCGCCAGTCACCGCATTCTCGGCAACCACGGTAACCCCACCATCAGCCTCGGGAATAATCTCAGCGACTTTCCCCTTGATGAAAAACGAGTTTTTATCCGTCATCAGCTTCTCGCGAAATTTTTCATACTTTCCTGGAGTCCGGAGATCAATATAGAAGACATAGATCTTGGCCTCGGGATAGCGCTCGCGGATATAGGTCATCTGCTTGAAGGTGGCCATACAGCAGACATAGGAACAGTATTCAAGATGATTCTCATCCCTGGAACCCGCACATTGAACAAAGGCAAAGGACTCCGGTTCTTTGCCATCGCCTGGGCGAACAATGGCGCCAGCAGTCGGACCAGCAGGGGCGGCCATCCGCTCAATCATCATATTGGTAACAATGGCCTGTGACTGACCGAACTTCAGATTATCCATCTTCATTGGGTCGTAAGGAGTCCAGCCAGTTGCCCAGATAATGGCCGAAACCTTGATGGTCCTGGTCTCAGGCTGCATATCCAGGTCAACTGCATTATACTTGCAGGCGGCCTTGACTGCTGCTGCTCCATCCGCCGACAGGGCCGCCTTGTCAATCACATAGCGTCTGGGAAAGGCCATTTCATGGGGAAGATAGGCTGCCTTGCTCTTATCCATACCGAAGTTGAATTCATTATCAATCTCATCGGGGCAGGCCAGAGCACACTCACCACAGGCAGTGCAATTGGCATTGACATATCGAGGCGCAGTCTCCAATGTGACCTCATAATTCCCGGGGCCACCGCTTACAGACTTGACGGTGGTCATGCTATAGGAACGAATCCTGCGATTATCCTTGATCCGTTTAAAGTTGATCTCCAGGCCGCAGCTCGGCGGACACAGCTTGGGAAAGTATTGATTAAGCTGGGCCACACGACCACCGAAGTAGGCGTTTTTTTCGACCAGAAACACATCATTTCCGACTTCAGCGGCTTCCAGGGCCGATGTCAGCCCGCTGATACCACCGCCTACGACCAAAATTGCACCCGAGGTGCCTTGCTCGTCAGTCATACCATTCCTCCATGAGTACTCTTAATATTTTCCTTGAAGGTCTTTTACTCCGCTCACCATAGCGTCAGCGAAAGCATCAAAGACATCAATTCCTAACCAACTCAATCCAGTTAACCTGATGTTTTTACTAAACATTATTCTTCAGAAAAAAACTGAAAGGATCAGCACCAAACTACAAATAACGCTAACAAACCTATACTTTTTTGGAGTTCATCCAGAGCAAAGGGTTCTCATAACCTTTGACCCGAATCAGCCACAATACATAGAAAAAATCTCCAGGAATCCGAAGACTCCTGGAGATTTTTTTATTCCATCATGAAACCAGGTTCTAAAATATTAGATCCAGGGATCGGTCTCAACAATGTTGATACACTCAACCTTCTCACACAGCCAGTCCTGGGTCTCAGGATTGAAGGTGGAGTTAACGAAACACTTCCAGTTTTCATCATCAACTGCAGGGAAGTCAGAGCGATAGTAGAATCCTGGGTAACGGGACTCCTTACGGAACTCGATGTGACGGATATGGGTCTCTACACACCAGATACGATGGTAGTTCTCCCAGGCACGAAGGAGCTCATGCAGATCGCCCGCAGCCATTTTGGTAGCATCTTCACGAAGCATCTGCAGAAGATCAAGACAAATATTGAGAAGTTTGCCAGAGGTCATATAGTATGTGGCAACACCACCACCATACTCATCGGTGGCCTTCATCAAACGCATCATGATACCTGCTGGTTTGCAGAAATTAGGATTCACGTTTGAGGACGTGGAGGCGCCAACGAACTCATGATAACGGCGAACTGGTGCGTAGATCTCATCGGCAAGCTCCTGAGCAGTCTGCTTCAGCTCTGGCTTGAAATCAGCATTATCACGACAGAATTTCACCAACTGCTTGGCAACAATACGACCTTCTGCATGGGCGCCGGAAGAGAATTTATGACCGGATGCACCGACGCCATCACCTGCGGTGAAGAGTCCGTCAACGGTGGTCATACGGTTGTAACCCCACTTGTACTTGTGGGCACGTGATGGATTCGCAACATCTGGAACCCAGGACTCATCTGGGCCAGAGGTCCAGATACCACAGCAACCGGAGTGAGAACCAAGCATGTAAGGTTCGGTTGGCATAATCTCGGATCCAACCTTCTCTGGCTCGATATTGGCACCGGCCCACAGGCCAGCCTGGCCAACGGACATATCAAGAAAATCCTCCCATGCCTCAGACTCAAGATGTTTCCAATACTTCTTCACACTTTTCTCATCCATACCTGATGCTTTTTTCGCATCGAGGAAGGCATTCAGGGCAACGTCAGTTGCCATGTAGATTGGACCACGTCCAGCCTTCAGCTCGTTGATCATAAGGTGATTACGAAGACAGGTAGGAGTCACGGCAGAAGCGCCATAAGGCATGAACTTCTCAAGCTCCTCTTTTACTGCTGGGCTGTTGGCATAGAACTCACCAAGACCATTCTGTACCTTGGCCTTGAACAGAAGGAACCAAGCACCAACAGGACCGTATCCATCTTTGAAACGAGCTGGGGTGAAGCGATTTTCCATCATGGTCAGAGTAGCGCCGACCTGGGCACACATGGTGTAGGTGGAACCGGCATTCCATACTGGATACCAGGCACGACCCTTACCCTCACCGGTTGAGCGTGGACGGAAAATGTTAACCGCTCCACCGCAGGCACAGAGTGCTGCTTTGCAGCGGAACACATGTACTTTGTTCTCACGGGTAGAGAAACCGACTGCACCGGCGATCTGGTTGGCTTTGTTCTTATCAAGCAACATCTTCACGATAAAGATACGCTCAAGGCAATTATCGGCACCAAGGGCGGCCTTTGCCGGTTCAGCAACAATGCACTTGTAGGACTCACCGTTGATCATGATCTGCCATTTACCGGTACGAACAGGAGTACCACCTTCACGCAGGCTCTTGGCAGGGGCAGCACCATCAAGGGTTTCACCGTCGGCATCTTTCTTCCAGATGGGGAGGCCCCACTCTTCGAACAGCTTTACGGACTCATCCACGTGACGACCACAGTCATAGATCAGATCTTCACGCACAACACCCATGAGGTCATTACGAACCATCTTTACGTAATTCTCAATTGGGTTCTCACCGATATAGGTATTGATAGCAGAAAGTCCCTGGGCAACAGCACCGGAACGCTCCATAGCAGCCTTATCAACAAGGGTAATCTTCATACCGGCAGGGGCCCACTTCATGATCTCAAAAGCAGTGCCGCAGGCAGCCATACCGCCACCAACGATGAGTACGTCGACATCATGCTCGACGATCTCTGGATTCACCACGGCAGCAATCTCACCATTTGGTTTATTTGGTAATGCCATATTAAAGTCTCCTTAAAATATTAAAAGAGTTTTATTTACAATTCTTCTCAAGGGTTAGAGCCAGAATTATTTCTTTGGTGTTGGCAGAGCAGTCTCCAGAGCCAGACACTCATCATCCAGGTTAGCACCCTTGATAGCCAGATATGCATTGGCAGCACCTTCAGAGGTGGTACGAATGGGGAACTTAAACCGCTTCATATTCCCATTACGGAATTTGACGGTCCACATGATATCACTGGCACTGCGCATGGGATGAACTTGACCGCCCATGGGTACAAAGTCATCATAACCACGTACAAAGATTGCCCCCTGGGGACAAATCTTCACACATGAATAACACTCCCAGCAGGCATCCGGCTCCTGGTTGTAAGCACGCATTTCCTCTTTGTTAAGCACCATCAGGTCGTTGGGACAAATGTACATACACGCTGTTTTGTCTCCGCCCTTGCAACCATCGCACTTGGAAGGATCTACATAACTTGGCATAAAACTACCTCCTCAGTTTATTTTTACTTTTGCGACCCAGAACCGACTGGGCCAACTTTAACTCCACCCAAAAAAACACACTTCATAGCCCCAGAGACCAGGGACACAAAGGGTGTTTACAAACAGATAACTAGCTACAATAACAATAAAAAAATATCGATCAACTCATAGGGGCAACAAAATGAACGGTCACTCATTTTTCATAGAGCTAAACTTATAGTTTGTTGCCGAATAATTGTCAAGAAGATTAATCACCCACACCCAGGCATCATTAATATGATGGCCTGACCAGAACCTCTCTGGGTCTGGCGCCATCAGCCGGGCCGACAATTCCCTCTTTTTCCATCTGTTCGATCAATCTTGCCGCCCGGTTATAACCAATCCGCAAACGACGCTGGACCATGGAAATGGAGGCCTGCCCTGACTCACAAACCATGGCGATGGCCTCATCATACCGTTCATCAGCGTCTTCATCATTCTGAATTACAGCACCGCTTCCCTCTTCAACTTCTGCGACCACTGAATCGTCATAGCTGGCACTTCCCTGCTTTTTCAAGAAATCAACAATCTGGGTGGTCTCGGCCTCTGAAATATAGGCGCCGTGGATCCTTTGCAGAGGTCTTCCCGACGGCAGATAGAGCATATCCCCTGCCCCCAGAAGATGTTCAGCCCCGGAGGTATCTATAATTGTCCGTGAATCAATCTTGGATGCCACTTTAAAGGAAATGCGTGTGGGGAAATTGGCCTTGATAAGACCAGTCAGCACATCCACGGAAGGTCGCTGAGTCGCCAGGATAAGGTGCATCCCCGAGGCCCTGGCCATCTGGGCCAACCGGGCAATGGAGGCCTCCACATCTTTCGAGGCAACCATCATCAGGTCGGCCAGCTCATCGACAATGATGACGATATAGGGTAATTTTTCCGCTCCTGTCTCATTATAGGAATCAAAGTTTTTCACCTTTGCCTCTTCCAGCAGCCGATAGCGCCTTTCCATTTCCCGCACTGCCCACTGCAAGGCCCTGGAGGCCAGCTTGGGCTCAACCACCACCGGATGCAGGAGATGCGGAATCCCTTCATACCCCGAAAGCTCGATCCGCTTGGGGTCAACCATCAGCATCCGTACCTCGTCAGGGGTCGCATTGTAGAGCAGAGAGGAGATAATGGTATTAATGGCGACACTCTTGCCGGCTCCGGTTGCACCGGCAATCAGTAGATGCGGCATTTTGGCCAGATCAGCAATGACTGGATTGCCGACCACATCAAGACCGAGGGCAATGGAGAGTTTCGCCACCGAGGAACGATATTTTTCCGTGGTCAGGAGATCACGGATATACACGACCTGCCGGACTTTATTGGGAATCTCGATACCGAGTGCCGCCTTGCCCGGCACGGAACCTACCACCCGGACTGATTGCGCCTTCAGTCCCAGGGCTAAGTCATCAGCCAGGGCCACAATCTTGTTGATCTTCACCCCAGCTGCCGGGGCATACTCATAGGTCGTAACCACCGGACCAGGGGAGATCCCCACCACCTTGCCCGAAACGCCAAAATTAATCAGCTTTTGCTCAAGTTGCTTGGAGACCTTGTAATATTCCTCCTTATCCACCTTGTGCAGCAACAACTCAGGCTTTTCGAGCAAAGACAAAGGCGGCAGACGCCATTCTCCTCTGGCAAGCGGCCGCAGGGCAAAGGCATCATCGTCGGTTGAGGCCTCTGGCACCGCCTGTAATTCCTTGACCACCGGAACTCCACTTAAAAGAAGAGGCGCAGTATCAAGCACCGGTCCTTCCCTTTTTACCAACCGTCTTTCCCTGGTCTGATCAGCGTCGGAGGAAGTTGGCCTTTCATTCGGCACAAGCGCCCTCTTCCCTTCCATTTTTTTCAACCACCCCCAGAAAAAAGAGACCAGGTCATAGGGAGAAAAACGGGTGGAGAGCATGATGGAAATAATAAAGATCAATAATAAAAAAAGAACGGCCCCTGGCCCGCCAATCACTGAACGCAGCAACCCGAGAACAGTTTTTCCCAGGAATCCTCCCACATTCACACTTACCAGCCCCTGGAGAGACAGAGAGGAGAGAAGACCACAGGCAGCAATAACTGCACCGGTTAAACCCGCCGTAATCTGCGGCAGGCGGTCAAAGGTCATGCGGGGACCAAAAAAAAGGAAAGAACAAAAAAGAAGAAGGCCGTCCAAAAGATAGGCACCCAGACCTGTAAATCCCACGAGAAAACCGGCAAGCATCCGCCCTAGTTCTCCGCCCCAGTTTGGACCTGTGGACAAGGCCATGGATAAGATACTGATAAGAAGATAAGAAGAAATAAATATTCCACAAACAGCAGCCGCTTCCTGTTTCAGATCAGGTCTTGTCTTGAGTTGTGTTTGATTCATGAGGGGACAGGTCAGGTTTTTGGGCACGGCCCAGATTCACATCCAGTCGCTTCGGCGCTCCTCTTCGTCGCTCTTTCGCCATCCATGTCTCGAATGACACCAGGCCGTCCGGGGCCATCACCAGGGCCGCGGATCACAACTCGTACGGCATCCAGAATACCATTGACAAAGGGAGGCGAATCTTCCGTTCCATAACGTTTGGCGATCTCGACGGCCTCATTGATAACCACCTGATCAGGTGCATCTTCACTGAACAGCATCTCGTACACTGCGATACGCAGAAGATTCCTATCAGTCAGGGCAATCCTTTCAATGCGCCAGTTACTCGCACTTTCCCTGATCAAGATATCAATACGGTCAAGATGCTGGAAGGTTCCCCGCAGCAACTCAAGGGCATAAGGGCGCGCCAGCTTCTGCACCGGATAGAGGATGCAAAATCGTTCAAAACGCGTCTCAACATCGTCTTGAAGCTGGACACCTTCAGGAAAAAACTCCTCCTGAAAAAGAAACTGCATGGCAGCCTCTCGTGATTTTCGACGTATTCCCATTGAATAAGGCAATGAAGTTCGAAGATTTGATCAATATCGTTAACGTAATGTTATAAATATTGAATTATTCAACCACAAAAAAGAGGAGACGCACTCAATATCAAAGATATTATTGGTATCTTCCGCGGTCTTGTGGTGACGGAGAAACAGTATTGTCAGCAAATATCGGTTACTGCAGATTAGCAATCAGGTTCGCCATCTCAATGGCAGCAACGGCAACCTCTGCGCCTTTATTTCCTGCCTTGGTACCGGAACGTTCAATGGCCTGTTCTATGGTTTCAGTGGTCAACACACCAAAAAGAACGGGTATACCGGTTTCCAGACCCACTTGGGCAGAGCCCTTGGAGACCTCGTTGACCACCACATCAAAATGGGGAGTGGCACCGCGAATGACCACACCGAGACAGATCACCGCATCATACTTCTGAGACGCAGCCATCTTCTTGGCAATGAGGGGAATCTCAAAGGCACCGGGCACACGGGCGACATCGATATCTTCCTCCGTAGCTCCGGATCGGACCAGGGTATCGAGAGCCCCCTCCAGCAACTTCTCCGAGATAAAAGAATTAAACCGGGCGACAATAATTGCGAATTTCTTGCCATCCGCCTTCAGGTTTCCTTCAATCATATTTGCCATAGCATTACCACCTTCATTACTTGTATAGAGAGTTGCCTCTCAAAGGAAAGAGGCCTTTATTTTACCCGTTTCAGTCATCTTCAACTTCGATCAAATGGCCCATCCGGTCCCGCTTGCACTGCAGATAGCTCCTATTCTCCTCACTGGCCGCCATCTCAATGGGAAAGCGCTCCACCACTTCAATCCCATAGCCCTCAAGGCCGACGATTTTTTTGGGATTATTGGTAAGCAGGCTCATTTTCCGGACCCCGAGATCACGGAGGATCTGGGCCCCGATACCATAATCACGGAGATCCGCCTTGAAGCCCAGCCTGATATTGGCCTCAACCGTATCCATCCCCTCTTCATCCTGGAGATTATACGCCTTCATTTTATTGATAAGACCAATGCCCCGACCTTCCTGCCGCATATAGAGCAGAACCCCGCAGCCCTCCTGATCGATCATCTGCATAGCTGCATGCAGCTGCGAGCCGCAGTCGCAACGGGCAGAGCCAAAGACATCGCCGGTGAGACATTCGGAATGAACGCGGACCAGCACTTTTTTCTCAGGATCAATCTGTCCTTTCACCAGGGCAACATGTTCCAGGTTGTCCACATCATTGGTATAGACAACCGCCCTGAACTCGCCGGCATGTCCTGTGGGTACCCGGGTCTCAACCGCGCGATGCACCAGGATATCCTCACGCAGGCGATAGGCGACCAGATCGGCGATGGTGACAATCTTCAGATCATGCTCCGCGGCAAACTTCTCCAGATCAGGCATCCTGGACATGGTTCCATCGTCATTCATGATCTCACAGATCACCCCTGCCGTCCGGCACCCCGCCAGGCGGGCAAGATCCACAGACCCTTCAGTCTGACCGAGACGTACCAGCACCCCTCCCGCCCGGGCCCGCAGCGGAAAAATATGACCGGGGTTGACCAGATCATATGGCTTGACATCAGGCGCAACCGCGACCTGGATGGTGCGGGCGCGGTCGGCGGCCGAGATACCGGTAGTTACCCCGGTGCGTGCCTCAATACTGATGGTAAAGCCGGTGCCGAAGGGACAAGTGTTTTCACTGACCATCATCGGCAGCTGCAGCTTGTCCACAAGATCCGGACTCAGCGTCAGACAGATCAGCCCCCGGCCATATCTGGCCATGAAATTAACGGCCTCAGGGGTCACCGCCTCAGCGGCCATGCAGAGGTCTCCCTCATTCTCCCGGTCTTCATCGTCAACCAGAATGACCATCTTTCCGGCCTTGATATCTTGTATTGCTTCCTCAATTGGACTGACTGCCATGATCTCACATACCTTGTATTAAAAAAACTATCGTTCACCCCTTCATTCATCAAGGAGCATCGAAGATCAAAAAAAACCATGCTCTGCCAGAAAGGCAGAATTAATCTCTGCTGGTTCCTGCCCCGAAGAGGCAGGAGACTGAACAGCAAGAAGCTTCTCCACATATTTGCCGATAATATCCACCTCGATATTGACGCGGCTGCCGATCTGCAACTGACCAAGTGTGGTCACCTGCAGGGTATGCGGAATAATCGAGACCTCAAATTGCCCGGCGCTGCAACTGTTCACGGTCAGACTGACCCCATCAATGGTCACCGATCCCTTTTCAATAATATAACGATTCCATTGTTCCGGCAGGGAAAAGGAAAAAAGAGTGAAGGCACCCATGTGCCGTCGCCCCCGCACCGTGGCCACGCAGTCGACATGCCCTGAAACGATGTGTCCTCCCAAGCGGTCAGACAGGCGCAAGGCCCGTTCCATGTTGACCGGACTGCCGATATTGAGATCTCCCAGGGTGGTGCGGGTCAGGGATTCAGGAGATACATCCACGGTAAAACGGTGTCCCTTGATGGCATAAGCCGTCAGACAGACGCCATTGATGGCGATGGACTCCCCTTCTTGCGGATCCGCGAGATCAAACCCAGCCTCAAACTCAAAGGCCAGACCACCGCCTGCACCTCGTCTCCCGCGCAATATGCCTGTGCCTGCGACAATGCCTGTAAACATAATTGGATTTAAACCTGTCTCAGACAGCCTCTGCCAGCGCCTGCGCCTTTTCCATGAAACGCTCGGCAATATTCTTGTGTTTATACTTGGCGTGGATGGAGGCAATGGTCCGATACCCATCCGCGGCCTTGGCCTTTTCACCTGTTTCAATATAGATGTCGGCCATCTGTTCCAAGGTCTCCACAGCCCCCTGGGGGTTATTGTTGAGATCATACGATTCCAGCAGATCAAGACAGAGCTTAAGGGCCTCCGGGTACTGCTTCATCCCCTGACGTACCGAAATAAGCTGCTGGGACAAGGCAATCAGGCTCATGGAATCATCCTGTTTTTCACATATATCCCAAGCCCGTTGATAATGCTGCAGCGCCTTCTCATATTCGTGACGCTGCAGACAGAGATGAGCAAGCTGGTTGGAGGCATTGGCGATCCCGTTCAGATCCTCTTTTTCCTCGAAGGCCAGGAGGGCATTATGAAAGGCCAGGGCGGCCTGGGCCAGTTCCTTCTTCTCTAAAAATTCCTTTCCTTCATCGTATTGCGCCTGGGCAGGGTCAGAGGATTTCTTCTTTTGATCCACCGGTGCGATTTTACCAATGGGTTGCAGGGTAGTCTCGGTCATTTCTGTACATCTCCTCCATGAATCTTGGCCACAGCCTCTTGGGCCAGGGCTGAAACAGTATAGTTAACACATCTTGCGTCTTCCCAGATCGACAATTCAGCCATGTCATCGGTAAGCGCCATCATCTGAATTGCCACCTCTGTGGCCCTGATCCGGCCCAGGAGACGGGCAACCTGACCGCGCATGGCAGGATCGGGATGACTCATAAAGTGAAACAGATTGTAAAAAGGGGTTTCCCGGATCAGATCGGGCCGCACCCTGGCGATCTTGCCGAGCGCCCAGACAACCTGGATCTGCGTGGAGCTGTCCCCCATATAATTCAAAAGATGGCGGGTAAAGGCGCCAAAGATATCAGGCCGCCCGGAGATGATTTCTCCCAGAGTCTCCACCATACCCCAGGGAGTGGCGGCTGAGTCGGAACAGGCCTCAAAAAGGCGGTGTATCAATTCAGCAACCTGACCGGGTTCCCTGCTGGCCACCCGCGAGGTGACCTGACCGATAATCCAGGCAATCCGCATTCGCTCTTCCTCGGCCGGCTCATAGAGCAAGCGCTGCAACAGACGCAGGGTCTTCCTGTCATCAAGGCAGAGGGAGACAAGGGCATCGATATCGCCTTGATCGGCGTACCGCTTCACCTCCTGCTTGGTGGCCTTGACCTTTTTCCTCTTGGGATCAGGGGCAGGTTCCATAACAATGGGGCTCTGCTCGGCATCAGCATGCAACTGGCTGGCCTGGGCAGATTTTTTTTCTTTGACCCGCTTGGAGATCTCGGTGATCGCCGTATGCAGACGCACAAAATAAAGAACACCCCGCACCGGCCGGCCATCCATGTTCTTGGTATTGACAACCTGATGGGTCAATTCGTCATAATCTTCCACCCGGCCAGTCAGATAGTCATCCTCGGGCAGCAGATCCCAGGCAAGATCCCAGTTGTTGTCACAGGCCAGGACCAGGGTCTCGACAATGGCCGACCCGATATTATGACCGGTGGGATCACAGCTATATACCGCGCCGCACTCGCAGCGTCCCACTTTGAACTCATGCATCTTCCGCTCTATGGCATCCGTTGCCCGCCCAACCTTCTGGCCGCAGAAGGGACACCACGGTGATGTTGTTATTCGTTGCTTACTCATAAGGAATTTAATCGATTACAGAGCGTGGATACCCTTTATGCCAACTCTTGATTGAGCCGATTTATAAAATTCGGATCAATGGAATAACCAAGTTCCTTCGCCTTTTCCATATGTTCCTTGGACGACCTGAACTCTCCACTGAAGAAAAGGGCCACTGCCAGATTATTCTGGGCCAGGGGGGAGTCAGGCTCCAGCTCTACGCCCCTGCGCGCCGCCTTGAGGGCTCGTGCATCCTCACCTTTCATGGTCAGCACCGAGGTCAGATTCATCCATACCGTAGCCAGCTTGGGATTATGCTGAATGGCCTTATCGTAAGCCGCTATGGCCTTATCCAGTTCGTTGCGCTGCTGCCAGATCAATCCCATATTGGCATGGGCTTGAGCTGTCTCGGGCATGACCCTGATCGCCTCTTCATTCAGTTCCTGGGCCTTGGCCAGATTCCCCTTGCCGAAATAGATGGCCCCCAGATTGATCATGCTCTCCGCACTCATGGGATCAATTTCAATGGCCCGCTCAAGCATTTTTATGGCGTCATCAACCCGGCCGGCCTTCAGATAAACCAGTCCCAGATGGTGATGCGCCATCACATTATTGGGGCTCTGCTGACATTTCTTCTCAAATTCTTCAATGATCTTCGGCAAATTTTCCTGCAACTGCTCTGACATAACACACCTCTATACTCTGATCAGACAGGCCTTGCCATCCACAAACATCCGGTTTACCAGACACCTGGATGGCAAGCACCCCCTCTTTTTAGTTTTCCTTCAACGCCCCGCGAAAAATATATTTTTTCCTCACTACAAATTCATACAGACAAACCGCATACAATATAGACACCTTCAACACACTTGCAAGAAGAAAATCCGCTCAAGGAACATTTGCAAAGAATAAACAAAGAAGCCTCTGGTAAAAATCTTGACGATCATTGTTCTCTGATTTTAACCCGACCGCGCAGATCACAGTGAGCTGTCCAGAGTCTCGACGGAATCGAGGTTCTTGATCAAGGCCTTACGGCGAGCCATGCGCCGGTCCGGGACAACGACAGGCAGATGATCAGCAACAGGCCTTCCGATACATTGTCGGCAATAGAACAAGGAGAATCGAAGAAAGCATGACATAAAGAAAAAAGAGAGAAAAAGACTCTCCACGGTTTTCAGTTATTAAACTTTTCCTCACAGGAAAGGGTCAATTCATTCTGCTGCGCCGCCAAGACCTGTTTTGCCTGGACCACATCACGACCAATCTGGGCGGCAAGTTCCTGAACACCTGAAAACTTCTGTTCTCCGCGCAAGAATTGCAGCAGATTCACCTTTATGGGTTTCCCGTAAATATCTTGTTTAAAATCAAAGATATGGACCTCGGCAACCAGCTTTTCCTCGCCGAAGGTGGGATTATAACCAATATTCAAGACTCCCCCGTAACTTTTGCCGTCACAGATCACCTGACTGACATAGACACCGATTTTGGGAATCAGATCCTCCGGCTCCAGATGCAGATTGGCCGTGGGAAAACCAATCTCCCGGCCGCCCCGCTGTTTCCCGATCTGCACCTCGCCACGGATCTGATAATAACGGCCGAGCAGCCTTCTGGCATCAGCCATTCGCCCTTCCGCTATCAGTTCTCGCACCTTGCTTGAACTGACCAGCATCCCGTTTTCGTAATGGGCATCAACAACGGTTACGGGAAAGCCTTTCTCCTGCCCCTGTTTTTGCAAAAAATTGGTATCGCCAGTCCTGCCCTTCCCAAAAGCATAATCATAACCGACCACCAATTCTTTGACCCCTATCCGTCTCTTGAGGATCTCATCCACAAAATGAACGGCCGAAGTGGCGGCAAACTGCAGGGTAAACGGTACAATCACCAGGACATCGATCCCGGCATGGCCGATCAGCTCTATCTTCTGGGCACAGGTGGAAATAAGCTTGATCCCCTCTGGCCGGAGTACCTGCAGGGGATGGGGATCAAAGGTGATGACAACACTGGTGCCATGATGGCGATAGGCCCTCTGCACCACTTCGGCAAACAGCAGTTGATGACCGAGATGGACGCCATCAAAGTTGCCGATGGTCACACAGGCATGGGGAAACGTGTTCTTAATTGCCTCAAGCTCTCTGAAAATCTCCATTACAACCCACGTCCTTCTCTTTTTTTTAGCCCGTTATCAAGAAAGTCTTGACAAAAAACGTCCTGACAAGCATATTGTTCCTCGTTGTGCCGTAGTGGCGGAATGGTAGACGCGCTAGGTTCAGGTCCTAGTGGGGGTTTCCTCGTGGAAGTTCGAGTCTTCTCTACGGTACCAAATTGACTCAAGGGGTTACGATCTGCAAAGGTTGTAACCCCTTTTTTCATTGACTGCCGCCTTGCTTGCCCGCCTGACCTTGCAGACCACATTTTCCACTCAACCACTGCCGTATAGCATGAAACGCCATTTTTCGCAATCCTGATGAGTTTCTGCTTATCCCAGGTTCCTGTTTACTTCTGTCATCCCTTTGTCAAACCACCCCAAGCGTGGCCCGCTCTTTGCCAGAAGAACATTTAATGACTAAGGTAATGATAGAAGCAACAAAAACGCACCCCATCCCTTTTCCATGACCTCTTTCTCCCTGAAAAGATATGGCATACCAGACCCAAACAACTCCAGAGCGGCCCATCCTCACAACAGAGGATGAAGAGACAGCGGCCATCTGGTCTCTGGTACTTTCAGCGGTTCGGATTCCGTACCATATTCATCATCACACCAACAACTGGCAGCTTTGGGTGACCGCCGACAAGGAACTGCGGGCAATGCATGAGCTGGAAAGCTACTTCACGGAAAATAAAGACTGGCCTCCACGCCCGCCGGCACCGGACAATGATTTTGTCCCCCTGCTGCAACCCCCAACCCTGCTCCTGATCGGTGGCCTGATTTTCTTTTTTTCCATTACCGGCCCTTGGGAGCAACATTCAATCTGGTTTGTGCAGGGCGCCGGCAACGGAGAGCGTATACTCCAGCAAGGAGAATGGTGGCGTCTGCTGACCGCCCTTACCCTGCATGCCGACACTGTCCATCTGCTTGGAAACTGCCTCATTGGCGGCTGGCTCATTCATTTTTTCTGCCGACTTACCGGCACTGGCCTCGGACTCTTCGCCATGCTGCTTTCCGCCGCTGGCGGCAACCTGATCAACACCTTCATCCGTGGCCCGGAACATCAGTCTGTCGGCCTTTCCACAGCGGTGTTTGCAGTCATCGGCATGCTGGCCGTCCTCACCCACCGGGACCGAAAAAAAATCACTGGCCGTCATTTCCTCATCCCGCTCATGGCTGGGATGGCGCTTCTGGCCATGCTGGGCAGTTCCGGAGAACGGACAGACCTCGGCGCCCATCTTTTCGGCCTGTTCTGCGGATTGCTTGTTGGACAAGTCCTGGCACGCGAACCGCTCCACAGCCTGCGCCATTCTTTTGTATTCCAAAGTACCTGCTTCCTCTTTTTTCTGACCCTGCTCATTGGCAGCTGGCTGATGGCCCTTCACCCATAGCCCTTTTCCCAACTTTTCTTGACAATATACCTTCAACGATGCTAAAGAATTCACATTACAGGAATCTCTTGCCGAGGCGTTGTCTTGTGACGCTTATCTTGCAACGCCTTATCATTCAAGGGAAAGAGGACAGAAGGGGAATGTCAAAGGGTTACTCCGCCAATACTTTCCAAAATCAATGGAACTGGTTGATGTTGCGTCCGAGATAGTAATTGAGGCTGTCCACAAACTCAATTAACCGACCACGGAAATGTTTGGAGTTAGCTTGAAGTATTTGAAGAGGCCACGCGGGTTGATATGAAAAACTTACGTGGTTATGCACTTATCAATTGATTCCGGGGAATAATATTTACCGGAATTGTCAGTTTTTATCTGAGTTACCACAGCTCAGGCAAGCAGACTGAAACGCTCCCAGAAGTCAGGAAAGGATTTGGCGACACAGCCCTCATCGCCGATCTGGACGCCGGCCACCCTGAGACCAGTCACCGCAAAGCTCATGGCCATGCGATGGTCTTTATAGGTATCAATGACAGCGCCATGCAGCCTCGCCCCGCCATCGCCATGGATAATCATACTGTCCTGCCGTTCTTCTACCTGCGCCCCCATCTTGGTCAGTTCAGTGACCACGGCGGTCAGACGATCGCACTCCTTGATCCGGAGGTGGGCAATATTATTGATAACGGTCTGGCCGTGGGCAAAGGCCGCAACCACCGCCAAGGTAGGCACCACATCCGGCATGTCACCCATATCCACGGTGATCCCTTCCAGCCGATCCCGGCCCTGAACCATGATCCCGTTCCCTTCCCGGCTGATTTCACACCCCATCCTGGCCAGCAATGGTACAAGCCCTGCATCCCCCTGCAGAGACGGCACCGGTACATTGCTGACCGTAACCCGGCCAGCGGTAATGGCGGCCGCCGCCCAGAAATAGGAGGCGCTGGAGGCGTCCCCTTCAATCTCATACTCCATGGCCCGGTAACAGCCCCGGGGGATCTCGAAGCGAGTCAATTCCTGATTGCAATCCACATCAATACCAAAATCCGACATGACGGACAGGGTCATGGCCACATAGGGTTTTGACAGGACCGCACCCTTGACCTGGAGGATCGCCGGCCGGACTGCATAGGGCGCGACCAGCAGAAGCGAGGAGAGATACTGACTGGATTTCCCCTCCGGCAGGATCGCCTCTCCGCCCTGCAGGCCATGACTATTAATCATAAGGGGCGGGCAAGCAGTGCCGGCAACCGAATTGATATCGACTCCCCAGCCCCGGAGCGCCTCCATCAGCGGACCGATGGGACGCTCGCGCATCCGCTCTTCACCATCGATGGTAAAGACGCCATGGCCCAAGGCCGCAACAGAGGTGAGAAACCTGGTGGCAGTACCGTTATTGCCCAGATATATCCCGCCGGTCGGGGTGACGATCCGGCCACCATTGCCTTCCACCTGCCAGACGCCATCCTCTTTATCGACCTGTATCCCCATCTGACCCAGGGCCTTAGAGGTATACTCCGTGTCTTCACTGGCCAAGGGGCCCAGCAGACGACTCCTGCCGTCCGCCAGGGCAGCGGCAATAAGCGCCCTCTGGGTCAGACTCTTGGAACCGGGAACCTCAATGGTCGCATCAACGGTTGTTACGGGGAATATCTCTTTCATCTTTTATCTTTTACCTTTGTCCTTCAAAAGTCTCATGAATGCGCGTTTCAATTTGATTCCCAGTCGCCTGATACAACTTCTGACGCATCAGCTCTACCGGAGCAGGCTTGCCGGTCCACAGCTCGTACTGCGCCACCCCCTGATAGAGCAGCATCTCCAGGCCATTAATCACCTGGCATCCGGCCGCCTGCGCCTCCAAGAGCAGCCTGGTTGCAAGTGGGGCGTAGACGATATCCATCACCACCTGGAAACGGGAAAGGATGGCCTTGGCAATAGGGCTGACATGGATCTCCGGCTGCATCCCCACCGAGGTGGCATTGACCAGGACCTCTCCATGCAGGCTGTCTGCATCATCGAGTGGACACCACAGGCAGCCGAGCTCCGCAGCCAGGGATCTGCCCCGTGACTCGGTCCGGCTGCAGAGCACAACCCGCGCCCCCTCTTTCTGCAACCCGAAGCCTATGGCCCTGGCAGAACCGCCGGCGCCAAGGAGAACAACCTGCGCCCCTCGCAATCGCACCTTTTCGGCCAGAGCCCGGTTGGCGCCCACCCAATCTGTATTGCTGCCACAAAGAAGCTTCCTGCCACCGATATCCTTGATCTCGATGGTATTCACCGCCCCGATCTGCCGAGCCACCGCCTCAATCTCATCAAGCAGGGGGATGACCGCCTCCTTGTAGGGGATGGTCACACTAACCCCCTTTACTCCCAAGGCCTTTAAACCAAGAATCCCCGCCTCCAGATCGAGCACCGGGAACGGCAGGTAGACACTGTTCTCCCCGAGCTCCGCAAACGCGGCATTGTGCATGGCCGGACTGAGGGAGTGATTCACCGGATTGCCAATAATCCCATAGAGGGCTGTCCTGCCATTGATTGTCGTGACCATGTCAGTGCGATTCCTTGCCGTTTATCATCAAAGCCTCTATCCGACGCAGGACGGTCACCGAGAGCTGGCCAGGGGCCGTGGACTCCTCCTCGCTTGCGGCACAATAGGTCATGTAGCCACCAAGCTCCAGGGTTGCCAATCGGCTGATGACCCCGGGCCTGCCCATGCAAAAGGCGATGAGAGGGATACCCATATTGGCGGCCTCTTCCTGAAGCATGAGCATCCGCAGGACATCATGATAATCATGGGCCATGGTCACAATCTTGGCGATATGGGCGCCTTTATCCTGGATCATGGCCAGACGACCTATCAGCTCCGCCCTCGTTGGAGTTTCCTGAAAGTTATGCCAGGAGAGAATCAAACGCGTGGAAGAGTTTTCCACCACCTTGAGCAGCGCCTCATGCGAGAAAGCGGGGGCCTTGAGTTCCAGATCAACATAATGGGCTCCCTGTTGCACTGCCTCCATGAGCGGGGCGAGCCTCGCCTCTTCATCTCCGGCAAAACCCCCGCCCTCCCAGGTCGGTCGGTTGGTAAAAAGCAGGGGTATGCTGAGTTGGCCGATAAAAGATGCAACGGAAATATTTTTGAGATGGTCAAGCCGGATTTCAATCACATCGGCAAAGGGGCTGATGGTCTCGGCCACAGACAATCCCTCTGCAACCGTTTCCCTGGCAATGGAGACACAGATACGGTGCCTCTTTTCTGCTCTATTCATTTTTGATCCTCAGAAGATAGACGGGGTGACCGGCTGACAAGACGGATAGCCCAGCCCACCAGCAACGAGACTATGACAAGATCATCAAGCAGCCCCAGACCGGCAATCCAGTCCGGTACCAGATCAAAGGGAGAGAGGAGATAGACAATGGCCACAAGGAGGATTGCCTTCACCTTCCAGGGTGTATCCGCACGCAACAGGAGACGACCATAGGACGCAACCCTCGCCCGGAGAGAGGGATTTCTGTGCGGGCTGGAGCGGGAAGCTTTCATCCCCCTGTTCTCCTATCCAACCTTGAGCGCGCCAATCAAATCGCGCACCGAGCCCAGCCGCTGCTCGCGGACATAGGCTGCAATCCCGTCAAGCACATCCTCGCTGGCCCCGGGATTGATGAAATTAGCGGTCCCCACCTGCACCGCACTGGCCCCGGCCAGCATGAACTCCATGGCATCCTCGGCGCTGGCGATCCCGCCAATCCCTATGATCGGAATGGAGACCGCCTGGGCGACCTGGTAGACCATGCGCAGGGCCACCGGCTTGATCGCAGGCCCTGACAGACCGCCAATGATGTTGGCCAGCCGCGGGCGCCGGGACTTGAGGTCAATGGCCATGCCGATCAGGGTATTGATCAGTGAGACTCCATCCCCGCCGGCCTCCTCAACCGCCCTGGCCACCAGGGTCACATCGGTGACATTGGGAGAGAGCTTGACGATAACCGGCACCTGACAGCTCTGCTTCACCGCAGCCGTCACCGCCGCTGCCATCTTCGGATCAGCACCGAAGGCCACTCCGCCCTTCTTCACATTGGGGCAGGAAATATTCACTTCAATGGCGGCAATACCTTCAACCCCAGCCAAGCGTTCAGCAAGCTGTTGGTACTCTTGAATGCAATCACCAAGGATATTGACAATAACGGGAACGGCAAGGTTAGAGAGATAGGGCATCTTCTCACTGATGAAACGATCCACCCCCACATTCTCCAGACCGATGGCATTGAGCATGCCGCAGGCGGTCTCAACAATCCGCGGTGGCGGATTACCGGCACGGGGCGCCAGGGAGATCCCCTTGACCACAAGTGCCCCGAGACGGCGCAGATTGACAAAAGGTTCAAACTCACGGGCATAGCCAAAGGTCCCGGAAGCAGTCATCACCGGATTCTGCAGCTCAAGGCTGCCAATGGTAACCCGCAGGTCAGGTTCCTTCTTGCTCACATTTACAGGATCCACAGCAACTCTCCCGCTTCAAAGACCGGTCCGTCCGAACAGGCATGGGCATAGCCGCCGGCCTTCAGGGGGACGGCACAGCCGAGACAGGCCCCCATGCCGCAGGCCATTGTTGTTTCCACCGAGGCCTGGCACTGTTGACTCTCTTTCAGACAAAAATGGTGGATCGCAGCCAGCATCGGCCGGGGACCGCAACAATAGACAGTGTAATTCGGGCCTAGATTTATTCCATGCAGGACATCGGTAACCAGGCCATGATGACCAAGCGAGCCATCATCAGTTGCCGCCAGGACCTCCAGCCCCAGGTTCTGAAAATCACCCAGGAGGGGAAGAAGCTCCTCGCGATTCCGGGCACCCAGAATCACCTTGGGCGCCTCACCCGTAACGGACTGCTGCAGGAATCGACTGGCCAGAAAGAGCATGGGAGCGATTCCCATGCCACCACCCACCAGACAGGCCTCTGCCGGTTCACCAAGGACAAAACCTTTTCCCAGGGGACCAATGAGTGACATTTTTTCACCAACCCGGCACTGGGCGAGCAGCTCAGTGCCGCGGCCCACCACCTTGAAAAGAATCTGCAGGTGTCCTTCACTGGAGATCTGATGGATGGAAAAGGGCCGCCTGAGCAGGGGATCCTGGCCGGGTCCAACCTGCACCATCACAAATTGCCCGGGCACGGCAGCCGCGGCCATCTCCGTGGCATTAAAAGTCAGCCTGATCACATCCCTGGCAATGACTTCCGATTGAATCAGCTCGACTTTTTTCTCAATTTGGGACATAGTAAAAAAATAATTTTAAAAAATTGATAAATAAATTCAACAATTGCAAAGCAGGCAGCAGCAAGAGGGTGCCACTTACCAGGCTCCTCCACCGATCGTCCCGATCCTCATTAACCGTTTCCCTTTAGACAAAACACAATGGAATATCAGACCCTCATCCTCGTATTTGCCCTGCTCCTTGGAGCCATTGTCGGCAGTTTTCTCAATGTCGTCATCCTCCGGTTACCTACCGATGATGAATCCATCGTCTTCCCGGCCTCGCACTGCCCCCGCTGTCAGAATATTCTTGCCTGGTATGAGAACATCCCCATACTCAGCTTTCTCATCCTGCGTGGCCGATGCAGCCACTGTCACACCACGATATCTCTGCAATATCCAACGGTGGAACTGTGCATGGCCCTGATGTCAGCGGCCATCATCCACCGTTTTGGTCTCACCATAACGGCGTCCGGTTATTTTCTCTTCTGCGCAGCGTTGGTGGTCATCATCTGGATCGATCTCCAGCATCAGATTATCCCGGATGTGATCAGCCTGCCTGGAATCGTCATGGGTCTCATTTTTTCATTGGTGAGCCCGGCCCTTACCTGGCAGGACTCTCTTATCGGCCTGCTCCTGGGTGGGGGAGTGCTTTACGCCATAGCCCTGCTCTATTTTTTATGGAGGAAACAGGAAGGAATGGGAGGCGGCGACATCAAACTGCTGGCCATGATCGGGGCATTCCTGGGCTGGCAAGCCCTCCCCTTTGTTATCTTTGCCAGTTCTCTTTCGGGCTCCTGCATTGGCATCCTGGCCATGCTAAAACAGGGAAAAGGAGGAAAAATGCGTATTCCATTTGGCCCCTTTCTCTCCCTTGCCGCTTTAGTCTATCTCTTTTTTCAAGGGCAGGTCAACCTGTTGTATCAGTTTTATCTGCATGGTACCTTTTAAGCCGACTTACCAGAAAGCAACAGTAATATTGCCTGCTGTAAGGAGATAATATGCCGTAATAAAATAGATAAAACTGTAATGGTTATTTCTTAACGGTCGCTAAGCTGAGGGCGCCTTGGTCCAAGCGAAAACCTTACTTGGAGGAGGATGGTCCATGTTGTTATTCTTTGAATTTAAAACTACCATTCATCTTTTCCACCACTCCTGACCGGAGTGGGAAAAAGAGTACGTGTCAGCGAATTCCCAGCTATAATCGCCTCACCCAGTTCAAATCCAATCTTCCGGCTATCTTCCAGTTGTTTCCTGCTATGTCCGTATTTGGGATAGAAACGATGAAACCAGGAGCTCCCAGCCTCCGGCACCTTTCCTGCCAGTTTCAGAAAAACACCGATGGTTCTCCAGGGTTCTGGCGTGGGATGTGAGAAAACAATGGGTGCGGCAACATTGGCTCCACAATGTCTGAGCAAACACTTGAGTCCAAAATAATGCACTCGCCAATAGCCGCGACATGAGATAAAAGGCAGAACAACCTTGCCCGCAAACAATCTCTTTCCATCTCGATCAAGTAGGGACAACACGGGCCCGCTGGGATTATATGACCAGGTCGGACCAGCCAGAATAATAAGATCCCACTGGCCGACAAAACAGTGGGGGCTGAGGGAATGTATGGGATAGCGTTTTCTCATAAAAGAGTGGACCATCATGATCAATGTTGCGCTGATCGACCCAATGGGAAACCGTAGCTCGCTTACCGGGATCAATTGTTCCCAGTAAACCTCTACATCACTCTCCTTAAGTCCCTCAATCAAGCCATGAAGAAGATTCCTGGTCTGACTGCTGAACGAATAAGACAGTATAAGAATTCTTTTTTTGCTCAAAATTACCAACCACCATATATTTCTCTGACTTGAACCAATTCCCCCCGGGGAAACCTGTCAGAGACTATACCGCAGATGAAGATAAAAAAAAAGCCCCCGATCACTCGGAGGCCTTTCATCGAACTTTTATATTATTACCCTTATTCTTCTATCTCATGCTCAACATCTACAGCAATTTTATAGAGCAGGGTCACCACGAGAAGACCAGTGGCCCAGATGCCAAGGGTAATTCCCAGTTCATTGGCAGTAGGGATATATTCGGTAACTTCACCGAGAGGACTAGGAACAAAACCGGCAAAAACAAATCCAAGACCTTTATCAATCCACAGGGCAATAAAGATCATTACGCAAGAGAGGCCCAGCAGGAATTCATTCTTTTTCCGGGCGTAGGGCCAGGCAAAAAGTCCCAGGGCGCCAAAATTCAACGCCACCGACGTCCACATGAAGGGCACTAGGTTATTATAGACATGCCCATTCTCCCTAAGTCCGTAGAAGAGATATTCTATACTATGTATATGGCCGGGGATATTGGAGTAAAAGGCCACAAAAACCTCAAGCAGGACAAAGAAGGTGTTCAGCAGGGCGGCATACATGATGATCGTCACCAGCTTGTTCATCGCTTCCTTGCCGGCATCAAAGTTGGCAACCCGCTTCAGGATCAGACAGGCGAGGATAATTAGAGCGGGGCCGGCAGCAAAGGCTGACGCCAGAAAGCGCGGAGCAATGATGGCTGACAGCCAGAAGTGACGTCCGGGCAGGCCGCAGTAGAGCATGGCGGTCACGGTATGGATGGAAACAGCAAAAGGAATGGACAGATAGACAAAGAAATAGATCCACCGGGGTGGATGAACCCGTTTTCTCTCGGCGGTGAGAATCGCCCAGCCGCAGAGGATATTAAGAAAGAGGTAGCCATTCAGCACAAGCATATCCCAGAAGAGCATGGAATGCGGTGTCGGATGGAGCAACACGTTCAAGGCCCTGAGCGGCTGTCCAAGATCGGCCATGATAAAGAGCAGACACATGACGATGGCAGCGATTGCCAGGAACTCACCAAGAATGGTGATCTTGCCAAAGGCCTTATAATCATGAATATAATAGGGCAGTACCAGCATCACCCCTCCGGCGGCGACACCAACCATAAAGGTAAACTGGGAGATATAAAGCCCCCATGAGACATCACGGCTCATACCCGTCATTCCAAGACCAAAGAGATACTGCCGCGCATAACAGGCAATTCCTACAGCCATGAAGATTCCTAAAAATGCAAGCCAGATCCAATAGGCTGGTTTGCCTTTGAGTGTTTTTTCAATCATGACTCCCTCACACTATGTAAAAGACTGAAGGCTTAGTACCCAGGGAAGCTTTTCGCTGGATAGTAAACTCTTTATCAAGAACCTGTCTGATCTCTGACTGCGCATCATTCAGATCACCAAAAACCATGGCTCCTGTTCCTCTGCAGGCCTCTACACAGGCAGGTTCCTGCCCAAGGGCCAGACGCTCGCCGCAGAAGTTGCATTTCTCAACAACTCCCCGCATACGGGTTGGAAAATCCTTATTGTATTTTTTAATATAGGGACGCGGATCTTGCCAGTTGAAACTTCTCGCTCCATACGGACAAGCGGCCATACAAAATCGGCAGCCGATGCAACGGTGAAAATCCATGGCCACAATACCATTCTTCGCCTTGAAGGTGGCCTTTGTCGGACAGGCGCGCACACATGGAGGTTCATCACAATGGTTACAGAGGACGAGAAATTCAGATTCCTCAACATTTTTTGCCAAATGGTAGGAAGACTCTTCGGTAAAGGCATTTTCAAAAGGAGTCTTCCAGATCCATTTTATCTCACTCTTTCGATTGTCAAACTGAGGGACATTATGGACGTTGTTACAGGCAGCAACGGCGTTGTCAAGCAGTTCCGGCTGTTCCGAAAACTTGCGCATATCGATGACCATACCCAGGCGGACTCCCTGCGGAGCGGCCTCGATAACCGCCTCATGAACTGCCTTTACCGCCTGCCCTTCGGCAGCGCCATGCTCTGAGGCAAGGGCGCTTGCAGAGTTCAGCCTGATAAGAGCAGGGGCCCCGATCCCCGCAAGCGCGGTTACGCCTGCAATCTTGAGGAATTTTCTTCTTTGCTTATCCATTAGTGGGTCTCCTCCTTCGATGCCGCTTCCTTGGGACTCAAATGACAGTCCCAACAGTATGGATTTACATCCACATAGGTATGGCAACTATCACAGAATTTTTCTTTATTGCTATGACACTGCATGCATGCCATCTGCAAGCCCTTGCGGTAGACCTTTCCTTCGACCGTAACAGGGATACGCTGGCCGTTACGCAGGACATCATCCCGCCACTCGTTCAAGAGTTGCATATGATTGGCCCGCATATATTCAACAGGCATGACGCATTTCTTTTCTCCACCCGGTGGCAGCTCAGGTTTTGGCGGGGTACCCGCCTTCAAACCATTGAACCAGATGGGGAAAGTCACAATGAGGACGAAAATAATCAGTCCCGGTATGATTGTTCCTTTATTGTACATTATACTATCTCCTCCGTTCCGGTCCGGTTTAGACTAAGGTCCTGAGACCTTCATCAAGTTCTTGTCTATTTTCGCCATCCATTACCAGGGCATTACCGACCAGCTCCGAGACACCGCAGACATTACAGCCGGGGTTCCAGTAATTCATCAGCGAGGTCAGGGTGGCACGATCAATGGCACATACACAGGCAAGGGTGTTGACATCATGTTTATCGATCACATGCTTCACGGCATTGGCTCGCGGCAGTCCGGCCCGCATCCTCAGTTCCATGATCTCATCGGTGTTGAGACCGGTGCCGGATCCGCAACAGAAAGTCTTCTCCCGAATGGTATTTTCCGGCATCTCGACCCAGTTGTCCACGACATGATCGAGGATGTAACGGGGCTCATCCATAAGGCCCATGGCCCGGGCCGGATTACAGGAATCATGGAAGGTGGCCTTGACATGGGCATTGCGGCTCTTGTCAAGCTTCAACTTGCCATTTTTAATCAAATCAGCTGTGAACTCGCTGACATGGACCATCTTGGTGGAGACAGCATTCTTAAATGTGGTCCCGGTTATGGATGATTTCGGCACCTCCAGGAAATCCGCAGGCCCGTTCATGGTATCCATATACTGATGAATAACGCGCCACATATGGCCGCATTCACCGCCGATGATATACTTCACGCCCAGCCGCTTGGCCTCGGCATACATCTTGCCGTTGAGCTTCTTCATCAACTCGTTATTGGTAAAGAGGCCGAAGTTTCCACCCTCAGAGGCATAGGTGGACCAAGTGTAATCCAAGCCGATATGCTCAAAGAGAAGCAGATAGCCCATGGCTGTATAGAGGCCCGGTTCGGCAAAGACATCAGCGGAAGGAGTGATAAACAAAACCTCCGCCCCCTTGCGGTTAAAAGTGGGTGTAATCTTGATTCCGGTCAGATTCTCAATATCTTCAGTCAGGAAATCAACATTGTCCTTGAAGGTATGGGGCTGCAACCCCATATGGTTGCCGGTACGGTTGGAGTTTGAGGCCGGCTCCAGGATCCAGTTGATCCCGACTCCCACCAGATGCAGCAGTTCCCGGAGCATCATGGTGACCTCGGCGGTATCTATACCATAAGGACAGAAGACCGAGCAGCGACGGCATTCGGTACACTGGTAGGAGTACATGAACCACTCCTTGAGCACTCCGACGGTCATCTCCCGTCCACCAGCCATTTTACCCAATATTTTGCCACCGATGGTGAACTCATTCCGATAAACAGACCTGAGCAACTCGGCCCGCAGGACCGGCATGTTCTTGGGATCACCCGTCCCCAGAAAGAAGTGGCACTTGTCCGAGCAGGCCCCGCAGCGGACACAGCAATCCATGAAGATCTTCAGCGACCGGAACTTGTCCAGACGCTCCTTAAGACCCTTGAGAATAATATCCTGCCAACCCTCAGGCAGCTTCCAGTCGTCATCCTCCGGAGACCAGTCACGGGCATTGGGAAAGGTCAGATCCTTCTGGCTGTCCAGGTATTCGACCTTTTCCTTTTTGGCGGGATAAGCATAATTACCCGGTTTAAAAATCGCAGGGACATCCATCCAGTCCTTGGTAGGTATCGCTCCTGTTGCCAAGGACGGCCCCTGCACTACGCTTTTCGATAATTGTTCTAATTTTGGAACTGCCATCGTTATCTATCCTTATAAGCTAGTTTTGGGTGTGGGCAATCTCACACTTCGTCCTTGGCGGCAGGCAACTCTTTCTCAACCGGAATACCCGCTTCCACCATAAACTCCCTGAACTCATCCTCGTAGCCGGCATAGGAATGGGGCTTGATCGCCGGATCATTCCAGGGATTGATGTGCCGTTTTGCCCGGCTGTCATTGGCCATATTCCTGGTGGGACTCATGAACACGCCCCCCATATGCATCAATTTACTGAAAGGGAAATAAGCAAGCAGGGTGGAGACCAGAAAGAGATGGATATAAAAGATGGCCCCGATCTTGACATTGATCACCGGAGAAAAGGTCACCAGGCCCAGGGCCAGATTTTTGATATTGACGATGTCAATATTGGTGCGCAGAAAGTAGCGCATCAGGATGCCGGTCACAGCGATGGCAAAGATCAGCACCAGCGGGAAATAATCATTGTTCAAGGAGATATAACGGACCTGGGGGTTTTTAAGGCGGCGCGCAAAGAGAAGTAGAAGCCCGACCAAGAGCACCACATCAGATATATACAGAGCGGGTGCGCTAATCTGCAGCATGGAATCAAACCCGTCAATTGCCGACAGCCAGAAAGGAATGGGATTAATAAAAAGGCGCATATGCCTGATCACGATCACCAGGAACGAATAGTGAAAAAGCAGAGCAAAAAGCCACAGCCATTTGGATGACTCATGGGTGATCTTGGGTCCGTCATGGATCTCTGACTGGGTGTTCCGAAACAGAGTCCTGAAAAGAAAGATCTCCAAAAACATCCTGGCCACAACCTCTGAGGTCTTGGAGGGACAGTCAAGCTTGTCCTGCTTGATGAAGTCCAGTGATGCACCCTGACCACAGGTGGTGGGGATGGAGAAGGGAACAGGTGATTTTGCCCATTGTACGATCTTGTAGACAAAGCCACCCACAAAGAGCATCATGGCCAGATACGGTACGGCAACACCAAAAAAGTATTGCATACCCGGTATCTGGGATCCTAGCCCTGCAATCAAGATCAGAGCAATGACTGCCAGGAATGAGAAGGCGTACTTCATTTCTTACCTCGCTTCAAATTGAACAGTGTTGGAAACTGACCGGAAGAACACTTCCCTTCCGGCTCAACCCCCGGTTAATGGCTCTCAACAGCCTGGACAGACCCCTGAATATTGGTCTTCAGCAAATTCGTCGGACATTTGCTGTCAGTAAGGATATAATTGCCGGACTTTATCTCCTGGATGCGCACCTGATACAAGCGCTCCCGGCACTGCATGTATAGATCAAAGGCGGCAAGCACGGCCAAATCAACCGCAAACTCAAAGTCATACAGCTCTTGAACAAGATGACGCCTCTCCTTGTCTTTCTCCAGAACTTCACGGGTGATATGCTTGACTGCATGGATCGGTCCCACCGCCACCGATGCCGAAAACTCCTGAATGGCGCGGATACGCATGATCGTCTCCAGGGGAGCGACAAACTCCCGGGGATCAGCATTCCTGGCAAGCAGGCCGAACAAGGTATTCAGGGCCTCCCTGGTATTACCGCCGACAGGATTGGCAAATTTATCCTTTTCTTTTATAAAAAAGGATGAGGATTTATAAGTGGACAGGGTGTATTCAACCCACTTGTCAACAATCTTTTCTCTATGATTTCTAAACGCCTCATCAAGCTTCATACACTACCGCTCCCTGGCCCATCGCAGGCCTTTTCTCCACCCATTACATTTATGAATAGTCATTCATAAGTGTCGAGCTTTATCATTTTTTTTTTTGTTAATCAAGATTTTTTAGGTACCGTTATGAAATAAGCAGTGCTTTTCTGCTTATTTTATTACGGCACCTTCTGCCGCTTCGCAAGAAACGCCCTCAGAATATTACTATCTATCAATCCCCTGGGTCATATCCACCACCACGCGCTTGGCCTCGCCGACATAAGGATCATCCTTGACCTCCTCCAGCCATTTCAAGTGATCGTCTCCCTTCTTGGCACCCTTGACACTGTCTTCCGACTCCTCGACCATCTCCGCCTCCTGCTCCACCCGATATTTGAGATAAAAGGCACCTATTTTTTTTCTGGCCAATTCCGAGTCTTCACGCCTCTTCTTCATGTCGCTCAATTGAAGAGACAGCAGAGTGTCCTTACTTCGTTCTTCAGCCTTTTTTGCCTCATCGGCGATGGCCTGCAGGCCGGGATCAGACTTCACCCTCCGCTCACTGGCCGCAATCAACCGAGGAAGATCGATCTTTTTGCCATATTTGACAAAGGGTACCGGCTTCACCTGATCCCAAGGCAGAGAGTCGTCAAGGTATTTTTCACCCGACTTCAGATACTGGAAGAGGCTGGGCAGGACAATGTCGGACTCCACGCCCTTATATTGGGTTGACCCGCCATTGATCCGATAAAATTTCTGGATAGTTACCTTGAGCGCCCCTAAATCAGCATAGCTGCGCAGATGCAAGGTTGGAACATTGTCGTTCATATCCACCAGGGTCTGCACCGTGCCCTTGCCGTGGGTGTGTTTGCCGCCGATGATCACCGCCCGGCCATAGTCCTGCAGGGCCGCCGCCACAATCTCCGAGGCAGATGCGGAAAATTGATTTACCAGAACCACCATCGGGCCATCATAAACAATCGCCGGATCTTCATCATTGAGGATCCGCTGGGCACCAAAACTGTTTTTCACCTGGACAATCGGCCCGTCCTCGATAAAAAGACCGGCGGTATCAACCGCATCCACCAGTGAGCCGCCGCCGTTATTGCGCAGATCAAGAATCAGGCCACTGATTCCGGTCTTTTTCAGCTCTTCGATAGCCTTCCTGGTATCATCCGTGCAGTTCCTGACAGCGTTTCCATTTTTTGACCCCTCAAAATCACGATAAAAACTGGGAATCATGATATAGCCTATCTTCTCTCCGGTCGGGGTATCAAGGGGCACCGACTTCACAAAAGTCTCTTCAATCTGGACCACATCGCGGATCAGAGGGATCACCACCTTCGACCCATCAGGCTTCTTCACGGTCAGTCGCACTTCCGTGCCCTTGGGGCCCCTGATCAGACGTACGGCATCTCGCAGGCGCATATCCGTAATTTCCACCGGATCAGCACCTTTCTGGGCAACCGCAAGGATAACGTCCTCGGCCTCAAGATGTCCCTGCCTGGCAGCTGCACTTCCCGGAATGACTGAAACCACCTTGATATACCCGGCGTCCTCCCGCAGCACCGCGCCAATCCCTTCCAGACTGCCACGCATGTGAATATCAAAATCTTCTTTAAAATCCGGCGGCATATAATCAGTATGGGGATCAAAGGCCCGGGCCACAGCATCAAAATAACGATCCAAGTGATCCTGCAGGGTCTCTTGATGCAGGCGATGAAAAAATTCCGTGTCCTGCTTGGCAACCCTTTCTCTGGCCTCTTTCCACAGGAGATCATCGCTTTTCTTCTCCTTGTCCTTCGCCTTCTGCTGTTCAGTCAGCGCCTCCAGATACTTTGAAATAATCTGTTCTTTCAGCATCTTGCGCCAATATTCCCGCAACCCTTGCAAATCTGTGTTATAAGTCAATTTTTCCGGATCGGTCTCCAAGGATTCTTTCTGAGTCACATCAATCTTCGCGGTCAGAAGCTCCGAAACCATCTTTTCCACCTGTTGGATTCGGATATTGAGAAGTTCGAATCCTTTCTCCGGCAGTTCCAGACTGCCGTGCAGCAGTTCATCGTCGATCAATTGGGAATAGGTGGTCAGGACATCGACATCCTGCTGCAGCAGAAAACGCTTCTGGAAATCAAGCTGCTTCAGATACAAATCAAAGGCCGCACGACTCAGAGAATTGTCCATCTGCTTATGGCTGAAATGCATAGCCGGCAGCTCTTTACTGATCATATAGCCAATCATTCGGTCTCTGCCCATATCCACCGTGGCCGGACCCTTGGCTGCCCCGGTATCTAAGGTGGAAAAAAGCAGAAAAGTGGAAAGAAAAAAACAGAAAAAAACTGATGCACGATTTTTCATAAAATTATATCCGCTAAAAGGAAAATTGAGTTACTCTCCCCAAAATCGATGCTACAGTGGGAGCAGAAAGTTAAAAAATTTACCAGATTTTAATCACAAATACCACGAGAAAGACAAAGAAGATGAAAAAACTCCAGACCAGACTTGCCCAATTCGTCAGCGAACGCAATTGGGAGCAGTTTCATTCCCCCAAGAATCTGGCAATGGCCCTCAGTGTTGAAACTGCGGAACTGGTGGAGATCTTTCAATGGATGGAAGGTGCGGAGAGCATGAATGTGGATGCGGCCACCCGAAAACATATTGAAGAGGAAGTGGGCGACGTCATGGTCTACCTCACCATGCTCGCCTCCAAGTTTAACATAAATCCGGTTGCAGCGGCCCATAAAAAAATTATGCTCAACGCCAAAAAATACCCTGTTAATCCTTAATGGAAAGCTGTCATCAACCATACAACTATAGCATGACAGTACCTAAACGGCATGAGGGGCCATACAAAAAAAATAAACATGTACTGGTTATTTCTTAACGGCTCCTAATCTGACACCTTGCTCATTTCATAATCTTGAAGAAGCTAAAAGTTGCGGTTCTTCTCAAAATGTTTAAAATTAACACTGACTACTGGCTGCCTTCTGGTATATTTCTGTTTGATGTTGCTGTTTGGGTGGGATATTTATAGGGTATTTTTTTTTATGATTTGATTGGAATTGGAGTGGGTTGTGATTACCGGCGGCACTGTTTTTCACAAGGAGAAATCAAAGTGAACTGACCGGGCTTGTTTGTGGCGCGGAATAGGGGCTGAGGAAAAGTTGTGATTTCCTGCAGAGTTGCCCGATAAAGCGATTACTTATCACCCCACCGCCCCTTGTTCAATATTGACTATACAAACTCCCCAGTTCTACTGGAGAACCTTACTTAAGAGACCACAAGGAGACACACCGCCATGAAGAAGATTCTGCCCCTAGCCATGCTGCTGGCCATGATCCTGACCTTAATCGCCTGCAACAAGGAGGAGAGCGTCACAGAACAGCTATCGCAGAAGGTGGACCGGATCAACGCAGAAAATGCCGACATCGCCATCAAGGCTATCCGCGACCCCATCGACAAGGCCCGCGCTACCCAGAACCTGAGTGACGAACGCACCAAGGAAATCAACGAGGGCATGAAGAACCAGTAAAACTGGCTACTCCCCAGAGAGGTTTAACCGGAATCACGGATATTTTCGCCCGGCAATCTCCAAAGTGGTACGCGCTCGAAGTTTTATCACCTACCCATTCAGAGGGATGTTTCCGCATATGCTCTTCTCATCATTGCCAGTCCAGAACAAGAGCATCCGGTGAAAAGTGTGTTCCCGCTGCCTCCCCCCAGCCTTTATTAGGAGACAGAAATGAAGTGCAGTGAACCCCACCGTCGGAACTACGCGATCTTGCTTGCCTTGTTCCTTCTCGGAAGCGGGATATTCTTAATGCTTGATCGGGATGGCAGCGAGTTATCCGGCCAGAATCATCTTAAGGCGGAGCTGGGCTCGAGCTGGCTTGGCCGGCGGATTGTTGAGAATCCGATATTTTCCTTCCTACCCCGATGGTCCCTCAATATCTGGACGGTGTCCATCTCGCGCGAACGCAACGCCAAGGTCTTGGATAATGTCTTCGAAGTGTTCGACCCATCCCTGCGATCATTTCTGACTTCGGTGCCGATAATCATAGATTCCACGGCGAGAACAGCCAAGGCTTATCAGGAAAAAGGCTATATCGGCGTCAGTCCTGACTGGGACAAGACCGTAGGGCAATCAGCGTTCAGGGCGATTTATGAAGAACGGGGAATGAAGCCGGATGAACCCGTCTTCATATATCGCTTCAAGGCAAATTTATTGATCCACGAATACCTGCACATCCTCCAATTCCAGCAAGGGATTGATCTCCGTTCCTGTTATGATACAATTGCCCGATGGTATCTGGACCCCCGCTACGGCATCCCCAATCCCAATGGCATAGTCAATACCGCTAATACCAACGGCCGAAGGCCTGATATCCTGACAACCAATCGGATGAAATATGTTCTTTGGTATCAGCTGTACAATTATCAAGGTTTAGCTGATGTGCCTGGGGATGATAGCTGGCAGAATATGCAGTATAGGGAGAGGTATCGCGCGGGGACAAAGGGCGTGGAGGAATTCGCCTACATCGGGGAAGAAATACTCGCCAGCGGCAGCGCTTCTGCGAATTACATTCAAACAGGCCAGTGGTCAGCCAATAACTGGCAGGACAAGAAGATGAGGTTGCGGGAGGTCTCCCCGGAAGTTATTGCCCTTTACCGGGGCCTGTTCAATCCCGAATTAACCCACCGGCAAATACCGAACTCGACCAGAGAGAGGATAATAAAAAATGTTCCCTAATCTATCGCCGCTCAAGGCCGACGGCAAAAAGAAAAGCCCCTTCGAAACGGATTCCGAGCGGGGCTTCTCCTAGCCTCTTCAAAAACTATGTGGATTACTTCCGTTCCGAGCACGTAATTGCGGATGTTAAGATTGCCACATCGAATATCTGATTTTAGCCAACCGCCCTCGGTTAACCCTTACTGCTGAATATCAGATTGAGAAGGGGGCTTTCGCCCTAACCGTCAAGTCCGATTTGAGTGACTACATTAATCTGATGCCGCATCATCGTCCACCTCTTCTATTTTCCAATCCTGGGACACCAGAAAGCCGCGGACAATATGGGCCTGCTCGTATCCCGCCCTCCCCTCCATGCCATCCACTATCGGTTTGAGACGCTGGAATCCATGGAGCCTGAACAGTTCGGTCATCTCACTCCGCACTGTTGGATCAACGTAATGATCAACATCCAGCCCCTTGCCCTGCTGCAGGAGTTCACCAATATGACTGGCAATGGTCGAGGGCTTCAACTCCCGGGCGGCGGCAATCTCCTCGATGCTCATCCCTTCCTCCGCCAATCGTAAAGTCTCATCAAGGGTCTGGCCGCCTGTCTGCTTCCGGGCAACGGCTGACGCGGTGACTGGCGCTCCCCTTTTTTCCGCCTGCGGCTGACAGACCTCCGGGTTAGCGGCCACATAGTTTGCAATCGCCTCCAGAAAAGGGGTTCCATACCGTTCAAGTTTCATTTGACCCACCCCGTTTATACCCAGCAGGTCTTCAGGGGTCTGCGGCATGAAACTGCTCATCTGATGCAGGCTGTTATCGGAAAACAAGACATACGGTGGAACCCCAGCCTCCGCAGCCATGTCGCGCCGCAGTTTTTTAAGAAGAGTAAACAACGGCTCATCGTACGACGGTCTCTCCGACTTGGTGCTCTTATCCTCCAGCATCTGGTGGGTGACAAATTCCGCCCGGCCAAAAAGGACCTCTTCCCCCGCCGCAGTGATATGCAGCATGGGATAGGGATCCCCTTCGCTCCTGAGCAGTCCCTGACTGAGCATACTGTCAAGAAGCTGCCTCCAGAACCGTTTCCCCTTGTCCCGTCCCACCCCGTAGGTCTTGAGCTGGTCATGACCAAGGGCGCTGATCCGTGCCGTCCTGGCCCCAAAGACGATATCGACGATATGTCCGGCACCGAAGCGCTGGCCGCTGCGGTAGATGGCCGACATGACCATCTGGGCCTCGGTACTGGCATCAACGCTTTGCACTCCATGCGCACAGACGTCACAGGCGCCGCAGTTCTCTTGGGCGTACTCCTCATCAAAATAGTGGAGTATGGCCCGCCGACGGCAGACCGGCTGCTCGGCCAGGGACATCATCCTGGAGAGCTGGGCCAGACCGGCCTGACGCTCCCGCTCGTCAGGCAGCAGATCGATAAAAGGCCGCAGGCGGAAATAATCGCCCCGCGAGTACAGGAGCAGACAGAGGGCGGGCTCTCCATCGCGCCCGGCCCGGCCCGTCTCCTGGTAATACCCCTCCATGCTTTTGGGTAGATCCCCGTGGATCACGAAACGGACATTGGACTTGTCGATCCCCATGCCGAAGGCCACCGTAGCCACCACCACCTGCACCTCGTCCCGGTTGAAGGCCTCCTGATTCCGGCCGCGAGTCTGCTTGTCGAGCCCGGCATGATAAGGCAGGGCCTTGACTCCCCGTTTCTGCAGCCAGGCCGCCGTCTTTTCGACATCGGCGCGGCTCAATCTATAGACAATCCCGGCCTCGTCGGCATGGGCGGCCACCACTGCCTCGATCTGGCTGTTCACCTGCTCCCGAAGCTGGACCTGATAAAAAAGATTGGGCCGGTCAAAGGAGGCCCGGGTCATGAGCGGCTGGTTCAGGGCCAGACGGCGGACGATATCCTCCTGAACCCTCTGGGTGGCGGTGGCGGTAAAGGCGGTGATCGGCACCCCGGGCAGTTCCTGCTTGAGGCTGGAGAGGGCCAGATAATCAGGACGGAAATCATGGCCCCACTCGGAGATGCAGTGCGCCTCATCCACGGCCACAAAGGAGAGGGGCGCCCGCCTCAGGCGCTCCATGAATCCGGGAAGTGCCAGCCGTTCCGGGGAGAGATAGAGCAGGTCATAGACGCCGTCCTGCAGGCGGGTCAGGACTTCATGCTGCTGAGCAGTGGTGAGGGTGGAGTTGAGCAGGCCGGCCTGCATGCCAAAGGCATTGGCCGCGTCCACCTGATCCTTCATCAGAGAAATCAGAGGGCTGACCACCAGGCAGGTGCCCTCCATCATCGAGGCGGGCAGCTGATAACAGAGGGACTTGCCGCCACCGGTGGGCATGACCGCAAAGATGTCACGGCCGGCGAGGATGGCCTGGACGATTTCCTCCTGGTTGGCACGAAAGGTGGAAAAGCCGAAGATCCTCTGGAGTTGTTCCGTGTAATTCAAGTTAGACCTTGGAGATGGTAAAATTTGAGCAATAAAGTAGAATGGCCTCATTCAATCAAGGACAAGACATTCATGCAACAAAAAAAATCGATCGAACAGGAAAGGATTGCCGGTGGCCCCTGCCAGGATTGCCGAAAGGAACATTCCTTTTCTGAAGGCGATGCCCGCAGCCATTGCCGGGAGCTCATGCAGTTCCTGGAACAGGAAAAACAGATGGATCTCCTGGCTCCAACAGGGCAGACGGATCCTCGGCTGAGCACGGCCAGCCTGTTTGGCCAAGCCCGGGGCAAGATGTTCGGGATCATGGTCTGCCGGGCCGCAGACGGCAGTGAACGGGTATTGCGCGCCTTTTCCGGTCAGTATAACGGGATTTGGGAGGTGAAAGGATGGGCGCCTCCCCTCTTCAATGTGGCCGCATACGCCAGGATCTATGCGGAAATCGAGCCCCGGATCAAGCAACTCGGCAGGGCGCTCCAGCGCACGGAGCACGGTTCAGCCCGGTGGAGAGATCTGAACAGCCGGCGACGGCAGCTCTCCCGACAATGGATGCGGGAGATCCACGCTCTCTACACCCTGAGCAACTTTCAAGGCCGACAGCGCCTCTTGTCCGACGCCTTTGCAGGCAGCGGTGGAATCCCCACCGGTACCGGTGATTGCTGCGCCCCCAAGTTATTCAATCAGGCGCTAAGAGAGGATCTGCTGCCCCTGGGACTGGCGGAATTCTACTGGGGGAGGGAGAATGCGTCGCAGACCCGGCAGCATGGCCATTTTTACCCATCCTGCGCCAGCAAATGCGCGCCCATCCTTGGCTTCATGCTCTGCGGGCTGGATGAGTTGCGGGATCATGCCGCATATCCAGCCTTTCAGCACCCCGCATCGGTCCAAAAGCATGATCTAGCACTCAAAACCCTTGTTTAAGAAAAAAAATCCAAGAACCATGCCGTTACCCCTATCAGGTAACTATAGAAGCCTGTCCGGATCCGCCACCAGGCCGATGATGGTCCACCCCGGCTGCGGGTTCAACTGTTCCTCCACGGTAAACACCTCGATTTTTCCCTTGGGAGTGACGGCAAAGAGAGGGATCATCCCCTGTCTGTACTGCTGCTGATAGGCGGCAAAATCAAAAGCCTGACTGAGCAGGGTGCTGCGCACCTTCCAAGCGTCATGGCTCAGGGCCTTGCTCAGGCTGGAGAAGCTCACCTCCGGGCCAAAGAGAACTCTCCATTTTCGGTGAGACACCGCCTTACGTTCCTTGGACATCTCCAGATCCGCCGCAACCTGGACCGCAAAAACAGCCTTGGAGCCCAACTCCATCCGGTAGTGCATGCAGGAGAGGGTATTGAGCGGACCACGCGGTGAAAGCGCAAGCAGCTTGCCTATCCCCACCAGATCGAGATTACGGTCGGCGTGCTGGGAAACAGGTTCGCCGTAATAGGTTTCCAGTCCCTCCATTTTCGCCTTGCCGATCATCTCCCAGTTGCTGTCCACAAGCAATACCCGGAATCCTGCCTGCAGCAAGGCCTTACCGATGGTTCTGGCCACCAGGTTGGCGCCGATGATCAGAAACCCTCTGGGTTCCGGTTCGGCCACGCCGAGCTTTTTAGCGATGAAACGGGCGGTGGCGCTCTGCAGGACCACGGTACCGATGATCACCGAAAAGGTCAACGGCACCAGCAGCTCAGCCTCGGCATAACCCGCTGCTTCGAGCTTGATGGCGAAAAGGGCGGAGATGGCGGCGGCCACGATGCCCCGTGGCCCTATCCAGGAAAGCAGATGCCGCTCCGGCCAGCTCAGTTTCGAGCCGATGGACGGAGATCATCACACTCAAGGGCCTGGAGATGAACTGAATGGAAAGAAAAATGAAAACCACCTGCCAGCCCAGATGGAAAAAGCGCTGAAAATCAAGGCGCGCAGAGAGCACGATAAAAAGCACGGAGATGAGCAGGACACTGAGGCTCTCCTTGAAATCGAGGATCTCCTCCAGGGAGACGTCCCGCATGTTGGCAAGCCAGATGCCCATGACCGTAACAGCGAGCAGGCCGGATCCGTGCTGAATATTGCTGGAGACAGCAAAGACAAAGATGACCAGCCCCAGGGTGGTCACGTTTGGAGAAATTCGGGCAGCCAATGGAGGCGAAGGATGCTGCCGTAGAGATAGCCGGTCAGGGATCCGAGGAGAAGGCCGATCCCAACAATCTTGGCAAAGGCAAGCAAGGTAAGGCTCAGGGCATGGCCGCTGCTGCCGGCCAGGATGAACTCATAAACCAGCACGGCCAGGGTGGCGCCGATGGGATCGATAACAATCCCTTCCCAGCGCAGGATATTGGCCACGGAGGCGGTGGGCCTGACCGTGCGCAGCATGGGCATGATGACGGTGGGGCCGGTCACCGAGGTGATCGCCCCGAAGAGCAGGTCCAATCCCCAGGGAAAATCAAAAACCAGGTGCGTGGCGGCGGCGGTGATCAGCCAGGTGGCCAGCAGGCCGAAGGAGATCATGTTGCGGACCACCCGCCCCAACCCGGCAATCTGATGAAAGCGCAGGGTGAGGCTGCCCTCGAAAAGGATCACCGCCACGGAAAGGGAAATGAAAGGAAAGAGCAGATCGCCGAAGAGTACATCCGAATTGAGCCAGCCGGTAAGCGGACCACCAATGATCCCGGCAAAAAGGAGAAAAAGGATGGCGGGCAGCTTGACCCGCCAGGCCAACCACTGGCAGAGGATACCAACAAAGACAACCGCAGCCAGAATGAAAACCTTATCGATCAGCACGGTTCGTCACCTTTTTTCGTTTTTTTTTTAAGGGAAAGAAAACGCGGTGGCCGACAGAAGTGGCTCTTCACCATTGCCTATCCGATTGATTCTCCCATGGACAACCTTGAACCCTCCAAGCCGCCAGACCTTCCGGACCGTCCGAACCTTCCGGACCTTCTTCAGTCAGATACTGGATGTGTGCGAAGAATGCAAGAAAGTACTAAGAAGGAAAAAAATTCCGTCCTCTTTTTATTCTATATGTTACCGAAACTACAGTTAATAGCTGCATTAGCAGCAAACTCGATCCTCCCAATCTGCAATATTCAGTCAGATAGCACATATTTCACCTTCAGTTTTCCCAAGCTAAACGATACAATACTTTTATGGCCTGCTGTATCTCTTCACTTGATTCAAGGATTCGCATGCAGATCTTGAATCAAGCGACTGACAACAGACCACAAAAAGTTCAGTTGGTAGTGTATTCAACAAGATTTCCTTCTAACCTTAACCAAGGAGAATGCCATGCCTGAGAGTGTTTACAAAATCATCGAATTGGTCGGATCAAGTCCTGTTTCATGGGAAGAAGCTGCCCAGAATGCCGTTAAGAAAGCCGGACTGACCCTGCGCGACCTGCGCATTGCGGAAGTTGTTACCCTGGACATGAAGATTGATGAGGATGGCAAAGGAGTGATCTTTCGGGCACGGGTGAAAGTCTCTTTCAAGATCGTTTCCGACTAAGCCGTTTGTTCATAAATAACTATTACTATTCATTGTCTTTAACGGTATAAGGGGCCTAAAGAAATGGATAAAAAGTATGGTGTTATTTCTTAACGGCACCTAACCCGCATTTCATCTAGATTTTCCCGCGTAAAATCTTGGAAGCCAGACCCTGAGGCCCCCTGTGGCCCCCCATGACCTCCCCGTTAAGCGAAAGAAGGCAGGGTATCAGCCCTGCCTTCTTTTTACATTCAAATTATTGATTAAGCTGTGGTTCAAAAATAACTACTACTATTCATTGTCTTTAACGGCCTCTTGTATGTTATTTGCAGACGCCGCTTCTAAGAAACAGCCGGAAAAGATTGGCTGTTTCTTAGAAGCGGCATAAGGTGCCGTAATAAAATGAGCAAAAAAGTACTACTCATTTCATAACGGCACCTAAACAGCTAATCAACTTTCCTCAAATTCATGCCGCATTTACATTTTCCCGGCTTGTCAGAAACAGTATTACACAAACAAGAGCCTCCACAATTGCAGAAGTATATGCCGGATCCTTCGAGGTTCACCCGCTTTACCGGTTCACCACAACCGCATTTTGACGGATCTTTCGGGTCAAGACTGCATGTGCAACCTTCCTTACATTGGCAGAGAAGTGCCTCATTGCCTTCAATTTTTAGCACATGCCCCCATTTCATTGGAGAACCGCAGGTGCATTTCCCCGGCCTTGTACTTATGGTGTTACATTTACACGAGTCTCCGCAATTACAGGTATATAAAACGTCTGTCCTGTCACTCTCTGAACTTGCAGTTTGCTTTGCTGCGCATCCCGTAAGAAGTATTGTCATGCAAAAAAAAAGCACCATTAGTTTCATGATTTTCATCGCCTTCCCTCCTCCGTTGAATGATTAAATACTCTTTATGATACGCTTAAATTTAGTCTATCATTCATGAGATAAATGGCAAATAATTTTGCTGAAATAGCAAAAATCCTAATCACCAGGAAGCACGGTTAGAATAACCTGAAATCGTATGAAAAGAGAGATGGTTATCGGGTGGCCAGCACTTGTAGAGGCACCGTGGTAACCTCGTCTCGATTGATTGTAAAGGCCCGGATCGGGTCCACGCCCGCCATCAGGCTGACGATAACATAAACCATGGCGGGGTCATGGGCCAGGCGGATGTCTTCCACAGAAGGCCGGGCCGGGGTTTCAGGATGGGTGTGGTACACCGCAGCCACCTGCAAACCCTCTTCCCGTATCCGGCGGATGGCGGCAAATTGTTCCGCCGGGTCCATGGTGTAGTGCTCGGGGGCGGCATCCATGTTGGTCAACTCGATATGATGACCCACAATCCCGTCCCTTGCGGCCAGGTAGCCGCAGGCCTCGTTGGGCTCCTCCCGCCGGCCGTGCGCCAGCAATGCGGTCAGAATTTTTTCTTCAATCTGCAAAATCATAGTTGGAATCCTTTATCCAGATCAATGCTTACAATAAAAAGGTTATCAGAGACATGGCTCGACGAGCTCAAATGAGCCGTAAATTTCTGCATTGGTAGCATATTCTGACCAGCAGCCCGCGCAAAGGGATATCAACGACTGGAGCCCCGATCGCGTCAACAAGGAGTGGCGCTAGCGGACGTTTTATCAGCGGTTTGCTTGTGCTCGGCAAAGAGCTCATCCAGATGGGTGCGGGCGAGTTCCAGGTAAGGGTCCATGGCCAGGGCGATCTCGAAGTTATGGGCCGCCTCTTGCTGGCGGTTGAGCTTGCGCAGGTTGACCCCGAGGTTGGCAAAATCGATGGCTGAGCCCGGCTCCAGATCGATGGTGCGGGAAAAGTGGGTGACGGCGGTTTCGTAATTATCCAGCTTGTAATGGCAGAATCCCAGCAGGTTGTGGATATCCGGTCGCTCTTCATCCAGTTCGATGCCCCGATGCAGAACCGCGATCGCTTCCCGGTACTGGCCCATGTCTTTCAGGCACTCTCCCATGAAGGAGTAGATGTAGGGCATATCCTCGGCCTCGGGGTTCAGGGCCAGGGCCCGGTTGAAATGGATCAGGGCCTCCTGAAAGTGATTCATGGCCGCCTTTTTTTTGCCCAGGAAAAACTCAATGAAATAGGCGTCGGGCAGGATCGCGCTCATTTTGTTGAGCAGCTCGACCTGGGCCTCCGGGTCGCTGATCTGCTCGTGGGCGAGCTTGGCGGCGAACAGCCCGGCGTTCTTGCTCATCGAGCGCTCCTTGAAATGGGCGCCGGGCACGATGGTGTAGATCGCGGGAATCTCCAGCTCCTGGTGCATGGTGTCGATCAGGAATACCTCCATGTCCAGCCTGGCAAGGGCCGCCAGGCAGCGGTCGATCTCCACCTTCATGTTGTTGTCGCCAAGATCGGGCAGGTCGCTTAACTTAACGGTCCGGCCGGGATGGATAATATAGTCCACCTCATCAAGGGACAGGGGCTTGGGCAGGCCGCTGGCCAGGTAGTTGGCTTTGGTGTGGAAATCCCCGGACAACTGGGCCACTTCGGTAAGCGCCCGGATCAGGGCCTTGTTGGGCTCCGGGGTGGTGCCGGCGGTATAGACGATCTCGCTGGTCTCCGGAAAGGTGGATGGATCAATGGCCATGGCAGCCACCGTGGGGATGCCGGTGTCCAGTGAGAAGTCATTGAGGAAGACCTGAATCCCGAGGCGGGTGAATTTCTGCAGCAGCTCGACGGCCACCGGATCGGTGATGGAATCGGGATCGATCAGCGGGGCCTTGATCCGCTCGCGGGTCACCACGGCGCAGACGTGGCGCTCGACGACCTCGCACAGCCCCTGTAGGATCGCCTCTTCATAGGAGTTGCCGGCAGAAGGGCCGTTGAATTCGTTGATGGCGTAGAACCAGGAAAAGGGCACCAGGACCATCTCACCCCGGTTGAGGTTGGTGGCCCAGGCCCAGCGGATGGGGATATCGGCGAGCAGCGCGGCCAGGGTTTCCTCCGAGGTGTTTTCATCGTGGACCGACTGGAGCAGGTATCTGAGGGACAGCAGGGGCAGCCCCTCGGCCTTGAGTTCGGCATAGGTGGCCCGGATGAAATTGGCCGGGTTTTGCTTGAAGCTGAAAAAGCTGAAGCGCTCAATCAGCTCCATACAGGCACTGGCCTGGGACTGGGCCGGGGTACAGCCCTTGCCCAGCTGCTTCTTGGTGCGGATGACCTCGAAGGCCTCCCGGCCGCAGACGCTGAAGTAAACCGGGATGTCCAGCCGGCCGCTGTCGACCCGTTGCACATCGTTCAAGATATCGAGCCTGACCTCGGCCAGTTTCTGCTTCAACTTGGCGATGGTCTCCTCGGGGGTGCAGACCTTGTCCTGGTCATAGGTGTAGTTTTTGCAACAATCTCCATGGATAATGGGGACGGGAATGGACGGGCGTCGGGTTGTATTGCTCATGATCTTCCTCTGTGTGTTCCTGTGATCAACAAGATAAGCTGATTTTGCCAAGTTTTGACTGTGAATTGCCAACATGCCCAAACCGTTTTCAGTTGTCAAGTATTTATACCACAAAGTGGTATAAATTTCATTACGGATCTGAGGGTCGGCAAGGAGGAAAAATTTTCCAGCCGTCGTTTGATATCAGATCATTTTAAGTTCTTTTCGGACATGTAGGATGGGTCCGTCACGTTTTTAAAAGTCATACTAATCCGCTGATAGGCCTTACGTTCATTGTTCCAACTTGACAGGTGGATAAAATAAGGGCTACGATAGATTTTCAATATGGTGTGGACACGAGTCAACAAATACCACTTCAACAACCACTTAAGTACCTGCCGAAGCGACCTCATTGCCTCTGCCGGCATATCGGGAACAGTCCATGACATTTCAACTTCCAGAATTCTGCCAATCCATTCGCTTCAAAATACCGTTCCTGCTTTTTCTTGTCTTGACCCTTTCCATCGGTGCCGCCATGTTCGGCATCTGGAACTATCAGCGCAACCAATTCATTGATATCGCCAATCACGAGTCCATCCGCGGTGGTCGGATCATCGAAAAAACACTGCAGAACGCCATGCTGACAAACAACAGGGCAGCGATCCAGGAGCAGGTCAACGAGATCGGCTCCATGTCTCTGCCCCCGTCCCGCATAAGCATCATCGACAATAACGGCATGGTCAAGGTGTCCAACGATCCAGCAATGGTCGGCCAGGTGCTTGAGGGCTTGACCAAGGCCAGCCACATGGACGGCGTGAGCCAGGAAGAGCCGGCAACCAGTGGCAAGGCCGTCCTGATCGATACCGCCGAAGGTCCGCTGCTGCGCAATACGATCGTGATCAAGAACGCGCCCGCCTGCTACCAATGCCATTCCGCCAAAGAAACCCGCCTGGGTATGGTGATCTATGATGCAAATTTCAGCCGGACCTATGCGATATTAAAGACCGTGGCCCTGCGGATGCTGCTCACCGGTCTGATCACCATCCTGGTCATGAGCATCGTGCTCTTTTGGGCCATCAATAAATATATCCATCGGCCCATCGAAAACCTCTCTAATGGTTTCTTACATGTCAGCGAGGGCGATTACGACTTCTGGGTCTACGAGGAGAGCAGCACCGAGTTCAGCTACATGGCGGATGCGTTCAATGTCATGAGCAAAGCCATGGCACGGTATATCAACGAGGTCAAATCAAAGACCATGGAAACCTCAATCCTGTACTCCATTGTTCGGGAATTGAGCGAGACCATCGAATGGGAGCGGCTGCAGCGGATTATCGTCAATCTGCTCAATGAAGTTTTCCAGGCCAGGGTCAACGCGCTGATCGTGCTGCTGCAGAAAAAAGAAAACTGCATTGATATCATCTGGCGGAAGCGCAAGGGCAGCAGGATATCCCAAGAGACGTACTGTATGGAAGATGAGAAACTCCATTTTCCGGGGATCAGCAGGGAAGAGCTGCTGGAGTGGTTCCGGGGCAACCTGCAGTCCAACCGTTTCTCCGATGACCTGTCGACGGTTCTGATCCCGCTGAAATACAATCAGGCATCCATGGGACTTCTCTGCGTGCAGCGAGAAGCGGGCCAGAAATTTAATCGACATGAACGGGCGATTATTCCGGCGCTGGCCAGCCATATCGCCATCTCCCTGGCCAATTCCCGTCTTTTTCATATGGCAAGCACAGACGGCTTGACCGATCTCTATTCCAAACGGTATCTTCTCAACAAACTCGAGGCGTTGGAGATACAGCACCAACAGCATCCCGACTCCGATTCCGCCTGGTTTGCCATTATGCTGGATATCGACCACTTCAAGGCGGTAAACGATACCTACGGTCATCAGGTGGGCGATGATGTGCTCGTGCAGATGGCAGATATCATTCGCCATAATATCCGCTTTGAGGATATTGCCTTTCGTTACGGCGGCGAGGAGTTTATCATCCTGGTGCCGGTAACTGACGATGGCAGCAAGCTGGGTCCGGACATCGCCGAACGATTACGAAGCAAGGTAGCTGACCACAACTTTGTCTGCCAGGGCAGGACGGTCCTCTCGGTAACGATCAGTCTCGGAGTCTCTCATTTCCCCGGTAACGGCACCACTGCGGCTGAATTCATCAAGGCTGCGGACGATGCCCTCTATGAGGCAAAGGACAAGGGCCGCAATCAAGTACAGATCGCGCCAGCCAGCGCCGTATAAATAAATACCCGCCTCGGCTTGACGTTATTACGAAGTCTGTTGTTGACGCTGTCCGGGCAGACGGACTCTCAGCGGATTATTACAGATGACAGCCACTCCTTGCGGCTTCACAGCGATCTAAGCAACCTTCTTCTGAACATTTTTCCTGCATCAATCTGGACAAAAACCACCTCTAGCAATCTTGAACAAAACTCGGGATACAAATCCTCTTCGGCCACTCGGCGTCGAAGTGGAAAATACCGATATTTCCAAATAAGCCAACTATTGTTCTTGCATTTAATATAAAATATACATATTATGCGGATAATATCTTAAATAACAAAATTACACATACAGAGGAATGGCATGATAACAAATCAACAATCTCACCAATCCTATGACGATGTCGATATGGCTATACTGACGTTTTTGCAGACAGATTCGACAATTACCAATGCAGAACTTGCCAAGCAGATTGGCCTCTCGCCCTCTGCCTGTCTGGGGCGCACCAAACGGTTAAAAGAGGCCGGCATTATCAAACGGTTTGTCGCGATTATTGATGAGCAAAAGATTGGCCTCGAGGTTGTGACTTTTGTATTTGTATCACTTGCCCCACATGATCGAAAAACCACCGAGGCTTTTCTGGAGAGCATTCGGGCAATCCCCAGCATAATGGAATGTTACAATATTTCGGGGGTCCACGACTTTCTTTTGAAAATTATTGCCCCTTCTATCAGCGTATATAGAAATTTCGTCATTGATACCTTGATCGAGGTGCCGGGTGTTGGCAAAATTGAATCATCCGTTGTTTTAAACAGTGAGAAACTGTCGCATCAACTCCCCCTTTCCGAGTCAAGACTCTGGAAGAAACAGGCTTAAGAATGAGAGGCGGAGCAAGACCCTGGGGCTAAGAACAATTGATCATTTTAAAGGAGTGGAATCATGCAACTTACAATTAACGGCGCCATTGAAAATATTAATGAAACGGAGTTGTCCATTGCCCGCTTATTAGAGATCAAAGAAGTCGAATCTCCGGAAATGGTCTCCGTGCAGCTCAATGGCACCATTGTCGAGCGCGCGCATTATGGGAAGACCGCAGTTGCCGACAATGATGAGGTGGATTTTCTTTACTTTATGGGCGGAGGCGGTCACTCATGAAGGGATTCACCACCAAGGCCATCCATGGGTCCAGGTCAAAAAAAGACCCCCATGGCTCATTGCGGGTGCCGGTATACGATAGTGTTGCCTTTGAACATGAGAGTGCCGAGTCGCTCCATGCAACCTTTGCCGGCCGGAAACCGGCCCATGTCTATTCCCGGATCACCAATCCGACGGTGGACGACTTTGAACAAAAAATCCGCCTGCTCTCCGGCGGGCTCGCGGTATTAGCTGTTTCCTCTGGCATGGCCGCAATCAGCAACACCCTTCTGGCCCTGGGCGGCACAGGCAAGAATGTGGTGACCACCAGGCACCTGTTTGGCAACACCCTGTCCTTGTTTGAAAAAACGTTTTCATCATGGGGGCTGCAGGTCAGGTATGTGTCGATGACGGACTTGGCTGAGATTGATGGGGCCATAGACCGCGACACCTGCGCCCTCTTTCTTGAGAGTATAACAAATCCGCAGTTGGAGATTGCCGATCTGGCCGCGATCGGCGGAATCACCAAAAAACATGGTGTGCCCCTGGTGCTCGATAACACGGTAACCACGCCCTACCTCTTTAACAGCCGGCAGGCAGGCGTTGATATCGAGATCCTCTCCAGCACGAAATATATCTCCGGCGGTGCGTCAACTGTTGGCGGAGTTATTATCGACACCGGCAACTTTGACTGGCTGCAGTCGGCAAAGCTCAGGGACAGGGCCCAAAAATTTGGACAGATGGCCTTTATCAGCACCCTGCGCCAGGAAGTCTACCGGGATCTTGGCGCCTGCCTGTCTCCGCACAATGCCTTCATGCAGTCCCTGGGCCTGGAGACACTGGGATTGCGGATCGACAGAAGCTGCGAGAATGCCCTGCTGCTGGCCACGTTCCTGCAGCACAGTCCCAGGGTGCGGGCCGTACACTATCCGGGCCTTGCCGACTCACCGTTTCATGCAATCGCCAGCCGTCAGTTTGGCGGCAAGTACGGCGGGATTCTCACCTTTGACATGGACAGTGTTGCGGAATGTTTTACCTTGATGAATGCCCTGCAGGTGATCAGGCGGGCCACCAATATCAATGACAACAAAACACTCATCCTGCACCCTGCTTCCACAATTTTTGCAGAGTACAGCGATGAGGAAAAAGTGGTTATGGGCATACGGCCGACGATGCTGCGTCTGTCCGTCGGTATTGAAGACCAGGAAGATATACTCGAGGATCTGCAAAGGGGGCTGGAGGCACTATGATTGATTTTAGCGAGGAACAACTCGAACGTTACAGCAGACACATCCTGCTCCATGATGTGGGGGTAGAGGGACAGGAAAAACTGCTGCAGGCCAAGGTGTTGATCGTCGGCGCCGGCGGTCTGGGCTGTCCGATTGGCCTCTATCTGGCGGCGGCAGGCGTAGGCACCATCGGCATCGTCGACTCCGACACCGTTGATCTCTCCAACCTGCAGCGCCAGATTGCCCACTTCACCAAGGATATCGGGATGTCCAAGGTCGAGTCGGCCAGGGAAAAAATGCTGGCCATCAACCCGGAGCTGAAGGTTATCACCCATCAGGTTCATCTCCAGGCGAGTAATATTCGGGAAATAATCAGGGGTTATGATTTTGTTCTTGATGGAACCGATAACTTCCCGACCAAATTCCTGGTCAATGATGCCTGTGTGATGGAAAATATTCCTCTGTCGCACGGCGGTATTCTGCGCTTTGACGGCCAGACCATGACCATTGTCCCTGGCCGGTCGACCTGCTACCGCTGTACCTTTAAAGCACCTCCGCCACCCGATGCCGTGCCCACCTGTTCCCAGGCCGGGGTGCTGGGGGCCGTTGCCGGAATGCTCGGCACCATCCAGGCGGCGGAAGCCCTGAAGTATATCACCGGTGTGGGAACCCTGCTGACCGACACCCTGCTGACCTTTAATGCCAAAACCATGGATTTCAGGAAAATAAAATTACACCGGCAGGCAAACTGTCCAGTCTGTGGGGAAAATCCGTCGATCACCGAACTTTTTGACGCCGAGCAGACGGTCTGTGAATTGAAATGTTAATACTGATACGTGCCTTTTCAGGGATCAGGTTCTTTCTGAAAAAATTGGATTTTTTTAAACACCAGAGGCAGGGATAAGCGATGCTGCGGATAAGCAAAAATGTCTTCGAGTTGCTCACAGAACACGCTCGCCAGGGATTGCCCCATGAGGTGTGCGGCTACCTGGCGGAAAAAGATGGCAGAATTATTGCCCATTATAAACTCACCAATATGGATGCCTCCGCGGATCACTTCAGCATGAAACCCGAGGAACAATTTGCCGCCGTCAAGGATATACGCCGGAAGGGGCTCAAACTTGCGGCCTCCTATCACAGCCATCCGCAAACGCCGGCGCGGCCTTCCGAGGAAGACATCAAGCTGGCGTATGATCCGGAGATCAGCTATGTGATCATATCCATGGCAGAACGCGAGCCTGACATGAAATCATTCCGCATCCGGAAGAAGGAAGTGACAGTCGAAGATATTGAGATTTTCCAAGACGAACAGCAATAAAAGGGGTGGGAAAAATGACAAAAGCAGACGCAGTAAAAGATTGCCGCCGTGTTGGCTGCCCCATGAATATGGTTTACGCCAAAGTTGCCCTGTCAAAATTACAGCCGGGCCAGATTCTCGAATTAATCCTTGATGATGGTGCCCCAATAAACAATGTCCCGGGGTCCGTTCAAAAAGAGGGGCATACAATTTTAGAAAAAAAACAGCTCGACGACGGCGCCTGGCAGCTGATGATCAAGAAGGCTTCGTGACTTATCCTATCTTCTTGCTTCACTCACGACTTCATGATTCACCACCATCGACAATTACCTGCCGGATAAGGAGATCGGCCATGGTCTTTATCTGCTGCCAGTTGATCTCCACCAGCTCGCCGGCCCTTTTTGTGGCCTTATCGATCCAGGAGCGGAGCTGTCCTTCCACCTCCCTGAAAAACTGTAGATTGGTTGGCCCAAGTTTCGGCATGGACAAATCCCAGTCCCTCGTCCATGCCCAAAAAAGGGGCCGGGATAGATTTCCCGGCCCCTAAATGATCTGCAAGCAGATTGTACCTCAGGTCTTATATGCCAGAGTTTTTTACTCAGGGATACCAAGTCTTATAGGTGTGAGGAGAGATAAAATTCAGATTATCATATTTGAGTGGCAGGCACCGTTGCAGGTCGTATTGGTGCCCGTGGAAACCGCCGTAATGGTATCGGACGAATCAGGATGGAGAAAATTCACATCTGCCGGGCTGGACGTGTCGAAATGGGCAGGCAGTACCGATTCCGGCCCCGTTATGACAGCGACTGCAGGTCTCTTCGGCAATAGCGCTGATGGTGATGGTATGACCAATAAGATTGTGCTGGCCCTGGCGGTTGGGCCGCTGGTCTCCAGCCGGAGCGCCACCGTCTGGCGGCAGGCTGTGACAGGAAACACAGCCGCTTGGGTTAGCTACTGGATCAACCGCATGGCAGGCGGTACAGGCCGGACCCGTGCCACCACCAAGGCCGGGGCCATGGCAGAGCGTGCAAGCCGTGAATCCTGTGACATCTGAATGGGTATAAGTGGCGTTATCATACCAAAGGACTTTATCTCTGCCATCGACCGACGGGTGGGCGGTGAAGTCATTGTGGCAGGACTCGCAGCCGTTACCACCGGCACTGTTGATACCAACATTAAAACGCGGATTGGTCCCGGCCTGGGCATGGCAGGGCTGGCAGTCTGCCATGCCGTTGGGGAAGGCCGCTGTCAGTCCTTTGGCGGCCGGTCCATGATGAAGAGGATCGAGGAACGTTCCATCCAACGGATGGGGTACCGCGTCACCAAAACCAAACTCGCTCAAGGCCACGGTTAAACCGGAGTCAGACAGCCGGTGATCGATGTCATTAGCATGGCAGACTGCGGTATTACAACCAAAATTCGTCTGGTCATAGCCGAGGCTGGAGTTCATGTCGATCCGGCCGTTCCAGTGATTCCCCAGAGTGTTGGTGGACTTGTCAAAGAGACGGTAGTTGGTGGTGGCGGCAAAACTGCCGCCCGCGCTGGATTCTTTCATGCCGTGGCACACGACACAGATGTCATGGGCAGCGACATTGGCAACATTGCGGTGGGCCACTCCGAGAGGGGCAGCGGCATCGGCTGTGCCATCGGGGGGATACCCATGACAGGCAGTGCAATCAAGGGTAAAGGTGGTGGTTGAATCGTGGCAATTAAGACAACTGACACCTACCCCACCGATGCCATCAAGCTTGACGCCATGACAAAGGGTGCAACTGTTCTCGATATTGCCTGCCGAATAATGGAACGTGGCATTAGGACCTGCCCAGTGGGCAGGATGGGCGTAGTTGATGCCATGACAGCCTTCACAACCGGTGCCATTGACACTGTCGATGCCGATGTTGAACCGGGGATTGCTCCCCGGGCCGCCGGTCTGGCCATGGCAGGCCTGACAGATCGTCAGATCAGCCTTGGCAACGGGACCATGATTCGCGCCATTCAGAAAGCTGCCGTCCAGGGGATGAGGCACCTTGACCGGGGCCGTCGGCATGACAGCGGCGGCCGTCAAAACTGGCGGAAAAACAGCCGGGAGCAGCAGGGCTGCCATGCAGGTCAGCACCATGGCACTGCGAACAGGAGGCGGTTCCGTTGATCGCTGCATAGCCCCGATGGTTGATGTACGGGTCGGTCCAGTCGGCCGGATGAATGGTCAACGGTGGCGTGGTATTGAAGGAGTGGCAGGAATAGCAGCTGACACCGACCCCACCGACGCCATCCAGGTTGACGCCGTGACATAGAGTGCAACTGTTCTCGATATTGCCTGCCGAAGCATGGGACGAGGTATAGACAAAATCGGCCGGATGGGCATAATTGATGCCGTGACAGCCTTCACAACCGGTGCCATTGACACTGTCGATGCCGATGTTGAACCGGGGATTGCTCCCCGGGCCGCCGGCCTGGCCATGGCAACCCTGACAGATCGTCAGATCGGCCTTGGCAACGGGACCATGATTCGCGCCACTCAGAAAGCTGCCGTCAAGGGGATGAGGCACCTGGCCGGGACCGTTTTCATGACAGCGGCGTCCGTCAAAACTGGCGGAAGAGCAGCTGGGGACAGCCGGACTGCCTAGATCGTGGCAATTACTGCATGAGGCGGTACCGTTGGCCGCCGCATAGCCTCGATGGTTGAAATACGGATCGGTCCAGCTGGCCGGATGAATGGTAAACGGCGGCGTGGTGTTGAAGGAGTGGCAGGAATAACAGCCGGGGATATCCGCGCTTCCCTCCAGTTCTGCTCCGTGGCAGGCGACGCAGTTGGCGAATCCGGGAGCAGCCAAGGCCTCTGCGGGATGAGTCTGCAACCAGTCAACCGCGTGACCTTCATTCTCAGCAGGCGGACTTGGTGAACTCTCCTGGTTTTTCTCCCAAGCAGCTTCCGGGTGTGCCTCATCTTCAGCAGGCGCACTGGAATTTCCGTCGGAGCAGCCAGTCAGGGCGAGGGACAGAAGCAGCAAAAGCAATATGGCAGATCGGCGCATCATCTCTTCCTCCCTTCGTGACAGGGTGCACAGGTTGCCGACGACTTGGGGTTGCCGTGGCAGCGGAAACAGGAGGTGGGGTCAATCCGCCCGTCGATCCGGTGGCGGCTCAGATAGTCACCCCGGTGCGGCATCTGCCGATAGGTCTCAGTCTGGTTCTTCAATGAGGGCTTGAGTTCCACCCGCGTGGCGTGGCAGTCGTTGCAGTAGCTGGTCTGGTGGCACATCGCGCAGACAGCTTCATGCTGATTTGCCTGCTGCCGGTGAGTCTGCAGCCAGGTTGGTGTATGGTTGAAACTGCCGAATGCCAGCTTCGCTCCGCGCGCATCATGGCAGTTGGTGCACTGCGTCGGTGCCTCGCCCAGATCTGTTGCACTCAGATGATGTCTCGGCAGGTTCAGTCCGCTGTCAAGCGCCGCGCACGCCCCCAGGCCGAGCAGCAGAAGACTTGTTCCTATCGCAATCCAACTTTTATTAACCATTATTTCATCTCCAGATCATGATTCAAGCGTTATTTACAGGGTCCGGCCAAAGTGGTAGCTGGCCGTCAGCATCCCCCGCAGGTCATTGTCAAAGTACGGATCGCGGCTGTAGTCCGCGGACAGCTTCAGCTCCAGGGTATCAGCAAGAAACTTCTTGCCGACCCCCAGGGAGATGAACAGCGAGCTGTCCTCGCCGTAGATCGCCTGGTCGTAGCCGACAAAGAGCACATCGCCGCTGACGAACCCGATCGGGTAGCTTGCCGGCAGTTGGTCCCAGTAGCTGAAGAGGCGGACCAGATAGTAGTCGTTCTGCGCCTTATCGCCTTTCATGTAGCCGAACTCGCCGCCGATCTGGCTGTGCCCTTTTCCAGCCGACCAGGTAGCCTGGGCACCGGCGTATTGGGAGCTGTCGTCAAACACCTCGTAGTCGTAGTGTTTGCCCTTGGCCACCAGGACCCAGGACTTCCCGACCGGCAAGGTCAGGTCGGCGCCGCCCACGCTCAGCTTCTCGCCGGTGTCGGCGAGGAAGCGGAAGGGACCGGCACTGTTGACGCTAGTGCTGAAATAATCTTCATAGTGGAATTCCTGAAAATAGGGGCGCAGCGCCACCGGACCAAGGGGAAAGCGCAGTTCGTAGGAGTGTTCGCCCCAGCCCTCGCTTTCCAGGTTGTACGAGGAGAGTCCGTAGAGGTTGACGTTGTAAGGCAGGTAGGCCGACAGGTCAATGCCGGTCTTCTCGTCGGTGGTGTCGCCGTCATTGCTGATCTTCTTATAGGAAATCCCCAGATCAGTCCAGGAAGCCAGGTGGGAGGCCAGACGGCCGCCGTAGATGCTGTCGCCGCTGCTGCCGCTCACAATATCGAGTGCCACCGGCTGTCCGGCGTAGAGCGAGCCGGAAAAGTAGCGTCCCAGGTCGGAGCTGAAACGGACCCCGTCAACGGCATCGTTGGCCACTCCTTCGAACACCTGCTGCCGGCCGAGTCGGGCGTTGAAACGAGCCTCATGACGGCTGTATTCGAGATAACCGTAGAGCAGTTCTCCCTCCGTGTCGTCGTCATAATAGTCGTTATTCGCCAGATCAGTGCGTCCCCAACCGTACATATGGAAGGCCAGCCCCGGCTCGTCGGGCGAGGCAATGTCCAATCGCAGGTACTCGTACATCGGTAGAACCGCGGCATCTTTCTTGGTCGAAGTATCCCGTTCGAAGGCCCTCAATAGCGTGTCGGACTGGAAATTAATCTCCACGGCAGAAACAGGAATGGGCAGACAGAGTATCCCCATTATGCCTAACCAGAAAAAACGCCCCGACCATTCAGTTATTATCATGCTGCCCCCTTGAACAAGGTAAAAGATCCTTGAATGTTCTAATAATACAAGTTCTTCTGAAGTAAAAAAATTCCTACTCAAACAACTTCAAAAATGAAACAGAAAAAGAGAGATACTTTGGAAATAGGAACCTCCTTCCGACGACAGAAGCCCCTTGCCATGAGTGGCCTGCAATGTTAATGGACTCTATTTAAATCATATAACAATTTTTTCTATGAAACAAATAAATTAATCCCTCTTAATCAAAAACGTTGTCGATATTTATTTGGACGGGAGGGTTAGGTCTTACCCGATTCAGGTAAGGTTAAGAGTGATGGGAGCTGAAGTCAGGATTGAAGGTTCGATTCCAAAAAAACTGTTTCCCCATCAGAACGAATGTCTTGAAAGGCTTCTCAATGAGAAGGAACAGACTTGTTAACAATCGCCGGTCTTAATAGGGATGCTCCAGATCTTTTGCCACAAACCGGTGATCCCTCTTGCGAAAAACCGATTCCTTGCCTTTCTTCCAACTCGTAATCCGCATCGAATCCTTTCCTGTGACACGTCTCACCAGACCGACGGGCAGGACCAATACAAAAAAGAGCACAGTCAGAATGACTTTGGAAATGACTGTACCCAGACTGGTGCTCACCCCAAACCAGAAGATGGCGAACGGTTGAAAAAAGGGCGGATAGGTCATGGCTATGACCAAAAAGATGATGGCGGACAGAATGAGAATCGGCAAGTGCCAGATCTGGTAGCAGATAAGACAGAGAAGAACCAGGGCCAGACCTGAATCTTTGCATTTTTCTACACTGAGCTTCTTTAGATGAGAAAGCATTTCCATGACCAAATAAAAGTTTTATAGAAAATTGGGGAAATCAGTCCAGTTCATACTTTTGCTGCCAGTAGTCCCGGTCGGCATAACGAGGCTGCTCCTTTTTTTTGAACAGAAAATCCCCCATGACCAGGTAATCCATTTCGGTCCCCATAAAACAGCGATAGGCGTCCTCCGGGGTGCAGACGATGGGCTCGCCCCGGACGTTGAAGCTGGTGTTGACGATCAGGCCATAGCCGGTGCGCTGCCGGAAGGCCTCGATCAGCTGCCAGTATTTCGGATGAACCTCTTTGTTGACGGACTGGATCCGGGCGGAATAGTCGATGTGGGTGATGGCCGGCACATCCGAGCGGGGTGGTAGAGGCGATCGTAAAGGGGGAGAGCAGTGGTACCCTTCCGGGAGGGGATTTTCGCCTCTCTTTCCGGACCGGGGCGACCAGCAGCATGTAGGGTGACGGCCGGTCGAGTTCGAAAAACTCCGGCGACACATTCCTCAAGCACCGAGGGGGCGAAAGGCCGGAATCCTTCCCGGTATTTGATCTTCAGGTTGAGCTTCTTCTGCATTTCCGGGTGGCGGGCATCTCCCAGGATGGACTGCGGTTCCCCAGCGCCCTCGGGCCGTATTCCATGCGACCCTGGAACCAGCCGACGACCTGCCCCTCTGCCAGCAGCCCGGCCACATCGCGGCAAAGCCGTCGAAATCATCATAGGCGCTGGTACGGGGCCTGATAGCGCCGGGCCACCTTGAGGATCTCCTTGGCGCCGTATTCCGGGCCGAGCAGCGCTCCTTTCATGGAATCCGGCCCGCGGCGTTTTCTCTGGGCTTGTCCAGGTGGATGTGCCAGCCGGCCAGGGCTGCGCCCAGGGCTCCGCCCGCATCGCCGCTGGCGGGCTGAATCCAGATATCCTTGAACAGTCCGGAGCGCAGCAGCTTGCCGTTGGCGACGCAGTTGAGGGCCACGCCTCCCGCCATGACCAGATAGTCGCATTTCGTCAGCTCTCGGCCGTCTTGGCCAGTCGGAGCACGATCTCCTCGGTGACCTCCTGGATGGCCAGGGCCAGGTCCATGTAGCTCTGGTCCAGGGCGGCTTCCGATTTCCGCCGCGGCAGGCCGAAGAGTTTTTCCCATGCTCGTCGACGCACATGGTGAGGCCGGTGGCGTAATTGAAATAGTCCATGTTCAGGAGGAAGGAGCCGTCCTCGCGCAGATCGACCAACTCGGAGAGAATCAGGCTCTTCCATTTTTCAACCTGTGCGGAGCCGGGGGTTCCATAGGGGGCCAGCCCCATCAGTTTGTACTCGCCGCTGTTGACCTTGAACCCGCAGTAGTAGGTGAAGGCCGAATAGAGCAGGCCCAGGGAATGGGGAAAGTCGAGTTCCCGCAGGATCTCGATTCCGTTTCCCCGGCCGACGCCGATGGTGCAGGTGGCCCATTCACCGACCCCGTCGAGGGTGAGGATAGCCGCCTCGGAAAATGGCGACGGGTAGAAGGCGCTGGCGGCATGGGAGAGGTGATGCTCGGGGAAGAGAAGCTTGGGATTGACCCCGCCGAGTTTTTCAAACTCTTCCCGCAGCATCTGCCGCATGAAAAGCTTTTCCTTGATCCAGACCGGGATGGCGGACAGGAAACTTTTTAACCCCTGGGGAGCGAAGCTGTGATAGGTCTCGAGCAGCCGCTCGAATTTCAGGTAGGGTTTGTCGTAGAAGGCGACTGCGGTAATATCCCCGAGCTCCAGCCCTGCCTCTTCGAGGACGTAGGCGACCGCATGGCGTGGAAAGGAGGAATCATGCTTTTTACGGGTAAATCTCTCTTCGTGAGCGGCGGCGACAATTTCGCCATCGACTACCAGGGCCGCAGCACTGTCATGGTAAAATGCGGAGATGCCCAGAATTGCTTCTGCCATTATCTATCGATCTTCTTAAAAAATAGCATAAATAAATGGGGCAATGGCCGATCCTCCGGTCAAGACGATCAAGACCCCGAACAGCATCATAAAAAGGATGATCGGCAGCATCCAGAATTTTTTTCGTACGTTCAAAAATCCCCAGAGATCTTTCAGAAAATCCATAAGCTATCCTTTGCAGAGGTTTTAATCCGTTTATTTACCTGCTTCCCCGTTAACAGGAGTGCCCTGCTGGTAAGCCTGACGAGAAAGAAGCCTGCCGTCTGTATCCCAGGTCATTTCGAGGCCGTTCGCTTTTCCTTGGTCGATATCGAGGAATCGCTTGAGCCGGCCGTTCTCGTGGAAATCAGCTTCGATACCATCCGGGATGAAAATTCCGCTGGAATTGAGCCGCCCTTGAACCAGCTTCAGTGGGGCCATAGACGGGTAGTGGTCCAGCTGGATAAGGGCTGGCTGCGGACTGAGTTCGTGCCCCGCTAGTAAGGGGCGGATTTGATCCAACTTCTGGCGGGCGACGGTATTGTTCGGGTTTAACCGCAGGGCCTCCATTAAACTTGGATAGGCAATCCGGGGACGACCGCGCTCGGCCATGTCGATGCCGAAAAGTGCGTGCGCCCAATCATAATAGGGCATCTGCTGGCTGACCAGCAAAAAGTTCGCAGCGGCTTCTTCCGGGTTTCTAAGCTGGCGGTCCAACAGAATTTGCCCCAGTTTGAGCCGGAGTTCGACAGCATTGGGGGCTTTCTCGAGGGACGAGTAGAGTTGCTTCACTGCAAGTTGAGGCTGCCCGTTACGAACATAGGCAGTCGCTAGGCTGGTCGCTGCATTGACGGCGACTTGCTGGTATTCGCCGCCGATATCCAGGGCCTGCTTGGCCAGTCGGGCGGCATCATCATTTTTCCCCGCCCATAAAAGCACACGAGCAAGGTTGGCCAGAGCCCGACCCTGTGCCTCTTGGTCAATTCTGCCTTCAATTTTTGCGGCAACCGTTGCAACCGACTTTTCACTCCACCCTGGGCCGGTCTGCATCAGGCCCTGATGATCATGGCCTCTAACAGGGCGACAGCCAGAATTTTGTGCCCTTCGATGGTCGGGTGCACATGATCGAGAAAATATTCCTGACCAAGAATGGAATATCCCTGTGCCTTCTGCATGCGCTGCTCGAGGAGAGTCAACAAAATCGACCAGGAGAACCCCCTGTTCCCTGGCAACCTCGGCAACGATCCGGCCCATCGGCGTCAGGGCCCGCAATGGGCAGACATCCTCGTCACGAGCCGAGAGCAGCTCTCTTTTGGCTTCATCGAAGCGTCCCAAGGCCAATAATGCCTGACCGCGACGATAGTGGAGCTCGGCATTCCGGGGATTGAGCGCCACTGCCTCATCCAGAAACTGCAGGACCATGCTCCATTGTTTATCCCATATAAGGGGCTTGCTCATGGCCAGTAAATCTTCAGAACGCTGGCGATCAGCATCACTGATGCCGGCGGTATCCTGACTTTTGAAGGGGGAACAGTCTTTCAGATTGGAGGTCGGTGTCACGAAGATGACTTGAGCACCAACAGATCTGGCCAGCATCACCATATGCTCCAGGCTGATCCGGTAATGCTTGAGGATATTTTCCCGGAGTGCGTCGTCGCGGCTGTATCGTTCAAGTCCGGCGGACCGATCAAGAATGGCATCCACCTCCGTACCCAGCTTGAAACGACCTTCCTTTTCAGTCTGGGGAGCGATGTGCAGGCTCTGAAGGGTGGAGCTCATCGCCGACCAGGTGCGGGTCTTGGCCAGCAGGGAAGAGGTCGAGCGGATTAGAGGCGGCATCTCCCGTAACTTCCGGTAGGTCCGTTCTTCTAGGAATTCGTTATGGCCGGTATAGATAATGAAGAGATCGGGCTGGTAATGGACCAGTTCCTCCATCAGTTGGGCCACTCGGTAGCTGGCGTAGCTGATACCACCGGCGTTGATAACCTCCCAGTTCTTGCTCTTGTCGGCCGTCGGCAGCAGTTCGCGGAGCCAGCCGGAAAACGAAGTGGTGTCATCGTAGGGGCGGCCGTAGGTGGTTGAACCGCCGAGACAGAAGATCCGATAGGAGCCGGGGGCTTTTTCCTGCGGAAAACTTTGGTAGTTGAAGAAATCTTTTTTGTTGGGCGCGGTGGCCAGAACTTGCTGACCGTTTTCCCCTGTTGACGGCACAAACAGGGGAGCATTGGCCGCAAAGCCGACAAAGGGATCTTCAGTCTGTAATGCCGGATGGATACCGAAAAGGGCCAAGACGCCTTCAAGCAGTAAAAAAAAGATTATGATAGCCGCTACAGGCAGGGCAAGAGCCTGCCAGAGGGGGAGGCGTCGCGAGGCAGTCACCGGAGAGTTTGATTCAGGTGAATCGAATTGATGTTTTTTTTCCGACATCGAGGGTGGTCCTTAAGTCATGATTGGTCTACAAAGTTACCGACTTTTTTCTTATCATTGATAATGAATTCCATATATAAATAGGTTCATCCTTCCTGGTCAAGAACTTTGTCGATATTTGTTGGGGCGGCAAGGTTATACATTGTTCTGATTCAGGCAAGGTCATAAAACTGATGAGATGAAGCATTATTCACTGCCATCAACACGCAGCATGACGACATGATTGCAGCCGGCGAACGTAAGTCGATTCAGCGATGAGGCAGCAGGGTTTACAGCGCAGGTTGGAAATCAGCTGAAATGCGGACGAACAGATGCTGTCCAGAGTCTTACCAACCCATCAAGAAGTCGCTCCAGGTGAAAAAACAGGGCGATATATGGTACATGCAACGAATATCTCCGTGACAGATCAAAAAAGAGAGGAGGAGGCTGATCATGACCGGCGGTTCTGTTTTTTTTTAAAAAAAAGAGGGCGGGCCTTGCGGCCCGCCCTCCGGTGATCTTGGAAACTCAGAGTTCTTCTTCTAAAATTTCCAGTTAGGATTAATCGGCAACATCAGCAATTCTACCAGGACCATGGCAGACAGCACATGCATCTACGTTTTGATCCATATGCGCAGCTACGTCCCCAGCTGCATCACCATGACAACCGATACAAGCTGGTTTGGACATTCCGGTCGTCTTGTAAGAGGTGTTGCCGGAATCATGGCAGGTCTGGCAACGAAGGACATTCTGCGGATAAGTGATTTCCGCCCAATCGTAGCCAAGGAGATCGCCATACACGGAAGCATCATGTACTGCATGCACCCGGTTGGCGATCGGATCAGCGTGGTTACCTGATTTATCATGACAGGCATTACAACCGTCGGTACCGAAGTAACTGCGGTGATACATGCTGCCCCAGTCGGCCTGGGTGTGGCATTTTTCACAGCTATCGCCGGCAACTCTAGGCGTATCTTCTGCCACACCGATTTTGAAGGTTGTGTATACCCAGCCGTCTATCTTGTAGTTCTGGCCACCGGGAATAACTCGGGAAGTAGAGTCAGTAACATAAGCCATTACCATGTACGTGCCTGGCTCAAGGGTATCGGGAATCGCCGACAACTGGTATTTGAATCCAGTGGTATCGGTAATTACCCCAGGATCGGTACTAGGGAGGAACAAGCTATGACCTTGGGTCGGTGTCTTTGTTGGATCAAGTTCGTGTGCAGCTATAAAGGCTGGATCTGTGGTCGAACCCGTAGTCAGCACGGGTACCGCTTCAGCACGCGGTCCATAGACATACAGATTGGCAGTACTATACCCAGCTGGGGGTACAGCTGGTGGGGCAGGAAATGCCACTTTAGCATCAGTATAGCGACCCATATCGACGCCTGCTGCATTCTTAACGTTGATAGTGATCACGGGTGCATCACCCACTTCATAGATTCCGTCGCCGGCAGTGCCTACGGTATCTGCGCTCATGGTGAGGGTAGAGGTGTAGACTGGGGTGATGGAAATTGGATCGCCGTTTAAATCCACTTTGTCTTTAAGCGTCGTCACTGCATGGGCCTGAGTCACACTCTGACCAACGCCGGTTCCGTCTGCGGGATGGCAGAACTTACAACCGGAGTTATCGGCCTGCGAGCCACCACTATGGGTGGGGGCGGCACCGGTAAATGTGGTGTCAATATGACAGGAGGTACAGACCTCGGCGGTGGGGTTGCTCTTCCAGCCGTCGGTCATATTGTCGCTGCCGGTATGGCAGATGGCGCAATTTTGGATATTCTGGGGATAGGTGACAAAGTCGTAACCATGCCTTTCATCATCAGTTCGTATGCCATCTCCATTTGCGTCAATCCAGATCCGATCGGGAAAAGCATCCACCGGGATTGCGGCGTGGATCATGTGGATGAAGCGGCTCAGGTAAATATCTTCGGTTGCCATTTCTTCGCTGTACAGCGGGCTGTGGCAGGTAACGCAGATTCTGGTATCGAGATGGCTGCTGGCATGGGCCGCTTTGTCCATCTGTTCGCTGTGGCAGCTCTTGCAGCCGTCGATGGGGGCCAGCACGCGCTGGGGATCCAACTCTACAGCCATTGCCCCGTCAGCAGGGACATCAAAGTCATAGACTGTGGCGCCTCTGTTGTACTCATTTGCGTCCAGGGGTCTCAATTCAACCACCAGCCGCTGGTGGTGAGTGGCACTGGTGTAGGAATAATCATCATAGCCCACGCCAGCAGTACCCAGAGTGGAGAGAGGTGTAGCCAATGTATAGACATAATTACCGTTGGCACCGTCGCTGGTGTCGGCAACGCCATCAGTGGTAGTGAGATTTTCAGAGGCCCAGCGTTTGAAATAATCAGTGGACCAGGTGCCTACAGTAGCATTAGTCGCGGTACCGGCCGGAACAAGATCAGACACAGTGAAGGATAATCTTCTTGTTTCAAAGGCATCGGCAGTGATCGCGTTGCCGCTGCACTATCTTCCATATGAACCGTGACTTTCAGCAAACCGGCAACATTATCAACCTCGGTGACCGTGATTGTTTGCCTCGTCCGCATGAACGGCTGCCAAGTAATGCGCAGTTCGAGCGATCGGAGCATCGACACCAGCAGCACCTCGGACCAGCGGGACCCCGGACCAGCGGGACCCTCAGGACCAGCGGGACCAGCGGGACCAGCGGCACCATCGGCACCAGCGGGACCAGCGGGACCAGCGGGACCCTCAGGACCAGCGGGACCAGCGACACCAGCGGGACCCTCAGGACCAGCGGGACCAGGAGCCCCATCGTCGCCATCGCTGTTACAGCCCGTCATTGCCAGGGATGCGCTGAGCAGCCCTATCAACACGAGAGATTTAAGCCCATACGATCGTATCCTACTTTCCATTCCTTGCTCCTTTAAAATTAGAGGGATTCTTTATTCCCAAGACAGGTGCCTCCCCATTAGCGGATCCCGGCCTGGTGACATCTTGTAGCGTTGTTTCTTGGAGCGAAAAATATTGACAACAAATTATCCAAGTTTTTTTATCAATAAGGAATATCAAAGGGATTAAACAGAACCGGAAGCAACCCGATACGGTTCCTTACTCTGCTGATTATCGCCGTCAGGTATGAATCTTGTTGGGAGTTTGACAATGCGACATCTCACTCTGTGTTATTTTTATACACCACGGATTTATTTTATACACAATGAATTACTCTTTTTCACTATGAAACTAAAGTTTTTGAATGTCAAATAAAAAAAGCTTCCCGGCTGTAAGTCCGGCGATTCTTTACGAATGGCTCTCCATAAAAATCAGCATAATGGCAAAAGAGAACCAAAGAGCCAGAATGAACAAAAAAAAGCCCCCGCCGAAGCAGGGGGTAGACAACTTGAGCCAATCAAGAAATCAGGGTTGGTGTCGACCCTGATTTCTCGAAAAGTCAATAGTCATTCATCAATAAGTTATCAGGGTTCCTCTACTGGCAATGGCCTGAATTTATTGAGTTGATGAGTATCAAACAGATCCACAGCCCTTCCTTCACCGTGACAGACCAGACATTGGAGGGTCGGGGTCACTGTCGGATCTCGGAGCCACCATCCTCACCATATGCTGAGCGGCGGCAACTTCCCCTCTTACCTGATCCTGCTCTTCAGCTGGATAGCTTGCTGGATCCGCATCTGGCATGGCACCATGACAGCCACCACAGGCCAGCATTTGAGGCGTTCTCCAGACCGGGGTCTCGAGGGTACTGGTATGACAGGTCAGACAGTTGTTGGCTGGACGCGGGAAGGTCACCTCTGACCAATCATGATTGGTCAAATCGCCGGTAACATGGGAGGCGCCATGAATGGCGTGGACCCGGTTGCCGATGTAGTCGGCATGGTTGCCGGACTTGTCATGACAGCCCAGACATTCATCGGTATTAAATGCTGCATTATGAGGATGTGCTCCTTCCAGATGCATTCTGGTTGCACCATGGCAATCGATGCAGGCATCACCGGAAAGCTTCGGTTCCACGGTCGAGGTCTTGACCTGGAAGTTGATGACTGCGTTGGAGGATGTCCTATAATCCGTTTCAGAGATTGCACCGTAATCATAACCTTCAAAGCGAACCATATAGGTGCCTGCTTCCATGTCGGCAGGAATCGGCAGCAGCTGATACGTGAAACCGCCTGCAGTGGGAACGGCCAAGGCATCTCCACCGCCCGTTTGTAGTTTGTGACCTTGGGTCGGAGGAGCGACAAAGGCAGGGTCGGTGATCGTATCGGTAGCCAGCACCGGCACAGATTCCATGCGCGGACCATATACATAGAGACTGGCTGAACTGAGGGCGGTATCGGTGGTGACGCCTTTAGGACCCGCAGCTGTGGTGTAGAAGAGAGGATCAACATCCTCGCCGGTGGCATGATTCTTCAATTTAACGGTAACTACAGGCGCTTCACCGGCTGCGTAAAAGTCTCCGGCAGCTGGGGCGCTCATCGTGATCGCGACGTCAAACTCAGGGATGTTCGCGGCGGCGGGAGCTATATCATGGGCCTCTATGGGACCCTTGCCGAAGCCTCCCTCTCCGTGGCATCCACCGCAGTTAGCATCAGTCGCCTGGGGACCACCGGCATGATTGGTGCCGGTGGCGAAATTGACATTATCATGACACGAACCGCAATTCGCGCGGGTCAGGACTGTGTAGGCGAGTTCAGCTTCGGGTCCGTTATGACACTTGCTGCAGGTATAGATATGCTGCGGATAGGTCACCTCGGTAAAATCAACAGTTTCATCAGGCACGTCTTCCCCGATTACTTTTGCGCTGTGGATGCCATGAATCATGGCGGCCAGATCAAAATCCACACTGTGACCATTTGCCGTCATGTAACTGATATTGTGGCAGTTGTTGCAGGTCTTGACCTCGGTATACCCGCCGCCATGGCCGACATTACCGATATTGTTACCATGGCAGGAATTACAGGCCGCCGTGGTCACCATGTCGGCTCCGGAAGAATCAAGTCCGGTTGCGGGATCAGCCAGCAGGAAATCATAGGAGTCGTTGACCGGGTTGGCGACCGTAATATAGGCATTATTGTTATCCCGGAAACGGAATCTGGCCCGCATCGTCACCCGGAAGACGTTATCGCTCGCGGCCAGGGTGTTGCTGCAAAGATAGGTATATTCACCAGTCGCAGCGTCTAAGAGGGTCAGGGTTCCAGGCATAGGCGTAACGGCAGGAGTGCCTGCTTCGGCGAACCGCTGGTTCCAGGCGGGCCCAGGGTTCTCGGTAGTACCGGGGACCAGCTCGGATGCAAAGAGCCGCAGCTCGTAAGGTTCTTTGGTAACATCAATCCCCATACCTTCCTCATCGGTGAAGAAGAAGTGCACCGTCACAGCGCCGGTCGCCGCATCGTAAGCGACCGTCTTACTCAGGTCAAGAACCGGATTGATGGCAACAACATCTTCGGAATAGACGAGGCCGAGATCTGCCAAGGTCTGGAGAGTTACAGCACCATCTGTAGCAGCTGGACCAGGAGGACCTGGTTCGCCTTGTTCGCCCGGTTCACCCTTAGGACCCCTATCACCATCGTCGCCGCTACATCCCGTCATTGCCAGGGATGCTGTGAGCATTCCTATCAACACAAGAGATTTAAATCCAAAAGATCGCATCTTACTTTCCATTTCTTCGCTCCTTTAGAATTAGGGGAATTCTTCAGGCCAAGACAGGTGCCTCCCCGTTAGCGGATCCTGCATTGGTACTCTGGATTATCGCTTCTCTATGTAACATATTGCTTTTGTTGGAAGTTTTGATAATATCAAGATATCATACTGGGTTATTTTCATACACGGGTTAATTTTACACAACATTGAATTAATTTTAGTATGAAGCTAGAATTTTTGAATGTCAAATAAAAAAGGTTACCGGCTTTGAGTCCGGCGATTCTTTACGAATGGGCCTCTAAAAAGCAAGCAGTGTCCGATTAAAAATTGCATATGTCCTGGGCCCGATTTCAAGGAGCGACATCGTAACCCAACAACTTTCCGTCTCCATGCCAGATAGCATGAAGACGGTATTGGCTATTTCGTAATGGCTTCTGGTTGGCGTTTCGCTGCAAAGAAAAAGCCTGTAAAGATTGGCTGTTTCTTTGCAGCGGCAGAAGATGCCGTAATAGGCAAAACACACTGTTTATTGCATAACGGCACCTAAGCACTCAGCTTTTTGGCGATCCTGGCTACATGTTCGCCCTGAAAGCGGGCCCCTGCCAGCTCATTCTCAGTGGGAGACCGGCTGCCGTCAGCACCGGCAATGGTCGAGGCACCGTATGGGGAACAGCCGCTGATCTCACTGGCAATCATCTGGCCTTGAAACGCATAGGGCAGCCCGACCACTACCATCCCCAGATGGAGCAGGGTTATATGGAAGCTGAGGATCGTGGCCTCCTGGCCGCCATGCTGGGTATTGGAACTGGAGATGGCACTACCTGCCTTGCCCACCAAGGCCCCATTCAGCCACAGGCGCCCTGTACTGTCTAGAAACTGGCGCATCTGCCCGCACATGTTGCCAAACCGGGTCGGAGTGCCGAATATTATGGCATCCGCCTCTCCCAGCTCTTCCACAGTACAGACCGGGATCTGCGCCTGTAAATCCAGGGTTGCCACAGCGCCCATTTTCTCCAGCACATTCGCAGGCAAGGTTTCGGGCACACGCCGGATCACGACCTCGGCACCCTCCACTGCCTGCGCTCCTTCCGCCGCTGCCTGCATCATTTGGTAGATGTGACCATACATGGAATAATACACAATCAGTATCTTCATAATTATCGCCTTTATGCCCTCTGGATTGAGCCTGCAACTGTGAAATTGCCCTCAACTGCCTGGTTGTTGCAGGAACATAACAATCCCGTCAAAATTATCCTCTCATCAAAAATCAGTTCAAGAACACTACTGTTCCGAGTCGATATAGCCTGTTCCCTTACACATCTCACATTGCAGTTCAGGTGTACACTGGCACTCGTCCCATTCGTCATCCCTCTGCGTACCACGCCACTCAGAATTGCACTCACAGGTACCTGCGACAATTTTCTTTCCCTGGCATAAGGGGCAGATTTTCTTGTTCTCCGGGGCCATCACCATTCCTCCTTTAAAAAACTGATATTATCCTGCAAGTGTGCAAGGCAAGCCTGACAAAAAAAGCAAGGCCCATTCAGGTCAGGTATTTTCCATCCTCTTCTCAAGAGAACTCTCCTCTTTTGAGAAGAAAAGACTTATTAGAAAGTGGGCATCGGCATCTTGCCCCATTTGTTTTTTTCCGAGGTCCGAATAACAGAAATCACCTTATGGGTCTTGGCATCCAGATCAATTAACAACACCGGCCGTCGTTGCAGGCCCATGGCAAAGACCCGTTGAGGCGGCACCAGACGGTTTCGGGCATCAGTGACCTTGACAAAGATAAGACGTTCAACATCATAGTTCGTAGGAACCGACCCCAAGGTACTGACAAAATTATAAAAAATTTTGAAAAACCTGCCCAGCCCTCCTTTGAATTTATGCTCATGCCATTCAATAATCTCGGGGAATCGTTCAATCATATTGTCAGAAAATCGTCGGTCTTCATCCGTTACCAGGGCATTCAGGAAAAAATCTCCGGGCATGACATAGACCAGATTCGCTCCTTTCTGCGTGGCCACAAGCGATTTCACTTCTTTAACATTGCGCGCTTGACGATACAGGTCCCTTATCTCTTCCGGTGGTCGGGGAAAAACGGATACCAGGGCAAGCCCTTCCTCATAAACCGGATAAATGTGATTGATCGTGTACATCCTGATCCCCATGGCCAGAAGCATCGCCCCGCAAAGGGTTACAAGATACAAGGTCAACATGCCAAGCCATCTGGGGGTAATCCAGGCAAAGAGCAGACGATAGATCTTCCCTCCGGGTTCTCCGGGAAGGAACATGGGAGTTTGAGCCATATAGGCTTCGTATGCTGCCGGTTGCTCGAGCTGCATACGCCACTCTTCATTTCTGGCCAGAAAATAATAGACAAACAGCATGGTAATATACATGACGACAATGATGAATCGCGGCCAATAGAGCATGAGCCCAAAGCCGGATATGGCGAGAAACAGGTATTGGGGATGCCTGATCTTTGCATAAAAGCTGATCTGGACCACACCCTTGTTCGTAAACCTCCCCCAGTAAAGGGGGATTGCCGCGCTCAAGAAGAGAACCAGACCGATTACCAGAAGGACCTGCAGATAGGAGATAAAGAGGATGAGGGGATCATCAAGGAAGACCATATGGGGGAGAAAGAACTCGATGGTCCACCTGGTCGGTTGAAACGATGCAAGAAAATTGAGGATTGGCCCATATATACCATAAAAATAAAGGGCAAAGGGGGAAATCATAATGATGATTTCAATGGTGATCAGAAGATATGCAAGACCTGTTGCCGCCAAAAGCCATTGAGGACTTTTTGTACGCATCATACATTTCTCCTTGAGAGACAAAGAGGATTATTGAACTCCTCACTGTGCCGGCCGGACATATGAAATAACTGCAAGAAACAAATGACCTGACTTTATTCTCCCGGGAATCCGGTACAATAAACTTTTCCAGCCCTGTCCATTGTGTTACGCCGGTTTCCCCGTTAATTTTGACTCGATGAGCTGGAGATCCTTCCAGGTCTCGGACTTCATCTCTGCTGCCTGGAGCAGATAAGACGGATGATACGTAGGGATAAGCGGAATCTGTCTGCCGTCAAGCGCCGTATACACATGAAAACGGCCTCGCAATTGCGACAGTGACTGCGGCAGGTCCAGAAGGGCTCTGGTCGCAATAATCCCCATGGAGCAGATCACCTCGGGGGCAATCACGGCTATCTGACGTCTCAGCGAAGAGAGACAGCAATGAATATTGGCGGCCACGGGCTGACAGGATGCGGTCAGAGCGCATTTCAGAATATTGGTGACAAAGACATCACCGGCCACAAGATGGATCGCCTCCAGCATCCGGGAAAGCATCCGGTCTTCCTCCAGACCGAATATGGTTCCCGGGGGTAGCGGAGCCTGTTCAGAGGCCGTCAGCCAACCGCCGACCACGAGAAGTCTGGCCTGCGACGTCCCCCTGCCTGAAACCGGAACCACACGCCTGGCATGCAGCTCGCAGTTACGGCAGCCATCAATTTCCGCGGCAATACCCTGAAGCGTTTCCGAAACAACAGACGCATCATTCCTCTGTGGCGGCAATGCTTTCGTCACAGCAGGGGGCTCGGTCTTTCGGGCAAGCAGCTGAAAGCTCCCGGCCTCCCCGGGATAGCCTTCAATCCCCAAGGTGTGATGATAGGCGAGCAATGACCGTATATCATCTATAATCTTAATCTGTTGCCCATCCATATATTTTTTATCGACTCATCTTTTATTCAATAACAGCTGAATTTGCTGCCGCCCGTAGCGGTGATAGCGCAAATCCCTTCCCCAATTTCCTTGACAAAATCCAGAAAAGACAGATTATATTCCTCAAGAAAAAAGATTTCAAAAGTACGAACGCCATCATTTTCTTGTATCATTAAAAAATCACAAAAGGAATCAAAATGCCTATCTACGAATTCAAGTGTGATGACTGCAACCAGACATTTGAAAGCCTGGTGCTCATAGCCTCCGCCATTGACACCATCCGCTGCAAACACTGTAACAGTCCCAACATCAGAAAAATCCTCTCCGCCACCAGCAGCCCATCGGCTAAAAGGACCGCCATTCCAGCAGGCGCCCTGTCAGGCTGTTCTTCCCGTTCAGGTTTTTCCTGAGCATAGAGCGGAGGGATCCGTGCGATCCCTGCTCAACAAGCCGGCAGAGGGAAAAGCAAGGCCGCAGAGGACTGCCAAAAAGCTGGTCTCACTGCTGTTCGGAGTCTCGTTTCCTCGTCGCCTGCCTGCGACCCGCGTATGTTATTTCCTCTTTTTCTTCTCCTTAGGTGAAAAGTCGAAGACCATCTCATCTTTTTTCAACAAACCATGTTGCCCCCTGGCCACTTCCTCAAGGTACTGTACATCGGTTTTCAAACGCTTGATCTCTTCGCGCAAGGAATTGTTCTTTTCCATCATCTCCTGCTTTTCAGCATGTAAAGCAGCAACCTGCATCTTCTGCCTTCTCAGAAAAAACATTCCCTTGCCCGGTGTAAAGAAGATGGCCAGGAGAAGTATAACAAGAAGCAAAAGGGAAATCCGATACACCTTTTTCTGCTGCAATGGAGATAAGGATGTTTTATATCTTCTCTTCATGAACATCTCCTCAAAAATTCTAAGCCGTCGTCCACCAATAGCCATAGACATTTTAGGAACCGTAACTTACTGATCGAAAATGGAAGGTAATTGCATCACGGCTCCTCAACGACACAAACTCTACAATCATCATTTTTCCCATCATGCCTTCTCAACCTACCATTTATCTGGTCAGCGCCTGCCTTGTCGGCCTCTGCAGCCGTTATGACGGACAAATCCGAGCCAATCCGCGATGCATGCATCAGCTGCAGAAGGGGATCTGGATTCCTTTCTGCCCAGAACAGATGGGTGGTCTTCCCACGCCCAGAACAGCCGCAGACCTTATCGATGGTGATGGCGACGATGTCCTCTCGGGCAAAGCCAGGGTGATAACCCGGGATGGAAGGGATGTCAGCCGCCAATTTATCAGGGGAGCCGAACAGACCCTCCTGCTGGCAAGGAGCCAACAGGTGGCAGCCATTTTTTTAAAGAGTGGCAGCCCTTCCTGCGGGATCTCAGGAAAGACGGGAGTTACAGCCGCCCTCCTCAAAAGACATGGTTTTCATCTCACTGAGATTTAGAGGCCGTTACGAAACAAGCAAGGTCTTTTTCTTGCTTGTTTCATTTACGGACTCTTATGCCGCATCCAGGAGACAGCAATCTGTTCTGCTGTCTCCTGGTGTGGCGACTGGCAAATTACATCTGCCGCAGATCATACAAGGGACCATTATTAAACAAGCAAGGTCTTTTTCTTGCTTGTTTCATTTACGGACTCTTATGCCGCATCCAGGAAACAGCAATCTGTTATGCTGTTTCCTGGTGTGGCGACTGACAAATTACATCTGCCGCAGATCATACAAGGTGCCATTACTTAGAGAGCAAGGTTTGTTTCTTGCTTGTTTCATTTACGGACTCTTATGCCGCATCCAGGAGACAGCAATCTGTTCTGCTGTTTCCTGTGTGGCGACTGGCAAACCACATTCTGCCGTAGATCATACAAGAGACAATTATAACACAAGCAAGGTTTTTTCTTGCTTGGTTCGTTTACGGACTCTTATGCCGCAGATCATACAAGGTACCGTTATGAAATGAATAATGTTTTTTTGCTCATTTTATTACCCACCTTATGCCGTTCTTACCATTTCGATAGCTTGATTCCAACAATGCCCTGATCCCTGCCGTATGCCTTCGCCCTCTTATTTGATCCGCATCAGCAGAAGGATCACGATCCCGGACTCATAAAGCAAATAAAGAGGCCCACCCATGAGCAGCATGTTCACAACATCAGGGGTCGGGGTCAGCACCGCAGCAACTATCGCAATAATCAACAGCGCATAGCGCCTGTTTTTTTCAAAAAAACCGCGGGAGCAGACCCCTACCCTGGTCAGAAAGACCATAAAGACGGGAAGCTCAAAGATGGCGCCAAATCCGAGGAGAAACAGGGTGACAAAATTAACAAAACGACTGACAGATATAAACGCTCTGAGCTGTTCCGAGCCATATCCAAGGAGGAACTTGATGCCGAAAGGCAGGGTCACAAAATAACAGAACAGCGTACCCGCATAAAAAAGCAGGGTGGTAAAAAGAATAAAAAAGAATAACTGCATTCCCTCGACCCCAAATGGTTTGCCCATGGCACGCCAGAAAACGGTCATTATCCACGGCATCAGACCATAGAGGGCAGAAAACGTAGCCAGCTTCACATGGGCCAGAAACGGGCCGGCCACACTGAAGAAATAGAGTTTGTCCGCCAGATGGTTTTGGACCATGCGCAGCAGATCAGGGCTAAGAAAAAAGATTGCAGCGGTTACGGCAAGAACGCCCACCCCCAGTGTTCGCAGAGATTTGCGCAGCTCACCTATAAAGATCACTGCTTTAGTATGCAGTTCCATAAAGAGAAAAGGTAAGGTTGAAGGATGAGGCATAAAAGCTATCTTGAATAATCCAGGTGTTTGCAGATCAAGGATACAATAAATATTCACCAGGAATCCAGTTGATAATGCCAAGGATAAATTCCTGAGGATTCCCAGATTAAAACACAAAGTCCATTTTCCAAGGGCTCAAAAGTTGAAAGCTGAAAGATAGCCTCTTTATCATTGCCCACAAAAGATTCCTTCAACCTTCAACTTCAGACTTTCTCCTACTCTTTAATATCACGCTCTTTTTCTGCCTTATGGAAAATAATCTCATGATCCGCCGGTTTCAAGACTGGATCAGCAATGATATCCACCGAGATCTTATGTCTGTTTTCCAGGTCAATCAGTTCATGGCGTTTATTATTCAGCAGATAATGGGCCACATCAAGGGGAAACCGACATTCCACCCGGCCAACCATCTTGCGGCTGGCACCGGTCTGCATCCTGCGCAGATAAAAGAGGGCCAGGGTTTCCACCGAGCGCACCACGCCACGCCCGATGCAATGCGGGCAGACCTGATAATTGAGGGCCTCAACAGGGGCGCCAAGTTTCTGCCGGGAGATCTGCATCAACCCGAACTTGGAGATTCGGCTGATATCCACCTTGGCCTTATCCCGTTTCATGGACAGCTTGACCTGCCTCTCCACCTCGCGGATATTCTTCTGACTGCGCATATCGATGAAATCAACCACGATCAGACCGCCCAGATCGCGCAGCCTCAGCTGCCTGGCCAGCTCGGTTGCCGCCTCCATGTTGGCCAGGAAGATAGCATCCTCAAAGTTCTGGCCCTTACCGGTGGATCCTGAATTTACATCGATGGCCACCAAGGCCTCCGTGGGATCAATGACAATGGAGCCACCGGATGGCAGAAAGACCTGCGGTTGATAGATCGATTCGATCTGGTCTTCCACATTGTACTGATTGAAAATCGGCCGGGCGCCCTTGTGCAATCTGACCTTGGTATTCCTTTGTTTGTCCGGCAGCAGATCGATGAAGTCGCGGACCTTTTCCATGGCGGCCAGATCATCTACCAGAATCTCCTTGATCTCGGGATCAAAATGCTCACGCAGAAACCGGAGCACACAATCCTGATCCTGATAGACCAGCCCGACCCCGTCCATGGACTGTCCTTTCGCCTTGATCTCACCCCAGAGTTTTGTCAGATAGGTGACATCCTTGGCCAAAGATGTCTCGGTCAGATCACAACTGGCGGTACGGACGATCCAGCCGATACCTTCCGGGATCTCGAGGCCGTCCATAATTTCGCGCAATTGGGAACGCCGCTCGTCACCGGAGATTTTTTTGGAGACCCCGGAGGAATCAGAGCCGGGCATGAGCACCACGCAGCGTCCCGGTAGTGAGAGATAGGTGGTCATATTGGCCCCCTTATTTCCCACCTCTTCCTTCACGACCTGGACCAGAAGCTCCTGGCCTCTCTCCAGCACTTCATTGATATTCACTTTTTTCCACTGATGCTGTTCAATCAGATGCAGAGTCTTTTCACTGACATCGTGCCGATAATACTCGGGATGGATCTCACTGAAGGGAAGGAACCCGTTTTTCTCTGTCCCATAATCAACAAAGGCAGCCTGCAGATTCGACTCCACCGCCACAATCCGGGCCTTATAAATATTGCTTTTGGTGTGCTCCCTGGCGATGGTTGAGACGTGGAGGGATTCCAGACGGCCGTCTTCCAGCAGGGCGATTCGACACTCTTCCGGCTCCTCGGCATTGATCAGCAACCTGTAGACCGTGGCCTTGCCCGTTGTTTCCTCTTCAACGTCAGGAACCTCGTCACTCTCCTCGTCCTCAATGTCGATATTTTTGAGGGCAGGTTTTCTTCTCCCCCGCGACCGGGGGGGACGCTTTTCTCTCTCACTGGCCGGAGCCGGGAGTTACCGATGTCTCCCCGACATCAGGGGCCTCAGCACTCTCCTGGTCCTGAATCTCAATATTTTCGGAAACCGGTTTCTTTCTTCTCCCCCGCGGCCGGGAGGGACGTTTGACTGTTTCACCGGCCGGAGCCGGAGTTGCCGGTTTCTCTCCAGCCGCCTCCGGTTGAGCCTGAGCCACGTCACCGGCAATCTTCCCCTCAGTTCCCTCAAAAGGAGTGGCCGTTGATTCCGGGACGCCCTCTGCAGCTGCCGTTCCCGAGGGTGCAAGGACTTCTGTTTTTTTCTTCCTTGGCCGGGAAGGTCGCCTGCCACTCTTTTTCGGAGGCAAACTCATCTCCGCGGAGGCTTCTCCTCCCTGTGCTTCCTCATGACCGGATACTGCTGTTGATCGGGGTGCTGCCTGCTCTTCCATCCGGGGCACAAGGCCGGACTCAATCACCTCAGGGACAGCGTCTGCTTTTTTCCGCCTCGGCCTGGCCGGTCTTCTGCTCACCTTTTTCTCAGGCAGAGTGGCCTCTGGCGCCACCTCGGAGGCAGGTTCCTGTTCCCGACGGCCAACCTCCTGCTTTGTCTCATCGGCAACGGAGCTCTTCCACCAGGCTCCGGTTGTCGCCTTAACCTTTTTATCTCCCTGCCCTTGAGCAGCTTCCTTCTCAGGATTTGTCTTCTTTTCAGTCATTCTCGCTTTCCTTGATCCAGCCAGTGTTTTTTCCTGACGGACAAAACAATAGTGGATACATCATGACACCCTGCAAGACATGCACTGTCGCAGACTATCGTAATTAATTAAACGCCACAGCCACGTAAGCGGGCGCCTTCCAGGGGATGGACAGCTTATTCCGCATCAACCCCCATCAAAACTTTTCAACAATACTCAGGTACCTCAAGAAACAGAGGTCTCCACTCATTGGGAGTCTTTGAACCCTTCAACGGTGGAACGTCCTGAATGCTGATAAAACACTTTATTATTATGGACTATCTTCTCAATCCTGCCGGAGCTGACCAGCGTCCGCACACTTTCTCTAGTTAAATCAATATCTTGCACATGCAAGGCCTTATCTATTTCTTCAATGGGACAGGGTCGCCGCTGCAGCAGATCCGCGATTTCCTCCACGAGAGTTTCCTGCAAACTCCTTCCCTGCCCATTCTTTTTATTTTCAATGGCCTGGAAATCAACAAGGATTTCCACTTTGCCATCATACCCGTCGGCCAACATGGCAGCTGCCTGTTCCATTTTTCCCTGGGTCACAGGCCGGGCACGACTATCCATGGGTGGCCTGGCCACCGTATTCAGCTGAATCCGTGCGGGATGTATCTTCCGCACTGCTTGCTGCAAAGCCGCAAGATCCTCGATACTGTCATTCATATCTCTGACCAGCAGGATCTCCAGCCAGACTTCCCCTCTGAATTCACGGCTAAAGAGCGCAAGGCCTTCAATAACCTGTTCAAGGTTCACCGCAGAGGCTGGTTGATTGACCCGTTCAAAACTCTCCTGCCTGGCCGAGTCAAGGGAAGGAATAACAATATCGGCAGCAGACAGCTCTTCGCGAACTTGGGGATCGAAGAAAAGTGTTCCATTGGTCAAAACGGCCACTGGCTTGTCGGTCTTTTCTTTCAAATGGGCAATAATTTTGCCCATCCCGCTGTGCAGGGTCGGCTCACCCATGGCAGTCAAGGTGAACACATCAATGGGTCGCCCGTCCGCACCCTGTGCCAGGACCTGATCGATCTCCTTTATAATCTCTTCCGTTGGGACGTATTCTTTCCGCGCGCAGGTCAGGTCAGTGGTGGGACCTACCTCACAATAGACACAATTGAGGGTACAAATCTTGGGAGGTAGCAGGTCAATGCCCAGTGAACGGCCAAGACGCCTGGAAAAAACCGGGCCAAAAAGATATTTCATGGCTTCATAACATTTAAGATGCCTTACAGCATATAAAAACTATTTTTTCAACAAAGTATATTCTAACTAATCTTTGAAAAATAAAACAATTCCACCTCATTATCAAGGTAAATCATCAACAGTCACCCTTTACCCTTCCCTACTTAAGGGGATTCTTGTTTACTCCACCTCGTTTTAAGCACTATCATAAGCGCTTCGAAAGTAAGAGAAGCCCTATCCCCAAACGGTTCGTGCTTGCCGACGCAAGCCCACCTTGCAGCCACCATCCTGATTCAACTCACAATAGCACACTTTTAGATACGAATAACTTGAAACATTCAACCCGATTAAGTAAAGTCTTATTCTATCTTCATATATGTTATACTCATTGAATTTCTTCAATGATAAAAAATTTGAACACTGAAGAATGCTTTACAAGCCAACACCACTGACAGTTCATATATCCCCGACACACAACAACGTAATAAGGCTTGAAGTCCCATAACATAGTTGCTCTGCATTTTCCTCAATGGAATCTACCGTGACAAATTTCTTCGTCCCCACTCGTGTCAGCCATCTGCTCTGCCTGACCTTTTTACTCGCGCTGTCACTGCCGACAAGCAATAGCCTTGCCAAAACTGTCGCCACCGAGGAATGGCAGATAGCTGCGGACAAAATCACCCGCTACGAGGACCCTCGAGCCATTATCGCCGAGGGCAATGTGGTTCTCAATAAACGGGAACAACTTCCACGGAAGCTGTCAAAAAAGCAGCAAAAAGAGCGACAATGGGCGGAACTTCTGGAAGAGCCAGCCCCAGCCCCGCCAGAAACGACCGGTAAGCTATTGGAGCAGAAGAGTGCTCCCCGCTATGAAACCAAAGTCACCATCCAGGCAGACTGGATTGCCTATGACATGGATCGTGGTTCAATCAAGGCCCGCGGTCATGTGGCCATCAAGGGCGCTGACGATGAGATCAGGGCCGAAGAAGCGACCGTGGATCTCAATAAAGAAACCGGCACCTTTACCAATGCCACCATTCTGCGCAAGTCACTGGATCTGCACCTGGAAGGGAAGACCGTCGAGAAGACAGGGGTTAACACCTATCATATTGAAAACGGCTGGGTCATCACCTGTAAGCTGGAGAACGATGAGACTCCCCCCTGGAGTTTTGCCAGTAGCGATACCACAATCACCGAAGGTGGCTATGCGGTCATGAAAAATGCCACCTTCCGCATAAAAGATTTCCCGGTTCTGTATAGCCCCTGGCTGATATTTCCTGCCAAGAATAAACGTCAGACAGGCCTGATGTTTCCTGAGTTCTCCGTCTCCGATCGCAATGGACCAGGCTTTGACATTCCTCTTTTTGTTAATATCTCCGACTCCACCGATCTGACCCTCTTTCCCGAATACCACGCGGAGCGGGGAGTTATGCCAGGCCTTGAATTTCGCTATGTCCTGGGAGATGCTCAAAAAGGGACCTTCATGGGCAGCTTTCTTCAGGACAAGCTCTCCGATCCATCCGAAATCGAATATTACCGGGAAACAGGTTACACCCATACCAATGAGGATAGATACTGGTTCCGCAGCAAGATCGACCATGACCTTGCCAACAATTTGTACACCCGTATCGACCTGGATGTTGTCTCCGATCGTGATTATCTGACCGAATTCAACAGCGGTTTCACCGGTTTCGATCAGACCAACAAGCGTTTTCTGGCCATCTATGGCCGTAATTTCGAGAACAAGACAGATGACCAGCGCCTTAACACCATGAAGGTGCTCAAGGCGTGGGACGCCATGTCCCTGGAAACGAATTTCCTGGCCATTAACGATGTCCGCATCAATGAAACTTCACCGACTCCCCTCTGGAAACTGCCGGAAGTCGATTTCACCGGCTCTCTTCCCCTTGCTGAAACCTCTCTGACCGTTGACTGGAACGCCGACTATGTCAATTACTGGCGAGAAAATGGTGTCGGCGGCCATCGCCTCGACCTCTTTCCTCGTCTGAGCACTCCCGTTCCTCTGGGCGCTTATCTTGAATCACGCGCGGAAGTCGGAGTCCGTCAGACCTCCTACATGGTTGAGACTTACGGAGACGGTGTCTGGACTCAAGATGACACCCCCAGCCGTTCTCTCTATAATCTGCATGGGGAGGTTGGCACCACCCTGCTCCGGAATTTTGCATTGGATGGAGAGGAGGCCGCAAGCTGGGACCATCGCCTCCGACCTTATGTCCAGTACGACTACCTGCCTGAGACAGACCAGGACGACCTGCCGCTTTTTGATGAGCTGGACCGCATCGAAGCGGCAAATGCCATCACCTACGGGATCAATAATTTCTTTGAACTCTTCCGCGACAGCAAGAAAAAATCTGGACGCGACTATGGCTATATTAAGGCGTGGGAGAGCTATGATCTTCGCCAGGAATACTCTGACCGTCCCCTGACCCCGGTCAGTTTCAAGCTCGGCTGGACCCCGGTCAATAACTTTGGACTCATCTATCAGACAGATATCGGTGTGTATGGTGAGGGGGTTACCCTCTACAGTCTTACCAGCAGTTACAGCAACAGTCGTGGTGACTCCCTCGCCTTGGATTATCGTTACAGCAGTGGGGACAAAATTCTGGGTTCGCCCTACAGCAGCACAAATAACTATAACGCATCAAGCCCACTTTATCCCTATGACAGCGGGCTCCAGAAGATCCATCAGATCAACGTCTCGACGAAGGCGCAGGTTCTTGATGCCCTCACCGTGGCCTATCAGATCAAGCATTCACTCTCCCAGTCTCAGACCATAGAGCAGGATATATCCCTCATCTATCATCCCCCCTGCTGGTCTGTTGAGCTGCGTTCCAATTATACACCTGGCGACCAGGGCATCATGCTGCTGTTCAGTCTGGCCAATATTGGCAGCCCCATTGGTGTCAATCTTCCGGGAGCGGTAAGCCATGCACTATGACATCTTTAATGGCGATGCCGACGGAATCTGCGCCCTCCATCAACTCCGTCTCCAGAAACCCGACCCCGATGCCATCCTCATCACCGGGGTAAAACGCGACATTGCCCTGCTGTCAACCCTGCAGGGGGTAGAACATAGCTCGCTGACCGTGCTGGACATCTCACTTGAGAGCAACCGGCCTTTTCTGCAGATACTTCTGAACAACTCCAACCGGATTCTTTACATAGATCACCATTATGCGGGCATAATTCCGGAATCAACAGCCCTCACCGCTCATATCAACACGAGCCCTGATACCTGTACTTCTCTCATCGTCGACTCACTGCTCCAAGGACGTTTCCGGAAATGGGCCATTGTGGCCGCCTTCGGCGACAATCTCCATGACGCTGCCCGAAAAACAGCCCGATCCCTTTCTCTTCCCGAGCAGGAGATGGAACAGCTGCGAGAACTGGGGGAGCTCCTGAATTATAACGGCTATGGCGAGGAAATAACAGATCTCCACTTTCACCCGGCTGATCTTTACCGGGCGGTTCTCCCCCATGAAGACCCTCTGGACTTCATAGCCTCCTCCCCGGAGCTTACTGTCCTCAGTCAGGGTTTCCGACAGGATATGACTCTGGCGTTCAGCCAGGATGTTATCAATCCAGGCAACAGCAATCGGATCTTCCACTTTCCCGACACTGCCTGGGCCAGACGAATATCCGGCGTTTTTGCCAATCTGAAGGCCCAGGAAAAAAAAGAAGCGGCCCATGCGCTGATTGTTGACAATGCAGATGCCACCCTGCGCATCAGCGTTCGAGCCCCCCTGACTGACAGAAAAAACGCGGACAGCCTCTGCAGGGCCTTTCCCACGGGAGGAGGTCGCGCAGCCGCCGCGGGAATCAATAGGCTGCCTCCTGAAATGCTCGATGATTTCATCTCTGCCTTTCAGTCAACTTTTAATGCCAACTCATAACAAAAAAAGAGCGGAGACCAGCTCTTCACAGCTCTTCTTGAGATGACGAATTACATTATTGAAGGATTCACCCAAGAAAAAAATCACATCTGAACCAACCAAAAAAACATATTGACTGAATCAGTAAGGAGATTCAATCACAACTTCCAAGAGGTCCCACCATTAAAACTTTCTATCGTTTCACCCTGCTCTTATCGGCCTTTTTCTGTATCGGTCTTGGCTCTTTTACCCCTATGGCCTCGGCCGATGACAGCAAAGAACTAAAGGCTGCAGATCTGGTAACGGATGGCCAATCCATTAATCTGCAGCAGAAAAAATACCTCGTTCTCTTCAAGGAACTCCGCGAGCAACATCATTTTACCCAGGCTGAACTTGACCGGCTCTTTACAGGGGTCAGCATTGATAAAAGGGTGCTGGAACTCATGGACAAGCAATGGGAAGCCAAGCCTTATTATGCCTACTGGCCGCTTTTTATCACCCCGGCCGTTATCAAAAGAGGGCAAGAAGAGCTCAAGGCCAACCAGCTGATTCTGGATCGAATCGAGAAGGAACTGGGCGTCAATCGTGAAATAGTCGTTGCCATCTGGGGCATTGAATCCCGATTCGGTGAACATAAAGGGAAATATGGGGTCTTTAAGACCTTGAACACCCTTTTTGATGCCTACCCGCGACGCAGTTCATTCTTCCGTAATCAGCTTATCGACTTTCTGCTCCTCTGTCGCGAAAATCAGCTTGACACCCTTGATGTCACCGGCTCTTACGCCGGTGCCTTTGGCCAGACCCAATTCATCCCCTCCAGTTACCGGGAATATGCCATAAGCTTTGACGGAGATAAAAAGCGTGATGTCTTTACCTCTGTCGACGATATCCTGGCCTCAATTGCCAACTATCTCCGTCGCTACCATTGGGTTCTCGATGCCCCACGTTATGTGGAGATCGGCAGCGAGTTAAAAGGAGAGGAACTGATCAAGGCCAGCAAGGGAACGAAAAACAGGATTGACTGGCAACGTGTCAGTACTATCCAGGGGATCAAGCTGCCGCCCCCACCCGGAGACAAACAATTGTCCATCGTCGGCCTTGAAAAATCACCCTTAATCGGTGGGGGCATGCGCTATGTAGCCGCATATCCGAACTTCCAGGCCATTACCGCATGGAACAATTCCAACCGATATGCCATGGCTGTCTGTGAACTGGCGAGGGCATTGGAACAAAACCCCTGAGACCATGAGCTTTTCATCATCCTCAAATCACGGTCCATCACCGGCCAGGAGATGGACCGTGGTCATTCTCTTCCTCTGCCTGTGGTCGTGGCCGATCCATGGCCATGCTCAAGAATCATCCCTGCTGACCCCCCAACAAAATCAGATCCCACCCTTCCGGGATGACCTGGACAGCAAAAGCCTGGTCACAGCAGCGACACGCCACCTGCACTATCTGCGAAGGCTCCCATCCGACATCGTCATTCGACTGGGGAAGGAGCTCTACTCCAGGGACTGTCTTCTGGAATCCATGGAGACCTTTCTTGACATCCTCAAGCAGAACCCAAGCCCGGCTGAATTCGATCATGCCCTACGGGAAAACTTCATCCTCTATCAGGCAAATGGTCGGCATACTGGCCGATCTCAAGGGAAAAAAGGAGAAATGCTGATCACCGGCTATTATGAGCCACTTGTAGAGGGCAGCCTGACCAGAAAAGCACCCTTTATCCATCCCCTCTATACCCCTCCTGATTCGCTCCTTACCTATCGGAATCCTGACGGCAAGAAAACAGCCGGCCGTCAAGATAGAGATGGGGAAATGATCCCCTTCTGGACCAGGGCAGAGATAGAAGAGGGAAACCTGCTGGCAGGGGGGGAACTGGTTTACCTGCAGGACCCCGTCGATGCCTTTTTCCTACATATCCAGGGCTCAGGTAAGATCCGCCTGCAGGATGGTTCTCTGCGTTCCGTTCAATTTGCGGCGACCAATGGCCGGGAATACAAAAGTATCGGCAAGCTGCTGGTTGATGAGAAGAAGATGACCCGCGAAGAGGCCACCATGCCAACCATCCGCCACTACCTGGAGCAGAATCGAGATGATCAGAAACGGATACTGCACTACAATCCCCGATTTGTTTTTTTTCAATGGAATAAAAAAAAGGAGAGCCCTACCGGCAGTTTGGGCCTGCCACTCACCGCTGGACGATCCATCGCCGTGGATCCCGCAACCCTGCCCACAGGTGTTATGGCCTATCTGGTCTCACAAAAACCAGTACTTGACCAGGAAGGTCAGTTCCTGAGATGGGAGTCCATGCAGCGTTTTGTCTTGCCGCAGGATACGGGTGCGGCCATCAAAGGTGCTGGTCGGGCCGACCTGTTCTGGGGAAATGGGCATTACGCCGAAATAGCTGCCGGCAATATGAAGGAAAAAGGACAGCTCTATTTCCTGATCAAGAAAAATGCGAAAGAAAACAAGAGATTGGAAGCAAAACTCACAAGTCTTCCATGAACGGGACGAGGGATATGACAACTGGCTTGAGAACAGCCTGCCCTATTTCATTGAAAAAGCCCTTTCTGGATGTCAGCTTTTCCCAGCCAGCCCTTGAGGCCATTTTCCTGCTCTTCACCCTCTGTTTTCTTTCAAACTCCTCCCCGTTTTTCAGAGAATACTGACGTGTCCTACTCCCCAGAGGCACCTTTGGTTTTGTCCCGGCAGGCAGGGTCTGGCGCCAGAACCTGCTCAGGAAAAAAGAACCGGACACCCTTTTATCACGGCCAGCTCTTCCACCATCGCCCAGATACAAGAGTTCATTAGAACCACGCTCATTTACATATAATCAGGAAGCAGTTATGGCCATCAGGTGCACTGCCCGAGGGCTGCAAATTGACCTCTTTTCTTACTGCAAATCAGGTCCAAGTCGAATCTTGACCCATATTTAACATTTTCAGAAAACTTTCCAGTCAAATTCAGATTTTTTATCAAAAAAGCTCCATAAGTTAAAAAAAGTTGCTGATTTTGCACCCTGTAGTGCCATGTTTTCAATGGTTTATTAAATAAGTGTTGACCTTCCGTGGTGGACTGGTATGCTTGCACATGATTACCGGTATCTGATCGTCAGTCGCGAGCGAAAACTCCAGTTTCAAGAAGCTGCAGCCTCTATTTCCACTGCCACAGGGTTGACTGTTCACTTCCAGAAAGTGGTCAGCGAAGTTGGCCAGGAAGCGCGGCTTTACTGTTTCTCCGAGGAGCGGCAGAAAAAGGAAAAGCCCCATGACCGTCCGCTCCTGCAAGGCTTTCGAAGATGGCCTGCAAAAGTTGGCGGATGGCCTCAAAAGCCCCGCTGCAACAAAAAGAAAGATAAGGATAAGATGCTCCAGAGAATCGGGCGGCTTCAGTAAAAAAGCCATGGAACCGATCAGCACGATACAATCAACCTCAGTGCCGACGAAAACAACATCGTGACGGCCTTGACCTGGGAGCTTATCCCCGTTCCGGAAAGCAATTGACTCATCCCGGAGTCTATTGCCTGCGCACCAACGAGCTGTCCTGGGATGAGGCAACCCTGTGGCGGACCTCTACCATGTTGAGCGATCTGCAGACGGTCCTCCGCAGCCTGAAATCAGAGCTGGGAATGAGGCCGGTCTATCATCATAAAGAAGAAGGGGCCAGGGGCATCTCTGAAGTGCCCGGATGATCCGCCCCGTCAATGATCAATTCCTACGACGAGCGTACACTTGCGGACCATTCTCGGAACTTACGGGGCTACCTTGGAAGAAAGCACCTTGACTTTCGAATAAGATAAGAGAAAAATCCAAGAGGATAACAGACTAATTTAAAAAGATTAAAAATGGACTTGTTACCTATACGCCCTGAAAAGTATTTAATCCATCGGATCATTTGACAAAAATAATACAATAATATTCAGAAGGTAGCCCCTTCTACCCTACAACCAAAACAGGAGAACATCTCTATGTCCAACCAGGATCAACAGCCACCCTGGGGTCAGAAAAAAAAGCCTCAGACCCCTGAAGAATTTGTGGCCCTTTTCATAAAAAAGCTGCAGGATTATTTTTCAGACTCGAAGAAATCGAGCGGCCCAGGAAAGGCCACTTCCTCTCAACCTGGCAACCCCATGGCCGGAGTAGGCAAACTGCTGACCTTTATCCTTGCCATCCTGATCCTTCAGAGTATTTATGCCTCTTTTTACAAGATCTCTCCAGGCGAGGTAGGGGTTGTCCTCCGTCTGGGACAATACTCGCGGACAACTCAGTCAGGACTCCATTTCAAATTTCCCCTTATCGACACCCTGTATAAAGTTGACGTGGAGGGAATTCGAAAAGAGGAGTTTGGTTTTCGCAGCCGCACCCCTGGCCAGCAAAGCACGTTTGACCGAAGCGGTTATGAGATGGAATCGCTGATGCTCACCGCCGACACCAATGTGATCAATGTTGCCTGGATCGTCCAATACCGGGTCAGCGATCCCCTCAATTTTCTTTTTAAGGTCAAAAACGTTCAACAGGCAGTACGTGACATATCTGAGAGTACCACGAGGCGGGTGGTCGGCAATATGGATTTCGATTATGTCCTCGGCAATCGGGATCTCCTGGCTGCGGATGCGAAAAAAGAACTGCAGACCCAACTGGATAAACTGGAGGCAGGAATCTCCATCGGCACCGTCCAGTTTCAGGACATCAACCCTCCTGAACCTGTCAAGCCTGCATTCAACGAGGTCAACGAGGCGGATCAGGACATGAAACGGCTCGTAAATGAAGCGGAAGAGACCTACAACAAGATAATCCCCAAGGCCCGGGGTAATGCGAAAAAGACGATTGAAGAATCGCACGGCTACGCGGTGGCCAGGGTCAATGAGGCCCAGGGCGAGACCGGTCGATTTCTGGCCATCCTCAAGGAATACAAAAACGCCCCACAGGTCACCCGCAGGCGCATGTACCTGGAGGCCATGCAGAAGATCATGCCGGGTGTGGCATCTGTCTATGTTATCGATGAAGACCAGAAATCACCGCTGCCCCTGCTCAACCTCTCCGCCCCTCAAGGCCCCATAAGCCCCAAATCAATAGAACAAGGAAACTAAAAATGAAACAAATAGCTCAAATTTTGCTGGCGGGTCTCATCCTCCTGGCTATTGTGGTCATCTACGATGGTTTCTTTATCCTGGAAGAGGGAACGCAGGCAGTCATAACCCAGTTCGGCGCCCCGGTCGGCACCCCAATAACCACAGCCGGTCCGCACCTGAAGCTTCCTTTTGTCCAACATGTCAACCTGTTTGACAAAAAAATTCAGATCTGGGATGGCGAACCCAATCAAATCCCGACTGGAGACAAGACCTATGTCTATCTGGACGTCACAGCCCGCTGGCGGATCACGGATGCCTTGAAATATATGCAGGCGGTCAAGACCGAAAACCGGGCCCAATCCATGCTCGACGATATCATTGACGGCACTGTGCGGGACATGGTGAACAAAAACGATCTTATTGAAATCATCCGCAGCTCGGATTGGTCTGAGGAGACCATGGCCGCCGCCAATAAAAGTCCAGGGACTTCCCCCAAACAAGGCCGTGATCTTATCAGCAATAAGATTGTTGAGACAGCAGCCAAGGCTACCTCGCAATACGGTATCGAGCTGATTGACGTCATGCTCAAGCGGGTCAACTATATTGAGTCTGTACGCCTCAAAGTTTACGACCGCATGATCTCGGAGAGGAAACGTATTGCTGCGGAAAAACGCTCCACCGGGGAAGGAAAAAAAGCCGAAATTCTCGGTACAGTTGACCGTGAGTTAAAGGTGATTACCTCCACCGCCCAACGTGACTCGCTCGGCATCAAAGGAAAGGCAGATGCCGAGGCATCAAAGATCTTTGGCGAGGCCTATGGCCAGGATCCAGAATTTTACGCCTTTACCAAGACCCTGGAAAGCTATGGAGAGATAATCGGCGGCAAGACCTCCCTTGTCCTCTCTACAGATTCCGATATCTTCCGATATCTGAAAAGTATTGACGGCAAGCGGTAGTTCTTCGTCCCTACCAGGTGGGTCCGTCCTATTCGTCTTTTTCTGACGGATAGGACGGACATTGTTCCCTGCTATAGGGAATACGTCCCTTCTCCTCCAGGATTTTTTCCAGCTCTTCCAGCTCTTCCTCTTCCAGCGCCTCAACCCCCAGTTTCTCAAAACGGCATCCGCACCGGCTGAACTGTCCATCACACCAGGGACAGACCTCCACTGGACAACCAAGGAGATGAACCTCTCCCACCGCAGCCGAGCATACCGGGCAGAACCTTGAACCTGCCGAACTCGCAGGTTCATACTTTTCACATGCAGAAAGCGATGGATATTTGTCAAAGAATCCTTTGACATCAGCATAACCGAAGCAGGCAAGCGCTTCCGGCTCGGCAATTTCATCCCCGTATTCACCAAGCAAAAGTGCCTTCTGGTCAGTGGCCAGATAGAGATAGCTGCGACTGGCAGTGGTGAGCCCCATCAGAAAGATATCATCTTTTTTCTCAATAAAAACAATGGCGACCACAGCCTCTTCATGGATCTCGGGAAGAGAGGTATAAAATGACCTCATAAGTTGCAGGGCAAGGCTATCATTTTTATAATACTGAAGAAGATCAAATGCACCCTGCTGTTCACCCTCCTGTACTCCATACCGGATGAAAAGTTCTATCTCCGAGACAAGCACAGTTAGTTTTTCAGATAAATCCATCGTCTTACCTTGCAGCATGCGAAAATGCGCTTATTTCTTTGATCCAGCATGCTGTCTCAGCTGCAATATCAACGGCTTCGCTGATGGCGGTCACCACAGCCAACCGCCTGACACCCAGAGAGCACAATGCATGAATATGATTTTTCTTTATTCCGCCCATCACCGTAAATGGCAAAGGACAGAGGGTCGTAAATTGCTTAACGGACTGAGGTCCGATGAACTCACGAAGCCCCTGTTTAGTCGCCGTGGCATATATAGGCCCCACATTAAAATAAGATACAGGACAATCCCCCTGTATCACCTGTTCACCTAATCTTTGGGCCTGTTCCAAGGTATTACAGGAAAGACCGATCAAAAAATCAGGGGCCAGTTTCCGGATATCATCCGGCGACAGATCGTCCTGCCCCACATGCATTCCGTCCGCGTCAGCCAGAAGGGCAATATCCAGTCTATCATTCAAAAGAAACAAGGCTCCTGCCTCTCTGGTTTTTTCACGGAAATAACGAGCCTTGGCGAGAAGTTCCCGATCCGAGCTCTCCTTATCCCGAAGCTGCACGACTCTGGCACCACCGGCCAAAATCCCATCCAGCCATTCCCGGTCTGTTCTTCCGGCGGCCAATTTCTCACAACTGACAGGATAAACCGTCACCTCATCCGTAAATTGCTGCAGCCGGCGGCAATAAAGGCCGGACATCGTCTCTTTTCTATCCATTCCGTTCTTTCCTGACAGTTACTATCCAAATAAGATATTTTCTTTTACTTGTTAATCTGCTTTACCCCTGCAACTTGTATCAAGAGAAAGGGGTACAATTCGAGATCAGTTTACTTGTTTCCAAAAAAAATCGCATTATTTTGTAGCATTAAAAAAAAAAGCAGAGTATATTCTAAAAATGAGTTCATGCACATTCTTTTCTCGTCACCTCTCCGCTGTGTTTCTTGCATCGTTCAATGTCGTTAAAGTTTTTGCTGATCACTTACCAGGATAACAGTTGATTTTTTTATTGACATTAATCCTGCAGCATGACAATCTTTAAATGGCATAGAATACAATTATTTTCCCCTCATTAGTAACAACACAAAAAAGAATAGAAACAAGGATAACACCGTCGACAGATCACGGTTATGCCTTGGTCAATATTCAATCAATCACACTATCCCATTGAATACACACAGCACATCTTGGTTGGAATCAAATCTGCTCGCCCATCGGCATATTTTTCTTTTATCAAAACCAGAATTTGCTTTCCTGATTCAGGATAAACAATTCATGCTTCCTCTGCGTCCAGTCACTTTACAATAAACCTGAACATGAGAAGCAACACGAGCAGTACTAATCAAAAGGAGTTTTAATGAGTTTTACAGTCTTTAATTTTCACCCTCACATCGCCACCGCCATCGAGAAATGCGGCTATACAGTACCTACACCCATTCAACTACAAGCAATACCACCTGTTCTCGAAGGTCGTGATCTCCTTGGTCTGGCCCAAACCGGAACCGGAAAGACAGCCGCCTTTGTACTTCCCACCCTGCAACGTCTGCTTGACGGTCCGAGAAAGAAGGTCAGAGCTCTGATCGTGGCCCCGACCCGGGAACTTGCTGAACAAATTCATAGTTATATAGAAAAAATGGCCCAGTTGACCAACCTGCGCAGTGCCGTAATTTATGGCGGAGTCAGCAAGGTGGTTCAGGCCAGGAAGGTTCGGGAAGGGGTCGAGATCATTGTTGCCTGCCCCGGACGGTTGCTTGATCACATGAACGACCGGGCAATCAATCTGGCCAATGTTGAGATATTGATCCTCGACGAGGCCGATCATATGTTTGACAAGGGTTTTTTGCCTGATATTCGACGAATATTGAAATCTGTTCCAAAAAAACGGCAGTCTCTGGTCTTTTCAGCAACAATGCCCAAGGAGATCCGCCATCTCGCCGAGGATATTCTCACCAATCCCGCGACGGTGCAGATCAATCATACCCAGGCGGCGGCATCCATCTCCCATTCCTTGATCCCGGTTGAGCAGAAACGCAAAACCGATTTGCTGAAAAATATACTGGAACAAAAGGGAATGACGACCACTCTGGTCTTCACCAAGACAAAATATAAGGCCAAGAATGTTGCCCAGCAGCTGGAAAACTCCGGCTACCGTGCAACTTCCCTGCAGGGGAATTTATCACAAAGCAAACGGCAACAGGCCCTGGATGGCTTCAAAAACGGCACCTACAATGTTTTGGTGGCCACAGATATCGCAGCCCGCGGCATTGATGTCTCCGGGATATCGCATGTCGTCAATTATGACGTTCCCGATACCGCCGAGGCCTATACCCATCGCACCGGACGTACCGGCCGTGCTGCCTGTACCGGTGAGGCATTCACCTTTATAACTGCCGATGACGACAAGATCATCAAAATGATTGAACAGACCCTGGGCAAAAGAATTCTCAGGGAGACCGTGTCCGACTTCAAGCTTGATGCCCAGGACCGGAACCCAGCCCCGAAAGACGGAGCAGCCAGGACATGGAATAAGAAAAAAACAGGTTCGACAGCGAGCACTTTTAATAATAAACGGGCTAAAGCCGTTGGCTTCGGTGGCTCCACATTTTCAAAAAGATAAGAATGACCCCAAGTGTAACTTGAGGCAAACACGCCAGACTGTTTATCAATGGCCTGGTGTTATTAAAAAAAGGTTTCCAGATGGAAGCAAGTACAAAGGAGTAGGAAAAATGGCAGAAGGTACAGTAAAATGGTTTAATGATTCTAAAGGTTTTGGCTTTATTGAGCAGGACGGTGGAAAAGATGTTTTTGTACACCACTCCGCAATTCAGGGCGACGGCTTCAAGTCCCTTGATGAGGGCGCACGCGTCAGTTTTGACATTGTTGATGGTGCCAAAGGCCCAGCAGCTGAGAATGTTGTTAAACTGTAAAAAAAACCAGTAAATACAAGGGGGCCCAGAAACGGATTTCTCCAGAGAGAAACACGTAACCAGGCATCCCTATAATACGTTTCCATAGGGAACACAATATCAAGGAGTAGTAAAAATGGCAGAAGGTACAGTAAAATGGTTTAATGATTCTAAGGGTTTTGGTTTTATTGAGCAGGATGGCGGAAAAGATGTTTTCGTTCATCACTCCGCAATTCAGGGCGACGGCTTCAAGTCCCTTGATGAGGGTGCACGCGTCAAGTTTGATGTAGTTGATGGTGCCAAAGGCCCAGCAGCTGAGAACGTTGTCAAACTGTAAGAACCAGTAGATATAAAAAAAGCCCCGCATAAAATATGCGGGGCTTTTTTTATGCTCTCAATACATCCCAAAGATTCACAGGAGACAATTTTGGCTAGACGGACCAATTACCAGGGTGAAAAAAGAACAAAAGAATTAAATCGGTTAAAAAAACAAACCGAAAAGAAAGAGCGAAAAAAGACTCATGAGGATGAGCAGCCAGACGAGACCCCGAAGACGGAAGGCGAAGCAGCACCTGAAGCCGAAGAATAAGGAAACAAAGCCTATCCTTTTTCACGCAGTTATAGATAGACTCCCATATCCCAGTTATCCATGAATCAATTCACTCGACCTTGCCCAGATTTTCACCTGTCACAAAATTTACCACCAGAGGCACATCCAGGGTTAAGACATCCTCCATTGCCGGTCTGACAATTTTCATTGTTTCTTCTATCTCCGCTTCGGGTAATTCAAAGACCAGTTCATCATGAATCTGGAGAAGAAGACGCGCTCCGAGTCCTTCTTTTTCCAGGCTTCTGACCACTTGAATCATGGCCAGTTTAACAATATCGGCTGCCGTTCCCTGAATAGGGGTATTAATGGCAGTACGTTCAGCAAATTCCCGATCCGCTTTTTTCCTCGAATTAATCTCAGGCAGCATTCTGCGTCTATGCAGCAGGGTTGTTACAAAGCCATCAACCCTTGCCTTTTCCACAATATCCTCCATAAATTGCCTGACCCCGCTGTACAACTGGAAATAGCGATCAATAAAGATCTGGGCTTCTCTCCTGCTGATATTCAGCTGTGCGGCAAGACCAAAACTGCTCATGCCGTAGACAATGCCGAAATTGATGGTTTTGGCCACCCGCCGCATCTCAGAAGTGAGCAGCAGTGGCGAGATGGAAAAAAGCTGGGCAGCTGTCCTGGCATGGATATCGCCACCGCTTCTAAAGGCCTGGAGCAAAACGGGATCCTGCGAATAATGGGCCAAAACCCGGAGATCAATCTGCGAATAATCGGCCGAAAGAAAAATCAGCCCCTCAGCCGGGACAAAGGCCTGCCGAATACGATTCCCTTCTTCCGAGCGAATAGGGATATTCTGCAGGTTGGGATTACTGGAAGAGAGTCTGCCTGTGGCTGTTACCGTCTGATTATAGGAAGTATGCACCCGGCCACAAACCGTATCTATCAGCTCCCGCAACTTCTCCACATAGGTTGACTGCAACTTGGCCAGATTCCGATAGCACATGATCATGGCCGGCAGTTCATGACTCATGGCTAATTTTTCCAGAACCTTCATATCGGTTGAATAGCCGGTCTTGGTCTTACGACCACAGGTAAGCTGCAGTTCGTCAAATAAGATCTCTGCCAATTGCTTTGGAGACTGAATATTAAACTTTCTGCCGACTAGTTGGTATATCTCCAGTTCCATAAGACACAGCTTCGCCTTGAATTCAATAGACAACTCATCCAGGACGTGGGTCGAAACACAGATCCCGACAAGCTCCATTTCGGCCAGAATCGGGATCAGTGGAATTTCCACCTCGAAGAAAAGGGCATGCAGATCCAGCTTTTGAAGAACCGGTTCAAAATCCTGCCAGATACGAAGAGCCCCGTAGACATCTTCACAACTGTAATCCCTGGCAGTCTCCATCTCCACAAAAGCGAAGGCGGCTGCCCGAGTGTCCCCATGAACCACCTCGCTAAACGAGGTGAGCATCAGCCCAATATCCAAACACAGATCATCAAGTTTATAGGAGCGCCTGGTGGGTTCAATCAGATAGGCCGCAATCATGGTGTCAATGAGCGGGCCACCAAGGCGTATCCCCAAGTTCTGACGGATCACCGTATAATCATACTTGATATTATGCCCAAGCTTCGGCAGATCCGAGTCCTCGAGAAAGGGCCGCAGCCTTTCGGCCACCAGCTCTGGATCAAGCTGACCAGACAAGCGAATCCCCTCACCATCCTGATGATTCAGCGGGATATACCAGGCCTTCACCAGATCAACACAGATGGAGATGCCAACAAGTGTTGCCGTTCGCGCGCAGATGGAGGTTGTCTCGGTATCGACTACCAGCAGGGATGCCCCTGATAAAACCTGTTCGAGATCCTGTAATTGTGCAGCATTCTGAACTAGAGAGAACCCATCTGTGGCTATACGCTCCCCCTGCTTTTTGTCATCAATCAGGCTGGTGAATTCAAGTTTTTTATAGAGGTCCTGCAGTTGGTCAAGATCAGGAGAGGGTAGTATATAGGCCTCCAGATCCAGGGGAACCTGAAGATCCTCCTTGAGACGAATCAGATCCCGGGACAAGAAGACCAGATCCTGATTTTCATCTAGACGCTCCTTCATCTTCGACTTTTTCATCCCTTCCAGGTGGGCATAAATGCCCTCGAGAGTCCCATACTGATTGATCAATATCTCCGCGGTTTTGGGACCTATACCCGGGACCCCGGGAATATTGTCAGAGCTGTCACCAATCAAGGCGAATAAGTCCAAAAGCTGATCTGGGCTCACGTTGTATTTATCTTGCACCGCCTGACTATCCATGACCCTGTCGAGCATGGGATCCCAGATAATGACCTGATCACCCACCAGTTGCAGAAGATCCTTGTCGCCGGAGACCACAATTACCTTATGCCCCTGACGACTCAATTGCCGGGCGGCCGAGGCAATTATATCATCGGCCTCAACCCCTGGAATTTCGAAGGAACAGATATTAAAGGCCCGCACCAGATCTTTAATGTAGGGGATCTGAACCTGAAGATCTTCGGGCATGACGGTCCTGTTAGCCTTATATGCACTATACATCTCATGACGAAACACCGGCCCTCGACTGTCATAGGCCACCGCCAGATAGAGCGGATTTTTCTCCCGCAGAATACGGCGCAGGATGTTGAAAAATCCATATACTGCATGGGTAGGCAGCCCCTGACTCGTGGTCAAGGGGGTAATGGCATGGTAGGCCCGGTAGATATAGGCGCTGCCATCAATGAGATACACTTCGCTATTCACAAGATACTCCAGGAAGAATAAAAAAGGGGGCCCGATCAACCATATGGGAAAAGAAGAGGATCATCCGGATGTCAAAAACGGCATTAGGAGCCGTAGAGTTTAAAATGTACTATTTTTCGTAACGGCCCCTAAATGGAAGGAAACCTTGCCGCCTACAAAAATTGCATCTTTGAGGTACCCAAAAACAATCATCGTTAAAAATCAACCTTCTACCACTACCACCTTTGTATGACAAGGAGAATGAGGAGTTTCCTGCCACAATGCAAAAGGCCCCGCACAGAACTAATCCATGCAGGGCCCTGATTTTATTCTTCTGTTCCTCTGTACTTATCTGGCGGCTCGCACCCAAGAGGCCTGCGGCCCTTTATCTCCGATGGTCTCTCCGTACATGACCTCGTCACCTTCTATCAACTGATCCAACAAGATATCCTTCAAGGCATTTTCGTGAAAATAAATTTCCCGTTCATCAGGGGTAGCAATGAATCCATAGGATTCGAAGGGGGAAACCTTGCAAACTACTCCAAAACTGCTGACCTCGACACCAGCATCCATCCCTTTCTGATCTTTCCGTTTTTTCCGCAGTATCTCTTTTAACTGGAGAGAGAGGACATCAAAGGCCTCCACCAGCAGGGCATTCATGCTTTCTCCCTTTCTAGAGACCACAACGGTATCATTTGGCACTGATGCCACCACCTTGAGTTCAAACCCACCTTCTTTATGGTGTTTCGTTCCCTCAATGGAAACACGAAGATGCAACACAAAGTTCGCATAATGACGAACCATTTTTTCTTTTTCTTCCTCGATCCTCTCCTGCCATACTTTTCGCAACTCTACGTTCCTGGTTTCGATCTTCAGTTCCATACAGTTCCTCCATTAATGCTCTAATGACGATAAAGACAGCGTCATTATCAATGATGCGCCGCAAGGCACATTCCCTGGCATTTTTACGCTTCGAATCCGGAGCAAAAAATACCTTTAGTTTTTAATATATGCCTCAATGCCTGAGAAGCAAGTCTCTCGCAATTATTTTAGCATAAAAAACGCAGAAGTATTCTTAACGTATACAGTAAACTACGAGATTATCACATATCACAACTTTCAAGCGTAGTTCCTGTCTGAAAACGACGCATACTCACATTCATCAATATTCCCATGCCAAGCAAGGTGGTCAGCAGAGAAGAGCCGCCGTAACTGAAGAGGGGCAATGGGATACCAACCACTGGTAGAAATCCGAGAATCATCAGCAGATTAATTACGGCCTGCCAGAAGATGAGTACCACCACACCAAAGGCAAGAAACAGGCCAAAACGGTCCCTTGCCGACATGGCCACATGCAGGCCCCAAAAAAGCATGAAGAAATAAATACATAAAAAAAAGAGACTACCGGTAAAACCCCATTCTTCGGACCAGACAGAGAAAGCAAAATCTGTGTGTCTCTCCGGCAAGAAATGAAGATGGCCCTGGGTGCCCTCCATATACCCCTTCCCGAACAGACCTCCACTCCCCACTGCAATCTTTGACTGCAGGATCTGATACCCCTCACCCAGGGAATCTTTCGCCGGGTTCAACAATGTTTCGACCCTTTGCTTCTGGTAAGATTTCAGCACATACAACCAGCCAAACACTGCCATGGCTATACCCGACAGTCCCAGGATAATATAAGTGGACCAGCGAAGCCTGGCAAAAACCGTCATGGAGATGAAGATGATGACAAACATCAAAGCCGTTCCCAGATCCGGCTGGATCAGGATCAAGGTGAAAGGGATGGCCATAAGGATGATGGGGATGAGCAGATCCTTGACAGAATAACCACCAACCACCTCTTTCCGGGAATAATAACTGGCCAACGTTATCACCATCATCAACTTGGCAGGCTCAGAGGGTTGCAACTGAAAAAAACCAAGGTTGATCCAGCGTTGAGCTCCTCCAGCGCTATTGCCAATAAAGATTACCAACAGGAGTAAGAAGATGACCAGAAAATAGATTGGATAATTCCATAGATGAAGTTCTTTATAATCAAAACTGATCAGAAAGATGATACCTACCCCTCCCATCAATAGAAGATAGCTCTGTTTTAGATAAGGCGGTATTCCTCCAAGGGGTGGATAGGTGGCACTATACAGATTAAGAAATGCCATACCACAGACCAGCGATAATAACGATAAGAGAACCCAATCAAAATTCATGAGAAAACGTCTATCCACGCGAAACATCTTTCACCTTCCACAAAAAATTTTCGAAAGAGTTAGCAATCCCCAGCGATCTCATTGAACAATGTCCTTCCTGATTGCATCCACAGCCAACCTGTCGGCAAAATATTTCTCCATCACCACCTTGGCCACAGGCGCCGCACTCGATCCTCCATGCAGGCCGTGTTCAACTACAACAGTTACTGCAATTTCAGGGTTTTCAGCCGGGGCAAAACAGATAAACAAGGCATGATCCCTGTATTTATAGGGAATATCCTCTTCCTTGAGATGTTTGTACTGTTCCACGCGCACCACCTGAGCTGAACCCGTCTTGCCGCCCATATTCATGCCTTCGATACGAGCCACACGGGCTGTCCCCCTGGCCCCTTGAATAACCTCAACCATCCCTTCGCGGATCATCGCCAGATATTTCCATTCATTCTCCTGAAGCTCGCCTGCCAGTTTTGGTGTAAACGACTCCAGGATTTTGCCGTCTGCATCGGTGACACTCTCAATGAGCTGTGGTACATAGCGCTTCCCGCCATTGGCCAGCATTGCCGTCATCTGACAGAGCTGAATGGGTGTTACCAGATTAAACCCCTGACCGATAGCCACCGACAGGGTCTCTCCATCCTGCCATTTCACCCCATATTTCTTTTTCTTCCACTCTTTGGTCGGGACAAGTCCACTCTTTTCATATTCAAGCTCCACCTGGGTCTTAGACCCGAGCCCAAGTATATTCGCATATTTGGCCAAGGCATCGACCCCTACCCGCATCCCCACATTATAGAAATAGACGTCACAGGACTCACTAATTGCCCGCTTTAGATCCACTGTCCCGTGTCCACCATGCTTCCAGCAGTTATAACGCCGATTTCCAAACGAAATATAGCCGGGACAAAAGAACGTGGTATCCTTGGTTATCACCCCTGTGGCCAATCCTGCCAGCGCAGTCACCATTTTATAGGTTGAACCCGGCGGATACATGGCCTGTAATACCTTATTGATCAGAGGATGCTTGGGGTTTTCCAGGAGCGCTTTCCAGTTTTTGGTGGAGATGCCACCTTCAAAGTCCGGCAAATGCAAACGCGGTGTGGAGGCAAGCACCAGAAGACGTCCGGTTTTAACCTCCATGGCCACCACCGCCCCGGATTTTTCATCTTTGTCCATGGCCTCTTCCGCCACCTGCTGTAAATCCATATCAAGGGTCAAACGCACCTCATGGCCAGGGACAGGTTCCACCTGGGTCAGCTGCTGCTGCTCAAAACCGAGGGCATTTACCTCTGAAGAATCACTTCCTTTTTCCCCTCGTAATTCTTCTTCCAGGATTTTTTCTAGACCCATCTTGCCTACGAGGTCTCCCCCCCGGTAAAAATCAGCGCCTGTCGCCTCAAGCTCATTTTTACTGATTTCACCCAGATAGCCAATGATATGAGAGGCCATATCACCATAATGATAAACTCGACGTGGAAAGACCTCAATACGAATCCCTGCAAACTCTTTATTATGCGTTTCCAAATAGGCCAGGGTATCCCAGCTCAGATTCTCCTTTAACAGAATAGGGATATGTTTCTGTTTACTCTCCGCATCCCTGATCCTCTCCCAGAGAGTTGAAACATCTTCCTTGAGAACCACCGACAAGCGCTTCAAAAGGCCATCAATATCATTGGAATCCTCACGCACCAGCACGACATTAAATGAAGGCTGATTCGTAACCAGTTCCTTCCCATTCCGGTCAAGGATATCACCACGTGGGGCGGCCACCTCTTGAATTCGCACACGATTATTCTCAGCCCTGTTTTTATACTCTTCCCCTTTGTGAATCTGCAGGAACCAGAGGCGCAAAAAAATCATCGCAACAAAAAAAAGAACCACCATTCCCGCACCGAATATCCTCTTGCGGAGAGCATCCAAGGCAGCCTGATCGTATTCAGAGATCTCTCCGAGTTCTTTCAGGAAGGTCCATTTAATCATTTTTTAAAGTCCACAAAAGTAACCTCTGTCAACGGAAGTAATTGCCTGAACGCTTACGCAGGATGCGCGGCGGCACAAAACGACGCCTGGATATCTTTTCAAACAAACTGTTATACAAAAGGAAACAGGGAATTGTTGCCACAATCAGGATAAACGTCTCCTGCAATATCTTGATCCAGGACCACTCAGGCAAGATGCCAGGCAAGGCCAAATAATAAAAAGAATAGAGGCAGGAATAGCCAGTAAAGAAGGTAACTCCCACCAATGGAATCTGGTAGGCAATCTCTTTAACCGGACTATTTTCTTTGAAAATCTTGAGTGAGATAAAGAGGAAGAGATAGAGCAGGGGATAGGTCCCCAGATACAGGCCAGAGACAACATCCATTATCCAGCCAAAAACAATAACAAGAAGCAAGCCGCGCAACCAGTCAAACCGATAGGCAATGAAAGCAATCAAGATAAAGATCAGATCCGGTAATTCCAGCCAGGAGGGAAGAAACTGAGATATTGAGGTCTGGATTATAACAAGGGTTATTCCCACCAGCCAAAAACTGAGCATCAGCATAAGATTTACTCGACGACAGGCTCAACTGCAGGTCCCATCTCTTCGCCTATTTTCTGTATTTCGGAAAGATCAATAAAGACCATCTCTAATTGCCCGAAATCAACAACGGGAGTAATCTCAATATCCTGAAACATTCCCCGGCGTTGTGAGCGCACAGCAGATACGGTGCCCAGCTGGATTCCTGAGGGGAATACACCGCCAATGCCAGCCGTGACCACACGGTCACCGACCATAACGTCAGCATTTTTAAGAACGTAATTGAGTACATACCCCTTATCGGCCGCCCCTTTTAAAATTCCACGGACCCGATTCTTCTGTATCATGGCGTCAATGGCACTACTCGGGGCATTGGCTAGAAGAATCTTTGAGTACGTATCGGAAACTTGAATGACCTGTCCGACTACTCCCAGGGAGGTGCGCGCAACCATACCTGCAATAACCCCGTCACTTTTCCCCCTGTCGACAATCACGGTCTGAAACCAGAATGATGGGTCCTTGCCGACCACCCGCGCGGTAAGAGAAGGAAAGTTCTCTTCTCTTTTGAAATTAAGTTCATTCTCCAGATAACGGTTCCGCGCATAGGCCTCACGATACTGATCCAACTGTTGCTGATAATCAGCAATAACCAACCTGAGACGTATATTATCATCCTTGATATTCCACAAGCTGAGATAATCATCGGTCACCGTCTGCAAAGATCTGATCATGCGAGAGGTTCCACCCTGAACTGGACCCAGACCCTGCATGATCATCTGCTGAACCACTCCAAATTGTCCACCCACAGTGGAACCAAACAAGAGAAGGGCTAGGATCAGCAATATTCCGCAAAGAAAAAGCAATCTCGCCGTCACAAAACGAGGGCGAACCTTTTTAACGTTGGATGTTTTCTTCAAGACTCTCTTTTAGCCAAAGACGCTCACCAGCAATTGATGGCACATTTTTCAAAATCAGACACACAGAGGTTTACCATACAATATTATTGCACTGTAACTTCTCGTAGAATATGTAAATTATCAAGGGCCTTACCTGACCCCAGAACGACCGAGGAAAGAGGGTCATCGGCCACAATGATAGGCAGACCTGTCGCATCATGCATCCGCTTGTCAAGATTTTTCAAGAGGGCGCCTCCACCCGTCAGCATAATACCCTGATCAACGATATCCGCTGCCAGTTCCGGCGGCGTTACCTCAAGGGCCTCTTTCACCGCCTCAATAATCACATCTACCTGCTCGGATATCGCCGTCTGAATCTCATCGGCGCCAATGATAATGATTTTAGGAACACCTTCAACCAGATCCCGCCCCTTAATCTCCATGGTTTCATAAGGCAGCTCGGGTTGCACATTGCCGATTGTCATTTTGATCAGCTCCGCAGTCCGTTCCCCGATGGCAAGATTATGCTTGCGCTTGATATACTGGAGGATCGCATCATCCATCTTATCACCAGCCACCCGCACCGATTTGGCATAGACAATACCTGACAGAGAGATCACCGCCACCTCAGTGGTGCCCCCACCAATATCAACAATCATATTGGCCGTCGGTTCGGTAACGGGAAGATTGGCACCAATTGCCGCCGCCATGGGTTCTTCTATCAGATAGACCTCCCGCGCCCCGGCAGATTCTGCAGACTCACGGACCGCCCGTTTTTCCACCTGAGTACAGCCGGAAGGCACAGAAACGATAATGCGGGGATGAACGAGGGTTCGCCGATTATGCACCTTATTGATGAAATAACGAAGCATGGCCTCAGTCACCTCAAAGTCAGCAATAACCCCATCCCGGATGGGACGGATGGCTACAATATTCCCGGGTGTCTTGCCCAGCATCTGCTTTGCCTCCTGACCTACGGCCAGGACCTTGCTGCCCCGGGCATCCTGTCGCACCGCCACCACAGACGGTTCCCGCAAGACAATCCCCTTGCCTTTCACATAAACAACTGTATTCGCTGTTCCCAGATCAATTGCCAGATCATTCGATAACCAGCCAAACAAAAAATTAAATGGTGAATACATGAATCGTTCCTTTTATATAAAAATGCACAACCACATTCGACAAACCATCAACGACGACAAACTCACTAAAAACATAGCCGGACTTTCGAGGATAATTCAACACCATACAGGACGATGATAATAATTCCAATCGAGGAAGAGTGTTCCTTACTTCGCTGCATACTACTTGGCAAGAGATGTCCTCACCATTCTTCCTCAAAAAATTATTCAATATTACCAAAATCTCTTATCATTGGCAAGAAATATACCCCAAGCATTAAACCGCTGATTAAAAAAAAGACCCATCATCTGCATGGAAAAAACCAACATAACCCGATGCCCTTCACTGAAAGTCCAAAGGCCCTTTCGGCATGTCTCTCTCCGCGACCGACATCGGAACATCCATGGCCCTCGCAAGGAACGGCCAGAAAGAAAGAGATTCTTTCGTAACAATCCTCAGGGAAGGGGAAAGGACAGAAAAAACAGGAAAAGAGTTGACACCACCCGAAATCCCTGGTATTCAGCTGTTGTTTTTTAGAATATACAAATAGTATTCGGGGCTGTAGCTCAGCTGGGAGAGCGCTTGCATGGCATGCAAGAGGTCCGCGGTTCGATCCCGCGTAGCTCCACCATTACAACATTTCAGGCCAGTTTCGGGTTCATCCTGGAGCTGGCCTTTTTTGTTTCCAGTAGAGAGAAAACTGACAAGTAAGAGAGGCATGGGTCTTAAAGTCTAGATCTGCATAGACCTCAACGCGCGACAATGCCATAAAAAATGGAGTAGCTACCGTCTGCAACCAAAAAAAGATAGACTACGCCCAGATTCAATGATATTTTCCACTCTGTGTTGACAAATTAACTTTTTTAATCGTTCAGCCGGGGCCTTTTGAGGACCTTCGTATTTTTTAATTTGATATAAACCTTACCATTTCATCTCATTACGTTATTTGCTCGAACGAGCGCAGAAACAGTTTAGTCAAGTTATGGGACTTATCCTGCAACTTGTTTTTTGGGGCAGATTTCCCTGTAATAGGCCGCAGCTGCGGCCGTACCCACAATCCAACCGCCTAGCAAGCCTGAACTCCCATCCAATCCATTATGCTTGAATTACGATTTATCCGAGAGAACCTGGAACTTGTCAAGGAAAAGACTGCAAAACGGGGTCTGAGCCTGGACAAACTGGTTGATTTTGCAACAGTTGATCAGGAACGACTCACCCTCCTCACTGAAGTTGAGGCTCTGAAAAATAAACGCAATACAGTCTCCAGGGATATTGCCGAGCTGAAAAAGGGCGGCCCCGAAGACCAGGCCCAGGCCGAACCCATGGTCCTGGAGATGCGGGAAACCTCAGACCGGATCAAGGAACTTGACAAGCGGCTGACAGATATCCAGGACCGTCTCCAGGAAATTGTCATGGCCATCCCCAACCTGTGCAGCGATTCCGTACCGGTTGGCCAGAACGACAGTGACAATGTCGAGATCAGGAAATGGGGAACAAAACCAACATTTTCGTTCCAGCCCAAACCACACTGGGAAGTCGGCGAGGACCTGCAGATCCTCGATTTTGAACGGGCAGCCAAGATAACCGGCGCCCGATTCGCCCTGCTCACCGGGCTGGCCTCACGGCTTGAACGCGCCCTCATCAACTTCATGCTCGACCTGCACACCCAGAGGCATGGCTATGAAGAGATCCTCCCGCCCTTCCTGGTAAACTCAGCCTCCATGACCGCCACCGGCCAGTTACCCAAATTCGCGGAAGATCTTTTCCGGATCGAGGGCTGGGATCTCTACCTGATTCCCACCGCCGAGGTCCCGGTGACCAACATCTTCCGGGACGAGACCCTGGAAGAAAACGAGCTGCCCGTCAAATTCACCGCCTACACCCCCTGCTTCCGCTCCGAGGCCGGCTCCCATGGCCGCGATACCCGAGGACTGATCAGGCAGCACCAGTTTGACAAGGTGGAACTGGTCAAGTTCACCACCCCGGAAGATTCCGCCGAGGAGCTGGAGTCACTCCTGGCCGACGCCGAAGAGGTGCTGCAACTCCTCGGCCTGCACTACCGGGTAGTCAAGCTCTGCAGCGGCGACCTGGGCTTTTCCGCCACCCAGACCTATGATATCGAGGTGTGGCTGCCGGGCCAGGAGACCTATCGAGAGATCTCCTCCTGTTCCAACTTTCTCGACTTCCAGGCACGGCGCGGCGGCATCCGCTACCGGCCCAACGGCCAGAAGAAGAGCCGACTGGTCCATACCCTCAATGGCTCAGGACTGGCAGTGGGCCGCACCCTTCTGGCCGTCCTGGAAAATTATCAGCAGGAAGATGGATCAGTGAAGATTCCGGAGGTCCTTGCCCCCTATTTTGAAAAAAGATTTTAAGGATAAAAACTAGTTTTTATCCTTTGCACATTGAAAGAAAAGAACGAACAAGCTATATTCTGCTTAACATCAATTTACATCATAAGTCGGGGAGTGGCTCAGTCTGGTAGAGCGCAGCGTTCGGGACGCTGAGGTCGGAGGTTCGAATCCTCTCTTCCCGACCACTACGATGATCGATTTACTTTTTTCCCTATGTCGCCCCAAGTCCGCCAACATTAAAGAACCATCCGCCACATCATAGTCCAGTTCCAAAGCTCCGGTCTCGAAATATTGCCGGATGTAATAATCCCAGAATCCTCAAATCTCCTGATTTCCTTGGTAAACATGGGGCTTTTAACATCCGCGATATACCAGGCGAGTGAGAAATTCCCCAACTACCGGGAAACATTCGAGGGTAAACCGAGAAAGAGCAATGGCTCACTGGAGCGCCAGCTCCAACAGACGCTCCAGCAGGGCCGGAAAGTCCAGCCCGTAGGCTGCAGCTGCCTGGGGAAGAAGACTGGTGGAGGTCATGCCAGGGATCGTGTTGGTCTCCAGAATATAGATATTACCCTCTTCGGTGAGAATCATATCGGTGCGGGAATAGCCGCGCAGCTGGAGGGCTCTGTGCGCATCCAGGGCCAACTGCTGCGCCTTGTTGCCCAGCTCTTCGCTGATGGGGGCCGGGCATAGCTCCTTGGAGGCTCCGGGCTGGTATTTGGCCGTATAATCAAAAAAGAGAAATTCCTTATTGGGAATAACCTCCACCAGAGGCAAGGCGGTCAGATCTTCATTGCCAAGTACCGCGCCGGTAATCTCGCGCCCTTGAATAAACTGCTCCACCATGACTTGGGAATCATGCCCATAGGCCGTCTTTATCCCTGTTGCCAGTTCCTCCACAGTGGTGGCAATGGACATCCCCAGGCTCGATCCGGCCCGCACCGGCTTGATCACCAGGGGCAGCTGCAGCCGCTCCAGCAACCGTTCAGGCAACTGTAGATCTTCGGGACGCGCCATCTCCCACTCGGCCACCGGCAGGCCATGCAGCCGGTACATGATCTTGGCCAGATTCTTGTCCATGGCCATGGCGCTGCCCAACACCCCGGAGCCCTGATACGGTACGCCCAGCAGATCGAGAAAGCCCTGCACGGTCCCATCCTCGCCATATAAGCCATGCAGAAGGATAAAGGCCACATCAATGGACGGCGCATCCTGGGCGAGGGCCGCCAGATCCGTTGCCGGATCGTAGCGAGTGACCATAAATTTCGAGGGATCCAGCGCCTTCTCCACCCCAAGGGCACCCTTCAATGACACCTCCCGCTCACTTGAACGGCCGCCAGCCAGCAATGCCACCCGTACTTTCTTGCCTTCACCCACAACTATCCTCCTTTCTCTCCATCTGTTGCCCGTCGCCCACAAAAGGCAATATTCATATTCTTGAGCCAATTACTCTGCAATCGGCCTTTCATTTTTTTAAGACTCGGCTATTATAACCCATATGGATAAAGATATTATCAAAAAAATCGCCGAGATTGTTGGCCGGGAAAACTGTACCACCAGCCTTGAGGATCTGCATTGTTATTCCTACGACGGCACAGGAAAAAGCTTCCTCCCTTCGGTCGTGGCCCTTCCTGATTCCACGGCCCAGGTTGCCGCGCTGATGCGCCTGGCCGGCACCCACGCCTTTCCGGTGGTGGCCCGAGGTGCCGGCAGCGGCATGACCGGGGGATCCCTGCCGGTTCAGGGCGGATTGGTGCTGGCACTCTCCCGCCTGAACCATATCCTGGAGATCGACCGGGACAACCAGATTGCCATCGTTGAGCCTGGTGTCATTACCGGAGAGTTTCAGCAGGAGGTGAAAAAACTTGGTCTCTTTTATCCCCCTGATCCGGCCAGCCTCAAGTTCTGCACCATGGGCGGCAACGCAGCCGAATGCGCAGGCGGGCCTTCGGCCGTGAAGTACGGCGTGACCAAGGATTTTATCATCGGCCTGGAAGTGGTGCTGGCCAGCGGCGAGATCCTGACCACCGGGACCCGCACCGAAAAAGGGGTGGTCGGGTACGATCTGACCCGGCTGTTCATCGGCTCGGAGGGGACTCTGGGGATCATCACCAAGATCATCACCCGCCTCATCCCCCTGCCGGAGCACAAAGAGACATTCCTGATCAGCTCCAGTTCCCTGCCCCAGGCAACCGGACTGGTGGCCGAAATCCTGAACCACAATATCTGCCCCTGCACCCTGGAATATATGGACAGAACCGCTCTGGGACTGGTGGCAAAGCTGCTGCCGGAACCACCTGCAGCGGATACACAGGCCATGCTCCTGCTCGAGATTGACGGCAGCAGGAGCGCCGTTCGCGAGCAGACGGAACGCCTTCATCTGCTCCTGAACAGAACCCCAAATTGCACCATCAGACAGGCGGCCACGGAATCAGAAAGAGAGGAGCTGTGGCTGGCCAGGAGATCGATCTCCCCTGCCACCTTCCAACTCAGCCCCCACAAGATCAGCGAGGATGTGGTCGTGCCCCGCACCCGGATCCCCGAGCTGGTCCATTTTACCGAGGAACTGGCCCTGGAGCTCGGTCTCACCATCCTCACCTTTGGCCACGCAGGTGATGGCAATATCCATGTCAACATCATGCTTGACCGCGACCAGGAAGAGCAGCGCCGCAAAGGAGAGATCGCCAGGGAGCGGCTGTTCCGCCAGGTCATCCACCTGTCCGGCACCCTGTCCGGCGAACATGGCATCGGCATCACCAAATCTTCCTTTTTGCCCCTGGAACTGGACGACACCACCCTCAAGGTCATGAAACAACTGAAAAAGCTCTTTGACCCACAGAACATCCTCAATCCCGGAAAGATCTTTCCGCCAGATATCTCCGGCTCAACCGATAATCCAAAATAATGTTGTTGGGTGACGAAACCAGCATCAGAGGCTGTAAGCAAAGGGGCAGATGGAGAGTAATTCTTTCCCGGGGGTTCTTAATTCTCTCGCCTTTTTGGAAAAATCCATTGACAGACCGTGAAGTTTTTTTTATAAAAGAAGATTCTTGTCAATAATCAGCTATTTTTTTTAAAGGAAGATTCCGCCCGTCGGCCTCTTCCCGAACCTATATATACTGGAGTCCTAAATGATAGAAGTTGAAGTTCGCGGAGATATTGAATACGCCATCCGACAATTGAAGAAAAAACTGCAGATTGATGGCATAAAAAGAGAGTTGAAACGTCGCGAATGTTATGAAAAACCCAGCATCATGAAACGTCGCAAACAAGCCGAGGCCCGCAGAAAGCTTCGGAAATTCAACCGCACACGAAGGGCGTAGGCCTACAGGGATTAGAACGCCTGGAGCTGTTCCGGTTCCGGGCGTTGTATCTTTCTCTGGTGAGAGCCTGCAGCACATCATCTGATCATTTCCCGGCAGCCCATTCCCCAACAGTTTTTATCCGCAAGGTCGCTCTTTCTCCGCTACCTGATCACCGAAAGGCGCCTTGCAGACAACACCATTCAGGCCTATCAATCTGATATCGATCTTTTTTTTAATTTTCTCCGCCGCCAGAGGATCTCAACGCTGGAGGAGATCAGGAACAATACCCTGCACACCTTCCTGGAACAGTGCAGCAAACAGAACCAGTCCCCTCGCAGTAACGCCAGAAGGGTCTCGGCCCTCAAGAGCTTCTTTCGTTTCTTACAGGCCGGCAGCATTATCAGCCACAACCCCTTTGCCGCAATCGACCTCCCGCGGATTGGCAGCCAGCTCCCCAAGGCCCTTTCCCTGAGCGAGGTGATCAAACTGCTCACCCCGCCTGCCACCATCACCCCGCAGATTCAAAGAAATTACACCATGCTCCATCTCCTCTACTCCACAGGGGTCAGGGTCTCGGAACTGGTCTCCATCCCCCTGGCGGCCTGCAATCTCTCATCCTGCTTTGTCAGGGTGATCGGCAAGGGCAACAAGGAACGACTTATTCCCTTTGGCACGCCGGCCCGGGAAATCGTGGAACAGTACCTCAGGAGCGCACGACCGCTGATCCTCAAGGGCAGACGCAGCAATGCCCTGTTTGTGAGCAACCGGGGCCGCGCCATGAGCAGGCTCCGCTTCTGGCAGATCATCAAGGAAGCGGCGCAGGCAGCCGGGATCAGTAAATCCATCTCCCCGCACATGCTGCGTCATTCCTTTGCCACCCACCTCCTGAGCCATGGCGCCGACCTGCGGTCCGTCCAGCTCATGCTCGGCCATTCAGACATCGCCACCACCCAGATCTACACCCACATCGACCAGGACAGACTCAAGGAGATCCATAAAAAATTTCATCCGCGCGGATGAAAGCTCGTTGGATCATCTGAAATATGCGTGAGGAGGAGTTCCGACCCGATCTGACATCGGCTTGATGAAGCGATGTTTTTGGTCTAGATAATTGCAGAATGGACCCGGAATGAGACAGAAGATTAAGTGATAAAATGACGACATCCTTTCCCGGGAGTCCTTTCCAGACGGTAATCTACTGACAAGTATTTGACGGGTCTTGGTCTCGAGTCCAACTTTTATCAGGGCGTTTGCTTCGTGCCGGCAGACCATGCACATTTCTTGAAATCAATCGGCTGCTTACATTTGCGGCATGTTTGTTCTCGGTTGAATTCATCGGAGAAAATTTCTTTTTCCGTCCCGCAGTGTGGGCATTTGCAGATAAATGCCGCCAGATTTTTGAATCTCTCAAATCCTGGACAATGCTGTGGAGTTGTTGTCATAAGGCTACCTCCTTTGAATTTTTTTGACGGGGAGGCTGATTTCCCTCAGGTCATTCATCACTAAGAAGGCAAGTCTAACAGGATGAATGTTCAATTGCCTCCATGGGACAGTTTTCGACACAGGCACAGCATTCAATACACTCATCAATGGCAATAGCGACCGTTTTTCCATTCTGTATCTCGTAGACACTGGTCGGACAAATTTCCGCACAGGTCCCATTACCATTGCATTTGTCGTAGTCCACCTTAATCGTCACCTTATCCCCTTCCCATGTTCTAATGTCCATGCTTCCTCTCCTTTCGATGAGATTGATTGCAAACTTATTCCTAAATAATTCTTTCCTGGCAATTCATTTGTTCCTTATCTTCCTCTGTTGCCGATCTCCTGGCCGTACTGCAGTCAACCATATTTTTATCGTTGCGATATGAATAACCGAAGAGCCAGGACTCGGCAGCACATCATAAAACCAGGCCAGTGGAGATACCCCCTTTAATCACTTCCAAATTCCCTCTATCCTCTCGCCGCAAGAGGGACAGCGGCCGGCTGTCAAGAGGTTACTAACCTGGAAACCGCGCCGCTGGGCCAGCGTGGTCTGGCAGGCGGGACAGAGAGTGTCTTCCCCGCCGGCGCCGGGTATGTTCCCGCTATAGATGAACCTTAACCCCTCTTCATAGCCGATCTCCCGAGCCTGGTGCAGGAGGTGGGGCGGGGTCGGCTGCCGGTCCAGCATCTTGTAGGTGGGGTGGAAGGCCGTGACATGCCAGGGAATTCCTGGGTCCACACCCTTGATGAAACGGGCGATGTCGCGGAGCTCATCAGGCGAGTCGTTCCAGCCGGGGATAATGAGGGTTGTGATCTCCACCCAGACCCCGAGTTCGTGCATCAAGCGGACATTCTCCAGGACCGGGGCCAGACGCGCCTTGCAGACCTTCTTATAAAAATTTTCGGTGAAGGCCTTGATGTCAATATTGATCCCGTCCAGCACCCCGGCCAGGGCGCGTGTCACCTCATGGCCCATGTAGCCGTTGCTGACAAAGACATTCTTGAGCCCTTTTTGTTGAGCCAACTGCGCACAATCGGCGGCAAATTCATAGAAGATGGTCGGTTCCACGTAGGTATAGCTGATACTGCTGCACCCGGCCGCCTCGGCCGCATCGACTATTGCCGCCGGCGTCCGCTGCTGGCCCGCGATATCGGCATGGACGTGCGGGTATTGGGAGATCTCATAATTCTGGCAGTGTTCGCACCGGAAGTTGCAGCCCACAGTGGAGATAGAATAAGAGGAGGATCCCGGCTGAAAATGGAAGAGGGGTTTTTTTTCAATGGGGTCGACATGCTCCGCCACAACCCTGCCATAAACCAGGCTGAACAGAACGCCATCCTGATTTTCACGCACCCCGCACAGGCCGCGCTTGCCGCTGGCAATATGGCAGTGGTGCTGGCACAACCGGCACAGGACCTTCTTCTCCGCCAACTTGTCGTAAAACATGGCTTCTTTCATGGGCTACTCCTTCTAAAAAAAAATAGATCATTACGAGACATAAGGTTCAACAAGATGGTGGAAAGAATATACTTGCGGGCACAATAATCCCTCCGTCACAAACGGCCGCTCAAGGATGTTTGACAAACGTGCCCCTGGCATATTCATCAAAGGCGACACGCAATTCTTCCTGGGTGTTCATGACAATAGGACCGTACCAGGCCACCGGCTCATGCAAGGGCATCCCCGAGATGAACAGGAAGCGGAGCGGTCGATCCCCGGCCGTGATGGCCACTTCCTTACCTTCACGTTCGTAGAGGACGGCGGTCTCCGGCCCACAGAGGCAACGCCGCGTGACATCCATCCACCCCGAACCGACCTTCTCGTAGGCAAAGGCGTCCCGTCGGTGGTCAAAATAGCCTTCGCCGTCAAGGATATAGGCAATCGCCGTATGACCGGCCTTTACCGGATGGCTGAGAGTGATCCCCGCCGGAATTGAAATATCAACCATTTCAGGGTCGATAACAATGTCCCGGACAGGGCCCCTGACCCCCGCCACCTCGCCACAGATGATTTTGATCACCGCCCCCGAGGCCAACGTTACTTCAGGAATGTCGGCAGCCTTTACCTCACGATAGCGAGGCGACATCATCTTCTGGTTGGCCGGCAGATTGGCCCAGAACTGAAAGCCCCACATCATCCCGCTGGGACTCTCTTGAGGCATCTCCTGATGGATGACACCGCTGCCGGCGGTCATCCACTGGACATCGCCGGGTGTGATCACGCCCCTGTTCCCCATGCTGTCGCCATGCTCAACCAGCCCTTCGAGGACATAGGTAATGGTTTCTATGCCCCGGTGGGGATGCCAGGGAAACCCTGCCAGGTATTCCGCTGGATTTGCCGTATGGAAGTCATCGAGCATCAAAAAAGGATCGAACTGCGGAACCTGCGAGTAGCCGAAGGCTCGTTTGAGATGAACTCCGGCGCCCTCAATGGTGGGCCGACCCTTGAATGTCTTGGCAATGCGGCGTGCAGTCATAATATTTCCTCCCGACAAAGTTTCCTCAAACGCCTGTTTTTTTATTTCATGTGGTCGGCGATGCGATTAAGAGGCCGACCCTCTCGACGAACTGATAGTTCCATACCACTGCAGACAGATTCCACAAAATAATTAAAATAGGCCCGCCCATGCTCCCTACGTCACAGCAATTCCACCCTTTCATCCAATAAATTCCAAATCTAACTGGTTGAATTTGAATCAGTGGAAGGTTCCTTGATATAAAACCGCCACCAAACGGAGGAAAACAAAACGATCCTTACTTCTTGGTTATAATGTAATGAAACCTTTATTTTTTTTAATCACTCTGCCGGGAGCGGCCGCGAAGATCTCGGTTTGATCATAAGAAAACGGTTGCCCGCATCGAGCATGATTGCAGCTACTGTCTGCGCCTCATCGCGCTGAAATTCGCGCTCGAGCTCGGCTACATAGCTGCTCAGCAGCTCGCGGATTTCGCTGCGGCCTTTCTGATTGACCTGGGTGACGGTCACTCTAGCGCTGACCGACAGTCGCCTGATTATCGACTCGCGGCCAAATCCGTATTCAGGGTAGAGACACTGGTAAATGATGCCGCCGGTCATGCCGGCGCAGATCCAGGGACCGGGGTCGCCCAAGACCACAGCCCGCCCACCGGTCATATATTCAAAGGCAAACCCCTTCAGATGGGCACGGCTCGCGATATTCCCCAGTTCATCCCGCACCGGGGCCACAATCCGGCCACCAAAGACCACATCGGCCCCGGACATCCGGACACAGGCCCGGGAGTCAGCCATGTTCTGCACCATGAACAGGCCGCCGATTGCCCCATAGGCAAAGCTTTTGCCCGTCGACCCGTCAATATGACGGCCAAGGAGATTTTGCCCCTTGAACACGCCGAGCAGTCCGCCCATGCTGCCCTTGGCCGCCCCGTCCTGGGAACCGCCCTCGACAATCACCTCAAGGCCTTCGCCGGCAAAGGCGCAAAGCCCATTGCCCGGGACCGAGGCCCCGAGCCTGATCAGGGCCTTGTGCCCGCCCTCATCCCCTTCATATTGCCGGGCCAGTGCTCCCGCCAGATAGGTGCCCACGGCCCGATCGGTGCTGCGTACCCCCTCTTCGGCAAAATAGACCAGTGACTCCCCCGCCGCGAAACGGGCCATGGCCAGGTCGGAGATCAACCGTGTCAGATAGCTCAACGGTTTTCTGATGACTCGCGGCTCGAGTGCTTGGACGGCACCTGGAGGGGCTTCCGCCCGTCGCAAGACCTCGGCTACATCTAATCTTTCCCGGAACCGGTACTGGCGCAGAAGTTCGCTCCTGCCAACCAGCTCCTGCACCCGGGAAACACCGAGCGTGGCGGTCCGCATCCGCAGTTCGTCGCCGATGGCGCGGAGCAGACGGGTCAGATTTTCGGTCTCCTCCGCGACCAGACGCGGGATAAAGCCCTTGTAGCCCCTGGCTATCGCCTCCTCCCTGGTCTGGATCTGGGTCGATATCCCCCGCGGGCAGCGGTCGAGGTGACACTGGCGGCAACTGATGCAGCCGATGGCCATCAGGACCGCGGTACCGAGTCCCCACCCGGTTCGCACCGAGCAGGATCAGCTTCAGGACGTCATCCCCGCTCCGCATCCCGCCGTCGGCCCAAATCTCAACCCCTTGGCGCAGGCCGGACTCGACCAGGGCCCGGTGGGCCTCGCTCACTCCGATCTCGGTCGGCAGTCCGACAAAGCGCTTGGCATGCTCCCGGGCCGCCCCGGTACCGCCTTCATAGCCGCTGATGTTGATAATATCGGCCCCGGCCTTGGCAATGCCCACGCTGATGGTACCTACCCCGCTGGTCACCGGGATCTTGACCGAGACCCTGGCCGTCGGATTGGCGATCTTCAGTTCGGTGATGATCTGGGCCAAATCCTCTATGGAGTAGATGTCGTGATGATTGGAGGGTGAGATCAGGGTGATGCCCGGCTCGCAGTGCCTTGCCTTGGCCACCATCGCCGAGACCTTGCTCCCCGGCAGGTGGCCGCCTTCCCCCGGTTTCGCCCCCTGGCCGATCTTGATCTCCAGATAGTCCGCTGAGTTCAGATACCCCATGAAGACCCCGAAACGTCCGGAGGCAATCTGCTGACCGCGATTTTTCCGGTAGCGGCCGAGCATGTCGGGGATCTCGCCGCCTTCACCGTTCATGCAGATGATATTCGCCTCTTGGGCGGCCTCGGCATAGGTGCGGAAGGAGCTCTCCCCCTGAGAGCCGAAGGACATGGCCGCAATCACGAGCGGCATGCTGTGCTCCCCTACGGAGAGATCGACTTCGTCCATGGTGAGCTGCCGGACGGGGGGTACAGCCTCTGTTCGCAAAAGGTGCCGGATGCCGGTGGGCAGCTCTTCGGCAATGGCGTCAAGCCCGGCAGCCATTTCCAGATAACCTTTCCTGCCGATGGCCACATCCCTGATGATGCGGCCGACCTTGGGGTTGCGCTCCGCCTCCCGGAAGCTCTCCGCCTCATTTTCATTGTTCGCCCTGGCATAGCGCCGGGTCGCCATTTCCTCAAGTTCGGCAAGCCCTAGGCCGAAGCTTTCCGAGCCGCAGAAGTTTACGACCCGGAGGATCCCGGCCAAGTCGGACTTCAGGCCGATGGCGGAAAAGATGCGGCCATAGCCGCAGATCTCATGGATGCCCATGGTGGACATCACCTTCTCGATCCCCTTCTGGAGGACGGAGAAGGTGTTGGCGATGACTTTTGCTCCATCCCGTACAGCATCGGCGTAGCCGGCCGTTACCCGCCAGAGGAGGTAGGGATGGACGGCATCGGCGCCCATGCCCACGACCAGCATCAGGTCATGGAGGTTACGGATGGCTCCGGAGTGGACGATAAGACTCGCCTGGCGGCGACAGTCGGCCTCGATCAGCGACTCCTGGAGATGGGCCACCAGGAGGAGAGGATCGATAAAGACCCGGCTCTCGCTGAAACTTCTCGAATCATCAAGGACCAGAAGGAGAGCGCCTGCCGCTACCGCCTCCCTGGCCTCGCCGGCCAGGGCACCAAGCCTGACGGCCAGACCCTCCGCCGGCACGAAGGTCGCATCCAGGATCCGGACCGGTGCCCGGTCACGCCCCTGGCAGGTGAAGAAATCGAGGATATCTTCAAAGAGAGGGGTGCCATAGCCGTGGCCGATCTGCCGGCACTGGTCAACAGCAAGAATCCCGGAGAGTTCCCGGGCTCCCAAGAGAAGCGGGCTCCCCAGTTCAAGGCCCAGGGGCCTTACAGCCTGTTCGGTGTCGATATCCGGCCGACAACCGAGAATCACCTTGGTGGAAAAGTGCTCCGACTCTCTCTCCCGATCAATGGCCGGATTGGTAACCACGGCCACATTTTCTTTACAGAAATCGGCGATGTTGGGAAGCGACTCGGGAACAAAGGGAGCAAGCGGCCCGGTGTAGCCCATGGAGCCGATGACCTCCCCACCGCTTTGGGCAACCCGCTTACGGATCGTATGATCATAGTGCCGCCAGCCAAAGGCTGCCAAGCCACTGGGGCTCACCAGCCGCAGGACATCGGGACTGGCGGATAGAGTATCCCCAGTTTTTGCCTTCTTCCCTTTCCGAGGGCCCTCTTCGTCGGCCCCGAGCTGTGCGGGCAGGCCTCTGTAAAGGCAGGAAAGGTATTTTTTGACCGGGCCGCGGTCTTCGAGGAGTTGCGCCATCCGTTGCTGGAGGGCGCCATAGGCCACAACCTCCGCCCTCTTGCCCCGGCCGCCGGTGATGGTGATCTTCTCCCCCGGCGCCAGCGGGCAGGGGTCACCGATGGTGTGGGCGAGATCGACCACCCCTTTCTCCGAGGAGAGGAAATAGGTGTAATCGCTCTCTCCGAACCAGAGCGGCCTGAGGCCCATGGCATCGACGCTGCCCAGACAGAGATCGCCCAGGCGGGCCAGCACCGCAGCCGGGCCCTGGGCCGAAGACGGGAAGAACCAGCGGTAGAATGCATAGAGCTCGCGGAGAGAATGGGGGTAGCACTTCACCTCGCTGTGGATGGCGGGAAAAACCATCTCCATGGCCTCGACCAGATTGAGATGGTGGAGGTTGACCAACCCTTCAATGATCCGGTTCAAGTCCTGGGAGTCGCTGCCGCCCGGCACGGGTGCGATACCCAGGGCTCCGGCCGATACTGCGCAGCCGTTCGATGGTGTTGATCTCGCCGTTATGCCCGAGCAGAGAGAAGGGTTGAGAACGGGTCACTGTCGGCAGGGTGTTGGTTGAGTAACGGCCATGGCCCAAGGTCATGACCGAGCGCATCTCCTCGTCGCGGAGCTCCGGGAAGACCCGAGGCAGAAGATCAGGGACTCCCTGCAACTTGTAGACCACAGTGTCAAGGCTCAGGGAGGCGGTATGGATCTCAGGGACTTGCCTCTCGAGCGCCAGTTGCAATTGGAAAAGATACTTCTGTGCGGCAGGGCGGCTGCTGTCCGGGATCATCCCGGCTATCTGCCAGAAGAGAGGGGCATCGTCCCTGGCGCGGGGTCCTAATTCAGCATCGTCGGTCTTGCCGACCCGCTCAACAAGGAGATCAATCCCTTGGCAGCCGAAGAGTTCCAGGGCCCTGGCCATGATCGCCCGGGACCTCGGCCTGAAGGATGCCGGAATGAGAAAATGGCCGACAAAGAAATGACTGGATTCGGCAAGGTGCGGGCTCAGGTCAAGCCCGGCAAGCCTACTTGCCCAAATCTCCCGGGGAATGTCGGCCATGATCCCGCATCCGTCCCCCTCGCCGTTGATATCACCCGACCGGTGCCCCATCTTGCGCAGGGCATCGATGGTCCGAACGATATTGGCATGGGTACTCTGCCCCCGCTTATCAATAAAGGCAACAATTGCGCAGGCATCTCGCTCTTTGCTGTGTCTCTGGGCAGGAGGGATCGGGGGAGTGTTCATCCTTACACACCTTCCGGTTCTCAAAAAAATGAATTTTTCAGGGGCAAGGGATCAGGTGCCGCAACTGCCGGCTCGCGCATCTGCCACGCTCTGTAAATCTCAAGGCCTTGTGCGCAAGGGCAGTTTGGTAGTCTACAGGGAAATTACGCACATATTTATGCGCTGGTTTACCGTGACAATCCCTTTTCTCTGAAAAATATGTCAGGATTTAGTCTTTGCAATATGAGCGAACTGCCTATAAAGATCGCGAATTCTTGTCCGCAATTCTTTGAGTTTTTGGGAGTCCTCCTTGGGTAACCAGCGCGGCTCGCTGATGGCATAGAGGTTTTTATGCATATCGTCGATATACGATTCGGTGGCATTACACCATTCGTCATTACATATGGAGCTCATATTTTCAGCTTCTTTAAGTTCCTGCGCCAAAATATCAAGACTTTTCTCGAGATTAGCCATGAAATTCTTGTGAGCATAAAGCATTGTATTTTCCATTTCTTTTTGTTTGAGCATGCTGCTTCCCCCTGCTGAGTTTGAATGGAATGGCCTTGCCAAGGCGCATGAGCTCACTGACCCTCATCTCATGGCCATCCTGGACGAGATCGTCAATACACGTCCAGATGATACCATTCCGCATTTTCAAGCCAGTTTCCTGGCTCCGGTCTCGAAACAAATTCGACAATATTCTCCATTATCCGTAAGTGATTCCCCTCTTCGTTGGCTAATCGTAAAAATATCTGCCGCTCATACCCGTCGTCGACCAAGGCAGCCTTTTCCAGATAAAATTTCTGGCTCATCTCCTCGATGGTACAAGCCTTTCTGTATTCACTGGCCGCCTTTGTGGTATCGATATGTAAATCATCTTTTGCCCCCTGCATCGTCACAAAGACATTTTTGACATCTTCCAATATCCTGGCTTCCGCCAGTTGAGGATTTGTCTCCTTGCGGCTCAACCGTTCAATCAAATTGTAATGCTTGACCTCTTCATCAGCCAACATCAGGAATATTCTGGAAAGGCCGGGGACAGTGCTCTCTGATGCCAACAGGCGGTAGTAATTTTCACCGTCTTTTTCCATCTGCATAGCGAATTCATAGATATTCATAAGGCGCTCCTTTTTTATTCACGAAGACAGTGAGGATAGCATGCTCAAAAAGGCACGTATCCTTCGGGCATTGGTGCCGACGTCACTGATGCCTACCCTGGAAACGGAACGGATATCAACACGAGCATGTTTTCCCGCCGGGGTAACGCGAATCACAATGTCATCCTTGAAACCAAACCAGAAAGTCGTGTCGGTGGCCTCAATACGACCTTCAGCCGGCACCTCGGCGACAATTTTCCAATGCAGACGATGCGCAGCTACCAGGGCTTGGGTAAATGCCCTGTCAGCAGGAATATCTAAAACCATGGTTTTCAGATTCGGATAGGCCTTCTGTTGCTGGGCTGCGACCTCCAACCCGCCATATTCAACAGGATTGACAGCTCCCTGGCGCAGGGGCAGGATGGCAACGAAACGAGGCGGATTGTCAAGGTCGGTACTGATATCATGGATACGCGGCAAGTGCTTGGCCGCCCATTGCCAGTAATAGGGCACTGCAAAAGAAGTAATGGCCATAAGGCCAGCCACAAACAGTGTCACAAAACTTATTTCCTTCTTTTTCTTGATGGCTATAACGGTAGCAACCAGCATCACCAGAATTGCCGCCATTCCACCATAAGCAGCATACTTGAGGAGGACAAAACCAGTACGAAAGTGCCACACACCGAAGCGGACGCCGGGTCCGCTGGCAATAAGCATAAGGAAAGCGAACAAGGCAAGCCAGAACCCGACCTTAAGAAAGATTTGGCCATCACCATTTATTGGCTCAGCATGCGGCGCATCATTATTCGGTTTCATAGATAACCTGGACAGGCACTAGTTAATGAGTCTCTTGCTGTTTCCTCAGCTTCCATTGAATATATCTGATCACAAGATGCCATCTTGACGGCAAAAGCCAGTTCCACAAGGGATTTCTTTACTTTGCCGGAAACAACGTTAATTGCCGTCCCATAACTCCTCCGTTCAATCCATCTGAGCGGCAAGGTAATTCTCTACACCCATCTGTTTAAGCTGGTCAAGATGGGATTCAATCATGTCGATATGCTCCTCTTCTTCCTTCAGGAGTGCTTCCAACAATTCCCGGCTACCGTGGTCGCCAAGCTCCCCGACCACGCGAATGCTTTCGTTATAGCCACGAATAGCTTCGATCTCGGCCATATGATCATTCGTATGCATCTTCGGCACCTCATCGCCGATATGCAACTTATTCAAGTTACTGACTACCGGCCGACCTTCGAGGAAAAGAATACGGGCGATGAGTTTCTCGGCGTGTATCATCTCAACAATAGCCCGCTTCTCGATCTCTTTATGGAGTTTTTCATATCCCCAGTTATCACACATTTCAGCATGAACCATGTACTGATTGATGGCCGTCAGTTCCTCCGTCAAACGGAGATTCAGCTGTTCTATGACTTTTTCGTTGCCTTTCATGTCTAGTCTCCTATGAGTTCAGGTTGGATATTCAGCAGCACTCTTCCAATAAAAAATGTTTACCGCCATCCATTGAGACAAAATGAATGCCGTCTAAGCGAGGCAGACCGGCAATCTTCCATGCCTTCTCAGGATTGACGAATTGCTCATTGACACATTTCTTTTCCTGATGGGTGTGTTTGCACACGTAATTCAAGATAGGAAAGGCGTTAAAGGTCTTATAGTAATCGCGCAGAAATTTAATTATTACCATCTGCTCGTCAGTTAAATCAGTCAGGCCCTCCCTTTGAGCCAGAATCCGAGCAAGACCCTCGCTCCAATCATCCATATTGGTCAAAAATCCCTGATCATCGATGGCAATCTGTTTTCCATCCCATTCAATTGTAGGCATATCTTTTCACCTCCCTGCTAACATGTTAAAATGCACTTCTAGTCAATAGCCGATAAGGGCAGGCTTACCAGGCCCATTTGAGTCGGTTACAACGCGCTGAATGCAATAGCAATAATTGTCGTGACATGATTTTATTCTCCGAGCTCCGGGAACAAAAGTTGCAGCGATTCTTCATCCTCTTTTTTCTTTACCTTCACCTCCAGATCCACCTGACTACTGCGGAGTCCCAAGGCCAAAGCCATTTTCCCCTTGTCATCCTCGATATGGGTTATGGCCCGGATGATCTCGAATATCTTGTCAGCTATTTCCTCAGGTGGCGGCGGAAGGACGTGCACAGCGTCAACGGTAACTTTCAACGTCCCTTTTTGCTTCATCATCGTGAGCTGTTGGGCCTTTTCCGTAAGCGAGTAAAGGATCAACAGGGAGAGATATCTTATGGCCTCTTCCTCAAGGGTGGCGCTTTGGACATAAATAGGATGCGTCATCTCGGCCAGAAAGTCCGTGTCCATATAACAGTCACACATCTCTTGGAGTTTCATGTGAAAATTATGGGAAAGTTTTTCCATCCTGGCCTCCTTTTGGCAGTTAATACATGTTTCAGGGGTCGGACTCCTAGACTGCATCCATGCAACGATATTTTTTCCCGCACAACGCCACCGGAAATGGAATATTTAATGACCGACAGATACCACTTCCCGGGTTTTCCTTGGCTTGTAAAAATAAGTCGGCGTTAAAAAGCTGATACACCCACAGAGGTACGTATGATAAATTTATTCTTATATCCATCACACGTTTGAATTTAATCATATACCTCGTTCATAAACAGCCTTCTGGTTCATCCGCCGATGTCATAATCAAAGAGTTGATTAGCTGTACGGCCATACTTACTACCGAGATCTTCCAGCTTAGAGGCTATTGCCTTTTTTTCCGGTTCCCATTCAGTGGGACAGCTGGTTCTGAGGCTATCAATCTTCTCATCCAATTCTGTCATGATGATATGAAGGCCATTCACTTCCTCATACATTCGCTGTTTGTCGCCGGTGGGCAATCTGTCAATCTTGCTGATCACATCATAGAGTTTTGCCTTCCAACCAGTCAGTTCCATATCCATAATTTTGCAGTAGTCTTTACTTTTCATAGCATGATGCTCCTTTCTGAATTATGTTCCCATACGGGTGGCCGGCTTCCACAGTATCCTACCTATCTAACATCTCTCTTTTATTATAAAAAATTTCCAGGTGTTTTCATCTCTTTCCCGGTGCACGAACATCTGCTTCCTAACTCCGTCAGGCTGTCTTTATATTTTTGATTAGTTGGGCAATTTGGATCCCGAGAGAGATGCACTTCTTTCCGTCCATGCATTGATCCGCCTCATCAATATCCAGATGTGTTTGCAGGTGATGCTTGTCTTTCTTTAAATCAACAACCCAGGCCTCTTTTTCCTTGTTGAAATCGACACCAATATTGATACCGCAGACTCCGATTTCCGGATAAATGGATGTGATTTTTTCACACAGCGCTTTTTTGTCAATCATGGCGGTGCTCCTTGCTGGGGGTTAATAGAAATAATCCACTTCCTGTTTTGCTTCCGCCAGGAATAACGGCTGTCTGGCAAGAGTCATCTCCCGGATCGGCGGCAATCGCTGTTCACATGTCTCTCGTTCATTCCTGTAAAAAATGCCGGTCGGAATTTTCTGCCCCCATTCCAGTGACCGCCTGAAGGCCTCGACACGATCGACAGGATCATACCCCTCCTCCAGACGATAGGCCCGGTCCTTGTACCAATGGAAGGTGTTCTCCTTGTTGAAGGACACGCAATTCTGCAGGATATCCACCAGAGCGAAACCGTTATGATTGATGGCCTCCTTCATGATCTCCTGGAGGAATGGCAACCCCGAGGCCCCGGCAAAGGCCCTGGCCACGAAACTACAGTCAAGTGCGATCGCCAGGGCCAGTGGGTTCAATGGTTCCGAGGGATTGCCGAAGGGCTGAGTCTTGGTGACGCTTCCCCGTCCTGGTGGTCGGCGAGGCCTGACCCTTGGTCAAGGCGTAGACCTGATTGTTGTGGACGAAAAGGGTAATATTTACGTTGCGGCGAATGGCGTGCAGCAAATGATTTCCGCCCTCGCCGTAGCAATCACCGTCGCCTGCGACCGCCAGGACAGTCAGGTCGTGATTGGCCAGCTTCAGACCGGTGGCCACCGGCAGCGACCGGCCATGCAGGCCATTGAACAGGTTGCACGGCAGATAATGCGGCAGCTTGCCGGCCTGGCCGATGCCGGAGACGATGGCAAACTGGTGCGGCTCCATGTTCAGATCCACCAGGGCCTTCTTCAAGGTGCTCAGGATGGCGAAATTCCCGCAGCCAGGGCACCAGGCCGGTTTCTGTCCTTTATAATCATCGAAGGTGGTCATTGATTTCTCCCAACAGGGTATCGATCAGGAAGGGCCTGCCATCATACTTGTTGATGCGGGCGCTGCATTCAAAACCGGTTTCCATGCGCATCAGTTTGGCGAATTGGCCGGTGGCGTTATTTTCAACACAGATGGTGAGCGCCGCCTGCTTGAGCAGGGCGACATAGTCAAATTTTTCCAAAAGAGGGAAGGGCCACACCTCGGTGAAATGGAGCATGCCGATTTGATGCTTTTCACCAAGCTGCGCACACGACCTCCTGCAGCACCCCGTAGGTGGAGCCGTAAGCCAACCAGCACAGCCGCTGGCTGCTGATGCCCAAGGTAGGTGGGCGGCGCTATCTCCTGGCGGATGAAGGGCATCTTTTGATGCAGCCTCTTTTCCACCATGGCGATCCTGGTTGGCGCATCTTCTATGATATGGCCGTCTTCATCATGCTCATCACTGTCAACGGCCACCAGGTGCCTTGATGCACCCGGCACCGCCAGGGGTGAAATGCCGTTGTCGCTTTGGGCATACCGTTTGTACGATGACATCCCCTGCAGGACCTGCTTCACGAAGCCGAAAATCCTCATTCTGCAGGTGTTCCGTATCAAAACCGGGAAAGGTCCATTCCGAATCCGCCAGATACTGGTCGGACTGGATGATCACCGGAATCTGATACTTTTCCGCCAGATGGAAGGCCTTGTTGGTGAGATGGAAGGCCTGTTCAGGGGTACCCGGAGTCAGGACCACCCGGGGAAACTCGCCGTGACCGCCATGGAGGACAAAAAGGAGGTCGCCTTGTTCCGTCCGGGTCGGCAGCCCGGTGGCCGGACCGGGACGCTGCACCTCGGCGATCACTATCGGTGTTTCGGTGATGCCGGCCAGCGAAACCCCTTCAGTCATCAGGGCAAAACCTCCGCCCGAGGTGGCGGTCATGGCCCGGACACCACCGTATGAGGCCCCCAGGGCCATGTTAATCGCCGCGATTTCGTCTTCAGCCTGCTCCACGACAATCCCATATTTCTGGGCCTTATCCGCCATATATTGCATGATGGAGGTGGAGGGGCTCATCGGATAGGCCGCGTAAAACTTGCAGCCGCTCAACAAAGCCCCCAGGCCGATGGCCTGATTGCCGTTAATCAGCATTTGGCCTTTCGTCTTCGGCTTGACCACCTTAAAGGAATCAAGATCAGGACAATTCCGCCCGACAAAATCCATGCCGGCCTGGGCAACGGTAATATTCGTTGCTATGACGCCTTCGCTTTTGTCAGACATGGTTGTTCTGATAGTCACCGCAAACTGCTCGATATCAAGACCGAACAATCCCAAAATCGCTCCAACCGCTACGGAATTGGCCATAATCTGATCCGCCCCATTTTCCTCGGTAATCCGCACCAGAGGGATATCGAGAAATTCCCGGTCTGAAAACCTGGCGTCCAGGGACGCCGCATCATAGATGATTTTACCGCCGGCATGGAGATCCTGGCGGTGAAACTCGATGGTATCCATATCGAGCGCGAGCAGGACATCCACCTGATCTCTGGAGGCGGAAACCGGAGAATCGGCGAAACGAATCTGGTAAAAATTATGCCCTCCCCTGATCCTGGACATGTAGTCCTGGTGAGTGAAGACATGGAAACCCGCGCGTGAAAGAATCTTGGCCAAGACCGTGCCGATGCTCTGCAATCCCTGGCCGGCCTCGCCTCCTATTCGGATTGTATATTCCACAGGTGCCCTCCGTCTCTTTCCTCACGCCTAAAATGCATCAAGGGGAGCAATTGATGAGCTGTGAACGATATACCGGGGTAACCAGTCAATCTCAGCTCTTCCACAAACCATGCAGATTGCAGTACTCACGAGCGACAACCGAGCTCGCATCAATTTCGAAGACGGCTTCCGGCGAATTTCCGGGCTTAAGAAACTTGCGGTACACCCTGCCATCGTCGGCAATCACCTGAATCCATTCGATGTAATGCTTGTCTTCCATGGGATGGGCCACACTGCCGACCTTTACCTTGAATCCCCCATCGATTTTTTCAACCACGGGAACATGTTTTTCTTTGGCCGCATCAACGGTATTCTCCTTAAACAACTTCATCGGCTCCCCGCAACAGACCAACTCTCCGTCCCCCTCATGAAGCATTTCCACAATATTGCCGCAGACTTCACATTTATAAATTTGCATTTTTTTGGTCATGACAGTTCCCTCCCTTTTGTGTTACTAAGTTTTTTTAGGTAAACTTTATCCTTGATGGCTCCGTAACGACTTTAATCTCCTGCTCTACGAGATAGATCGGACCATTAGACTCTTGACAATACAGCTAAAGAGTATACGTTCTTGACTCTGATTATAAGTATAGGACCAGATGAAGATGGAATGCAAGTACGCACAAAGGGGAGGAAATGCGGAGCATGAGATCCGCACATAGAAGATAACTTTTTATTATAACTATATATTTTTTATATAATTTATCTGTATTTTTTTTATTCCATTTTCGCAATGAATACGCATCGTCTCCGTTGACTTCAACGGTTCTTTTATTGAAGTGAGCACAAGCAACCTTTTCCTGTTAAATAACCTGCCCATGAAAATTGCGACGATCATCTACCATCTGGCCATTACCTGTTGGCTGGGCGGGACTGCCCTGTTCACCTTCGTGCTGACCCCAATCATCTTCAAGTCATATTCCCGCGATATGGCCGGTGGAATCGTCGGTGTCCTTTTCCCCGGTTATTTCCGTTGGGGGCTGGCCTGTGGGACGGTGGCACTCATCTGCCTGCTGCTCACCAGAGGCCGCCGCGCCGTTGTTCCTGGGCTTCTTCTTACGGCCATGCTCGCTATCACCGCGACTCAGGCCTTTATCATCGAACCGAAAGCCGCCGAGCTGAAAAAAGAGATCCCTTCTTTTGAAACAACCCCGACTGATCATCCCCTGCGTGTTCAGTTCAGAAAATTGCACGGCGTCTCAGCAGTCGCCAACATGTCGGTCATCGCCGCCGGGATCGTCCTGGTAATCCTCTCTTCCCCTCAGGGCCAGAAAAAAAGAGAACGCCCTTCTCTTGATTGATTTGACCGTGATTGATTTTGTCATATCTTCCAAATTTTTTTATCAGCAACACCACTCTTTTCGTTGACCGGTAAGCTGGAATCAATGCAAGTAATCACCACCCACATCAATGCCGACTTTGACGGTCTGGCCTCCATGATCGCCGCCCAGAAGCTGTACCCAGGGGCAATCATGGTTTTTTCCGGCTCACAGGAGAAGAACCTCCGGGACTTCATCAATGAGATGCTGCAGGATAACTATGACTTTACGAAATTAAAACATATCGATCTGAAGGCGATAACCCGGCTCATCGTGGTGGACACCAGGAATGTCAAACGCATCGGCACCTTTGCCGCCTGTCTCGATAATCCAGGCATCTCAATCCACCTCTACGACCATCACCCGGACAGTCCGGAAGACATGAAGGGGGATATGGAACTGGTGGGTGATGTGGGTTCCACCACCACCCTCTTCACCCAGATCTTTCAGGAACGGCAGATTCCTCTCTCGGCCTCCGAGGCCACCATACTCGGCCTTGGCATCTACGAAGACACCGGCTCCCTCACGCACCTGACTACAAAACCAGCCGATCTCCAGGCTGCGGCCTGGCTCCTCGAACAGGGAGCCCAATTGGAGGTTATCTCCCAGTTCATCACCTACGACCTCACCGCCGACCAGGTTGAACTGCTGCATAAACTGATGGAGACGGCAAGCAGCTACACCATCCAGGGGATCGATGTCGTGGTGATCACTCTGACACTGCCTGAATATGTCGATGACTTTTCCCTGATCGTCCGCCGCTTCATGGTTATGGAGAACTTGGACACCCTCTTTGCCCTCGTCTCCATGGCCGGGCGCATCTACCTGATTGGCAGAAGCCGCATCCCCGAGGTCAATACAGGAACAGTGGCACGGGATTTTGGCGGAGGTGGTCATGCCACGGCGGCCTCGGCCACCATCCGTAACATGACCCTTATCGAGGCCCAGGACAAGCTGATCCGCATCCTGCACCGGCACATCCGCCCCCAGGCCATCGCCAAAGAGATGCTGTCACAACCCGTCATCAGCGTGCCGGCCGATACCAGCATCGACCAGGCCCACAATCTGCTCACCAGATACAACATCGCAACCCTGCCGGTGGTGGCAACCGACCAGAGCCAGCCCCAGCAGCCAGTCACCAAGGTCATCGGCATCATCACGCGCCGGGTTATAGAGAAGGCCATCCACCACGCACTCGGCCATCTGCCGGTGAGCGAATATATGAGCGGCGACATTCAAGCCCTTCCCTTGAGCGCCACGCTTTCCGATATTGAAGAGCTGATCATCGAACGCAGGCAGCGCCTGATCCCCATCGTTCACAACCGGCAACTGGCAGGGGTTATCACCCGCACCGATCTGCTGAACATGCTGGTCAATGATCCGGCCCATCTGCCCAGAAACCTCCTGCACGAGACCAGCCAGCCAATACAGGAACGAACCAGAAACCTGAGTTCCCTGATCGCCGAGACCCTGGACAGAGAAGTCGTCGTCCTCCTGCAGGCTATAGGCGAGGTGGCGGAATCCCTTGGCTTCAGGGCCTTTGCCGTCGGCGGTTTTGTCCGTGACCTGCTCCTGCAGAATAAAAATCTGGATCTCGACATTGTTGTTGAAGGGGATGGTATTGTCTTTGCGAAGGAACTGGCCCGGAGACTTCAAGGCCAGGTCAAGGCCCACGAACGGTTTATCACCGCCATGATCCTGCTGCCAAACGGTTTCAAGATCGACGTGGCCACAGCGAGGCTCGAATACTATGACTATCCGGCGGCCCTGCCCACGGTTGAGCTCTCTTCCATCAAGCTTGACCTCTACCGCCGTGATTTCACCATCAACGCCATGGCCATCCAGCTCAACCCTGCCCATTTCGGCACATTGATCGATTTCTTCAACTGCCAGAGCGACCTGAAGGAAGGAACCATACGTGTCCTGCACAACCTCAGTTTTGTGGAAGATCCCACCCGCATCTTCCGGGCCATCCGTTTCGAGAAACGGATGGATTTCAGGATCGATACCCATACCAGCCGCCTGATCCAGAGCGCGGTCAAGATGAAGCTCTTCGGCAAGGCCAATGACCCGCGTTTTTTCACCGAACTGCAGCTTATTTTTTCCGAGGAGAACCCGCTGCCCGCCATCAACCGGTTGGCGGATTTCAAGCTCTTCCAGTTTTTATGGCCAGACCTGAAACCCCACCTGAAGATTGACCGCCGGTTCAACCATATCCTGACCCAGACTCAGCAGGCCCTCTCCTGGTTTCATCTGCTCTATCTTGATGAATCATGCCCAGTCTGGCAGGTGTATCTGCTGGCGATCATGGCCCGCTCCAAGGGTGCCGAGCTCTCGGCCTTTTGCCGGCGCTTTCAACTCCCGTCAAAGACCTGTGACTTTCTTGTCCAGCAGAAGGTCACAGCCGACAAGATTTCCCATATTCTCTACGGACGCTCTGCCCGTCGATCGGAGCTTTACTGGCTCCTGAAAGAGCTCGCAAACGTCGGCCTGCTCTACCTCATGGCCATTGCCAGGAAAAACGAGATCAAGAGGGGTGTTTCCCTTTATGTCACCGACCTGCGCAAAACCGGAACCCAGATAAGCGGCACCGACCTCAAGGCCATGGGGTATCCTCCCGGGCCACGGTTCAAGGCCATTCTGAACGAACTGCTGACCGCCCGTCTGGACGAAATAGTGCAGACCAGGCAAGAGGAAGAGGCGTTTATCCTGCAGCATTTTCCGCCGAGCTGCTAGTCTCCGGTCCTCGTCAACAACCAGGTAAAACAAGGGGATTCAAAAACCCGTTTGAGATATTGTTTGGTAAGATGATATGCTGTACGGTATTCATCACGGGGTTATGCACTTAAATTATCTGTATTCAGGTTAGAATAACTCCTCAAAAGAGAATTAAATTAGCACTCTTTTACAGCCATACTTATATTATGAATGTAAGGAAGCAACCTGAAAAGACTGATTGTAATAATGACAAAATCCCTGTTTAATTAAGAAGTCTTTTTTTTGATGCAGAACAATAATCTTTTCTTTATACTCTTAAAATGATACCTATGGTTGAGAAAAAAAGATATATTCACTGGCAGCAACGCTTCAGAGAACAAGGGCCTCAGCTGCTGATCCCGATCCTTTCCCTGGCATTGATTCTGGCAACTGCCCACGGAGCTGCCCGCTTGAGCTGGCGTCTTTTTGACCTTATCCGCCCGAGCCAGGAAAAAGTGATCGCCACAACAGGCGTCAAACATAATGGCAGCGCGGATACCTTTCTTTCGGAGAAAGCCACACCAGACAAGGAGCTAATAGCCCTGCATCTCTTCGGACAGGCCAGCGGAATGCCGGGAGCAGCACAGCCAGCTCCCCGCCATCTGCCCCAGACGACTCTCAACCTTGCCCTCATCGGTGTGATCTACAACTCCTCTCCCGAGAAAGGAGTGGCCATTATCCAGGAAAAGGATTCGACAGAAGAAGCCGACATCTACGGAGTGGGCGACCAGCTGCCCGGAAACTCCGTGCTCCGTGAAATCCAAACCGACCGGGTCATCCTGGTTCGGGCGGGGAATCAGGAGGTTCTGCCCCTCGATGAGGGGTCCCTTGCTCCAGCCGCCGGCACAGCGAATGAAAACAAGCCGACGGTAGAAGTACCAAGGAGGGGGGGCATGAGAGCAAGGGGGATGAAAGCAAGAAGGAATCAACAGCCGATCCAGCCACACGATAACGGAGATGATGACGGTGCCAGCATGAATATCGATCGCGGCTACCTCAATCAGCGACTGGCCAATCTCAAAACCTTGTCCAGCGAAATCAAAACCGAGGCCTATCAGGTGGGTGGCGACCAGCAGGGCTATCGGCTCCAGGCCGGTGACGGCAGCACGCTCCTGGGCCAATTGGGCCTGAAGAACGGCGATGTCTTGACCGAGGTGAACGGCATGCCCCTCCGTAGCAGCGCCGACGTCATGCAGGCCTATAAAGAATTGAAAAATGCAGAAAATATTCAGGTCCAGTTTATCAGGGACGGGACAGAGCAAACTATGGACTTTAACATCGGCCAGATCCAGAACGTTGTCAAACAATAACCGGAACAGTGTACGTATTCACTATCCATGGAAGAGCGACAGCAGAGGGGCATCCCTGCTCTATGTAAGGGGCCGTAAAGAAATAGATATACACATGTAAATGTGTTTGCTTTGAAAAATTCAAATATCCTTCAGTACGGCCACATCCCCCTAACCCCTTTGAAAAACGGGTTAGGGGGATGTGGCCGTACACGCAAACAATATTTTTTCGGCTACAATTTTTCAACCGGACAAAGCAGTATAAATGCAAGGGTCTTCCTTAATTGTCCGCAACGGTTTTACAGGCCACTCAAATGGCCAGAACGGCATAAAGCCGTGGCAAAATCATTATAAAGCGACAAGTTATTCCGTAACAGCTCCTAAGCTGACCGATCTGATAATGATCATCACCCCTATCTTGTGAGTTATAGAGTATGTCCATCATCAAACGATTCGTCCTCCTCTGCCTTGTGGCCGTCTTTTTGCTCCCTTCCCTTGTCTATGCCAAGGATGAGATTGCCTTCAATTTCAACAATGCCGATATCCGCACGGTTATCAAGAGCGTGGCCCGCATCACCGGCAAGAATTTCGTCATTGACCCCAAGGTAAAGGGAGAGGTCACCATTATCAGTTCGGAGACCATGGCAGCGGACGATCTCTACGCCATCTTTCTTTCCATCCTCCAGGTAAATGGATTTACCGCTGTCGAGGCCGGCAATATCATCAAGATCATCCCTGTGATCCAGGCCAGGCAAGAAACCGATTTTCCCGTTATCAAGAAAGAGGGGGCAGCGCCCGCCGATCAGATCATCACCAGGCTCTACAAATTACGCTATATAGGAGTACAGGAGTTAATTTCCGTCCTGAAACCTCTGGTAGCAAACACCGCCTATCTCGGGTTCCATGTAGAGAGTAATACGCTGATCATGGTGGATCGAGCATCCAATATCGACCGAGAAGTCAAAATCATCCAAAGTCTTGATCACGACACCACCGGCAAGTCCGAGATTATTGCCCTGCAATATGCCTCGGCAACAGAGCTGGTCGCGGTGATTGATGCGCTTGAGCGCAAGGCCAACAAAAAAGCCGGCGATCATCTGCAGATGGCTGCCGATGACCGGAGCAACAGCATCCTGCTGAGTGGCGATCCCAACTATGTAGTCAGGGTAAAAGCCATGATAGCGCACCTTGACATGCCGGTCATCAGTGAGGGCAGTACCCAGGTTGTCTTTCTCCGTAATGCCAGGGCGACAGATCTGGTACCCATTTTAACCGGCACGGTGAAGGGAGAAACTCCCGCCGGAGGAAAAACAGCCCCTGCCAAACCGGAATCTTTCATGGTACAAGCCGATGAGGCGAACAATGCATTGATCATCACCGCCGAGCCGGAGCGGATGAAAACGCTACAGTCAGTGATTAGACAGCTTGACATTCGACGGGCTCAGTTGATGATCGAGGCCATTATCGCCGAGGTCTCCGTTGACAAGGCCAAAGAATTTGGCATCCAGTGGCGTTCCACCAGCGACATCGGCTCAAACAACACCGCGGTACTGGGCGGCACCAATTTTAACGCCACCGGTTCCGGGATCAATGCCATCTCCGCTGATCCCACGCAGTTGATTAATGCTCAGGGGTTGAGTCTTGGTGTCATAAACGGGACCACAACTATCCTCGGCAACAAGATCCTCAATATCGGCGCCCTGATTCGAGCCCTGAACCAGGCAGGCGACACCAACATTCTTTCCACTCCCAGCCTGATGACCATGGACAATGTTGAAGCGGAGATCGTCGTGGGCCAGAACGTTCCCTTTCCCACCGGCAGCTATACGAATACCGGCAGTACCGGCGCGGCCGGGACCTCAACGGTTAACCCCTTCACCACCTACGAGCGGCACGATGTCGGGATCAAGCTCAAGGTCAAACCGCAGATCACCGAAGGCGATACCATCCGTCTTGATATCGCCCAGGAGGTGTCCAGTGTCGCCTCCGGTTCGGATTCACAGGCCGGCCCGACCACCAATACCCGAACCATCACCACCTCTGTGCTTATCGATGACGGCAAGCTTCTTGTCCTTGGCGGACTCATCAGCGATGATGTTGAGGCAAACGAGCAATCCGTCCCCATTCTCGGCAGCATCCCTGTTCTCGGCGCCCTCTTCCGCTATGACAATACAAAACATGTGAAACGCAATCTCATGGTTTTCATCCGGCCGGTGATCATCCGCGATGCCGATATCGGTTCCCGGGTCACCTTTAACAAATATGATTACATGCGTGATCTCCAGCAGACACATGAAGAGATCCCAAGCATCTTGATGCCGAAAGAACAGGGGCCCATCCTGCCGCCGGCCGAAATCAATTTGCTACCGGAAGAAAAGGGAGCCATCCCTCCGCCGCCGCCTGCCGCCTTGCTGCCGAAAGAACAGAGAGCCATTTTGCCGGTTGACGGCCGGGGTGATTGAGATGCCTGAGACAGGTAACATCGTCGAACGGCGCCTCCCCTTTTCCTTTGCCAAACGACACGGGGTCCTGGTAGATCGTCGTGGGGGTGAGGGGATGGCCCAGGTCTCCTGCCGTTCCGGTTTCACTCCCCTGGTCCTGGCTGAACTGCGCCGCTTTCTGGGCCAGCCTTTTGAGTTGGTGCAGGTGGAAGAGGATCAGTTTGACCTGTTGCTGCATGCCGTGTACGAAGGTGGTGTCGAGGACATGGAATTCAACAGTGAACTTGAAGATGAGTTTGAAGATGACCTTGACCTGAACAGCATAGCCCGGCAGCTGGCCGAACCGGAAGATCTGCTGGAAAGCCAGGATGATGCGCCTATCATTCGCCTGATCAACGGCCTGCTCACCGAGGCAATCAAGGAAAATGCCTCGGATATCCACATCGAGCCGTTTGAAAAAAGACTGCGGGTGCGGTTCCGGACGGATGGCATGCTGCGCGACAGACTGCAGCCGCCCCGTGAACTGGCGCAACTCATTACCTCCCGGATCAAGATCATGGCCAAACTTGATATTGCCGAGAAAAGGCTTCCCCAGGACGGACGCATCTCCCTGCGTGTCGCCGGCCGGCCGGTGGATGTGCGTGTGTCCATTATGCCCTGTGGGGCCGGGGAGCGGGTTGTGCTCCGCCTGCTCAACAAACAGTCCGGTCGCCTTGATCTCAAACAACTGGGCATGGATCCGTCCGGCCTGACCCAGATGGACCATCTCATTCACCGCCCCCATGGCATTATCCTGGTCACGGGCCCCACCGGTTCCGGGAAGACGACCACCCTCTATGCCGCCTTAAGCTCCCTCAACCAGAGCAACCGCAACATCATGACGGTGGAAGATCCCATTGAATATTATCTTGACGGCATCGGTCAGACCCAGATCAATCCCAAGGTGGGTATGACCTTTGCCAAGGGCCTGCGGGCCATCCTGCGCCAGGATCCGGATGTGGTAATGGTGGGTGAGATCCGCGACCTGGAGACCGCCGAAATAGCCGTCCAGGCCAGTCTCACCGGTCATCTCGTCCTTTCGACCCTGCACACCAATACGGCAGTGGGGGCCGTGACCCGTCTGCGTGACATGGGCATTGAGCCCTTTCTCCTCTCCTCTACCGTGATCGGGATTATAGCCCAGCGTCTGGTACGCATGCTCTGTCCCCATTGTAAATCTTCGCACCAGGCGTCTCCTTCGGAATGTGAAGAATTGGGACTGCCGGTTGCCGCTCCCCCGCAACTCTTCAAGGCCAAAGGCTGTGAAAAATGTAACTTTCTGGGCTACCATGGCCGGACCAGTATCTATGAATTACTGGAGATTTCAGAGGCCCTGCAGACCATGATCCATGACTGTGCTTCCGAGCAGGACCTGGAGGCCTACGCCCGCTTGAATGCAGTCAGTATTCGCCAGGATGGACTGCGACGAATCCTGGCCGGCGACACCACCATCGAAGAAGTCCTCCGGGTCACCAACAAGGATCTGGAGGTGGTCTGATCGATGGCCGCTTTTAATTATACCGCCCTTAACCAGCAAGGGAGTCTCCAGCATGGCGTGATCGAGGGAGATAGTCCCCGTCAGGTCAGGCAACTGCTCCGTCATAAGAGTTTGCTGCCGGTGACGATTGACGAGATAAAACAACGCGAATCCTCCCCGGGTAAATTCCAGCTGCATCGGCGGCGGAAGATAAATTCCGCGGAACTGGCACTGATCACCAGACAACTCGCCACCCTGATCCGCTCAGGCACGGTGCTTGAAGAATCCCTCAAGGCAGTGGCTGATCAAAGCGAGCAGGACAGGATCAAATCCGTTCTTCTCGCCGTACGCGCCAAGGTGGTTGAGGGCCATTCACTGGCCGTTGCCCTGGCTCAATTCCCGGCAATTTTCCAGGAGCTGTATCGGACCACTGTGGCTGCCGGCGAGAAGACCGGCTTTCTGGACCTTGTTCTCGAACGGCTGGCGGATTATACTGAGTTCAGCCAGCAGTTACGTCAAAAGATGATCCTGGCCCTCCTCTATCCGGTATTGCTTACCGGCGTGGCCTTTGCCGTGGTCACCGCCATGATGATCTACGTGGTACCGCAGGTGGTCAAGGTGTTTGAGAATATGGGTCAGGAATTACCCTGGCTTACCCGGGCGTTGATCATGACCAGCAGATTAATGCAGGACTACGGCCTCGTTTCTCTCGTCGCCCTGATTGGACTGATCATCCTCTTTCGCCTTGCCCTCCGCCGTGAAGGCGCGCGCTGCCGATTTCATCATCTGCTTCTCCGATTGCCGCTGGTGGGCAAAGGGATCAAGACCTTAAATGCCGCCCGTTTTGCCCGCACCTTCAGTATCTTAACGGCAAGCGGTGTTTCAGTCCTCGAAGGGTTGCAAATCTCGGCCCAGGTACTCAGCAACCTGGCCATCCGTCAGGCCGCTACCAAGGCAGCCGGCAGAGTCCGTGAGGGGGCAAGCCTGAACAGGAGTCTGGCTGAATGCGGTTTTTTCCCGCCCATCACCATTCATATGATCGCCAGCGGTGAGGCCAGCTCCAAGCTGGATGAGATGCTGGCGCGGGCCGCCGACATCCACGAACGTGAGATTGAGACCATGTTGACGGCCACTCTCAGCATCTTTGAGCCCGTACTGATCCTGGTTATGGGCGGCGTGGTCCTCATAATCGTCCTCGCCATCCTGATGCCCATCTTTGAATTGAACCAACTCGTGCATTAATGCGGATTGTAAGATCAAAAAAAGGTTTCACCCTTCTGGAAATCCTGGTTGCCCTGGCAGTTCTCAGTATTGCTCTCATGGCGGCCTTGAAAAGCAGTGGACAGGCAATACGGATCTCAACAGCTCTCAAGGAGCGTACCCTTGCCCAGTGGGTGATGGTGAACCGTGTCGCGGAGCTGGAACTTGATAAAACATGGATCGAGCTGGGCACCACGAGAGGCAAGGAGTTGATGGCCGGACAGACCTGGTATTGGGTCATTTCCACCGAGAAAACGCCGGATCCGGATATTCGTAAGGCCGAAGTGAGCGTCGGCATCGAAGAGAAGACAAAACCTCTTGTTTCAATGGTAACCTTCCTTGATCGGCCATAGACCCATCGCTGACAGGGGATTTACCCTGCTGGAGCTTTTAGTCGCCATGGCCATCTTCGCGGTCATTTCGGTCATGACTTTTCAAGGGCTGAGCTCCATCATTAAAAATCGTGACGCCATGGTTCGAGAAGGTGAGCGTCTTGCCTCTCTGCAGCGGGTCATGATTCTGATGGGCAGGGATTTTGAGCAGATTGTCGGACGCCGTATTCGTGATGAATACGGCGGTCAGCAGCCTGCCTTGCTCTGCAAGGCCCTGGAAGAGAAAACAGTGGAATTTACTCGAGGTGGTTGGCGGAATCCCGCGGCGCTGGCCCGCAGCAGCATGCAGCGGGTATCCTACAGCTTTGTCGACCACACTATCGTCAGAGAGAGCTGGCCCGTGCTCGATCGTGCTGCTGCCACTGAACCGGCCAAGCAGACAATTTTAACGGATGTTGCTGATTTCAGGCTTCGTTTTCTCGACAACGACGACCATTGGCAGACAAGCTGGCCGCCGGAAGAAAGGGCAGCCAGCAATGATCAGCGCAGGCTTCCCAAGGCCATTGAGGTGACCCTCGATCTGGAAGATTGGGGAACCATTCACCGGCTTTTTCTGACGGCTTGGGAGGGTGGAGAATAATGGGACGGTGGCGCATCGTTTTTTTCCGTGCCTTAATCCCGGCTAAGCAAGGGAACCAGAAAGGGGCCGCCCTTCTTTCCGTACTCCTGATAACCGCCATGATAACCATCATGGCGGTGGCCATGATCAGCCGTCAGCAGATCGATATCAGGCGGACGGCAAATGTAAGTGAGGCAGAGCAGGCCTATTATCTGGCCAAGGGCGGGGAAGGCTGGGCAAAGTGTCTGTTGATCAGAGACGGGAGAGCTGGGACCAAGGATTATCTGGCGGAGGACTGGGCCCAAGGCCTGCCTCCCTATCCGGTAGCAGGAGGTTCAGTGTCAGGGCTCATCCTTGACCTGCAAGGTCGTTTCAATGTGAACAACCTGGTGGCAGCGGATGACACCTTGCGGACAAACAGCCGCCGCCAGTTTGGACGACTGCTGAACGCCTGCCAACTTGAGCCGGAAGTATTGGGGGCAGCGACGGACTGGATTGACAATGACGGGGATAACGGCTTGGCCGAGGATGTGGCCTATGGCATTCTTGACCCGCCCTACCGCACAGCCAATCAGCCGCTGATAAGCCCCAGCGAGCTCCTGCAGGTGCAGGGCATGAGTGCCAAAGGCTTCCAGTGTCTGGCCCCTTTGCTCGCTGCTCTGCCGGCTGGAACGCTGACAAATGTTAACACCGCGCCAGCCGGGATTGTTGCCTCCCTGGCCGACAACATAACCCTGAAGCAGGCGGAGGATTTGATTGCACGGAGACCGCGTAACGGTTATGGAAAGGTTGCCGATTTTCTGGCTGAGCCGGAGTTTGTCGCCAGCGGGCTGACAGCGGATGACTTAACGCTCAGCAGCAACTTTTTTCTGGTACAATGCAAGGCCCGCATGGGCCGGGGTAAAATCACGCTCTTTAGCCTCCTGGAACGCCAGGGTAAAGGCATAAAGGTGCTGCAGCGAACAATAGGAACCTATTGATAATGAAGACTATACTACTCAGATTCGGCACCGTGAATCTGGATGATGCGAGCTGGATGAGAACCGATGAGCCCTCTTCCCTGAAAAGTGGCTCACTCGCCGAGGCCGCTGAAGATTGCAAGGAGGCGCAGGTCATTGTACTCGTGCCGGCTGCCGATGTTCTTCTGATCAGGGCCGTTATTCCCGGACGGAGTCGAAAAAGAAGTCTCCAGGCGGCGCCCTTTGTCTTGGAGGAGTACCTGGCCGATGCCGTTGAAAAGTTCCATTTTTCTTTTGGACCCCGTAATCCTGACGGCAGCCTGGATGTAGCCGTGGTTGACAAGAAGTGCATGGCGCACTGGCTCTCTCTTTTACACGATGCCGGCGTGGAAGCTGACAGCATGATCCCCGAGACCCTCGCTGTACCCTATGCGCCAGACAGCCTGACGGTTCTTATCAGTCACGATCAGGCCCTGATCCGTTCCGGGCCCAGGGCAGGATTTGCCGTGGATGCCCACAATTTGCAGGCCGCCCTGCAGTCCCATATTGCAACCCTGTCCGATTCTCCGGTTCGGCAGATTCGGCTCTTTCAGGAGGAGGATGTCGATCTCGACCTTGAGCTCGAGCTCCCGGTGTTACCGGTCATCAAAACAACGGCCATGGCTGCTTTTGCCCAGGGATTGGACAGGAAGATCTCCCTTGATCTCCTCCAGGGAGAATACAGCCGCAAGACTGATTGGCAGCAGGTCATGGAGTTCTGGAAGATACCCTTGATCCTTGCTCTTGTCTTCATTGCGGTTAAAGTAATTTTATTCGGCCTTGATTTTATTCATTATAAACAGGAAAGCCAATCCTTGCAGACACGCATTGAAACCGTTTACCGGTCCACTTTTCCAGAGACCAAAAATCTGGTAAATCCCCGGGCTCAGATGGAACAGCAGTTGAGCCTGCTGACCGGTAGCCCCGAGGGTCAACACGGTTTCCTCGAATCATTGGCTCGCATCGCCCCGGCATTACAAAAAACAGGGGATTACACCCTGCAGCGCCTCACTTACAAGGAGAATGACCTGCAGCTCGAGTTAACTTTGGCCAGCCCGGATTCTGTCAAGGAATTACAAGATCGCCTGCTGGCCGATACGGATTTAAGCGTGGAGATTCGCACCACCCCCGCGGACAATAATCGGATTTCAGCGCACCTGGAAGTCAAGGAGAAAAAAGAATGAACAACTTCTGGGGCTCGTTAAACCGCCGGGAAAAAGCAATGGTTGCGGCGACAGCGGCCGTGGTCCTTGTACTGGTCAGCTATTTTGCCATCATTCAACCCCTTGTCAAACAGTTACAGTTTAACCAGGGACGCATCCCGGCCCAACGGGAGCTGTTGACCTGGATGGAGCAATCCTCCCGGAAGGTGCTGCAATTTCGCGCCCTCAACCAGAATACGGCAAAATACACCGGCAAGGAATCCGCCCCTGATCTTATCAGTAAAACTGCAACAGGACGGGGCTTTGGAGACAGTATCAAGCGGGTGGAACCCACCGCTGACCAGGGTGTCAAGGTAGTAATTGAAGAAGTCAACTTTGATAATATAATCTCCTGGATTGCCCTGCTCCAGGAGCACTATGGCCTGACGGTAGCGGATATCTCCATTGAGAGGGCTAAAGATCCCGGTTTTGTTAACGTCCAGGTTCTTTTCAAGGAGGGCGACCGTGATAAATCGTAAGGGGATCGTCCTCGCTGTTGTTGCCTATGCCTTCTTTCTCATTTGGTATGCGCCGGCCCAGCTGTTTCTGGTCTTTCTCGCGGACGGGTTGACAACGCCGGCGGGACTTCTCCAGTGCCGGGATCTGCAGGGTACCTGGCACGAGGGTGTGGCCCTTGATGCCCGGCTGGGAAGGATACAACTCAAGGAGCTCCAGTGGACGTTCAAACCTTGGAGTCTCTTAACTGGCAGGTTGAGCGCCTTTATCTCTGCACAGACGGAGTATGGCTCTGTTGCTGCCCGCCTCAACAGAGGGATGGGAACCTTGTCTCTGCAAGAACTGCAAGCCAGCATCGATCTTGCGGAATTAAAACCTCTCACGGCAGCCACGGGATTCCGATTGGGCGGAAAGGTGCTTGGTTCCATGACCAATTTAACCATACGCCAGGGCAGAATAACCGCGGCTCAGGGTCAGTGGGTGTGGAACGATGCCGCGATTCTCTCCCCCCAGCAAGACCAGCTGGGAACCATTACCGTCGACGTGGACACCAGCAATAATGAGACCCGGGCTATCATCGGTGACCAGGGTGGCCCCTTGCAGCTTGAGGGGCTCTTCGTCTTACCCGCCGACGGCCACTACAGCTTGACGGCCAAGCTGGCTGCCCGCAACTCGGACGAGTTGAAAGACCTCATTGCCAGCGTGGCCTTTTTAGGCAAAGAGGAAAAAGATGGCCTGCTGCATCTCTCTTTGAGCGGCGTATTGCCGCCTTTGCCCTGAAACAACAAATTCATTTGTAACCTCCTTCCCTTATCCAACATAAAAAAAGAGACGAGTACATCATGAATACAATAAAAAACGAGACACCCTATCTGCAGAGGCTCGGCAACCAGGCCGGATTCACCCTGATCGAGATCATGGTGGTAGTAGTGATTTTGAGCATCCTCGCTGCCTTTGTGGTTCCCAAAATCATGGACAGACCGGAGCAGGCCAGAATTCTCAAGGCCAAGCAGGATATCCGTACCGTGGAAAATGCCTTGCGAATGTACAAACTGGACAACCTTGTTTATCCCTCCACCGACCAGGGACTGGATGCCTTGATTCAGGAGCCGACTACCGAGCCGGTGCCCAGGAAATGGGCAAAAGAGGGCTATATTGACCGCCTGTCGGATGATCCGTGGGGCAATCCCTATATCTATCTCCAGCCCGGCATCCACGGCAGTTTTGATATCTATTCAGTGGGCCCCGACGGGCAGCCCGAGACAGAGGATGACCTTGGCAACTGGAACCTTGAATGATTCCTCGCCGGAGTCAAGCCACGGCTTTACCCTGCTGGAAATACTGATCGTTCTTGCCATTATCGGCATCACCATCAGTTTTATTGCGCTGAACATAGGCCCCCGTCGTCAACTGGTAAGGGAAGAGGGTAAGCGCCTTGCAGCCCTCATGAATCTGGCCCAGGAAGAGGCCATCCTCACCGGCGATGAGTATGCCGTGCAGCTCGGCACAGGCCAGTATGGCTTTGTCAAATTGATGGATGACGGCAGCTGGCAGGAACTGACGGATGACGAGGTCTTCCACCCCAGGACCCTGCCTCCTGAACTGACGGTCGAGCTGACCATTGCCGGAGAGCGGGTTTCCCTTGACATTCCCGAAAAAACCAACCTGGGTTCACCGCCGACACCCCCGCGTATTGAGTTGCTCTCCAGCGGTGAGATCACCCCCTTCAGCATCGACCTGGTAGACCGGAGCAGCGGTGATTTTTGCAGGATCACCAATGGCCCCGACGGGCTGGTCCTGGTTGACGAGGAGGCGGTTCGTGACGAGATCCTGAATTAAATGAATGAAACCGTCCAGGAATCTGTCCAAACTTGCCTGCACTGACAGCATAACTACCTTAAATACTCAATTTTCCGTGTAGACTTAACTTGTCGAATGCATGGCAGAACTTATCGTTATCTGTCTGCTTGTTTATGAACTCAACGGCTGCCTCCATAATGGCATCAATCATAGCAAAAACAACATCTTCGGCAAACTCACCTGAACGAACTTTATCCAGTGCAAGTGCCAACAATCTCTGAAGTGTTTCTATCAAGAGATCTTTGATCTCTTCACTGCAGGCGAAATAAATGCCAATGGTTTTCGGGTCATCATGACAACATTGCTCAACTGCCAGAAAAATATAGCGAGCCATTGCTATTGTAGAATGACCGATGATTCCATCATAGTCACGCAGTTGGGCTTCTTTTTCAAGATTCATATGGTACTAAAGTACGGGCGCAGGGCAATGACGATGCGGCCTCCACAGTCCGGCTGCCGCTTTTTACAATAAGCAACTTCAAAAGGTCGATCAAGTTACTTTATGATAAATCGCCGCCGCAGGCGGTGTGAGGCGCTAAAGGCTGGATTTAAGCCCGTCTTTTTCATTTTTTATTCTTCTGATTTATCTAATTTGACGTACATCGTGACCCGACCCAACAATGGCATGCTCTCAGGGGTCGGGGTGCGATACTGGTGTTTTACAAAACATGAGTTCCGGAATGTTATTAACTAGATAGTCTGCTACAGGGAATGATATTTCTTTGTACTGCGCCTTTTGCCACAGGTATGCCAATTGTTGTTGGCCCTGTGACCATGATTTCCTGTAAATGATAATATCGGGTGTCTCCTGCAAATCATCCTTCAGGTTGTTGCCTACAAAACCAACGATGACCTTACTGCCAAGGTAGTACATATAACAATGTTCTTCATAGTTAGTCGCTATGACCAGGTCCTCAGGTTTTTTATAATTGGCCTTGATATATGGGATGACAAAGTCCAAGGGCCCTTTGTAGCGGTGAGTCAATTCATAAACATGGCCCTTGATGTCTTCTATCTTGGGAACGCAATTTATAAGGAATACCCCGACAGCCAGAAAAATGAAGGCCCATGTAGGTATTTTGCGATTGGAAAATGTACCGGACTGTGCAAAAAGTTCGAAGACGGCAAAGGCGTCCAACAACAAGATAAGCGTCAGCACTGGTTGCAGTACGATAAAGTAGCGGGTATATACTACTTCGGTCATCCTTGCAATAACAATCAGGTGAACGACAAAAAAGAGGGTCAGAAAATTCGAAACCCGGATTTGGTTGGAGGCCTGTTCTGGCACTGTGCCCCCTTTGTGCTTTTGCCAGATTAGTAGCATAGCGAGGAAGGCTTTCATGAACAGAGCCAGGAGCAGGAACTCCTTTACTGTCAGAAAATATAGGGTGCGAAGGAGTTGTGAGAAGTATTCAATTATATTGAATCCCGATACCATCGCATGGGCCACCTCAAAAGTCCTGAAAAAAACCATGAGTGGAAAGACTAATACTACTGAAGCAATAAGGGGAAGGAACGGTTTTAGATTCTCAGAAGTGAACAGTGGTAACCTGATATCCGCTTTTCTTGCATCACTAACACCTCTGAGAAGACCAAGGCTTTCATGCAGACCGAGCGTGGCAATGAGGATATAGAAAAGGGGGTAAAAGGCGTTAAAGATTAAAAATAGCAGCCCTACCATTCCTCCTGCATAAAGGGCAAATCCCGGTGTTTCTGATTTCAGGATACGACGCTTGTATAGAGATAGAGTACACCGGCGGTGAACAGGATAAGGGGAGAATAACGACGCATATCCCTTAAATGCAGCACCAGCGAAACGGAGAGCAGTTCCAGAAAGACAAAAAGAATGAGAAACCACAGCCGGCGCGAGGGTTTTCCCTGAAATATTTTCAAGGGCAATAAGGCAAAAATGAAAAGGCCGAGCAGACCCGGTGACGGCAAACGGTATTCGCATGAGCATGGTCTTGTCATAAAGATTGTCAACGAATTTTGCCAGAAATACGCCTGGTACCGCCCAGTAATATCCCAAAAGGGGATTGGCGGTATAAAGGTCATATTTCTCCCGAGTACCTAAAGCCATGTCTACACCGTACAACATAGAGGACATTTTTACCGTCATGAACCTTGGGGTAGCCGTATTCCAGGACTCGGGTTGCGTACATAGCGGTGTCGCCTTCGTCACACCACAGCAGGGGATAGGAGATATTCTTAAAAAGGCTTATGCTGAACAGCACGGCGAGGAGGGCCAGGGCGGTATAGAGCACAACGATTGCGGGCTTATTCTTGGTCATCTCTTTCTCAATCTTGTTCAGGTTCAGACAGGCTCCTCATTCGGAACAGGTTGCTTGTCGGGAAGTCTATTTCTTTAAAAAGTGCCTGGCATATCTCATTACGATACCAGCGACCCCGCCTGACAAAAGATCCCCCAGCGCCTTGATGAAAAGATCAATATGATCTTTTGCTATAATCAGAGGGGGTTCCAACCTGATAACATTTCTGTTGTATTCGGTGAATGCCACCAGGATGTTATGCTCAGCGAGCAATAAACTGCCGATAAAGCCGCATAAACTACCCTTCAGTTTTTCATCAAGCATGGAAACAACCTGCTTTAAGCCGATGGGTAGTGTTTTGCTGATATCATTAAATTCAAGGCCTATCATCAAGCCTCGGCCGCGGACCTCTTTGATAATGTTCGGGAACTTGGCCTGTAGATTTCGCAATTGACCGGCAAGGTATTCTCCCTGCACTTCGGCATTCTGGATCAGGTCATCATCAACCAGAATATTCAGGGTCTCGATGGCCGTGCAGCAGGCTTCCCCCATTGCGCCGAAGGTGGCAGGACCATGGATAAGGGCAGTCTTTGGAGTGCCGTAAGCTTTTAAGTAAAGGGGCGTTCTGGCGATCATGGCGCCGATGGCGCACTTGCCACCGCCAAGGGCTTTCGCCATCGTCACGATATCAGGAACCACCTCTTCGTGCTCAAATGCAAAAAAACGACCTGTCCGCCCCATGCCGCACTGGACTTCATCGGCAATCCACAAGACATTATACTGGTCGCAGAGGCGACGAACCTCCCTGAGATAGCCGTCGGGCGGCACCACAATCCCGGCCCCGCCCTGGATGGATTCAAGGATGAATATTCCGATCTCCGGATCATTTTGAAAATATTCTTCCAGGGCCGCAGCGTCTCCAAAGGGGACACGCACACAGTTCGGCAGCAGCTGAAAGCCAGCTCGGTATAATTCACCGTCAGTTACCGAGAGCGCCCCCCGGGTTTTTCCATGAAATGATCTTTCCGCATAGGCGATCTTGTTTTTGGGGCCCTGGACTCTCTCCGCCAACTTCAAAGCCGCCTCCACCGCTTCGGAACCGCTGCAGCAAAGCAGGGTCATCTCAAGATCGCCCGGAGCAAGAATGGCCAGGTTTTTAGAAAGCGCGGCTGCATATTGGGACATAAAGGCAATGGCTATTTCATGACGTTGCTCTTCCTGGAATTTCCGGCGCACCTCCAAGATCCGGGGATGATTATGTCCGCAGGCGATTGCCCCGAAACCGCCAAAAAAATCCAATATCTTGCGGCCGCCTTGTTCAGTATAGTACATACCTTCGGCAGAATCGATGATGACCTTATGAAATCCCAGAAGTTTCAGAAAATGGTACTGCCCAGGATTCATAAACTTGCAGAACAAGTCTGCCACCTGGGCTGGGTCGAGCCGTTTCGCTTCTTCGACAGTTAATAAATTTATTTTTTCTGTCATTTTTTCATGTAATTCCTTTAATTATTCGCCCTGACACTTCCCCCATTTATTGTACCAGTTCAAGGTTAGTGATTTCGGCTTGTTGTTTACGGAAGAACTTTGCTGAAAATTCTTCCGGGGTCATATCATTTAATGAGCTGTGAGGCCGATTCGTATTATAATCCTGGCGCCAGGATTCAATGATCTGCTGTGCATTGTGTAAATTAACAAAAATATGTTCATCGAGACATTCGTCCCGAAGTCTGCCATTAAAACTTTCAATAAAAGCATTCTGAACCGGTTTGCCCGGTGCAATAAATCGGAGCCTGACTTTGTTCTCAACTGCCCAGAGGTCAAGGGCCTTACTGATAAATTCCGGCCCATTATCCACTGTTATCACCTGTGGCAAACCTCGAACCAGAGCTACACGATCAAGCACCCTGGCCACTCGTTGTCCGGTAAGAGAATGATCCGCTTCCATCACGGGGCATTCCCTGCTGAAGTTATCAACAACAGTCAGCACTCGAAAACGACGACCGTCAAAAAGATTGTCGGAAACAAAATCCATTGACCAGTGCTGGTTTATACGCTCCGGTCGATCCAACATTATTCGGAGGTGACTTTGCCGTTTCTTGCGTTTTTTTAAGCGTAAGGAAAGTCCTTCCTCACGGTACAGCCGTTCTGTCCGTTTATGATTGATCAAGTATCCTTCCCGGCGCAGCAGGACGTGCAGACGAGGGGCACCAAACCTGTGGCGCTGCTCAGCCAGCTAACGCAAACGATCCCTGATCTCATTGTCGTTCTTTGGCTTCGCCTCATAGCGGTAACTGCTCCGGCACAGTCCAACAAAATGCAGGCCTGTCGCTCGCTGAATCGGTGATCTTCTCGCAGGGAGACTATCACGTTTCGTCGGTCGGCAGGCATTAAAACTTTTTTGAAAGCACGTCCTTTATTGCATGGTTTTCCAGCATCGTGTCGGCAAGTAGTTGCTTGAGTTTCCTGTTTTTTACCTCAAGGGCCCGTAAACGTTTTGCGTCAGAAACCTTCAGCCCGCCGTATTTGCTCCGCCATTTGTAAAAGGTCACATCGCTGATCCCATGGGTTCGGCATAAATCAACAATCTTCATCCCGGCCTGGGCTAGCTTCAATATTCCTATAATCTGTTCTTCACTGAATCGACTTGATTTCATGTCATCCTCCTTTTTGAGGTTTTTAGACCGAAATCACTAACTTTTCAATGGTACAGTTTTTAGGGACAAGGTCACACTGAATCGACTTGATTTCATGTCATCCTCCTTTTTGAGGTTTTTAGACCGAAATCACTAACTTTTCAATGGTACAGTTTTTAGGGACAAGGTCACGTTTTTAACGATTTAAATTACCGACTTTTATTGGGCAGTTTTAAGCTAGCAGTGCTAGGTACATTAGCCTTTTGATTGTAAGCGCAAATTAAACACCACTCACAGTATGCCCCAGAGCTAAATCTGTCTGGCCGAGATTATACGGTAGCAGTGCTCTATAGTCATCCTCTGATGAGGCGAAAGGCAATTTCTCAAAAAGATAGCGAAGATATTTGTATGGTTCAAGATTGTTGGCCTTTGCCGTTTCGATCAGGCTATACAGGCAGGCGCTGGCTTCTGCCCCTTTCTGGGTGCCGGCAAAGAGCCAGTTTTTTCGTCCGATCACAAAAGGCCGAATGGCATTTTCCGCAGCATTGTTATCCGGGGTGACCTCTCCGTGATCAAGATAGGTTGTCAGGTGAGACCACTGGTTGAATGTATAGTTCACCGCTATTCCCAGGAGACTTTTGGGCACAACCTGCAATAATTTCTTTTCAAGCCATTGGCGAAAATCAGCCAGGACCGGCTTGGTCTTTTCCTGCCGGAGTGCGTACATTTGCACGGGAGAGCACTTATTCTGCCTCCCCTCCTTTTCGATCGCATAGATCTGCCGGATATAGCTCAAGGCGACGTCTACACTCCCGGCCCGGCTCCCTTTGCCGCTTCCTTTCTGGGCCTCCATAAACTTACGGCGGGCATGCGCCCAGCAACCGGCATGGTCAATATCCGGCAGCTTGTCAATGAAGTCATAGCCGGCATATCCGTCCGTCTGCACGACACCCGTGTATTCTTTCAGGAATAAAACAGCAATATTTCCCGACCGACCGGTATGATACTGATAGACCAATGCCGGTTTATCAGGCGGACCTCCGCGAAAGATCCACATATATGACTTCGTGGTCGGCGCTCGCCCTGGTTCATGGAGCACCTGAACGGTGGTTTCATCAATATTGATCAATGGCCCCGAACGGATCTGCTCGTGGAGTATCGTCAGCAGCGGACTGCAGGCCTCAGCCACCTTCATCGACCAGTTGCTCATGGTCGCCCGGGGAATTTCAACGCCCAGCCTGGAAAATTGCTTCTCCTGACGATAAAACGGCAAGGCATCAACAAATTTTGCAACCAGGATATGAGCCAGCAGCCCAGCAGTGGCAATGCCTTTGGCGATAATCTGCTTCGGTACCGGGGCTATTCTTACGACAGATCCTTCTGTTTCAAGACCTTCACAGGACTTGCAGCTGTATTTGGGTCTGACGTGCCTGATCACCTGAATAACAGCCGGGATGATATCAAGCTTCTCCGAAATATCTTCACCGATCCTGCTCATCATGCAGCCGCAGGCGCAGATCTTCTCCTCCTCTGGAATATCATGCACGACCTCAATCCGGGGAAGATTATCGGGCAGCTTTTTCCGGCCAGCCTTCTCTCGGGTATGGCCATGAACCTCAACTTCCTTCTTCTCCGGCTCTGCTTCGGGCTCCGGCATATCAAAGAGCGGCAGCTGGATAGCAGCAGAATCTATTTGTCCTTTCTCGCTCTTCTTGCCAAAGATCCTGGCGTAAAGAAGACGAACCTGCTCGCGCAGAAGCTCGTTCTCTCGCTCGTAGCGATGCTGAAGGCCCTGGAGATCGGCAATGATCTGCTTCAGTTCCTGAGGAGAATCAGGCAATGTGGAGGAGTCGTGAATCATGAAAAAACACTACCATAACGCCGCGACAAAATCAACAATAATGCAAATATATCAGCATGTTATTTGTTATTTTTTTCACGATGCGGAAGTGTAGGATAACCGCTGGTGCGCCTGATTCAAATCAAGGCCATGCAGCAACCAGCCAAGGGCCGTCTGGCTGATCTCCAGTATCTCCTCTTCCGATTCCGGCCAACGGAAAACATCCTGCTCCAGACGTTTCATCCAGAGACAGAACCCATTCCGGTCCCAAAAGAGAATTTTAACCTTGTCGCGTCTTCGGTTGCAGAAGGCAAACAGACTGCCGGAAAACAATTCGAGCTTATAGTATTCTTCCACCAGCAGCGACAGCCCATTGATCGACTTGCGCATGTCCGTTACCCCGAGGGCCACATAGACCTTTACATCAGAAGTTACCGGCAGCATCAGAGTTGCTCCAGGGTTAAAATCAGCCCCCTTAATACCGACGGAGAAAAATTTTCTCGAATTTCGATACGGAATCTCTGCTCCTGCAGTGTCAACTGCAATGATGCAGGTTCAGAATTAATGGCCTTGGTGGTTTTGGTGGGAACCAGGGCCAGAGGAAAAAAACGCAACTGCTCCGAGGTCTTCCCGCTGTATCGCTTCTTCCAATACCAGAAATTCTTGATCTGTAATGAATTGAGACGGCAGTATTCCGCCTGACTCAGACCGCTTCTCTTCCAGGATTCGATATGCTCCTGCCAGTACTGCTGCTTTGCCAGCTTGCTCTCGGGTTGCTCGTGTTTCATCTATGCCTTGCCTCCATGAAAATGTTTCGGCATAGTGAAGCATCTTTTCTCGCCTACTGGAAGATGGGGTTCCTTGAGCGCTTACGATTTTCTTCTGCACCTTCAGTTGCGCGGTCGGCTGAGTTTGTCGGATTAGCCTTCGCAAAAAACAAATTGACACCAATCAATCCAAGGCATATATTCTAGACAGACTGGACAGAATAAACCAAACAAAGGTGTCGCTATGATAGAAAACCATTGGCAACTGCAGGATGCTAAAAACAAATTCAGCAATTTAGTTGATAAAGCACAACATAATGGTCCGCAGGTCGTAACCAAACACGGCAAAGATGCTGTAGTTGTGCTTTCAATCGACGAATATAAAAAATTAATAAAACCAAAAACCAACTTGGTTGAATTCTTTCAGACTTCTCCCCTCGCAAAAGAGGATCTAGGCCTTACTAGAAGCAAGGAGACACCGAGAGATATCGAGTTATGAATTACCTTCTAGACACCTGTGTAATCTCAGAACTCATCAAAAAATCTCCCAACCCAAAAGTTGTTAAGTGGGTCTCAAAAATTGAGGAAACGAACCTATTTATCAGCGTTTTAACTATCGGCGAAATTCACAAAGGAATAGAAAAATTACCCAAAAGCAAAAAGAAAGACAAACTTCACCAATGGGTAAACTATGACCTCCAAGAACGATTCAAAAACCGAATAATTAGTTTCGACCTTCAAACCGCTACTGTTTGGGGGCAAATCCAAGCACATTCTGAAACAGTAGGTAAAGCCCTGCCCGCCATTGATGGCCAAATTGCGGCTACAGGTATTGCTTACGACCTAACAGTCGTAACCAGAAACACGACAGATATGGAAGTTAGCGGTGTTGCCTTACTAAATCCCTGGGAATAGCATCTATTTTATTGATATAGGTTGGTCCTTGAGAGGAGAACATATTCTCGCCCTCACGAAAGGAGGTACAATGAAACCAAGAATTTCAGTTATTACATTAGGTGTTGACGATTTAGAAAGGGCTGTTGAATTTTATCGAAACGGTCTTGGATTAAAAACAGAAGGAATCATAGGAAAGGAATTTGAATATGGCGCCGTCGCATTTTTCGATCTGGATTCCGGGTTGAAATTAGCGCTATGGCCGCGGGAGAGCATTTCCCATGATAGCGGTTTGCCAAGAAGCGGGATTTCTCCTACAGAATTTACCCTTGGCCATAACGTATCGACGAAAGAAGATGTGGATGCGGTAATGGAGCAGGCGCAAAAGGCAGGCGCAACCATTGTAAAGGCAGCACAAGATACTTTTTGGGGAGGCTATGCCGGATATTTTCAAGATCCGGACTTGCATCTTTGGGAGATTGTCTGGAATCCACAGATGCTCCCGGAAGATTAAGAGTATAATAATAACAGCTATTCGTACGAAGACCCTGGCGCCCGGGAAGGTCTTTAGCGTGATCCACATCTTCCGTTTTGAAGATGAGAAAATTATTGAGGAATGGGAAGCGTCTCAAGAAGCACGGGATGACTTTCCAAACGAAAACGGCATTTTTTTGACTTCAGCAACAAATGAAAAACCTGCGGTCACAAATACAAATTTTTCATTTAACTTTCATGTGACCTTTTGATAATATATGCATATGGCAAACGATCACATTGCACAATCAACCATCACCGTAAACGCGCCTGCTCGCGAGGTGTGGGTTGCGCTGACAAACCCTGAAATAATCAAACAGTACTTTTTCGGTGTTGATACGGTTTCCGACTGGCACGTCGGCAGTTCCATTGTTTGGAGGGGTGAGTGGAAGGGAAAATCGTTCGAGGATAAGGGAGAGATCCTCAAAATAGACGAGGAACAAGTACTTCAATACACGCATTATAGCCCATTATCCGGCAAGCCGGAGATCCCCGAGAATTACCACACAGTCACCATCGAACTGGAGAGCAAAAACGACAACGAAACAGCCATTACCATCTCCCAAGACAACAATCCAACCGAAGGGGCACGAGAACACTCCAAGAAGAACTGGGACATGATGCTTGAGGGTTTGAAAAAGACGGTTGAGAAATAGCCCGAGAAGAAAATGGTCATTGTAAGGTGTCAGCGGTTCCCCTCTAAACTCTGGAAAACATGAATTATTTGGACTTTATCAAGTTAGTTTATGTTGGTCAGCCCCTATGCAACCCTTACAAAGAAGAGGCTTCCCTTCGAGATCGGGAATTGTACTCTATCTCTCCCTTATATCAGAAGGACTTTCAAGGAATATCCTCATAAAGAAATAGAAAAGAAGAGACACGAAGAATTAATAATGATTGGCTTGCAGGCCACCAGGCAGACATAACCATACTTTCAGCGGATCGCAAAGCCGCCCCCCGCTGAAGAACGCCGTTCGGCATCGCGCGGGGGTATCGGAATGGACCGAAGATGTGGGATCACCTCTGTTTCGTCATCAAACCCTCGGACGGATGGGCAAGCGCTAATGGACGACACATCTGGTCGAATGATCCGAGCCAGCAGAGAGGATAAGTCAAATAGCGAAACTCCGGAGAAGCACTCGCTGACCTTCAGGAACAAAAGGAAGCCGCAAAGCTTCGCTCGGCAGCCGCCTCGCCTCCATGCAGGCCGCGGACAAGAACACGCAGGATCATCTTTTCGGATTTGCCGCCGGCAACCACCCGCAGCGTCAACAATCGATGACGGAGTCACTCTTCGACATCGGGGACAATTCCTCATTCAAACTTGGGGCCTTGTCCGGTCTCGATCGGTCCGACTCATCTGCGCCATATTCCTATGCTGCGCCTTCTTGGCGTTCACTTCAGTTGCTGCCCAACAATTAGACGGCGGCAAGTATAAGCCGGTTCCGGCGAAAGTGCCTGACGGCAAACCCGAGTCCCCAGGAAAAGTCAAAGTCCAACCCGTCGCCAAGGATGACGAGATCAGGCAACGAATCGAGGATATTCTTGAAATTACAGGTTGGTTCGGCGAGCCCAAGGTCACTGTCCAGAAAGGAATCGTTTTCCTTAAAGGAACGGCGGAAAATGATGAATCCAGGCAATGGGCTGGAGATTTGGCGAAGAATACGGAGGGCGTGGTTGCAGTCGTCAATCAAATCGAAGTGGCCCCCACCACGATTTGGGATTTCGATCCAACCTTTCAGGTACTGAATGATCTAGCAGGCAGATTCGTTCGAATGCTGCCCCTGATCGTGGTGGCGGTGGTCGTAATCGCTCTTTCATGGATCTTCGCCAGGTTAACGGTACAGGTATTGCGTCGCCGGCTTCTGGCTCGATCCCTCAGCCAGCTTTTGCGCGAAGTAATGGCCCGGGCTGGCGGACTGCTCGTCATGCTTGCCGGCCTATACCTTGTGCTCCGTATCGCCGGGCTCACGCAACTCGCGCTTACGGTTGTGGGCGGCACCGGACTTATTGGTTTGGTGTTGGGCATCGCATTCCGCGACATCACCGAGAATTTTCTCGCAAGTCTCTTTCTCAGCTTTCAACAACCGTTTCGTGAGGGCGATCTGGTAGAAGTGGCGAACGTCACGGGTTACGTTCAACGGCTGACCTCGCGCACGACTGTTCTGATGACACTCGACGGCAATCAAGTGCAAGTCCCCAATTCGACCGTCTTCAAAAGCACTATCCGCAACTTCACAAGCAATCCCAATCGCCGCGATGATTTCATCGTGGGTATCGGCTACAACGATTCCATTCCTTTTGCCCAGGAAGTCGCCTTGAAGGTGCTCGCTGAACATCCGGCCGTTTTGAATGAGCCCGAACCTTGGGTGCTTGTGGAAAACCTTGGACCATCCACGGTAAACCTACGTATTTATTTCTGGCTCGATGGCGGTCGACACAGCTGGTTGAAAGTGAAATCGTCCGTCATTCGGCTCGTCAAACGGGGCTTCCAGGATTCGGGAATCTCACTGCCGGACGAGGCTCGCGAAGTCACCTTCCCCCATGGAGTACCTGTACGCATGATAGAACGTGAAGGGGCTGGGGAACCAGCCGAACCAGCCCTGACGAAACCGACCACCGAGCCCGAAACAGTCGCGACGAAGGCGGAAGCCGGCCTCCAAAGCGAAGCCGAGGAAATCAAAGAACAAGCGCGAAAATCTTGGACCCCTGGGGAGAATCTCTTAACTTCATCGTCGCCTGCGGATACCAGTTGAAGGCGCGTGGGAGTCGTTCAAAGAGGGTATGGAATCCGGAAATGGACGATGGAGACAGACCACGTTTTATGTGGAAAAGAAAGTGAAAGATAACAACTTTACGCATTGTCAAAACGACCTCGCATCCAGTGCCATGACGAATGGCTTGTGCACTGCATTTCCGCCTTGGCCTAACATGGCTGTCAACCGTGGAGTTCCGGGGACATAATACCTAATTATTGACGAATGCCCCGTCCAGGTTCATTTTTATCTTCTGGGGTGTAGTTGTGACGTTTTTTTCGCATGGATTTCCTCCATTTGTAATTGTTTATCACAAACGAACCAGAATCCACGCTGAACCCAGTGTTGTCCGGTTAGACTTTTGCATGGCGCGATTTCCGTACAAAAGCGCCACTCCGGCATCCCTCACCCGGCCTTCGGCCACCCTCTCCCAGAGGGCGAGGGGATAAAAAAGCTCCCTCTCCCTCTGGGAGAGGGTTGGGGTGAGGGCAAAACCAGCTTTGCAATTTCTTAACCGGACAACACTGCGCTGAACCAAAACATACATAAAGGTGAATAGTCATGCGAAAAGTTATCGTCCTTACATTTGTTAGCCTCGACGGGGTCATGCAAGCACCGGGCGGACCCAACGAAGATATTTCCGGCGGTTTCAAGTATGGTGGCTGGACAGCTCCATACTTTGATGACTTTGCGGGCAAGGTGATGGTGGAGCAGATGTCGTTAGATCAAGCTGAGCTGCTTCTTGGCCGGAAGACGTACGAAATCTTCGCAGGATACTGGCCGCAAAACGCTGATGGTTGGCCCGGCATCAACGAAGTTAAAAAGTACGTTGCGTCTCATGACTCATCGCGCAAGCTTAACTGGGAGAATTCTGTCCTTCTTTCTGGTAATGTTGCCGAAAAAGTGAAGAAACTTAAAAGTGAGGATGGCCCCAACCTTCACGTTTGGGGAAGTGGTAATTTGATACAGACGCTCTTGAAGCATGATTTGGTTGATGAATTGTGGCTCAAAATTTTCCCTGTAACGCTCGGCCCAGGTAAACGCCTATTTGCCGAGGGTACGATTCCGGCGGCTTTCAGTTTAACTGACAACAAAGTTTCGCCACTCGGCGTTATTATTGCTAATTACAAGCGCGCAGGCGAAGTGAAGACAGGATCGCTCGGAGCTTAATCTTTGTATCGATGCAGCGAATCGCCACAACCGAATAAAAAATAGGGTCAACTTGCGGGAATGGCGGCGGCGCTGTCGCGGCATGTTTAGGTGGCACAGCAGGTTACACCAGACGTTATATGTGAAAGGAAAAGAAACAATGAAAAAATTAGTGTGCGGACTCTGTCTGACATTATTCCTGGCAAGTCCTGTCTGGGCTCGAGATGTACAGAGTGTCAGAGTTGAGGTATTAGCCAAAACGAGTTCAAGCTGGGACGGGGGAACTCTCCCGGACTATCCGAGAGGCAAACCGGAGATAACAATTCTCAGAATCACAATTCCTGCTGGAGCACAATTACCACTGCATGAACATCCTGTGATAAATGCAGGTCTCTTATTGAGCGGCGAACTGACTGTAGAGACGGAAGATAAAAAAATATTGCATCTAAAAGCAGGAGATTCAATCGTCGAAGTTGTGAACAAGTGGCACTCCGGGAAAAATGAAGGCCATAAACCAGCAGAAATCGTGGTTTTCTATGCCGGTATACAGGGCACACCGATAACTGTTAAAGAAACCATTCATAAATAGGGTTCCATACAGCATTGTCCGGTTTAAAAATTGCATTCGGTGGTAATATTGCTTCCGTGTACAGCAATTCCCCCTCAATACCAAATGGGGGGAAAGGACGATTTTGCGCGCGTCTTCGCTGAGATCCTAGCCCATACAGAAAAACGAGAATGAAAGTCATAAAAACACAAAAGATAGTCAGGACATTTATTCCAGCCCTGGTGGCGATAGTGCTTTTCTTTTCCGCCGGGTTAAGGCTCCCAGTACTCGACAGCACAACCGACGATTACTTTCGTGAAGCCATAACCAAAGCCGGCGTTGCCTATGCAACATGCAGGGTGATCAACGCCTCTGTTTCAATTGTCAAGGAGTCAAGCCTGAATCTGGAACCGGCGGGCGTAGGAGTAACATTGGCCGTAGGACAGGCCCTGGACCCGATTGATGATATGACTGAACGTGTGTCCGATGTGCTCGTGACGGCGATTACATCCTTGGGGGTTCAGAAACTGGCCTTTGAAATCGGGGTGGCCATTGCGCCGCCGATACTTGCCCTGTTTCTCTTGATCTTTTCCCTTCTTATTTGGTTCGAAAATGAAAAATGGGCCACTCTGCAAAAAACCATAGTGAGGGTCATTCTCCTGATTCTCATTGCCAGATTTGCCCTGCCGATATCAGCACTTGCCAACAACTACCTCCAGGAAAATTTTTTCGCGGACAAAATAGTGAATGCCAATAAAGAACTGGCGATCGGGGCGGCGGAACTTGACAATTTGATGGATTTTTCACTGCCGGAGATTGACGGTATCCTGGGAACAATCAAGAATAACGCCTCATTCATTCAGCGCAAATCAATGGAGTTTAAAGATGCCATTGTTGCCACAGTCAGCAACGCGGGCAGTATTATCGAAAACCTCCTCAAACTAACATTTCTCTATGTTGGCATATTTCTCATTCAAGTTATTGCCTTGCCGATACTGGTATTTTGGTTGCTTGTAAAATTGGCAAACAGCCTGTTTGACACAGACGTTTCCGTAATGGTGCATCATTCCAGGGTCTCAAGAAATGGACTTGTCCAACCAATCCATCCGCCGGAAGAGTAAACGCCACCGCTGATTTTCCGCATTATGAAGAGACAGACCCTCCGGCTGGATGAAAGGAGCGGAGCCCGCCACCATAAGGCAGGGGGTTGACAACAGGCAGCAGAAGCCGTGCCTACACCGCCAGCCTCAGGATCTCGGCAATATTTTCCCTGGGGTAGAGCTCGCCGATACCCCATTGCCGGGCCAGGCCTTCGGCGTTTTCGGCGATTGCCTCGATCTCTGTGGCGGGAATCCCCACCTCGTGCAGCCGCACCGGCGAATTGATCGTTGCAAACCACTGTTCCAGCGCCTCAATCCCCGCCTCGCCGGTATGGAGCCCGAAGATCTCCCTGGCGAACCGCGCAAACTGGCTGGGGTTTTTCGGGAGATACCATTTCATCCAGGCGGGCAGGACAATGGACAGTCCGGCCCCGTGCGGGATATTGTAGATGGCGCTCAGGGCGTGCTCGATCATGTGGCCGGGGAAGTTGTATTCGCCGATCCCGGCCGGGGTCAGGCCGTTCAGGGCCAGGGTGGCGGCCCACATGAAGGAGGCGCGCGCCTTGGCGTGGTCGGGCTCGTCCATGATCAGGTCGGTGGTCTCGATCACCGTCTTGATGATCCCCTCCACCAGCCGGTCCTGGAGATGGGTGCCGTGCTGTTTGGTGAAATAGCCCTCGCAGACATGGGCGATGGCGTCCACTGCGCTGTAGGCCGTGTAATCGAGGGGCACGGAATGGGTCAGCTCCGGATTGAGGATGGAGACCCTGGGATAGGCGTGGAGCGAGCCGATACTGTATTTCTGGCGCGTTTCCGCATTGGTGATCACCGCGTTGCCGTTCATCTCGCTGCCGGTGGCGGCCAGGGTCAGGACGGTGAAGATCGGCAGGGCGCGCTCCACCTCACGGCCGATGAAGAACTGCCAGACATCCTCCTCGGCCAGGGCGCCCACGGCAATGGCCTTGGCCTCGTCCAGCACCGAACCGCCGCCCACCGCCAGGACCGCATCGACCTTGTCCTTTTTGGCCAGGGCCACACCGTCTCTGGTGTGGGAAAGAAGCGGGTTGGAGACCACTCCACCATAGTGGCTGAAGGTGATATTGCCGGCCTTGAGGCTGGCCATGACCCGGTCGAGCAGACCGCTTTTGACCACCGAGTTCCGGCCATAGACCAGCAGGACTTTCTTGATTCCGGCAGACTTCAGTTCCGTGCCGATCAGGGCCTCCTTGCCTGCCCCGAAGATGATCTTGGTCGGGTTGTGAAAGGTGAAATCAAACATTAAGCCTCCTCCTGGTGGTGGATGGTCCTGGTTTCTAAGCTGGGCCTTGAAAACAGGGTTTAAACAAGTCTCTCCTGTTTGTATGCCTACGGTAAAGGGAGAGACTATTTACAACCTTACGGCCCGTACATAGCCATAGGTGCCGGAAAAGTACCGACGCACCGGATCGCATTGATTCGAAATGTCCCAGGATCCAGCCATTCCGTCACCATCCTTCTCCCCGGACCAGTATCTTCCTTTAAGGGCAAGGTCGCATGTTCCATTCAAATGACGGTCAAAGAAATAATTCAGATCGTATAATTCAATGACGGTGGGTAATCGCCAATCGCTGTACCTGCCAAGATTCAGATCCTTTACATAAAGCTGGGCTTCTTCAAACGTATTGATTTTTTGACTTCTCTCACTCTGCCACATCAGGCCGGAGACTGTGTCCTGGATGATTCCATTGCCAAGGTCCTGATAACGAACGGCTTGCGGATGTTTGCCGCTGCATCCTTGGGCAAAGAAAATAAGGGTAAGAAGCAATGCGAAAATAAGGTTTTTCGATTTCACGAGCAGTCCTCCTTTAATTTTTTGGTGCGATGGAAAGCCTGGGACAATTTTCCCTTACCGGGCTTCCTGAAATTCCGATAATTTTCATGTCCACCATCATTTTTGGCACATGTACCGACTGATCGGCAAATGTTATTTTCAATCAAAATTCACCCTTCCAGAAGGGCCTTGATTGCTTCCAAAAAATCACGCGGATCTTTTTCACGTTTACTGACCCGCGTCATCATAATGGCTCCTTCCATGGTTGCCACCACTGTTTTTGCCAACAATTTCGGTGGGATCTTGAGACTGAGATTCCCGGCATCCTGATGATCCGTGAGCAGCGCTTCGAGCTTTCCCGTCCATCTGTCAAAAACTTCCTGAATTACCGAAGCGAATTCCGGGTTGCTGTCGGTCATTTCCAGGGCAGAATTCCCAAACAGGCAGCCACCGACAAAGTTATTTTTTTTCTGTTGATTGAAAATTGCCTGACAGGAGTTGATAATCTTGGCGACCGGGTCAGCACCCGAGAGTGATTTATCCAGAAAAAGAAAAAATTCTTCCTTGGCGTCTTCCAAGACAGCCAGGCCCAAATCCTCCTTGCTGGCAAAATGATAATAGAGATTGCCTTTTTTAACCCCGGTCGCAGAGATGATTTCACTGATGGACGTGTTATGAAATCCTTGTGCCAGGAGAACCTTACGGGAAGTTTTAAGGATATGTTCCCTGGTCTTTTCACCTTTGATCGTTGCCGACATGAGATTCTCCGGTTACATAAAAAACTGACTGATTGGTACAAAAAGTAAGCTTAATACCTCGCGTTGTCAATGGAAAAATCGTTCACACACTTGACACAAATAAAGGAAGGGTATTAGGTATGCTGTCCCTTTCAATCCTGGAAAGACAGAAGAAAAAATATCGAAGGGAACGGTAACACAGAGCATTCATGCCCAATTTTACACAAATCATCAAGTCATCAAGGCAACTTGACCTGATCATCAATGATTCAAGCAAGGGAGAAAATAAATGAAGAAATGTCCCTTCTGTGCTGAAGAAATTCAAGACAACGCTATCAAGTGTAAACACTGCGGTGAGTTTCTGGATGGCTCCCGCCCCGGGCGCCTAGCCGAGGAGAAGCTTCCCTGGTATTTCCGAACATCCATCATTATCATCGCCTTCTTTTCTGTGGGTCCTCTGGCGCTACCCCTGATCTGGTGGCACCCACATATGACGCGGGCCTGGAAGATCGGACTCACCATAGGAATCCTGGTGCTCAGCTGGTTCTTGTTCAAAACCACGATGGAATCCATCCGTGATCTCCAGGAGTATTACAAGCTCATGGAAGGACTGTGAAAGAATTGAGACAAACCTGTAAACACCGACCGGCCCAGGTTCAGGCCCATCCTGTTCATTACACTGGCGGCTGGATCAGGGGATAGCTGGCCTCAATCTGGTGCATGGCCCCCTTTTTGGTCAGGACACTGGAGTAGAGGTGAAAGGCATCCACCTCGAATGGGGAGCTCGCAAAGAGGGCATTGCCGGCCAGATAGCCGGCGACCTTGGCGACCGGCGTATCCCGGAGTCGGGCCATGGTCACATGCGGCGAGAATTTCCGCCCTTCCGGCTCAAGACCCAGGCGGACAATGAGCGACTCCACCCTGTTGCGCAGGGCAATAACGGGCTCAACGGGCTCGATACCCGCCCACAGAACGTGCGGCTGCCTGCGGGGCGGGAAAAAGCCGAGTCCTGCAAGGTGCATGGAAAAGGCGGAACCATGGATCCCGGCCAGACCCTCCCGGATATCCTGAAAAATCCCGCCATCCACCTCGCCGATAAAGCGCAGGGTGAGATGGATCTGCTCATCCTCCACCCAGCGCGCACCGGGCAGACCGAGACAGATCCCCGCCAGTTCCCGCTTGACCGCCCGGGGCAGATCGATGGCCACAAAAAGCCTCTGCATAATCACCCCTCCCGCCAGAAGACCTTACCGCTTACCGCTATAAAGACAAGACCCATCAAGATGCCGCCTCAGTAGCCGTGTTGGTATCCGCGCACCAGGGCGTCGGGCAGGGTTGCCTTGCGCACCAGCCATTTCTTTTCCTGCTTTTGCAGCGAGAACTTCACCCGGTGGATTTCGTCGAAGAAGTCCGGCCGGTTATGGTTGCCGGTCACATGGACCAGGGCGCTGACCTCCGCCCGTCCCTTGCCCTGGATATCGACCAGGATTTCATCAAGGGCCACCTGCAGGTCGACCTGACGAGAACGGTACATGATGAGATAGCGGATGACCAGCCCCGGATCCAGGACCTCCCGATAGTTGCGTTCCGGCACGGTAATCTCACAGGCCGGGGCAATAAAATCCTGCACCGGTTTCATCTTGAGGGCGAGCATTATCGGGTTTTCCTCCCCCTCCTTGCCCAGCGCAATTGCAGTGGCGGCAAACTTACGCTTGATCACCTCCTGGTCGCTGAAGTGGAACAAGAACCAGCAGAGGCCGGCGACCAGCAGAACGGCACCGGCTACGACGATTTTTTTATTCACAGGTCATCCCTTCGGCCTTGACAACTTTTCAGAGGGAAAAAGCGCTCCCGTCCCCACCCGACAAGTTAGAGCTGGGGGTCGGTATTTCCAGGACCACCGCATTCGGGCAGGTAACAGGTAATATTTTTAAAATCACACACCTCGCCGCAGCCCGGACATTTTTCAGGCGGGCTTGCAGCCTGGACCGTTCGTCCGCAGCCGCCGCATTTCCAAAAGGGATCGGCAGTCTCCCTGAGATAGGCACCATGGGGCGAATAGCCGCAATGGCCACAAACTGTCTGAATGTCCTCGTAATTCTTGCCGCACTCTTCGCACTTGCCCTGCTTCACTTGGGTCATGACTCTGCTCCTTGGGATTGAGTTCAAACGCAACATTGCAGCCTGACACGGCTGCATGCATTCATTATACATAGAGCAGCAGCCAACTACCTAACATTTTTTCTGCTTTTTGTTGAAAATGATATTTCAGGATCTGGCCGCCACTACAAACCCCTGTTCCTGCCCATGCAGCAAGCCCCTGCCCCCTGAGACATTATTTGTTCCTCCCTGTTCCCCGGAGAATGGACGGAAAGAATTGACAGAAAGAGTGTTTCTCGGTAAATCATAAGATCTCATTTTTCTCTTCAATTTCTTATGGGTGCCTTGAAAAATAAAGATTTGCGTTCAAAATCAAGGCATGCGAAAAATTTTACCGCAGGCATATAGTTTAATATTCCGAGGATAAAATTTTGAGCATAACGCAGAGTTTGGGCGAAAAGATCATTTTTCAAGGTAGCCTTATAACAACCATGTCGGATATCCGGCATATAGAAGGATAAAAAACATTCCCTTTCAGCCCCGGAGAGAGGCAGCCTTCAATCATTCGACATGCTCGGGGTCCAGACAAGGCCCGACTGCCCAAAATTACTGATTGCTCTTTACCTGAAAATACCATGCCCACATCACAACAAGCCCCTTTTAGCGCCAACGGCCTGCCTCTGCTCATTGGCAGTCTGCCGGTCAATGACCCGCAGGTCGCCATCAAAGAATGGATTCTGACAGCCACCCCGGAGATCCCCATCTGGCCGCAGTTGCCCGCCAATCCCTACGAGCATATGCTGCACCAGTTTGCGGAAGGGTTGCCGGGCGTGGTGGAAGAGTCCGTTGCGACCAATGAGAGCCGCATCTTCTACGACACGGAGGGTGCCGGCTTTGAAGAGGAGCAGCTCGCCTTTTACGAGGAATACCTGCGGGTTGCAGAAGACCCGGAACTCCTGCTGGATTCCCGTTTTGCCGTGAGCCGGCAGCGGGCCCAGGGCATCTACACCCTGAGCGATGCGGCTGGCGATTTTGTAAGCCCCACCGCCCTCAAGGGCCAGATCACCGGCCCCTTTACCATGCTCACCGGGGTCCACGACAAGGAAGACCGGATCGGGTACTACAACCCCACCATCCGTGATATCGTGGTCAAGGGACTGGCCATGAAGGCCGCCTGGCAGGCATTGTTTCTGCAAAGGCAATCCCGCCTGCCGGTCCTGATCTTCATCGATGAACCGGCCCTGGCGGGCCTGGGCTCCTCGGCCTTTATCTCCATTGCTGCCGAGGATATCAGGGAGGACATCAATGAGGTCTGCGCCGCCATCCATTCCGTGGGGGGCTTGGCCGGAGTCCATGTCTGCGCCAATACCGAATGGGACCTCCTGCTCAGCTCGGAAATCGATATCCTGAGCTTTGATGCCTACGGCTTTTTCGACCGGCTGGTACTCCTGAAGGAGCAGCTTCATAGCTTCCTGGACCAAGGCAAGATTCTCGCCTGGGGCATCGTCCCCACCTCTGACCATGCGGCCATTGAAAAGGAGAGCTGCGAATCGCTTGTCAGGATGTGGGAGGAGCAGGCGGAGCAGCTCTGCAGACCAGGCCGTGACCTGGCAGATATCCTGAAACAGACCCTGATCACCCCCAGCTGCGGCACCGGCTCGCTGCCGCCGGCCCTGGCCAGGAAAGTGCTGGACCTGACCCGGGATATATCAAAAACACTTAAACAAAAGTATCAGGTTTAACCTACTCAGGTAAAAGGCTGAAGGCTGAAGGCTGAAGGACTAAATATACGACAAGTCAATATTGACAGCCTTATAACCTTCAGTCTTATAACCTTCAGTCTTCAGCCTTCAGTCTAAACATAAACACCTAAAATTAACTTACCACTATCCACCATGAGTCAAGAAAATCAAACACTGAAACTACGACGGGAAAAAGCAGAGGCCCTGGCCGCGCTTGGCATCAATATCTTCAGCAATAGCTTCAAACCGGCAAACCGGATCAAGGAGCTGCTGCCCAAGGGAGAACAGTTGGCGGCGGAGTCCTTTGATGAAACCCGGTTCACCTATTCCATTGCCGGACGGATCATGTCGATGCGCAAATTCGGCAAGGCGGCCTTCTGCCACTTGAGCGATTCCTCCGGACAGATCCAGATCTATGTCAAGAAGGACACCGTGGGCGAGGAGCAGTTTGCCGCCTTCAAGAAATGGGACATCGGCGATATCGTGGGCATTGAAGGGAAGCTGTTCAAGACCCAGACCGATGAGCTCTCGGTCATGGCCGACAAACTGGTGATGATCACCAAGTCCCTGCGTCCCCTGCCCGAGAAATGGCACGGCCTGACCAATGTGGAGACCCGCTATCGTCAGCGCTATGTCGACCTGATTGTCAGCCCTGAAAGCCGGGACATCTTCCGCAAACGGGTGGAGATCATCCGCCTGATCAGGGAATTCCTGGGCAACCGTGGATTCATGGAGGTGGAGACCCCGATGATGCAGCCGATCCCGGGCGGCGCCACGGCCAAGCCCTTCAAGACCCACCATAACGCCCTGGGCATGGACCTCTACCTGCGCATCGCCCCGGAACTCTACCTCAAACGACTGCTGGTGGGCGGCTTTGAGAGGGTTTTTGAGATCAACCGTAACTTCCGCAACGAAGGACTGTCCACCCGGCACAATCCGGAATTCACCATGCTGGAGTTCTACCAGGCCTATGCCACCTACCATGACATGATGGACATCACCGAAGAGCTGATCTCCTGGCTCTCCCAGGAAGTAAACGATACCATGGAAATCGACTACCAGGGAACCAGGGTCGACCTCAGCCCGCCCTGGAGGCGGATGACCATGGACGAGGCCCTGATCGAAATCGGCGGCCTTGACCCCGAGATCGTGAAGGACAACGACCGGGTCCTGGCCCTGGCCCGCGAGACCAAGGGGGTTAAGCTCGAGCCACTGGCCGGACCCGGCAAGGCCAGGACCGCCCTCTTTGAACTGCTGGTGGAAGAAAAACTGATCAACCCCACCTTCATCACCTCCTATCCCATCGAGGTGTCGCCGCTCGCCCGCGGCAATGAACAGGACCCGACCGTGACCGACCGTTTCGAGCTCTTCATCACCGGCCGCGAGATCGCCAATGCCTTCAGTGAGTTGACCGATCCCATTGATCAGCGCCAGCGTCTGGAACAGCAGATTGCCGAAAAAGGCGAGGATGAAGAGATCCACTCCGAGATGGATGAGGATTTTGTCCGGGCCCTTGAATACGGGATGCCCTCTGCCGCAGGCCAGGGTATCGGCATTGACCGGCTGATCATGCTGCTCACCAACTCCGCCTCCATCCGCGACGTCATCCTCTTTCCCCACATGAAACTGGAATCAGACGAGAGGGGCCAGAAAGCAGAAGGCAAAAAAACGAAAGAACAAGGCGGATCATGCCCAAAATGCAGCAAATAACATCCATGCTGCCTGCCCCCCAAGACCTCTTCCTGCGGGGCGGGAGCTGATATGTACGAATGGTTTATCAGTTTCCGCTATCTGCGGGCCAGACACAAGCAGCGTTTCATCTCGCTGATCTCCCTGATCTCCGTGGCCGGCATCACCGTCGGGGTCATGGCCCTGATCGTGGTGCTGGCCGTCTACTCGGGATTCACCGATGGGTTGCGCGACCAGATCCTGGGCATCAATGCCCATATCATTGTCCAGCAGCCGGGCGGCGGCATGCACGACTACAAATCGCTCCGCAAGCAGATCCTCACCGTTGACGGGGTCACCGGGGCAACGCCCTATCTCTACTCCCAGACCCTCATGAGCGGGGCCTCCGGCGGCAGCGGCGTCATCCTCAGGGGCATTGACCCTGAGACGGCCAAAGGGGTCGTCAAGCTGGAGAAGCAGATGATTATCGGCTCAATCCATGATCTGGTCCAGGATCCGGACAGCCGGGTGCCGAATGTAATCCTCGGCAAGAATCTGGCGGAAGAACTCCGTGTCGCGGTCGGTGACAAGGTGCGGCTCATCTCCCCTTCCGGGCCACTGACCCCCATGGGCGTGATCCCCAGGGTCAAGAGCTGCAGGGTATCCGGTATCTTTGAATCGGGGATGTTTGAATATGATTCAAGCCTTGCTTATATGAGCATGGCCGCTGTCCAGTCCTTTCTGGATAGCGGCGACGTGGCCCACGGCATTGAGGTCTCAGTCAAGCCCGATGAGCTGAATCAGGCCGATCAGGTGGCCCGCAGGATCATAGACAAGATCGGCACCAACTTCATCGCCAAGGACTGGATGTCCATGAACCGCAACCTCTTTGCCGCCTTCAAGCTGGAGAAGATCGGCATGTTCATCTGCCTGACCCTGATCATCCTGGTGGCGGCCCTGAACATCATCAGCGCCCTGATCATGGTGGTGATGGAGAAGGAAAAGGATATCGCCATCCTCAAATCCATGGGGGCCACCTCCCGCTCGATCATGAAGATCTTCTTCTTCCAGGGGCTGGTCATCGCCTTTTCCGGCACCATTCTCGGGGTCACGGGCGGCCTCGGCCTTTGCGAGCTGCTCTCCCGCTACAAGTTCATCGAACTGCCCTCCAATGTCTATCCCATGAGCACCCTGCCGATCAAGGTCCTGCCCATGGACGTGACCATCGTCGCCATCGCCTCCATCATCATCACCCTGGCCGCCACCATCTACCCCTCCTGGAAGGCATCCCAGGTCCACCCCGGCGAGATCCTGTCATGACAATATTGCCACTGTTTTCCGCCCGGAAACTCCGCAAGAATTATGGAGAAGGCGCCAGCGCCATTGAGATCCTGAAAGGAGTCAATCTTGAGGCCCACAGCGGCGAGATGACGGCCATTGTCGGGGCCTCGGGTTCCGGCAAGACCACCCTGCTCAGGATTCTCGGCACCCTGGACACCCCCACCAGCGGCGAGCTCTTTTTCAAGGGCGAAAATCTGCTCCAGAAGAAAGATGCGGAGCTTGCAGAATACCGGAACCGCGCAGTCGGTTTTATCTTCCAGTTCCATCACCTGCTCCCCGAGTTCACCGCCCTGGAGAATGTGATGATGCCCGGCCTCATTGCCGGCAGGAAAAAGGCAGAGATGATCGAACCGGCCACCGCTCTCCTGACCCAGGTGGAACTCAGCCACCGCCTGCATCACAAGGTCGGCGAACTCTCGGGAGGCGAACAGCAGCGCACCGCCCTGGCCCGGGCCCTGATCATGAAACCGGCCCTGCTCTTTGCCGACGAACCCACCGGCAATCTGGACTCGCGCTCCGGCGATATCGTCTTTGAATTATTGCAGAGGCTCTGCACCGAACTGGATCTGGCAACCGTCATGGTCACCCACAACATGGCCCTGTCCGACCGCATGAATCGCTGCCTCACCCTCAAGGACGGCGTCCTGTTCCAGGAATAGCGGCAGCGATTATCCTGAAATAAATCAGCACGAAGTGGCTACAAAGAATATTGCTTGTTGATACTCTTTCTTGAGAAGATGAAAGTTTGTCTTTTGACTTTATGATTTTCGGACAATCCGCACAGAAAAACAAGATATTTCTGGTAAATACATACGATAATTCAACGCCATATCACAAACACAGAATGAAGCGGGCTTTACGATATTACTTATCAAATAGGTCATAATAATACTGTTGTGCTTCCAAGGACGATAAATAATGCCTGATTTTTCCATGCCTGAGCTATTTTAACGATTTTGCGAAACAAAATGAAATTATGGAGCAAATATCTGAAGTTGCATCTGCGAATAACCCGGGATTATTGAAGTCTGCGACGACGGAATCAAAATTATGTCATGGATCTCGAGCGCGGGCTTCAACGAACATGGAATTGGAATTCAGTTTAGCCTCATTTACGAGTGTAATCATTTTCCGTCCTGAGACAAATTGGTTTTTCAACAAGGGGTGATGTATTTAGACCATTTTATGGCCTTAGAGCCCATGTGCGAGGAAAGAGATTTTCAACTGAGACCGCAGTTCGCAACTAGAGATGCAATTGCTGACTCAGAGTCCGTCAAGAAGCTAAAAAATCCCAAAAGAATTGGTTTTGCGTATCCAGACCGTCAACAGCTTGCTGCCAAAACTTCCAAAGTGGTTCAAGTCCCATGATTTCTAATCGAAGTAAAAGTGAGAGAAATGGATTTATTTCCGGACCCGTTTTCTGAAAATTTAAGTTTTCTCCTCTTCACGCTGCCTCACGACAAGAGCAACCATTTTCAGTCGCTAAGTCTCTTCCAGAAAGAATTATAATTCCAAGACAGACCCTTCCCGACTGAGGCAGAACACTTCCGCATGAACGACGAGCAGCTCCATTTTTTTCAGGACTGGTTTAGACAGCATATCTTGACCTTCCGGGAACCTGACCCCTTGCACCAGCGAAGCCTCGACATGAAGGAGGAACACACCTTCCGTGTCTGCGCGGCCATTGATCGCATTGCCTCAGGTCTTGGCCTTTCGGAAAACGACCGCCGAATCGCTGCCGTGACCGCCCTGTTTCACGACCTCGGCCGTTTTCCCCAGTATCAGAAGTACCGGACCTTTCGCGATCCTGATTCGGAGAATCACGCCAAGCTTTCCCTCTGGGAGCTGAATCGTCACCGCGTCCTCCAACCCCTCGATTTTGCCGAGCGCCAGCTCATCAGCCGCGCTATTTTCTTTCACAACCGGCTCCGTATTCCTGAACATCTGGATCCGCAAACCCTTCTCCACTGCCGACTCATCCGCGATGCCGACAAGGTCGATATCCTGCGGGTTATGGTCGAGCACTTCCAGACGGAAGAATCCCTGCGGAATCCGGTGATTACCCTGGGGCTGGGGACTGACACGCTGGTGCGGGAAGAGGTCTACCGCCTGCTGTTCGAGGGACGGACCATGAGCTACGCCAAGCTGAAAACCATTAATGAATTTAAAGTGTTGCAGATGAGCTGGGTTTTCGATATAAACTTCCGGCCAACTCTTGAGATCCTGAAAGAGAGAAACGATATCGGTAAACTCGGCGACACCATGCCAGATACGCCGCGTCTTCAAGAAGCACTTGCTTTCATCAATGGCTCTATCGAAAGGCGCTTGCAGAGCTCGTGAGAGTCGGTTTTACACCAGGGTTTCAAAGGACACTTTTCCGCAAAATTTCTTCATCCAGTTTGCACCGATCACGTCATGAAAACCTCCGAGCTCGCAAGAAAACAACTGACCCATCCTAAATACCGTGCTGACATCGATGGCCTTCGGGCCGTGGCTGTACTGGCTGTGATCTGCTTTCACGCCTTTCCCCAAGTCCTTCAGGGCGGGTTTATTGGTGTCGATATCTTTTTTATTATTTCGGGTTTTCTGATTTCCAATATCTTGCTTGGCAGCCTAAAAAAAGGCGCATTTAGTTTTAAAGAGTTTTATATCCGCCGAATTTTACGCATTTTCCCGGCGCTGATTGTCATGTTAAGTGTTTGTTATTGCATCGGCTGGTTGGTTTTATTGCCCAAAGAGTTTCAACAACTCGGCAAACACATGGTTGGCGGGGCAGGTTCTGTGTCCAACCTGTTTTTTTGGCAAGAGGCCGGCTATTTTGACAATTCTGCTGCCACCAAGCCCTTGCTGCACCTTTGGTCCCTGGGTGTAGAAGAGCAATTTTATCTTGTCTGGCCATGCCTGCTGTTGCTGGCGTGGAAGCGGAACATAAATGCCCTGACAATAGTTGCTTGTATTATTGCCGGTTCATTTGCCGTGAATGTCTATACCGTTCATACTGATGCTGTACAGTCGTTTTATTCCCCCGTTGCCCGTTTCTGGGAGTTACTGCTGGGTGGTTTATTGGCGTATATTCAGCTGCACAATATTCGTCTTGAGCCGCGAGTCAGGCAGTCCATTAACAGCCTGCTAAGCATGTTTACGGTCCGTAGATTGCCTGCAGCAAACCCCGTCACGCTCCAAAACAGCCTGTCCATCCTCGGTGTTTTCCTCATTATCCTTGCGGCAATTATTGTCGATAAAAAGAATCTTTTCCCCGGCTGGTGGGCGCTTCTTCCTACCCTGGGTGCCTATCTGGTTATTGCGGCGGGGCCACTCTCCGTAATGAATCATCGGCTCCTCTCCTTGCGCCCTCTGGTTTGGGTTGGTTTAATCAGTTACCCGCTTTACTTATGGCATTGGCCCTTACTCTCTTTTGCCACCATTATGGAAGGCAAGACCCCGTCGCTTGCTATCAGGGTGACAGCCGTAGCCCTTGCCTTTGTCCTGGCCTGGCTGACTTACCACTTTGTCGAGCGGCCGATACGCTTTGGCAAACGCAGTAAATCCAGGATATCAGCACTGTCGTTCCTCATGATTCTGCTGGCGGCCCTGGGCAATGTTGCTTACCTGAAAGGAAATGTCCGCAGCTCAACTTTGACAAAAGAGATGGTTGCTCAAATCGAGAAATTATCGTTTAAATTGCATTTTGACAAATGGTCGCCCTGCCCCAATGAAGCCGACACCTGGAACTGTAAAATCCTCAATCCGCATAAACCGCCTGGCATAGCCTTGATTGGCGACAGCCACTCTGTTCATCTGGCTTCTGGTTTAGCCGAGCTCGATACGATCATCAGCCAAAATATCATCAGCCGAAACGGGAATGGCTGTCTGCCTGTTTTTGAACTGGAATGGGGCGGAAAGCCTTATTATTCCTGTGAAGATGACGTTATTAATAAAGCGCTTGAAGAGGCAATACAGTCAAAAAGCATTAAGATGATTATGCTCAGCGGCTATGCCGTGTGGAAAATACGTCCGATCAACGATGAGCTTCATCCGGAAGAGGTCTCTGCCGGGCAGGTCAATGAAAATGCCGCCATACTGGAAAAGGCTTTGGACCAAACGCTGTCGCGCCTCGTTGCGTCCGGCAAGAAAATCGTTTTCTTCGATGATACGCCGGTGTTGGATTTTGAGCCGACCGAGTGCGTCGCGATCCGGCCCCTGTATCTTTGGGATCATACCAGCAAAGAGCCTTGTGCGCTCTCCCGCTCGATAGTTGACCAGCGTAATGTCGAATATAACCGGATCATCAGATCTGCCCAAAAAGCGTTTCCAACGGTCAAATTTGTCAATCTTTCTGACTATCTCTGCGACCAGGATCTTTGCTACGCAATGAAAGACGGTATATTACTGTATAGGGATCATAGCCACTTAAGCGCGGATGGAAGCCGCTATCTGTTCAAAAAATTGGCAGATGAATTTTAGGTGCCGTTATGAAATGAGCAGCGCTTTTTTGCTCATTTTATTACGGCACCTTATGCCGCTTCGAAGAAACAGCCAATCTTTTCCGGCTGTTTCTTCGAGTGGCGTTCTGCAACATACAAGAAACCGGTTATGAAGCACTGCTCATTTCATAACCGGGAGCCCTTACGGAATAATATGGCCACTTCGTTTCGCTGGACCTCTCACGATGAACATCACATGAATCGGAGGTCAAGAGTGATTGCTATTCCTTTCCTGATTAGACTTTCACCAACTATCGCTTGCCCTAGTGCAATGCGACAATATGCCGCCTTGACAACTTTTCGCGAACCTGCTTAAATTTAACGAATACATATCCATCATTGTCTGTGGAGGAGACGGAAGGGCTTGGCCAGATACGTGAATGGCCCTTTATTTGTTGACTGGTTCGAAAAAATGCTGATCGGCCAGTTGCAACCAAAAAACAGAAAGGAGCTGGAGTGACGACTATTAATGAAGAGAAGGAAGAGAAGGGGATATCCCGACGTCAGATGCTGGTCGGGACTGGATTTATCGCTGCCAGCACTGCTCTTATGCAGATTGGAGGCCTTTTGCCTTCGGCGCAGGCCAAGGACGGCTCGAGCGAGAAATGGCCTTGGCCATATGAGAAGCTTGATCCGGCCACAACGGCTGAACTTGCTTATCAGGAGTGGTACAGAGTCTTTTGCGGCGCTGCCGTCATCAGCAGCGTATTCAGCCAGTTACGGAAAAAAATAGGAGAACCTTACACCTCTTTCCCAATTGACTCCTTCATTTGCCTTGAGGGTGGCATGGTCGGCTGGGGGACTCTCTGCGGTTCAAATGCAGGCGCTAACATTGTCAGCAATGTCATCATCGGACCCCGTATTGCCGGGCCAGATTGTCAACATGGGCATTCTATCGGCTCAGATATTATGCAGTGGTATTCCGATACTGCTTTGCCGGTCTTCAACCCTGACAAACCGACACAACCGACAAAGATTGTGCAAACCACGAGCGACTCCCCGCTCTGCCACATATCGGTTGGCAAATGGATGGATAAATCCGGCTTTGCCTTGGGTAGTCCCGAGCGAAAGGATCGCTGCGCGCGGGTGGCGGCAAGTGTAGCCTATCAACTTGTTGTCTATTTAAACGCTTGGAAAGATGGCAAGTATGAGCCAATATCTGATTGGTCACCGGGCAAAACATTTGGTATTCCGGGCCAGCCTAACTGTAACGAGTGCCATGGCAGTGATGTGCCGGAAGCGCCCATGGCCAAATCCAAGCCTGCTTAATCTCCAAGAATCCTGAAAAGAGCGCGAATCAAGTCTCGACCTTTATCTTGGGATGGCGAACCTGCATAATAGATCCGGTAACACGAAGGTTCAAAGTCCCCCAAACAGGTCAACGAACGGGGAAAGCGGCAATGATGATTGACGATTTTTTTCCTAAATAATTTTTTTCCTCGAAAAAATCCAGCGGGTGTTCGTGCTTCCAAGACACGTTTTCCATCTTGGAAGCACGACCCCACAAACTCACGAATTCCATTACACTCCCTTCTGCGGAGAAGGAGAAAACAGAACGGATTTATTTTCGGACCTTTTTTCAGTGTTGTCCGGTTAGACTTTTGCATGGCGCGATTTCCGTACAAAAGCGTCACTCCGGCATCTCTCACCCGGCCTTCGGCCACCCTCTCCCAGAGGGCGAGGGGATAAAAAGCTCCCTCTCCCTCTGGGAGAGGGTTGGGGTGAGGGCAAAACCAGCTTTGCAATTTCTTAACCGGACAACACTGACCCTTTTTCTGAAAATTTAAGTTTTTCTCCTCTTCCTGCTGCCTCACAACAAGAACACCATTTTTTAGCCGCTAAACCTCTTCCAGAGAAATTAAAATTCCCAAGATAAACCCTTCCCGACTGTGGCAAAACACTTCCGCATGAACGACGGGCTGTTCCATTTTTTTTAAGGACTGGACCGCCTTAACCGCTGCAAGAGACGATATTGGCAAACTCACCGCCACCATGCTTGATACGCCGCGACTTCAAGAATCACTAGCTTTCATCCATAGCTATATCGAAAGGCGCATGCAGAGCTCGTAAAGTCGGTTTTACACCCGCAGAAACAGGAAGCGGCAGGTTTGTAAAGGACACTTTTTTCCGCAAAATTTCTTCATTCAGTTTGCGTTTTGACCCAGGGCTCAACTTAATTCTGTGGATGTACAGGGATCTGAAACCAGCTTGCGAGGCGCCTTTTAGACGATTTTTCAAGTCTTTGCTTGACTCTTGTTAATGGTCGCTGTAAAAATATCAAGATTGCTAGTCCTCTTCGATAGAATACCCTGATGCTTGGTATCTCATGACAATCCGCGGCAGGCAGACCAAAAATGCCTTTGCGGACAAACTTACCAACTGATTTGGTGTTCACTCTTAACGACCTATCCCACAACAATGCTTACTGATTATCTTGAGGCAATTGATGAACGATAAGGATGATGACAATTTCAAACTGGACCAATCGGCCAACGTCCTATATAAACAGCTGGGAGGTATAGATGATACCTCCCGGGTAGTTTCACAGTCCTCGCTTATTGATCTCCTTAATCAGCAGACAAAGCTGCTTGATTATTATCGAATATTGCTGGCCGATGCTACATACCTGTTTACCGAAATCATCAAAAGTAGTTATTCAGCTACGCCTCCACAGGAGATTAATCGGAAAATCCAGGATTTTCTTGCAGCTCTGAAAAAGATTGCGGAATTCCCAACATTCAACCGTAAGATATATTGTCGCCTGCGCGCGCAGCAATACACTTCGAATCAGTTGGGCTCCGAGACCTATGACTATGAGTTGTCGTTCAACAACATTCTTCTCGACTGTCAGATGGCCCAGATCATTGAAGCGAGGGTGAAAACACAGGGCAAAGGTCTTTATGTAAGGTTGATGGAGGCTTTTCAGTCCTTAAGCGTGATGAATATCTTTAATTTCTCTATCGATACCGGTGCCGGTAAAGAAGAGGATTATCGCAAAATAGAGACCAGCCTCCGGCTCCTGATTAAATTTTATGAGAACCCTAGTCAGGAAGGGTTTGTTGTCCTGGATGAGTATGGCCAGTCCAACATTAATCTGACCTTGCTGGCGGCAATGAACAATGTAAAACCCACCGCCATCCAGAACCTGGTTGACAAAATTAAACCCTCGATCCTTGGTCCGATTCCGGATAAGGGTCTTGAGCTTTTCGCAACGGTTTATGATGCGATCTGTGCGTCGGTGAATCGGCGCAAAGACCTCAAGAAGATTCCGATTGAGTTTAATAACGCTCAATTGATTATGGATAATCTGCCCACCGACCCCAAGCGTGCGACCTTGGTCTTCCAGATCTTACGGCTGGTACTGGCCAAATATGGCAGTAGCCCCCGAATGGCATCAGAGGTTATCAATAGTATCAATAGTGCCGGTTATATTAATATGCGCCCGGAAGTGATGGGCAGTCGTCTGACCAAGGCATCGTATTTTCTGGAACTTGCCGAACAAACTGAGAATCGGGAAAATTTGCAGAGCGAAGCACTGCACAACATAGAGAAAGGGTTGGATCATCTGCCTGATGAAATGTATGATAACATCTCCGTCAAAGGTTCAGAGGCCAGCACTCTCAACTTCAATGGCCAGGAAACAAAGTTTCTCCTGCATGAGAAAATCCTGGATTTTCTCAGTTTTTTTATCCGCAGGTCTTCGATCAAGAAAAAGGTCCAGGATATTGCTAATAAAAATGTTTGGTTTGATGATGATGACTACGCGGTTATTGCCAAGGATTTCACGATTTCCAAAGAAGACGCTGTTCATTTGATCAGTCTGCTTCGTGACTGTTTTGATTTTAACGGCAATTTCCGCCGCAGCTTCTTTGAAAAGAATATTCAGGGTTTTGTCAGGAGCGGCAGCAAGGTTTTCGAGTTTCTCTGGAATTACCTTAAAGAGCTTCCCTTGAGAAATGACCGGGTCGCCTTTCTGAATGCCCTCCAAGCCCTGGTCACCCAACTTGAACAGCCGAAGCTGGCGCTTAACATACTTCTTTCCGATATATTTGATCCTTTGGCAAAAAATGTAAAGTTTTCCGATCGCAATGCCTTCATTTTGGCAACGGCTCTGCTGTGCTCCAGTCAATTTTCGGAAAGAGCTCATATTGAACTTACCCCGGAAGATGTTCTGCAGACCAAGGAAGATCTTAACCAGGGCACGATTTCTGTAGTGCTGGAGTTTTTTGAGCAGCACCATGACAATATCATCCAGAAATTTAGACTGATTACCGAATTTCTGCTGAAATCATCGGCCAAGGAAAATTTTGCGGAGAACGAAATGCAACCCCGCTTTCTCCTCTATCTGATCCGGGAGATGGTGATCTTTTTCTCCCTGATCGGTGGCAAATCAGCCCACCCCATCATCCGTGGGGTTGTTCTGGAGTTCGGCGATCCTTCTTCGGCGTACTATAGAGAGATGAAAAACAAGGAGAACCTGCGACATTCATTGCAGCTTCTGCAGATCGCCGCCCGCAGTTTGCGGAGGTTTGCGGATCCCCAGGACATGAAGCTTCTGTGGGAAATCGTCAGCAACGAAGAAGCCTTTGTTAAACTTTATGACGAACCAGATCCGCTCAACCATGTCCAGCGGGTGATGGAAAAGATCAGAAAAGGTGATTGATTGCCTGGCGGTCAGGAAAGTTGCATAGATGCTGATCCGCTTAATAACCGCAATATCGATTTTTATGGCACAGCGCTTTATCTTCCCAGCAGTTCGTAAACCTTCATGTCAGCTATCGTTTCACCAATCTCCCTGATTTCCAGGGGACTCTGGACGGCACGGACGGTGCTTTCGGACACGAGGATCACGTTGGGTACAGTCTTGGTCAGATCCTGCAGCCGGAAAACATTATTTACGGAATCTCCGATAACCGTATAGTCCATTTTCATTTCAAAACCGATATTCCCGACCACCACCTCACCGGTAAAGACACTGATCCCGATATAGACCGGATCGTCGAGGATCGCCTTCAGGTAATCTTCGTTTAATGACTCGATGGCGTACTGCATTTCAAGTGCCGCCGAGACAGCGTTCTCCGCGTCCATTGACGTTGAGAGCGGCGCGCCGAATAAGGCCAGAAAGCCATCGCCCAGATATTTATCGACAATGCCATGATGTTTAAAAACGATGCCTCCCATGATCGAGAAGAACTGGTTCAGAAGGGCGACACTTTTGATAGGGCCAATTTTCTTGGTGAGCTTCGAGAAGTTACGGATATCCAAATTGAGCAGGGTAATGGTCTTGAACTCGTCAACAACCTTCCGTTTGATCGTGGTCCCGTGGATGATTTTTTCGATCACCTCTTTGGGAACAAATTTTTGGAAGACGCCCCGGATGCTTCTTTCCTGTTCGGCCATTAAAACGGTCTCTTTGTAAAGACGGGCGTTCTCCATGGCAATGCTTACCGAGGTAGCGATCGATTGCAGAAGATCCATGTCCCCTGCAGTAAAATTTCCATCCAGCTTGTTGAGAAGCTCAATTACCCCGATCACCTTGCCTTGCGAGATCATCGGCACACAGAGGACGGAACGGGTTTTGAATCCGGTTGCGCTATCTATTTCCGGGTGAAAATAGCTTGAACCTGAGGCATCATTTTCAATGATCGGCTTGCCGAGGGCGGTAACCGCTCCTGCAATACCCTCACCCATTTTCAAGCGGAATTTTCTTAGATCGGCAACGTCAATGTCAAAGGCAACGGCAAATTCAAGTTGATCGCCTTTGACAAGTGACAGGGATCCCGCCTCAACATTCATCAAGGTCCGAATCATGTCCATGGTGTATTCGAGAACCTTGTTTATGTCAAAGGTTGAGCTGGCCAAGGCGCTGCCGATCTGTTTGATAGCCTCCAGCTCCTGGTTTCTCTTGACGACGGAGGTTGCCAATCGGCCTTTATCAATAGTAAAGGAAACAATGTTGGCAATGGAATCAATGAGTGCCTGGCAATCATGATATGGTTTGCTGTCTTTGGCATAGAAAATTATGCTGCCGTTGATATCGCCGCCAACGGTTAAGGGGACGACAAGACATGATTTCAGGCCATGATTGACAAACAGCTTTTTGTCCATGCCAGGTGCCTCAGGATCAATTACATCAATTATCCGGTAGGATCCCTGGTTAATGGATTTTTCAATCATCCCTCCCTTGATTGTGAACTTGTCACCGATGGATATGTCCGAAATTTTGCTGGAAATTATGTCGGTTACGGAAAGGAAATCATTCTTTGCATTTTCCCGGGTCATAACCAGGGCAAAATCAAAGGGGAGAATATTCTGAATCTCATAAAGGACGGTGTGTAATAATTCGCTGCCCTTGAGGCTGGAGTTCAAAACCGTGAATATTTTTTTGAAGGCCATCATCTGCCGACTTTCCAGCTCAGTTTTGCCCATGAGGTGAATATTTTCAACAGTGAAGGCTGCATTGCTTAAAAGTGGTGACAGGCATTCGATATCCATTTCGGAAAAAATCTTATTGTCATCTTTACAGGAAATCGTCAATACCCCGATAACTTCCTTGATGGTTTTGATTGGCATAACTACGAAGGATTTAGTTCCGTAATGTATTCGATTGGCCCGCCCGAACCGACTTTCTTTCTCTATGTCTTCGATAATTAAAGGTGCTTTGTTAATGACTGCATATTTGGCGATTGACGTTTCAAAATCTATCTTGTCGTCTATTCGGATATGTTCATCGAGACCGATGCTGGCCTTGACCGTAAAATGCTTTGGCACCGACTTGTCGAGGATCATGATTGAGCCGATATCGGCGTCTGTCAGGAGCAAGGCACGCTCAAGAGTTACATGAAGGATTTCCCAGGGATCACGTATTCCATAGCATAAGTCTGATAATTCTTTGAGTATCGATACTTCCGAGGATTTTTTGGCAAGCTGCACGGAATTGAGATGTAATTTATCTTCAACTGCGTTGAATGACTGGATGATTTGTTGTAATTCGTTTTGGTTTTTGTCCACTACCCCTAGTGATAACTCTTTGGCTATCTTATCGATGCTTTTCGATATATTTACAATGTGATCAAACAATCTTCGTAGCAGGGTGAAGCCGACAAAGATATAAACAAGTCCGATCAAGATAAAAATCTTGATATAATTGTCGTGAAGTAGATTGCCTTTATATCCTAAGTAGAGGAAGCCGGTACAAGGAAAAAGAAGCAGGAGAATAAAAATTATATTTAATTTATAATAGAGGCCTTTGTTACTCATAATGTTTATTACCCTAAAAAAGACAAGATGATAGATGATAAGAATTCGCTTTCTTTGGACCGCTAAAAATAGGTCCGCGCACAGAGATTGCCAACTTCTTCAATCCATATACTCCTTTTCTGCGAAAACCCAAACCCATTCCCCCAATTAATCAATTCTCCGACCTAAACACCTTACCTCTGCCTCAAAATTACTGACCTAAAAAACTGAGAAACAACAACCTATATGCCATCAATCCAGAATCTTATGAGCCGTTTCGGAATACCAAAATGGTCATGCTAATGAGAATGGTCTGGCCGGATATCCTGCTTGATCTTCAGATGGCGCCTGAAGATATCGGCGAGCAGCGGTGCCACGGAATAGACATCGAGCAGGTCATCACTCCGGACCCCGGGCACGGTATCCGAACCCATCAGCCTGGAGATCGGGCTATCCTGGAATCGTTTCCGGGCATCACCGGCCAGCACCAGATGGGTGGCCATGACCACCACCTGGATAGCGCCTGCCTCCAGGCAGCGCTGGGCCGTCTGGATAATGGAGCCGCCGGTGCGGATCATATCGTCACAGACGATGGCCGTCCTGCCCTTGACCACGCTTGAGATCTGGCCGATAATGGTCTTGTCGGTATCGTAGCGATCCTTGTCGGCCGCGATATGCGGACAGTCGAGCAGTACTGGCCAGCCGGGCAATCCGCTTGGAAAAGCCGTAGTCTGGCGAGACCAGGACATAATCCTTCAGGCCGCTGGCCCTGATTTTTCTGGTCACCAGCTCTCGGTCCATACATGTTCGGTCCGGATCTCGCCGGCATGGGCATGGAGCACCGCCTCGGAATGCAGATCGACAAAGGCCACAAAATCGGGCATGGCCCGGAATATCTGCCGGGTCCTGGTGATCCCCTTTGGGGATTTCAGAGGAATAGGGTTTGGCCCGCTCCATGGTGGAATAGCCCAGATAGGGAATGACCACATTGATCGGAGGCCGCATTCCAGTAGCGCCTCCCTGGATCAGGTCCAGCAGTTCCTGATGGGAGCCGTCGTCTGGGTGGCGCCAATGATAATCAGATTATTACGCCGCCGAAATGTCGCAGGGAAAGGCGTGATAGGTCTCACCGTCGGCAAACAGCTTGCGGATCATCTCCGGAGAAGGGGACACCCAGGACATCCGGCCGACCTTCCGGCCAAGCTCCGTTGAGGCCTCGATTGGCCACCATCATACATTCGCTGCATGCCGCCTTACTGCTACCGCAATTCGGCGACGATGGCATCGCCCATGGCCGCGGTGTTGACCGCCTCTGTCCCTGTCGATGGCGATATCAGCGGTATGGACACCGCTATCGAGGACGCTCTCCACGGCGCGGTCAATGGCGTCAGCGGCCTCTTCCATGCCGAAGCTGTAGCGCAGCATCATGGCTGCGGACAGGATCTGGGCAATGGGATTGGCAATGCCCTTGCCGGCGATATCCGGGGCCGAACCGCCGGCCGGCTCATAGATGCCGAATTTTTCGCGTTGAGACTGGCTGAGGCCAGCAGGCCCATGGAGCCGGTGAGCATGGCGGCCTCATCGGAGATGATATCGCCAAACATGTTGCCGCAGAGCATGACGTCGAACTGGTGCGGGATTACGCACCAGCTGCATGGTGGCATTGTCGACATAGATATGGTTCAGGGCCACATCGGGATAGTCCTCGGCGATCTCGATGACCACCTCCCGCCACAAGACCATGGTGGTCAGGACGTTGGCCTTATCCACCGAGGTGACCTTCTTGCGGCGCAGTCCGGGCGGCCTCGAAAGCCATGCGGGCAATGCGCTCGATCTCGGCCCGGGTATAGGCCATGGTGTCAAAGGCCCGCTCATCCGGGCCGGATCCCTCGCGGCCCTTGGGTACGCCGAAATAGATGCCGGAGGTCAGCTCACGCACACAGAGGATATCAAAACCGTCACGGACAATATCCGCCCGCAGGGGGCAGGCGGCGGTCAGAGACTTGAAGATCCTGGCCGGACGCAGGTTGCAGAAGAGGTCAAAATGCTTGCGCAGGGGCAGCAGCGCCGCCCGTTCGGGCTGTGTGCTCCGGAGGCAGGGCTTCCCACTTGGGGCCGCCCACCGATCCGAACAGGATGGCGTCGCTGTGTTCGCAAAGGGTCAAGGGTCGAAGGCGGGCAGAGCCTCGCCATGATTATCAATGGCAATGCCGCCGACATCCGCATACTGGTAACTCAGATCAAAAGAGAATTTCTTCCGCACTGCGTCCAAGACCTTAATGGCCTCTGCCATCACTTCCGGACCGATGCCATCACCAGCCAATACTGCAATTTTCCTCATTCCATTCCCCTTATTTTTTTATGCGGGCCTTCTGCCTTCAAAAGTTCACATCACATTATACCTTGAGCAAGGTGAAACACTTTAAACCAACCTTATCGGGATTATCAACTGAAATCCTTTCTCGTCCCGTGCCATCACCTTGCCGTCATCGTCATTTTCCACAATTCCTTGACTTTTTTGTCCCAAAATGGCATAAAAAAAACCATATCCATTCAACAACAAAAAAACCTCCCTCATCTCCAACAAGATTCATGAGAATCAAAAGGAATACACTTCTCATCAGCATCCTGTGGATGTTGCTCATGGCCGTTTCTTTTGCCTGGAATTACAGCCAGGAACAGCAGGCACATGAGGAACTGGCCCTGCAGACGGCAAGAAGTTTTTTTGAGCATATTATCATCACCCGCCGCTGGAATGCTCAACACGGGGGCGTCTATGTCCCGGTCACCAAGACAACACTTCCGAATCCCAATCTGCAGGATCCCATGCGGGATATTCAAGTCAACGGCTCCCTGACCTTGACTAAAATAAATCCCGCCTTCATGACCAGACAGATCTCAGAGATTGCCAGGGCCCAGGAGGGCATACAGTTTCATCTCACCAGCCTCCATCCCCTTCGTCCAGAAAACAAGGCCACAGCACAGGAAGAAATTTTCTTGAAAGAGTTTGAAACAGGCGTCAAGGAGGCGGGACTTTTTATCGGAAAGGACGGTACCACGCCATTCTTTTACATGGCCCCTTTGAAGACAGAAAAACCCTGCCTGCCCTGCCATGAAAAACAGGGTTATAAAGAAGGCGACATACGGGGAGGGATCAGTGTGACCCTGCCCTTCATACAGAATACTTCCTTAGGCACTCTCCTCCTGGCCCATATCGGCATTGCACTCACAGGCCTGCTTGTCATCTTAATCTCAGGGCTTCGCTTAGACAAGGCCTATGCGATCATCCAAAGACAGGCCATCATTGATTCCTTGACCGGAATTTCCAATCGTCACTGGTTCTCGGAACATATCGTCACAGAATTCGAGCGCAGCAAGAGGGAGAAAGTGTCACTCTCCGTCATCTTGTGCGACATAGATCATTTCAAGAGATACAATGACACCTATGGCCACGGCAGTGGCGATAATTGTCTGCGACAAGTTGCCCAGGAAATCAAAAAGTCACTGACCCGACCCGGGGACTTCTGCGCCCGTTACGGCGGCGAAGAGTTCGTGGTCATCCTGCCTGATACTTCCCATAAGGGGGCCATGCATATTGCCGAAAGAATACGGTTGGATATCCTCAACCTCCGGATTCTCCACGAAAAGTCATCTCCCCTACCAATCGTCACCCTCAGCTTGGGAGTGGCCACATCCACAGACCAGCCCCTTGTTTCCCACGAAGAGCTCCTCAAAAATGCAGATACGGCCCTCTATCAGGCCAAGGCCAATGGTCGCAACAGAGTGGAGTCATACAGCAGAATACACTCCAATCCGGTGCCATGACAGGATCCAAAAAAGATCAGAAGAGATCCGGCAAATGGGCGAGAAAATCGACAATTATGTGCGTTAGTGGCTCGGTAGAATCTGGTGACAAGATATCTCCTGCCAGCACATGCTGGTCGGGATCTCCCGCCTTTCCGTACGCAACCAGTTTTTTCCGTTCCGCGCCCATATCCTCAAAGGCCGTGCGTATCGCTCTGGTATCAACCGTCTTGTCTGCAGGGGAATAGATGATAAGTGTCGGCACCTTTAAACGATGCAAGTCAAGGCAAGAGACCAGCTTCACCAGTCCCATCATCGGCACTAAGGCGCGCACCGGATAGGAGTTTGTCCAGTAACGGCCATGAGCCTCGTTCACCGGCTTCCAGCTGCGGGTTTTCCCCACCAGCAATTCGGCCAGCTGTGCCCCCCAGGGCCAGATCAAAATTGTGGTCCTGCGATCAGCAGTCCCAAAATTTGGCGAGATCAGCACCAGGGCCGCAATCTCAGCGGAACCACTTTGCGCCGCCTGCCAGGTCGCCAGGGTGCCTCCCGTGGAAACCCCCATCACCACCACCCGCCGGCCCAATCGTTTACCGATCTCCATCGCCTCATGCATATCATTGACCCAAGACTGGACGCCGCCATCCAGCATGGCGCTGTTGCCCCGTCCATGTCCTGTCAGGCGGGTCGAATACAGATTGGCATGCAGCTGTCCGGCAACCCGGGCCGCAAGCGGAGCGGTATCCTGACGGCTGGCTGAAAAACCATGAACATAAACGAGGGCCAGGGGCGTCTGTTCTCCCGGTGCCTGGGCCCAGACTATCTTTTTTTCCGTTCCGGGCACGATGTCAGGATGGGCGGCTTCTGTCCGGGCCAGATAGGCATCAAGATCCTCAGGCAGGACAAGGGGATGGAGGGTGGTATTGAGATCAACCCGAGGGCCGCTTAAAAAAAGAAGCAGCAGCAAAACCATCAGCAATCCAGCACGATGGCTATATTTTTGGGGGAAGATATTCATCATTCTTTTTATTTGCCAGGGATCATCAAAAAAAATTCCGGTCAGAAGGGAGCTCGCAAATACAAGAGATCCACCGCTGATCACCAGAACCGGGAATGATCAACACAAATTCTCTGCCGTCACCTGGAAAAAGTCAGCAAGGCACGCCTGGCGCGGGAGAAGGGCAGCTCCCGCTCAAGGGTTGAGACATGGTGGAGAGAAATGGCTGGAGAGAGTTTCTGCATGGCCTGCAGTTCCTCCTGCCATTTCGGCCCTTTCATGCAGATCACCGTTGTCCCTTCGCCGCACAGACGACCGACCATCCTTAAGAATTCACCGATATCGGTGACTGCCCGACTGGTGATATGGGTAAAATCTGCATTGGACGGCAGAAGGAGCTCGTCCTCCACCCGGCCGGCCAGCGCCTCCACCCCAGTGAGCTTCAAAGTCCTGATGATATGACGGAGAAAGGACACCCGCTTCAGTCGTGGCTCCAGCAGGGTCACCGTCATCTCTGGCCGGACGGCCTTGCAGACCAGTCCGGGAAAGCCCGCCCCGCTGCCCACATCCAGTAGATGCAGACCGGGGCCGTCCAAGAGGGGCAGCAAGGTCAAAGAATCGAGGAAATGGTTCTCCAGGATCTCCGCCTCCGCAGCTCCCTTGGCAATCAGGTTGATCTTCCTGCTCCAGCGCATCAGTTCGGTGAAATAGAGAAAGAGCCGTTCCACCGCCTCACCATCCAGCACAATCCCCAGAGCACCGCAGCCCTGCTGGAGCTGTTCCCGGAAATCAAACGGTTTCACGGTCACCTTTTTCCTACCTTTTTCCCTGCAACCGCTCGGTCACCGAGGCGGCATGGGCGGTCAGACCTTCAAGGGTGGCAAGCCGCCGGATATGATCCGCATCTTCCGCCAGGGCCTGCTCGGAATAACTGATGATGGAGCTCTTCTTCAAAAAGGTCTCCACGCCCAGGGCTGAGGAAAAACGGGCCGTGCCCATGGTGGGCAGGACATGGTTGGGGCCGGCCAGATAATCACCCGCGGCCTCCGGGGTATGATGGCCCAGAAAGATGGCCCCGGCGTGGCGGATCCGGGGCACCTGGGCCCAGGGATCGCTGATCATCAGCTCCAGGTGCTCAACGGCGATATCATTGGCCAGATCAATGGCCGCATCCAGGCTGTCGGCAATGAGGATCACTCCGCGATCATCCAGGGATCTGCGGGCAATATCCTGCCTTGAGAGATTGGTCAGTTGCCGTTCCAGTTCAACCAGGATCTCGCCTGCCAGCACCTCATCTGTTGTCACCACCATGGCCAGGGCCATGGGGTCATGTTCCGCCTGGGCCAGCATATCCGCCGCCACATGATTGGCCCTGGCGCTGCCATCGGCCACAATCAGCACCTCGGAGGGACCGGCAATCATGTCAATCCGCACCCGGCCGGAGACTTGGGCCTTGGCCTCGGTCACAAACTGGTTGCCCGGCCCGACAATGACATCAACCGCCGGGATGGTCGCGGTGCCATAGGCCAGGGCCGCTATCCCCCAGGCCGATCCCGCCTTGAAGATCTCGGTGATCCCGATCTCCTGGGCCGCCACCAGGAGGTGGGGACTGATCTTGCCGGCGCGATTGGGCGGAGTCAGCATGATCCGACGGCCGACCCCGGCAATCCCTGCCGGGATGCCGTTCATCAGCACCGAGGAGACCAGGGGCGTGGAGCCGCCCTGACCGCCAGGCACATAGAGTCCTGCCGCATCCACGGGCCGGACCAGCCGGCCGACAATGGTGCCGTTCTCCCTGGTCTGCATCCAGGAATCCTCCATCTCCCGTTCATGAAAGTTCTGAATCCGTTCGATGGCCACGGCCAGGGTCTCCAGAAAGGCTTCATCCACCAGCTCATAAGCCTCAAGCATCTCGGCCAGGGAGACCTGCATATCCGCAAGCGCCAGATCCGGAGCGTCAAATTTCCGGGTATACTCGAGGACCGCCGCGTCCCCCTGCTGCCGGACCGCGGCCAGGATCTCGGCGACCACGGCCCGACAGGAATCATCCGCGGGCTGAAAACGATGAAGAAGCGAGTCAATAACCCGTTCTCCTTCCTCGGTATTGATTTTCACAGGTTTGATAGGCATGATCTCCACTTTCCCTCAAATTATTTTCAAAATCAGGTCATAACCCTCAAGGGGCAACAACCGCATTACGATTACTCTGCAGCGACCTTAGCGGATGGATAGTCCGCAGTCTATAGACAGTCAGCTAAAGGCCTGCAGACTGTCCACCTGCTGCATCCTTCTTTCCCCAGTGAATGCCGATGGTTCCCAGCATGAAGCGTTGATACCCGACATCCTGAAACCCGGCCTCAGCAAAGAGAGCAGCCAGGGCGTCAGCGCTGTAAAATCCCATGGTCGAACCGGTCAGATAGGCATAAGCGGCCTCATCTCTGGCAATCAAGCGACCCAGAAAGGGGATGCCGAAACGGAAATAAAAACGGACAAAGGGATAGAAAATGTTTTTCCGGGGAGGGGTGGTATCCAAACAGACCACCCGGCCGCCCGGCTTCAAGACCCGATGCACTTCTTTGAGCACCGCCGGGGCATCATCGACATTCCTCAGGAGATAGCCAAAGCTCACCGACTCAAAGCTGTTATCCGCATAGGGCAGGAAATTGGCATCACAGGCCTGCCAGTCAATGTCCAAGGCTGCAAATCTCTTCCCGGCCTCCTTCAGCATATTCTGGGAAAAATCAGCGCCAAGCACCCGGCATGCAGGATACGTCCTCCGGGTCAGGGCGGCAATATCGCCGGTGCCGGTGGCCAGATCCAGCGCCCATCCCGACCCGGGATCCTCCACCATCCTGACCACAAAACGCCGCCAGCGCTGATCCTGCCCCAGGGTCATCACCCGGTTCATCAGATCATACGACCCGGCAATGGCATCAAACATCCTTTGGACACCAGGTCCCTTGCTCACGATATCTTTCTCCAGATTACCATCAAAACGCGTCCGCATTCAAAATGAACCAATAGACAGACCTCACATAGCAAACAATCTCAGCAGGGGGCAAAGCCGGGGGTACGCGGAAAGGGGATCACCTCCCGGATATTGGCCATGCCGGTGACAAACTGCACCAAGCGCTCAAATCCCAGGCCGAAACCGGAATGGGGGACCGTGCCGTAGCGCCGGAGATCAAGGTACCATTGATAGCCGCCCGGTTCAATGCCCGCTTCCTGTATCCGGGCCAGAAGGACATCGTACCTCTCCTCGCGCTGACTGCCGCCGATGATCTCGCCAATCCCCGGAACCAGGATATCCATGGCCGCCACTGTCCGGCCGTCGTCGCTGACCCGCATATAAAAGGGCTTGATGGCTGCCGGATAATCGGTGACAATCAGCGGCCGCCGGTAAATCGTCTCCGTCAGATAGCGTTCATGCTCCGATTGCAGGTCAATCCCCCACTGCACCGGATATACAAAAGTCTGCCCCGACAGCAGGAGTTGCTCCACGGCCTGGGTATAGGTAATATGGGCAAAGTCGTGATCGACCACCTGCTGGAGCTTCGCCAGCAGCCCCTTGGCGATAAACCGGTCAAAAAGGGCCAGATCCTCGCTACACTCGGCCAGGACCAGCCGCAGGAGATATTTGAGCATCTCTTCCGCCATCTCTCTGTTTCCCTGGAGGTCGCAGAAGGCCATCTCCGGTTCCACCATCCAGAACTCGGCCAGATGCCGGCTGGTATTGGAATTTTCCGCCCGGAAAGTGGGGCCGAAGGTATAGACATTGCCCAGGGCCTGGGCATAGACCTCGGCCTGAAGCTGACCGCTCACGGTCAGACCGGCGGGACGGCCGAAAAAATCATTGCCGTCTTCCCCGGCGACAGCTGAAGAGGGAGTGGTGACTTGAAACATCTCGCCTGCGCCCTCGCAGTCACTGGTGGTGATGATGGGAGTATGCACCTGGATAAAACCGCGCTCCTGAAAAAAGGTGTGCACCCCATAGGAAAGCCGGGAACGAACCCTGGCCACCGCCCCCAGGGCATTGGTGCGTGGTCGCAGATGGCTGATATTGCGCAGAAACTCAAAGGAATGATGTTTTTTCTGCAGGGGATAGCTCTCCGGATCGGCCCAGCCCAGGACCTGCACCTCGGTGGCCAGCAGCTCCACCGCCTGACCCTTGGCCGGTGACTCCTGGAGAATGCCGGTTACCAGCACACTGCAGCCGGCGCTGAGTTTTTTGACCTCATCCCCATAATTGGCCAGGGTTTGATCGGCAATCACCTGGATGTTGGCCAGACAAGAGCCGTCATTCACCTCAATAAAAGAAAACCCGCCGGCATCCCGTTTGGTTCTCACCCAGCCCGCTATCTGCAAAGACTCCCCTACCCGCGGTGCAGCGAGGATATTCGTTATCCGTTTTCTCATAAAATTATTGCAAGTTAAAAAGTTTGGACCATTAGCAATCAACCATCAATCAGCTGATATTCAGATTGACTTCTTTTTATTATAGAGCACCATTTCCCCCTGCCCGGGCAGTTCTTCCTGAGATTTCCCGGTCAGCATGGCCAGATGAGCTCCTACCACCGGACACTTGATGGTCAGGAGAAAGAAGATATCCGCATCGGTCTCGAAAACAGCTTCCGACAAGGTCTCAAAGTTCCCCTGCCCCTTGGAAAGAATAAGATCAGCTCCCCGAAAGGCATCAAGAAATTCAACTGAGCAACTGGCAAGGGGTGTTCCTGGGCATGCTGTACCATTGCTGATAATACGGGCATAACGGTCAAGACCACAGGCCAGGGCATCTGCAAGAAGGGCGTCATTAATAATAGGCGCTTCTTTAACCGCCACCGTTACCTCCAAGCCCAGGTCGACCAGGCAACGAATAACCAGAGAGTCATAGACAATCTCACCGCTGTTATCGGCGAGATACAAGATCCTGGATCGCCTGGGCAACTGGCTGAGCAGATCAATCAACTGGGGACTGGCATCAATAACAAAGGGGCTCGTCCTGGCCCGCGCCAGGGCTGCCCCCACATTAAAACTGTGCTTGGCCCCATAATCAATGATATTGCCGGCAATAGCCAGACGAAGGGCAGTAATCAAAGGAACCTCACTCTGTTCAACTTCTTGAAGAAGATCTGGAAAGAGAGCAAGGGCCAGATCGTTGGACGCTTTTTTCAGGGCCAGATAGGGGTCAGCACAGCCGGTTATCCTGGCTATGGTCGCATACACGGCTATGGAGTTTTCAGGCGGGGTCAACGACATCTCCATCTGCGGCAGCAGGGCCGCAACAGCCCGGGCCGCTGCCAGATGCACAGTTTCATCAGGCGAACTTATCCGCGCCACCCGCAGGGTCTGGTCCATGAAACAGGCGAGACAGTCAACAGAGGTCTTCACAGCAGGTAGCCTTCCCGGACATTGGCCATGGAGGCAAAGATCGAGGATTTAACGCCAGGATCTTGGTCATACATAGCCTGCAACACCTTGCGCACCTGATCTCGCCGGGTATTCCCGGCCAGGGGGCAGAGGTTGTCAACCGGTGTCAGACCAAGATCCTTGGCAATCTCCCGCACCTCATGTTTTTCAATATAGGCCAGGGGCCGAATAAGGGCCAGCCTGCCATCAAAAAGATTCTGCCTGGGCACCATGGTTGAGAGGTTGCCGCTATAGAGCATGTTCAGGAAAAGGGTCTCGATGAGATCATCCTTATGATGCCCAAAGGCGATCTTGTTACACCCATATTCCCGGGCCAGATCAAACAGCTGATGACGACGCTGCCGGGCACAGAGAAAGCAGCTCCGCTCCGCCTCATCCAGCTCCCGGGCCTTTTTCACCAACAGAGGGATGCCGAAGCGCTGCAGTTGACCGCGGATCCCTGCGATCGGATCCGGTTCATCATTCCCCGGTCCCTGGAAACCCATATCAATATGGATGGCCCGCAGGGTATAGCTGACGGGGGCCTTGCACAGCCACATCTGCAGCAGCCAGGCCAGCACCAGGCTATCCACGCCGCCGGACACGGCCACCAGCACACAATCACCATGGCTGAGCATGGAATAGGCTTGCATGGCCTGGCCAATGCGCCTGTTGACCTGCCTGGGTAGGATTGTCGCTGTTTTCATGAGGAGCTGTTACGAAAGAACCCTTTCATTTTCAACCATTTCGTTACAGCTCTTTATGCCGGTCACGATAGTTCAATATTACGTTTTTTTAACAGCGGCTGGCAAATAAAAAAAATGCCTGCTGAATTTGCTCCAAGCAAACCAGCAGGCAATCATAAAACGGGGCATACCTGACAACCGGCTTCTTATTTCTGCAGATAAGGACAGTCAGCCAGACGTTCCTTCAGCCCCTGTCGGACCAGCTCTTCCACCGTAATCCATTTAAATCCGCGATTTCTTGCCTTGCCAAGAGAGAGCAGATTACTTGACAATGCCTCTTGGGTCTCATCAAAAGAAGCGGCCCAGAGCACTGCACCGCTATCCACCTGGGTGAGAACCATTTCAAAGGCGGCAGAGGCGGGAGAATTCACCGCAAGATCACTCCCATCGCGCTCACGAAAACGAGTCACTGTAACTTCAAGAACCGCATCGGAATCCAATTTTGAACCAAGTGCCTTCATCTGTTCCAGACGGCCGCCGGCAGCAGAGGTCAGCAAACCATCCAGTTGGCTTTCCGTTACAATGTGAACTTTGTCATTCTGTTCCAACTCAGCGGAGATAACCCCATCAATTAATTCCGCCACCCGATCATGAGACAAACTCCTCTTGCCTACTGGTTCCAGGGCCCCTTTCGTTATAACCGTCGGCATCACTACGATACCTGTAAGAGGCTGGATAGCCGGCACTTTTTCATCCGTTTGCTCAGCCTTCTTTCCCGAACAGGCAGAGATAAAGAAAGTACAAAAAAGCGCCATAATCAGCATTGTGGTTATATTTTTCACGAAATGACCTCATTTTTTTATTTTATACGGCTCTATCAAACTCCAAACAACGCCAATGATCTATCTATTACAGCATACCTTTTGAAGACAAAGCTCCGGTCACGAGACGATTTACGCCAGTGGCCTGATCCATTGCCCGAGACAAACCCTTAAACATTGCCTCCAGAATGTGGTGGCTATTCTCACCATGGAGCAGATCAATATGCAATGTCACCCCGGCATGTTGCGCAAACGCCCGCATAAATTCGAGGGCAAGGGCCGTATCAAAGGTACCGACCTTCTGATCAGGAACCGTGGTGACAGAGTGCAGAAAAGGTCGATTGGAGACATCGACCACAACACGCACCAAGGTCTCATCCATGGGCAGATAACTCAGACCATAGCGGTTTATTCCACTCTTATCACCCAAGGCCTTGGCAAAAGCCTGCCCAAGACAGATCCCGATGTCTTCCACAGTATGATGATCATCGATCTCGACATCACCCGTCGCCTTGATTTCAAGGTCAAAAAAACCATGGACGGCAAAAAGGGTCAACATATGATTGAGAAAAGGAACCGCTGTCTCTATTTTGACAATACCGGTCCCGTCAATCAGCAAAGTGAGCCGGATATCGGTTTCACGGGTAACACGATGTACCTCACCACGCCGCTGTGTAACAGCTTCCATATAATTACCTTAAGAAAGAAGTTCAACTTTCAGAACAAATAATCGAGACCAGTACAAGATCAGGTGCTTTTGATTGCCGCCGTCTGCAAATGCATTCCTGTACAAATATCTATTCATATCATATATCCTTTACAGAGGGCCATCTCTTTTTTATCCCATCCATTTTTTTTAACAATACCGACTTAAAATATAACTATTTTTTATTGACAAAGGAGTCACGGGTTTGTTAGAGTATCCTCGTTTTACTTTACAGATAATGAGCGGGAGTAACTCAGTGGTAGAGTGCAACCTTGCCAAGGTTGACGTCGCGAGTTCGACTCTCGTCTCCCGCTCCATTAGAGATTCGAAAAGGTTCGACACAGTTCGAACCTTTTTTTATTCATTGCATTAATCAGCATCTTGAGGAACACCATGAAAACCTATCTGGCTCCGGTCAACGAGATCGAAAAGAAATGGTATGTCGTCAATGCCGAAGGCAAGGTTCTTGGCCGCCTGGCATCAGAAATCGCATCCCGGTTGCGTGGAAAACATAAACCGACCTTTTCCACCTTTATCGACAACGGTGACTTTATTGTCGTCACCAATGCCGACAAGATTCAACTGACCGGAAAAAAATGGGACGACAAAAAGTATTACCGTCACACCGGATACATCGGCGGAATTAAAGAGCGAAGTGCCAAGAAGTTGATGGAAGTCCACCCCACAGATCTCATCATGAAGGCGGTGAAGGGAATGCTTCCACGAAACAAACTTGGTGCTCAACAACTGAAGAAACTTAAAGTTTATGTTGGCAACGAGCATCCACATGCAGCTCAACTGCCTGCTGAATTAAATATTTAACTTTTCGCGGAGAAAGCAAGCATGGCTCAAAATCGTTTTTATGCCACAGGGAAAAGAAAAACAGCAGTTGCCAGAGTATGGATTACCCCCGGCAGTGGCAAGGTTATTGTTAACACCATGAACGCGGATGACTATTTTGGCAACACCTTCCAGACCTACAAAATAGCAAAGCCCTTCCAGGTTACCGATAACGCTGAGGGATATGATGTCATAGCCACCCTGAAAGGCGGTGGAAAGTCTGCTCAGGTGGAGGCGTTGACCCATGGAATTTCCAGGGCCCTCCTTCATGTTAATCCTGACAACAGATTGTCCCTGAAAAAATCAGGCCTATTGACCCGTGATCCCCGCATGAAAGAGCGGAAAAAATATGGTCAGAAAGGCGCTCGCGCCAAGTTCCAGTTTTCTAAACGTTAATTCCTTTCTTTCTGCCTCGTTTTTCCCTTCCTGCTTCCAGCCGGAAGGGAGTACAACGGAAAGGAAAATGGGTTTATCAAAGGGAATAACAGAAATTCTGTTATTCCCTTTTTTTATTCTATCAGGTGTCCATCATGTTAAATGTCGCAATCATCGGTGCCTCGGGCTACACAGGTGTTGAGCTGGCCAGAATTCTCTGCAACCACCCGGATGTCAGACTTACCGCGGCTACATCACGGCAATATGCAGGCCAACCGCTGGCCCTGGTTTTCCCCAACCTTCGCCAGAAGACCGATCTTATCTGTGAAAATCTCACCATTGAAGAACTGTGCTCCAGGGCAGATTTATTTTTCACCGCCGTGCCCCACAAGACTGCCATGGACATTGTCCCGAATCTTCTGTCAGCCGGGAAAAAAGTGGTGGATCTTTCAGCGGATTTCAGGCTGCGTGATGTGACTGTTTACGAGGAATGGTACCAGAAACACAGTGCAGCCGAACTCCTTAAAGAAGCGGTCTACGGCCTGCCGGAGTTGTATCGGGAGCAGATACGCAACGGCAGACTCATCGCCAATCCCGGCTGCTACCCCACCTCAATCATTTTGGCGCTTGCCCCTCTCTTAAAGGCAGGCGTTATCGACCCACGCTCAATTATCGCCGATTCAAAATCCGGGACATCCGGGGCAGGCCGGGCAGCCCAGGTGGGTGCACTCTTCTGCGAAGTGGCGGATGGTTTCCGGGCCTATAAGGTTGGCGGCGCCCATCGCCATACCCCCGAAATTGAACAGGAGATCAACACCTTTCTGCAAGAGCCGGTTCGCATCTCTTTCACCCCGCATCTGTTGCCGATCTCACGGGGAATCTTAAGCACTGTCTATGCCCGACTGCAGCCAGGAATTGAGCAAACCGACATCACCCGACTCTTTGAAAAGATGTATGCACAGGAACCCTTTGTCCGGATCCTTCCTGAAGACACCTTTCCAGCCACCCAGTATGTGCGTGGATCCAACTTCTGTGACATTGGTTTCAAGATTGACACCCGAACCGGCCGCATCATCATCCTGTCCGCCATTGACAATATTGTCAAAGGTGCCGCCGGACAGGCCGTCCAGAACATGAACCTGATGTCAGGCTTTGCCGAAACCGCCGGCCTTGAGTCCGCGCCTTTTTTCCCATAAAAATCCAGACGACGGCCGGGAATGCTTTTCTTTCCCCTCTTGGACATCACAGCCTGCCATGCGCAACATAAGACTCACCATCGCCTATGATGGCACCGATTATAGTGGTTGGCAGAGACAAAAAAATGCCATCACCATCCAGGGGGAAATGGAACGATGCCTGCAGACCATAACTACTAATCCCGTATCGCTGCATGGCGCCGGCAGGACAGACGCCGGAGTGCACGCCAAGGCAATGGTCGCCAGCTTTCATACCGCAGCCGCCATTTCCTGCCCGGCCCTAATCAGAGGCCTGAATGGCCTGCTCCCACGATCCATCCGCATTCTGCAGGGCTGCGAAGAAGTCCATGGTTTTCATGCCCGCTTCTCTGCCAAGGCGAAGACATATACCTACTCCCTCTTTACCGGGCCCATCCAATCCCCCATGCAACGCTTCTATTCTGTACACCTTCCTCACCTCCCGCATCAGGAAAGGATCCAGCTCTGCCTTGGCAAAATAACAGGAACCCACGATTTTACCAGTTTTGAGGCATCAGGTTCCCGTGACCTCGATGCGCCAAGTGCCCGCGGAGCGGTTCGCACCCTGTCTGAGGCGACGTTTACCCAAATCAGTCCGGACGCATACCAGTTTCAATTCACCGCCGATGGTTTCCTGCGGCACATGGTCCGCAATCTGGTGGGCACCTTACTGGAGGCAGGAAAAGGTCGGCGTACCGTACTGGAATTCGAAAAAATACTCCAGGCCAGAAACAGAAGGACAGCAGGACCGACGGCACCTGCCCACGGTCTCGTTCTGGAAAAGATCTTCTACTGACCGAGCAGTTGTTATTTCCATTTTTTCCTGTTGCCAAAAGGAAATGAAACAGGTACAGGAATAAAAATGAATTTTCAACATACCCGCAACTACTTTCGCAGACTTACCCTTCACTACTCTTTTTTCAACAGGATCTTACAATGAGTTCTCCAATCATCACCCTGGCAGACAGAGTTATCAATATCAAACCCTCTCCAACCCTGGCCGTCAATGCCAAGGCCAAGGCACTGAAGGCCGCAGGTGCAGACATCCTGAATTTCAGCGTCGGTGAACCTGACTTTGACACCCCGCCCCATATCTGTGAGGCCGGGAAAAAGGCGATCGATGAAGGATTTACCAGATATACTGCTGTTCCCGGCATCCCTGAATTACGCGAGGCCATCTGCCAGCGCCTGCAACAAGACAAGGGGCTCTCTTACACGATGGAGGAGATCCAGGTCGCCTGCGGCGGCAAGCACGGCCTCTACAACATGTTCCAGGCGGTGCTCAATCCCGGCGATGAGGTTCTGATCCCCACCCCCTACTGGGTCTCCTATCCACCCATGGTGCAGCTGGCTGGCGGTACCCCGGTCCTGGTGCCACTCCTGGAAGAGGACAATTTTGACCTCAACCCGGAGATCCTCCATAAATATGCCACCGGCAAAACCCGGGCCATCATCATCAACTCGCCCTCCAACCCCACGGGCTCGGTTTTCTCAGTCGAGGCCCTGCAGGCCATCGCCAAAATGGCCCTGGAAAACGGCTGGTTGATCATAACCGATGACATCTATGACACCATCACCTACATGGACACAGCGCTCCCCCATATCCTGGAGGTGGACAACAGATTAAAGGAGCAGACCCTGATCTTGAACGGAGTCTCAAAATCCTTTGCCATGACAGGATGGCGGATCGGCTGGACTGCCGGACCGAGACATATCATTGCCGCCATGAACAAAATCCAGGGTCAATCCACGTCCAACCCTTCTTCCATTTCCCAGAAGGCCGCCCTGGCCGCGGTCACCGGCCCCCAGGATTTTCCGAAGACCATGCTCAAGGCTTTCCTCCCCAGACGGGACTTTTTTGTCGACGAACTGCGCGCCATCGAAGGCGTGAGTTGTGTCAATCCCAAAGGGGCCTTCTACGTCTTCCCCAATTTTTCCACCTATTTTGGAAAAAGATTCAAGGGCAAGGTCATTACCAACTCAGTGGATCTGGCCGACTATTTCCTGGACGAGGCACAAGTAGCCTCTGTGCCGGGCGCAGCCTTCGGGGCCGACGATTTTGTCCGCTTCTCCTTTGCCACCTCCATGGAGATCATCAGGGACGGCATGGGCAGAATCAAAAAGGCCCTGGCGAATCTGGAAGGATAAGACTCTAAAATGAAAAAAACCGGTTGCAGGATATCCTGCAACCGGTTTTTTTTTGTTAAAACTCTTCCCGTTTCATCCTGCTGCCCGCAACCCCTCTCCCAAAACAGTTATTTCTTTAAAGTCAAGAGCTGCTTGCTCAACAAGGATTGTTTTGCCAGCAAGGACTGCAGTTTCCAAGGGGAAGAGAGACAGGCCCTGCTGGCGCTGCACGTGGACATCACATCACAGAAAGCGAGAAATTCTGCCAGGGCATCACTGATCACCTGGCCTTTACGCGAAATAATCTGCAGTTGCCGATGCATGTCCACCCCTTCCACCTTCAGACTTTTCAACCAGCCGTGTTCCAGTTCCCGACAGACCGTCAAAGAAGAAAGGCAGGCGATACCCACCCCTGACTCAACGGCCCGCTTAATGGCTTCAGGATGGCCCATCTCCATGATCACATGGATCTGGTCGAGATAGGCCTTCATCTTCTCGCGGAAGATAGCAACCGTCCCGGACCCCTCTTCCCGCATGATCCATCGGGTATTTTTGAAATCTTTCTTCACATCAAAGATCTCATTGCCTCCAAGGGGATCGCTGGGACCAACCAGGATCACCAGTTCATCCTTGAACCAGGGCCGTGTCTGGATATCAGGATGCTTTACCGGACCTTCGACAAAGCCTATATCAGCCTTCCCCCCCTGAATAAGCTTCTCAGCATAACGGGTATGATGCACAAGCATATTGATGCCCACCTGGGCATGCATCCGCTTGAAGGCGCCAATGAGATACGGGAGAAGATAGTCGCCGATGGTGGTGCTGGCCACGATATTGAGATGTCCGGTGAGCTCATCATTCTTCTCGGACATGATGGTCTCCACATTACTGACCTGACAGACGATCTCCTTGGCATGGGGTAACAGATAGCGGCCCCGCTCATTTAAGAGCAGACTGCGGCCATGACGATCGAACAAGGGTCCGGCAAGTTGATTTTCCAGCTCAGCCAGGGCCATACTCACAGCAGACTGGGTCACAAACAATTTTTTGCTCGCCTTGGTAACCTGGGCAGTCTCTGCTACTGCAATAAATATTTCCAATTGTCTCAAGGTGATAGACATGCACAAGTTCCTTCTTCAATATTGCTTATAAAGAATATCTTTTTTATAGATTAGCGATTTTGCATTTTATCACGTATATATTTTTTCTCAATAGTTTTCATGGATGATCTCTGGATTCGATAAATATTCCTATAAATCTGAATAAATAATGACTTGTACAAATATGAATGGTCATTCATTATTCAATTGACCATTCCCTAAGAATTCATTATAGAGATAGACATTAATGAAGGACTGATCGTTCAATCAACATCGGGAGCGTGAATATGGATTTCCAATTTTCAGACTTTCTTTATCGCGACAATGTCCTCTGGATCGCAGCCTTCACCTTGGGCGGTCTCGCCTTCGCCTTGGGTCCCATCGCCATTGTCTACCTCCTCATGCCGCGCGGCACCCGTCAGTTCGAAAACAGAAACAAACAGGCCATTGAATGCGGCATGGTCCCCATTGGTGACAGCTGGGTGCGTTACGGCGTGGTCTTTTTCCTCTATGCCCTTATCTTTCTCGCCTTTGACGTCGATGTTCTCTTTCTTTTCCCTGTGGCCCTTGCTTACAACAACGAGATGTTTGCCTATAGGGATTTTGTGGAAATTGTAATCTTTATCGGGATTTTATCGCTCGCAATCGTATACGCATGGACCAAGGGAGTATTCAAGTGGGAACGCAAAACGTACCTTCACCAATAGAACCAGTACCTTCATCATTCGTTCAATTTGCCATCGCCGATAAACTGATAAATCTTGGCCGGGCAAATTCCTTATGGCCACTCACCTTCGGTCTGGCATGCTGCGCCATTGAAATGATGGCCACAGGATGCGCCAGGTTTGATATGTCGCGCTTTGGGGCAGAGGTCTTTCGTCCCTCTCCCCGGCAAAGTGATGTGATGATTGTGGCCGGCACCATCTCCAAAAAAATGCAACCTGGCATCAAGACCCTCTACGACCAGATGCCAGAGCCTAAATGGGTTATGGCGCTGGGAAACTGTGCAATTTCAGGCGGTCCTTTTGCCTTTGAGGGACAGTATAGCATTGTCCTCGGGGCCGACCAGTTTTTACCGGTTGATGTCTATGTCCCCGGATGTCCTCCCCGACCAGAGGCCTTGCTCCAGGGGATCATTGAACTTGAGCATAAAATTTCCGGCTGGAAAAGATGGAAAGATCCTGAGGCTGTATAAATTCATCTATTTTTCAGACAGGGTTAACTCGATAAAAAAAACTCATTCAGGCCGTTGTCATCAAATAATCGTACCATTTCACATGGCAAGAAAGGCAGAAGGAGCCGTAACGAAATGATCAGGGATGTAATGGTTATTTGGTAACAGCTCCTAAACTGTTTCACATTCCTTCGGAGCCACAGGATTATGATACTCGAAGCAACAAAAGAAGCGCTGCAAGCCCTTCTCGCGCAATCTGCCCCGGCTGGTGAATCTGATGCCGGCGTCCCGAGGGGTAATGGTGTCATCACCCCTGACTATAAAATCCATGGTTATCACCTTGACGCCCAGGTTGCAACGGATCAGCTTCTTGCTGCGGTCACCATCCTGGACAAGGCCGGATTCTTTATTGAAAGTATCACCGGTGTAGACTGGATCAAAGAGAACCAGCTGGAGGTCATCTATGACTTTTCCCGTTACGACTTTGACACCTGCCGGGTGGTTATCCGCACCAGGGTCCCTCGCGATAAACCCGTAGTCCCCACTATTTCCACAATATACGCCGGAGCGAACTGGCATGAGCGTGAGACCCATGATTTCTTCGGCATCAAATTTGCCGGTCACCCCCACCTCGTCCCCCTGCTCCTTCCTGAAGATGCAGATTTCCATCCACTCTTAAAGGATTTCAAGGCATGAGCGCTCCAATTCAACTCCGACCGGATGAGACATTCATTCTCAATGTAGGACCACAGCATCCAGCAACCCACGGTGTCCTCAGGGTTAAAATGGAAATGGATGGTGAGTATATTGTCAAGGCGGAAACCGTCCTCGGCTATGTCCACCGCATGCACGAAAAAATGGGGGAGAACAGGACCTATGCCCAGTATCTTCCCAACTTGAGTCGCCTCGATTACCTGGGCGCGCTCGGTTATACCCATGGCCATGTCCTGGCCATCGAGCGCGCCGCGGGGATTGAGGTACCGGAACGGGCTGAGTATATCCGGGCCATCACTGTTGAACTCAATCGGGTGGCATCCCATCTCTTCTGGTTCGGGGCGTTTGTCATGGATCTCGGTGGCTTCAGTCCCCTCATGTATGCCCTTCAGGACCGTGAACACATCCTTGATATGCTCGAAGCGGTGACCGGGGCCCGCTTGACCTATTGCTATTACCGTTTTGGCGGTCTCTACAATGATGTTGACGACGATTTTGTCGAGGCAGCCAGACGATTTATCCCCCGCATGCGCAAATCGCTCAAAAAATATGCCGCCCTGGTGACCGGGAATATCATCTTCCGGAAACGACTGGAAGGAATCGCGCCGGTTTCTGCCGAGATGTGCCGCAAATACGGGGCCACGGGCCCGGTTGCCAGAGGATCCGGAATCAACTTTGATGTCCGCAAGAATGAACCCTATTCCGTCTATCCTGAGTTTGACTTCGACATCCCCGTCTATCATGAATGCGATTCCCTGGCCCGCTACAAGGTGCGCATGGATGAGATGGAGCAATCACTGCGGATCGTTGAGCAGGGCCTGGAAAAATTGCCAGGCGGACCCATCATGGCCGAGAAGAAGCCAAAAACGATCAAACTTCCGGTGGGAGATTTCTATCAGGCCGTGGAAACCGCGCGCGGCAGTTTTGGAATCAGGATCGTCAGTGATGGTGATAAAAATGCCTATCGCCTGAAACTCCGTTCACCGACATATTCGAATATGCATCTCTTTGATGAGGCATGTGAAGGAATGCTGATAATGGATGCCCTTGCATTTATGGGAAGCCTGGACCTCGTAATACCTGAAATGGACAGGTAATTTCATTTCTAAATCAAAAAATGCGATCGACACATACTTACCATTTGATTGAGTGAGAAGTGAAATAAGGAGAGAAGCGCAATGAGTTTAACATTACTAAATGTCATAGTTGCTGTGGTGATTGCCATCGCCTTTGCCGCTGTCAACGCCGCCTACCTGGTCTGGGCCGAGCGCAGGGGTGCGGCCCGCATTCAGCGCCGTCCCGGGCCCAATATCAATGGTCCCTTCGGACTGTTGCAGCCACCTATTGACGGCATCAAGCTGATGACCAAACAGCTGATGATCCCGGGCGGAGCCGACAAGATCCTCTTTATGGTCGCGCCAGTGCTGGCCATGGCCCCGGCCATCATGAGTTTTGTCACCATCCCCTTCAGCCAGGGGATTGCCGCCCATAACATGGAGATTGGCGTCCTCATGATTTTCGCCTTTGCCTCCCTTGGTGCCATGGCCACCTTGTTTGCCGGCTGGGGATCTCGCAATAAATATGCGGTCATGGCCTCGGTCAGGGCGGTCTCGCAAAATATCTCCTATGAAATCCCCATGCTGATCACGGCGATCACCGTGGTCATGGCCACCGGCTCCATGGATCTCAAGGAGATCAGCCTGGCCCAGGCCGGCGGCTTCTGGCACTGGAACATCTTCCCCTCCCTGCACACTCCCCTGATGCCTCTCTCCTTTATCATCTTTTTTATCTGCTCACTGGCAGAAACCAACCGCGCCCCCTTTGATCTGGGAGAGGCCGAGAGTGAGCTGGTGGCCGGCTTCCACACCGAGTACGGCAGTATGGGCTTCGGCCTCTTCTTCATGGGGGAATATGCCAATATCGTCATCGGCGCCAGCCTGACCACCATTCTTTTCCTAGGCGGCTGGGATTCTCCCTTTGGCATCTTTCCCGGGGTGTGGTGGTTCCTGCTGAAAATTTACCTGCTGATTGCCACATTTATCTGGATTCGCTGGACCTTTCCCAGAACTACCATCTATGGACTGCTCAATCTGTCCTGGAAGATACTTATTCCCCTATCCCTGTTCAACCTGCTGCTCACAGCAGGATTACTGAAGGTGTTTTGACATGGGCGGTTATTTTAGCGATATATTCTATGGCAGTAAAAGCCTGCTCGTTGGTATGGGTATCACCTTTCGGGAATTTTTCAAACCAACCGTAACTGTTCAATACCCCTATCAGACCATCAAAATGTCTGCAAGATTCAGGGGTCATATTGAGCTTGTTGCCGACGAAGAAGGAAAACCCAAATGTGTCGCCTGCGGGATGTGTCAGCGCGCCTGTCCTTCCAGTTGTATCAGCCTGGAATCTGTCTCGGTGGACGTCGAGATTGATGGAAAGATAAAAAAGAAAAAGGTGCTAAGCAAATACGATCTCGATTTCACGAAATGCTCCCTGTGTGGACAATGTGTTGAAAATTGTAACTTTGGCGCCATTGATTTTTCAAAAGAATATAATCTTGCGTCTACTCGCAAGGAAGATTTCCATTTTAATCTTCTTGAACGATTGAAGCGCTTGGAGGAGAAAAACGCATGAACCCTTCCATGGCCATAACAGAAGCGCCTGGGCTGTTCACCGCTGACGGCCTGACTGGTCTGATCTTTCTCATCATGATGGCAGTAACCCTTATTGGTGGAATCATTGCCTGCTCTGCAGAAAGACTGGTACGCTCAGTCGCAGGCCTCATTGTCTGTTTGATCGGGGTGGCTGCCCTTTATTACTTCCTGAACTCGCCTTTTGTGGCAATGATGCAGATGCTCATCTACGTGGGCGCCGTCTGTATCACCATCGCCTTTGCCATCATGCTCGCGGCTCCCGAGGAAAGTAAAAAAGTTGGTCCATCCGGGCCACTCTCAGGCCCCCTCGGATTTATTACCGCCGGTCTTGTCACCCTGGGTTTGATCATGATGGCGATGAGGACGACGTTCATCACCTGGCCGAAGGTCAATGACGGGACAGTGAAAGAGCTGGGGCTCCAGTTTCTGACCAGTTATTCCATGGTCTTTGAGCTCATATCCATTGTCCTGCTTATTGCCATCATTGGAGCACTGGTCTTAGCCCGTGCCGGGAGGAGCAAATAATGTCCCTACTTACTCTCTACAACAATCTCAACACCTTTCTCTATCTGGCGGCAATGTTGTTTGGCATGGGAATATACGGGCTTGTGACCCGGCGAACGCTCATCGGCATGCTGATCTCGTCCGAACTGATCCTGGCCGCTGCCTCCATTAATTTTATGGCATTTAACAGATTTCCGGCGCCGGATCCCACAGTAGGACAGGTCTTCACCCTTTTTATCATGGCCATAGCCGCTGCCGAAGCGGCCATCGGTCTCAGTATTATTATCGCAGTATATCGAAACTACAAATCAGTCGACACTGAAGATCTGGTCGACCTTCAAGGTTAGGAAAAGGAACATCTGTCATGGATATAACAACGGTCAGTTCCGCTAAACTTCTCGTAACTCTCCTCGTTCCGCTCGTTGGTACGCTGGGTGTCTTGTTTATGGGGAAAAACGAGAATATCAGGGAAGGTGTCTCCTCTGTTGCCTCCATCATCCTGCTTTTACTTGTCGCCTCCATGATCCCGACTGTGCTTTCAGGCAAGACCCTGATCTTCCACATGTTCACTATCCTTCCGGGTGTGACGGTCACCCTGCGGGCCGACGCCTTGTCGATGATCTTCGCCCTGGTGGCCTCCTCTCTGTGGATCATTGCCGTCTTCTACTCCATGGGCTATATGCGGGGCCTCCAAGAACATGCCCAGACCCGCTTCAATGCCTGTTTTGCCCTGGCATCTTTCGGGGCCATCGGGGTCGCCTTTTCCGACAACCTCTTTACCCTGTACCTCTTCTACGAGATCGTCTCGATCTGCACCTATCCGCTGGTTGCCCATCATCAGGACGCAGAAGGTTACAACGGCGCCCGAAAATACATCATCTATCTGACCACCACCGCCAAGGCATTTCTGCTGCCGGCCATGATCCTGATCTATGTCCTGACCGGAACCCTTGATTTTGCCCCCAATATCTCAACCGGCATCATTCCCGCCGGATGTCAACCATACCCTGGTGATCATGCTCTACATCTTCTGTCTCTTCGGTTTTGCCAAAAACGGCATCATGCCCTTTCATCACTGGCTGCCGGGCGCCATGGTCGCGCCCACCCCGGTTTCCGCCCTGCTCCATGCCGTGGCCGTGGTCAAGGTCGGTGTCTTCTGCACCACCCGGGTCATGCTCTATGTCTTCGGGGTCAATACCATGCATGCCTTGAATCTTGGCATCCCCACTGCCTATTTTGTCGGCTTTACCGTGATCATGGCCTCGGTCATCGCCCTGTCTAAGAATAATCTCAAGGCGCGGCTGGCCTATTCGACCGTCAGCCAGCTTTCCTATATCATCCTGGGTGTGGCACTCCTTACCCCGGCAGGTATTAATGGCGGCCTGATCCATATCGTCAATCACGCCTTCGCCAAGATCACCCTTTTCTTCTGCGCCGGCGCCATTTATATTGCCGCGCAGAAGAAAGATATCTCGGAGATGGGAGGACTGGGAAAGACCATGCCCTTTACCTTCGGCGCCTTTGCCATTGCCTCGCTTTCCATGATTGGCGTGCCGCCGGTGGCTGGATTTGTCACCAAATGGAATCTGCTGGTGGGCTCCATGCAGGCCCACCAGATCGGCATACTGCTCATTCTTCTCGCCAGCACCCTGCTCAATGTCGGCTATTTCGCACCCATTACTATAAGGCCTTTTTCGGCAAGCGCCCGGAAGGTGAAACGTTTCAAGGTATCAAGGAGGCGCCCTTGTCCATGCTGATCCCCATTCTCATTGCCTGTACATCTCTGTCCTTCATTGGTATCTTCCCCAACTTCATGATGCAATTTGTCAAGGCGGTGACAGGATGATTGTCAATTTTATCGATTATCTACGAGACCGACTCAAGACGGTTAAATATTGCTGCTATGGTGGTATCATCCTCATGGTAATCTGGAGCCTGACCATTGACACCAGCCATGCCCACACCTGGGCTGAAAAGACATACCTGGATTCTGGTCCCTCTTCGGCCTGGGATCCTGTGCTGTCATCATTATTGTGGCAAGAGTGGTCGGCCGCAGCGGGATCATGACCCGGGAGGATTATTATGACAACTAATTTTTTCCATCCCGCCCTCATCATGATCATCGGCGCACTCCTCCTGCCCCTGGTAAGGGGACCGTTCAGAAAGCCCTATCTCTTCCTGATTCCCTTATTGACCTTTCTGGATGTGCTCTATCTGAGCCAGCATCCAGGCACATATGGTGCAGTTCAATTTCTCAACTGGCAGCTCACCTTCGGCCGGGTCGACCGCCTCTCCATGATCTTTGGCTTTATCATGACCCTGATGTCCATCATCGGCACCATCTATCCATGCATGTGGACGACGAGTGGCAGCATATCGCCGCCTGGTTCTATGTGGCCGGATCACTGGGCGTCATCTACTGCGGCGATTATCTGGTCCTGTTTCTCTTCTGGGAGATGATGGCCTTTGCCTCCACCTTTCTGGTCTGGTTCAACAAGCGATCCTGAATCGCTGGCGGCCGGCTATCGCTACCTGCTGATCCATACCTTTGGCGGGCTTATCCTGCTGCTGGGCTTTGTCCTCGCTACAGGCCACCGGCGACCTCTCCTTTGTCCAGCTGAACGTCCAGTCAATCCCGGAACTCTACACCTGGCTGATCATGATCGGCTTCATGCTCAATGCGGCTGTTCCTGCCCTGCACTCCTGGCTGCCGGATGCCTACGGCGAGGCCACGGTCACCGGTGCCGTCTTCATGTGCGCCTTCACCACCAAGACCGCCATCTACACCCTGGCCCGAGGCTGCGCCGGCATTGATATCCTCATTGTCCTCGGGGTCGTCATGGCCATCTACGGCGTCATTTACGCGGTGATGGAAAATGATGTCCGCAAGCTCCTGGCCTGGGACATCATCAGCCAGGTCGGCTACATGGTGACAGGCGTCGGTATCGGCACCGCCCTGGCTATCAATGGCGCCTGTGCCCATGCCTTCGCCCATATCCTTTATAAAGGTCTGCTGTTCATGGGCAGCGGGGCGGTCGTCACATGACCGGGGAAAGCAAGTTCACCGAACTGGGCGGACTCTACAAGAAGATGCCCCTCACCTTTGTCTTTACCATGATCGGAGGAATATCGATTTCCGCCTTCCCCTTTTCTCCGGTTTTGTCAGCAAATCGATGATCATCTGCTGCCGGCTTTGAGATCACATCTCCTCTGGGCCGGTTTTCTCCTGACCGTGGTCTCTGCCGGCACCTTTCTGCTCACCGGCCTCAAGCTGCCCTATTTCTCTTTTTCGGTGACAATAACTGCTCTGCCGAGACCTGGGAAAGGGCTGCCGATCCGCCATGGAACATGCAGCTTGCCATGGCGGTCGCTGCCTTCTTCTGCATCTTCATCGGCTGCTTATCTTCCCTTTCTCTATAGCATGCTGCCCCAACACCAGGTGGCCTATCATCCCTATAGAGCCTATCATCTGAGCGAGACCTTGCAGATTCTGGCACTTACCGCGCTGGGCTTCTTTCTTCTACGCAAATACATTAAAGCCGGAGAAACCATCAGCCTGGATCTGGACTGGTTCTACCGGAAGGGCGGCCAGTGTTTTCTGTGGACGGTTGCCAACCCCATCCAGTGGTTTGATACCGCCTGGGGCAAGGCATACAGGGTTGTGGGTCTGAGCACCCTGATGACCACTGCCCGATTCTGGTCATGGTTTGACTGGAATGGAATTGACGGCGTGGTTGATGGAACGGCCCGTTGTGTAAGTGCCCTTGGCCGGCGCATCAGTCTGGTTCTCCAGAGCGGCCAGATTCAGCAGACAATATATTATACGGTAACCATTTGCCGCCGTTATTCTTGTAGCTTACGTCTGGCTTAAATCACTGATTTCGAGGACCACGGGAATGGATCAACTACTTATTAATCCAGAATTATCCACATATTCTGAGCACCCTTATTTTTCTGCCCCTGGCGGGGGCATTGCTGCTGCTCTTTGTGAAAAACGATATTTTGCCCGCTACTGGGCACTGGTCATTACGGCTTTTACTGCCCTACTGTCTATCCCTCTGGTCACCGGCTTTGACAGGGCTTCCGCAAAGTTTCAATTTGTTGAGCAGTACCACTGGTTGGATTCACTCAATATCAATTATATTCTAGGGATCGACGGTATCTCCATCCTGCTGGTGCTGCTGACCACCTTCATCATGCCCCTCTGTGTCCTGGCATCCTGGCGCTATATCAAGACCCGGGTCCAACCTTCATGATCTGCCTGCTGATCATGGAGACCTGCCATGCTCGGTGTCTTTATGGCCCTGGATTTCGTCCTGTTCTACATTCTCTGGGAGGCCATGCTCATTCCCATGTACCTGCTCATCGCGATCTGGGGCGGACCCCGCAAGATCTACGCCTCGATCAAGTTTTTCCTCTATACCCTGGCCGGTTCGGTCATGCTGCTGGTGGCGATCATCTGCCCTGTACAAGACCAATAACTATTCCTTTTTTATCCCGGACATGATGTGGCAGAGTTACTCGCTCGACCTTCCAGATCTGGTCTTTTTCTGGCCTTCTTCCTGGCCTTTGCCATCAAGGTGCCGATGTTTCCCTTTCATACATGGTTGCCGGCCGCCCATGTTGAGGCGCCGACCGCCGGCTCCGTTATCCTGGCCTCCGTTCTTCTGAAGATGGGCACCTATGGTTTTCTGCGCTTTGCCTGCCCATAACCCCGGAAGCCACCACCCTGCTCATGCCCTATATACTGTGGCTGTCGATGGCCGGTATCATCTATGGCGGGTTCACCGCCCTGGCCCAGCAGGACATGAAGAAACTGATTGCCTATTCCACTGTCGGCCATATGGGTTTTGTCACCCTGGGCATTTTTGTCATGAACCAAGGGATTGAAGGGGCGATGCTGCAGATGATCAACCACGGCATTACCACCGGCGCCCTGTTCCTCTGCGTCGGCATGATCTATGAGACGGACCCACAGCCGCGAACTGCGCTCAGCCACCGGTGTGGGCAAGTACATGCCGATCTATGTCACCTTTCTGGCCTTTTTCTCCCTCTCTTCTTTTGGCTTTCCCGGCACCAACAGTTTTGTCGGTGAATTCCTGATTCTGGCCGGCGCTTTCAAACACAGTATCCCCCTGGCCCTGGCTGCCATCCCCGGTGCTGTTCTTGCTGCAGCCTACATGCTGCGCATGCTGCAGAAGATTGTCTGGGGAGGAACCGATAATCCGGACCAGTCCTGGCTGAAGGACCTGAACCTACGCGAGATTATCACCTTGTGTCCCTTCCTCTTTTTGGTCTTCTGGATCGGTTTGGGGCCTCAGCCATTTATTGATCTCATGCACATCAGTGTTGTAAACCTCCTTGAACAGTTTCATGCGCATCAGGGTCAGGCGGTTGCTGCCGCCCAATTAATTCTTCATTAATCGAATTTCATAAATAACGACCTAGGGTATACACATGCAATTTCTACCTGAGTTAGTAGTGTTGGGAGCGGGTCTTGTCATTTTCCTGGTCAGTCTGGGAAAAACTGACTCCGACAAAATTAAAACGGTGGCCCTAGGCCTGGGAACAGCTGTATTTGCGGCAACGCTTTTCAGTTTGAGCCAGCAAGGAAGCCTTTTTTATGATGCCTACAGGGTTGACCTTTACTCCCAGGTCTTCAAGGCCTTAATTGCCGGGGCTATGCTGTTTGTTCTTATCCTGGGGCACAAGCTGAAAGATATACAGAAGACCGTTCGTCCCGAATATTACCTTTTTCTGTTTACCAGTGTTCTCGGGCTGATGATGCTGGTCTCAAGCGTTGAACTGCTGGCTATCTTTGTGGCGTTGGAACTTTCTTCCTTTGCCGTCTATATCATGGTTCCCATGCGTGACGATAGCGGCAACTACCGGTTTCAGATGGAAGCCGGCATCAAATACCTGCTTTTTGGTGTCACCGCCACCGGGTTCATGCTCTTTGGTATGAGTTATATGTTTGGCTTGACTGGATCGACTCAGCTTGCGGTGGTCATGGAAAAACTTTCACATATATATAATCAACCAGCAGCAATTGTGGCTATCATGATGGTCTTGGCAGGATTCTTCTATAAACTTGCCCTCTTTCCTTTTCACTTCTGGGTTCCGGATGTCTATGAAGGCGCTTCCAACGAGACTACTGCCTTTATTTCCTCCGTCCCCAAACTGGCCGCGGTTGCCTTGTTGATCCGCCTGGTCAGCATGGTGAACGGCGAAGGACAGATCATTGTCAACATCCTGATGGTATGCGCTGTTGCCTCCATGTTCTATGGGAACCTTTCAGCCCTTGTCCAGACCGATCTTAAACGCATGCTTGGATTTTCAGGTATAGCCCATGCAGGATTTGTTCTCCTGGGTATATTAACCTTCCAATTAAGTGGGTATGCCAATGCCCTCTATTATATCATTGGCTATGTGGTTATGAATCTGGCCTGTTTTCTGGTTATCTGTTCCGTTTCCAGAAATGGTGAGAATCTCCAGATCAAAGATTTAAGCGGACTGCATAAACGTTCACCATTGCTGGCGCTGACCTTGACGGTTGCCCTTTTTGCACTCGCCGGCATTCCTCCCTTTGTTGGTTTCATGGCTAAATTCATGATGCTTGCTGGTGCCTTAAAGCAAGGGTATCTCCTTCTGGTCATCCTGGCGGCCATCAATACAGCAATTGCCATTTTCTATTATCTCTCTGTGGTTCGTGTCACCTTCTGCGGCGATTCTGACAATAATGACCGGGTTGTCAGTGGTTTGTTTACCAATATGACATCCATTGTTCTTCTGCTCATTATTGTAATTATGGGTGTGACTCCTCAAAGATTTGTTGATTTTGCTACATCCACTGTCCAATCCATGATGTAATTCCGCTTCATCGTTACATTTAAATTCAGTAACAAGTATTTTCCGTTAAAAAAACAAAAAAAAAGCTCTTGTCCATGAAAGGAACAAGAGCTTTTTTTAATTCAAAAAAAAACTTTATTTTTTACCTTTTGCAGATGCCCTCTTGGCAGCCTTCAAAGGATTAACACGAATAGTAACAATATTAATTTCTGGTTTAGCGTGGGTTGCAAAATTACAGATTCCAATACGCCACTTTGACTCTGGCTGCATATAGGTCTTACAAAACTGGATCCCTTCTTCTTCCACAACCCTTCCACAGCCAGCACATTGATCAATTACAGACTTAAAATTTCTTTCACTATAACTTTTTACAGCTTGATTTTTCATCCTACCCTCCTGATTTCTCAAACACCTTTAAAACCATGTCATATCTATTGAAACAATAAATCATTGTGATCCAACAAACCTAAAACCAAGCCATGATTAATATTTTTATTAAATTACAATATTAACAAAACACTCTACTTTTCTCAAGCAAAAAATATCAACAGCAAAAATATCAACAGCGCTCATGAAGAGACCATGTAAAAAAAAACGAGCACTTATCGCTACTTCCTTGTATTCAGTTATTTCATAAGATAGAATAGAACAATTCTTTGGATAAGAAGAATTCAATTATCTTGATTTACACAAAATACAATTCATAGCGTACGTTATAGAGGATGCAGGCCATGCCGATTTATGTGTGGAAAGGAAAAAATTCCCAAGGTATCAAACGCAAAGGTGAAGTTGAATCTTCTGACCAGGCCGCTGCCCTAGCGCATGTCAAACGCCTTCGCATCCAGGATATCTCTATAAAAGAAAAACCTAAAGATCTGTTAGCAAATATTGCCTTTTTTAGGCCAAAAGTTACTGGCAAGGATATTGTGGTCTTCACCCGTCAACTATCCACCATGATTGATGCCGGATTACCCCTGATCCAAAGCTTTGAGATCCTGGCAAAACAACAGGAAAACTCGACATTCAAAATCGTTCTGACTGCGATTAAGAGAGATGTGGAAACCGGAACTACCATCGCCGATGCCATGAGAAAACATCCGGCAGTCTTTGACAACCTTTTTGCCAACATGGTGGAAGCGGGTGAAACAGGCGGTATCCTCGACACCATTCTGGGACGACTTGCCGGGTTCAAGGAAAAGTCGATGGCACTGAAAAAAAAGATAAAAGGGGCGATGACTTATCCCAGCCATCTGCCTTGCCATCTCCTTTCTTATCCTAGGCGTTATTCTCATATTCGTCATTCCTGTTTTTCAGGAGATGTTTTCGAGTATGGGGGCAGCCCTGCCAATGCCCACACAAATAGTAGTGGAATATGAGTAACTTTGTAAAATCAAATTTTCTCTTCATTTTCATGGGGATATTTGCCATTATCTATGCGGTTAAAAAAATATACACTACCGAAAAAGGCCAATATAGAATCGATGCCATGCTTTTACGAGCACCCGTTGTTGGTCCCTTGATCAGAAAAGTGGCAGTTGCCAAATTCTCTAGAACATTGAGTACCATGCTCCAAAGTGGGGTCCCCATTCTCGATGCACTGCAGGTCGTGGCCAAGACTTCCGGTAATAAAGTCATTGAAGGAGCGGTCTTCAGAGTCGCCGAGAGTATCAGCGAAGGTCGCCCCATTGCCGAACCCCTTGAAGAAAGCGGCGTCTTTCCCAACATGGTGGTTCAGATGATTAACGTGGGCGAATCGGTGGGTGCCTTGGATTCAATGCTTGCCAAGATTGCCGATTTTTATGACGAAGAAGTTGATCAGGCCGTAAACAATCTTACCGCCATGATCGAACCCTTCATGATGGTCTTTTTAGGTGGAATGATCGGTGGCATTGTCGTTGCCATGTATCTGCCCATCTTTAAAATAGCTGGAGCAGTTAGTTAATATACAATAACAGAAACAAACCGTCCTGACCTTGATCTTTACATTGTCAGGGTGTAGTATCATTATTTTTTAAATAATATATTTTTGAATGGAGAACAACATGACACTTACCAAGGCAGAACTCGTTCAACAGGTCTACAAAACCCATACCACTCTCAGCAAAACCCAAGCTACCGAGTCAGTAGAGGCCTTTCTTCGTATTTCAAAAAATACCCTGATTAATGGCTCTGATTTACTCTTGAGTGGTTTTGGGAAGTTTAATGTAAAAGACAAAAATTCCAGAAGAGGCCGTAACCCTCAGACCGGGGATGAACTGACCCTTGATGCACGAAGGGTTATCACCTTTAAACCCTCCGGAATCCTCCGTGATAAGATAAATAAGTGTTAGAGATCTTTCGCCCCACAAGAGCGTTATTTTTTACCTTTATCTCGGCGACTGTACGTCCATTGACGCAATAGATATGCTTTGTTGAATCGGCTATTATTTCTACAAACTCAGAGGTTGTAGAAACAGCTCTGACCTGATTCAGTCCTAAAGACCTCGTACTCACTCATCATCCAGAGCCATATTTGGATTCAATGTCTCTCTTTTTTACCACCACATGCCCCCTTTTCCATGTCCATCCATCACTCATTCACAGATATCTCCCTGAGCTCAATCAACACCTCTCCCAACTGGAGCCTCCATCCGTTTCTAGATGACACTCCTTCCCCTGCACTCCAACAATCATTTGAAGAATCAGGCATCCTGCATCCTCCCCTGGTTCAGCAGGCACAGGATGGGACCTTTGACCTGATCTGCGGCCGCAGACGTGTGCATGAGCTCAAACATAAGTGCAAGAACAAAAGCGCTCTCTGTCTGATTCTGCCACCTACGCCTGTTCCATCCACTTTTTTTCTCTATATCCTGACCGATCAGCAGCTCAACGGTGTTCTTTCTCCCATTGAAGCTGCCTTTTTCCTCAGATATTGCCTGGACAAGATGGAGGCAAAGGAGGTAACAGCTCTATTTCTCCCTCGCTTAGGATATAAACAGCAGGAAACTCTTCTCCACCAACTTGTCGCTCTTTTGACGCTGGAGGAGAAGCTGCAACGACAGATTCATCATGGTCTCATCTCCGACAAAATCGCCTTTGAACTTCTGGAACTGCCACCTGAGGACAGGTTGTCCCTCTCCGCCCTTTTTGAACTCCTGCAACCAGGGACAGGAAAGCAAAAAAGGTTGCTATCGTTGAGCCGCGATATAGCCAATCGTTCCCAGGAAACGATCACGTCTCTTTTTGAAGAACAAGAATTCAGGCAAATCCTGGAGCATAGTGAGATGAATCTGCCCCAGAAGACCCATAGCCTCCTTGAACTCCTGCAGAGGAAATTTTATCCCAGGAGCAGTGAGGCTGAACACGTCTTTCGAGACAGGGTGAGAAGACTCAGCCTCCCTGACAATTATGAGATCACGCACAGTCTTAATTTTGAGAAAGATACGGTGTATCTTACCGTGACTTTCCCGGACCTGGAAAGTTGCGAACATGGCTGGCAGAGAAAAAGTTCTGATGAGAGGAAATAAGAGAAAAGTAACTGCAGGGCCTGGGGAATAAGATTGATTGCGAAGTCAGGAACCACCATTGAAAAGATCCCCTGCAACCATTATATCCTCCCCGAGACGGGTATAATGGACATTCTGCAGGCGGATGGCATCATCAGAACCGGCGATATTCACCCCCTCAACCACCGGCGTGCCATGGTTCCCGGCAAAGATCGGGGCGATGAACAGATTCACATGATCCACCAGCCGCTCCCTTAAAAAAGCACCATGGATAGTCGCGCCACCTTCAACGAGCAGCGATGTAACCCCTTCACAGACAATGAGCTTTAACATCTGACGAAGGTCAATCCTGCCATCTGTGCCACATTCCACCTGCCGGATAACGACTCCTGCCTTGCCGAACCTTTCTCTTTTTTCCCGACTCACTCCCGTTCCGCAAAAGATCCAGGTGGGTGCCGGTGAATCGAGATGAAGGAGTCGAGCAGACTCTGAGATATGCAAGTGGGTATCGAGAATGACACGGATGGGATCTCTTCCCCTGCCATGGGGAAGACGTGTGGTTAGGGCCGGGTCATCTACTCTCACAGTAGTACTCCCCACCAGGATCGCATCCACACGATCACGCAGACGATGAACCTTGCGCATTGAGGCCGGCCCTGTCATCCCGCCACATTGTTGCGGCTGATAACTTATGCGGCCATCCAGGCTCATCCCTGCCTTCATCACCACCCAGGGCAGTCCCTGAGTGATATATTTAATAAAAGGACGATTAATTTCACGACATTCGGCTGCAAGTACACCGCTTACCACCTCAACGCCTTGGCTTTGCAGATAGCTCTTGCCGCCGCCGTCAACGAGGGGATTGGGATCTTCCATCCCCACCACCACCCGCCTGATGCCACCGGCAATGATCGCCCTGGTGCAGGGTGGGGTCCGGCCGGTATGATTGCAGGGCTCCAGGGTCACATAAAGGGTGGCGCCACAGGCTGATGCCCCTGCCTTACGCAAGGCATGAATTTCCGCATGAGGAGTCCCTGCCTTTTGATGATAGCCCGTGGCAATAACCGCCTGATCACGGACGACAACCGCCCCCACACAGGGGTTGGGAGAGGTCCTTCCCATGCCTTTGCGCGCCTCTTTCAGGGCCAGACGCATATAATAGAGATCTCTCTCGGATGCCGGCACTTACGCCTCTTTGGTATCTCTGGCATCAACCAGGGTTTTCAACTCGTCAACAAACTCACTGACATCCTTGAACTGTCGATAAACCGAAGCAAAACGGACATAGGCGACTTCATCAAGATCAGGAAGATTCTCCATCACCCACTCACCGATCACCTGGGAAGAGACCTCTTTTACCCCAAGGTCCTGGAGCTTTTTCTCGATTTCATCAACAAAGACGTCGATATCATCGCAGCTTACCGGTCTTTTCTCGCAGGCCTTTTCAAGACCGACGACCATTTTCTGACGATCCCATGACTCACGCCGCCCATCTTTCTTCACCAACACCGGCATCATCACTTCCAGCCGCTCATAGGTCGTAAAACGCTGATTACAGGCCAGACAAGAACGCCGCCGCCGGGTAATGGTACTCTCCTTATTCAGGCGAGAGTCAATAACCTTGTTATCAAGATGACCACAGTAAGGACACTTCATAATTTCACCGGTTTATACGGGGTCAACAATGGCTGAAAGAGGAAATTGAGCGCACAGAACACGTACTTCCTGACGCACCTGCTCGATGGTCTGCTGATCACGTTTGGAGACAACGCGCTCAATCCAGTCGGCAATGAGCGACATCTCTGGGACCTTTAACCCCCTGGTGGTAACCGTGGGCGTGCCGATACGCACACCGCTGGTCACAAATCGGGGCTGGGTGTCAAAGGGAATCGCATTTTTATTCACTGTCAGTCCCGCCTGTTCAAGAAGCTCCTCTGCCTCTTTGCCGGTAATATCCTTATTGCTCAGGTCCAGAAGAAAAAGATGGTTATCGGTACCGCCGGAAACTAATCTGAAGTTTTTGGCAATCAAGCCTGCGGCCAGGGCCTTGGCATTTTCCACCACTTGTGATTGATAGATCTTAAAATCATCACTCATGGCCTCTTTGAAGCCAACTGCCTTGGCAGCAATGACATGCATTAACGGCCCGCCCTGTATTCCGGGGAAGATATGACTGTTAAGGGCCTTGCCCCATTTTTCACGGGCCAGGATCAGCCCGCCCCGGGGACCACGCAAGGTTTTATGGGTCGTGGTGGTTACAAAATCCGCATGGGGAACAGGAGAGGGGTGCACTCCAGCCGCAACAAGGCCGGCAATGTGCGCCATATCCACCATAAACAGAGCGCCGATCTGATCGGCTATTCTCCTGAATCCGGCAAAATCGATAAATCGTGAATAGGCACTGGCGCCGGCAACTATCATCTTCGGCCTGTTTTCAAAGGCAATACGTTCAACCGTCTCCATGTTGATCTGTTCTGTATCATGTTCAACGCCATAGGAAATAAAGTTGAACAGCTGCCCTGAAAAGTTAACCCCGCTCCCATGGGTCAGATGACCACCATGCGCCAGATCCATTCCCAAAACCTTGTCCCCTGGTTTCAGGGTGGCAAAATAGACGGCCATATTGGCCTGAGATCCTGAATGGGGCTGGACATTGGCATACTCGGCGCCAAATATCTCTTTGGCCCGGGAAAGAGCCAGTTCCTCCACCTGATCAGCATAATCACAGCCGCCGTAATATCTTTTGTGAGGATACCCTTCGGCATATTTGTTGGTAAAGATGGACCCCTGGGCCTCGAGAACTGCCTGTGATGCTATATTTTCAGAGGCAATCAACTCCAATTGATTATTTTGACGCTCATATTCAAGCTTGATACTGTTATAAACTTCAGGATCAGTTGTTTGCAATGCCTTCATACCCAAATCACCTTTTGCTTTTCCAGTTGGCGGGCAACCAGATTTCATTCATGGACAGACTAACTGGCCGTCATTCAAACCCAAAATTACCTTACAAGGAGTATTTAAGATCCGTAAGAAAATGAGTTGTAAATCTTATTCCTCAACAACTCCTAAAAAAAAACCGGCATTTCAAATTAGCAATGCCGGCCTTTACTCGTTATTCCCCAACCGGATGCTTCAACATTTGCTATACAATTCAATACGCCCCAAGTGGCGGCCACCACTGAACTCCGCAGCCAGCCAGGTCCGGACAATATCTTCGGCGACGCCTGAGCCAATAACCCTTTCACCCATACAGAGCACATTGGCATTGTTATGTTCTCGACTCAGGCGGGCAGTATAGTGATCATGACAAAGAGCAGCACGCACATGTGAATACCTGTTGGCAGCCATGGACATGCCAATCCCTGTGCCACAGATCAGGATGCCGCGATCCACGCTCCCTGCATCCACCTTTTCACAGACAAGCCTGGCCAGTTCAGGATAATCAACGGAGGCTGTGGAGTAGCAACCCAGATCCTGAACCTCATGGCCCAATTCATCCACCAGGGATCGGACCATCTCTTTCAGGTGAAAACCACCGTGATCCGCTCCAATTGCTATCTTCACATCAAACTCCAGTAAGGTCTTATGGTGTAATATTCAACCGTTATAACGCTGCATGACAATGACACCGTTGGTGCCGCCGAAACCAAAGGAATTGGATAGAGCCGCCCGGATTTCCATCTTCCTGGCCTGATTCGGCACATAATCAAGATCACACTCGGGACTTGGCTCCTGCAGATTCATCGTCGGCGGTGCGATCTGATCCCGAATACTGAGGGCAGTAAAGGCCGCCTCAATGCCGCCGGCAGCCCCAAGCATATGGCCGGTCATCGATTTTGTGGAACTGATGGCAAGTCTCCCGGCATGATCTCCGAATACGGCTTTAATGGCCATGGTTTCACACCGATCATTCAAAGGAGTCGAAGTACCATGGGCGTTAATGTAATCAATATCTTCAGGCCTAAGGCCGGCATCGGCCAGGGCTATGCGCAGACAGCGCGCCGCTCCTTCCCCGTCTTCCGGTGGAGCTGCTATATGATAGGCATCGCTGCTGGAGCCATATCCGGTTATCTCCGCATAGATCACGGCGCCGCGTTTCAGGGCATGTTCCAACTCTTCAACAATGAGCATGCCGGAGCCCTCGGACATGATAAAGCCATCGCGATCTTTATCAAAAGGCCTTGAAGCCTGTTCCGGTGCCTCATTACGGGTGGAAAGCGCTTTCATGGCACTGAATCCGCCGACACCAAGGGGGCAGATTACAGACTCAGAACCACCGGTGATAACCATATCACAGCTTCCGTACATAATGGAGCGATAGGCCTCGCCAACGGCATGGGTCCCTGCTGCACAGGCAGTTGAAAGGGCAAGGTTCGGCCCCTTTGCTCCCAGCTGCATGGAGATATGGCCAGACGGCATATTGGGAATGGCCATGGGAATAAAGAAGGGTGAGATCCTCTTCGGACCACGCTCAAGACAGCTCAGATGATTCTGCTCAATGGTGGGAAGCCCCCCCATACCGCAGCCGGTAATAACACCTACCCGCTGACAGTTGGTCTCGTCGATGATGGCACCACTGTCTGCAAAAGCCAGCTTGGCAGCAGCAATGGCATACTGCACAAAGAGATCAAGGTGTTTTGCAAGTTTTTTCTCAATAAAATCTTCTACCTGAAAATCCTTTACCTCTGCTGCAATCTTGACCGCATACTCACTGGTATCAAAGCGGGTGATAAGGCCGACACCACTGGTTCCGGCACAGATATTCCCCCAGGTTTTTTGTGTGCCAGTGCCAAGCGGTGTTACCAGTCCAACTCCCGTAACCACAACTCTACGCTTTGCCATGTAAAACTCCCTCAGGCCAATAGATTCCTTTCTCGCAGACACAAGAGAACCCCATCTTCCATGGAGTCCCTTATTTCAGCCTATTTGAGATTATTTATATAATCAATGGCATTCTGGACGGTATTGATCTTCTCGGCATCTTCATCAGGAATCTCAACGTCAAATTCCTCTTCCATGGCCATAATCAGCTCCACGAGGTCCAGAGAATCAGCGCCAAGGTCATCCACAAAGGAGGCATTGGGAACCACTTTATCTTTTTCCACACTCAACTGCTCAACAATAATATCGACCATCTGTTGATCTATAGCCATTTTTTTCTCCCATTTATTAATCTGTTAATAAAAACAATTACAGCAACAAAACATCACAATCCTAAGAAACAATTCGACACATCAGCTTAGCATATCTTGGGACCAGCAACAATGTGTTACCAGGCCGACACGCTACATATACATACCACCATTCACATGCAGGACCTGTCCTGTCACATATCGTCCATCATCACCAAGCAGATAGGCAACTGCCCCGGCCACATCCTCAGGCGTTCCCAAGGCGGCCAGGGGAATCTCCCCTTTGATCTTTTCCTGAATCTCCTCAGAGAGGGAACTGGTCATATCGGTCACAATATAGCCGGGAGCAACCCCATTGACCGTGATAGTCCGGGAGGCAAATTCCCTGGCCATGGATTTGGTCAGGCCGACAAGACCAGCCTTGGCCGCGGCATAATTAATCTGGCCGGCATTTCCGAGCAAACCCGATCACGGAAGTAATATTGACTATCCGCCCCCATCTATTTTTCATCATGGCCTCGGGATGCCGCCTTGCTGCAGAGAAAAGCGCCTTTCAGATTGGTATCAATGACCAGATCCCAATCTGACATCCTTCATTCTGGCCATCAGGCCATCCCGGGTGATCCCGGCATTGTTGACCAGGACATCAAGGGAACCAGTCTCAGCCACGATCTCTTGAGGGCCGTCCTGCACCTGCTTGACTGTTCGCCACATCAAAACAGATAAATCCGCCTGCCGCCCGCATCTTGAATCACGTTCATGGTTTCTTCGGCAGCCGCGGGATTGGCACATAATTAATGTACACATGGGCGCCCATGGCGCTGCCACGTTGGCAGACTGGCCCGCCCTATGCCCCGGCTGCCGCCGGTGACAAGTGCTGTTTTTCCCTGCAGGCTCATGACTTGCGGTGCTCCTCAATCTGCTTAGGAAGTTTAGGCACGATCTCAAAAAGATCCCCCACCAGACCGAAATCGGCCACATCAAAATGGGAGCATCCTTATCCCGATTAATGGCAACGATAGTCTCTGCCGACTGCATGCCGGCCATGTGCTGCATGGCACCGGAGATGCCGCAGGCAATGTACAGTTTTGGGGCGACGGTCTTGCCGGTCTGCCCGACCTGATGGGGATAACCGATCCATCCGGCATCCACCGCTGCCCGGGTGGCGGCAATGGCGCCACCCAGAGAGTCGGCGAGCTCCCGCATCAGCGCAAACCCTTGCGCACTGTCAAGACCCCGTCCTCCGGCAACCAGGATATCAGCTTCCTGAATATTCACATTCTCTTCTTCCGAGACAACGGATTCCATGACCCGCACCTTTGTTGCAAGTTGCGCGGGCTCTGCTTTCACCTCAACCACCTGCCCCTGACGCTCACCATCAAAGGCCAGGGCGGCCATGACCTTGGGCCGTACCGTGGCCATCTGCGGTCTTGAGTTGGGGCAGACAATGGTTGCCATGATATTGCCGCCAAAGGCAGGTCGTGTCTGCAGCAGTGCTCCATCCTCCTCGCGGATGGCAAGATGGGTACAATCAGCTGTAAGCCCGGCGCCGAGTGTTGTGGCAACACCCGGAATAAAGGAACGGCCAATGGCAGTCGCACCGGCGAGGACAATTTCCGGTTTATGCTGCCGGATAAGTGCGGTCATGATCGCTCCATATGCCTCATCGGTAAAATGGGCAAGCCCCGGATCATCAATCCGGTACACCGTATCGGCACCATATCCAATAAGTTGTCTGGCTGCGTCTCCGGTTTCAGACCCGATCACCACGGCTGATAGCGGAACCTTTCGGGAATCGGCCAGCCTGCGACCTATCCCCAATAATTCAAGGGAAACCGGAGCCAAGGCCCCTCGCCTGAATTCAGCATAGACCCAGACCCCTGACCAACTGGCAAGATCCAAGGGAGCACTCTTTTCTGTCCCCTCCATCTTTAAGGCACCCTGTTCACAAGACTCTACGCAGGATCCGCAAAGAGTACAGCCATCAGCCACCACTGCACAGCCATCCACAACCGTTATGGCGCCAAATGGACAGGTGCTCTCACACAGACCACAACCGACACACAGTTCACTATCTAAAATCAACATCTTGTTTTCTCCAGCTTAGGGGACAAAACAACCATTACACTTCTATTCATTTCGTTACGGCCCCTTATGCCGCTCATGGCACCATAATGATACAAGTTATTTTTGGCAACTGGCCTTATGCTATAGATACAATTGCAAGCTGTCAACAAGCTGCCCGATCTGTGCGTCAAGGCTTCCTGTAAAAACAGCCCGCTGACACCGTGCTTCCGGTGGAAAGACCCTGACAACCTGAGTGGGTGAACCAGGCAGACCGATACATGCAGGGTCAGCACCGATGTCAGCCGCCGTCAACTTTCTGATTTCCACCTTTTTTGCCCTCATTTTCCCTTTGAGGGAAGGAACCCGCGGCTCATTGATATCTTTGACCACCGTCAGCAGGGCCGGGAAATGCAACTGCAAGGACATCATAGCCGTCATCCATCATCCGTTCCAGAATCATACCCGGAATCCGTGGCCTCGCGTATCTTCTGCACACAGGTCACATACGGGATCCCAGCCGCATGGCAAGTCCCGGGCCGACCTGGGCCGTATCACCGTCAATGGCCTGCTTGCCGCACAAGCAGAAGATCAAATGGGCCAATGGCCTGCAACGGCCTTGGCCAGGGTATAGGACGTGGCCCAGGTATCGGCACCGGCAAAGGCCCGATCCGAGACCAGCACCGCTTCATCCGCGCCGCAGGATATGGCCTCGCGCAGGACCTTTCCGCCTGGGGCGGCCCCATGCTCAAGAGCCGTGACCTCACCGCCCGTAACTCCTTTAACCGCACAGCCTCTTCCAGCGCATGCTGATCATAAGGATTCATGATCGACTGCACGCCTTCCCGGGCCATGGTATTGGTCTTGGGATCCAGCCGGACATCCTTGGCATCAGGCACCTGTTTGATACAGACAATGATCTTCATACCATTCACTTACCCGGCCGTTCAGCGCGGCATATTCCTTGTTCAGTTCCTGGCCGATCACATTGCGCTGAATCTGGTTGGTGCCCTCATAGATCTGCAGAATCTTGGCGTCCCGCATCATCTTCTCCACCGGATATTCCGCATATAGCCATAACCGCCCATAACCTGTACCGCGTCGGTGGCAACTTTCATGGCCATGTCCGTGGCAAAAACCTTGCACATGGAAGAGACCTTGGACATATCACTTGGGATGGGCATCGATATGCCTGGCCGCGGCATAGACCAGAGCCCGCGCCGCCTCAAGCTGGATGGCCATATCGGCCAGCATATGCTGGACCGCCTGGAAGGAGATGATCGGCTTGCCGAACTGGACCCGCTGCTTGGCATAACTGGCAGCCTCGTCAAGGGCGGCCTGCGCCAGGCCCAGACCCAGTGCGGCAATACCGGGCCTGGAAAAATCAAGGGTCTTCATGACGGTGATAAAGCCGGTTCCCTGGCGACCGATCAGACGATCTTTGGGGATTCGGCAGTCTTTAAAGATCAGCTCGCGTGGTGGATGATGCCCGGATCCCCATTTTTTTCTCTTTAGGACCGCAGCGAAAACCAGGATCTCCCTCCTCAACCACGAACATGGACGCCCCGCGGGCCCCTTTGGTCCGATCGGTGATGGCAACAACTGGTATAGATCTGGGCCTCACCGCCATTGGTGATCCATTGTTTGGTGCCATTCAGCACCCATTCATCACCATCGAGTACAGCCGTTGTCTGGATTCCAGAGGCATCAGTGCCGGCATTGGCCTCGGTCAGACCAAAGGCCGCCAATTTTTTTCCGCTCGACTACATCCGGGCAGATATTTCTCGCTGCATCTCCTGTGTCTGCCGGCAATCAGGATGGGAAAAATGCCAAGAGCACTGGCGGCAAAGCTGGTGCCCACTCCAACGCAGCCACGAGCCAGCTGTTCCAGAGCCAGAACGATGTCAAAACACCCTCCGCCGAAGCCCCCGAATTCTTCGGGAATAGGTATGCCAAAGAGATCGGCCCGGCCCATCTCATCCAGAATGGCCCGCCGGAAATTCATCTTTCTCATCAAGTTCAGCCCGCTGCGGGATAATACGCTCATCCGTGATCTGCCGGGCGGTCTCCACGATCATCTCTTGTTCTTCAGATAAAAAATAGTCCAAAAGTGTCTCCTCCTGGGAAGCCATTGAAAAATGGTTTCTCTGATCATTTATACAACGGCCATAACTAGCCGAGTATCGTTTCACTCCATAGACGGACACCCTAAGAGAGTGCCCTCGGGGTATGAAAAACACCAAATCCTGATACCTTTCCAGCCATGCTCAGAACAAGAATTATCAATTATGGCTTACCACCTGACCAGAGTTGCCCCCCAGGTAAAACCGCCACCAAAGGAACAAAGCAATACGATATCGCCAGCTTGTATCCTGGACGCCCGATTTGCCTCATCAAGGGCAATGGGAATCGAAGCTGCAGAGGTATTACCATATTTTTGGACATTAATGAAAACTTTTTCTGCATCGATCCCCAGCCGTTCGATCAGCTTATTCAAAATGCGGATATTGGCCTGATGCGGAACAACCAGCCTGATGGCATCTAATGCGATCTGTTCTTGTTCCAGAAGCGCCAGAACGGCCTCTTCCATGGCCTTGACCGCATACTTGAAGACCTCGCGACCCTCCATAACGATATGGACACCAGAACTTTCAGACTGTAACAAATCAGGGTTACAACTTGGAGCGGTATGCATATGCAACAGACGCCAAAGGTTGCCATCCGAAAACAGCTTGGCCCCGATCACCCCGCGGTTCCCCTCGACATAGCCGAGGACAACGGCTCCGGCTCCATCACCAAAAAGGATACAAGTATTCCTGTCGTCCCAGTTCGTACGGCTGGAAAGGGTTTCCGCCCCGATCACCAGAATTTTCTTGCCCGGATCCGCCTGTATATACTTATCAGCCAGATCAAGGGCATAAACAAATCCTGAGCAGGCGGCGTTGATATCAAAAGCAAAAGCCCTGCTGGCACCGATCTCTTTCTGCACGAAACAGGCACAAGAGGGCATAAGCATGTGAGAAGAAATGGTCGCGACGATAATAAGATCAATTTCCTGGGCTGACAGCTCAGCCATCTGCAAGGCCTTTACCGCAGCCCTGGCAGCAAGTAGATAGGTTTCATCGCCCTGACCGGCAATACAACGCGCATTGATCCCGGTTCTGGTCCGTATCCATTCGTCACTGGTATCAACGATCTTCTCAAGGTCCTGATTGCTGACAACCAGCTCTGGCAGATATGCCCCTGTCCCCAAAATCGCGACACCCATCAGACCACAGCCTCTTCATCCAGGGCGATTTCGGCAAGACCTGCTACAATTTTCTGATTTACTTGTTTTTCCAACATCTTAGAAGCTTCAAGAATTGCATTTTTTATGGCCTCGGCACTGGATTTACCATGACAGATAATGCCAATACCATTGATGCCCAAAAGAGGCGCACCACCATATTCTGCATAATCCACACGCTTGGCAAAGGAACGAAAGGCGGGACGGGCAAGGAAATACCCGATTTTGGCGACAGTTGACTTCATGATCTCATCCTTCAACATCTGCATGGCAGCCCCGGCAAGACCTTCGCTGAGCTTCAGGCAGATATTACCGACAAAGCCATCACAGACGACAACATCAACATCGCCTTGAAAAACATCGCGCCCCTCCACATTTCCCACAAAATTCATAGAACTGGCGGCAAGGCGGGCATAGGTCTCTTTAACAAGGGTATTCCCCTTGCCAACCTCTTCGCCGATGCTGAGGAGTCCAATGCGCGGACGGTCGATATCAAATATATGGGAAAAGGCAGAGGCCATGACCGCAAATTGAAAGAGATGCTGGGGACGGCAATCCACATTTGCCCCAACATCCATCATGACGACCGGCTTCTTCAAGGTGGGAAAGATGCTGGCTATTCCCGGCCGGGACACATGCTCCATCCGGCCAAGCTTACGCACAGCGGCAGCCATTGTCGCCCCGGAATTGCCCGCACTGACGGCGGCATCAGCCTGTCCTTGACGCACAAGATCAAAGGCAACCAGAACCGAGGAATCTTTTTTCCTGCGGATGGCTTCAACAGGTGATTCACCCATCTCCACCACCTCAGAGGCATGGACAATCTGGACACGTTGCAGCAGTCCGGTATCACCAGATCCCAATCGATCAAGAGAAGCCTGCAGAATCTGCCGATTACCAACCAGGGTTATTTGCAGTCCGGTCTGTTTTACTGCAAGCAATGCCCCGCTAATCAGTTCATCGGGGCCATGGTCTCCGCCCATGGCATCCAGGGCAATCCGCACGACTGGATCCTATTCTATATCAACATCAAGAGTGACAACCGTACGTCCCTTATACTTTCCACAACTCGGGCACAGACGATGTGGTTGTTTCGGCGCACTGCACTCGCCGCAGGTAGACATACCTGGCGCGCTCAGGGCATCATGCGATCTTCTTTTATGGGTACGAGAGTGAGAATGTCGCCTTTTGGGTAATGCCATAATATCCTCCAGTCAAAAACAAAAGCTGTTTTCCAGGGTAAATTGGGATAATGCTACATATACTGTACTGTAACAGATAAATTGCTGAACTCTTGCAACCGGGACGCCCAAGAACTTTTACGAGCGTGACAGCTGACAACTTTTTCATTCGCAACAAGTTGGTGAAGCTAAAAAAAAAGCACTCAACGATGAGCGCAGGCAAATATTTTAAAAATAAACAATTTTTGCAAGAATGGCCAGAAAAAAAAGCACGCCCAGGCTCTTTGTCAGAGAATACCTATCAGGCCCCATGCCAAATCAATGGAGGGCACCGACGGGGCACCTTGAATAAACAAGGCTTCTAAAGCACATGGGCCAGCCGCTCGGCAGTCTTTGCCAGGCGCAGACTGCTTATCGAAAGCAAGTGCTTTAAGAGCTGGACGACCAGTTGAGAATCTACCTGCTCCAGTGACTCCAGATCCTGTCGCCCTAGGCGAAAAAGATGCGATTGCTCAATGGCCCTGGCATTTACAGTATGAACATGACCTGCCAGGAGGCCAGCCTCACCAACAACTGCCCCTGGTTCCAGGATAGCCACCACTTGCATCTTACGATCAAAGCCTGTCTTTTTTTGAACTGACAACCGCCCCCGGGCCAGAAAAAAAATTTCACCTGCGGGATCACCGACCTCAAACAAAAAAACATCCGGTTCAAGAGTCACTTCGGTCAGCACGGGTGCCAGTTGTTTCTGTTCTTCCGAGCCAAGAAAAGCAAAAACGTCCTCATATCTTTTCTGTTCCGAACCTGCCGGATGCCCCGGGATGAGTGGATTATTCAAAGCTGCTGTTTTTTTCCTCCAGAAGCTTTACCAGCCCCTCAAACTTGTCATGACGGAGAATGGACTTGAACTGTTCCATATAGTTGCGAACCAGACTCACCCCTTCGATATTGACATCATATACCATCCACCGGGCTCCTTCTTTAATCATGATATAATCAACAGGGATCAACTGGCCGTTATTCTCAATTTGAGTCGAGACAATCGCCCTGTCACCCTTCAACCGTTCTCCAATATACTGAATCTCCTGGCCTGAATAACTCTCAAACTTACCGATATAAGAGTTTTCAAGCAGTTTCGTAAACAGCTTCTGGAAATGGTCCTGTTTTTCCGGCGGCAAGACCTTCCACTCCCTCCCAAGCACCCTCTGCGACATTTCACGGAAATCAAAGACCTGGGTCACATACCCCATAATCTTGGCACGTCGTTCCACTTTATGTTCTTCTCCCTTCAAGGAAGGATCAAGCAGGATATTTATCAGGGCGTTCAATGTGGGTTTTAACTGCTCCGTGGGACCGGAGATCGCCATGGCAGAAGAGTCAAACCAGAAAGAGCAACAAACCAGTGTTAACAGCACATAGATGTATTTCATAATTTTCATTTTTTTTTGATTTTCAAGTACCATTTTTTCCACACCACTCCTGATCACAACTCGTCGATTATATTGTTTTTCACATCCTTATCCAATACCTTATTCCGCCTATACTCAATATACACCTGCCGCATGGAAATATAGGGATCCAGGGAATATTTTTTCATATCCTCATACAGATTCGGATGCAGAGACTGCAGATTCACTTTGTCAGCCGTATAATAGGCCACCCCATCCAGATATGTAGTGCACACATAGGTGGCCGGATGGATGGCAGCATTGCCGACAAAACCAACCGAATCACGAAGAGTCAAGGGCCCGATAAGTGGCAGAAAGAGGTAAGGCCCCTCACCCAGCCCCCAGACACCCAAGGTCTGGCCGAAATCCTCAGACTTAGGTTCAAGACCGAATGAATCCAAGGCAGGATCAGCAAGACCCAGAATCCCCACTGTGGAATTAATCAAAAATCTGGAAAGATCAATGGTCGCGTCTGCCACCTTGCCCTGCAACAGATTATTCACCACCCGCACCGGGGCCGCGACGTTATCAAAGAAATTCCCAAAGCACTGGCGGAAAGCAAGGGGAACCACTGCGCTATAGGCTTTATTGACCGGTTTCAATACCCAGAAATAGAGTTTATCGTTCACCACAAAGAAAACTCGATTCATGGACTCCAGGGGATCAGAGACATCCTCCTCTTCAAAGAATGTGTCAATCACTTCATTCTCTTCATTCCCATTATCAATCTGTAAACCAACATTTCCTTCACCGCTATCGGCATGTGCACCCCAAACGGGCGCAAGCATAAGCATCAGGAATAAGAAAAAGATAATATTATTTTTTGGCGTCATAGAGGACTCACTCCTGAAAAAATTAATCTATGCCTAACTGTTCAATGCAACGGGCGAGAGAGTCTGGAGTATCCAACTGCAATGCCTGATAGACATACCCCTTGGGGGCAATCTTGTGTATCATCCCTTTCAGCACGGCCTTGGGACCCACCTCGATAAAAGTGTCAACACCCTCTCCGATCATGGCCTGGATAAGTTCAAACCAGCGGACCCTGGAGGCGATCTGTCTGGCCATGATCTCTCGAATCAAGGCCGGTTCCTCTTCCGTTGCCGCCAGGACATTAAAATAAACCGGAATACGCGGAGGTCTAAATTCCACCTCTGCCATGAAAGCGGTGAAATCAGGAACGGCATCCGCCACCAGCGGACTATGGTTGGCCACACTGACCGCCAGGGGAATAATCTTCGCACGCCGCTCAGCGGCTATAGCCCCGATGGCATCCAGCGCCGCCACCTCTCCTGAGATCACAATCTGCTGTTCGGTGTTATGATTGGCAACGGTGGCCACACCAGTATCCACGCACTGGGCAATAATCCCTTCAACCTCGACGATGTTCAAACCGAGCACGGCCCGCATGGCACCCGGATGTTTCCGCCCCTCCCGTTCCATGAGCATACCGCGTCTGGCCACCAGTTGCATGGTATCCTGGATGGTGAGCACTCCTGCTGCACAGAGGGCTGAATATTCTCCCAGACTGTGCCCGGCAAAACAACTGGAGACGACCTTCTTTCCCCATGCATTTTGCAGCGCCTGCCAGCAGATAAGATTGGTCACGGTGATGGCCGGTTGCAGATGAATGGCCCTGGTCAGTTCCTCCATGGGCCCTTCAATACAGAGCCGGCGCAGGGGAAAATCACACACGGCCTCAGCCTGTTCCATGATGGCCGCACAATCAGGGTCTGCCTCAATAAATTCACGCCCCATACCCAGATACTGGGAGCCTTGGCCAGGAAAAAGAACTGCAATTTTCATCTAACACCTTTCATTATCATTGTAGCCACACCGCAGATGCCAGGAAAGTATTATCCGCAGGATCCTTGAAAGGCTTCTTACCATAAAGACAGAAGCTCTTCCACATGTAACCCTCATCTTTCAACTTTTGCTTTTTCTTCCAATATATTGGCAATAATGAAAAAAACCACTCCAACAGTGATCGCTGAATCCGCAATATTAAAGGCCGGCCAGTGATGCCTCCCGATATAGACATCAAGGAAGTCAACCACGGAACCAAGCCTGATGCGGTCGATCAGATTACCAAGGGCACCGCCGCCAATCAGGGCCAGGCTGATGGAATAAAGCTGGTGACTCTGCCGCAGTTTAAACCAGGAAATGACAATCACTACCAGGGCCACGGCCCCAAGAATCAGGAACAGATAGTGTCTCCACACCCCTGCCTGTCCGGCCAGAAAACCAAAAGCAGCACCCTTGTTCGTCAGATAGGTGAGACTGAAAAATCCAGGGATAATCTCCAGGGATTCATACAGAGAAAATGAATTCAGAATCCACAGTTTGGTCAACTGGTCGAAGGTCACCACCGCAGCCATTAAGGCCACTAAGGCCGGAAAACGTTTCATTTAGGCAGACTCCCCCAGATCCATCTCCGTTACCACGCTTGCACAGCGGTTACAGAGCTGCAGATGCACCTGATGCTGCCCCACGCTGGTGGAGCGAATCCAGCAACGCTCGCATTTCTCTCCCGTGGCCTGCCGTACTGCCACGGACAACCCTGGAAGTTCCTTGCTTACATGAGGAGCGAGAGCAAGTGATGCAAAATCATCGCACGGCGTCAACTCAGAAACAATGCATAGATCCTTAATGGTCTGCCACTCCCGGTGGATAAAATCAGCCCAGTCACCGTCGACCTGGAGCAGCACCTCAGCCTCAAGGGGATGACCAATCACCTTTTCCCGGCGGGCTCCTTCCAGGGTCTTGGTGATCTCTGAACGGACCATGACCAGTTTTTCCCACCTGCCCTCCAGTTCGCTGTCGCGCCTTTCCGGATGCAGAGTTGGAAATTCCACAAAAAAGACACTCTGGTCAAGGGGCGCATCCGCAGCCAGATCATACAGAGACTCCCAGGATTCTGCGGCGGTAAAGCTGAGCACCGGGGTCATGAGCCGAAGCAGGCCATCCAGGATCTCATGGAGCACCGTCTGGGCCGCACGGCGCGGAAGCGACTCCGTACCGGAACAATAGAGCCGGTCTTTGAGGATATCGAGATAAAAGGCACTCATGGTCATCCCGCAGAAATAGTTGAGTCCCTGATAAATCGAATGGAACTCATACCGTTCATAGGCTGCCGTCACCCGTCCCTTCAACTCCTCAAAACGGGCCAGGGCCCAGCGATCGATCTCCGGCAAATCAGCATAGGCAACACGATCCAGCTCCGGATCAAAATCAAAGAGATTGCCCAGCATATAGCGGATGGTATTGCGGATCTTCCGATAGGCATCGGCAACCTGTTTCAGGATCTCATCCGAGACCTTGACATCATCCCGGTAATCCTCGCTCGCCACCCAGAGACGCAGGATCTCAGCACCGAATTTATCAATCACCTCCTGGGGGGCCACCACATTGCCGACGGACTTGGACATCTTCTTGCCCTTGCCGTCGACCACATAGCCATGGGTCAGAACTCCCTTGAATGGAGCCCGCCCCCGGGTTCCCACCGAGGTGAGCAGGGAGGACTGAAACCAGCCGCGGTGTTGATCACTGCCTTCAAGATAGAGATCGGCAGGGGAGCGCAGCTCTTCCCGTACTTCACAGACCGCGGCATGGCTGACACCGGAATCAAACCAGACATCGAGGATATCCTCTTCCTTGACGAACTGCGTGGAGCCGCACCGGAAACAACAGGTACCCGGCTCCAGAAAATCTTCCAACCCGTGGCGGAACCAGGCATCAGCCCCTTCCTCCCTGAACAGGAGATCAATGCGTTCAACCAGTGCCTCACTCTTGACGACCTCACCGCACTCCTTGCAGCTGAGCACGGTGATGGGAACGCCCCAGGTGCGCTGACGGGAGAGACACCAGTCCGGTCTGTTGGTCACCATGGACTGGATGCGTTGCATCCCCCAGGCCGGAGTCCACTCCACCTTTTCAATCTCGGCCAGGGCCTTGGCACGCAGGTCATTCTGCTCAAGGGAGATAAACCACTGGGGCGTGGCCCGGTACATCACCGGCTTTTTGCAGCGCCAGCAGTGGGGATAGCTGTGGGCAATAGCGGACTCATGGAGCAGGACACCTGAGTCCCGCATATCCGCATTAATCACCTTGTTGACCGCCGGCACCTGCCGGCCCTGATATTTTCCGGCCTCCGCAGTATAACGACCCTCGCTGTCAACCGGTGACAGGACCTCCAGGCCATAGCGCAGCCCGGTCAGATAATCGTCGGCCCCATGGCCAGGGGCCGTATGGACACAGCCGGTGCCGGCCTCGGCAGTCACGTAGTCGGCCAGGACCATCAGGGAATTCCGATCCAGGAAGGGATGCCGACAGTTCCTGCGCTCAAGCCCGCGCGCCGAAAAGGTAGCGACAACGGCATAATCAGTCATGCCCAGCTCGGCCATGACCTTGTCCACCAACTCCCGGGCCAAAATCAGCAGTTCGCCCTCAACTTCCACTGCGGCATAGACGAAATCCGGATGAAAGGCCACGGCCAGATTGGCCGGCAGAGTCCAGGGAGTCGTGGTCCAGATAACCACCGAGACTTTGGCAGCAGCGAGGGCCGGATCAATATCCGAGAGATCGTCCAGTACCGCGAATTTCACATAGATGGAAGGCGAGGTGTGATCATAGTATTCAACCTCAGCCTCAGCCAGGGCGGTGGTACAGGTGGAACACCAGAATACCGGCTTCTTGTTGCGGATCACCGCGCCCGAGAGCAGAAAACGGTTAAACTCCCTGGCAATGACTGCCTCATAATCATAATTCATGGTCAAATAGGGCCTGTCCCAGTCACCGAGCACACCAAGGCGTTTAAACTCGGCCTTCTGGGTCTTAACCCACTTTTCCGCATATTTGCGGCAGGCACCCCGTTTGGAGAGCTTGGGGATCTCTTTTTTCTTGTCACCCAGCTCCTGGTCCACATTGTGCTCAATGGGCAGGCCATGACAGTCCCAACCGGGGACATAAGGGGCCCGAAACCCAGCCATCCTACGGGATTTCAGGATAATATCCTTTAATATTTTATTAAAGGCGGTGCCCAGATGGATATGACCATTGGCATAGGGAGGACCGTCATGGAGCACATAAAGGGGTTTATCCCGTCCCAGCTCCTGTAACTGTCCGTACAGGTCTTCCATTTCCCAGCGCTTCAACAATAAAGGCTCCTTCTGGGAGAGATTGGCCTTCATATTGAATTTGGTCTGGGGAAGATTCAGGGTATCCCTGTAATCCATGGTATTCTCCTTTCTTCAGCAAGGCAAGCTCGTGAACAAATTAAAGTTACGGTATAATAAACAAGGAACAGACTGATTTTTTGCAATGTACTTCCCCTGTTCCTTCTTTTCAGATAAAACTTATAAAAATAACAACTGCGTATCAAGTTGCAAGGGGAAAGTGGGCCGGCATCAAAATCAGGTCATCATCCGCATGGCAAAAAGCCTTAACAGCCATAACGAGATAGTCATAAATATGATTGACTATCTCCTTGCAGCTCCTAATAATTAACAGCCAAGATCACCTTTAATTTGACATAAAAGGTGGACTTCATTATATGAAAGAGAGAAAGGAGTCATTGTGAATAAATAACATCTACCTGCAAATAACGGAAACGGCCTGAGGAAGTGCGAGAAAGTGCGTTAAAGGAAAAGCGGAAAGATCTTTTCTTAGGGCCTCCCTTTCCAGCTCCTTTTCCTAGCAGAGATACAACCGGGACAGACGATGACAAAAGTAATAGCCATGGCCGGGAAAGGCGGAACCGGCAAGACAACCACCTCCGCCCTGCTGACCAGATACCTCCTGCAGAAAAAAATGACCCCGCTCCTTCTGGTCGACGCAGACGCCAACGCCAACCTGAACGAACTGCTCGGCATGGAGGTGAGCCTCACCCTGGGTAAGATCAGACAAGAGCTGAAAGGGGAACTGCCGCCGAACATGAGCCGCGATCAGTTCATGGAGCTGAAGATTCACCAGGCCCTGATCGAAGAAATCGGCTTTGACCTTCTGGTCATGGGCCAACCGGACGGTCCGGGCTGCTACTGCGCCGCCAACCAGTACCTGGCCATGACCATGGACAAACTGGCTGAAAATTATCAATATATCATCGTCGACAACGAGGCCGGCATGGAACACCTGAGCCGGATGAACCTGCGCACCATCGACTACCTGTTTATCACCTCCGATCCTTCAGCACGCGGCATCTTGACCGCCAAGCGCATATCAGACATCACCGCCCCTCTAAAACTGGATGTCAAGCATCAGTATCTGCTGATCAATCGCGCGCCGCAACCACTCCCCAGCCTGCTCCAGGAAAAGATCAATGCGGCCGTCAGGGAAACAGGCATGACCCTGGGCGGCGTCATCCCTACCAGTAACGACCTGATCCATCAGGAGTTGAGCGGCGAGTCATATCTCAAACTGGGCGATGACACCGAGATCATTCACACCGTCACCGCCATTTTTGATACAATCTTTGCCATGGACACTGCTCAATAACCAGTTGTTCATAGAACAGGATAAGCATACCACTATGACCGAAGCCACTGCCTTCACCAGCACCGCCATGATCGAGATGATCAAGGTCACCAAGAGCTATCCGCCGAATGTGACGGCACTGGCCGACATTTCTGTCTCCATTGCCAGTGGAGAGTTGTTCTTCCTGATCGGCAGAAGTGGCGCGGGCAAAACCACCCTGCTCAAACTGCTCTGCAACATGGAAAAACCCTGCAATGGCCTCATTGAGGTCGCAGGGATGAACATCAACCAGGTCACCGGCAACAAACTGGCAAAACTGCGGCAAAAGGTGGGAGTTGCCTACCAGGATTTCCGGCTGCTTACCGACAGGACAGTGGCGGAGAATATCGCCATTTCCATGGAAGTCTCCTACAAAAAGCCCCAGATCATCCGCAGCAGGGTCAGGAGCCTGCTGGCCCAACTTCAGCTCGAAGACAAACACGATATCCTGACCGGCGATCTCTCCCGCGGGGAACAACAGCGCGTGGCCCTGGCCAGGGCGGTTGCCAATTCCCCCACCCTGATCCTGGTCGATGAGCCAACCGGCAACCTGGATGCAACCAGCACGGCCCAGGTCATGGAACTACTGACCAGATGCAGCAATTCCGGTGCCACCATCGTCATCGCCACCCATGACGAGACTCTCTACCAACACACCACCCATCGTGTCATGAAACTTCATAACGGAAAGCTGCACTCGCTGACCAGAGGTAAGGAGATATGAATTTCTGGTTTTCCGTCTTCCGGCAGACAGGACGCAATCTGCGGCAGACATGGCCAACACTGTTCATGACCTGCCTGACCGTCAGTCTTTCTGTGCTTATTTTTTCCTTTTTTTATCTGATCTACCTCAACATGCTGACCACCGGTGACAAGGTAAGTGACGACCTGCGTCTTGTCGTCTATCTGCAAGAAGAACCCGGCCCTGAGTTGCAGGAGCAACTTCGTCAAAAGATCAGCCAGTTCGACCAGGTTCAGGATATAAAATTTATCTCCAAGACAGAGGCATACTCGCGTTTTGCCGCAGAGCTCGGTGACAACCGTGATGTCCTCACCGACATGCCCACCGACTTCCTGCCCGCCTCAATTGAGGTGGTCCCCTTGAAGAATCTGCGCAGTTTCAGTCAGATCAAGCTCTTTTCCGAATACCTGGCCACACTGCCCGGCAGCCAAAAGGTGCAATATGGTGAAAAATGGGTGGAGCGCTTTTACGCTTTCACCCAACTGCTCTCCATCATCGTGCTGCTCAGCGGCTGCCTGCTCATCCTGACCGCCACCTTCATGGTTGCCTCCACCATCCGCCTGAACATCTTCGGCCGACAGGAGGAACTGGAGCTCCTGAAACTGGTTGGCGCGACCAACAACTATATCCGCACCCCCTTTCTCCTGGAAGGAATACTCCTGGGTCTCATGGGCTCGCTGCTTGGACTGGCCACACTCTACACCCTCTTTCAATGGACAGCGCGCCATTTTTCGGAGGCAGGTTCCCTTGAGCTCTTCACCTTCACCTTTTTTCCACCAGGAATCATCTGCACCATTATTCTCTTATCCATAATCCTCTGCACCGCAGGCAGCTACACCTCCATGCAGAAATTCCTGCGGGTCTGATGCGTTTCGGGAATCCAGGATGAAGTCAAGCCACGCTCTCACTCGATGTCATACTTTTAACAAGGCCTTATGCCCAGGGTTGAGGTCGCTTTTCTTTGCCTCCCTCTGCGGTCTTGTGCTCCTGTTTTTTTCCCTTGCAGCAAAAGCCAACGCCACAGACTGGAAGGCAGAAAGGCAGTCCATTGATAAAAAGATTGAAAGACAGAGCATCTCGATCCATCAATTGCAGCAAGGCCTGAAACTCCAGCAGGAACAAGCCCTGGAGACCATAGCCCAAGAAAGAAACCTGCTGGCCGAGCTTGAATTCATTGATGTGCGCCTCCATGAAAAACTTACAAAGCTCCATGGACTGGAAACCTCCATGGCCACTCAGCAAGAGCTGATCGCTGCCAAGGAAAGAGAGATAGACGCCATCCAGGTTGAAAAACGGAAGGCCCAGGCTCATCTTCAAAAAAGATTCACGGCCTACTACAAGACAGGAACGATCGGCATGATCAATGTGATCTTTTCCGCTGAGACCCTGCCGGAACTGCTCAGCATCCACGACTCATTCGACGCCTTGATCCACTATGACCAAGAGCTTCTGCAACAATACCGGCTAACCATTGAGGGATTGGAGCAGACCAGGAAGGCACAGACCCTGGAAAGGGGCCTGCTCGACACCTTTATCAACCAGGCCAATCAGGAGAAAAAAGCCATAGAGCAGAGCAGACAGGAAAAAGAAGAACTGCTCGCCCAGATCCGTACCCAGACAAAACTACATGAACAGGCGGCGCAAGAGATTGGAAAGGCGGCCGGAGATTTGTCGGCCCAGCTCTCGACCATGAAGCAGAAAAGAGAGATCCTCAGCCAGGGATTTCTCATGAACAAGGGCAAGCTGCCACCCCCGGTAGCCGGAAAAGTGCTCACCCGTTATGGAGAGTCCAAGAAAAACAGGATGGGGGTTGAAGGTATCTCCTCCGGTATTACCATTGAGGCCCCTGATGGCACAAAGGTCAAGGCGATATTTGAGGGTACCATCAACTACGCAGGATACCTTCGCGGATACGGAAATACCATCATCATTGACCATGGATTCCACTATTACACCGTCGTTTCCAGGGTAGAAAAGCTCCTGAAAAAAGAAGGTGATACAGTTATGGCAGGAGAGGAAATTGGTGTCATGGGTGAGACGGCTACCCTCATGGAAGAAGGGCTCTATTTTGAAATCCGCCACGCCAGCAAGACAGAGGATCCGCTGCTTTGGCTGGATAAAAATAAGCTATCCGTCCCCTGACACAGTGCATTTGGATGATTATTGTAAACTTTAATCTGAAGATATTAAGCCTCTTAGTTTGTCGCTTACATAAACCTCAAAAATCCTTAACACGCCTTCCCACTAGAAAACCTTAAATTGCCTTTGTCAAACAACCATGAATAAAGCAACCAGTTCTTTGCTCCGCAGTGGAGTCCTGACCCTTCTCACCTTTATCCTGCCCTTGCAGGTCCACGCCGAGATCTCACAGACAGAACGCCAGTCCACCTACCAGCAGCTGGAGACCTTTGCCAATGTCTTGAGCATCCTCCAGGAAAATTATGTCGATGACATTAATGCCAAAAAGGTTATGGAAGGGGCCATCAGCGGCATGCTGCTCTCTCTTGACCCCCATTCCTCCTATCTCACGGCTGAAGACTTCAAGGAATTGCAGGAAGAGACAGAAGGAAGCTTCAGCGGCATTGGCATCGAAGTCACCATTGAGGATGGGATTCTCACCGTGGTCTCGCCCATTGAAGAGACACCGGCAGACCGGGCCGGCCTGAAGGCAAAGGACCTGATCATCAAAATCGATGGCGAGCTCACCCAGAATATGACCCCCATGGATGCCAACAAGAAACTGCGGGGGCCTCAAGGGACAAAGGTAGTTCTCGCCATTCATCGTGAAGGCTGGAAGGAACTGAAGGAGTTCACCCTGACCCGTGGCACCATTCCCATGCACAGCGTCAAAGGCACTTTCCTGGAGCCAGGGTTGGCCTATATCCGCATCACCAATTTCCAGAGTCAGACCACAACAGATGTTAAGGAGGCCCTGCAGAAACTGCAGAAAGAACACCCCATAAATGGGCTGATCCTTGACCTGCGCAACAATCCTGGCGGTCTGCTCGATCAGGCTGTCTCGGTCACGGATATCTTTCTGGATGGGGGGTTGGTGGTCTATACAAAAGGACGGATCAGGGAACAGAATATGACATTCCAGGCCCACGGTAATGGGGGGAAAAACCTTTTTCCCCTAGTCGTCCTGGTCAATGAAGGCTCGGCCAGTGCCGCCGAAATCGTGACCGGTGCCATTCAGGATCACAAACGAGGTATCATTGTCGGCGCCAAAACCTTTGGTAAAGGCTCTGTGCAGACCATCTTGCCCCTGCCGGAAGGCGCAGGCCTGCGGATGACCACCGCCCGTTACTATACCCCCAACGGCCGCTCCATTCAGGCCACTGGGATTACCCCGGATGTGGTGGTTCCATCTGCCTCCGCTGAGGACAAAACCAAAAAAGACAGTCCACCTGTTACCCTCAGAGAAGCTGACCTGAGAAACCATATCCCTAATCCGAATCAACTCCAGGAGCCGGATCAGACTCACGCACCAAAAAAAGGAAAGGAAGAGGCCCCCGTCCTTCAGGATGAGTCCGCCACTCCAGAAAACCCAGCCATAATCCCCGATTCTTCTGACAATTCTGAAATTCGGCTGGAAAAAGACAATCAGCTCCGTTCAGCCCTGAATATTTTGAAAAGCCTGAAAATTTACTCAACTGCCAACAGCAAAAAACAGACTGCGCCGGAGGAACCCGCCCAGGTAAAGGAATAAGATAATTTGTTATTCCTCAAGAAATAAATGCGGTCGTAGTGCGTCCATGGAGGAGAAACCATGACCGGCAAGGGATCATGATTTTTTCATAACAAATTCTTGTATGTTATCTGCCTTATGCCGCTTCAAGAAACCAGCTGGTAAAGATTGCTGTTTTCTTGAAGCGGCATAAGGTGCCGTAAACTCAGCGAGCAAGGAAAAGACCTTGCTTCTAGATCCCTCCGGGGTTTTTGTCAGACGCCGCTCAAGAAAGCAGCTGGTAAAGATTGGCTGTTTTCTTGAAGCGGCATAGGGTGCCGTAAGCTCAACGAGCAAGGGAAAGACCTTGCTTCTAGCTCCCTCCGGGGTTTTTGTCAGACGCCGCTCAAGAAACCCGCCGGTAAAGATTGGCTGCTTTCTTGAAGCGGCATAAGGTGCCGTAAGCTCAACGAGCAAGGGAAAGACCTTGCTTCTAGCTCCCTCCGGGGTTTTTGTCAGACGCCGGTAAAGAAACCCGCCGGTAAAGATTGGCTGTTTTCTTGAAGCGGCATAAGGTGCCGTAAACTCAACGAGCAAGAAAAAGACCTTGCTCGTTGAGCAACGGCATCTAAATTCCCAGTTCCTTCAAAAACTTCTCGTCGTGGGACCAGTTTTTCCGCACCTTGACCCAGAGTTTTAGCAGCACCTTCTGATCCAGCAGCCTTTCTATATCCTTACGGGCGGCAATGCCGATACTTTTCAGCTTCATGCCACCCTTGCCGATGACAATCCCCTTCTGCGATTCACGTTCCAGCACGATGGTGGCATGGATCGTGACCAGCCCTTTCACCGGGTCTTCCTTGAACGATTCAATGAGCACCGCCGAGGAGTACGGTACTTCCTCGCCCGTGAGCAGAAAAACCTTCTCCCTGATAATCTCCGCCACCAGAAAACGCTCCGTGGCATCAGTGGGGATATCCTCGGGATAATAACGCGGCCCGATGGGCAAAACCTGCAGCAGCTCGGCCAGCAACCGGTCCGTTCCGTCGCCATGGAGCGCGGAGATGGGAATGATCGCATGAAAGGGGAATATATCGGCATAGGTCTGGATCAGGGCCAGCAGTTTTTCCTTGTTCAGCAGATCGACCTTGTTCAGGACCAGGATCACCGGGCTCGTTACCTGCTCCATATAACCGGCCAGTTCCTGACCCTTCTCCACCTTTAAACGATCCGGCAGCGGCAGGGAGACATCAATCATGTAGATCACCGCATCCACTTCATGAAGACTGTCCAGGGCTATGCGTACCATCTCCTGATTCAATGGCTCACGGGCCTTATGCAGACCGGGGGTATCAAGGAGGACGATCTGATAACCCTCAGCATTGACAATCCCCAGGATCCGGTTGCGGGTGGTCTGCGGCTTGGGAGTGACGATGGAGATCTTCTGCTCGAGCAGAGCATTCATCAGGGTTGACTTGCCGGCATTGGGAGGGCCGACAATGGCGACCATCCCGGAACGTATTGGTTTCTCATCCAAGTCCATCATAAGGAAATGATTCTCCTCTCAACAAAAAAGTTAGCGTACAGAGCGAATAAAAGTGTTCAAAACGGCAAACAATACTATAAAGTATATGGTTCGCTTCGTCATTCGCTTATAACCTTTGGCGCACAAACAAACTTTAAAAATTCACTATTCAACGTTTTCATGACAACAGCTGGAAAAATCATCGAATATCTGGACGGCGGCAAGTTTATCTGCGCCTTTGTCACCGAGGCCCAGGAGAAACGGCTGCGGCTGATCAATCAAACCGGGCGCGAGATCAACCTACCCGTTTCGCGAGTACTGCACATTTCCAGACGCGCCCTTTCCCTATCCGGCGACCGGGAAGAGATGCTCAGACAACTGCAGGAGGCCGCGGACAAACGTAAGTCCATGGTGGAGTTGATCAATCTTGAGGAAATCTGGGAGCTGACAACGGATGAGGGAACAGCAGCCTTTGAGCCGACATTCCTGGCGGAACTTGCCTGTGGCTCCGAAGCGGACGACAACATGGTGGCTGCCTTTATCCGCAGGGTCTTCTCCGACCGCTTATACTTCAAGTTCAGGGAAGGAGAGATCCACGCCCACTCCCGGGAGCAGGTCGAACAGCTCACTCTCCAGCACGATAAGGAACAGAGCAAACAGGCCCTGCTGAGCAATGGCGCCCTGGCCATCTCCAGACTGATGCAGGACGAAGAAATCGATGCCGAACTCAAACCCATCCTTGATGAGTGCCTGACTGTACTCCAGGACTTCTATCTCTTTGCCGGGGACGCCCCTCAGGCGGCCATGGCCCGGGAGCTGTTGAAAATGGCCGGCCTCCATGAGCCCCATGCCCCCTTTCATCTCCTGGTGAAGGCCGGCATCTGGGAGCCCAACGAGAACATCCCCCTGCTCCGCCAGGAGATTCCCACCACCTTCTCCCTGGCAGCCAGACAGCAGGCGGAAATGCTCCTGCAACGGGGAACATCCGATCTGTTCAAAGATCTGGGCCGCATTGATCTCTGCGGATTGCAGCCCATGACCATTGATGGCGCCACCACCCTCGACTACGACGACGCCCTGACCATAACGGAAGAGGATGGCAACTATCTGGTGGGTGTCCATATCTCCGATGTCGCTCACTATGTCAAACCCGAAGATCCGCTCTTTCAGGAGGCCATGCATCGCGGGACATCCCTCTATTTCCCTGAAGGACAGATCCCCATGCTGCCCCGCCATCTCTCCCAGGGGATCTGCAGCCTGATCCAGGATGAGATCCGGGCCACCATCAGCCTGATGATCCTGCTGTCACCAGAGGCAGAGGTGCTGCGGGTGCGGATCAAACCCTCCATCATCATGGTGGCCAGGCGCCTCACCTATGACGAGGCCGACCGGCTGATCGCAGGAGACGATTGGGAACTGCAGACCTTGAACATGCTGCGGACAAAACTGCGCGACAAACGTGTGGCGGCAGGCGCCCTGCTTCTCCCCTTTCCCGATGTGAATATTTCGCTTAACGGCAACGGCACTGTCCAGGTCACTCTGAGCGACACCGACACCCCGGCCCGCACCCTGGTCTCGGAAATGATGATCCTGGCCAATACCGAGGCAGCCCGCTTCGTGGCCGACCGGATGGCGCCCGGACTCTTCCGGGCCCAGGGACCGCCCCGGAAGCGGTTGGTGCAAGGCTTGGACAATGACCTCTTCCTCAACAGTCTGCAACGCAAGCAGCTCTCCCGCGGCGAACTGCTCACCGAGGCCAAACCTCACAGCGGACTCGGGGTCGGACAGTACACCACCATCACCTCACCGATCAGAAGGCTCCTTGATCTGCTGATGCAGCACCAGCTCCATTCCCTGATCAGACGTGAGGATCTGCGTTTCAATGAAAAGATGTGCAAGGATTTCACCGCCGTCATCAGCCGAACCATAGCTTCCGCCAATGCGGTCAAGCAGCAGCGTCACCGCTACTGGCTCCTCAAATACCTTGAGGCCAGGAAAGGAACCAGCATGAATGCGCTGGTCCTTGATTCCACCCCCAGACGGATCTTCCTCCTGCTCACCGACATCCTGCTGGATATTGACATCCCGGCCCCCGCCGGCCAGATCCCGGAACCGGGTGCCATGGTGCAGGTAAAAATAGCCAAGGTGGAAGCCCTCGACAACAACGTCCGCTTTGAATGGTAGAGAGGAATAATTGCCATTATTTTATAAAAGTTGAATGAGTTTTGTGAAAATAAAGTCAAATGGAATTAAATAGCTATGCGCTATAAAGGGAAAATAACAAATTGGAAAGACGATCGAGGCTTCGGATTCATTTCCCTTAACAATGGTGGCAACCATCAAATCTTCGTTCACATAAAGTCGTTTGCCAACCAAAAAAGAAGGCCTATCGGGAACGAAATTGTAACCTATCAGCTCAAAACCGATGCCAAAGGTCGATCACAGGCTGTGAATGTCTTATTTGATGGAGAGCATGTGTTGTTGCCTGTTTTATCATGGAGTAACAACGTTCTCCTGATATTGACAGATACTTTTTCCCTCCTACTTTCAGCTGCTTTTCTCGTCTTTATAGCATGGACAGCTTTTATCGGTAAACTACCGGCTGCTATCTTTGGACTTTATTTCATTGCCAGCGCCGTCACATTTTTCATCTACGCGCTCGACAAATCAGCCGCAAAAAACGATCAATGGCGAACCCAAGAGAGCACCTTACACTTTTTCGCCTTGGCAGGTGGCTGGCCGGGTGCTTTGGCCGCACAAAAGCTACTTCATCACAAATCAAAAAAACAGTCTTTTCAAATCGTATTTTGGACTACCATAGGTCTTAATTGCGTTGTCTTAATTGCATTATTTTTGAATGCTGGATATTAACGTCCTCAAAATCAACAAAAGACGCATACAAAGATTTTATTCCATATTTTCTTGAAATTATTCCCTGCATCCGCATGAAAATTCCGACACTGACCCTCGCAAAAATAAACATCTCATTCTCTCTGCTCTGCTATGGAGCAGTACTCTTATTCCTGCTCACCACCCCGGCCCACGGCGCTGAACCTGTGAAAATAGCAGTTGGCGACTTTGCGGCTGACGGCCTGAGAGGATGGGAGGAAAAGAGCTTTTCCGGCAGGACCGAGTATCAGCTGGTCAAGGAAGGCGATGTCACGGTACTCAAAGCCACCAGCCGGGCGGCGGCCTCCGGCCTGTTCAAAAAAATGCGCATCGACCTGCAGCAAACCCCCTATCTGAACTGGCGCTGGCGCGTTGACAAGCCCCTGCATGGACTCAATGAGCAGACTAAATCCGGCGATGACTATGGGGCACGGATCTATGTGGTCGTTGACGGCGGACTGTTCTTCTGGAAGACCAGGGCCATCAATTATGTCTGGGCCTCCAGCTCGCCGAAAGGAAAGAGCTGGCCCAATGCCTTTGCAGGCAAAAGCGCCATGATGCTTGCCCTCCGGTCATCCACGGACAAGGCGGCAACCTGGTATCAGGAAAAGCGCAATGTCGCCGCCGACCTCAGGGAGTTCTTTGGCACAGAGATCAGATACATAGATGCCATAGCCATCATGACCGACACCGACAACAGCGGCCAACAGACAACCGCTTATTATGGTGATATCTTTTTCTCCGGCAACTGATAGCTGGTTTTTTGAATAGAGGGAATCCCTGACCATCGGCCATTCTCTCCCTGTTTATCCGGGGGAATTGGCCCATCAAGGCGTTTTAGCATTGCATTCCTGCCAAAAAGACCTATTGTGTTTTTTTCTTTATTCCTACATTTATACCTTGCGCCAACTCCAGAATACCAGACAACTACACCTATTAAAACATTATGAGTAAACAGCTTGAACAGGAAGTAGCCAAACGGCGGACCTTCGGCATCATCAGCCATCCGGACGCCGGCAAGACCACCCTTACCGAAAAGCTCCTCCTCTTCGGCGGCGCCATCAATCTGGCCGGGGCCGTCAAGTCGCGCAAGGTGGAACGGCACGCGACCAGCGACTGGATGGCCATCGAGCAGGAGCGCGGCATCTCGGTCACCACCTCGGTGATGAAATTCACCTACCGCGATTACGAGATCAATCTGCTCGACACCCCCGGCCATCAGGATTTCTCCGAGGATACCTACCGGGTGCTGACCGCCGTAGATTCGGCGATCATGGTCATCGACAGCGCCAAGGGGGTTGAGGCCCAGACCGAGAAACTGATGGAGGTGTGCCGGATGCGCAACACGCCGCTGATCACCTTCATCAACAAACTCGACCGGGAAGGGATGGAGCCGCTGGATATCCTGGCCGAGATCGAAGAAAAACTGCAGATCGAATGCGCCCCCCTGTCCTGGCCCATCGGCATGGGCAAGACCTTCAAGGGCGTTTATAACCTCTATCGCAAGCAGCTCCATCTGTTCACCCCGGGTCAGGAATCCCGCGGACAGAAGGGAATCACCATCGACTCCCTCGATGATCCGCGTCTTGACGAACTGGTGGGCGCCCATCAGGCCGACGAACTGCGCAAGGACCTCGAACTGCTGGCCGGGGCGGCCAACCCCTTTGAATATGAGCAGTACATGAAGGCCAGTCAGACCCCGGTCTTCTTCGGCAGCGCCGTCAATAACTTCGGGGTGCAGGAAATGCTGGACGCCTTTGTGGAGATGGCCCCTCCTCCCGGTCCGCGAGCAGCCGTAACCCGCGACGTGGAGCCCACGGAGGAAGATTTTTCCGGTTTCGTCTTCAAGATCCAGGCCAACATGAACCCGGCCCACCGCGACCGCATCGCCTTTTTCCGGATCTGTTCCGGCAAATTCACCCGCGGCATGAAGGTCCGCCACCACCGCCTCGGCAAAGAGATCACCCTGGCCAATGCCACCATCTTCATGGCCCAGGACCGGGCCAATGTGGAAGAGGCCTGGCCCGGAGACATCATCGGCCTGCACAACCACGGCACCATCAAGATCGGCGACACATTCACCCCCAAGGAACCGCTGAAATTCACCGGCATTCCCAACTTCGCCCCTGAGCACTTCCGCCGGGTATTGTTGAAAAATCCCCTGAAGATGAAGCAGCTCCAGAAGGGATTAATTCAGCTGGCCGAAGAAGGAGCGGTTCAGGTATTCCGGCCGCTCATCGGCGCTGACTATATCATGGGGGCGGTGGGCGTGCTGCAGTTTGAAGTCACCATGGCCCGGCTGAAAAATGAGTATGGCGTGGATGCGGTCTATGAACCGGTCAGCTATCAGGCCGCACGCTGGGTGAGTTGCGAAGACCCGAAAAAACTGGCTGAGTTTGAAAGAAAGAATCAGGCGGCACTGGCCCGGGATGCGGAAGGGTTTCTGACCTATCTGGCCCAGAATGAGTGGATGCTGAATTTTTTCATGGAGAAATGGCCAGCCATTGAGTTCCATAAGACGAGGGAGAATATTTAGGAGCTGTTACGAAACAGGCAAAGCTGTTCTTGACTGTTTCGGTTACAGATCCTTATGCCGTTTGTCAGCGAGTAATCGTCTTCTTGATTATTGGCTGACAGCGGCCGGTGCACATAAAGACCAACTACTTTTATGTTACAGATCCTTATGCCGTTTGTCAGCGAGTAATCGTCTTCTTGATTATTTGCTGACAGCGGCCGGTGCACACAAAGACCAACTACTTTTATGTCACTGCTCCTCATGCCATTGACAGCGAGTAATTTTCTTCTGATTATTCAATAACAACAGGCCGGTGCGCACAAAGATCAAACATGCTTTGCGCAACTGCTCCGCCAGTGTGATCAGCGAAGAGCAACCAACATTCATGTCTCGGAGTCATCCTGTTCTTCATCACCGACAAAAATCAGGGCCTGTCCATTGGACAGCGCTGTAGCCACTTTCTGTCTGGCCGTGGCGAGAATCCGCTGAATAGTTCCCCGCGACACGCCCATAAACTCTCCGGCCTCTTCCTGAGTCAACCCGTCACGATCACAGAGCTTGAGCGATTCCAGCTCATCGCGATAGAGTTCTATCCGATCAAGTTTACTTAAAGGCGTACCGGTTGGTTTAAAGGCCCGACCGCAGAAATTCCCCTGACAATGGCGTATTTTTTTGGGACGTGGAGACATATTATTTTTCAGTTAGAAGAATCATTTAGGGTAAAAGACACCATCATCTGGATGGAAAATGGCGATAAATAATATGGCAGATTATATGCGACTAAACACATAAACTGCCATACCGTTACTTATACTGTAGATAAAAAAAAGAATCAAATATTAGAACAGCTTTAATCAATGATGGCAATTACTGCCGCCGCCACAGACCTGATCCGCATGCATCATTGTCAATTTACCCGCCACAAAATGTTCAATTACTGCCGCCGCATCAGCGAGAATGTTCCGGTCAGCCCAGTAGACATCAATACCCACCTGATTAAAGCCCCGTAAAGGGTTCGCACCCATACCGCCCACCACAATGACATTCACATTGGCACTATTGAGGGTACTCACCGGGACCATGCAGCCACCTGCTCCATGTTCAGGGGTCGGAATCATTTCAACCGTCTTGATATTTTTATCATCATCCAGTTCAACTACCGTAAAAACATCACAATGGCCAAAATGGTCTGAACGGAGAGCCTGCATCCCCCCTGGATTATTTGTCGGAATAGCAATACGCATTGTTCATTTCTCCTTTTCTTACCGGTACTCCCGGATTTATTAAAGATTATACAAGATTACCGACCCCTTCATTATCCCTTCAGGGTCGAACATTTTAATAAAAAACTTATTCCCCGAGCCTGACTGTCAAGACCGGCATGGGACATTTTTTACAACTCCCTTGGCAACGCTGCCCGTTTCTCTCATCTCAGACAAATAATGAACATATGCACAAAGTAATAATACTCTCCTCTTCTGTCAAGAAAATTACTGCCATCTGTTCTCATGCAGCCAAGTAATCTTCCCCTTGCTCGCCGTTAAAATAAGCCGGTCAAGTAAAATTTTTCAGAACAAACCGTGACATATAGGACAATATCATGTAAGTTTTCTTATTAAAAAAATCCACATTAATCTCTTTTTTTTGAAGAGAATCATCTTGCGCTGTATAGCAATCCATCTTCTCAAATTTTTCTCATCCTATGCACCGTAAACCATTCTTCTTTTTTCTCCTGGCCCTGATCATTCTTCTCCATAGTGTTCATGCCCAGGCAAGCAAAGACGAAGATGCTCATTTCTCCGACCTTATCATTACCACCTCGAAGACTCATCTACTTCTTTTTGGCCTTATCAACAATGGCATCACCGAAGAGATGCTGCAAGGATTGCACAATGGGATCCCCATCCAGTTCACCTTTCTAGTCGAGCTCAACAAGACGGAAAAAAACTGGCCCGATCTTCAACTGGTCTCGATGCAGTTTCACCATAGGCTCACCTATGACACCCTGCAGGAAAATTACCGGGTTGAGAGAGATGAAAAAACCCAGAAGAGTGAATCATTCCCAGAGCTCAGTGATGCCCTGAAGGCCATGCGCGAGATAAACGGATTGTTGGTCGTTGAACTGTCCCGACTCATCCCTGACAGCTCATATAGTCTGCGACTCAAGGCAATACTCTATGAAAAGAAGCTCCCCCTGAAGCTCAATTACATTATTCCCTTTGTCTCTTGGTGGAACATAGAAACTGATTGGCACACCATTGAATTTACCTATTAACCGGCAGCTATCTCGTGCGCATGGACCAATCAGTACAAAACACCCCGCAACCTGAAAACGCCTCTGCCAGACCTGTTCTGAATCCAGCCCAGCGTCTGCAGAAAAAAAGACTGATCCGCCTGGTCATCCTGACCTGCCTCTGCCTTCTTTTTCTCTTGACCTGGCTGGAAAAAAGTCTTGTCACCAGTGACACCACACTGCCTGTCGGCAGCAACATACTTCTCTTTGGCATCATCAATCTGAATGTGCTGCTGGCCCTGCTCATGTTCTTTCTGGTCCTACGCAATCTGGCGGAACTCCTGTTTGAAAGCCGGCAGAAATTACTGGGTTTCAAGCTGAAGACGAAGCTGGTTATCTCTTTCATCTGTCTCTCACTGGTTCCCGCGGCCTTGCTCTTTTTTGTGGCCCTGCAATTTATCTCCACCAGCATGAACTACTGGTTTAACACCAATATTGAGAAGTCATTACAGGAGTCATTGGAACTTGCCCAGTCAGTTCTGCAGGAACGAAAAGCACAGGTATCAAAAGATAGTCACTTGATTGAAGAACGTCTTTTCAGGCAGGAAATAAGCCCCTACGATCCGGAAACCATCCAGAAAACACTGGAGGCCATCATCACCTCTCATCTCTCTGACGGCCCGGACAGTCTTACCCTGATCAGCGATGATTTCCATCTGGAGATCACCGCCTCTGCACCGGCACTGGCAGAGCTCACACTGCCTACTATCCCGCTCAGCACTCTGCATGAGGCACGAGCCAGCACAGAGAGGATTATTCTAGTGCAGGAATCCGCGCATGGCGATCTGGTCCGTTGCATTGCCCAGATCCCCATGCTGCATCTCCCGTCCCAAAAAACAATTCTGGTCACCACCCGATTCATAAACAGTGAACAAAAGGAGCGCATGGCCCTCATTACGCAGGGCATAGAGGACTACCGACAGCTCAAACACATGCAACAACCTTTCAAATTCTGGATACTTGCCATCCTGCTGATTGTGACCCTGCTCATCGTCTTTGCCGCCATCTGGTTTGGCTTCTATATTGCCAAAAGAATCACCGAGCCCATAGACAAACTGGCGGCCGCCACCAGAAGGGTTGCCGGGGGTGATCTGGAATTTGTCCTGGAAAGAAAATCCGATGACGAGATGGGGCTGCTGGTGGATTCGTTCAATACCATGACCACCAATCTGAATTTCAGCAATACCAGACTGGAAGAGGTACATAAAGCCCTCCGGAAAAGTTCCCAGGAGTCGGAACAACGCAGACGCTACACCGAAATCATCCTCCAGAATGTCGCCGCCGGTGTGGTTTCGCTGGACAATTCCGGACGAATCACCACCATCAACCGTTTTGCCGAAAAGCTTCTGCACATCAACAAGGCGATCTTTCTGAATCGCCCCTATCAGGAGGCCCTGCTCAAGGGACATGCCGAGATCATCAGCGGCTTTATCAACGAATTGAATATCACCGGCAAGACATCCATTGAGCAGCATCTGAAACTCAGTATCCTCAAAGAGAAATTTTCATTGCTGGTCAATTTCACCCGACTGGAAGACGATGAGGGCAACTCGCTGGGATTTGTACTGGTCTTTGACAACCTGACCAAACTGGAGAAGATGCAACGCATGGTCGCCTGGCGGGAAGTTGCCAGACGCATCGCCCACGAAATCAAAAATCCGCTCACTCCCATTCAGCTTTCGGCCCAGCGCCTGCGCAAACGGTATCCGGAGATTCTGAATGAAGAAAACAGCATCTTTGATCAATGCACTCACACCATCATCAAACAGGTGGATGAACTGAAACGGCTGGTCAGCGAGTTCTCTCAGTTTGCCAGGATGCCCAAGATTCAGCAGTCTTCAGCCAATCTGTGCAAGGTCATAGGAGAGACCCTCTTCCTCTACCAGGAGGCGCATAAAGAGATCATTTTTACCTGCAGCGAGACGGAACCCATCCCCGTTTTCAGCTTTGATGCGGATCAGATCCAACGCTGCCTGATCAACCTCCTGGACAATGCAGTTGCAGTTTTATCTAATGAAAGTACAATAGCCGGTACAATAGATATTGTTCTTTCCCTGAATGAAGAAAAAGAAAGCATTTTTATCAAGATAGCCGACAATGGCCCGGGCATCCCCGAAGAAGACAAACCCAAACTTTTTGAGCCCTATTTCTCCACCAAAAAAACCGGGACAGGACTGGGACTCGCCATCGTCTCCACCATTGTCGCTGATCATAACGGCTACATCCGGGTCCAGGACAACGTCCCCCATGGCTCAATCTTTATCATTGAACTGCCCCTCTTGAAAAAAGAGAACAGTTAAGCCGTTGCCCAGAAATAACCACAAGGCATAAGGGACCGTAAAAAAATAATCTAACTCCTGTTTCTTAACGGCTCGTAAAACATCAGACCTATTTATTTCTCCCAGGAAAACTCGAACAGAAAGAGATGGCAAAACGAATTCTGATCATAGACGATGAAATCAGCATCCAGGAATCTCTCTCCGGAATCCTGCAGGACGAAGGCTTTACCCCCCTCTGCGCCTCTTCGGCCGAGGCAGGCATGGAGCTGCTGGAAGAGGAAAAGATTGACCTTGTTCTCCTTGACATCTGGATGGGGAAAAATATGGACGGGATGACCGCCCTTGGAAAAATCAAGGAACGTTTTTCTCTGCCGGTGATCATGATCTCCGGACACGGCACTATTGAGACAGCAGTCCAGGCAACCCGCAAGGGGGCCTTTGACTTCATCGAAAAGCCACTTTCCTATGATAAAATCATCCTCGCCATCAACAATGGCCTGCGCTATGCCCAGCTGGAGCAGGAGAATCTCCTGCTCAGGGCAAACAACGGCAGACCCACTACCCTCACCGGCAACTCCCTCGTAATCAGGGCGCTGCGGGCCCAGATCGACCGAGTGGCCCCGTCGGACGCCTGGGTGCTGATTCGCGGCGCCCATGGCACGGGAAAAGAAATCGTGGCCCAGTCCATTCACCGGCTGTCCCAATCGCACCACCAGCCCATGGTCGAGGTCAACTGTGCGGCAATACCGGAAGAGCTCATCGAATCTGAACTCTTTGGTCATGAGAAAGGCTCTTTTACCGGGGCCCATACCAGCAAACGGGGCAAATTTGACCAGGCCGACGGCGGCATCCTCTTCCTGGACGAAATCGGCGACATGAGCCTCAAGACCCAGGCCAAGATCCTGCGCATTCTCCAGGAACAGAAGTTCGAGCGGGTTGGCGGCCACAAGACCATCAGCGTCAATGTGCGGGTGCTGGCGGCAACCAATAAAAATCTGGAAGAAGAGATAGAAAAGGGAAATTTCCGGGCCGATCTCTTCTGGCGTCTCAACGTGGTGCCGATCGAGGTTCCTCGCCTGCGCGACCGACTGGATGACATCCCCCTGCTGGTTCAGGAACTGACCAAAGGAATGGCCGCCAAGGGGTTGGGACAGAAAGAATTTTCCGACGGCGCCTTCCAGGCCTTGATGACCCACTCCTGGCCCGGAAACGTCAGGGAACTACGAAATTTTGTTGAACGATTGGCCATCATGTGCCCCGACCCCGTCATCAGCGAAAAGGAAATCCATCTTTTCTTGACTCCCGGCACCACCGACAGGGCCACGCATGACCAGTCAGGCCTGCTCCCCTATCTGGCCGCTGACTTCAAAGAAGCAAAAAAGAGTTTCGAACGCTATTATCTGCAATTAAAACTCAATGAGAACGATGGAAACATCTCCCAGACAGCCGAACAGATCGGCCTGGAACGGAGTCATCTCCACAAAAAGCTCAAAAGCCTGTACATCATAGCTGAAGGTTGAAAGTCAAAAAAGTTCAACCTTCAATCATTTGTCTTTGGGCAAATAACAAAAAGCCCTTCATCCTGAAGATTAACACTTTAAAGGAGTTTCCATCATGGTTTTCCCTGAATATCGACCACGCCGACTGCGGAAGAACGAGACCTTCCGTTCACTGATCCGCGAGACCAGCCTCTCTGCCTCACAGCTCATCTACCCTCTCTTCGTCACGCCCGGCAAAAATAAGCGGGAAGAGATCTCCTCCATGCCCGGCGTCTTTCGGCTCTCGGTGGATCAACTTAAAAAAGAGGCGGAAGAATGCCTGCAACTGGGCGTTCAATCCGTGATCCTCTTTGGCATCCCCGAAAAAAAGGATGCTGTCGGTTCCGGCGCCCATGCCAAGGACGGCATTATCCAACAGGCCATCAAGGAGCTGAAGAACAAGGCCCCGGAGATGATGGTGACCACCGATGTCTGCCTCTGCGAATACACCGACCATGGACACTGTGGCTGCCTGATCGGCAACACGGTGGACAATGACACCACCCTCGAGATCCTGGCCAAGACGGCCCTCTCCCATGCCCAGGCAGGGGCCGATATGGTGGCCCCCTCCGATATGATGGACGGCAGGGTGGCTGAAATCCGCGCCGCCCTTGACGAGAACAATTTTGAGATGCTGCCCATCATGTCCTATGCAGTGAAATACGCTTCCGCCTTTTACGGCCCCTTTCGGGATGCCGCCAACTGTGCTCCGCAATTCGGAGATCGCCGCAGTTATCAGATGGATCCGGCCAACAGTCGCGAGGCCATGCGTGAGGCAACCCTCGATGTGGATGAAGGGGCGGACATCCTCATGGTCAAACCGGCGCGTTGCCTATCTTGATATCATTAGCCGGCTCAGGGATGAATTCGACCTGCCCATTGCTGCCTATCAGGTGAGCGGGGAATATGCAATGATCAAGGCAGCCGCGGAAAAAGGCTGGATTGACGGCGATAAGGTCATGGCCGAGACCCTGCTCTCCATCAAACGGGCCGGCGCCGATATCATCCTTACCTATTTTGCCAAAGATATGGCACGGCTTTTACGCAACAGGGGATAAAGGCGGCAAACACAAAAAAGGGGATCGCCCTGCAAAGCGATCCCCTTTTTACCAGAGAGCAGAAGTTACCTTGGAAACGGACTACACCTTGGTATTTATATGTTTTTTTCAAACTCTTTTCTGGACAGGGCCATGGCCGCAATTGACAACGAGGTGCCATCAACGCCACCTTTCAGACTGCCCGATGGAACACTTTTTTATTACAAACTCATTTCAGCCTTCCGGCAAGAGTCGTATACCATGACTCCATATAATCACGAATCTTCCGGCTATTCATCCAGATCGCACAGACCACTACTGCTCCGGCCACGTCTGCCAGCAGATCCAGACCACTGACCGAACGCCGGGGAATAAATGACTGATGAAACTCATCACTCATTCCATAGAGCAGACAGAAGAGGACCGTTTTCAGGGCCACCTTGACCAGAGGAACCTGCTTCCCCCGGCCAAGGGCCCACAATACAGAGATGGCCAGCATTCCATAAATGGCCAGATGGCAGATCTTGTCAATGCCGGGGATGGGCGGCAGATAAAGGCTATCGCCAGACTGATGGGAGAGAAAGAAAATAACCCCCATAATAAGCAACATGGGGGTTATGCGCAGGAGGAGAAGCAACTTATTCCGTCAGACTTGAGGACTCATCAGTATGCTGTTTATCCTGCTGTACATGGACCATACCGAGTTGTTCCGCTGAAAATTTCTTTTTGATCCGTTTCATGGCGGCATTGATCTCCCGGGTGGGATAGCCAGCCAGCGTCTGGATAGAATGATCCGCATAGGCCTTGATCTCAAATTCCCGATTGTGAATGGCAAAGACATGACTCCAATTGACCTCAATGGTTTCAGGTTTCTGATCAATGGGAACATCGAGGGCCACCCCGTCACGCGCCAACTGTACTCCGTCGGAATCGCTGATCTCAAGCAGCCAGGCATCGCCCGCAACCGTCGAGAAGAGGATAAAGACACCAAGCTCCTTGATCTTCTGTTTCCTTTCAAGCGCCGCCTTCTGGATCAACTCAATCTCATGAATCAGGGAGACCTTAAAGGCCTGCTCCGGACTCCGGGGAGCAAGACCAGCCTGCTGCTTCAACAAACAGCAATGCTTAAATTTTTTGCCACTGCCACAGAAGCACTGCTCATTTCTTCCTATTTTCCCCATTACCACACCTCACTTTGTCTCAACGTTACTCTATTATTATGAACACTTGCTGTACCCACACTGATGGCAGGTCTCACAACCCTCTTCAAAAATCAGCTGACCGGAACATTCCGGACAGGCGCTGGCAAAACCATGATGGGTGCCTGCCATAAATGACTTAAACAGCTTACTCAACTGCGCTGGCAGATCTAGCATATGTCCACTGGAACGGTCAAGCTGTTTAATGATCTCACTGATAGGGATATTGCAACGCAAGGCCAGGGAAACCAGGCGACAGGTGGTGGTCCACATGGTTGACTTATCCTTTAGATCAACCCGATTATCAAAGGGGAATTTGGCAAAGACCTCCATGGGCTTCTCGTTTTCATCAAAACAGACGATGATATAGACAGCCTTCTGCTCCTGATCCTTCAGGCGGTAACGCTTGGCATTCAAGGTATCCGGCAGATTCCTCTTCACCATGCCCTCACTGGAGACCACTGCCACCTGCTCGCTTGCGGTCGATCCCCCGGCATTCAGGACCTGCGAATCCCTGGATCCGTCACGATAGACAGTCAGTCCCTTGCAGCCCAGCTGATAGCCAAGCAGATAACACAATTTTACCTCTTCACGGCTGGCGTTGTTGGGCAGATTGATGGTCTTGGAGATGGAGGCGTCAACCCCGCTCTGCTGCAGGATTCCCTGCATGCGGATATGGTCCTCGGGCCTGACATCCTGGGCCGTGCGGAAGACCTCCTGCCAATGTTCCGGAATTTCCTCATGGCCGATGACCGTGCCACTGTCCGCCACCTTGCTCATCAACTCTTCCGAGAAAAAGCCCTCCTTCCTGGCAACCTGTTCAAAATATTTATTGACCATGATCAGCCGGTCGCCATCCATTACATGCTTGACCATGACAATGGAGAAATAGGGTTCACAGCCCGAGGCACAATCGGCAATCATGGAGACCGTCCCTGTCGGCTGGATTGAGGTCAGGGCGGCATTGCGGCGGGCGCCATATTTATTGACAACAGGATCATAGGCCGGAAAAGCTCCTTTCTCATCAGCCAGCTGCATGGAGCGTTCTTCAGCCGCATCACGGATAAACTGCATAACCTCGGAGGCCACAGCCCGGCCCTCCTCGCTGCCATAGGGAATACCCATCTGAATCAGCATATCATGCAGCCCCATGATCCCAAGACCGATCTTTCTGGTCTTCAGGGTCATCTCCTCAATCTCCGGGATGGGAAAGCGGTTGCAGTCAATCACATTATCAAGAAAAGTCGTGGCCGCCAGGAGACTTCTTTCAGCCGTTCATAATCAACCTGGCCATGGGTGACAAAATTGGCCAGATTGATGGAACCAAGGTTACAACTCTCATAGGGCAGCAGCCACTGCTCGCCGCAGGGATTGGTGGCCTCAAAATCACCAAGCTGCGGGGTCATGTTGGCCCGGTTGGCCGCATCGATAAAGAGCACACCCGGTTCACCATTATGCCAGGCGAGATCAATGATCTTGTCAAAGACGCTGCGTGCATCCAGGCAGGCAATCACAACTCCTGTGGCAGGTTCAATCAGATCGTATTCACACCCCTCCTCCACTGCCGTCATAAAGGCATCGGTGATCGCCACACTGAAATTAAAATTATTGAATTTGCTCTGATCCTCTTTGGCGCAGATAAAATCCATGATATCGGGATGATCAATACGGAGCACCCCCATATTGGCCCCCCGCCGCTTCCCGCCCTGTTTGATGGTTTCAGTGGCAACATCAAAGACCGCGGCAAAGGAGAGGGGGCCGGAGGCAACACCCTGGGTTGATCTCACGGCCGCGTTCTTGGAGCGAAGGCGGGAAAATGAATATCCGGTTCCGCCGCCGGTCTTGTGTACCAGCGCCCCATTGCGGATGGCGGTGAAGATCCCATCCATGGAGTCTTCTATGGGAAGAACAAAACAGGCGGACAGCTGACCCAGATCCGTCCCGGCATTCATCAGACAGGGCGAATTGGGCAGGAAATCGAGATGATAGATCAGGCGGAAGAACTCTTTCTGCAACCCGGCAACACGACTTCCATTCCCACCACCAAGGGCCACGGCATCGGCCACACGGTGGCATAGGGTCTCCCAGGTTTCCACCGGTTGGCCGGCATCATCTTTCAGATAGTAGCGCCTGGCCAGTACGGTCTCGGCAGTGGCGGTCATTTCCTGTTTGGTGTGATCAGGGGTCATATCGTGCCTCTTGTTATGTCTGATGTTTCATCCACGCCTTCCACAAGGGAAGGAGACGCCCCTGCCTCCCGGGAAGAATAACCTCCGTGGAAGGGTTGTCAGAAAAAATGGAGCGCATAGACTTATACACCACCCTTATGATATTACTCAAGGAGATTCTACAACATGTTGTATGAGAGTCAGGAAACAACCTCATCAAGCCCTTTAATATTCAAGAAAAAAGAGGGCAAAAAAGAGGGCAAAAAATTCTTTTTTCTTTTTTGGAGACTACCTTACCGGATCACGCAGGACAACAAAAAAAAACGGCCTGATCTCTCAAGCCGTTGAAGACAGTATCGGGTGATACTGGATTATGAAATGGTGGGCGAGGCGGGATTCGGACCCGCGACCTTCGGCTTCGGAGGCCGACACTCTATCCAGCTGAGCTACCCGCCCATGATGCTTGATTCTCTTTAAAAACAGACATGTCACTTTTAAACTATTTTTCACACTCACGCATTATCTTTTTTCCACAAAAAAACAAACCGTCAAACAAAGGAAGGTCTCAAAAGTAAGCAGATTTTTTGATTTTGTCCGTTACTCTTTTTTGGACAACAACTCTCCCCCAGATCACCAAGCCATAACCATTCCAGAAGAAAACACCATGGATGCAGCCCGAGCGCTCAAGAGAGTAGTTCCTGACCAGCCGGGGAAAAAGTCACCGCTCGTGGCAGGATGGTGCGTCTCAGTCACGGTTCGAGATTCAGCGTATCCAAGTATTCTTCCCATTCCAGGGGGAGCATGTTTTTTTTCTGGTTATTGCAGCTTTTGCAGGCAGGAACCAGGTTATCCCTGGTGCTGCGCCCGCCACGGGTCAGCGGCACCAGATGATCCATGGTCAGTTCCTTGTAGGGGACTGTCTGCTGACAATAATAACACCTGCCGGAGGCGGTCTTCTGCTGCCACCAGCGGTCTTGCGCATCTCCCTGGCCTTGGCCCGTTCCGTGCGGATCGCGGCCTCATCCATCCCGTCAAAACCGAAAAAGTCCCTCACTCTGTCACCAACTCACCCAGCAGGATCTTGCGCGCCGCCCCGACCAGGTACAACGAACCGGCCACCACAATCAGGTCTCCGGCCCTCGCCAGCGCCTCGGCCCGCAGCAGGGCCTGATCGACCCTGGCGATGCACTCACAGCGTCCCTGCGTCGCTTCATCAAGATGCTCCAGCAACTGCTCCGGGTCGGCGGCGCGCTCCCCATCCGGCCTGGTGAGCAGCAGGGTCGAGGCCAGCTCGCCAATCAGCGGCAGGGTCTTCCGCAGATCCTTATCGAGCATGGCGCCCCAGACCACGACCAGCCGCTTGTATTCATACTCCTGACGCAGGGTAAGGACCAGACTCTCCACTCCCGCCGGATTGTGTGCCCCGTCCAGGAGGTAGCAGACGGTTTTGTCATCCGTTCTCCGCACTTGTTCAGATATCGCCCGACTCTGCCGGTCCAGGCAGACATGCTCGAGACGACCTGGCCAGCGCACCGTTGCCAGAGCTGCGCGTATTGCCTCCGGCGCCAGCAGAAACCCGTGGGGCCGAAGCAGGGCCAGCATGGCCAGGGTAAGGGAGGCATTGATGGTCTGATAACTGCCGCGCATGGAGCAGCGTAAGGTGCCAAGGCGATCAGCAGGCAGGGTGGCGCCATCCGGCAGCCACGACCAGAGCCGATCCGCGCCCTGTTCGGCATGAAAATCCCGGCCATAGAGATAGAGGGGCGCGTTGCGCTCCTGACAGGTCCGCTGCACCACCTCCAATCCCTCATCCGCCGCCACCCGGAGACCACGGGCACTGAATCCTTGATGATCCCGGCCTTTTCCGCCGCCACTGCCGCCACGGTGGTGCCGAGATAGGCCTCATGGTCCATGGTCACATTGGTGATCACCGAGACCAGGGGCATAACCACATTGGTGGCATCCAGTCTGCCGCCCAGCCCAGTCTCGAGGATCACCAGATCCAGTCCGGATTCTGCAAACCAGAGCAGGGCCAGGGCGGTGGTAAACTCGAAGTAGGTTATTTTTTCTACGCCCAGCACACCACGGATCCGGGTGGCCAGTTCCGCGAATTTCTCCCGGCTGATAAATTCATCGTTGATCCGGAAACGTTCCCTGACCGAGCTGAGATGGGGCGAGGTATAGAGGCCAACCCGATATCCGGCCCCGGCCAGCAGGGTCAGAAGAGTGACACTCACCGACCCCTTGCCGTTGGTGCCGGCCACATGCACATAGCGCAGTTGCCGCTCCGGATGGCCGACCCTGGCCAGAAACGAGCGCATGGAGTCAAGGCCCAGCTTGATCTTATGAAACTGCAGAGCTTCGAGATAGAGTTGTGCTTCCTGGTAGTTCATCTACAATAAAAAAAGAAAGAGTTTACGTTATGAAATTTCCCCGGCCGAGACGCAGAAGCGCTGAGGAAAAAACATCTTGCGTTCTTTCTCAGCGCCTTTATGTCTCTGCGGAAAATCAGTTCTTAATCGGTCACAATCGTCAATTTCGCATAATCAAGATGCAGGGTCTTCAGACCATGCCGATCAAAGAGGACATTAACAGTGCGACCACTGCCCATGGCCATAACCGCCCCGGTCCCGAAAAAGGCATGGCTGACCTGGGTGCCTTCCACCAGATCGGTCAGGGAAAGCTTGCTCCTGCTTTTCGGCAACGAGGCAACATGATCATCCACCCTGGTGAAGCTTCGTGAACTAAAAGAGGAGTGGCGCTCCTCCTCCTGGAGCCGATCAAAGAGCCCCCCTTTGAGTTCAGAGAGAAAAGGCGACATCCCCACCCGCCGAAACTGGCGGTCCGGGGTCATCAATTCCTTGGGATAGCTCAGATAGAGATATTTCCTGGCCCGGGTGGCGGCCACATAGAGCAGGCGCCGCTCCTCCTCCCATTGCTCGCCCGGTTCCGCCTTGGCATGGGGAAACCTGCCATCGGCCAGACCTATGACAAAGACCGCTTCCCACTCCAGCCCCTTGGCGGAATGGATCGTGGACAGGACCATCCGGTCCGCGTCCTCCACCTGGCGCGAGGTGGCCGAGTCTGGGGGATCAAGGGTGGTGTCGTCGACGAATGTCTGCAGATCAGCGTATTCACTGATAATGCCCTGCAGCTGTTCAAGGTCCTTCTGCCGTTTGGGATAATCATCATGATACAAGCGCTCAAAGAGCGGCTGATAGTAGATCATGATCAGTTCATACATGGCCGCCGGCGATTTTTCCTGGAGCAGATCGGAAAAGAGCCGGGCCAGACTCCGGATCCCCTCTTCCCAGTTTTTGCCTGCCGGAAGCTCGGCCAGGAGCTGAAACGGCTCCGGAGACTGGCCGATCTGGGCGGCAATCTTCTGGGCCGTCTTGGGACCCACCTTATCCAGATGCAGCAGCACCCTGTTCCAGGAGAGATTATCCCGGGGATTGGCAAGGAGGCGCAGAAAAGAAAGGACATCCTTCATGTGCGCCGACTCCGTCAGCTTCAGCCCACCCCGCTTCTCAAAATCGACCCCGGCGCTGGCCAGCTCGATCTCCAGCTTATAGGAATGAAAACCGGAACGGAACAGCACCGCAATATCCTGGAAACGGACACCGGAAGCGACCAGTTCCCTGATCTTGCCGGCTACAAATCTGGCCTCTTCCCGTTCATCAGCCGCTGCAAAGAGCACGGGCCTGACCGTCCCTTCCAGGCGGGTAAAGAGGGTCTTGCTGTATTTATCGGTGGCGTGACAGATGATATCGTTGGTCAAGGCGAGGATGGGCTCGGTGGAGCGGTAGTTTTCCTCCAGCTTGATGATATGGGTGTCAGGAAACAGCTTGGGAAAACGCATGATATTATAAAAGTCCGCGCCGCGAAAGGAATAGATGGACTGGGAATCATCGCCCACCACCATCACATTATCATGGCCGTACGCCAGCAGACGGACGATCTCCGCCTGCACCAGATTGGTATCCTGATACTCATCCACCATGATGTGGGTAAAACGGGCACCAATGGCCGCCCTCGCCTCCGGAACCTCGGCCAGCAGCCGTTTCCAGTTGACGAGCAGGTCGTCATAGTCCATCAGTGCATGGGTAAACTTGAACTCCCGATAATGTTTCTGCAGCCTGAGCAGGTCATCCGCATGCTCGCTGAGATGGACGTAGCTGGCAAAGAGCAGATCCTCAAGGGCCATGGATTTGTTGACCGCCCCGCTGATCATGTTGATGATCACCCGTTTGGAGGGAAACTGCAGGTCACGCCCGGTAAGCCCCAGAGAGGATTTCAGGAGATTGATGATCCCTTCGGCATCGGAACGGTCAATGATGGTAAAGGAAGAGCCGAAGCCAAGATGCGAGCCATAGCGCCTGAGCAGCAGGTTGGCCGTCCCATGGAAGGTGCCGCCCACCACCCGGTTGCAGGAATCATTGAGGAGACGGCCGGCCCGCCACAACATCTCCTGGGCGGATTTCCGGGTAAAAGTCAGCAGAAGGATATTCTCCGGGGCCACCCCCTTTTCCAGGAGATGGGCCACCCGGTACACCAGGGTCCTGGTCTTGCCGCTGCCGGCCCCGGCCACGACCAGAACCGGCCCCTCGGTCCTGATCACCGCTGCCTGCTGGGCAGGGTTCAGGTCATTGAGGTCCAGGGTCGGCAGGGGATGACTGTTTTCCATGTTTGAGAGAGGGGATTGCATGGACGAACTTTACCACAGTGGCCCTTGCACCGCAACAGCGGTTGACAAAGACGCTAGGGAGTTTATAATCAAAAGCCTTTTGGTCCCTTTCATAGATGGTTGTTGTCATCCTGATGGCAACAACCATGAAATGGCCAGGAATGTATTCGTTACCTGCTACCAGCTCGCAAGATACTCTCTGTCCAAGCAGGGTCCGGAGTCAAGGCCCTGGCGACACTCTTCTTCAACCCTCAATACTAAAAAAAACATCATGGATACCAAGACGATCGACGCCCTCTTTACCCCTGAGTCCCTGCAGCAGATATTTTCCCGAGAACGTTCCAATGATTTTTTTGAGGCCCTGTTCGGCGATGCCAGTGAAGGAGCCTATGACATTGAGCTGGCCTACAAGGGCACGGATGGCAAGAGCCTCGCCCTGGAGTTGCGTCTGCACGAACGGCCCGGTTGCTGCCTGGCCTGCAACCTGACCCAGGGGTTGCCGCAGGTCTTTGCCAGGCATCCTGTGATCGATGTGGCAGGCGTGGTTGCTGCCATCGACTCGATGCTGGCTGGACAGGCCAGATGCGGGGAATGGTCGCTGGGACGCACCGAACAAAGGTGCAAAGAACTGCACCTCATCCCTCTGACCATTCAGCTGGAGGACGAAGGTATGTCTTCCGAGCCAGTCAAAAAACTGACGAATTCCAGGCCGGGCTGGCTTTTTGCAACCCTGCCCCTGCAAACGCAAAAAGCCGGCTCATGATGAGCCGGCTTTTTTCGTTTATATCAGGAAGAAGGTTCACCCTGCAGATGAGAGTTCCTTATTGCTGCTAGCGCCACTTTAAAAATCAATATCCAGTGTATCAACACTGCCCGCCACCACATCAACATCAGACACCTGCGAAGTTTTTCCTGCTGACGACACAACTACTTGATATGTTCCAACAGGTAAAGTAATGGGCGCGAAAGAGATACGCTCGGGATCGGTAGGCATCGTATTTAAAACACTGGCTGAAGCCACTTCAATCACGCCACATGAGGTATCTACCTGCCTGATGCTGAAAAATGCAGAGTCCTCCTTTGCTGCCAGGCCAGTTACCGAACCAACAAGCGTTCCTGTGGCTGCAGGAATCAAGGTAAAATCAGCATGTTCAGCGGGTTGGGTAAAATTAAGCACCTTACATTCAGGAGCATAGCCATCCTTAGTTGCAACAATATTATAACTGTCGCCAGTGATTGGGAGATACATAAAGTATGTGCCATCTGTTTTACTTTCGGTGCCAGCAGCATCAGTTATTAGATCAGTTCCAGAATTATTAACCTGGGCACTTACTGAGGCTCCTTCAACTGCAGCTGAACTTCCATCTTCAAGAACAACACCACTTACGGAGTAAGTTTCTGTCTCCAGAACCTTGATGGTCGGCTTCAGCAGCCACTGCCCGCTCTTTCCGGCCTGCACAATTGATTTTTGTGCATCAAAATCAAGTATCAGCTCAGTAGCCCCGCTGGCAACGATAGTAAATCCGTGCACAATTTTAATTCCGGTCTGAGATCCGCTTGGCACTTTGAGCTCGACTATATCTGGATTTATTCCTTCTTCCCCTGCAATAACCAAATAATTAGCATAAGGATGCGCTTCAGGCTTCTTCTCATCCAGTATAAGCCGCATCTGATTATAGTGACCGGCTTCAAGTTCTGCTAAACCCAAATTGGCTATTACGCCGTTTTGCAGCTCCAGAAGGTCAAAGGTTTTTCCCGGGGTCAGTACAGTGAGCCAACCCGAGCCATCTCCTTCTTCCTCTGTTGCCTGATTTACCTGCACTTCTTTTATAGTGACATAAACATGCAGATAATCGCCTGGGGCGTCGGTGAGACCAACTTTCAGGGTGCCGGTCGTACTGGTTGAACCACCATCACTTCCACCACCATTGCAGGCAACAAGCGGTATCACCATTAAAAAAAATGCTAAAACATATTTAATCATATTACATACCTTATTCATTTCATGATCCTCCCTCAAAGATTAACTACAAATTACCCCATTGTACCTATCACGACGAAAGTCAAGACAGAAGGGTTCCTTGAAGTTGTCTGATAAATGCATTTTGTTCAGCACTCTTTATAAGCAAGTTTTGTGCCAGTACTGCCAGCACTCAATATCCAGCCATTCATCCTTTTGATTTTATGCATAAATAGATAAAAATACAGTTCAGAGCTGCCATTCATCGTCACGTCAAAAATGGTCATATTTGGCCCCTGGTCATATACAACCTTTCTTCCTGGTTTTGGTGTTATGGATGGCAAAGAATAAAGTTCCTGTTTTCAAATCAAAAATAATTAAATAAAAATCATCAAAAAAAGTATGTACTTATAGGTAAATCAGCCAAGCAGCTAGTTTGATTAAAGCAAGAGCAATGCCGATTTCACAGCCATCAGCACACTTCTCTTCTGTTGCAATTAAGCGACAAGAAGGGTAAAGGCAATTTCAGGGGAAGTGGAGAGGCCCTCCACTTCCCTCGCCACTACTCATCCACCGCCCTGACCTCACGCGCCTTTAACAGGGTCAGAGATTACGGACCTTGACAAATAAGCAAATGAATAATGCCCACTCCTTAATGGTCTTTACCACACACCCATGAACATCGAACAGAAAATCGGACAGCTCTTTCTCCTCGGATTCGAGGGAGAGAGCATTGATGCGTCCCATCCCGTGGCTGCGGATATCCGCCAGAGAAACCTGGGCGGCGTTATCCTCTTTGACCGTTCCCTGGCCCAGAAAAAGGACCACAATAACATCAGGTCGGCCTCTCAGGTCAAGGCCCTCATCGCCACCCTGCAGGGACTTGCCCAGACGCCCCTGCTCATAGGAGTGGACCAGGAAGGCGGAAAAGTCCGCAGACTTAAACCGGAAATGGGCTTTCCACCAACGGCAAGCGCAGCCGAGCTTGGTCAAAAAAATGACAGCACCCTGACCACGATCCATGGACTGACCAGTGCCGACACCCTGCAGGCCATGGGGATTAATCTGAATCTTGCCCCGGTTGTTGACCTCAACTCCTTTCCGGAAAATCCGGTGATCGGCAGACTTGAGCGCAGCTTTTCACCATCTGCCGCTACCGTCAGCGCCCATGCCGGCCACTGGATCAAGGCGCACCGCAGTCGGGGCGTCCTCAGCTGCCTCAAACATTTTCCCGGCCATGGCAGCTCCCGAAACGACTCCCATCTGGGATTCACCGATATTACGGAAACCTGGAACGAAGATGAGCTTCAGCCCTATAAGGAGCTGATTGCCAGTGGCCTGGCCGATGCCATCATGAGCGGCCATCTTTTCCATAAAGGGCTGGACGCCACCCATCCCGCCACCCTCTCTCCCCCTATCATCACCAAGCTCCTGCGCCAGGAACTGCATTTTAACGGGGTCGTCATTTCCGACGACCTGCAGATGAAGGCTATAACCGACCGATATGGCCTGGAAGAAGCCGCCTGTCTTGCCCTTGCGGCCGGCGTTGACCTGCTTATAGTTGGAAATAATCTTGATTACAATCCGGAAATTCTGGTGCGCATCATTCCTGCCATCCTGCGGGCAATAGATAACGGCATGATCCCGGAGAGGCTGATCCATGAAGCCTATGCCCGGGTTCAAGGGTTAAAAAAGAAGGTTTTACGGGTTCAGGGGATGTAGAAAATTTATGGAGGCGGCGCGTCCATAACAAAGTTCCCATGCGGTACATGGAAACCAGACACTTTCTGACAAGACAGCAAGGAGGAAGCAAACAATGACCCAACCACAAACCCACAGCCCGCTCATGGGCTATCTGCTTTGGATCTTCGGTTTTATTGGTGCCCATCGTTTTTATTACGGCAGGCCCATTTCCGGCACCATTTATTTTTTTACCCTGGGACTCTTCCTGATCGGTTGGCTGGTGGATCTCTTTCTCATCCCCTCAATGAACAGAGATGCCGATATCCGCTTCCACGAAGGGGCCGTCGATTACAATCTGGCCTGGATCTTCCTCACCTTTCTCGGGCTCCTGGGCATCCATCGCTTTTATATGGGAAAATGGATCACAGGGATCATCTACCTATTGACGGGAGGCCTGTTCGGTCTGGGCTATATCTATGACTTCTGGACGCTCAATGACCAGATCAGCCTTATAAACGGCAGCGTTTAAGGAATTACGAATTAGGAATTACGAATTACGATTTATCCGACTTTCAATTCGTAATTCGTAATTCGTAATTCGTAATTGAATTTTACTTCCGGTCAAGGGCCCGGCGCACGATCCGGGCCAGTTCCTGTATCGATATCGGTTTTGCAAAGCATTCATCAACACCCGACCGTTGCCGCAGCTCTGTTGTGATCTGCTCCAAATCCCCGCTACAGAGGATAAGCGGCAGATCAGACCTAACTTTCCTGATCTCCACACAGAGGTCAACTCCGGTCATCAGGGGCATGGTGAGATCGGCGACCAATAAATCGAAATCCGGCGCGGCCTTCCGAAACAGCAAGAGGGCCTCCTGACCGGAAGTCGAGCCCGTCACCCTGTAGCCCAATCCTTTCAAAATATTGGTTATAACATCAAGCACCTGCTCTTCATCATCAACGACCAGGATATGTTCCTTGCCGCCAACGAGCGCGGGAATTACGAGCGCACTCTCCGCAGGAATGGCCGCGACCGAGGCGACTGGCAGATAGGCCTTAAATGTGGTCCCCACGCCGGCCTCACTTTCCACCTCCACCCTGCCCCCATGGCCACTGACGATGCCGTGCACCATGGCCAGCCCCATCCCCGTGCCTCGGCTCTTGTCACTGGTGGTATAATAGGGTTCAAAGATCCTGGGCAGCACCGAGGGTTCAATTCCGGTGCCGGTATCAGCGACACTTAAGACCACCCACTTCCGTCCCTCCTGATCTTCTTCTCCCTTGGCAAGCCGCACGGTCAAAATCCCGCCACGCCCTTCCATGGCATGAAAACTGTTGATGCAGAGATTCATCAACAGCTGGTGCAGCTGAACCGGATCAATCACGACCTGCCCACACTCCCTATCGATCTCCTGACGAATCTCGATGGTGCTGGGCAGGCCCACTTTTACCAGATCCATCACCTCCTTGATCACGGAATGAAGATACAAGGCGACACCCCTCTGTTCCTGACTCCGGGAAAAGGTCTGGATCTGCTCGACCAACCGCTTGGCCCTTTTGGCGGCCGTGAGAATCTCGGCAATGGAATTCTCAAGGTCAGGATCCTGCTGTCCGCGCTGCCGCATGCGAAAACGCACGATCTCCGCCTGACCAATGATCGGAGTCAGGACATTATTAAAATCATGGGCAATCCCGCCGGCCAGTGTGCCAATGGCCGCCATCTTTTGCGAAGAGCGCAGCTGTTTTTCCAACTTGATCCTTTCAGTAATATCCCGGGAGATGAGGACCACGCCCTTGACCTTGCCCGCCCCATCCTTCAGCGGGTTGGCAACCAGTTCAAAGCTCTTACCTTCCCCGGCTCCCTGGCCACCTTCAACTTCCTGCATTCCATACTCGATCTTCCCGCTCAGGATACTGCGACGAATCGCGCAATCCTCGCACACGGGTTTTCGACAGAGAAAGAGTTGTTGACAGTAATGTTCCACCGGATCGGGCCCTACACTCATCTTTTCATAGTTAACCCTATTGCTCCAGATCAAATGCAGGTCGCAATCAAGCAGGGCCACTGTATCCGGGATGCCATCAAGGATTGCCTGTTTTTGGGATTCCGCCTCTCCCAGACTTCTCTGGGCCTCTTTCAACTGCGAGAGATCAAAGAGGGTGACAATGAGTCCTAGAACGCGCCCCTCTTGATCATGGGTCGTGGCCCTGGTAAAGACCACGGATCGCTCCCGGCCATCCCGACCTGAGACCAGCGATTCAAAAGAGTCCCGACCACCCCTTGCCAAAAGCTCTGCGTCTCTCTGCCGGTATTCCTCCACCCGTGCAGGGGCCAGAAAATGATAGACGCCCTGTTCCAGGATCCTTGCACGTTCCACCCCCAGAAAGTCAACCAGGGCCTGATTGAATCCGAGGTACTTACCCTCAAGATCATGCAAGAAGACAGGCACCGGGATTGCATCAAAAAAATCCTGTTCAAAGACAAAACAGTCCTCGATCTTCGCCTTCTGGTCCCCCAGCATATCCTTAAAAAGAGAGCTGTATTTTGCCAATGCCTTCTTCATTTCCACTTTTCCACCTGACAAAGGTTAACCATTACCATCTACTATCATTCCCCTGAACATTGAATCCCTTCTCTGTTCCCCTTGACTCTTCCGGACCTCCTCGGTAAAGTCATGGAAAAATAATCCGACAAGCAAGGAGTATGGACAAACAATGCGGATCGATACCAAAAAAACACAACAAGAAGATACAAAAAAGCCGGCGATCAGCTACCCCTGCATCTGGCTCTATAAGGTTATTGGCGAGGATGTATCCTCTCTGACCAGGGCAATCGAAGCGGTATGTCCTGCCCGGGCCTTTATTTCACCATCAAAAAACAGTTCCGGCGGCAAATATTGCAGCCTGAATGTGGAAATCGAGGTTGCCGACGAGACCTCCCGGCTGGCCATATACCAGAATCTGCAGAACCATCTTGCCGTCAAGATGGTTCTCTAGGTCCGTGATGGAAACCAATAAAACAAACAATCCGAGATCACGATTGATTCCGGTCTTGCGGGAAGGAATTTGCGTGGTGCAGATGGTCCTGTTCAAAGAACTGCGCTCCCTGCTGACCAGAAAATACCCGGAGCGAGACTCGTCCTCCTTGGCCATGCTCACCGGCGCCATTACCAACGCGCTGTTCGGCACCGTGAATCCGGAAGAACAGTTTCAGGACTTTTGCAGAAAAAACCGGGCAGACATTGAGCAGGAGCTGCTCAGCCTGGCCCGGGAACTTCCAGCCCTGACCGCGCCGCTCACCGATGCCCTGCGTATGCAGACCCTGTGCGACAACAGGGAAGAAAAGGACAGCGGAAGACTCTTGAATCAAGCCGCCGAGATAGGCATTCTCATAAAGGGACGGGAACTGCCCCTGCCATCCACCTTCATGATCATGGTACGCAGTCTTGGCGACGCGCACCATCTGCTTATCGCACCAGCGGAGATAAGCCATGAGGATGACCGGGGCCTTGTCCAGTAAACCGCGTGCAGACATGCACGAAGACATCAAAAAGTCCCTGTCACCTGAACTACCCCCCGCACCGAGTTACAGAGAAAAAGAGCCTCCGCATCCTGGAGATCAGCAAGCGTCAGCACTTCTTCACGCAAGGGAATTTGTGCATCGGCAAGCAGAGATTGTCTCATGATACCTGCCAACAATCCACATTGCAAGGACGGGGTCACATAGCCCCTCTTCCGCCACAAAATAATATTGGAGATACATCCCTCGGTGAGTTCTGCCCGTTCATTCAAAAAACAACAATCAAGCATTCCTTTCTCCCTGACCCTTTGCAGCTCACGGTCATAGAGCTTCCGTCTGGTGCTTTTATGAAAATACCAGGGCATGGATGAGTCTGTGCGCAGTGAGGATATCTCGATCTGCGGCAGATCAGCAGCGAGCCGATCCGGTTGACGGGGCAGCCGGCGGGCAACAGGCCGGGAACAGGGTTGGGAACTGATGGCAACCAGGCCATCCTTGGCCAGGGTCAGACGGACACGCATGGGAATATCAGTGAAGAGGAGCCTCTCCCGTCTCAATTCGTACTCAATGGCTGGCAGATCACAGTGAAAAAGAAAATAGTCAGCAGAGGCGCGAAGGCGTTTTAGGTGGTCGGTCAAGAGCCAATAACCTGATCCAGGCTCCCACAATAGGGTCTCGATGAGCTGAAACGGTGGAGAGGAAGAAGTTAGAAACCTGCCCTTGAGCAGACACTCCTGCCACTCCTGTTCAGGGACTGAGTCGGCCACAATCCCGGAACCGATGCCCATTTCACCATGCGTGCCGCACAAGGTGACAGTACGAATCGGCACATTAAAGAGCGCCTCCCCCGAGGGCGCCAGATAGCCGATGGCCCCGGTATAGACCCCGCGCCGATCGGGCTCCAGCTCCGAAATGATCTCCATGGTCCTGATCTTGGGGGCGCCGGTCACAGAGCCGCAGGGAAACAGGGCCTGAAAGAGCTGCGCCAGGGTCAGGGAGGCAAGATTATCCCGGCCGCCGGAAGCGACAATGGTGGAGGTCATCTGCAGCAGGGTCTCATAGCGCTCCACATCAAAGAGCGAACGGGTGCGCACCGGGCCGTCTCCCAGATCATGCATCAATCGTCCCAGATCGTTACGCAGGAGGTCAACGATCATCACATTCTCACTGCGATTTTTTGGGTCATTACGTAACCGCTGCGCCTGCTCATTATCCTCATCGGGGAAGCGCCCCCTGTGCATGGTGCCTTTCATCGGCCGTACCATGACTCCCTCCGCGTCCTTCCTGAAGAAAAGCTCGGGAGAGAAGGAGAGCAGCCGGGACTCTCCCAGGCGCATATAGGCCCCGTAGGCCACGGACTGATTCCGCCGGAGTACTTTATAGAGGGCTTCAGGCGTCCCCAAAAAATCAAAAAGCAGCTTCAGGGTATAATTCACCTGATAGGTATCACCTGCCCGGATATATTGCTGGATGGCCTGGATGGCCAGCAGATAGGCGTCCCGCTCCTGGCTGGGACGGATATTTTTCACCTGACAGGAGCAGTCCAGGGATGGCCCGGTATCACGCGCTCCGGGGTTGGCGGCAGGGAGCCCGGGAAAGTTGCTTTTGCCTGAGCGGTGATCAAAGCGGCAGGGTTCAGAAAAAACTCCGAGATCGGCCAGCAGGAGCGAAACATCATCTGGCCGGCAAAGAAGTCCCTGCAACCTTTCCTCCATGAGATACCCAAACTCATAGCTGAACCAGCCGGCCACATGATAGCCCATGGCCAGGGCCGACTCAATCCGGACCAGAAATAACCGGGCATCATCGCCCCTGCAACATTGCAGACGACTGACCGGGTTCAGGAAGAGGAGCGAGGTCGCGTTCCCAGGGTCGGGTTTTACCGTATCCAGAAAGACAAACTGCTCCATATCGGCAAGAACCATGAGTAATTGTTCGAGATTCAGATCAGAGAGGACATTCATGGGCAGCACATATCAATTTCATTCATGTCTTGCATCAAGATTTAAAATATTTTATACTCGCATATTGTTTTTATTAAATTCAATTTCAGATATGATACTTTTCAGCCTTGAGGCATGTTCTTCATCTCCCCTTGCCATCGGGCACGTCCATTTATTATTCCATTTTCTATGATTTGCGCAACCATTTACACGACCCCAAGGAGGCATTTATGTTAATAAAGGACTGGATGGCAACTACGATTCTGACCGTGGATGCCAACACCTCGGTCATGCGGGCCACCCGAACCATGAAAGAGAACAATATCAGACGACTGCCAGTCCTGTCCCATGGTAAACTCGCTGGTATCATCACCGACCGCGACCTGAAAGATGCCTCGCCATCCAGCAAGACCGACATGGATCTGCACGAGATGTATTACCTGCTCTCCGAAATGAAGGTCAAGGATGTCATGACCGGCAAGCCCATCTGCCTGAAAAAGGATGACACCCTGGAGAAGGCCGCCCTGGTGATGCTCAGTAACAAGATCTCGGGACTGCTGATCGTTGACGAGAACAACAATCTGGTGGGCCTGCTCTCGGAATCCGACGTCCTCCGGGGATTCATCCACGCCACCGGGATCCAGGACGGCACCTACCAGTTTGTCATTGACATGTCTGACGCCGGCGGCTCCGTCTCCAGGCTCATTGATATCCTGCGCCAGCACAACGCCAGCGTCCTCTCCATCCTGACCTCTTTTAATGATGCCCCGCCCGGATTCAAACGAGTCTCGGTGCGCATTCTTCCGAAACAAAGTACCGAGGCCCTTGCCAGTGAGATCGCGTCAATGGGCGGATACACCATCGTCAGCCAGGGCCTTGACGACCTGAGCGATCTGCCCCAAAAATAGTCGAGAAACGCATAAACAGACAGAATTATATATTCCAATCAAAGCAATCAAGGAGATTCGTTCCATGTCCCGAAAAATGGTCACCATCGACGGCAATCAGGCCTGCACCCATGTGGCCTACGCCACCAGCGAAGTCATCACCATCTACCCCATCACCCCATCCTCGCCGATGGCGGCCGAGGCGGATACCAAAGTCACCGCCATGCAGGAGAACATCTGGGGCTCCGTCCCGGTTGTCACCCAGATGCAGTCCGAAGGCGGCGTTGCCGGCTCCCTGCACGGCTCGCTGGCCACCGGCGCCCTGTGCACCACCTTCACCGCCTCCCAGGGGCTGCTGTTGATGATCCCCAACATGTACAAGATCGCCGGCGAGCTGACCCCCACCGTCTTTCATGTCACCGCCCGCTCCATCGCCTGCCAGGGACTCTCGATCTTCGGCGACCATGGCGACGTCATGGCCGCCCGCCAGACCGGCTGGGGCATGCTCTGCTCCCAGAACGTCCAGGAGTGCCAGGATATGGCCCTGATCTCCACCCAGGCCACCCTGGCCTCCCGAATTCCCTTCATGCATTTCTTCGACGGCTTCCGGACCTCCCACGAGATCCAGAAGATTGAGCAGCTCACCCGTGAAGACATGGCCAGCCATGATCGACGAGGATCTGGTCGTTGCCCACCGTCAGCGCGGCCTGACCCCGGACCGGCCGACCATGCGCGGCACCGCCCAGAACCCCGACGTCTATTTCACCGGCCGCGAGACCGTCAATAAATATTACAAGGCACTGCCCGGCCATCGTCCAGGAGACCATGGACAAGTTCGCCACCCTGACCGGCCGCCAGTACCACCTCTTCGATTATCACGGCGCTCCGGATGCCGAGGATGTCGTGGTCATGATGGGCTCCGGCGCCGAAACCGTGGCCGCCACCATCGACTACCTGATCGCCCAGGGCAGAAGAAGGTGGGCCTGGTCATCGTCCGCCTGTTCCGGCCTTTTGACTGCCAAGGCCATGGTCAACGCCCTGCCCAAGACAGTTAAGACGCATCACCGTGCTCGACCGCACCAAGGAACCGGGCAGCGCCGGCGAGCCGCTCTATCTGGACGTCCGCACCGCAGTCGGCGAGGCGGTGGAGGCCAATACCGCCGCAGACCAGCCCCTGATCCTCTCCGGCCGTTACGGCCTGGGTTCGGCCGAGTTCACCCCGGCCATGGTCAAGGCGGTCTTCGACAACATGGCCGCCATGGCCGCCAAGAACCACTTCTGCGTCGGCCCCGACGACGACGTGGCCCGCACCAGCCTGAGCTACGACCGGGCCTTCAACATCGAGGGCAAGGACGTCGTCCGGGCCATGTTCTACGGCCTGGGCTCCGACGGCACAGTCGGCGCCAACAAGAACACCATCAAGATCATCGGCACCGAGACCCACAACTCCGCCCAGGGCTACTTTGTCTACGACTCCAAGAAATCGGGCTCGATCACCACCAGCCATCTGCGTTTCGGCAAGAACCAGATTGTCGCCCCCTACCTGATCAACAAGGCCAACTTCATCGCCTGCCACAACTTCACCTTCCTCGACAAGTACGACATGCTCGCGCAACCTTGAAGAAGGCGGCACCTTCCTCCTGACCACCACCTTCAATCAAGGACCAGATCTGGAAGCAGCTGCCGGCCAAGGTCCAGAAGCAGCTGATCGCCAAGAAGGCCAAATTCTACATCATCGACGCCATCAACCTGGCCGAGGCCCTGGGCCTGGGCGCCCGGATCAACATGATCATGCAGACCGCCTTCTTCCTGATCTCCGGCATCCTCACCAAGGATGAGGCCATCACGGCCATCAAGGGCGCCATCAAGAAGACCTACGGCAAGAAGGGCGACAAGGTCGTCAAGATGAACTACGGCGCGGTCGACGCGGCGGTGAACAACATCGTCGAGGTCAAGGTGCCCAAGACCGCCAGCGGTCATGCCAAACTGCCGGCTACTGTTCCGGCCGACGCCCCGGACTTCGTCAAGGAGGTCACCGCCAAGATGATCGAGGGCAAGGGCGACGAGATCAAGGTCTCCCAGATGCCGGACGACGGCACCTGGCCCACCGGCACCACCCAGTACGAGAAGCGCAATATCGCCGTGCACGTGCCGGAATGGCTGCCGGAAAACTGCATCCAGTGCGGCCGTTGCTCGCTGGTCTGCCCGCACGCCTCCATCCGGATGAAGATCGTCAAGCCGCCGACCTGAAGAAGAGCCCCCAAGTCCTTCAAGACCGTCGATGCCGTGGGCGCCCAGTTCAAGGGCCGCAAGACCACGGTCCAGGTCTTCACCGAGGACTGCTGCGGCTGCACCCTGTGCGTCGACTGCCTGCCCGGCCAAGACCAAGGCCCTGCAGATGATCGCCAACACCGAAGGCCCTGCGGGACCGAGGAGCCGCCAACGTCAAGTACTTCCTCGACCCTGCCGGAGGTCGATATCAGCGAGATCGACCCCTCCACCATCAAGGGCAGCCAGCTCAAGCAGCCCGCTGTTCGAGTTCTCCGGCGCCTGCGCCGGCTGCGGCGAGACCCCCTACATCAAGCTGGCCACCCAGATGTTCGGCGACCGGATGCTGATCGCCAACGCCACCGGCTGTTCCTCCATCTACGGCGGCAACCTGCCCACCACCCCTTACTGCCAAACGGGCCGACGGCCGTGGCCCTGCCTGGTCCAACTCGCTGTTTGAGGATAATGCCGAGTTCGGTCTGGGCATGCGCTACACGGTCAACAAGCTGGCCGCCCAGGCGGCCGAGCTGCTGCAAAAGGCGGTGGCCGAAAAACTGATCACCAAGAAGATGGCCGACGGAACTGCTCAATGCCGCCCAGAAGACCCAGGACGAGATCGAGGCCCAGCGCGACCGGGTGGCCAAGCTGAAGGAGACCCTGGCAGGCAGCAAGGATCGATCATTGCCAAACGGCTCCTACCAGGTGGCCGACTACCTGGTGAAAAAATCGGTGTGGATCTTCGGCGGCGACGGCTGGGCCTATGATATCGGCTACGGCGGTCTCGACCACGTCCTGGCCTCCGGCGAGAACGTCAACGTCCTGATCCTGGACACCGAGGTTTACTCCAACACCGGCGGCCAGATGTCGAAGTCGACCCCCCGGGCCGCCACCGCCCAGTTCGCCGCCGGCGGCAAGAAGATGCCGAAGAAGGATATCGGCATGATCTTCTCCACCTACGGCAATGTCTATGTGGCCAAGGTCGCCATGGGCGCCAACCCGATCCAGGTGGCCAAGGCCATTCGCCGAGGCCGAGGCCTATGACGGCCCATCCCTGATCATTGCCTACGCCCACTGCATCAACCACGGCATCAACATGGCCAAGGGACTGGATCAGCAGAAGAAGGCGGTGGAATGCGGCCACTGGCCGCTGTACCGCTACAACCCGGAGCTGGAGGACGCAGGGCAAGAATCCCCTGCACATCGACTCCAAGGCGCCGACCATCCCCTTTGCCGAATACGCCATGGACGAGAACCGCTACCGGATGCTGAAGATGATGAATCCGGCCCATGCCGACGAGCTGATGGCCATGTCCCAGAAGGATGTGACCAAGTCCTGGAAATTCCTGGTGGCGCGGGCAGCGTCCCTTGAGCCAGAGAAATAATCTGTTTTTTTCCAATTGTGGCTGCTCCCTCAAAAGAGCAGCCGCAATGTCATGGCACAATAAATAAAAAAGGGGTTTCGGAAAGTACTTTCCGAAACCCCTTTTTTATTCTAATTACGAATTACGAATTTGGAATTACGAATTTAATGACATGACAAATCGTCATGGCAAATTCATCATTCATCATTCGTAATTCGTCTTTCATTTTACTTCCATTTCCCGTTCCTGCTTGATCCTCTCATAGTCCTGAACCGACTCAATAACGGAATCATCCTGACGCTGTTTGATCTCCACGACCTTGGCCTGGATCTTGTCCTCTCGTATCTTCATGCTCTGGGCCCCAAACAGGGTAGAGGCAAGATATTTGAATGAGAAGAGCATGAGCTCCACATCATCTTCCTTAATCTTGGCAACCGTCTCTTCATCAATAATAAAGGTGTCAAGAAAGGAACTCTCAAAGACAAAGGCGCGGAAATGGTCAAGATCCGTTGAGGCCATGAAGAACATGCGTTTGGCCTGCTCCGAGAGGCTGGCCTGATGGCCGAATGATTTGCGCCGCATGACCAGGCGCAGCCACTCCTTGTTCATCTCGTCCCGCACATCAACGCCCTGGTCGGCACGCCATTCACGGACCGTCCACTCCTTGTCTTCCTCAAAGCCCTTGCAGTGTTCCTCCTTGACGATAAAGAAAAATTTTTCTTCATCATTCTGATCTCCATCCTTGCTCTTGCTATCACCACCCTCGTGGAAATCGGCCATGCCCACTGGATAATAACGACAGGCAGAAGGCCGATCACTATAGACCGTGCACCCCTCCGGGGTCACAAAAGGACATTTCTGATTATCTTCACGCAGCTTGATGGCAACACCAGGCATATCGGTCTGCTCAAGGTAAACAGGGGTTGCAAACTGCTGCAGAAACTCATGGGCAGGCATACTCAACCGTTTTCTTAACTGGAGGATATCATAGGGAGTCAGGATAATCTTGATGCCCCCGCAGCAGGCGGTAAAGCATTTTACACCGGGATGACAACGAAACTTGATTTTACTGTCCAAGGTCAGTTTCTGGGGAAGGATATTGGATGGATTTGTTGCCTTACCAAAGAGGATCTTCTCTTTGCCATTCATATTTTGCTCACTCATGGGTTCACCTTCTGTCAAATATTAATCAAGAGCCGTTACGAAACAGCCTCTACTTTTTTCATCATTTTCTTGCGGATCCTTAAGCCACTTGAGCGAAACTAATTACGATTAGTTGGGGAAACGACGCCTCTCCCCACAACGCAAAGGATAAAAGTTTCTCTACAGAGCATTGTATAGTAAACACATACCCTTTCACTGTCAAACCTATTTCCTGACAGTCCGACAATGGTCTTTCCTCTTTGAGCACCTGCTTCCCCTTGCCTTTCACAAGACTTGTTGACCACATTCCGCTCAATGATGAGGGGACCGCTGGGCAGAAATGCCCAGCACCCCTGACAAAACATGAAAGACGAGGTTACGGCCAAGGCAAACTGAGTCATATCCCTTGCGGTTTACCATAAGAATTCTTATAGTCAATTTAGTGTCAATTTTTCTTAACTTGTCTTGAATTGTTCCTCACAGGAACTTAGCAACATAGGTATATTCAATGAAGCTTTTTGTTCGTCCCATTAATTATGCGAAGGTTCAGACCCTGATCTACCATCTGCCGGATGGTCCTGCCCTGTCCTTGAATATTGGCGGAATCGGGGAATTCCTTGATCTGGAACTGGATATTGGCCATGTCTGCGACACCTCAGAGATTGACGGCAATGTCCATTTTTTTCCCAAGGGAAATGCCTGACCCCTGCCCTACCTTAATGTCTTGATGTCAAACCATCCCCTGATCAATCTCCGTTTCGATGGCCATATGCACACCAGATACTGCCATCATGCCACCGGTGCCATGGAGGATTATGTACTGTCAGCCATTGAAAAAGGCCTTGAACATATTGTCTTTCTCGAACATATGGAGGCAACAGGCGTCAACTACTTTGAGACGACCTGGCTGACTGAGCAGGATTTTGATAACTACTTCGCAGAAGGACAGAGACTACAGGAAAGCTATGGCGACCAACTGACCATCGGCCTCGGCGTAGAGGTTGGGTATAACGCAGTCCACCAACAGGAACTGCAGGATCGCCTGCAAAGACGCTCCTGGGATCAAGTGGGAATATCCTACCACTTTATGGCTGTTCCCGGTCAATCATTTGATCTGAATCTGGTCAGCAGACAGGCCAGAAACGTCCTGGCCATTGCCGAGACAGGCTGCGAGTCAGTCCTGGACAGCTATTTCAGTACCCTCACCGAAGCGGTGCGCGTCCTCCCCGGTACGGTACTCTGTCACCTGGACGCCGCCCTCCGCTTTCAGCCGGAGCTGCAACTCACGCCGGACCACTGGCAGCAGATCGGTGAACTGCTTGACACAGTCAAGCAGCGAGATATGGCCATTGAGATCAACACTTCAGGATTTACCATCCGTGGAACGCCTTTTCCAGCTCCGGCCATTATCCGGATGGCCATAGAGAGAGAGATCCCTCTGGTTGCCGGCTCAGATGCCCACAGACCAGAGGATGTGGGCAGATACTTTCACAAACTTCCAGAGTTGCTGACACAAGCTTTGCAACACTCAGTTGATCGGCTGAATCACCCTTAAGGTGTGAGCTGCGCTTTCCTTGACATCGCCAGCTTCCTATATTATTCTGAATTTCCTGCTAAATTTCCTTGGTCAACAAATCCCGTTCTCCAGTTTCGTGAAAAAATCATCTAAGGGATCTCTGTCATAAAAGGTATGAGTTAACCACAAAAACAGAGAACAAGTGACTTCCCGCTACTTATCGGGGATACCAGTCAACCCCGATTTTCCGGAGCACATTAAAGCCACCGCTCAATACCAGGCTCTTGCCCATTCCCACACTCTCCAGAAAGCTCTGGACCTCAAAGGAACGGGTACCGGCATCGCAGAGCACAATCATGGTCTTATCAGCGGGCAGCTCCCGGTATCTGGCCCGCACCTCATTATAGGGGATCCCCAGCCACCGGTCTTCGCCAAACTTCTCCACAAAGGGCCCGACCTCTTGCGGATGTCTGACATCGAGGGCCACCCAGTCCGGTTGAACAGCAAAGTCCTCCATCCACCGCAGGAAAGAAGACACGGAGATCTTCCGCAGGCGGCCATCACAGATATTATCGGCCACATAGGCCGCGGCATTAATGGAATCAATGGCTGCGGAGAAAGGCGGCGCATAGGCCATTTCCAGGGTTCCGAAATCGTCAATGTTGGCCCCAATACCGACAAGGGCCGCGGCAGCGTCTATGCGCGCCGAGATTCCGTCGCCCATCGGTCCGAACCCCTGGAGACCCAGCACCCTTCGGGTCCGCCGGTCAAATACCATCTGGAAGACCACGTTGTCCACAGTGGGAAAGAAATGGGCCCGGTCAGCGGGGGCGGTCAGGGCCACATCCGCGTCATAGCCCTCAGCCAAGGCCACATCAAGGCTCAGACCGGTGGCACCAATACAGACATCGAAGGCCTTCATGATAAAGCTGCCCACCGCCCCTTTGAAGACCGAGGGGATACCTGCCATGTTATCGCCCGCCACCCTGCCCTCTTTATTGGCAAGGGAACCAAGGGGGGCATAAAATTTCTTCCCGGAGACCAGATGACGAACCTCTATGCAATCTCCGGCAGCATAGATAAAGGGATCCGATGTCTGCATCCGCTCATTGACCATTATCGCGCCCATGTGCGAAAGCTGAAGTCCGGCATCACGCGCCAGTTCCGAACGGGGACGGACACCTGCGGCCATGATCACCATATCGGCCTCGATAGTGCGGCCGGAAGTACGCACCCCGGTCACCTTTCCCTCGACCCCTAGAATCTCTGCCGCGCCCTCGCCCAGATGCACCGCTACCCCTTTCTCACGGAGGTGGTGGGCCAGCATGGCAGCCATGGGAAAATCAACGATACGGGGCAGAAGCTGATCCATGAATTCAACCAGTGTCGTCTCCACCCCCCACAAATCCGTCAGGGCCTCCGCCATCTCAATCCCGATGGCGCCGCCGCCTATGACCACGGCACGCGCCACCTGGCCGGCCGCAATCCTTTTCTTGATCTCAATGGCCTTATGCAGATTGCTGACGGTAAAGACACCATCCAGTTCGACTCCGGGAATCGGCAGGATAAAAGGACGGCTGCCTGTGGCAAGCATCAGTTTATCATAGGCAATGTTCTGTTTCGCCCCTGTCTCCACATGCACAACCTGCACCACTTTATTCTTGCGGTCAATGGCCAGGGCACGGGTCCGGGTCAGGGCCTCCACCCCTTTGGCATCCTTAAAAAAAGACTCATTGCGCACCATATGAAAACTGGTGGAACGCAGCTCCGACTCATCGGACACATCACCCGAAACATAATAGGGGATTCCGCATCCTCCATAGGAAATGAGGCTGTCTTCATCAATAATGGTCACCTGCGCATTCTGCAGCAAACGTTTGACCCGACAGGCGGCCTTAGGACCTGCTGCCACGCCGCCAATAATGACAATTTTCTCACCTGCATCCGTCGCCATAATTTCTCCCTTTTTGTACTTATTCAATGTACGTATTCAATCTAAATCCCAATTATAAATAAGCTTGAACTCTTCGCACCATCTCGCCCTCAAGGCACAAAGATGCAAACCCCTGATCTCTCCGATGTATCAGCCTCCCAGCGCAAGATCAATACTTCAGGGCAGAACAATGGTAAACGTAGTTCCCTCTCCCTCTTTGCTTTCAACCTCAATGGTTCCATGATGGTGCTCGATAATATTACGACTTATGGACAGGCCAAGACCGGTTCCTCGATTCTTATCGGTAAAAAAAGGTTTGAAGATTTGTTTCACTTGTTCAGCAGACATTCCCTTACCGTTGTCACGAATCATAATCTTCACTGCTCCCGCCGGGCGCACCTGCTCCGTCCATGATGGCCCGTCGGATCCTCGAAGTCTCGCGTCCGGCTCGCTTACCTGGCCATCCTTGGCCGTCACCGATCCGACAGCAACTATCCTGGTGGTCGAGACCTGCAACACCCCTTGATCATCCATGGCCTGCAAGCCATTCACCACGATATTGAGCAGGGCCCGATAGAACATATCCTGATCCAGATCAATCATGGGCAGAGCAGGATCAAGCTCGGCCCGTAACTCCACATTTTGTTCCCGGGCGTTGGGTTCAACAAACTGCAAAGCCCTGCGGACAACGGCATTGATGTCAACTTTTGCCAGCTTTGGCTCCAGGGGTCTTGCAAAATCAAGAAATTCCATAACAATATTATTCAACCGGGTGGTTTCATCCACAATAATCCTGGCCAATTGTTCGTTCCCCGGCGCCACCTTTTGAATCCTCTTTTCCAGGAGTTCGGCCGTGCTCCTGACAATACCCAGGGGACTTTTAATCTCATGGGAGACGGTGGCCACCATGGTGCCCAGATGGGCAAGATGTTCTGACTGGTGCAATTTTTCTTCCAGACGGAGCCTTTCAAGAGAGCGAATTTCCATGATCCTGTCGCCACGGCTGACAATGCTACGCAGGACCAGAAACAATACCGCCATAATAATGCTGGATATCAGGATAATCCGCCCCTGCAATTCGATGATGGCACCATACTCCTTGGACAGGTCCTGGGTAATCTCGATAACCCCCATTATCTGAGGAGTGGTAGCTCCGCTACTGCTGACCTGACGAAAGGGGATATAGGTTTTGAGTTGACATTGAACCGAGGGGGCACCGGGGATCAGACTCCAGAGAGAGCCACTGAAGACGATCTGGGAATTGGGATGGTTTTTCAAGGCCTTCTGATATTCCAGCCCTCCCACATCTTTCTTGCCCACGAGTTCCGGACGGGTTGAATAGGAGATGATATTGATACTGGAATCATAGATGGTGACCGATTCGGTCTTGAGTCCCTGGGTGGCATTTTTCACGATACGATCCAGCATCGCAAACTGATCAGGATGACTGAGGGCAATCTTGCCAAAACGGACCACGGTGGGCAGGACAAAACTACGAAAGACCTGCTGATTCAGATTCTCCGCCAGCAGGAGCGAATAATCCTCGCTCTGCTCCAGCATAATCTTGCGGGCGTGGTTGGAAATAACCCAGGAGAGAATCAGGGTAAAGAGCAGTATGACCCCCAGGCTGGTAAAGGAAAAATATTTTACCAGCTGAAAGGGACGCAATCCCGCCTCTATTTCCGCCCTGCGTAAGGGTTTTTCCACAGTCAGGGAAATCATTTTTGCAGATGAGCTGTCTTGAGAACTGTCTTTATCAACCACGAGATATCCAGAGAAGATCAAATAACAGGCCCAGGCCGGGCAGCGGGATGCAATCAATCATCACACACCCCACAACGCCTGCAGACTTGGGTATCGCAGGCCCTGGTTGGTTTTTCCGCAAAGGCCTTCATGTATTCATCCCACAGATATTGCTGCTTGATCCCGTGATCGACAATATTCCATGGCAAGGGGTCATCACAGCCATAGCCACGGACGGCAAACTGTTCGGCCCGCAGCCCGTTCTTGCGCATGGCCTGCTTCCACGGCAGATCCTGGCGGGCCATATCCAACAAAACCGGGGCCAGCCTGCGATCCCCCCGCGCCAGCACCGCCTGAAAGAGGACATTCTCCGGTTTGTCGCAGCTCATCCGGACATTGGCCTCTTTCCGCACTCCATTCTGGAGGAATTTAATCCTGCCCTTCAGGGTCCGCACCGCGTCCGCCCCATCACCCAATTCTCCGGGCGCCAGCCGCTCACTGACTCCAAAGGGATGAAACTGAAACGGGGTCCAGGCTTTGGGGGTAAAGCTGTTCACCGAGAGGGTAATCTCGCACAGCCGTCCCCGGCCACGCCCGATGGGCTGGATCCGCTCCTTGATCCTGCGGATCAGCACCAGCATCTCCTCAAGATCATCCAGGGTCTCGGTGGGCAGGCCGATCATCAGATAGAGTTTTAATTTATAAAGTCCGGCCTGGGCCAGGGATTCCGCCGCACCCAGCAGGTCATAGGCGGTCAATCCCTTATTGATCACCCGCCGCAGCCGCTCCGAGGCCCCATCGGGTGCAATGGCCACGCTCTTGAGCCTGCTTTTCTCCAATAGGCTCAGCAAGGGACCGGAAATTCTGTCGGCACGAAGAGAAGAAAAGGCAAGCGAACAGCCGCTCTCCAGGAGATAGCCGGAGAGAAGGGTCAAGGAATCATGACTGGCCATCTCCATGCCCAGCAGGCCGATGCGCTTTACTGAATCGGAACGTTCGGCCAGACCAGCCAGTACGGCATCGACGTCCCAGAGGCGGGGCGGACGATAGATAAACCCGGCGGCACAGAATCGGCACCCCCGGGAGCAGCCCCGGCCCAGCTCGGTGAGAAAGAGATCCGAGAACTCCGCCTCCGGAGTCAGCAGCTGTGAATGGGCCGCCCGGTCACAGGTCCGGACCGTCACTTTTTGAATACGCTCGGGCAGACCGGAGGCCGGAAGATGTCCGGCAAAAGATCCGTCCTCTTGATATTGCGGGGTATAGAGAGATGGGGCATAGCAACCAGGGAACCCAAGGGAAATCTCTTTTAACAGATCAGCACGTTTTCCCCCTTCCATATGGGCCGCGAGAAAGGTGACGAGACCGGTCAGGACAGGTTCTGCCTCGCCGAGAACAAAGAGGTCAACAAAGGGTGCCAGGGGCTCAGGGTTCATAAAGGTAGCGACACCTCCACAAACAACCAGGGGCTGTGAGGCGCATACCCTCTCTTCCCGATCTTCAGCCAGTGGCGAAAGAGACCCGGCCAGCAGGAGCCGGACAAGGTTCAGATAATCATGCTCAAAACTGACGGAGAAAAAGACCAGGGGAAAGTTGTCAAGGGTTCGGCCAGACTCCACTGATCGCAGCGGCCCGTCGATCCCCGAATAGAAGAATCGTTCACAGACAATACCTTCCATTTCAGCCAGCAGTCCATAGACCAGCTGAAATCCCAGGCTGGACATCCCCACGGAATAGGAATTGGGATAGATCAGGGCAATGGGCAACTGCCCTTTCCATTTCTGTATATAACTTCCTTTTTCCAGATCAAGCAGTGCACAACGATCCATGGCAGAGTACTTCTATCAGTCAGAGGACAGCAAGACCAGACGCCTCACGCCATGATACCCTGACTTCCGATTTCTGGTTATCGCTTTCTGATTTCTGGATTCTGTCACCTCAATTTGCCTTTTTTCGAAGATAAGTCGGAGTCTCCAGATAATCCTCATTCCAGGGCCGCGATTCCTTCTGACTGCGCACCACCTCTTTACGGGAGGTAACACCAAGATTATCGAAACCTTCAAAATTTGATTGCAGCAGGGGAGTCACAAAGGTTGGCCGCGGATTGGCGGGAGCGGGCGCCGCCGGGGCCTCCTGGATGGATGCAAGCTTCATGACCTTACGTGGCTCCTCCATCAGGTTGATCGGCTCATTTTTCTTGACCACACTGCCTATTCCCGTGGCAATAACAGTGACCCGCAGTTCATCGCCGAGGGTTTCATCGTAGAGCACACCCAGGACCACTTTGGCGTCCTCATCCACCTTGCTTTGAATGAGGGCCGAGACCTCCATATATTCAGCCAGAGTCAAACTCTCCTGCGTTGCCGAAACATTGATGATCAGGCCACGAGCGCCATCTATGCCCACATCCTCAAGGAGTTGATTGTCAATGGCCCGCTTGGCTGCCTCGGTCGCCCTGTTTTCGCCCACGGCCGAACCAGATCCCATGATGGCGGGACCTACCTCCCGCATGACCGTGCGCAGATCCGCAAAATCAGCATTAATCATCCCCGGAACATTGATCAGATCGGTGATTCCCTTGACCGCCTGCAACAGGACAAGATCGGCCATGACGAGCATGTCGGTAAGCCTGGTATTTTTCTGCATCAGCGAGAGCAGTCGATCATTGGGCACGGTAATGATGGTATCCGCATACTTCCGCAGTTCCTCCCACCCCGCCTCCGCATTGCGCATCCGCGCCTTGCCTTCAAAATGAAAGGGCTTGGTCACCACCGCCACAGTGAGTGCTCCCATCTCCTTGCTCACCTTGGCCACAACCGGCGCGGCGCCTGTACCGGTCCCTCCGCCGAGTCCAGCCGCGACAAAGACCATGTCGGCTCCTTTAAGGACCTTCTTGAGCTCCTCCAGGGACTCATGGGCCGCCTGGGCACCGATATCCGGATCAGTGCCTGCACCCAACCCCTTGGTGATACTGGGACCGATCTGCATGCAGACATCCGCGAGAGACTGATTCAGGGCCTGTCTATCCGTATTGGCTACAATAAATTCGACACCCTGAAGTTTATTGTTGACCATGGTATTGATGGCATTCCCACCGCCACCGCCGACACCAATAACCTTTATCACTGCCACGCCTTCTGTCTCCGCCATTCTAAACGGCATAATCTCACCCCTGAGTACGATTCGCCAAAACCCCTGCTTGCGGGCCTATTTCATAAGATATCACCAGATTGAATATAGCACCTGCTGACACTCGCTTAAACAAAAAACATCAGATCACATGATTTTTTTCACCAACGTCTTCATGCGCCCGAACATCGAAGAATCACTGTTAATTTTCTGCACCCGATTCTGGCGGCCATACATGACCAGACCAACAGCAGTGGTGCAGCGCGGGGTATGAACCTCTTCAACACGTCCTCCGATCTTCACCGGATAGCCGATTCGTACCGGCAGATCAAAAATCTGCTCGGCCAGATCCACCAGATTGGCAAGCAACGCCGTTCCCCCGGTGATCACCACCCCGCCATGGATCTTGTTCTTCTGCCCCGAGTGGATGAGTTCCTGATTGACCATCTCCAGGATCTCCACAATACGGGCCTGCAGGATATCCACCAGGACCTTCTGGGTCACCTTGCGCGGCTCCCGGTCTCCAACCGTCGGCACATCAACCACATGATTCGGTTTAATCATTGAGGCAATGGCACTGCCGTAATCCTCCTTTAACCGTTCCGCCTCCTGGAGTGGCGTCCGCAACCCCACCGACAGATCATTGGTCAGGTTATGTCCACCAAGCCCTATCTCACAGGTATGCCTGATGGTCCCGTTGGCGAAGACCGCAAGATCCGTGGTTCCCCCCCGATATCAAGGAGTGCTACCCCCAGTTCCATCTCATCGGGACTGAGCACGGCATAGGCCGAGGCAATGGATTCCAGCACCATATCCAGCACCTCCAGTCCTGCCTTCCGGCAACAGGTATAGAGATTATGCACGGCACCCATGTCAGCGGTCACAATGTGCACATTGGTAACGAGACGAACACCGGTCATTCCCAGAGGATTCTGGATTCCAGTATGATCATCCACCATATACTCCTGGGGCAGGACATGGATAATCTGCTGATTTTCAGAGATCTTCACGGTCTTGGCGGCCACAATCACATCTTCGACATCCGCCTCTTTGATCTCCCTGCCGTTAATAGCCAGGATGCCGGGACTGTTGAACCCCTTGATATGATTCCCGGCAATCCCGGCATAAACAGCCTGCAGTTCACAGCCGGCCGCTTCTTTCGCCTGCTCCACAGCCTGCCGTATGGACTTGACGGTGGACTCGATATTGACCACAATACCTTTTTTGAGCCCCACTGACGGCGCAGTGCCGACCCCGATAATATCGACGCCATCATCGAAAACCTCGCCCACGACACAACATATCTTCGTGGTGCCTATATCAAGACCAACCACTACTTCACCTGAGCCCCGTTTCTCGGCTTTCTGCTCCACCTCAACCACCGGCCCTCTCTCGTTTATTTCATCCATCAATTCTCAACCCGATCCGCTGTGTGCAACCAGCACCTTATTTTCCTGATAATCCATCCGAATATATGCAACATCGGCAATGGTCTTTCCCTGCTCTGTCTCTCTATATAAAACATCCAGCACTCTTTTTAAACGACTGTATTTCGTTCTGACCTGACCTGAGCCAAAATAAATGGGAAAGGGATAATCAACCAGATAGATGGTCATCCCCGCCTCCCGGTCAAGATGAATCTCAGAAAGATTCTGCAGCGGCAGATTGGGGTTATTCTGCCTGACAAGCTTGAGAAAAATCAGGGCCTCACTGATCATCGCTGGCCGAACCCCTGCATCTCCTTGTGCATCAAGGCCGGTTACGACCGGAAAGTCCATATCCTGTCCGGGCTCAACCGGTGCAAAGGCAACCCCGTCCTTATCCAGATAAAAAAACTGTCTGCTGCCGCCAGTCTCCTGCGCAATCAAGGCCTCAGCGGCATATTCCTTAATGGAGACCACAAGGACATCGGGCCAATCACGTTTGACCTCCGCCGACGCAATCCAGGGATGGGCCTTGAGAATGGCCTCAACATGTGTCGGATTCAGGGTCATCAGGCTGGCCTGATACCTGATCCCGGTGAGTTCACGAATCAAGGCGGGAGTGGTCATCCTGCAGCCGGTAATGGTAATCTCCCGTATCTTGAAAAATTTCATATCAGACACGGCATTCACAAGGGGACCATAGGCCACAAATGCGAGAGTGACAATGAAGGCGAGAAGGGATGCCGGAAGCAGAATCCACCTGAACCTGTTTTTTGTCACAACGGGAACGCGTTTCAGCTCCTTTCGCCTGGCCGACCTCTGAAACCAGTATCGTATTCTGCTGACCACCCCTCCATGCCTCTGTCCCTGGGTGGCAGACCTGGAGGTAAACACAGGCTGGCTCCCACGGCCGGCACCCCCAGCACGGATATTTCTGTTTCTCTTCTTTCTCGGACGAAAGAAAGCCATATTTTTAAGAGAGTTCAGCACTTTTAATTAGCCATCCATGAGATGTCAGCAAATATTCACAGAAAATGAACTTCCGGTTCAAGCACAATTCCGCTGTCCTCTTTGACTTTTACCCGCACGTGCTCCATCAGCTCAAAGACATTGGCCGCTGTAGCCCCACCGCTATTAACCAGAAAATTGGCATGAACAGGTGATACCATGGCACCGCCTACCCTGAAGCCCTTCAAGCCACTGGCTTCAATGAGACGTCCTGCTGCGTCACCTTCCGGGTTCTTAAAAAAAGAACCGGCGTTGGGTGTGTCCTTGGGTTGCTTCTCCTGGCGCCTGGCGCGGTAGGACCGACAGAGGCTTCGGATCTCTGCCTTATTCGCCAGAACACATTGCAAAGCCACACCGATTACCACCCGCTCTTCCTCTGCATGATCATGCCAGATTCGATAGCCAAAGTCCAGATCGGCCCGGGGCAGGGTGCGGATTTCCCCCGATGCCGTAACAAAAGTCACCGAGACCAGCACCTCTGCCAGTTCACGACCCCAGGCCCCGGCGTTCATGATTACCGCACCACCAATGGTCCCGGGGATCCCAGCCGCAAACTCGAGCCCGGAAAGTCCCTGATCGCCGCACCAGACGAGAAGACGGGCAAGGCTGCAGGCGGCTCCTGCCTGGATGACAACCCGCTCATTGTCCTTTGCATCGCCCCGCGAAATGGCGCCAAGCCCCTTGCCCAGGAGAATGACAACCCCGTCAAAACCGGCATCACTCACCAGCAGGTTGGTTCCCCTGCCAATGATACGCCAGGGGATGGCCTGCTCCCCCAAAAAGAAGAGCACCCCCTGCAATTCCACAAGATCCTGGACCGTGACCAGAGCCGCAGCCGGTCCACCTATGGCGAAGGAGGTATACTCACGCAAAGGGCAATCCCAACGCACCGGAGTGGCGACCAGCGCTGCCAGTCCCTTTTTTACGGCGCTATCAATCATCATTTCATGCCTTTCCGAGCAGTTCAAGTAGATCCTCTCCCGCCCTCACAATATTGCCGGCCCCAAGGGTTAGAACAATGTCATTCTCTGTAAGCAGGGGCATAAGCTTCTCCGCCAGCCCCTCCACTGCCGGGATAAAATGGGTGTACCGCTGACCATGAAGCTTGATCTCCGTCAACAGGTTTTCACTGCTGATCCCGGGAATCGGCGTCTCACTGGCAGCATAGATATCGGTCATCACCAGAAAATCCGCCTGATGAAAGGCGGTCTGAAATTCCTTGTACAAAGCCTCGGTCCGGGTATAGCGATGGGGCTGAAAGAGGACCACAAGCCGTTTATCAGGCCAGGCCTCCTTGATGGCAGCCAGGGTTGCCCTGATCTCGGTGGGATGATGACCATAATCATCAATGATCGTGATTCCCCGCAACTCCCCTTTCAACTGCATGCGCCGCTGGACCCCCCCGAAGCTGGAGAGCGATCCGGCAATAATGCTGAAGGGGATTTCCAGCTCCAGCCCCACACAGACGACGGCCAGCGCATTATAAACATTATGACGGCCCGACAGAGAGAGATGGATCTCACCCAGTTGCTCATTCCCCTTCCTGACCACAAAACGGGTTCTGCCTCCGGCCGCCTCCAGCTGTTCCGCATGCACCTCCGCCTGGGCGGTGAACCCATAGGTGATCATTCTTTTCCTGATCATGGGCAGGAGATCGACGATATTGGTATCATCCAGACAGAGAATCACCGCGCCATAAAAGGGAATCTTGTCAATAAACTCCATGAACACCGACTTGATATGCTCAATGTCACGATAATAATCAAGGTGCTCCAGATCAATATTGGTGACCACCTCCAGCACGGGAGAGAGCTTCAGAAAAGAACCGTCACTCTCATCGGCCTCAGCCACCAGAAATTCGCCTTCCCCGAGCTTGGCATTGCCGCCCAAGCTGTCAACCTTGCCCCCAACCACAATGGTTGGATCCAGTCCGGCCTTAGTCATCATCCAACTGACCATGGAGGTGGTGGTCGTCTTCCCATGACTCCCGGCAATGGCAATGCCGAATTTCTTCAGCCGCATCAACTCGGCCAGCATCTCCGCCCGCTGGATCACCGGGATAGCCGCTTCATGGGCAGCCACCACCTCCGGGTTGTTCACACCAATGGCCGATGAGGTCACCACCACATCGGCGCCTGTCACCCACTGTCCCTGATGACCGGCATATATCTCCCCGCCCAGAGCGGCCAGATTGGCAGTGATGGCCGAAGGGTACAGATCAGAGCCTGAGACTTTGTATCCCAGGTTCAGCAGCAGTTCGGCAATACCGCTCATGCCGATGCCGCCGACACCGACGAAATGGATATGTTTGGTTTTATACATGATCTAGTATCATTTATTTGCGGGAACCTTCATTATTTCCAGACAGACGTCAACTATCCTTTCCGCGGCATCCGGACAGCCCATGGACCGCATAGCCTCTGCCATCCTCAGGCGAACGGGACTGCCGGCAAGAGCGGCCAGGGCCTCGGCCAATTTCCTGCCCGTCAGTTCAGCCTCCACCAGGAGCACGGCCCCGCCTCTGTCCGCATAATAGCGACCATTGCTGTATTGATGATCATCGGCGGCAAAGGGATAAGGAATCAGCAGCGCCGGTTTCCCGAGAACCGCCAACTCAGCCAGGGTGGTGGCCCCTGCCCTGGAGACCACCAGATCGCTCCTGGCATAGACTTCTGCCATATCGGTAAAAAAAGCAGCCACCGTGGCGCGGACCCCGGCCTGTTCATAGGCCGATCGCACCCTCTCCTGGTCCGCCGCACCTGTCTGATGAATCATCTCCATCCCGGAAGGCAGGAGCTTGCCATATTGGGTCAGGGCCTCCACCACCAGTTCATTAACCCGGTGCGCGCCCAGGCTGCCGCCCAGGATCAGTATCGTCACCTGGTCACCAATTTCCCTCGGTGATTTTCCGGCCAGTTCCAGGATCTGGCGGCGCACAGGATTGCCGGTCAGCATTGTCTTGCCTGCCGGGAAAAACGATGCACTGGACGGCAGAGAAAGACAGATCCTGGTGGCCAGAGCCCCTAACTTTCTATTGGCAAGACCGGGCACGGAGTTCTGTTCATGGATCACCGTTGGCCGCCCCAGAATCCTGGCTGCAGCCACCACCGGACCCGTCACATAGCCGCCGACTCCCACCACCAGATGAGGGCGAAAGCGGAGAAGATGCCAGAGGGCCTCCACAAAGGATACCGGGAGAAGAAGCAGGGCCTGAAGCAGAGCCAGCAGCCCCTTCCCTTTTAATCCCTGACAATGGATACCCCGGGTGCTGAAACCATAGCGGGCCAGGCTGTTTGCATCCATCTTCCTGCGCGTGCCCACAAAAAGGAGCTTAGTCCCGGGAAGACGTTGGCACATGGCCTCGGCAATGGCAATGGCCGGAAAGAGATGTCCCCCGGTGCCGCCGCCGGTGAGGAGCAGACGCAGGGATTCCTGGCCCTTGTCCATCAGATGCCACCATCCTTGCTTTCGGCTGGCCCTGACCGGCCGATCATCACCCTCTGCACTGCGGCGGTAAAGACCTGGCCCCGATGGCCATAGCCCTGGAACATATCAAAACTGGCGCAGGCAGGAGACAGCAGCACCACATCTCCGGGCCGGGCCATGGATGCCGCCAGCGTTACCGCCTCCTCCATTGAGCCGGCCCTGCGCACCTCGGTAACCCCGGCAAGAGCCCGGGCAATCAGCTCCGTGGCCTCACCGATCAGGATAAGGGAGCGCACCTTCTGAGCAACGCTTTCTTGAAGCAGGGTGTAATCATCGCCCTTGTCCCGGCCGCCGGCAATGAGGATCACGTTCCCCTCGAAATTTTCCAGGGCGCTGAGAACCGCCCCGGTATTGGTGGCCTTGGAATCGTCATAATAGGAGATACCCGCAGCCTCGCCCACCCGCGCCATCCGATGGGGTGCCACCTGAAAGGCGTCAAGACTGCGGGCTATCGCCTCCGGCGCGCAACCCAGGATGCGGGCGGCCAGGATCGCAGCCGCGCTGTTCACCGTCCCGGTGGCCGTATCAAGCATGGATCCCGCGAGTTCATACCGTTCTTCCCGCCCCTGCCACGAAAGCACAACGCCATGATCAATAATCTGTGCCTGACAATCCCTGCCATGGCCGAAAAGCAGTTGGTGCTGTCCCCCGTCAAGGCCTGTCAGCAGATCACGACACAGCAGATCATCACCGCCGAAAATCGCCGTATTCTGCTCTTGCTGTCCGGCAAAAATATTCATCTTGGCTGCGGCATAACCGGCCATGCTGCCGTGGCGATCCAGATGATCCGGAGTCACATTGAGCAGGATCGCCACATCGGCCTTGAATGTGCCCGCTGTCTCCAGCTGGAAACTGGACAGTTCAAGGACCAGCACATCAACATCTCCAGGTTGAGCCAGATAGTCGAAGAGCGATGTACCGATATTACCGCCGACAAAGACCTTTTTTCCGGCGCCCTGCAGCAGCTCGCCGATCAGGGCCGTCACCGTGGTCTTGCCATTGGTACCGGTTATGGCCACTACCGGTCTGTTTATCAGCGGCGCAGCCATGGCCAATTCGCCCAGCACCGGAACCCCGAGCTCGCGAAGCTGCTGGAGGATCTCCAGATCCTGCCTAATCCCGGGACTGACCAGGATCTGAGCAGCCTGCCTGAGAAAGGCCAGGCTATGACCGCCGCATTCGTGTTCCACCCCCTTCTCTGTCAGAAATGCCAGATCGGGGACCGGCAGTTGATCAGTATTCCTGGCCTCGGACACCAAAACCCTCGCCCCCTGCGACAACAGATAGCGCACGGCCGCCCGGCCGGAGACCCCCAGTCCCATCACGGCGACGCAGGGCAGGGAGGCCCCGGTGTCGTCGGCACAGGCCATGGATAGCCCGGTGTCACGCGTTCCAGGGATCGTTCCAGCGGAAGAGCGACCATGGGTGTCGGCTGTTTTTTTATCTTGCATGGCCATCAGCGCATCTTCAGGGTGGCAATGGCAAAAAGGCCGAGGACAATAGAGACGATCCAGAACCTGACCACCACCTTCGATTCATGCCAGCCTTTTTTCTCAAAATGATGATGAAAAGGGGCCATGAGGAAAATCCGTTTGCCATTGGTCATCTTGAAATAGCCCACCTGCATGATGACCGACAAGGCCTCCATGACAAAGATGCCACCGACAATTGCCAGCAGGATCTCCTGCTTGATAATAATGGCCACCGAGCCCAGCGCCCCTCCCAGGGCCAGGGAGCCCACATCGCCCATGAAGATCTGGGCCGGATAGGCATTAAACCACAGAAACCCGAGACAGGCCCCGACCATGGTCCCGCAGAAGATCGCCAGCTCGCCTGCCCCCGGCACAAAGGGAATCTGCAGATAGTCGGAGAGCACGGCATGGCCGGCCAGATAGGAGAAGATGAGATAGACCGACCCGGAGATAACGGTTGGGCCGGTGGCCAGGCCATCAAGTCCGTCCGTGAGATTCACCGCATTGGAGGCCCCGACAATGACCATTATTGCAAAGACGATATAGAACCAGCCGAGATCCGGACGGATATTCTTAAAAAAAGGCACATTCAACTGTCCGTCAAACCCAGGATGGAGCAGCACAAAGAGACCAACCATCGAGGCACCGCCAACCTGCAGAAGCAGTTTGGCCCTGGCACTCAGTCCTTTGCAGTTGTTTTTGTGCACCTTTTTCAGGTCATCAATGGCGCCGATCATACCGAAGAAGAGGGTCACAAAGAGCAGCAGCCAGACAAGCGAGCTATCCAGCCTGGCCCAAAGCAGCGTGGAACAGGTCATGGCGGCAAGAATCAGAACCCCACCCATGGTGGGCACCCCCTGCTTTACCAGATGGGTTGCCGGCCCGTCATCCCGTACCACCTGTCCAATCTGAAGACGCTGCAAAGCCCTGATAAAGATCGGTCCCAGAACAATCATCAGGAGAAAGGCCGTCATGGCCCCGCCGATGGAACGCACCGTGATATAACGGAAGACGTTAAAACCGCCAATGGTGGTATGCAGTGGATAGAGAAGATGGTAGAGCATAAAATTTTCAATATTAAGTTTTAAGGAACTCAGAATGCTGAGTTTGTAATAATGTAGCTGCCCCTCTCAAAGGTTACAGACTAGTCATCAACTGCTCGACCACTGCTTCAAGCCGCATCCCCCGGGAGCCTTTGACCAGCAGCCAGTCAGCGGCCTGCAACTGGCGCGCGGCCAGGAGCTCTGCAATCCAGGCCACTACGTCCTTCTGCTCCTGAAAGATCCTGATCCGCTCGATATCCATGCCGGCCATCCTGGCGCCCAAGGCTGTCTCGGCGGCAAATTCTCCGATCAGGGCCAGATAGTCAACTCCCTGCGCCGCCGCATAATTACCCACTTCCCGGTGGGCCTCCACGCTGGTCGGTCCCAGCTCCAGCATGTCTCCGAGGACGGCAGCCCGCCTTTCTCCCTCCTGCTGGCCGAGGGTCGCAAGGGCTGCCCTCATGGAGGCCGGATTGGCATTATAGGTATCGTTGAGAATATACAATCCTCCCCCTCCTTTTACAATCTGCATTCGCTTATCAGCGGCCTTAAATGTGCCAAGACCGGCACCAATTTCACAGATATTGAGACCTGCGGCATGGGCAACGGCAGCCGCAGCCACACCATTGGAGATATTATGAACGCCCGGGACATGCAGGGTCACAGGAATGGTCTCAAGGCCAATATGGAGCATAAAGGTCTGGCCCACACTTCCCGCCTTCCGGAGATCAGAGGCCCATACTTGAGGGGTTCGCTCTTCCTCCGGGGTAATCCCCGAAGCGAGCGACACTGAGCCATTCCCGGCTTGCGCATGTCGCAGGCCTTCTCCTGTTGAATAATAGACTTTTTTTTGCTGATATTTCACAGCACAGGCCCGCACATGGGGATCATCCAGATTAATAACCAGGAGCGTGCCTTCATTACTGGCGGCAAAGAGCTCCTCCTTGGCCCTGGCAACTCCTTCCAGGGAATGAAGGCCCTCCAGGTGGGCTCCATGGACATTGACAATACAGGCAATATCTGGATCAGCGATCCGGGCAAGCCTGTCAATCTCACCGGGCAGGTTCATCCCCATCTCCAGGATGACCGCCTTCTGCCCCGGATCAATGGGCAGCAGAGAGAGGGGCAGCCCGACAAGATTATTAAAATTACCGCTGGTCTTCAGGACCTGATCAGACGGTTCGGGCCAATGCTGTGCAAAAATCGCTGCAGTCATCTCCTTGACCGTGGTCTTGCCGCAACTGCCGGTAATTCCCACCACCAGCGGCCGACTGACCTCCTTCATCACCTGCCGCCGATAGGCGGCCAGATCGCCCAGGGCCTGCAGGGTATCATCGACCAGCAGACAGGGAAGGGAAGGAAGTGTCCCTTGGGGTGTTTCCTTGCGAATAACGAGACAGCCTGCGCCTGCAGCCGCCACCTCATCGAGAAAATCATGACCGTCAAACCTCTCTCCGGCAAGGGCCACAAAGATATCGCCCGCAGCCACCTTCCGGCTGTCAATGACCACCTTTCCCAGGACTCTTGCTTCCCGACCATCTCCGAGCAACTCACCGCCCAGCGCCTGCCTGAGGCTGTCAAGGCCCCAGGCGGTCAGTCCTTTTTTGGCCTCCAGGCTGTCATCAAAAAAATGGCTGCCATCCTGGCCAAGCTGATACAGCTCGTGGCCCTTGCCGGCAATGAGCACAATATCCTCTGCCGTTGCCGCACCAATGGCCGAGGCAATGGCCTGGGCGCGGCTGTGCATAACCAGAAATCCCCTGTCGCCGACTGTTGAGGCCATGAGCCAGGAAGGCGACCGCTCTTCAAGGCCGCTCAAGCGGACACCGGACACAATCTGGGAGATGATCTCCCTTGGCGATTCACTCCGGGGGTTGTCGTCGGTGATCAGTGCCACATCGCAGCGACGGCCGGCAATCTCACCCATGATGCCCCGTTTCCCTTTGTCGCGGTCACCGCCGCAGCCAAAGACACAGATCAGTCTCCGGTGCGGAAGCCGGGATAGGGCCTCCAGCACCTTTTCCAAGGCATCCGGGGTATGGGCATAATCGACAAAAACGGCCGGCCGGAAGTGTGCTTCCTGGTCGGCCGGCATCACCCGCTGCATGCGTCCTGGGGCTCCAGAGGCATGGCCCAGCAGGGCGGATACGGCCTCTGCCTCAAGGCCTAAGGCCAGTCCAACCCCCATCACTGTCTGCAGGTTGGCCACATTAAAATCGCCCACCAGAGGGGTAGTGACCTGCACTTCTTTTCCGGGGAGATGCAGGCTCAGGGTGGTGGAATTCAGATCTGAGCGGACAGCCAGGGGGTAGATATCACTTTCAATCACCCTGCCGCACTGCCACACCTGAGCTCCCTGACCTGCAGCCAGCACGACCATCTGTCTGGCCCTGGTCTCTTCTTCAGGTTCATAACCTACGCTACGGGTAATAACGGCCTTGCCGCCCGCTTGCAGATGATCACGAAACAGGAGTGCCTTGGCCGCAAAATAGTCATCCATCTCTCGGTGAAAATCGAGATGATCACGGGAAAGATTGGTGAAGGCAACCACATCAAATTTCAGATCGCCAAGGCGGCGCTGGACCAGGGCATGGGAGGAAACCTCCATGATCACATTGGTCACTCCCGCATCCGCCATCTGCCGGAGAAGGCCCTGGAGCAGAAGCGGTTCAGGTGTCGTGAAGGTGGCTGGCATCTCCACATCCTGTCCGTGGGCATCACGATATCGATAATTGACCGTGCCGATAACCCCGACCGACAGCCCGAGCCCTCTCAAGACACTATCCAGGAGATAGCTGACCGTGGTCTTGCCGTTGGTACCGGTAATCCCGATCAGGGTCAGCCCCTGCGCCGGACGGCCATAAAGATTGGCCGCGATCTGGGCATAAGCCAGGTGGCTGTCCGCAACCACAATCACACACTGACGACAGCCGGCAAGCTGTTCCGCTGTCACCCGGCCCTCCTCAACCACCACTGCCGCACAGCCGCCGGCCATCACCTGTTCGAGATAAGCATGGCCATCGGTCCTCATCCCGGCCAGGGCCACAAAAAGAGATCCGGCCTCGACCTTGCGGGAATCAACCGTCACCCCGGAGACCGTTATCCCTGCGGGCTGGTTCGTACCCAAAACAGCATGGACCACAGAGTCCAGGAGCGTCGAAAGCAGATATTTCCAGCGATCAGACTCTAGAGCAAACGGCTTTTCAGGTTGTGTACAATCCATTGACAATGGTTGAAGGATAAAAGTTGAGAGTTAAAAAAGATTTAATTTATTATTATAATCAGTTTCCAAGGCCCCGTACTGTTTTCTGCTTACTTATTTTCTCAGGGCGTTCTTTATTCTTTCTATTTTATTCTTTATTTTTCCATCACGCACGGCCTGATTGGCGGCAGGTGCCTGCCTGTCTGGATGTTTGTCAGGGTGTTCGTCTTCTTTCAAGGTAAGCAGGCACTCTTTCACGCCATTCAAAGGCCTGCCTGCGGCCGGGCTCTGAGCCACAACACGGCCACTCCCCGTGGTCCGTACCTTCACTTTTTTATCCTGCAACAAACGCAGGGCCTTTCTCAGACTCATGTCGGCGAGATCAGGCATGAGCTGCTGATGCTGTTCCAGCATGGTCTCCAAAGCGGCCAAGGCCTTTTCCTCTTGTTCCTGCTGGTAATTGCCCTCTTTCCTCTCGGACATGCGCATCATATCGGAGAGATTTTTATGCACCTGCTGCAGGGCCACCATGGAGGGCAGGATCTTGGCGGCTGGTCCGACAAGATCCACGACATCTTTGGCTGAGGCGACGGATGGTTCCAGGTAGGGCTGATGCACCATCACCATTAGAATCAGTTCGGGCTTGTCTGCCGGCAGCACCGCAAACATCATTCTGTTCCTGAGATATTCGGCGCCCTTGTCAATCGGCTGAAAAGAGAGATTCCGGAAATCAACAAAAAGTGAATCAAGTACCCCCTTATGCCCCTGGGCCGCCAGCAATCTCCATATTTCCGCCGATTCCGGCTGCAATGCCGGCTCAGGCCCTTCGCCGCTGCCGCCGTCGATGGCCCCCATGTTAGGCCGTCCCTGGCCGTCATCTGATGCTGGAAATCTGAAAGAATACTCATGTTCACCGTTCCGCTCCAGGATGCGATCAAGCACATGCGGCAAAACCTGATGCCCACCATTCAACAGGGAGTTCATGCCCAGAAGTATCTGCATGGGCGTGGCCTGCAGCGGCAGGGTTCCAGCTGCATCTCCCGGCGCCACTACCTTTCCTGCAGGCCCGGCAGCATCGTGCTGAACATCCTGTGTTGAAAAATCCAGATCAGGTACATGACTCAAGCCCAGCCGCTCCCACCAACGAAAATCAGCCCCAAGGTCGGCAGATCCCGCCGCAATACTCCAGGGATAGACCTGCCTATTCCGCTCCCAACCGGCCTGAAGCATTGTCGCATCCTGAAAGAACCTCCTGACTTCCTGGGGGATAACCACCGGCTCCAGCAGGATATTGGCAAGAATTTTTTCCCGGTATTGATAAAATTTATTCGGATCGTAGGAGGGCAAACCGGCATTGGCAACGATGGCGCCCGTATCTGTCTCCATGAGCAGGGCTGTAATCTCCAACCCCTCATGCACCGACCCCAGCGCCGCCACGTATTTTTCGAGAAAATCCTGTATTTTCAGGTCGATGGTCAAGACAAGATGCTGACCGCTGATGCCGGTCTTATAATGACCCTCCAGATCGACATGGGGGTAATCCTCCCGACTGATGCTGGCCTGATCAAGGGCACGATTATAATAATACTCAACTCCGGCCAATCCCATATTCTGGTCGGCAAAACCAATCACATGGGCGGCGACACTCTTGTAGGGATAATAGCGGACCTGTTCCCGGTGCACAAGGACGCCCTGAAGATGAAGATCCGCCACCGCCTTTTCTTCTTCCAGGCTGACATTTTTTGCCAACCAGACCTGCTGTACATCCTTGTCCAAACGGTCCAGCAGTTCCTGCTCATTCAACCCTAGAACTGTGGCCAGCTGTTCGGCGTTCCCATGGATATCTTCCATATCCCGGGGTCTTACATAGAGAGATACCCGGTCAAGCGACATGGCCAGTTCCTTGAAACTCCGGTCATAAATCGTCCCGCGCACATTCTCTTTGTTATCTGTGACCTTCTCCTGCCCGGAAAAGAGCTGGCGAACCAGGCCGGCTATCTCCTGTTGATACAAAACAGCACCCCAGACAACCCCTGCGACAGCAAGCAGGCCCATACACAGAAGCGCCAACCCACCTCGCCTGCTCTTCTTTACCACCCTCCGACGCGACTGGATGACCATCTTAGTTCTGATTTAACAATTGTTTAGAGATAATATCGACCTGCAGACAGCAAAAGTGACATAAGCGGTTATAAAAAAATAACCAGAAAGACAAGGTAGATTCCCGAGCGGCCGTTGTATGGATCTGCGGCAGATATAATTTGCCAGTCGCCACACCAGGAAACAGCAGAACAGATCGCTGTTTCCTGGAGGCGGTATAAGAGGCCGTAGATGAAACAAGCAAGAATAAAAACCTTGCATGTTTCATCTACGGCCTCTAAAACCGCTTAACCTGTCCTTTTTCAGGGACATAGAGGGCGAATTGGTTTGCCGCCTTCTGATTGAGATAGTCGGGAGAATTAAGAAGGGCCCGCTCCGCCCTGAGCGTGATGTTTTCCGTCACCAGGAGATAACGACCGTCCTCGGCAGCCAGAATTTCCGTGGCCATCCGCTCCGCGGAGGAAGAGAGCCAGAAGTTCACCAGAAGCAGCAAGGGACAGAAAAGAAGCAGTACTTTCCCTACTGCCAGCCACAACACTTTCGGGCCGAGCAGACCAAGGATCTGTGGCCGCAATTGCCGGCGCATTGAAGATGGCATCATGGGACGATGGTATGTTTGCACGGATTGGTTAATAAACATAGTACGCTCCTGGGTTTTAGTTTTTTGATGGTCATTACGACCAGGGCCAGTTTTACTTTCTGGCCGCCACTCTCAATCGGGCACTGCGCGACCTCGGATTTGCCGCAATCTCCGCAGGCGTCGGCACTATGGGCTTGGAGGTCAGGATCTCCAGATCACCCATTTCTCTAAATTTTCGTTTCACCAGCCGGTCTTCCAGAGAGTGAAACGAGATCACACAAAACCTGGCCCCCGGCCGCAGCAGCGGTGGCACATCATCAATGATCCGGGCCAGATTTTCCAACTCGCTGTTCACGGCAATGCGCAGGGCCTGAAAAACCTTGGTGGCCACATGGATCTTCTCAGGATGAAAACGCCGGGGGATGGCCCGGGCCACAACAGCGGCCAGTTGTCCGGAGCTTATGATCTTCTCGGGATAGCGGGAGTTGACAATCTCCCGGGCAATGGGCCTGGCCTGTTTTTCATCTCCATAATAAAAAAAGATATCTGCCAGCTCCTGCTCGGTACAGGAGGCCAGCAGCGATGCTGCCGTCACTTCCCGCCTGGTATCCATCCGCATGTCCAAAGGCTCATCACGGCGGAAGCTGAAGCCGCGACCGCCCATATCAAGCTGCAGGGAGGAAAGGCCGATATCGATGAGAATTCCATCCACCTGTTCCACTCCCAGCTCTGCCAGCCCGGCACCGATCTCGGCAAAGTTACGTCTGACAATGGTCAAACGGTCGCCAAAAGACTGCAGCCTGATCCGACTCCGGGCGATGGCCGCCTCGTCCCATTCAAAGGCAATGACCCGGCCATCCGGTGCGGAGTGGCGAAGAATTGCCTCGGTGTGGCCGCCAAGACCCAGGGTGCCGTCCACATACACTCCGCCCGAACGGGGGGCGAGATAATGGAGTACCTCCGCGGGCAGTACCGAACAATGGATGGCTTCTTCCTGCTGCTCGGGCTCCATCAGAAAATACCCAATTTGGCAAGACTCTCCGAATAATCGCCAAAATTATCACGGGTGGCCTGATTCTCAAGATTCCAGGCCTCTTTGTCCCAGATCTCCACATAGTCGAGCATCCCGGTCAGCACCACATCCTTGACGATTCCGACCTCACTGCGCAGCGAGGGAGGAAGCAACACTCGACCCTGCTTGTCAGGTTGACAGGGAGTGACCCCGGAGACCACCAGACGGATAAAACGGGTCAGGCCGGGCTGTTCACGGCCATCGGTCAACAACTTATTTTCAATAATCTCCCACTGGGAGACAGGGAAGACGCGAAGATGGGCTCCCCAGCTGGTCACCATCAGCTCCTCGGAATCATAGCGCGCCAGGACGTCCCTGAATCTGCCGGGGACATTCAATCGTCCCTTGATATCAAGCGCATGTTCCGACCTGCCGCGAAATCTGCCGGTTGTCAAGTTGCTGTTTCCCATGGCCTCCTGCTGCCCTTTCCCACTCCGATCCCTTCTTCGCCACTTTACACCACTATTTACCCTTTTATAGCAGGAAGAACCCACTTGTCAAGATCTTTCCCCGGTTTTTAAAAAAACGATCAGATTCAGACACTGAACGGCAAAAACGCTACAGAGTGTATAGCGCAAGACAGTATCACGCGACAGAAGACACAGCAGAAACATCATTCAGAAAATGGCAACAGGATGGCCTTTTGTGAAAAAAAGACCATCATCCTGAAATAATGAATAAAATCGTGCAGGAGTTAGTTACTGAACAGGCAGAAAAAAAGAATAAAGAGGGGGAGGAAAAAGGAGTTTTTTTAAAATTTAAATTCCACATCAGCATGTTGTGAAGATATGATCTCCCGCTCCGACAGGCTCCTAGAGGGAGAGTTATTGGAAGCGATAAGGACCAGTACTCATAAAGGAAACTGGGTGGCTGATTGACTCAAGTTGTAACCATGGGTAGTATGGTGTCCATGAAAGCGACGACAGAATATCCATATCCCCGAACGTTTGAAGAGGCATTGGAATGGTTTTCGACCGAGGAAGACTGCGTAAACTACCTTGAATGGATCCGGTGGCCTGATGGTTTTGTTTGTCCGAGATGTGGGGAAAGAAAGGCTTGGCGCACAGAGCGGGGATTGTGGCATTGCCAAGGGTGCGGTCGCCAGAGTTCGGCAACTGCAGGGACTGTCTTTGAAGGCAGCCGTAAACCGTTGCGTTTTTGGTTTCACGTTATGTGGCTGATGATGGCTCAGAAAACAGGGATGAGTGCCAAGAATCTGTGTGACACCTATGGCTTTGGAAGCTACCAAACTGCTTGGGGTTGGTTGCGAAAACTGCGTTCCGTCATGGTCCGCAGTGGACGGGAACGACTGGCTGGACGTATAGAGGTGGATGATGCTTATGTAGGGGGACAACAAGCAGGTACTCGCGGGCGCGGCGCTGAGGGGAAGACGTTTGTTCTTGTCGCCGTCGAAGGTGAGTCCAAGGCGAAGCTCGGGCGGGTTCGCTTCCGTTGTGTTGCCGCGATTGATAGAAGTACCGTCGAGTCGTTTGTTAAGGATGTGGTGGAACCAGGCGCAACAATTGTCACTGACGGATTGTCTGTTTACAACAGGCTTGGAGCTGAAGGATACGAACATCTGCCTCATGTTGTTACGACCGGAGGCGAGGTGGCACGTCAACAACTTGAGCATGTTCATCTGGTCATTTCCTTGCTTAAACGCTGGCTGGGTGCCACTCATCAGGGCGCGGTGACACCATCGCACCTTCAAGCATACCTTGACGAGTTCTCCTTTCGTTTCAATCGTCGTCGCTCAAAATATCGAGGCAACCTTTTCTATCGGCTTATGCAACAAGCTGTAACTACTCGCCCTGCAGGAGTGAAGGCCCTATATGTGCCCAAAACACAACCTGATGTGGTTGCTTGAGTAAGTCAGCCACCCAGTTAAAGGAATGGCGGCTGGAAATGATCGATTCAAAGAAGAGATGGAGGCACTTACCGGTAGACGCCTAAATCGAAAAAAAGGGGCGGCCTGAAGGATGGCGGGAAGAGAGATTTCAATTTTACTTGGACCCTTTTTATCGCTCCGGCTTCCTTCAGACCCCCTCGCGGGAACGTCCTTGCCTTCGGCTACTATTTGTTTCATGGTTTGACCATGACATATACGGGGAACTTGCACCCCATAAGTTCACGCCCGTGCCGGACGTACACAAAAAGGTCAATTTGGCACCGGGGAGCACCTGCCTTCGTAGCGCTTCCGGTGGCCGCTGCAGGCTAGCTTGTCCGTTAGGCATCAGGCTCCGCAGAATTTCAAATGGAGAAAAAAATGAAGCAATTCGTCGGTATCGCTGTTATTTTCCTCCTGATGAGTGCATGCGCCTCCCACACAGGAGTCGTGTCAATGGGGCAGGATACTTTCATGATCGCAAAGCAACAGGCCACAGGTTTCCCAGGCCTTGGCAACATGAAGGCCGAGATCATCGCTGAGGCTGCACAACATTGCGCTGCACTTGGTAAGGAACTTCAGATCGTTTCTACGCAAGAGACGCAACCACCCTACGTTCTTGGAAATTATCCGCGCTCTGAAATTCAATTTATGTGTTTAGTTGCTGGCGACCATGAATTGCAACGCCCTAAAATATCAAAGGAACCAGACACTTTTATCGAAGTGCGTAAGCTTTGATTGAACATAAATGCCTAACAAGGCAACAAACCGGACCAGAAATAGTCGCTTTCTTAAAAGGGGCAATCTCTCAACCGGCCGGTTATTTCACCGTTCATGGCGACTGCGTCGCCTGGACCGGACAGAAGAATCTGCACAACCAAGCTGCGCTTGCTTGCACGGCTCCTGCCACTAGTCAGCGCCGCGATTCAGTCACGGAGGGCGGCACATGCGCGAAGTAACCGACCGACAATTGGAAGCCTTTAAACACTTTCTTACCATTTTGCCGCATGGACAAAATGCGGAACTCGTACTTCTTAAGGGACATATCCTTATCGAAGAACAGATTCGTGCGCTAATCAACCGACGCCTCCAGAATCCGGCTGCCCTATTTGAGGCCAATGCCCGTCTCGAATGCCACCAAGCTATCCAGATTGCGAAGGCATTTTTCCCAGCAGATCATCAAACGGAACTGTGGGTGGCTATCGCAAAACTCAACAAAATGCGTAATGATACAAATGGTCTTTCAAAGCCATCTGCAACATAAAAACACACTAAAAATGTCTCGATTCACCCCACTCATCCTATTTTTTTCGCATTTGGGGCCTCGTGGAATGCAAATCAAGGGTAGACGTCAAGTCATTTTTCTGAGTTTTTTAGCAACAGGGCGCAAGTATGCACTATGTTGTTTTGTCATACCTGTTTTCAAACGGGGCAGGTCAGTCTGAACCGACAGACACCCAGGCATCCCACTGCTTTGGATACAAATGATTAGCCGGGGTGTTTAACCCGAGCTGGTTCGAACCTGTTCGAAGCTTACCCGCCACTCTGACCAGGAAAGAGCGGATAGTTGAAGGTTCCCAGCGACATAATTGTTTATCTCCACTGCATAACGCCATCCAGCGGACCGTGTTATATGCCAGAATAGCGCATTGAAATAAAGCACTGCTTCCCCAGAAGTCATCCATTTTTATGTGGCCGAGAGCCATCTGGTTTTTGGCCTCTTCTATCCAGGTCTCGCAAGTGGCTCGCTTGCCATAGGACTTATGAGTTTGCCAGCATGTTAGCTCTTCGGTGGTCACATAGCAAAAGAAGTCATATTCTTTTAGCTCAAACAATTCACCATTACCGGCTTTCTTTTCTTTTTCTCTTTCTTGGCGCACGGCAACAAAACGGCGGGCTTGAGTCCAGTTAGCGCATTGATGCCAGAATATACATTGCTCCCAGCCAGGCCTGCCGGAAATGGGTTCCCATAGTTGGGAGTAAAGCAGTTCTTTAAGCCCCTTAAGCTTTACCTTGACCAGATAGCCGTGACCAAATTGGTCAAGAAGATCAAAAAGAGCGCCGTAAAAAAAACCACTGTCGCCACGAAAAAGAATAGTTTGACTCTTTGGTAAATGGGCAAGCAGCTGTTTTGTGAATTCTACTATCCCATTACTGGTGTATGCGTCTCCGCTTCTAAGCCAGCCTTGCAGAATTTCTTTTGTCTCTGCACAAAAAGCCAGGATCGGATGAAAGGAATATTTGCCTTTCTGGAAAGGATTGTAGCCCTTTCTCACCCCTTGCTGTTTGCCGTAGGCTGTTTTTACGGTTGAGTCGACATCTACTACACGACATGATCGTGTGGCAATTGTGGATGTGCCTTTTCGCAAGGCCTTTCTCCACAGCTTGCCGCGCAATCGGTGGTTCAATATCTCAAGCTGAGAGACCTGACGTTCACGAAATGTCCTGAACAAACGACCAAGGGTACTGTTGTCGGGGATCTCAACCCAGCCGGACAGGCGCCTTAATACACCGTCTGCCCAGATTGTAGTAACAGTGCTCAGGGCTCGTGCTCCACCCATAATCGCTACTACTGTTAAAAATACCGCATCAGCTGAATCATACAGGGCATTACTGCCTCGTTTAAGCTCTATGGTATTCTTGACAAGATCTATCAGTCCGCTGTGACGAAGAAACTTTACGACTGGAATAAGACCGGCCTGACTGGTCAACCCCTTTGCATTGTTGCTGATAGTAACTTTTCTTGATGACACTCGGGCGCTACGTTTGTTATTCTGGACGCTCATGAAAAAGGTGACTCCTCAAAGTTGTTTTCTTGGTCGTTAACCCTTTGATGAGTTTACCTTTTTCATGTTTTTTTGTCATCTATCTTTGCACACAACATCCTTCTGCGTGAAAGCCTAAACGACCGAATCTCCGCATGGGTGGAGTCCTTCCCAACAGGGTTCTCAAGCTATCCGGACTGGGCATTGAGGTTTGAGTTCACGCTGTGGTCACTGTTCGACGCTGTTTCTGAGCTCGTCGACATGCCAATTGGCTTAAATGCTCAAGGACTAGGGGGAGGCAAAATCTTGGTTTGAGTCTTGCTCAATCAGGATTATTTCGTTAATCCGATTTTTTAGCTGCTGGTTGAGGGGGGAAGGAGGTGCTGGGCTGTGATTACTGCAGGGGAACCCCGCCAGCAAGAACTGGTGCGACCAGTGTCTTAAAATATTCTGACAACTCAACGAGTTACTACTAATTTCGCACTGATACCACAAATTGAAAGTGCTTGAGACTGGATACGCTCACGGCACCGATTACTTCTGCCCGAGAAGCTCACTGAAATCAGACTGCGCGGGAAAGCAGTGTGCTGCATCGGGGAACGAACCGTTGCGGACCTCCTCGGCATAGCGAGTCACATTTTCTTTGATCAAGGGAGCCAGGCTGGTGTAGGTCTTGACAAAACTGGGGATAAATTTCTCAAACATCCCCAGAAGGTCATGGGTGACCAGCACCTGACCGTCACAATGGAGGCTAGCGCCAATGCCGATGGTGGGGATTGCGAGGGTTTCCGTTATAATCCTGGCCAGTTGATCAGGGATACATTCCAGGACCAGGCCAAAGGCGCCGGCCTCCTGCAAGCCCTTTGCCGCCTCAACCATCCTCCTGGCCGATTCGAGATCCCTGCCCTGCACCTTATAGCCACCGAGTTGGGTGGCGGTCTGGGGAGTGAGGCCGATATGCCCCATCACCGAGATACCGGCGGCCACCATGGCGGCCATGGTGGCGCACACCTCCAGTCCCCCTTCCAGCTTCACCGCATCGCATCCAGCCTCCTTGAGAAACCTGGTGCCGTTGATGATGGCATCACGCAGACTGCTCTGGTAGGAGCCAAAGGGCATATCGCCAATGACAAAGGCACCCGGCGCCCCGCGCCGGACTGCGGCCGCATGGTGAATCATCTCGTCCATGGTCACCGGCACTGTGGAATCATACCCCAGCACTACCATACCGAGCGAATCCCCCACCAGCAGGGCATCCACGCCGCATCCTGCCAGCAGTCCCGCCATGGAGGCATCATAGGCAGTGAGCATGGTGATCTTCGCGCCCGCCGCCTTCATGGCCATGATATCGGCTACGGTTTTTCTTTTGGCCATGGCTTATTCTCCAGTATCAAAGAGTGAAGGCTGCCGGCTGTTCTGTTCAGGGAATGTCCGCTTAAAATGGTGATAGGCCTTCATGGTGGCCATCCGTCCGCGCGAAGTCCTGGCCAGGAACCCGGACTGGATGAGAAAGGGTTCATACACATCCTCCAGGGTGTTTTTCTCTTCGTATACCACGGTGGCCAGGGTATCCAGACCAACCGGGCCGCCCTGAAAGGTGTCGATGATGGCGAGCATAATCCGCCGATCCATCTCGTCCAGGCCGAAAGCATCGACGTTCAGCATATTGAGGGCCGCATCCGCCACCCCGGCATCAATGACGGCGTGGCTGCCGACCTCGGCGAAATCCCGCACCCGCCGCAGCAGCCGATTGGCGATCCTGGGAGTGCCGCGGGACCTGCGTCCAAGCTCAAGGGCCCCGCCGGCATCAAGCCGCATCCCCAGGATAAGTGCCGAACGCTGGACAATGGTGACCAGTTCTTCGGGGGCATACAATTCCAGGCGGAGGACGACCCCGAAACGATCCCGCAGCGGCGGAGTGAGCAGGCCGGTGCGGGTGGTGGCCCCCACCAGGGTAAAACGGGGCAGATCCATGCGCACGGACCTGGCGCCGGGACCCTGACCGATAATCAGGTCGAGCTGAAAGTCCTCCATGGCCGGATAGAGGATCTCTTCCACCGCATGATTCAGACGGTGGATCTCATCGATAAAGAGGACATCCCCCTCCTGCAGGCTGGTGAGGATGGCGGCCAGATCCCCCTGCCGTTCAATGACCGGGCCGGAGGTCACCTTGATGCCGGCATCCATTTCATTGGCGATAATATGGGAGAGGGTGGTCTTGCCCAGGCCGGGGAAACCATGGAACAGGACATGATCCAGGGGCTCGCCCCGCCCTTTGGCGGCAGCGATGAAGATCTCCAGACTCTGGCGCAGCCCTTCCTGACCAATATAGTCAGCCAGCCTTTTCGGCCGCAGACTCTGCTCATACAAGGGTTCACGACTGACGGGTCTCGGGGTGAGCAGCCGCTCATCCGTGCCGATTTCTTCCTCAATATTCATGCCAGTGTCCGCAAGGTCTCCCGAATAAGTTCTTCAATCCGCATGGCCACAAAAGAGGCATCCCCCACCCGTTTTTTCACCGCAGTCAGGGCCTGCCTGGCCACAGGGTCGGGATAGCCGAGGTTGACCAGCGCCGACAGGGTATCGGCCACCGCGCTGCCCGAGGCCGAAGACAGGAGTGCTGCTTTTTCCAAGACCGCACCCGCTCCCTGCAGATGGCCCACCTTGTCCTTCAACTCCACACAGAGCCGCTCGGCCGTCCTTTTGCCCACCCCCTGCAAGGTGGTGAGACGACTCACATCTTCGCCGGCGATTGCCTGACACAGCTCCGGCACCCGCATCCCCGAGAGGATGGCCAGGCCGAGTTTGGGCCCGATACCGGAGACCGTCTTGAGGATCAGAAACAACTCCTTCTCCTCCACCTCCAGAAAGCCATAGAGGATAATGGCATCCTCCCGGACATGGGTGTGGATATGGAGAAAGACCTGACCATTCTTTTCGGGCAGACGGGACAGCCCGTCCGTGGAGAGAAAGACCTCATAGCCCACGCCGCCCACATCAATCACGGCCCGGTCGAGGCCCGTCATCAGCACATTTCCTGTCAGGGTGGCAATCATGGTTTATAGGGAAGAAGAAAGACTAAAGATTGAAGACCGAAGACCGAAGCCGGAACCGAAGACCGAAGACCGAAGACCGAAGTGTGGCATGATCATGCATTGTTTGCCCCTAATAACCTTCAGCCTTCAGCCTATCCACCTTATATTACAGATGATGGGCATGGCAGATCGCCACCGCCAGCGCATCGGCGGCATCGGCACTGGGCGAGGCCGAGAGCCCCAGCAACACCCGGACCATATGCTGCACCTGTCCTTTTTCAGCCTGACCGTAGCCCACCACGGAACATTTAACTTTTTTGGCACTGTAATCATGGACCCCCAGGCCATTCTGCATGGCCGCAACCACCGCCGCCCCCCTGGCCTGGCCAAGCTTCAGGGCAGAACTGGCATTGCTGGCCATGAACACATCTTCCACCGCCGCGACCTCGGGTCCATGGAGCTGAATGACCTCGTTGAGCCCATCAAAGATCTCATTGAGGCGATGGGCAAAGGGGAATTGCTGGGACGTCTTCACCACCCCGCAGGCCACGAAACGTATCCGGCCGGAGACCACCTCAATAACGCCGTAACCGGTAATCCGGGAGCCGGGATCAATGCCCAGGACGCGGATCATGGCCACAGGATTGAAGGCTGAAGATTTGCTGCCCACCCGGAACCAGCTATGACAGTTTCTCCATCAGCTCGTCGTCAATATCAAAATTGGCGTGCACCGTCTGGACATCGTCATGATCCTCAAGATTTTCCAGGAGCTTGAGCAGGGAGATGGCGATCTTCTCATCGGTCACCTCAATGTTATTCTGGGGGATCATGGTGATGGAGGCGTCAATGAACCGCACCTTGTTGGCCTCCAGGGCATCACGAACCGCGTCAAAGGCCTCGGGGGCGGTGATCACCTGGAACTCGTCATCTTCCTCCAGCACATCCTCGGCCCCGGCCTCAAGGGCCATCTCCATTAACTGCTCTTCCGTGATTCCCTCTTTTTCCACCTGCAAGAACCCCTTCTTGTCAAACATCCAGCCGACACACCCGGACTCTCCCAGGTTGCCGTTGCTCTTGGCGAAGAAATGGCGCACATCGGCAACGGTCCGGTTCCGGTTGTCGGTCATGCACTCAACGAGCACCGCCACCCCGCCCGGCCCATATCCCTCGTAGAGGATCTCGTCATAAATGGCCCCTTCCAGCTCGCCTGTGCCCTTCTTGATGGCCCGGACGATGTTGTCCTTCGGCATATTCTCCGTCTTGGCAGAGGCGATGGCCGAACGGAGCCGGGGGTTGCCGTCGGGGTCACCGCCGCCCATCCTGGCCGCCACGGTGATCTCTTTGATCAACCGGGTAAAAATCTTGCCCCGCTTGGCATCGGTTGCGCCTTTCTTATGCTTGATTGTTGACCACTTCGAATGTCCTGACATAATGTATTCCTGAAGAAGAGTTAAAAGTGATAAGTAATTCTTAAAAGACAATGCTCAAAGATCAAGGATCAAGAGGGCCAACTGAATCGTCAGCCACAGACTGCTGTTCATCTTTAGCAGGCAGTCCTTTTGACTTCTTAAAGCCCATCCCCAAAACAAAGACCTCCCTGCTCTCGGTTCGGGAACTCTTGGGCTTAACCACCTTGACCTGTTCAAAATGGGCCTGCACCTCCTGCACAAAGGCGGGGAAATCCTCCCCCTGAAAGGCCTTGCAGAAGAAATTCCCCTTCTCATGGAGCAGGGTCTCGGCCATCAGCAGGGTCTGGCGCGACAGATTCAGTGACTGCTGATGATCGGCCCAGCGATTGCCCGTGGTTTTCGGGGCAAGATCGGAGATCAGGACCTTAAAGGCCGGCCTGATCTTCCGTACCTGCAGCACCAGCTCAGGTTCCATGATATCGGCGACGATCCAGTGAATGGGAGCACCACCTGGTCGCGGGGGTTTGGCGCTCTCCTGCAGATCAACGGCCACCACAAGACCTGTTTCGCCGACAAGCTCCGAGGCATAGAGCGACCAGCTTCCGGGACAGCAGCCCAGATCGAGCACCGAATCACCCCGACGCAGGAAATGGTATTTCTTCTGCGCCTCTTCCAGCTTGTAAATGGAGCGGGCCGGATACTTGTCCTGCTTGGCCTTCTTATAATAAAAATCTTTTACTTTACGCATTTTAGGTACCGTTATGAAAGAAGCAGTGCTTTTCTGCTTCTTTTATTACGGTACCTTATGCCGCTTCCAAGAGACAGCCATCTTTCCGGCTATCTCTTGGAGTGGCGTCTGGCAAATAACAAACGAAGCAGCCGTTATGAAAGAAGCAGTGCTTTTCTGCTTCTTTTATTACGGTACCTTATGCCGCTTCCAAGAGACAGCCATCTTTCCGGCTATCTCTTGGAGTGGCGTCTGGCAAATAACAAACGAAGCAGCCGTTATGAAAGAAGCAGTGCTTTTCTGCTTGAAGCCACTTTATTCCATTTATATTTCTTTGACAAGACGGAATTCATTGGACAGCCTTGAGCAGGCCGAAGAAGCCCCCAACCGCCCTAGGTCTCACCGTTCCCACCTTTCTTCTCCCGCGCCAGATAATCCCGCACCCATCTGCGCGCATCTTCCCGGGAGGCCACCTCACCTTCCACCTGCGCCACCTGAAGCGCATCAAGGATCTCTGCGAAAAGAGGGCCTGGCTGCAATGCAAACATGGTAATCAGGTCCCGACCATTCATCAGACGCGGCCTGTTGACCGCCGGCTGGATATACTGTTCATAAATCTCCAGCACCTCAGCCAGCAGCCCGGCCAGCTCCGCCTCCATTACCGGCGGTTTTTTCTCACCTTGCCCCGCCAGACTGTCTGCCATGGCCAGGAGAAAGAGGCCAATCAGATCAGCCCCAGCCTTTTTGCTGAGATTGAGACAGGCCTTGCGGCTCAGGGGCTGGTCACGCCGGACATTGCAGAGATGAAAGGGCTGCATGTGCATCCCGATCAGTCCGGCAATCCTTTCCCGGTCTTCATTGCTCCATCTCCATTCCCGCCCCAGCTTCAGCACCAGCGCTTTTCCCGCCTGGTCATGGCCATAAAAGGTGATCCGCCCATCCTTGTCATCACGGACAGCGTAGGTCACAGGTTTACCCAGATCATGGAGCAGGGCAGCCCATTTCAACCGCACTTTCATCCCCGGCTGACCGCTATATTCCCTGATCCTCGCCCCGCACCCGGGATAAAACCGCTCGGGATCAGCCAGGATCTCCTCCATGAAGCCGAGTGCCGCCAGGCTGTGATGAAATACATCCAGATGATGGAATCCCGGCTGCTCCATACCCACGCCTCCGGCCAGCTCCGGAATAATCTGCCAGAGCAGACCGACCTGGGCCATTTGCCCCATCACCCTATGGGCCCGGCCAGAGGCCATGATCAGATCCAGTTCGTAGCTGATCCGCTCAACCGATACCTGGCGGATCAAACTCACATGGTGGCCGATCTCCGCTCTCGTCACATCCTCCATCCTGAAACCGAGGGTGGCGCTCAACCGGTAGCCGCGCAGCATGCGCAGGGGATCGGCGACAAAGGCATGGGGGCAGGCACGGAGGATTTTCTTTTCCAGGTCGAACGATCCATGGAGGGGATCAAGCAAGGACGGAGCAACAGATCCGTCCAGCAGGGAGGCAAGGGAGACGCCCATGGCGTTGACCGTGTAATCCCGGAGGCACAGATCCTCCTCAATTGTCCGCGCCCCCTGGCGAAAGCTGGAAAAATCGATGGTCAATCCGCGCCAAACCACCCGTCCCGCATCCTCCTCAAAACCGCCCAAGGGAACAAAGGTACCTTGGCTCAACTCAGCAATCAGGTGCCGGCAGCAGGAGATGGCATCATGAGCCACACTGATATCCAGATCACCAGGGATCCTGCCCAGCAGCCAGTCCCGCACTGTGCCGCCAATGACAAAAAGTTCCAGCCCACGCCTCTCTGCCACCCGTTGCAGGGCGGTGATCAGCTGTTGCGGATAGTTCCCCAGTCGCTTGCGCAACAATGTCAGATCATGGAGTGTATTATTTTTTTCTTCTTCCATCTGCCAGCACTTTAGGAGCCGTCATGAAATAAGTTGACTCTTTATGACCATCTCGTTAGGGCTTCGTATGCCGCTTTATTCATTCAGATGGCCATGCTCTTTATGAATAACGGCTTGGTTTATCGTCTGAACCAAGGTAAAATGAATATCGTGCAGATCAAGGGATCATGCCCACGCTCAAACTCGAAAGCGAGCATTTTTTTAATCTTTACAATTACCACATCAGAGCAGATATGGATAGTCCCACTGGGCGAATGATCAGGATCGGCAAGAGCTCCGTTGGCTTGGTTGGAGTCGATATTGCCATGAACAAGGCCCTGGCCGCAGAGCTGCCCGTGCCCCAGGCGGTTGATTTTATCTTCCGGGCCGTCAAGGAGCAAAACTACATCCCTCCCACCATGATCGAAAAGTACCGGGAAGCCATAGGCCGGGAATATTGCAAGCTGACAGGCCGGCATGAAGAGCAGGAGCAGGGACTGACCATCCGGATCATGGGGACCGGCTGTGTCAGCTGCAACGGTCTGTATACCATGGTCATCGATGCCATGGAGAGGGCCGGAGTCGCCGCCGACATCGAACAGATCCATGACCCCGACGACATCTGGCGTCTCGGGGTCACCGTCACCCCGGCCCTGATGATCAACGGCCAGATCAAGAGCGCCGGTATAAAGCCGACCCTGGCCCAGGTGGAAGGATGGATACGGGAGGTTTCCTTTGACCATGACTGACCAGCCCTTTCTTTATCTCGCGCCCATTCGCGGAATCACCGACTGCCAGTTCCGCAACCTGTTCCAGCGCCATTTCGGCGGCTTTGACCAGGCGGTTGCCCCCTTTATCAATCCCCAACCGCACTCACCCTTCGACCCCAGGCAGCTGCGCGATCTGCAGCCTGAAGAAAACACGGCCCTGCCGGTGGTACCGCAGTTTCTCCACACCGAGACGGAGGGCCTCCTCTCTCTGGCCCATCGACTGCATGATCTGGGCTACACGCACATAAACTGGAACCTGGGCTGCCCGGCCCCGATGGTCACCCGTAAACGGCGGGGTTCCGGCCTGCTGCCCTATCCCGACGCCATCCTCTCCATTCTCGACCAGATCCTGCCGAGGCTGCCCCTGCAGCTCTCCATCAAGACGCGACTGGGCCTGGACCACAAGGAGGAGCTGGCAGCACTTCTGCCCAGGCTCGATGACTACCCGCTGAAGGAGATCATCATCCATACCCGGCTGGGCAAGCAGCTCTACCGGGGCGCCACCGATCCGGAGAGCTTCACCCATTGCCTGGAACTGAGCCGTCATCCGCTGGTCTATAACGGCGACATCATCGACACCACCACCTTTCTCAGCCTGCAGAGGCGATTTCCCACGGTGCGGCGCTGGATGATCGGCCGGGGAGTCCTGGCGAACCCCTTTCTGGCCGGAGAAATCAGGGGCGAAGAGTTCAGCGCCGAGCAGCGCGCCGCCATGCTGACGGCCTTCCACCAGGAGCTCTATGCGGGCTACAGCAAAAGCCTTGCCGGTCCGAGCCATCTGCTCGGCAGGATGAAGCAGATATGGTTCTACCTGGCGGCTTCTTTTCCAGGACAACCAAAACTGTGGAAAAAAATAAAAAAAGCCGGTACGGAAGAGCACTATCTGGCCGCCGTCGACCTGGCACTGAGCTCCTACACTTCTGCGGCAGCAAAGCCCCTGTAATCCATAGGCGAGAATGCCCCTGGCATGCCTATCGGCCCCCTGCCTGTCCTCGCTGAACTGCTTTGATCGTTCAGCAATGAGAACGGCTGTAATATATTCTAAAACAATTTTCACACGTGAACCGGCATGACAGAAACGAGAGAGATAGAGATAATAGGCGGTGGACTGGCAGGATGCGAGGCCGCCTGGCAGGCGGCAAAAAGTGGTTGCGCCGTTCGCCTGTACGACATGAAACCCCACAGGTTCAGTCCCGCCCACAGCTCTCCCTTACTGGCCGAGATGGTGTGCAGCAATTCATTGCGCTCTGACGCCCAGAACTCGGCGGTCGGACTGTTAAAAGAAGAAATGCGCCGCCTGAGCTCGCTGATCATGCTGGCGGCAACTGAGACAGCCGTACCGGCAGGCAAGGCCCTGGCCGTCAACCGTGAGGATTTTTCCCAATATATCACAGAGCACCTGGAAAAACACCCCCTGGTGGAGATTGTGCGCCAGGAACGGACAGAAATTCCACCTCCCTCCGAGACCCCTATCATCCTGGCCACCGGGCCACTCACCTCCGAGTCCATGACCGATTCCCTGGTGCAGCTGACCGGGCGGGAGCGTCTGGCCTTTTATGATGCCATAGCCCCCATCGTCGACGCCGAATCCCTGGATATGAGTATTGTCTATCTGAAATCACGGTACGACGACGGACCTGGCGATTATCTGAACTGCCCCATGAACAAGGAAGAATATTTCGCGTTCATCACGGCCCTGAAAGAGGCGGACACAGTCCCTTTAAAAGCATTTGAGGAAGTCAAATACTTTGAAGGCTGCCTGCCCATCGAGGTTATGGTGGCCCGCGGCGACAACACCCTGCGTTTTGGACCGATGAAGCCGGTGGGACTTGACGACCCGCGAACAGGCAGGTGGCCCTATGCCGTGGTCCAGTTACGCAAGGAGAACAAGCAGGGAACCCTCTACAACATGGTAGGTTTTCAGACCAAACTGACCTACGGGGAACAGAAACGTATCTTCCGCATGATCCCGGGCCTTGAACAGGCCGACTTCGCCCGCCTGGGCTCCATCCATCGCAACACCTTTGTCTGCGCGCCCGAGCTCCTGGAGCCGACCCTGCAACTCAAGTCACGGCCGGACCTGTTCCTGGCCGGTCAGCTTTCAGGAGTCGAAGGCTATGTGGAATCGACGGCCATGGGGTTGCTGGCAGGGATCAATGCCAGCAGGATGGTGAAGAAACAGTCTCTGCTCATTCCGCCTCCGACAACCGCCCTCGGCGCCCTCATCACCCATCTGACCCAGTCGGATCCGAAACATTTTCAACCCTCGAATGTCACCTTTGGTCTTTTTCCGGAATGGGAACAAGACATGCCCAGGATGTCTAAACGCCAGCGTGGCGAGCTCAGGGCCAGCACTGCCCTGGAAGCGCTGGCCAGATGGCAGCAGGAGCACCAGTTGTAATAAGAAAAGGTCTGGCAGCGCCATGCTGACAGACCTTTTCTTTTCACTCTTTTCAAAAATACGAAACATCATAGGGAGGGATAGAGAGATGCAATGAGACATTGGCCATTAAACGCTCTCTTCGCCAAATCCTCACGGACCTCACTCCAGACAAGTCTCTACTTGTCCAGCTCGACAAACCCCCAATAGGGATAATCCAGGCCATAGCATCCCACAAGGCCGGGGGCGTGTTCCCGGCTGGCAACCAGCCACAGCTTATTCTGCCGTTGTCCCCCCTGGACGGGATCCAGAGGATCCCAGTCAGGAGCAAGCACCAGGGCGTTATCGGCACTGTATTCGATATCACCGGAGCCTTTAAACATTCCCATGTGAGGCCTATCCCCATAGCCGTCACCGCTGCCCCGCGACAATTCCGAGATAATCAGAAAGGAGACCTGCAGTTCATCCCGTATAGCCTCCAGTTGTCGCAACCAGGCGTCGATCCCGGTGCGCTGCTCGGTAAAATCCTTAAAAGGCAGCTTGTGCAGGCTGTCAATCACCACCACCGTATAGTCACTCCGCGTCTCATGACGGATAAAATCTATATGACGGCGCATGATCTCCGGGTTGAGCTTGCGATCATTCACCACCCGGAACGAAAGCAGCAGCTCCTGGAACTCCCGGCAGGCACGCTCAAAATCCTGTCCGCCAGCAGTCGCGACACCCTCCTTGAGGGCAGCAATGGACAGGCGGCTCAAACGACTCAGGGTCCGCTGATAGATCTTTTGCCGGCCATTCTCAAAATCATAATAGAGCACCGGCACCTTCCGCCGTGCCATCTCGGTGGCGATCTGGATGGCAAAGCAGGATTTTCCGGACTTGGGGGCTCCACCGATGACATTGATGCCATGAACTCCCTCCAAGGCCTGATCGAATTGAGGGAATCCGGAGCTGAGAGCCCCATAGGCAGGACCAGCTTCCAGGGCCAGTTGCGTCAGAAAACGATCATACTCCAGCCGGGGACCGGAAAAGGGCGAGAAGGCGCTGGACGCCTGAATCATGGACAGAACAGCAGCCTTAAAATCTTTTCCTTTTTCACAGGCCAGTTGCCAGAGATCATAATTTCTGGGAAGGAGAGCAGGCCACCTGAAGAGACGGGCCTTATAGCCCAGTCTGGCAGCAACAGTGTGCGCCGCAGCTTCTGCCTCAGCATTATTCTCCGTGACAATAAAAACCGTCCGCACAAAAGAAAACCGATCCGCATCGAGGATCTCCAGACTGTGACAATCAGGAACCGCAACACCAGGGAAACCAAGCTGCTTCAGGACAAGAAGGTTGTCCTCTCCCTGACAGACAAACAGGGCGCCATTCTCGCAACGCTGAATGTCCTGGACATTAAAGATGTGGTGCTGATCAGCAAAAAACCGCTCATCGCCATGCCAGAAGAAATCATCCTTGCGCTCCGGAAAGACACAGCGGGCGGCATAGCAGTTACCGTCTTCCTGCACATAGGGATAGACAAGATAACGGCCGTTATAGCCGATTTTCAGCTCGGCCAGGACAGCCGGACTGACCCCCGCCTCCTGAAATCTGGCCAGAATCCCGGCAGTGAGCCCGTCCTGATAGGAGTTGATTTCATTATTGATATTGGTTGGCGGATATTCTATCTTCCGGGGAAAAAACTCCCGGTCAGGGTCGTATCCGGGGACCTCAGCCGGACTGATTCCCATCAGCCTGGCAAACCAGAGAGGAAACCCTCCAGCCACACAACGATTCAGACAGCGAAAGTATCCGTTAAAAAACCCGGCCTTATGCAAATACACCACCAGCCGGCCGGCATGGTCCCTGCCCTGCTTTAGACAGAAAGGGCAGTCAGCACTCAGATGTGTTTTTTCCTCATGGATATTGTGCAGATAAGTGCGATAGAATAGGGATACAGCCTCATTTGATTCCATGCCAAGGCAGCTCCTGCGGTGGAAGAATAGAAATCAGAATAACCATAGCGGGTCCCTAACAGTCAGAGCGTGCGCTTCAATTGCCGGAGACGACTGCCGCCAGATCCGTTTCCGGCAGGGGATGATCGAATTGAATATGAACCGAATAATTCATATAGGCCGCCGACTCTCCGCTGCCGGCACCCTGTTCATCTATAGCCACCACCAGACCGGCCATGCCGGATGTCAATTGGCTGTCAGGCGGTCCATCCTCCAGAGTGACCGACACCTTTCGTCCCAAAAGCAGACGGATATTTCTTTTATGAAAGATACGAACCGCGGTAGTAACACCACCGATGGAGATATCCCCATTCTCACCCCGCAAGACAATGCCTCTGGCCTTGCCCTGATTATCAAGCATGGCCATGGTCAGTCGGCCGGTGAAGTTCAAGCGTTCCGCTCCCCTCCGATTCATTGCCTTGACCTTAAGGGTATCATGTTCCCCAAGCTGCTGACAGAAATCGCTCAACTTGGATTCAAGTTCAGGAAAGGTACCCTGCCATCTCCGCAGTGCCTCCCTGGACAGGACAAAGGCATCAACCGTACCGATACTGGCCGCGCTGACGGTCGAAACCGATGCCTTGAAAAAAGAATCCCCACCAAAAAGTTCCCCCGGCTCAACTATTTTCAGCAGGACAGCATTCCCGCGGGGATCGCGATGAAAGAGCTTGACCCGGCCTTTATTAATAAAGAAGAGCCGTTGCTGCAGATCGCCCTGAACCACCATATTCTCATCGGGACCATAGGTCACATTCTCCATGGCAGCATACAAGGCGTTAAACTCTTCGGTGGTCAGAAAATCATAGAGCTCCACCCAGCTCATGTTCTGTCCCTGCTCGAGACTGGCACTCCTCTGTTCTGCCACAAGCTCAGTTGCCTGGATAATATCTTCCAGGGCCAGGGGATCAATCTCGATCAAACGCTGACAAAGCACATCTGCCTGATCAAACTGGTGGAGAGAACTCACCGTGGAGATCAAATCCAGCAGCAGTCCTTTGGCGGCCGCCTTTTTATTCTGACCAAGCAACGCATAGACCTCCTGTTCCTCGACCAGATTCGTTACCGGTGCGTACTCCCCTACCAAGCTTTTCTGCCCGGTCTGAGCCGGTATATCAGCGCTCTTCGAGCTCTTCTGGAGCTCGGCAGTTCCGTGTCTCTGCTGCCTGCTGCTGGTGTTCAGCATTGCCAGTCCCCTTTGCGCTGCCTGCCAAACCTCCTTGGCCATATTTTTAGGACGCACATTCCCCTGGCCTGCCAACTGCTGCAAAGCCTTTTGGGCCTGCGCAGAGCCACTCCGTCCCAGAGTATCACAGATACTGACCAGCAGTGTTGTCTTGATATCTGCTGAAAAATACTTTTCATCCTGCAATAGTTCAACCAATACGCCGACGACCTCTTCATCCACCACCGAGGCCAAGGCCTGAACCACCTGAAACTTCAATTTCTCACTGATTATGGGCAACGCCTCAAGAAGATACTCTTTCTTCTTTTGAGCGCTGAGCTTATAGATACAGGAGAGGGCCTCACTCTGAACTCGCAGGTCTTCATGGACAAGAAATTCCTGCACGGCACTGATATCTTTCTCACTACCTGTTGCCCCAAGCAGCTGGATCAGATTCCGTTTTCCATACCAGGGCATCGGCTCCTGCAAGCGAGCAAGAAGGAGGGGGGAGAGCTGGCCACCCACGCCGGCCAGGATCTTCAACAGCAGAATCCGCTCTGCTCTTCTGCTGTTTGCCAGCAAGGCATCGAGCAGGAACTGGATGCCTTGCGGTCCATGCATGACAATCTTCTGGCAAGATATATCCTTGATCGGCTTGACAAAACATTGGTCAAGATAAGCCTGAAGAACGTTCCGATCGACGCCTTCATCCTGAACCTGACCCACAAGAGTCCTCACCTCCCGATTTTTCCCTAGGGCCGCTGAGCGAATGGCAGAGAAGAGGGAGAGAATCTTGTCCGCCAGCTCCTCATTTCCTTTTTTTTGAGCATGGGTTAAAATTTCCTGCAGGACCACCACATACCTCTTGCAGGTGATATCTGCATCCTCAACCCTCCTGACCCAAAAGAGAAATGTGGACGTTAATTTTTCCAGCCACCGCCAATACTTCAGGGAAACGAGTTTTTCCCCGATCAGACCAAGACTCTCTCCAGAACGAAGACGCAACACTTCATCTTCATGCTTGAGCCCCCCTACCAGGGTCTGGATAATGGCTGTCGCAATATCCTCTTTTTTATTGATGAGCAGTCGTTCAAAAGTGGCTGGCAGATGCAGCAAGATCTCATTATTCCTTAACTCTTCCAGTCTGCCTTGCGCCAGCGCGCTTAATCCGACCTGCAGGCGTTTGGCCTGCCGTTGTCTTGCTGTCATGTCCATGTTTTCGATGGCATGCAGTTGCCGTCCTTTTACCGTTTCCAACAGGCGCTGACAGGTCTCATTCACCCGGAGAGAGGACTCCGCATCCCCTTCATGCAGAGACTCGGCAAGCCTCTCTCCTTCCTCTCTCAAGAAATCAACCAGGGAGCGAAAACGTTCTTTATCAATGGCAGCAATAAGAGAGTGAAACAAAAGTTCTCCGAAAGGAGTAGCAGAGCTCTGGCAGAAGAGCAGCGCCAGGGATTTCCTGTCCAGCTTTGCGGTCAGCAGGGAAGCTGTTCTGGCCGCGACTGTTCGAAGCTCTTCATCCTTCAGCACCGCGCTCAAATCCTCCAGTAACTGGCTGAAATGAGGAGCCGTTCCATAGAGACCTGCCCGTTGCAGGGGCTGAAGCAGAGAACAGAGGGCAGCAGCAAGGACATTGACGCCCTTATCCAGGTTCTGGAAGAGACGTCCTCTTTCCTCGCCCTGCTGGCCGCCCTCTCCGGTCTTGAGGAAAGCGAGAATATCTTCCTGACGAACGCCGGCCGCCACTATTTGTTGGAGAAAATCGGTAAAGCTATAGACACGAGCCTGCTCCACAGCCACATCTTCCCCACCAGCTTCCAGAAAGACAGCACCCAGACCAGCGTTTTTCACAAAGGCAATACTGCCGCCGGACTTTTGAATCTGCTCGGGATTGGTGGTAAAGAAAGACAATACCTGCCTGAAGCTCTCGCGTTCTATCCCCTGTTTCAGGGTCATCACTTCCAAACCGGCCTTATCCAGAAAATCCACCAGGGTCAGCTCACCCAGCTGTTCCCGTTCCTTTCTCTCGAAGATAGTGCCATCCAGGGTGGCCACGCCCTTATGAAGACCAAAACAAAGGGCATTATAGAGACCTAGAAAGACATTCAACTCTGCATAGGCCGTCTCCACGGCATTGATGGCCTGCACACTCTGTTCAGGATAAAGGCGGAGATTCGTTATTGCCTTGTTGATACATCGTAAGACCTCTAAAGCATGCTGTTGCCGCTCAACACTTGCCATAAAAAGTACCCTGTCTGCTTTTTTTCAAGCACTCGTGCTTATTCACCACGCCTCATCCCTGCATTCAAGATCCGCCATCCATGGTTCAGCCACACTCCAGCGGCTATCATCTCTTTCCCATTATCCTTAATGGCCTACCACGTGCAATCCACAAAAGTCAAGGAACGCGGCAGCTTGTTTATGCGCTGCCTAGAAAAAACGCCTGCAGCTCATCCCGGGACGCAATCCATGTCATTCCGGCTCAAGATCAAGTTGTTTGAACGACGACTTACAATCCATCAGGGGCTCGCCTGTTCTCTTCCCCGCACCATCCGGCCGACTTATGATGAAACAGCAACGATGCCATGCTCTTCAAGCATGAGCAGGAGTTCACACAAGGGCAACCCCACGACATTGGAATACGAGCCGGTAATCTCTTTGACCAGAAAAGCCCCCTGCCCCTGGATTCCATACGAGCCGGCCTTATCCAGGGGCTCTCCGGTTGCCACATAGGCCCGGGCCACTTTCGCGGAAAAGGAGCTGAAGAGAACACGGGTAGTCACCGACTGAACAGCGACAATCCCCTCCTGGCGGCAGGCCAGACATATTCCGGTCCGCACCCAATGCTCTTTGCCGGAAAGTTGCATCAACATGGAGACGGCATCCGCGCTATCTTGAGGTTTTCCCAGAACGGAATCAGCAAGGCTCACCACCGTATCCGCCGCCATGATCCAACTCGCTGGATAGAGTTCCATGACCGGTCTGGTCTTCTCCACAGCCAGACGCCGGACAAAGGCCCGCGGCTCTTCTCCCGGCAGGAGTTCTTCATCAATATCCGCCGCATGGACACGAAATTGCAACCCAAGATCGTGCAGATAGCGTTGCCTGCGGGGTGAAGATGACGCCAGAATCAACGGCTTGCGGGTATGATAGATTGATTGCATTACGCCTTTTCAATGACAAATCAAACGGAACAGCTCTGCCTTTTCATGAATATCAGCGGACCTTGAGAAGGCGCCTTGCCCATTACCCCCTGATGGCATAGCCACCATCAACGGTAATGACCTGCCCCTGAATCATCGCCGCCAGCGGGGAGCAGAGGAACAATGCCGTATCCGCGACATCATCGGGAGTGGTGAGTCGCCCCAGCGGTGTCCGCCGCAGGGCCGTCTCCAGGATCTCATCCCGATTGGGAAACTTCTTCAAGGCATCCGTATCCACGGCCCCGGCGCTGATGGTGTTCACATTGATTCCCGCCGGCCCGAATTCCACAGCCAGATGCCGCACCAGGGACTCCAGGGCTGCCTTCGATGCACCCACTGTTGTATAATTCTCAATGGCCCGGGTCGCTCCCAGGCTGGAGACTGCCAGGACCCGACTGCCCCTGCGCATAAGCGGGAAGCCCTTCTGCACCAAGGTCAACAGAGCCCTGGCATTGATATCCATGGCCCAGTCCCAGTGCCGCTCGGTAAGTTCCATAACCGGCTTCAAGACCCCTGAGGCCGCATTGGAAACCAGGATATCAAGGGCGCCGAATTCCTTGCCGATAATCGCAAACATCGACGTAACATCCGCTACTTCAGCCACATTGGCCTTAACCAGAAGGCAATGGCCGCCATGTTTTTCTATGACATCCGCCGTCGCCTCGGCATCGCGTTTATGGCGCACATAATTCACCACCACATGGACACCATTTTCCGCCAGGCGGATGGCGATGGCCCTGCCAATCCCCCGTGACCCGCCGGTTACCAAAGCAACCTTTCCCTGTAAATCAAACATTATACAGCCCTATTAAAGATAAATAAAGTTAAGTGTTAAGCGTTAAGCCTTCTTTGACAGTATTATGCCAAAAATTATCTGAATACTTAATACTATTATCATTGCCGATGCAAGACAAGAACAACTCTCTTCAATGAATTAACGAGATAGTGCACTGGCCTGAACCGTACAGGATTCAATATTTCCGGAGCCACAAAGGCGGAACCGGAGAAATCAGACGGCGCCAGCAGCGGGAATTCTATACCGGAGAGCTGCGCCCCAGGCAAATCGCGCTCTCTGGCCACGCGCCACAGGGGGCTTCTTTCTGGTTCCAATTCAAGAAGCGCCAGCATGGCTGTGTCGAGCGCCACCGCACTTCGTGAGCCGGCCAGACAGCCCAGGGCCAGCGGCTCGCCATGCATGGGACCATGCCTGTGCATCACCTCAATGCCATCGGCAATGGTTATATTCTCCGGCAAGAGTGCATGCAGGTCCAGGATAATCCTGGCAAACTCAAGATGCGAGTTGCCATAACGCATATGGAGCCAGGATTTACGGGTTCCTTTCACTATCCCAAAAATATTTTTCACCGCCATGGTCACGTACATCTGATCATGGGCCTTGATCTTGGGCAGATTGACCAGCAAATCACAATCAAGGGCCTCCGCAGCCACGGCAATGGAGACTCCTCCGGGCAGGCGCCTGTGTACAACAGATGCGAATTCCACAACATGGATATCCATCCCCCGGATGGCCCGGGCTATGCCCTGACGCTCGACGACATGCATTGCACTGCCAAAGGCAGGCGAATCACCAATTGCGACCCGACAACCGTGATCAAGAAACCACGCAGCCACGGCAGCCACCAGCCCGGCATGGGTACAGGCAAGGAGCGGGGCGCCACCACTGATCAGATTGGGCTTCAACAAGACCCTGGTGCCGGGAGACAGGTTCAGATCACCAAGAGCCAACATGACTCGCTCAAGCGCAGAATGAAGAGACCTACGGTCATACCCCTGGCAACGATTGAGATAAACGGAGGGAGACAGGGGCATAGCGGAAGGGAGGAAGGAAGAGAGAGTGATGAGCAGGAACCCCCAAAAAGAAAAAGCCGGTCACACACGAGTGGACCGGCTTTTTCCAGGAGAGAAGAAAGGAGATACTTTCTCTAAAGCATCTTTTGTGCCAGTTCCAATAAAAAAACACTTATCATATAATATTAAGATGTTACACAGAGCAAGCTATTCCGCCTACCACATAAAGAGCAGAAGAAATCAAAATTCTTATACCATAAAATGACTAAAAAACTCAACAGTCAATTTTTTATCAACAATATCAGACTACTATACAGACAATTATTTAAACCCGTCCCCTGCCATAATCCCAGCATCATTTTTACTGCTCCTGCCAAACAAACAGCTATCCTTCATCAACAAGCTGGTTGCGACTAGCTGATGCCTTATGCCTTCACGACCACCGTTTTGGTCAGACGGTACAGACTTGCCTCACGCTCAGGCAAAAAGATGATCACGGCCTGTTCCCCGTCCTGACCGAGACCAAGCTCCCCGAGGCACTGCCCTGAAAAACGAAGGAAGAAACCTTTTTTAAAAAGCTGCTTCCTGCCCTCTCTATCAAAAAGGTCACCGCCCCCTGACGCTATCTGCCGATAAACCTCATCCCTTACCGCCAGCGGCTGTTCTTCGGCAAGAATGACCTGCAGGAAGGACGGCAGGAACCGATGACCGCAACGCAGCCAGTCATAACGCAAGATCTCCAGGAGCAAGGGCCCATCCTCTCTGGTCTGGATCAACCGACCCAGGAGCTGCCCCATAAACTCCTGGGTGGCCGCCAGGCCAAAAAAGTTCTCCTGCAGGCAGAGAGCGAGCAGCTCCTGAAAAAACGAGAAGATATCCTCCCCTTTCCTGCGCAGGTAGTCCCAGAACGAGGGGAAATAGCGGTTATTGACGAATTTCTCCACACACTCGCAGAACCAGTACAGATCCTGCAATGCGGCATGATCCAGCCACTGATTGGCCAACACTGAATAGGGTGGCTGATGGCAACTCAGGTACGAACAGCTGGCGGCATCTCTGCTGATCGCAGTGCCGGGAAGCAGCTTTAACAGCCCCATCTGCAGATAATGGGCACCCGTGGCAAAAAGATCGGAGAAAGAGCGGCCGAAGCTCTCCCTGGTTTCGTAAGGAAGGCCAAGGATCAGATCCACGTGGAGATGGATGGAGTCAAGGGCCGCAAGTCTTGTGATATTCCGCAGGGAGCTGGACAGCTCCACCATGCGACCAACGGCCTCTAAGCTTTGATGATGGGTGGACTGAACCCCTATCTCAAACTGAAAACGGCCCACCGGCACGGTCTGAAGAAAGGCGAACATCTCTTCGGTAAAACGATCGGGAGTGATCTCAAAATGAAAGAGAGTCTCTGTCTCCAGACCCATGAGAAAGCGCCAGATGGCCAACGCCCGCTCCGGCCGGTCATTAAAGGTTCGATCCACAAAGCGCAGTGTCGACGGTTTGCAGGATAATATCCGGGTCAGTTCCTGCTCGACCTGGGGAAGCTGTTTGTGAAAGACTCCTTTCTCCGCTGAAGAGAGGCAGTAGCTGCAGGAGAACGGGCACCCCCGGGAGCTCTCATAATAGATATTCCTGTCCCGCAGGTGCGAGCTGAAGTCCTCTTCACGATAGGGCGACAAGAGGATACGATCCTGCATCTGCAGAAAGGATCCTCCATACAGAGGCTGCAGCGTCTTTTTTTCCAAATCCCGGTAAAAGGTCTCAGCCAGGGCCTCCATATCACCACTGACCACCGTACACAAAGAGGGGGCAAGATTACGGCCAATCACCACGGCCTGGGGCCCGCCCACCACCACCCCGCAGTCCGGCAGACAACTTTGCAGATCCCGGATCAACTGCTCCACCCGATCGGAGTTCCAGACAGCCGCCGAAAAAAAGATATAATCCGGACGTCCCCGGGTGAGGCGCAACAGCGTTTCATAATAGGAGTCATTGATGGTCAACTGACACACCTCGGTCTTCACAACCGGACAGTTCTTCTCCAGTTCATTGCGAACATGGAACAAGGCCAGACACGAGTGGGTGAAACGGGCATTGAGAGCCACGATTTTGATCTGCATGGGACTCATTCTTAATGGTTGAAGGTTGTTTCTCTATTATGATACTATTGCATAGTATAGATGATCACTCTGAACGGGAAACACTACCATAAGAACCACTCAGGAGAAAGCCTTGTCCTCATCATTTACCACTTCGCCACCTCCACTTGCTCTCTTTCTACTTACCTCCCTGCCCATTTTTCTCCTCTTGCTGGCAGCCCCCGCCGCAGCAGCCGGCGCCCCCTCCTATGAACTTGCCATTTCCTTCCAGCCTGAAAGGCAGACAATGAGCGGCACCGCCCATATTTCCCTGCCGGCAGGTCAGGAACTCTCCCTGGCACTCGAGAAGATATCCGTTAACGCCATCATGTTCAACACGCGCAGGCAGGAGACAATATCCGTCCCCGTCCCGAACGATGGTCAGCTCCATTTTCCTGCCACGGATGAGGCATTGGAAATTTTCATCTCTTATACCAAAAAGATCCCCAACAACGCCCCGGACAATATGATCAGCGATCAGGGGATCATTCTCACCAGCATGTGGCACCCGATCCCCGACCGAAAGATGCTCTTCAGACTGACGGCCACGGTGCCCAAGGGATTCAAGGCAATCGCAGAATCAGATACCCTCGCCCTAACCGTGGGCAATCAACCTTCCTTCTCGTTTTCACAGCCGGTACAATCCATTCATTTTGCTGCCGGTCCCTACAGCATCAACACGCTCAAGGTCCGGGAGAATCTCCTGATCTCCACCTGGTTTTTCCAGGAAGACACCTCCTTAAGCCAGGAATATCTGCAGGCGGCGGCTCAATATATCAGGCACTACGAACAGGAAATCGGCATCTTTCCCTACCAGCACTATGCCATTGTTGCCAACCGGCTGCCAAGTGGTTTTGGAATGCCCACCTTTACCCTCCTGGGCCAGCAGGTACTCCGCCTGCCCTTTATCAAGGAGACCTCACTCGGCCACGAAATCCTCCATTCCTGGTTTGGCAACAGCATCTCTGTTCGTCCGGATTCAGGGAACTGGTGCGAGGGGTTGACCAGCTACCTTGCCGACTTCGCCTATGACCAAGAACGAGGACTGGGCGTGGCCCACCGGAAAGAAGCCATCATCAACTATCTGAGTTATGTCTCGCCGCAGACAGCGATCCCTCTAGGTGAGTTCATCTCCGCAGATCATAATCAACCCGTGGCCCAGGCGATACGTGCCGTTGGTTACAACAGAGGGGCAATGTTTTTTCACGAGTTGAAAGTGCTGTTGGGTCCTGAGATGTTTGCGGAAGGAGTGCGGCAATTCTATCAGAGGCATCGTGGTCAGGCTGTTTCGTGGGACGAGATCAGGGAAAGCTTTGAACAGGTTGCAAAACAGGATCTGCATGCATTCTTCCAAGAGAGGCTTGAATCTCCCGATATCCCCGATCTTGCCGTCTCCAATATCAAGATCGACAACCGGCAGCCGCAGACCTTGCTCACTTTTATAGTGGACCAACAGAACAAAAAACCATTCACCCTGGCCCTGCCCATACTGGTCAAGACTCAACAGGGTGAACAGCGGTTTTCGCGTACGCTCTCAGAGGCACATACAACCATCAACTTGCCCGTGGACGGTCCTCCCACAGAACTGATCATCGATCCCGACTACGATCTGCTGCGAACCTTAACCCCAAAAGAGCTGCCCCCTGTCTGGTCCCGTTTTCTCGGTGCCCCTGAAAAGACAATCGTGCTTGAATCCGAGGCTGCAGCTGCAATCTTTGCGCCACTGCTGCAAGACATGGCTGAGCCGTCATGGAAGATCATGGCCGCCGACCAGGTGCGCAACCAGGATCTGAGCAAAGGAAGTTTTCTCTTTCTGGGCATCAACGGTTCAGCCAGCCGCTCACTCTTTGCCAGGCCTGATCATCCGCAACAGGGATTCACCGTAGACGTGCATACCAACCCCCTGAGCCAGAGCCAGGTGGCCGTTCTCATGAGCAGCAGCAGTGCTGACGAGACCGCAGCCGCCCTGCCGAAACTCCCGCACTACGGGAAATATTCCTGGCTCCATTTCCTGCATGGGCAGATTCAGGAAAAAACCATCCGGGCCAGTGAGTCCGGCATCCATGTCATTCTGGAGCAGTTGCCATCAGGCGGTCCGGTTTCCGTGTTGAGCTCTTTTGATGCCATCATCGACCAATTGAACCAGCGCCGGGTCATCTATGTGGGAGAAATCCATACCTCAATGGCCGACCATCGACTCCAGTTCAGGATCATCCAGGCCCTGCACCAGAAGAATCCGGATCTGGCCATTGGCATGGAGATGTTTCCCCACAGCAGCCAAGCTGCCCTTGATGCCTATATCAATGATGACACCATAACTGAGCGGGAATTTCTCCGGGCCTCACGCTATTTCAAGGTATGGGGCTATGACTGGCGTTACTTCCGCGACATCATCAATTATGCCCGCAAATACAAGCTTCCGGTGATCGGACTCAATCTGGATAGAGAAATTGTCAGCAAGGTCTTCGCAGAGGGCCATACTGACTCCCTGAATGCGGAGCAAAAAAAGGCATTGCCCGAAGACCGGAACCTGGACCTCCCAGGATACACGGAGCGGTTGGAGGCAGTAGATGAACTCCATAGCCGGAATCAACAGGCAGGCAAGGGGATGCTGAGCGGCTTTATCCAGGCCCAGGCCATATGGGATGAGACCATGGCGGAAAGGGCAGCCGGGTTTTTAACGGATCACCCCGCCACCCGGCTGGTGGTACTGGCTGGGAACCAGCATACCCGCAAAGATTCGGGAATTCCCCCCCGGGTAGCCGGCAGGATCAAGGTAAGACAGGCATCGGTAGTGAATCTCAGCGACGAAAATGGAATGGCTGCTATCAACCAAACCACGGATTTCTTCTTTCTGGAAGACCCAGTTGAACTTGAGCCGGTCGGCAAGATGGGGCTGGTACTGACTGAAGTGAAAAAAGGCGGAAAGGAAGGGATGAAGATCGACCAGATCAGTCCTCTGGGCAAGGCCGCTCAGGCAGGAGTGAAAAAGGGTGATATCCTGATTGCCATAAACAACTCACCCATCAACTCAATGGAGGATGTACTCCTTGCTCTCCTGGACGCCCGGGCCGGAGACCATGTCACATTGCGCATCCTGCGCCAGAACAAACGACAGCAGCCAGAAGAAAAAGAGGTGGAAGTGGAACTCTCCAATCTGGAGGCAGCCAGACACCACCCTTGATCTTTTAATGGCTGTCCTATTTCTGACAATCACCCCACCAGCAACATTTAGTCTGGGGACAGGCGATAACTCCACTTTGAAAACAGGGCGTATTTCCTTCTTTGATCTGAATCGCCCGGATCAAATCAGCTTTTAGCATCTTGCTGCCATTAATCCCCATCTTCTTGGCAATTACTCTTATTTCTTTAACAATCATCCTGACACCCATTCGTCGAGATAGCTCATGTTTTCATCCTTTGCCCAGCGCAATTTACACAGTAATCATAAGAAGTATTCAACAGACGACGACAAAAGTCAACTGAGCGGGAAAAAATTATTCATGGTCGCATTTGTTCCTATTATGAATTCCCCATTATTCATTTCTTCCTGATACCCGGACAACACTCATTGTCTAGCTGCTCCGGATGGGTTTTGAAATAATCCCAGAATGGATAGCTACGACATCCGGATGGCCGTTCAGCATAAATGGAGCATTTCTGCTCTGCCCCCTGAAAAAAAACACATTCCATGCCCTGCTCGGTGACATGTTCTTTACAGGAAAACCTGTTTCCCACACGACGGAGATACCTCTCCATAAAGTCAAAACTGTGCATATGCAAAAATTCACAGATACGGTTGATCTCCTGCTGAGTAACCCAGATATTACCCGATTCTCCGCAACAACAGTGGCCCGGGCATATCTCACAGGCGCTGGGGTCAAAAACAAAATCGAAACCATCCATCTGCACGAAATCCATTCTCATCATATCCTTGTCTTGAATTTCCCTCTCTCAGCCTCTGCTTCTTCAGTATGAAAATCACATGCAGGATTTACCATAGTAAGGTATATTTAAAAAAAAATTTAAATATTTTTTGTGCAATGCCCACGGCAATATATTCCACTTTATCGTTCATAGTTCCAGAGTGAGGAGACAGAAGAAAAATGTTTATCATCCAGAAGCTCAGGCCAGTAATCACTGTCATAGGCTTTTCCCCATTACTCCACCTCAGTATTTTTCTTCTGTTGACCCTTCTGGCCTATGCACCAATAGCGGCCGCCGACACCTACTCTGTCTCCAGTGAGTCAGAGGTACCTGTCAGAACTGGCCAGGGAATCGACTTCAAAATCGTCTCCCTCCTGCAGAATGGAGATACAGTGACCTCCCTTGAGGAAGATGGCTACTGGATCAAGGTCCGTACCGCAACGGGCCGGGAGGGGTGGGTACTTAAACGATACCTGAGCACCACACCACCCAATATTGATGCCGTCTCCCTACCGACCCAACCCAGTGGTACCAATGTACAAACTGAAAATGTCAGCCCCATGACCGAACAACCGCCGAACACTCTCCAGCCAGAAGCAAATGTCATTCCAGAAACTCTCCAGTCTCCCCAACCGGCAAGTATCCCCCCACAGTTCTTAGAGAAGCAGAGAGAGCAGGACAAGAAGCTTGAGGAGCTGAGAAACAAGTTGGCAGAGATAACAATAGAGAATAAGGTGCTGCGAGAGGATGAGCGTATTAAATGGTTTCTGGCTGGAGGAGGAGTACTCTTTATCGGCTGGATAATCGGCCTCATAACCTGTAAATCAGGGAGACGAAAACCATCACTGCTGTAAGTAAATGGTCTGGAAACAAGCCCTAACAGAATCAAGGGCGGAAAAATTTCCTTATACTGCAGCAATTGCCTCTGCTATCCGGATTGCCTGCCGACTGGAGGCGACATCATGAACCCGGACGATGGAGACTCCCTGGCTCACCGCCAAGGCTGAGACAACAGCGGTTGCCAGATCACGCTCTTCCACCTGCCTGCCAATAATATCACCCAAAAATCGTTTACGGGAATGACCGAGCAGGACAGGTTGCCCCAGAACGGAAAAGGCAGACAGATTTTTGAGGATGAGCAGATTATGGACACGGCTCTTGCCGAACCCGATCCCGGGATCGAGGATAATACGGCGGCAATCAATGCCCTGGACCTGCATCCAGTGCAGCCGTTCCCTGAAGAACTCGAGTATCTCCCCCACCACATCCTGATATACAGGTTCGACCTGCATATCTCCAGGTGTCCCCTGCATATGCATGATGACAACCGGAACCTCTGTGCTGCGCAGCAGCTCGATCATGGCCGGATCATGACGCAAGGCCGAGACATCATTGATCATATCTGCGCCGGCCCTGAGGGCCTGAAACGCGACCTCCGCCTTGCTGGTATCAATGGAGATGGGGAGTGAATATTTCTGACGAATGGCCAGAATGGCAGGAATGACCCGACGCAGCTCTTCCTCTTCTGAAACCGGCGGGGCAAACGGACGGGTTGACTCACCCCCCACATCGAGAAGATCGGCGCCAGACGCAACCAAGGCATCCGCCTGGGTCACAGCGCTCTCCAAGGTTTGATAACGACCACCGTCAGAAAAAGAATCAGGGGTCACATTGATGATCCCCATAATCCGCACTGTTTTCAAGGGACTTACTCCTTGCCCTCAACAAGACCAGGGGTTTCGACCCTGCCTGCTTCTTCCCCGAGGGGTTCACTCCCGGCCTTCTCATCCGTGGCGGGTTTTATCTCTTGTCCTTTTATTGCCGGCTTTACCGGCTTCACCACTACCGGTTCATATTGCCCGGGACGCAGTTCAGCCAGAATCCGCTCGATATCATCAAGGACAATGGTCTCTTTCTCCAGCAACTCTTCTGCCATCCGCGTCAGGACATCACGATACTCGGTGAGAAGCGACACCGTCTGAGCCGTGGCCACGTCGATAATATTCTTTACCGCGGCATCAATCTTCCGGGCAGTATCCTCGCTAAAATCTCGATGCTGGGCAATCTCCCGGCCAAGGAAGATCTGTTCCTCCTTCTTGCCATAGGTGAGCGGGCCCAGCTCATCGCTCATCCCCCACTCACAGACCATCTTCCGGGCCACATCCGTGGCCCGCTGCAGATCATTGCCGGCGCCGGTGGTGATCTCATTAAAAATGATCTTTTCCGCAATCCGTCCGCCAAAGAGGATGCTGAGGGTATGTTCAAGAAATGTTTTGGAATGGGTAAATTTCTCTTCAGTCGGCAACTGCATGGTCAGCCCAAGGGCCCGGCCCCGGGGAATGATCGTTACCTTATGAATCGGGTCGGTATCAGGAAGCAGCCTGGCGACCAGGGCATGTCCAGCCTCATGATAGGCCGTAACCTCTTTTTCCTTGTCGGTAATGACCATGGAACGACGTTCCGCACCCATCATGATTTTATCTTTGGCCCGATCCAACATGTCCTTGTTAATCTTGGTGGCACCTTCCCGGGCCGCCATAAGGGCTGCCTCATTGATAAGATTTTCCAGGTCAGCACCGGAAAATCCAGGTGTTCCCCGGGCAATGACGGCCATATCAACATTTTCATCCAAGCTCTTTGTCTTATTCCCATAGATCTCAAGGATCTTCTGCCTGCCCTTCACATCGGGGAGCGGCACAATTACCTGGCGGTCAAAGCGGCCGGGACGGAGGAGGGCTGGATCAAGGACATCAGGTCTGTTCGTTGCGGCAATGATGATTACGCCCTCATTTTTTTCAAAGCCGTCCATCTCCACCAGCAGCTGATTCAAGGTCTGTTCACGTTCATCATGGCCACCACCAAGACCGGCGCCACGATGCCTGCCCACTGCATCGATCTCATCGATAAAGATGATACAAGGGGCGTTCTTTTTTCCCTGCTCAAACAGATCCCGTACCCGTGAGGCGCCGACACCCACAAACATCTCCACAAAATCTGAGCCGGAAATGGTAAAGAAAGGGACGTCCGCCTCGCCGGCAATGGCCTTGGCCAGCAAGGTCTTGCCGGTGCCTGGCGCTCCGGCCAGCAGCACCCCTTTGGGAATACGACCACCCAGCGTGGTGAATTTCTGTGGATCCCGCAGGAAATCGATGATCTCTTCCAACTCTTCCTTGGCCTCATCAATACCGGCAACATCGGCAAAGGTAACCTTATTATCGCCTTTTTCCTTCAGTTTGGCCTTGTTCTTGCCAAAGGACATGGCTCCCCCCTTGCCGCCCATCTGCATCTGGCGCATGAAGAAGACCCAGACTCCAATGAGAAGGAGCATGGGAAACCAGGAGACAAAAATCGTCATCAACCAGGAATCTTTCTGCGCTTCCTTAACCGATATATCCACTCCGTTTTTGCGCAGGATGGGGATGAGCTCATTATCGTTGGCCGGATAGATGACCTTGAAGGGTTTTCCATCCTGAACAACTCCCGATATGGTATCACCTTCAATGGAGACCCTGGTAATGGCCTTGTTCTGCACCTGAGACATGAATTCACTGTAGGTCAGTGCGTTCATAGCGGTCTGAGGCTTATTGAAAAGATTAAAGAGCAGGATCATGGTCAGACCAATCACCAGCCACATGGATAAATTTTTATAAAAAGTATTCAACGAAACCTCCGGTGGCTCCTGATATTTTTCTCATTTGACATCTGCAGCCTTGATAGTAAAGGAGCCAGTGTCATTTTTAGGTTGTGCCATTTCACAGTAAGGCCGAACAGAACATTGTCGAGAAAGGATCGTCCTTTTTTGACAATCAGACTTTTTTACTTTTTTCTCAAGTAAAATATTGAATAGGTTGAACGCCGAGGGCATTTGTCCGCAAAGCCTGCATCGCCATGACCACCGACACTGCCCCGCTGATCGTTGTCGTGTAGGGGATATGGAGCTCAAGCGCGGCTCGACGAATCAGATAGGAATCCTCAGTGGTCCGTCTCCCCAGAGAGGTGTTCACCACCCAGGCCACCTGCTTATCCCGCAGTTTATCGAGGATATGGGGCCGCCCCTCACTAATTTTATTGATCTGATCACAGGGAACATTATGCTGCGCAAGATAACTTGCCGTTCCCTGGGTGGCCAAAAGTGTAAAATCCATCTCCACCAGATGGCGGGCCGCTTCAATAATTCCTTCTTTATCTCCATCGCGTACACTGATAAAGACCGTACCTGAGGCCGGCAGGGTTACACCTGCTGCAAGTTGGGCCTTGGCAAGGGCCAGACCTAGATTGTCATCAACACCCATCACCTCGCCTGTGGATTTCATCTCGGGACCAAGCAGGGTATCGACGTTCTTGAATCGATCAAAAGGGAAGACCGCCTCCTTGACCGCCCAATGTTTGATCGTAACCTCGGTGGTCAGGTCAAGCTGGTCAAGGGTCATGCCCATCATCACCTTGGTGGCCAGCTTGGCCAGAGGCACGCCGGTTGCCTTGCTGACAAAGGGGACCGTCCGGGAGGCACGGGGGTTCACCTCCAGGACATACAGTTCTTCATCCTTGACCGCATACTGCACATTCATCAGACCAATCACCCCAAGCTCCTCGGCCATGGCCCGAGTGGCCCCTTTGATCTCTTCAATGAGGTGCGCAGAGAGTGTATGGGGCGGCAGGACACAGGATGAGTCGCCAGAGTGAATACCAGCCTCCTCTATATGTTCCATGATCCCGCCGACAATCGTCTTATGGCCATCACAGATGGCATCGACATCCACCTCTATGGCATCCTCCAGAAATTTATCGATGAGAACAGGATGTTTATTTTCTGCCATGCTCTGCTTGGCCATGAATTCACGAATACCCTGTTCGCTGTAGACAATCCGCATATCCCGGCCACCCAGGACATAGGAGGGCCTGACCACTACGGGATAGCCAATCTGGGCGGCGGCATCAAGGGCCTCTTCCAGGGTATGGACCGTATCATTATTGGGCTGACGCAGATGCAGTTTCTGCAGAAACTGCTGAAACCGCTTGCGGTCTTCCGCCCGGTCAATGGAATCCGGCGAGGTTCCAATGATCGGCACCCCCGCCTCTTCCAGGGCCACGGCCAGATTCAACGGTGTCTGACCGCCGAACTGGACGATAACACCATCCGGCTGTTCCAGGTCAATGATATTCATCACATCTTCCAGGGTCAGGGGCTCAAAATAGAGCTTGTCCGAGGTGTCATAGTCGGTGGAGACGGTCTCGGGATTGGAATTGACCATGATCGACTCAATACCGATCTCAGCCAGGGCAAAGGCTGCATGGACACAACAATAATCAAACTCTATCCCTTGGCCGATCCTGTTGGGCCCGCCGCCGAGGATCATCACCTTTTTTCGGTCCGACCTGACGGCCTCATTCTCCTGTTCATAGGTGGAATAATAATAGGGGGTATAGGATTCAAACTCGGCGGCACAGGTATCAACCAGTTTATAGACCGGTACGACCTCCAGTTGCCTCCGCAACGCACGCACATCATGGCCGGAAGTGCCGGTAAGAAAGGCAAGCTGGGTATCCGAGAAGCCGTATTGTTTACATTTTTTTAAGAATTCACGATTCAGGCCACGCCAACCCTGCTGCCGTATATCCTGTTCCAGGCCCACGATCTGCTCAAGGTTGCGCAGAAACCAGGGATCAATCTGACTCATCTCGTAGATACGCTCAACGGTCATTCCCCGCCTGAACGCTTCATGGAGATAGGAGACCCGCTTGGAGCTTGGAACCCGCAGGCCCGTCTCCAGTTCAAAGAGTTCGAGATGATCAAGTCTCTCCTTGCCATCGGCCCCGAATCCGGCCCGGCCGGTCTCCAGCGAACGCATGGCCTTCTGAAAGGCCTCTTTAAAGGTCCGGCCAATGGCCATGGTCTCGCCCACGGATTTCATGGCCGTGCTCAGTACATCCTCGGCCTCGGGAAACTTCTCGAAGGTAAAACGGGGAATCTTGACCACGCAATAATCAATGGTCGGCTCAAAGGAGGCATAGGTCTCCCGGGTAATATCATTTTTGATCTCATCAAGGGTAAACCCGACGGCCAGCTTGGCGGCAATCTTGGCGATGGGGAAACCTGTGGCCTTGGAGGCCAGGGCAGAACTCCTGGATACCCTGGGGTTCATCTCGATGATCATCAGCTCGCCGTCCCGCGGATTGACCGCAAACTGCACGTTGGAGCCGCCGGTCTCAACCCCGATCTCCCTGATAATGGCTATGGCCGCATCCCGCATCTCCTGATATTCACGATCTGTCAGGGTCTGGGCTGGAGCCACGGTAATGGAATCACCGGTATGGACCCCCATGGCGTCCATATTCTCGATGGAGCAGATGATAACCACGTTGTCCTTGCAGTCGCGCATCACCTCGAGCTCAAACTCCTTCCATCCCAGCAGGCTGCGCTCGATCATGACCTCGGTGGTCATGGACAGATCAAGGCCGCATGAAGACATGGTCTCCAGCTCCTGGCGGTTATAGGCGACGCCGCCACCGGTTCCACCCAAGGTGAAACTGGGGCGGACAATGACAGGAAAGCCAATGGCATCACCGGCAGCCATGGCATCTTCCAGGGTATGGACAACGGCTGACTCAGGAACTTTCAGGCCAATGGCCTGCATGGCCGCCCGGAACTCTTCGCGGCCTTCCGCCTTTTTAATGACTTCAACCTTGGCAGCCAGCATCTCCACCTTGTACTTCTCAAGGACACCAGACTCAGCCAGCTTGATGGCAACATTGAGCGCGGTCTGCCCGCCAAGGGTGGGCAGGAGGGCATCAGGCCGTTCCTTTTCAATAACCTTGGTCACCATCTCCAGGGTAATGGGTTCGATATAGGTCCGGTCGGCAAGCTCGGGATCGGTCATGATGGTGGCAGGATTGGAGTTGATGAGCACAACCTCATACCCCTCTTCCTTCAGTGCCTTGACCGCCTGGGCGCCCGAATAATCAAATTCACAGGCCTGACTGATAATAATGGGACCAGAGCCAATGATCAGGATCTTATGGATATCGGTTCGTTTTGGCATGGGATAATTAAAAAATTAGGAATATGAATTAGGAATTAAAGAGCAAGTCCAACTTTTAACGTTCACTCCGCATCATCTCTATAAACCGGTCAAAAAGATACAATGAATCGTGAGGCCCGGGCGCATGTTCGGGATGATACTGGACAGAAAATGCGGGATAAAGCCGATGACGCATGCCTTCAAGGCTGCCGTCGTTCAGATTGATATGGGTCACTTCAATAACTTCTTTGTCCAGACTGTCAGGATCCACGGAAAAACCATGATTCTGCGAGGTGATCTCCACGTGTCCTGTAGTCAGATCCTTAACCGGTTGGTTTCCGCCGCGATGGCCGAATTTCACTTTGTAAGTAGAACCACCGTAAGCAAGTCCCAGGATCTGGTGCCCAAGACATATCCCGAAAACAGGTGTTTTCCCGAGAAGGGCTTGCACCGTCTCCACCACTCCGGGAATACCGGCAGGGTCCCCCGGCCCGTTTGACAGAAAGACGCCATCCGGCTCCATGGCCAGAATGGTCTGAGCATCGGTTGTAGCCGGAACAACCTGAACCTGGCACCCCTTCTCGGTCATGATGCGGAGCTGATTAAATTTGATTCCGCAATCAAGGGCAACCACCTTCAGAGGATTATTCATCCCCGCCTGGACGGTGGAAAATCCGGTGCCGGGCACCGGCCTGTTATCCGCCCAGCCATAGGGCTGATCGCAGGTCACCTTCCGGACCATATCCTGACCGACCAGACCGACCCAGGCCTTAGCCCGTGCAACCAGAGACTCCCTGTCCAGATCCTCGGTGGAGACAATGGCCTTCAGGGCCCCCACGGTGCGGATATGGCGGACCAGCGCCCTGGTGTCAAACCCCTCTACCCCCAGGACACCGTAACGGTCAAGAAACTGGGCCAGGGGCTCTTCTGAACGGAAATTGGACGGCGTTGCATTATACTCCCTCACCAGGAAGGCCTTGGGATGCACAGCAGCCGACTCCATGTCCTCGCTGTTCACTCCATAATTGCCAATGAGTGGATACGTCATGGTCACAATCTGAGCAGTATAGGAAGGATCAGTAAGGATCTCCTGATATCCGCTCATGGAGGTGTTGAAGACCATCTCGCCGATGACCTCACCTCTTCCGGTAAAGGACTCACCTTCAAAAATGGTCCCATCTTCCAGGGCTATCAATGCTTTCATATCTTTTCCTATTCTTCTCCCGGGAGAGAATTATATATTCGTGAAGGCTCATGACTCTCTACGAACTTGTGGGACCTCATCTTTTCCAAAAAACGCAAGTCAAAAAGACAAAACCAGAACATTTAACCCGGAATAGCACCTCAAGTCAATCAGAATCGGGAAACAGATAGCAGTCAGCCTGCAGTAATCCTGATTTATGATTGACAAGTCGCTTCCTCCTGATTAATTATCTTTAATTCTTGTACTTAGCGATTATCAAGGGATGAATGGTGGGTTATCGCTCGTCCCTCACTCCCTTATACGGTCGCGGTCAATACCAGCCTATAGTTATCCATGAACGTCGGACACCTAGCAAACAGGAGAAATAATGCCCAAAATCAGCCTTTTATTGTTCTATACATTTACTCTTTTATTCATTCTATCTGGAGAAACACTCATGGCAGAGACGCAACTGAAAGATGGCCTGTATGCCAAATTTATCACCGCCAAGGGCGATATCATCTGTGCCCTGGAATTTGAGAAAACCCCCCTCACCGTGGCCAACTTTGTGGGCCTGGCCGAGGGAACCAAGGAACTCGGCGGCGGTACCGCGAAAAGGGGCACCAGATTTTATGATGATCTGACCTTCCATCGAGTCATCCCCGACTTCATGATCCAGGGCGGCTGCCCACTGGGCACCGGTACCGGCGGCCCAGGCTACACCTTTCCCGACGAGTTCGACCCCACCCTGAAACATGACCGCCCGGGCATCCTCTCCATGGCCAATGCCGGACCTGACACCAACGGCAGCCAGTTTTTCATCACCCATGTCGCCACTCCCTGGCTGGATGGCAAGCACACGGTCTTTGGCCATGTGGTTGAAGGTCAGGACGTTGTCAATAAAATCGAGGGCAAGGACAAGCTGAAATCGGTAGAGATCATTCGCGTGGGCGCCAAGGCCCAAGCCTTTAAGAGTGACCAGGCAGCCTTTGACGCCCTGCTTGCCTCCAGGGGAAAGAGGGCCAGCGAGAAAGAACTGACAGCCATGGAAGCCAACGTCAAACAGATCAAGCAACAGTGGCCCGAGGCCATCACCACCCCCTCCGGCCTCAAGTATGTAGTCGTCCAGAAAGGGACCGGCACCGACACCCCGGCCTCCGGCACCATGGTCAAGGCTCACTATACCGGCAAGCTGCTGGACGGCACCAAGTTTGACAGCTCTTACGACCGCGGCGAGCCAATCAGCTTTCCCGTTGGCCAGGGCCGGGTGATCAAGGGATGGGACGAGGCCTTTCTGACCATGACCAAAGGCGAGAAACGGACCCTCATCATCCCGGCAGACCTTGCATATGGCCCATCAGGACGCGGCCCGATTCCCCCCAACGCCACCTTGGTCTTTGAAGTGGAGCTGGTTGATTTTTAGAAGCCGTTAAAGCCTTGAACAAGGCTTTTTTTGTTCAAGGCTTTTTACGGATTCTTATGCCGCCTCCAAGAACCAGCCAATCTGTTCCGGCTGGTTCTTGGGGCGGCGCCTTGCAGTAACGTATAAACAACATGCAAGGAGTCGTTTCTGGCAATTCAAACGACAAAAAGGCCCTATCTGTTTTCAGATAGGGCCTTTTGTCATTTAGCTCTGTCAAACTCCAACGCTCTTTCAGTATTTCAACCCCACCCGATCACGCACCAGATTGAGTGTCACCATGGCCTTGGCGCGCGCCTTATCGGCTCCCCGCTTCAGGATCTCCCGCAGCATGGCGGGATCAGTAAGATATTCAGCCTTTTTCCTGCGGGCCTCGGCAAAATGATCACTGATAAGATCCAGCAGCTCCAGTTTGATATAGCCATAGGCTGCCCCCCCACCTACATAGAGCTCGCGTACCTCCTGCAGACGTTCCGGGGTAGCGAAGAGCTTCAGCATGGCAAAGAGGTTGCACTTATCTGGATCCTTAGGAGCCTCCACCGGTGCGGCATCGGTTTCAATGGCCATGACCCTTTTCTTCAGTGCCTTTCCCTCCAGAAAGATCGGGATTGTATTGCCGTAAGATTTGGACATCTTGCGGCCGTCCAGACCGGGAACGACGGCCGTTTCCATACTAATGGCCGGCTCCGGCACGACAAAGGTCTCGCCAAAGGTATGGTTAAATTTCTGGGCCAGATCACGGGCAACCTCCAGGTGCTGCTTCTGGTCCTGCCCGACAGGAACCCTGTCCGCCTGATAGAGCAGAATATCGGCAGCCATGAGCACGGGATAGGAAAAAAGCCCATGACTGGCCTCAATACCATTGGCGACTTTATCCTTATAGGAATGACAGCGTTCAATAAGACCCATGGGAGCGATGGTGGAAAGTATCCAGGTCAGTTCACACACCTCGGGCACATCCGACTGCACCCAGAAGATACATTTCTCGGGATCAAGCCCCAGGGCCAGAAAATCGGCGGCGGCCTCAAGGGTGCCGGCGGCAAGACGATCACGGTCATGGACAGAGGTCATGGCATGCAGATCAACGATGAAGACATAGAGTTCAGAGGTTTCCATCTGAGCAATCATCGACTTCATCATGCCGAAGTAATTTCCGATATGCAGCTGACCGGATGGTTGGATTCCAGATAAAATTTTCATGACAATAACGAGGGGGATTGAGGATTCATACAACAACTACCGGGGGACATTGAAAGAGAAGACAATACAGTAAAAACAAAAAAAAGGGGAGTGAGAAAAATCCTCTTTCCTCACTCCCCTTCCGTTTTCAGACTTTGCTACCCAGTCGATCCGGCTGAGAGACAGTCCTCTTACTTCTTATCGTCTTCTTTGACCTCTTCAAAATCGGCATCAACCACATCGTCATCCTTGGGAGCATCGCCAGCCTCACCACCACCCGCTTGGCCCGCATCGTCACCATGCTGGCCCTGCTGCGCGTACATGATCTCGGCCAGCTTATGCGAGGCCGTGGTCAGCGCCTCAACGGCACTCTTCAGCAGCTCAATGTCATCACCGGCAGAGGCAGCCTTTACCTTCTCAATCTCTTTTTCCACGTTGCCCTTGGTATCGGCGTCAACCTTGTCGCCAAGTTCCTTGAGACTCTTCTGGGTTGCGTGAATCATGGCATCGGCATTATTTCGGGTATCGACCAGCTCCCGCCGCTTATGATCCTCATCGGCATGCATCTCGGCGTCCTTGGTCATCTTCTCAATATCTTCTTTGGAAAGACCGGAAGAGGCGGTGATACGAATGGATTGCTCCTTGCCGGTACCCAGATCTTTGGCCGAGACATGGAGGATGCCGTTGGCATCAAGATCGAAAGAAACCTCAATCTGCGGGACACCACGAGGCGCCATGGGGATATCCGACAGCTCGAAACGTCCGATGGTCTTGTTATCCTGAGCCATCTCCCGCTCACCCTGGAGGACATGGATGGACACCGCCGGCTGATTATCAGCCGCAGTCGAGAATATCTGGCTCTTCTTGGTGGGGATGGTGGTATTCTTCTCGATCAGTTTGGTGGTCACCCCGCCCAGGGTCTCAATGCCGAGGGAGAGAGGAGTCACATCCAACAGCAGCACATCCTTGACATCGCCGCCGAGGACACCACCCTGGATAGCCGCCCCGATGGCCACGACCTCATCAGGATTCACACCCTTATGAGGTTCCTGGCCGAAGATCTCCTTGACCTTGGCCTGAACCTTGGGCATGCGGGTCATGCCGCCCACCAGGATGATCTCGTTGATATCCTTGGCAGTCAGGCCGGCATCCTTCAAGGCGGTGCGGCAGGGAGCAACCGTACGCTCAATCAGGTCATCGACCAGGCTCTCAAGCTTGGCCCGGCTCAGTTTGATATTCAGATGCTTGGGACCTGAGGCATCGGCGGTGATAAAGGGGAGATTGATATCGGTCTCCATGGTGGTGGAGAGCTCCATCTTGGCCTTTTCCGCCTCTTCCTTCAAGCGCTGGAGCGCCATTTTATCGTTGCGCAGATCAATACCCTGACTCCGGTTAAACTCATCGGCCAGCCAGTTGACAATCCGCATATCAAAGTCTTCACCACCGAGGAAGGTGTCGCCGTTCGTGGATTTTACCTCAAAGACACCATCGCCGATCTCAAGGACGGAAATATCAAAGGTGCCGCCGCCAAGATCAAAGACCGCAATTTTTTCCTCGCCTTTTTTGTCAAGCCCATAGGCCAGGGCAGCGGCTGTCGGCTCGTTGATGATCCGCAGCACATTCAGGCCGGCGATCTTGCCGGCGTCCTTGGTGGCCTGGCGCTGGGCATCGTTGAAATAGGCGGGAACGGTGACCACGGCGTCGGTCACCTCTTCTCCCAGATATTCTTCGGCAGTCTTTTTCATCTTGCCCAAAATCATGGCCGAGACCTCGGCCGGGGTATAGCTCTTGCCATCCACTTCAATGTTGGCCGCACCGCCTTTGCCCGACACGATCTTGAAGGGACTGATCTCCACGGATTTTTTCACCTCGGCATCACTGAAATTACGGCCGATCAGACGTTTGATCGCATAGAGGGTACGCTCGGGATTGGTGACGGCCTGACGTTTGGCAACCTGCCCGACAATACGTTCATTATTATCACTGAAAGCGACAATTGAAGGGGTTGTCCGATTTCCCTCGACGTTGGCAATCACCTTGGGATCGCCCCCCTCCATAATTGCCACACATGAGTTGGTTGTCCCCAGATCTATTCCAATTATTTTTCCCATGATAGTCTCTCTCCTTGTCTCTAGATATAATAGATGTCACTTTGCACAAATGACCCTTGCTGTTTGTTTCGTTTCAATTTTCTCTCACTGGCTGCAGGGTTATCCCCTGCTCTCACCATAAAACCGTTTTTGCAGGACAGAAATTAAAATTAAAAAATGTGCATCATCCTGCTTTTTGTCAAGAGAATTGCCTACTCTTTCCCGGTCCGACAAGAATCAGGATGTCGCCTTGCCTGATGAGACAATCACCTTGGCAACACGCAACAATCGATCCTTATAATAATATCCTTTTTCAAACTCAGCCAGCACATGACTGGCCGGAACTACATCACTGGGCTCCATGACCAGCGCCTCGTGGATATTGGGATCAAAGGGTAAACCAACACTCTCTATAGCCTTCACCTCAAACTTTTCCAAGACTGCCACCAGGCTTTTCAGGGTGAGCTGCACCCCTTCCAGCAGGGCCGAGAGCTTTGTCTCTGCATCAATTCCTTCCACCCCGCCCTGGTCAAGCGCTCGTTCGAGATTATCAACAACAGGCAAGATCTCCCGCAAGATATGTTCGCCGGCATACTTCATGGCCGCAGCGCGATCCCGCTCCATCCTTTTTTTATAATTGTCAAATTCAGCAGCGACACGCAATATTTTATCCCGGCATTCAGCTATTTCTTCTTCTTGGGCCGCAACCAGCTTTTCTCCGCCAGTAAATTCTGTATCCTGGTCAGCAGATTCTGCCGATTTTTCAGCGGTACGCTCTTCCTTCTCTTCCGGAATCACGCCCTTTTTTTGCTCTCTCCTCACCTCTCCCTCCCTTTTCTCTAGACTATAAGGCACACAGCCCAAGACCACACCAAGGCATCCTTTTTTTCATGAATGCCTGCTGTTATTGACTTACAATATGTGCGAACAATAACCAGCCCATTTTCATTGTCAAGACAGGAAAAAGATGAAGGTATACTGCTGCTTCTCTTTGTACTCTCTTGCAAAAACTCATTCCAGCCCCTGAAAAGGTACCGTACTTCCTCCTTGCTGATCCCGATCCCAAAGACAATTTTTAGAGATCCCTTGAGATTTAAAACAAAAGACAATATAGTGTCGTAAATTTCGACAATGTCTTATCCGCAATAACGCCATATAATAACGGAGCAACTATGGAATTTGAACCTAAATGGATAGCCTGGGAGATTACCCGGCGATGCAACCTTAAATGCGTCCACTGCCGCTCTTCCTCCACCCTTGAGGTGGATGATCATCCCGACTTTCCCTTCAGCGAGGCCACCCGCATCCTCGACGATATCGTCTCCTATGCCAACCCGGTGGTTGTACTCTCCGGCGGAGAACCACTGCTGCGCAAGGATGTCTTTGAAATCGCCAAATATGGCGCTGCCAAAGGTCTGCGCATGTGCCTTGCCACCAATGGCACCCTGGTGACCCAGGAGATCTGCGATCAGATCAAGGACGCAGATATCAAGATGGTTTCCCTCAGTCTGGACGGGGCCAAGGCCGAGACCCACGACAATTTCAGAAATCAGGTGGGCGCCTTTGCAGGCACCATGAACGCCATCCGGCTTTTTAATGAAAACAAGATTCCCTTCCTGATCAACTCCTCCTTTACCGCCCGCAACAGGGAAGAGATCCCTGATATCTACAAACTGGTCAAATCCCTTGGCGCCTCTGCCTGGTACATGTTCATGATCGTGCCCACGGGCCGCGGCGAGGATATCATGGAAGAACTGATCCCCGAGAAGGTTTATGACGAGATCCTGGAATGGCATTACCAGGTGGAGAAAGAAGAAAACGAACTGCTGATGCGGCCGACCTGTGCCCCCCATTACTACCGGATCGTCAGACAGAAGGCCAAGGAAGAGGGGAGCGCTTTCAAACGGCGCAATCTGAAATTTTCAACAGGCGGTTCCAAAGGCTGCCTGGCCGGCCAGCTCATCTGCCTGATTGACGTGGACGAAAATATCCTGCCCTGCAGCTATTTCCCCAAGTCTGCCGGCAACCTGAAAGAACTCTCCTTCAAGGAGATCTGGGAGGATTCCTCCCTCTTCCATGAGCTGCGTGATTTCAAGGGCTACAAAGACAACTGCGGGCGCTGTGAATATGTCAATGTCTGCGGAGGCTGCCGGGCACGGGCCTATGCCATGACCGGCGACTATCTGGCTCAGGAGCCCTTTTGCAGTTATGTGCCTGGAACACGGATTTCATAGTATAAAACAAGCCTGTTCATACCGAAACAAACAATTCCTCGCGCAGAGGCGCAGTGGTCCTGAAAAGTGCAACAAAGGTTTTTTTCAGGACCACGGCGTCGCAGCGCGAAAAACAATCACCCTTTACCTGTTAACTCATTATGAATGATACATTCCTCAAGGCCTGCCGTGGTGAAAAGACCGACTATACTCCCATCTGGATGATGCGCCAAGCCGGACGCTACCTCCCTGAATATCAGAAAGTACGCGGCAAGGTCACCTTTCTGGAGTTGTGCAAGTCACCGGAACTATGCGTGGAGGTGACTCTGCAACCCGTTGATATCCTGGGTGTGGACGCGGCTATCCTCTTTTCCGATATTCTCATTCCCATGGAGGCCATGGGGACGCCCCTCACCTTCTCTGAGGGGCACGGACCCATCTTCCCGGAACCTATCCGTGATCAGGCTGCCCTTGACCGGCTCATTGTGCCCGACCCGGACATCCATACCGGTTTCGTCATGGAGACCATCCGTCTCCTGCGCAAGGAATTGAATGTACCCCTGATCGGCTTTTCCGGCGCGCCCTTCACCCTGGCCACCTATCTGATCGAAGGCGGCTCCTCCAAGGTCTTCTGGGAGACCAAGAAGATGATGTTCACCCAGCCCGAGCTCTTCCATAACCTGATGGAAAAGATCAGCGAATGCACCAGCCTCTACCTCCAGGCCCAGGCCAGAGCCGGTGCTCAGGCCCTGCAGATCTTTGATTCCTGGGCTGGAGTCCTGGCCCCCTGCGATTTTGAAGAATTTGCCCTGCCCTATGTGCAACGGATCATCAGTGACCTGAAAGACACCGGACTGCCCATCATCTATTTCGCCAATAACGGGGCAACCCTGCTTGACCTCTCTGTCCAGTCCGGCGCCGATGTCCTGGGGCTGGATTGGCGGATCAACATTGGAGATGCCATAAAAAAGGTGGGCAACAAGGCAATCCAGGGAAACATTGACCCCTTTGCCCTGATGCTGCCCAAGGATAAACTGCGTCAGCGCATCAAGAACCTGCTGAATGGGGCCAAAGACGCCCACGGCCATATCTTTAACCTCGGCCACGGCATCCACCAGTTCACCCCGCCGGATCAGGCCAGGATTGCCATCGATGCGGTGCATGAGCTGAGCTCCAGATAAATCCATGGGCCAGGCCATTCCTTCCCTAGCCCAATGTCTGGCCCTGATGGATCGATATGGCATGTTCGACAATATCCGGGCCCACTCCCTGACCGTGACCCGAGTGGCGGAATCGCTGCTGACCGGCCTGGCCGCAACAAAGATAAAGGAAACAGAACTGCCGGACAGGGATCTTGTCCTGGCCGGGGCCCTGCTCCATGACATTGCCAAGACAATCTGCCTGGGCAATGAATGCGACCATGCCAGAAGGGGACGCGATATCTGCGTTGAGCTCGGCTATCCAGCCATTGGCGAGATCGTCCGCGAACACGTGATGCTGAAAGATTTTTCGGTAGAGCGGTATGCTCGGGGAATCTTTCTTGCCAAGGAAATTGTCTACTATGCCGACAAACGGGTCCGTCATGACAGCGTTGTCTCCCTCGATGAACGACTGGCCTATATCCTCGAGCGATATGGCAACAATGATCAGCAGCGCCACCATATTATCCAGGAGAATTTTCAACGCTGCCGGACCCTGGAGCATCACCTCTTTTCCCGCATTAACTTTAGCACGGATGAACTGAGAGAGAAGATTTCGACACGGTCCTTTCCCTGAGAAGCCACCGGTATTGCCATGCCGATCAGCAAGTTGTCCTTCACAGACAAGAAAGTTGCCATGAACAGCAATGCAACAACCTTCTCCCGCTGAACCCTTGATCAGAAATAATTGTAATATTGATGAAGCGTGACCGGCACAGAAGCCGATCACGTTCATTGATTCTCCGGCCAGAGGGCAAGCAGTTCCAGAATTCCTTTCCGCGCCAGGCTTGTCATCCGCAGAAATGCGTCATGACTGAAAGGCGCCCCTTCAGCAGTGGACTGGATCTCTATCCAGTGATCATCGCCACGCATCACAAAATTGGCGTCGGCCTCTGCCTGTGAATCCTCGGCATAATCCAGATCAAGAAGCGGTATCCCCGCCACAATACCCACAGAGATAGCGGCAATCGGCGTTATCTCCGGCATGACGGCCAGTCGGCCATCGGCAACCATTTTGGCCAGGGCCGCCCGCAGGGCCAAGGCCGCCCCGGTAATGGAGGCGGTTCGGGTGCCGCCGTCGGCATTAAGGACATCGCAGTCCACACGCAGGGTTCTCTCCCCCAACTGTTTCAGGTCAACCATCATCCGCAGACTGCGGCCAATGAGCCGCTGGATCTCATGGGTCCGCCCTGATTTACCGGACGCCCCTTCGCGTTTGTAACGTGAGGAAGTGGCGCAGGGCAGCATCCCGTACTCGGCGGTAATCCAGCCGCTGCCGCTCTCTTTCAAAAAAGGAGGGACCTTCTCCTCAATGGAGACCCCGCAGATGACATGGGTATTACCGGTACGGATCAAAAGGGAGGCATCGGCGCTGGGCTGGATGTTCCATTCCACCGACACAGGCCGGAGGCTGTCAGGAGCTCGGTTATTCAATCGCATGATATAAAAAGAGTGTTAAGGGTTGAATGAGATGGTCAATGAAGCAGGGTTTGCACGTGACATACCCTGCAAAAACCCAGTATGTCTTTCGGAAGATTGCTTCATGCAGGGCAATCCTACAGGAGAGAAGTTGAAGGATATATCCCAGGTTTTGCAAGTTTTTTTGGGAAAGATTGTACCTCTTTCAGAGATAGCAATTACCCCTTCATTCCGCCAGTCTTCTGCCTTACACCATTGGCAAAGCTAAAAAAAGATGAGCTGCCCGTGAGCAGACAAAAACAAACTACCCTGAAACTGGAAAAACTGGCAAGTCATTTTTAACTCATCAATACTTGACAAACACTTTTCGTTTGACATAGCATGAAACAGAAGATCGGAACTAAAATTCTTACTATCTCAAGAACATAACCTTTCATTGCTGGAGTATTCTTCGCCATGAATAAAAAAAAGGAAAGCACTGCGTCTGCAGACTGGCCTTCTTCTATTCTCGTTGTTGAGGATGATTCTGATATCTTGAACTTCATGGGCGAGTTACTCATCTCGCTCGGCATTACCCCAACGCTCTCTGAAAACGGGCGAGACGCCATTGAAAGACTCAAATCGGATTCTTTCCCTCTGGTCTTTACGGACATGAATATGCCGCACATTGACGGCATGCAATTGATTGTGCATATCAGGGATCATTATCCCGGGACTGATGTTATCGCCATGACCGGATACAGCCAGGACTATGACCTCATCGATGTGATTCGGGCCGGCGCTACCGATTATATGACCAAGCCGTTTACCTTGGATGAATTGCAAGCGAAGATCAGGCGGGTCACCAGGGAAAGAGTCTTGTTTCATCATTTGCAGCAAGATATTGTAAAACGGCACCATTCCGAAAGAAACCTGAGTAAACAGAATGACACACTCCTGGAACGGATTCAGCAGCAGAAAGATGAACTCCTGGAGGCAAATGCCGCCCTTCGTATCATTCTCCGGCAAAAGGACATGGATAAGAACGAATTATCATGCTCCCTTACAAATCGTTTTTTTAATGAAATCGTACCTTATATTGAAAAACTCAAACAGACCCCCTTGCAGGACCTGCAGAGGCATTATCTGGATATCATAACAATGAATCTGCAAAATATTTTCATCCCCGCATCTCAAGACAGGAGATTCCATCATACGCCCTTTACTAAGACAGAGGCCAAGGTTGCCAATCTCATGAAGCAGCAGAAAAGGTCCAAGGAGATTGCCGATCTCCTGCAGGTGTCAACGGGTACCATTCGGACCCATCGAGAAAATATCAGAAAAAAATTACAGATCACAAATACCAAAAAAAGTTTATATAAAACACTCCTTTCCATCCCATAATGCAGAGGCAACATCCCGCCTTATCTCACCCTGCGGCGGATCTACAGTTTATTGCAATGAAATCATAAGGTCTATCATCAATTCACGGGGCAAAAGCCAGGGAGGAGAGTCCATCCAACCGCTGTGAAAAACAGGCAGGTAGCCTTTAAGAAGGCCCAGGGGTCAAAAAACCGGCTTCCAGGGATTCGATCTCATCCTGCGCCTCTTCCCACTGAGAATACCAGCGTTCCAACTGGGCTTTACACTGGTCATATTCCGTACTGGTCCTGGCCCAGGCCGCCTCATCACCATAGAGTTCCGGATCAGCCATCAGGGTCTCCAGCTCCTCCTTGCGGCCTTCCAGGGTTGCAATCTGCCCTTCCGCCTCTTCTTCCTTTTTCTTCCAGGGAGCGAGCTTACGGCTGCGCGCCTTCCGCTCCAGGGCCTCCTGCTGCCGCTTTTCCTTTTTCGATTCCCGGGAATGCTCAACTCCGCTGCCGTCAGCAGAGGCGACGGTCTGCAGGCGCCGAGCCCTTCTTTTCCTCATCTTCCAGGGCTGCCTTGCGCAGATATTCGGTCACATTCCCCTCATAGAGTACCACCTGACCGTCCTTGACCAGCAGCACCTTATTGATGAAGCTGTCGAGGAAATAGCGGTTATGGGAGACCACAATGATACAGCCGTCATACTGGGCCATGGCCTCCTGCAGCACCTCCTGAGAGCTGATATCCAGATGGTTGGTCGGCTCGTCCAGGAGCATCAGATTGGCGGGCCTGGCAATCATCCTGGCCAGGGCCAGGCGACTTTTTTCGCCACCGGAAAGCACCGCCACCTTCTTGTCCACCTCCTCCCCCTTGAAGAGAAAGGCCCCCAGGAGGGAACGCATCCTGGTGATGGACAGATCGGCGCCGGAAAGCGCCATGGTCTCCAGGGCGGAGAGGGTGGGAGAGAGCTCCTGGGCCTGATGCTGGCCGAAATAGGAGAGCTGCACATTATGGCCGAGCTTGATCTCGCCCTCGTCATAATCCAGTTGACCGCCGATGATCTTGAGCAGGGTTGACTTGCCGGCGCCATTGACCCCCACAACCGCCACCTTGTCCCCCCGCTGCAGCTGCAGGTTCACATCGGAAAAGATCTGCCGTCCCTGATAGCTTTTGCTCAACCCCTCGATCTGCAGCACATCACGACCGGACGGGGGGGAGGGAGGAAAGGTGAAACGAATCTGCTGTTCATCGTCGGAGAGCTCGATCATGTCAATCTTGTCAAGCTGCTTCACCCGGCTCTGCACCTGTTTGGCCTTGGTGGATTTGGCCCGGAAACGCTCGACAAAGCGCATGGTCTGTTTGATCTTGGCCTGCTGGTTGTCATAGGCCCCCTTTTCGATAATCCTCCGCTCCGCCTTTTCCTTGATATAATAGGAGTAGTTTCCCTTATAGACCGACAACCTGCCCAGACTCAGCTCCCAGGTGGTCTTGGTGATCTTGTCGAGGAAGGTCCGGTCATGGGAAATCACCACCATGGCCCCCGGACAGGTGCGGAAGAACTCCTCCACCCAGGTCAGCGATTCCAGATCCAGATGATTGGTCGGCTCATCAAGGAGCAGCAGGGAGGGTGAAACCAGCAGCATCTTGGCCAGCATCAGACGCATGACCCAGCCGCCGGAAAAGCTGGTCACCGGCGCCTCCATGTCCGTCAGTTTGAAGCCAAGGCCCAGCAGCACCTTTTCCACCCTGGCCCGAATGGTATAGATATCATGCCCTTCCAGCTGATGCTGCAGCTCCCCCTGCCGCTCCACCATGGCCGCATAGAGTTCCGAGTCCTGATCCGTCGTCGCCAGCTGTCCATTCAAAAATTCCGCTTCCTTCTGCAGGGCCAGGATTTCATCGAAGGCACTCTCCGCCTCCTGGTACAAGGTGTTCTCCGAAACCAGGGCGCTGCTCTCCTGGGGCAGGTAGCCCACGGTAAAATGTTTGGATTTGGTAATCACCCCGTCATCACAGGCGGCGACCCCGGCCATGATCTTGAGCAGGGTTGACTTGCCGGCCCCGTTGACCCCGATGAGACCAATCCGGTCGCCGGCATGGACCCGCTGGGAGATGTCCTTAAAGAGGTGTTTCTCGCCGAAACGGACATCCAGATGATTAATTGACAGCATAGACCAAGGTTCCTCGTTTCATATTTGCATCCGTTATAAGTTCCAGTCTGTCGGCAAACCCCAACCGCTCAAACCGTTGCATGTTCAATCGTTTCATCCCGATAACCGCGGAGAGGTCACGGGGGGAGATCCGCACCGTCACCCGCTTGCTTTGGCAGGACAGGCGGCCAGCAATGTCCTGATCCTCTTGAACCAGATCCTGCTCGCCACCAGCTCCCCAAAGGCAGGATGATACGGCCCGGCCAGCAGTTGGCGCTCCAGCGCAGATGAGGGTTGCAGGCCAATGCGCACCACCCGGATCGCCGCCGCCGCCAGCATTTCCTTGGCACGAGAGGTCAGGGCAAGGGCCTTATTCATGGACAGCGGCCGATAATCACCCCGCCTATACATCTCCGCCAGCCCTGCCTGTTCCACAACCAGCACCGGATAAAGACGGACAAAGGCCGGCGCCAGGGCAATCACCTCCCGCACCGTCCGCAGGAAGGAACCCGTCGTTTCCAGGGGCAGGCCCGGCATCAGTTGAATCCCCACCTCCAGCCCCGCCTCCTGCAGCAGGGCCACGGCCCGACGGGAATCATCCGCATCATGGCCGCGCCAGGATGCCTGCAGCACCCGATCATCCAGAGACTGCACACCGAGCTCGACAATGCGCACCCCCCGGGAGAGAAGGAAGGAACAGGCTGCCCTGTCGAGGCAGTCAGGACGGGTGGAGAGTCTGATACAGGCCACCTCGCCTGATTGCAGAAAAGGTTGGACTGCCGCCAGCATTTCCAGCTGACGGGCCTCGGGCAGACAGGTGAACGAGCCCCCGAAGAAGGCTACCTGCACCTGTGATTGCCCTTCTGCCGGGGCGACCCTTGTTGCGGGCGACACCGGAGCGTCCATGCCCGGCGTCGACCGTCGAGGTCGTGCCAGCCATTCCCGGATGGTTGCAGCCACCGACGCAGCCATATCCACCCGGCCACCCTCTTCACCAGTGATCGAGTGCTGATTACAGAAAAGACACTGTTGCGGACAGCCCTGATGGGGAATAAAAATGGGAATAACTAACGGCATATGCAAATGGAACTGAGGGGAAAATACAATCTATTGCCTGCAACCAGTAAAGATATCAAGATCCTTCTCATACATCTCACTCTTGCCCCATCAATCCCAAAACAGAATGGAAGAAAGTATCGTGGGAGAGTTTGTCATTTTATTGCGATACTGTTATGGCAAAATCAACAAAAACGTTGATAGAGCAAAATCCCCCACACCAGTGCCACCATGACAAGGGCGACGAAGACTGCGGCAGATCCAAGATCCTTTGCCGCCCCGGCCAGGGGATGATGCTCAGGACCAATACGGTCGACCACGGCCTCAATCGCTGAATTCAACAGTTCAGCAATCAACACAATGAGACAGACGCTGATCAGCAGGGCCCGTTCCAAGCCATTATTCCCCAGCAGCAGGGCAAAGGGCAGCAGTATCACCGCCAGAATGACTTCCTGGCGAAAGGCTGCCTCTGTCCACCAGGCCGTCCTCAGCCCGCACACGGAATAGCCGGTGGCATTGATGATACGGCGCAAGCCGGTCTTTTTCACTCCGTCCATGCTCTTCTCCATTTTTGCATCAAGTTCAGCATTCTTTCTCAGCGCAGGCCTTGAAATCCCGGCAATTTTTCACGCGGGACAAGTCATTTAATTCCCCGGCGACGAATACGTTCAACAATTACAATCGATGCAACGTCTTATGTCATTTTGGCAATCAGGAGATCATAATCAGCAAGGGCGCTGGCCGCGGCCCGCTGTTCCGACTCTTTTTTGGAACTGGCAGAACCGGTTCCAAGGACACTCTCCCGAAAAATCACGGATACTGTAAACAGCTTCTGATGGGACGGCCCCTCCTCCATATCCAGCCGATAGGACGGAGCCTCATTAAATTGTTCCTGCAAGAGCTCCTGCAACCGGCTCTTGGCATCCGCGATCAGCAGCTCCTCTCTCTTGGCCTCAAATGCCGGGACAAAAAAGCGAAGGACAAATTCTTTCACTGTCTCGTATCCGCCGTCTTCAAAAATAGCACCGACCACCGCCTCATAGGCGCAGGCCAGAATGGACGACTTCTTCCTTCCATTTGAGGAATCCTCACCCTTGCCAAGACTTAAAAATCTGCCAAGCTCCGCCTCTCTTGCCATGGTGGCCAGATGGGTTTCATTGACAAGGGCTGCCCGCAATTTGGTCAGATCCCCTTCGCGCATCGCCGGAAAACGTTTGAACAAAGTATGACCGATGACCAGGTCCAAAACCGCGTCCCCCAGAAACTCAAGAGTTTCATTATTCTGACCCGGAAAAGAATGTTCAAAGGCAAAGGAGGCGTGGATCAAGGCCTTCTGCAACAGACGCAGATCAGTAAAGCGATATCCCAGTATCTGCTCAAGCAGAGAGAGTTCCTGCTTATTTTTCTGCGCCAGTGAATCGATATCCATACCCATTTTCCCCTTGTCAAAAAAACAAACTGTGGTATAAAGTGGCTCGCATGCTTATTTTAAGTCTGCTCAAAGGCGGCGTAGCCAAGCGGCTAAGGCACTGGTCTGCAAAACCATGATTCAGCGGTTCAAATCCGCTCGCCGCCTCCAGTAAATCCAAAGGGTCACAAGTTATTCAACTTGTGACCCTTTTTTTATCACTTTCCTGTCGAGATCATGTAACTGGCCGACAGCAATATTTATTGGTCCATAGTTGCCGTTATGGGTAAAATAATCACCATATTGAAAGGGTTATTCCCTTACGCCTCCTAAATACCTGATATTCACTCCAAGGTCAAGTCACATCCTCTAAAACAGGATCGCCAGAAGACACCTCCTGCATCAGTCTCCTCTTACTATTCCTCATCGACCGGGACCTCCCAGATCTCTTTGGCATACTGCTTAATGGTTCGATCAGTGGAAAATTTCCCCATACGCGCCACATTCAGAACAGACATCCTGGTCCAGGCCACAGGGTCAAGAAAGGCATTATTCACCTGATCCTGACAGGCAAGATATGATTCAAGGTCGAGAAGATGAAGATAGGGATCATATTGATCAAGCAGGCTGTCAACAAGGGGGCGGAACAATTCTTTATTACCCGAACTGAAAGAACCGTTCTGGAGACTGTCCATGACCTGGCCGATCTCCTCATTATCACGGCAGATGGCCTGGGGTGTGCGGCTGACATTCAGCTTCTCATACTCAGCCTCTTCCGCCGTCAACCCGAAGATAAAGATATTTTCCGGTCCCACCTCTTCCAGGATCTCGATATTGGCCCCGTCCAGGGTTCCTATGGTCAGGGCGCCATTGAGCGAAAACTTCATATTGCCGGTGCCGGAGGCCTCGGTGCCGGCGGTGGAGATCTGCTCGGACAGATCGGCGGCAGGCATGATCACCTCGGCCTGGGACACATTGTAATTGGGAAGAAACACTACCCGCAGACGCAATCCCACCCGCGGATCATTGTTCACGACCTCGGCAATGGAGGTGATCAGCTTGATCACCAGCTTGGCCTTCCAGTAACTAGGGGCGGCCTTGCCGGCAAAGATAACTGTTCGCGGAACAAGATCAAGATCAGGCCTCCTGAGAATCCTGTGATAGAGGGTGATCACGTGCAGGCAATTCAACAGCTGCCGTTTATATTCATGGATGCGCTTCACCTGGATATCAAACAAGGAGTCCATATCCACCTCAATCCCACATTTTTTCAGGATCAAGACCGCTAACCGCTCCTTATTGGCACTTTTGATCGCCCGCCATTCTGCCTGGAACTCCCGATCATCGGCCCATGTTTCCAGCCCCCGCAACTGATCGAGATCCGTGATCCATCCCGGACCGATCTTGCTGGTGATCAGCGCTGCCAGCCGGGTATTGGCCTTCAACAGCCAGCGTCGCGGGGTAATGCCGTTGGTCTTGGAATTAAATTTGCCGGGAAAGAACTGATGGAAAAATTTAAAGGTCTTCTCCTTCAACAAGCGGGTATGCAGCTCCGCCACTCCATTGACCGAATGACTGCCGACGATGGCCAGATGGGCCATACACACCTTTTTCACATCCCCTTCCTCAATAATGGACATGGCACGCAGCCGGCCGGTATCGCCAGGATAGGCCAGGGCAACCAGCTCCAGAAAACGCCGGTTGATCTCATAAATGATCTCCATATGCCTGGGCAGCACCTTGGCAAGCAGCTCCACATGCCATTTTTCCAGGGCCTCGGGCATAAGGGTATGATTGGTGTAGGCAAAGGTCTTGGTGCAGATATCCCAGGCCTTTTCCCAGATCAGGCCTTCCACATCGAGAAGCAGACGCATCAGTTCAGGAATGGCAATGGACGGATGGGTGTCATTCAACTGCACGGCGATGATATCACTGAACATATTAAAATCTGAATATTTCTTTGTATAGCGGCGCATGACATCCTGCAGGGTGGCCGCCACAAAGAAATATTGCTGTTTCAACCGCAGCTCCTGGCCTGCCAGATTATGATCCGGCGGATAGAGCACCTTGGAGATGGTCTCCGAACTTACCTTGTACTGGACCGCGCCGATATAATCACCCCTTTCGAAAAAGCTCAGGTCCAGATCACGGGAGGCGCGGGCCGCCCACAACCGGATGTTGATTACATGATCATTCTGATACCCGGGCACCAGAATATCGCAGGGCAGGGCCATGACGTCTTCCGTCTCCAGCCATTGGGCCCGGTAGTTCCCGTCCGCATCGACATAGGTGCTGACCTTGCCATAAAAATGGACCGGAAAAACCGGCATGTCCCGCTGAAATACCCAGGGTGTTCCATAACGCATCCAGCTGTCAGGGCTTTCCACCTGATAGCCGTCAATCAACTGCTGGTTAAAAAGGCCATATTCATACAAAATGCCATACCCATAGGCCGGGATCTTCAAGGTGGCAATGGAATCCATGAAACAGGCGGCCAGCCGCCCCAGTCCGCCATTACCAAGGGCCGCATCCTCCTCTTCCTCCCGGAGCAGCTCCATGTCAAAACCAAGCTCTTCAACGGCTTGCTGCACCGCGTCATAAATCCCGAGATTAATCATGCTGTTGCCCAGGGAACGACCTATCAGAAACTCTAGGGAGAGATAATAAACGCGTTTTTTCCCCTTGGCGTAGGAAGCCTTCTGGGTGGCAATCCATTTTGCCACCATGATATCGCGGAGGGTATAGGCAAGGGCCCTATAGATATCACTTTCACCTGCCCGTTGCGGATCACGACCCTGAAAACTCAGCACATGATGCAGGATGTTTTTCTTGATATTCTCAGCAGTGGTGGGAAAAAAGAGGCTTGCATCGTCACAGGGCGACAGCGAGAGTTCCCCTTTATCAATCTCTGGTGCTTTCATAGAAAATATTCCTTCCGGATAGAATGTGAAAATGATCGAGGTAATCATTAAGGGTTTACAATCCTTCTCCCCCAATCGGCCTTCCTTCCATGACAGAAATCTCTGACCAAGCCACAATCAAAAAGTGATAGCCACCTCCTTGCTTTAGAACAAGGAGTCGCTTATACTCTGTTCATTCATTACTCATCAAGTGTACAATAACGCCACATCACAACACAAACGAAAAACGCCTTTTTCCATAAATTCAATCTATTCCAAGGAACAGCAATGACAACCACAGATACAATGGTAAAAAAAGAGACCATGCTGATAGCCATCGCCATTACTTTTCTATTGGGATTCCTGGCCGGAACCATTTTTACCGTCTACAAGTTTGGCCCATCAAAGACCAGCGCCAGCCAACCAAATAGTGCCCCTACGCAACAAGGGATCAGCCTGAGCAATGAGCAGATCCAGGAGATTGCGGCACTCGAAGCAGAGGTGGAAAAAAATCAGGCCAATGGCGAGGCCTGGACCAGGCTCGGCAATCTTTACTTCGACACGAATCAGCCCAAAAAAGCCATTGATGCCTACAACCACGCACTCGAACTCTTACCGGCCAATGCCGACATCCTGACCGACCTTGGCGTCATGTACAGGCTCGACCATCAACCAGAGAAGGCAATAGAATCCTTTGATAAAGCGATCCAGACAAATCCCCGACACGAACAGGCACGCATGAACAAGGGGATCGTTCTGCTCTATGATCTGGGCCGGGCTCAAGATGCCCTGCAGGTCTGGCAGGAACTGCTTGCCATCAATCCCAACGCGACCACATCCATCGGTCAGCCCCTGCGTGACCTTATAGAAGAGGTCACGAAAAAGATCGAGACCTCAAAAAAACAGGAACCGGAGGCCAGATAAACCCTTCATCAAGGCATGCGAAAAGCTGGTCACCGATCGCCGGCAACAAAGGTATACAAGAGCTGCTTTCATGAGCCGAAAGATGTGCTCATGAAAGCCTCCCCGAAACTGGATGAGCTCCTCGTGGTGGAGCTATCCCATTCATCCAAGAAGCAGAAGAAGGTGATTTCCCATGTCAATACCCAAAGGCAAACAGAGCGGCCCTCCTCTCTTTGACCCTTGCGTCGAGGATCGTGGCGGTAACATACTGCTGCACGACCAGATCCCGGCGGTGGTCAAGAAGCTTGTCGCCTCCTGGCACACCAAAAACTGCTTTGATCACATCGGCCCTGAGCCCATCCCCTCCCACCAGGCCATCATCAATATCATTTACCAGGTAAGACAGCTCCTCTTCCCAGGGTATTTTACCCAGACCAAGCTGCACGCCTCCAATCTGGAATATTACATCGGCCACGAGACCACCGAGCTCTACGAACGACTCACCGAGCAGATCACCATGGCCATCCGCCATGACTGCCGACGAACCAATCAGATCTGCACCAACTGCGAGGAACGCGGTCACCATTCAGCCCTGGCCTTCATCAAGACCCTGCCGCAGATCACCAAAACCCTGGCCGCGGACATCCGGGCAACCTTGGCCGGTGATCCGGCCACTCACAGTTCCGACGAGGTGATCTTCAGTTATCCAGGTCTGCTGGCCACCGCCATTTTCCGCATAGCCCACGAGCTATTCCTCCTGCAGGTCCCAATCATCCCGCGGATCATGACCGAACATGCCCACAGCCTCACCGGCATTGACATCCATCCCGGCGCCACCATCGGCCCCGGCCTCTTTATCGATCACGGCACCGGGGTGGTGATCGGCGAGACCACCATCATTGGCGAAAATGTCCGGCTGTACCAGGGGGTCACACTCGGCGCCCTGTCCCTGCCCAGAGACGCCGGGATCAGGCTCCAGCGGGTAAAACGGCATCCCACCATTGAAGATGAGGTCATCATCTATGCCAACACCATTATCCTGGGTGGAGAAACGGTTATCGGCAAACGTTCGATCATCGGCGGCAATATCTGGCTCACCGAAAGCGTGCCACCGGACACCAGGGTGATGCTCAAACGACCGGAACTTATCTTTTCTGAAAAAAAACATTGACTAGCGTCTGTCCATAAATGAGGTTTTTTGTTCGAGATCAAGGACTACGAAAAAAATAAGCGCAGGCCTATGTATGATATTCCGAGCATTATTTTTTGAGCATGACGCAGAGCTCGGGCAAAAAGACCATTTATGGACAGGCACTAAACAGAAAGGCCACCCAACACAACAGAGGTACTCCCCATGACCGAAATCCCGCGTCCCCTCACTGACACCATCGGCCACACCCCCCTGCTCACCCTGAGCCGGATCACCCGGGACTGCCAGGCCACAATCCTGGCCAAGCAGGAATCGAGAAACCCCATGGGCAGCGTCAAGGATCGCATCGCCCTGGCCATGATCGAGGCCGGAATCCGGGATGGGCTGATCAAGGACGACACCACCATTATCGAGCCGACCAGCGGCAATACCGGACTGGGACTGGCCTTTATCTGTGCGGCAAGGGGACTGCGCCTGGTCCTGACCATGCCCGAGAGTATGTCCATGGAACGACGGATTCTGCTCAAACATCTGGGGGCGGAGCTCGTTCTCACTCCGGCGGCAAAAGGGATGAGCGGCGCCATTACCGCAGCCAGAGAACTGGCCCAAGGAGACAAGAACACCTTCATGCCCGATCAGTTTGCCAATCCCGCCAATCCGGCCATTCACCGGGAAACAACCGCTGAAGAGATCTGGTCAGCCTGTAACGGCAAGATTGATATCTTTGTGGCAGGAGTGGGCACCGGCGGCACTATTACCGGCGTGGGCGAAGTCTTCAAGGGCAGAAATCAGAAAATCGAGATCGTGGCTGTTGAGCCGGCAGATTCAGCCGTGCTCTCAGGAGGTACGGCAGGACCCCACAAAATCCAGGGCATTGGCGCCGGCTTTGTCCCCGATGTCCTCAACACCGCCATTCTGGACGCCATCATCACCGTGTCGAATGACGACGCAATGAGCATGACCAGACGCCTTGGTGCCGAAGAAGGCATCCTCTGCGGCATCTCGTCAGGGGCCGCGGTCTGGGCCGCCCTGCAGCTGGCAGCCAGAGATGAGAATCACGGCAAGACCATTGTCACCGTCCTCCCCGACACCGGAGAGCGATACCTGAGCACAGAACTCATGACCGGGGCATGAACCGTTCCCAGCCAAGCAATTCCAATTCAAGGAAGCATAATATCCCCTGAGAAAATTATACTCAATACCAGATCAGGTCCAACTACTTGGATGATTTTGAGGATTTTGCCTGCGCTATAGATGTGCTACGCGATCCTGCTGATGCTGTACTGGAATGGGAAACTGTTAAATATGATCTACTCAGTCAGCATTAAGTAGAGCGCGGTGAAAACGCTGGCAAAGGTGGCGCGGGAAAATCGACTTCGTATTGCAGCCATCGACCAGTTTACAATCAATCCCGCTGCAGGAGGTGTGCTGGTTGTCCGTATCGGGCATCGTCGCGAAGTGTATCGATAGACCAAGCCGGTTATTAAAAATAAGAATTTTTGTAGCCCCCTCCCAATTTCATCGCACCTTAAAAATAAATCTGCCCCTTTTTATCGTCATAGGAGATATCTATACTTTTGTTTGGCCAAGTACAGTAGACATCTCAACTTTGGTTCTGCCCTTCTTTTGAAGACCTTGCCTCTGGCAATGCAATTCAGTGGAACACGCATTTGAACCAGAGTCAACATGTATTGAATATTAAGTTGAGTTGTTGTGTAAATATTGCGTCAATCTCTCCGGTAGAATTCGACGTCAAGAGGGAAAGGTACGGTGTCAAGATATAAATCGGTGTCCAGCTCAAAAGACGGCAAGGGCTTTGAAAATTTTCTCCATGCAGGATAAATCAGAACCAATCTTCCTGGGCCATTGGTAAAGTATTTTTTTCCGTAGGCAAACATCTGGTACATATCAGCTTGGCTTACCCCTGCCTTTGAATCGTGAATTCCATTGTTGTAGCGGGTATCTGCGTCAATCAGTTTCCACTTGGTATCAAGGACAAGTTCCGGTTGATCGTTTCTGTAAATTACCAGATCTGGTTTGAGCATGAAGGCTCGTGGATTTATAGAAAGAAACCTTCCAGCGATTTTGGGTTCGCAGCTGAATATCCTGCTGGGAGTTGTTGCTCCAGTATCCTCGCAACATATTTTTCAAACAGTACTTCCATGGGAAACAGGAAGGAAATTCCAGCATGTTCGTCAAGTAAAGTGAAAGGGCATTGTTGATTCAGGATAAGCCGTAACCATGGAAGTACAGACTGGTAATAAATCATGTCCCTGCTGGTTCGCCATTGAGTGAAATCGATTTTATGGTGGATTGAAACCGGCACCTCATCAAAAGCAAATCGTAATTCGCGACAGAGACGTTGGTTTGCATCCGACCTGCTCCATTTCGCTACTCGGACCAAGGCTGCATGGATCAACCGGTTTTCAGCACGATTGTCTGAAAATACATCATATTCAATACAGAACAGATGCTGCTTGCTGATAGGTTGTCTGAGCTGTCGCTCCAATTGCAGATGTCCTTTCAAAAAATACTCTTCTGCCGTAATTCGAGTGTAATCCTTACGGATCCCACGACGAACCACCTGGGTGAGATGTTGCAGAAAGCGGGTAATCAACACTTCGATAAGGGGTTGGCGATCCAGTGTCAAATCGGCGTCGGTAGTCTCAATGAAAGGCAGGAGATCAACAGCCTGCAACATTTTCCATAATAGCTTACGGGTTTGGCTTGTGTCCTGGACCTCTTCACTGGTTTTTGGAAGAATTTCGATTTGGTTGCCGTCTGGCGTTGTGATAACTCCGATAAAACTGGTTACCTGAAGGGCTTGTTGTCCATTATATGTTGCTGTACGGATAAAAGCATGACGATCATCATGAGACCAAGCGAGTTGCTCCAAAAAAGCCCAATCCTGGGGATGGCCTACACCGCAGACCAACAATGAGTTGTCCGCTCGTTCTCCTCGCAACAGGAAGCCATACTCGCGCAAACAAAGGCAAGACATGATCAGGGTGTCTCGTAAATCTTGAGGTAAGTTGGCCCGTCATTCAACAGGTGATTATTGCGTTGGTATCGTTTGCCAATGGAGGAAAATCCGAGGTTATCGAATTGCTTCTCCGTATAGATGCCTGATTTTCCTAATACCTGCGAAATCTTGTCCCAGTCCTCAAAGAAATATTCTTCCAACAAGGGAAGGATATTCCGCTGGAAGACCAGCTCCAAGTCCTGAATAGTCTTCACATTCATAAAAAAAGCATGGCCGATGGTGTGTTCACGATCATACAGGGCTTCAATTCGTTGATTCATAGTCGTTAGCAACTGACGAAGATTGACGCCTTCCACATCTGTCGGCAATTTCTCTGGTTTTGGCATGAACTCAACAAAATCAAACCGTCGGCGTAAAGCGGTATCCATAAGGGCCAGGGATCGATCTGCCGTATTCATGGTGCCGATCAGATAGAGATTATTGGGAACCGTGAATTTTTCTCTGGAATAAGGAAGAACAACTTCTACGGTTTCACTATTGCCAGCCCGTTTGGTTGGCTCTATCAGAGTAATCAGTTCGCCAAAGATTCGGGAGATGTTCCCTCTATTAATTTCGTCAATAATAAGGACATAAGGATTGCTTGGGTCGCTCGCAGATTTCGTGGCAATTTGTTTAAAAATGCCGGATTCCACCTTGTAATTGATCATGCCATTTTCTACAACAGCTCGCATCCCCTCAATAAAATCTTCGTAGCTAAAACTTTGGTGAAAAGTGACAAACCCGACTCTACCTTCTGTTCTGAATTGATCAAAACGAGCTTTTTGATCAGCAAAGTTACCTGTTGGGCTTGTTGTTTTCTCCATAATACTTAAAGATTTTCCTACCGTGCTATAGGTTTTTCCGGTTCCAGGAGGGCCGAAGAGGATACGGTTGAGGGAGTTGGAAGTTTGAAGCGTAGAGATTGTATTTATATCATTTTTTGAGGGTGGTCGACATGAACTATATTTTCATTTTTGAAATTGAAATATAAAGAGGCAGCTTGCTTCAGGGTCGATGTTCCATTATAAACATCTCCATCTATATGAATATGGTGCTTTGCTGGAAGGTTGTTTTGTTCATCATTTTTAGTATAATTTAGGCGTTGCAACAAGTCGATTCCTTGATCCTTAAGAAAATGGTCGTCAAGGTCTCCCTCTGATTTTTCAATATTACGACAATTTGAAATACGTGAACTGATAGTATTGCTTTGATACTGTCCTTCCAGCCATGCTCTGAATGCTTCTTCCTGCATATTATTCCTCTTCGCTCTCTAAACAATGAAGTGTTTCTTCTGATGCTTTTTGAAGATATTCCTCAAGGTGTAAAGCTATTGGGTTAATTTTTTTGGCAATATCATTCAATCCCAGCATCGACAAGTGGTCGATGCTGCGCACTCGCGACAATGCGACATATCCAAGCCCCTCAACAAAAGCATTCGACAGATCAATGCGTGCAGCATCAAGGGTCATTCCCTGGCTTTTGTTGATAGTGATTGCCCATGCTAGTCTGAGAGGTACCTGTCTTATTGTGGCCAATCGCTTACCTTCTTCATCCTCCTGGTAAAAATCAGTGCGTTGAATTCCCATCAATATCTTACCGTCATGATCATCTGACTGCGTTTTATTTAATTGGACATTTGGCCAATGATTATCATCAAAACCGACTATTTTACCAAGGCTACCATTAAAAAATTTTCGTTGAGGATCATTTTTAATAAACATGACAACTGCTCCAACTTTCAAACACAGCTTTGCTGGCACTTTATCTTTGAAAATTTTTAGAACTTCGTTCAGTGCATCACCATCACCTTCTTCCAATTGTGTATATGACTCGCTTTGGGTCGTCAACTGATCAAGTTGACTATTGTTGATCTTGTCTGCCATTTTATTACTGCAACAGAGTGTGGTTACTATTAATTTTTGTAATGGAGCTTTGTAACGATCTCTCAATTGTTGCAAGTGGTCTTTGTTAAATCTGTTCGCACGAATGGCATTCAATATTGGAGTGAGTAGATCCCCTTCAATTTGGCGATAAATTTCGGATAGATAGCAAACCTTGAATTGTCCATTATGATAAGCCGTTGACCCAGTAATAAAGCCACTTTTTTCCCCTTTTGTATCATTTATTGGTGGTAACTGAAAAAAATCGCCGCACAGAATAACTTGCAAATTACCAAAAGGATCGGCGTTATTTCGTATTCCTCTAACTATTTGATCTATCGCGTTAAGTTGGTAGTCGTGTAACGTGCTGATCTCATCAATGAGCAAAATATCAGCATTCTGTATGGCGGCCCTGAATCGAGGGCGCATATTCCTTACAATATTTGGAATTGTTTTCGGCAGAAGCAAAGTTTTCCTATTTCTAACTCCAATACCGCTCCAGTTATGGATGGTTGTGCCATTGATATTGGTCGCAGCCAAGCCCGTTGTGGCTGTCACGGCAACTTTTCTTCCTTGTAGCCGTGACCATTGAGTAAGCTCTTCGAGCACATAAGTTTTTCCGCTACCCGCAGCCCCAGTGAGTAAAACATTATGTCCTTGCTGAAGTACCCGTAATGCTTCTTTTTGTTTCATGCCATTCCTTTTTTTGGCGAATAATTCCAGCAATGATGATGACCAAGTTTCGTCTCCTGCCATAAATCACGAAATTCTTGGCTATTGGTATTTATGCATAAATGGTCACAATGTGAATGCGGCAATCTGTTAATGCTATGATAGCCGGCTGTTATTGGAGAAAATCGATTTCGTGAATTGTCATGTTCTCTTGAGAAAATGTCATTTTTCTTAAATTTCCGGAACATATAGTTGTCACTTTTCTGATATTCATTCAATAATACACGAAAATCCATCTCAGGCTTGAAACCTCCACACCCAAAATCCATGCGATCGCTTATTATTCTATTTAATTTTAGCTCCTTACATACTTGGTAGATAAAATTCATCTTAATTTTACTTCCACCCAGAGACCCACCACCGTCGTTAATATGAATAAGGGTGTGGACATGAAGCTGATTTGCCAAAAGAAATAACAAGTAAATTCAAGTTTTCATATTGAAAATATATCAACGGAATTTTTATGGTTATTTTTTTATCAATATCGTTAAAATTGAGATCCATTACTATTAAATACACGCAAGGTTTTGAGCTAAAGGATACAACTTCAGCTGATGGATTCTCAAACCATCGTTTTAATGTCAATTTCTTACATGAAGAGACTTCCAATTATTTTCCTAACGACCAGCAGAAAGACAATCTCCCTCGTCGAATGGCAGGCTATTGGAAGCCTTTCCTCTCAGTTTCTCTTGTATCCCTATAATATCAGAAAATATATATGTCAGTTGCGGATAAAGGGTAGGTTCAAGGAGTCTTGCACGTTCTAAGTATATTATATGCTTGAAGTCATCAAAAGCACTTGGATACCAGCATAATTGTTTGCTCCATTGCAAGTCTTTCATTCCGTTAGTGTCAGCGTTTTGAAAAAACTGATAGAGAAATCTCATGACTGTTAAACCTTAAGCAATCAAAAAATGTAATCCTGCTGTGATCTTGGCCAGAGATGATCACGTGATATCCAGTCAGTCATTCATGCAATATCGTTCCATAATTTACCTTGTAATATTGCCGAGTCGCTCATCCAGATTTGAAAAAATATTTATTTTATTGTCTCTGTATCCACCCCATAAAATGCTTGTGGTATTCCTCCATTAATACATGCCAGTGTATCTGTTAGCCTCCGAGTGAAACAGCGGTTCTGATAGCATCCTCGAATTTATCCGAATCAAGGAAGGCCCTGATTGCTTGAGGCACTGTACCTTGTGACGAGACATCAAAAGTATAATCTGGGCGATCTTATCAACGTTTTTACTCAGATCATGATTAAAATATTCTCAACATATCCCTTAATATCATTTTTTAGAAGAACCTGTACGAGCAAGAAAAATACATGCCGTCGTTGATTGGCCACCTTTTATACCTTCAGGGTGATTGTGTGTTATCTCTGTGAACTCTTTTGCCTTTCGCAGAACAGTATCAATGTCATTATATGCATACCCTACAGGACTAATACGCATAGCCGCTCCATTTCCCCAACTATTGTAAGGAACAGATTCGGGATTTCGCGCCCATGTGTGAAAGCTGCCACCATATCCACCATTCGGATAAGCAAAATAAAATTCCCTAAGATTATCTCTATATGGTGTGCCGGTCATAATGGAATCAGCGAGCGCAATTGTTAAAATAGAATCGTCAGTAAAACAGCATTTTTCGGAAAACAAATTGAAATCTTTTGTCTTGATATTATGCCATTCATACACTGACCCGATTACATCTCCTGCTATTGCTCCAATCATTGCTATTTGCTCCTTAAGAATATTCTTTTGAAATATATCAGATTACTGAAGTCAGTAATGACCGGTTGAGAATAACCAATTCACTTCGGTGCGTTCAGTCCTGCACGATCAAATGGCCCATCGTAACCGTGCGGAACCACGCCCGTGGTGATCTGATAAAGGGCAACTTTGCTAAACCAGTAATGGATGTTTGGATCGATTGCGTTTCGTGTGACATGCTTACGAATGGCCATAAAGTGCAAAGTCAGTTCAGAAACAGCCTGAGGTTTATCAACTGAGCGACAGAGAAGAGAAAGAAGCCCCAATCCTGAATAAACGATGACCATCTTCGTGAGCACAAATAGATGCTGCATAGCCGATAGCTTCAAGTATCTTTTGGTCATTGAGTTCTTCGGGGAGATCACCGTGAATTGAAAAAGAAGATAAACCACTTGTGATTATGGGATACCAGTGCCATTTGAATCGGCCCTCGAAGAAATCAGAAAAAGATTGTTTGTCAAGGTTGGCCCAAGTTTTTTGATTCCATTGTGAAAAGGTGGGTATCCTTGTGGATCGGAAAGGGCCTCGTTGCTAAAGCATACAAACAAGCAGTCGTTGTCCATAATATCTTCTTTTGTCATGGTAGGAGGTTAGCTATACCAAGCTTTCTTATAGTCTACTCTCGACAGAGCTTCTGGGGTCGCAAATAGTTTCTACGGCACCATTCACAATTTCTATGGAAAAAACAGCTTCGTTCACCCCACGTCTCATTGTTGCTAAGCGATTGGAATTTACTTGCGGATTTTGCTCTACAAGTTGTCGTGTATCTGGACATGATCCCATGAGGAGCAACTTCCCTGAAAACCAAAACGCTTCAATCGGGGAGGTGAGATCAGGAAAAACAAGAGATAGCAGGCTTGATAACTCAATAAAGTCGTAGATGTTTTGAAGTTGAAGAACGCCACCATCAATTACCCATTCACCAATGTAGCCTCTCCAGCATGCGGAGCAGAGGCTCCCTTTAAACGCCGAGAAGTTAGGCCTTGGAATTTGTTCTTCAAAGGATAGGTTGGAGTGATCCCAGTTTGGAAGGTGCCGTTCTAAGTAGGCCTCTGGATTATGTCGGAAAAGAGGCTCCAAAGGATACTGCCCCTTTAGCAAATACCATCTACCCTGAAAAAAGATACTGGTCAGATGCTTGTTGTGTCATTTAGGCTCTTCAATATGATCCTTGCTAGTGTCACATGCATTCAGAATACCTATAGGGGCTGCGGAAGGAAGCCTTTTACATTTGCTCAATTGATTGGTAGTGCAAACTATTTTTACTTCGAGCCATAGAAGCTCGTAATATCGAACCAATAGTCAGTGACATACCGAATAGTCAGAGCGTTTTTTTTCTTCATGTGTGCATCAACATCAAATTCAGGGGAATTATCCCTGTTGATGCCCTTCCTTTCGGTCTTGAGTTCTTCCCAGTCTTTATCGGAAGTGCAGTGACCTCGAACGTGAGCACATCGTATTGCCTATCGTTACGATTGATCAACTTTTGTCCAAGTAAATTCCACTTGATACCAGAATAACGTTCATTCTCTGGTCGGAAAATGATCAGTTCCTCGTAGATCCTTTTTTCAACAAAGATATTTTCATAACCAATTCCATTGAAAGGTACTTTTGGAACCACCGAATCGTTCTTGTCAATAATTACAGCGTCATCAAATGTATATCCCCATCCCCCCTTGATTGGAAGGTCACCTCCCAAGGATTTAAAATCAGCGGATAAAATTTCCTTTGGAGACTCTTCTGAGCTAATCTGTGGTGCTTTGAATATCGATTGGCATAATTATTTCTCCTCTGGTGCTTAAATATGGCTGAGGTAATCAGCATCGATTGCTAGCTGTTAAATAATCTGAAAGAATCGCAGTCCCTGATTGTTCGTTTTTTAACTTTTATCTTTAAGTAAAAGATATGCCACAAAAGCAACTACACCTAAAGCAATCCACTGCATGATGAGCAAACCAATATTTACTGTAGGTGGCATCACACCCTGTCCAGTTGGTAAATAAGTAATGAAACGATAACCATTATTAATTATCCCGTACTGACCTGTAACATTTTGGAATGGTGGGTATAAAAGCATTAACACCATTATAATAGTTGCCAGAGCCAATATATATTTTTGATTTGTATTCATTACACTCTCCTTTGTGGTTGATACCCCAAATAATATATTGGTTTTTTCCTAAAATGATAATTTTGATGAGTTTCATATTTGCAAATGAAGCGGAGGGCTGACTTTACGAGCATTCGCTCTAAATATATACTAAGACTAACATCTCATGGTTACTGATATCAAGGAAAATGACAGGGGAAATTTTGCAATTTTAGGAGGATAAGAACAGTGTGGCCTTTCACTATTAAGAAAAATGGAAAACCGTACTTACTGATGAAAATAATCTGCCGAACTTAGTGCAATTAATCGACCGTGATCATATTCAAGAACTAAATAAAGATGATGCAGAGCTACGTGTATGGTTACCTGAAATCTGTAAGCAGGCATGGGATGAAACTGTAGCTGTTCATCTCACTACAGGTTCCAGATACCTGCGAGAGCTCCTTGTTGTTTATCTGTACGGTGAACACGAATTGCTACGAATGCGAAAAAACGGTACAGGAATTTATTATATTTCCCACCTTTACCACCGTCTCAAGCTTCACAAACAACAATAATGTATTCCAAAGCATTTTCTACGGAAGTGCTTCAAGGACTTGGAAAAAATATTATTGCGATTAAAATTATTCCTGCCGAAAATAATAAAAGATGATCTGCAAGTAATGGCGGATAAGATCAATATCCCCTTATCCCCTTTTGTTCGGGAACTATTAATCTCCCATCTTATTGGCCATACTTTATGGCAAGAACGGTTAAGATCTTGGTCACCAATAGAAGAGACAGTTGGCAAGGAATGGGAAGAAGGACTTATAAAATCACAATATGTCCGAAGAAATGAAAGGCAAAATGCTGAAGGAACGCAAGAAAGCGATCCTGAAGTATATTGTTATCGATAAAAGGTCGAAATGATGATTTTCCTTCTTCTCAAAATATCTCCTATGGATTTTTACTCAAACAGAATTTCAGCAGAGAAAGATATCCCTTGGCAAGATTCAACTTCGAGTAATACAGGATGATTTAAGCTTCTTCCTGAACATCTTCGCTCTATCCAAAGTCAACTTATTTCCAAAATATATTGACTAAACGACGAGAACATTCCCCTGTCATTCAAAGCGGGACGATCAGCATCCGCATCCTGAAGGTTTTTTTCCGGTCACCTTGGCAAGCCAACTGTTGAGAATGTAGCGCGCGCAGCCGCAGCCGTCATCGGGATTGACAAAGATGGCCCCGACAGGGCAGTTCCTGGCACAGGCCCCGCATTCCATGCAGGCGTCATAATCAACGATGGACGCCTTTTTTTCAATACACTTGAAGATGCGATGCGGACAGACAATCTCGCACATTCCGCAACCGATACAGGCAGCCTTATCGAGTTTGAGAATCGCTGCGCCATCTATGTATCTGAACTCTTTCATGGTCTTGTTTCTTAAAGAAAAAATGGACCGGCCAGCCAGCATAGCAGGCCAAGCAGGGCAGAGACGATCTGGATAGCCAGACCCTTGGGCATCTCCATCTTCACCCCGGAAAGCGAGGTATAAGGGGTGGAGCCGGTGAAGTTCATGGCCAGAAACGAGCTGACGCTCATTGCCCATAAGGCCATGCCAATCACGGCCGTCCAGCCGACAGAGGGCAAAAACCGGAGAACGGTAAAAATACCGACCGGGATCCCGAGGAGCAGCCCTTTGAGCCAGAACTGCCTACCGGGTATCCAGGGCAGTAGCAATGGGACCAGAACCGCCCCGGCAAGGACACTCAGAGTCGTCACGAAGGCGATGCCTCCGCCTCTGTGCAGTGCCCGGTCCAGCGAATAGATATCCGGGCCGAAACCGGAGAGCAGTATCAGGCCGGCAAGGGTGAGGGCAAGCGGCTTCAGCAGTACAAAAATTTCCAACGGGATCAAGACTGCGCGTTCCTTGAGGTTGAAGGTGACGCTGCGCATGGTCTCGTCTGCTGTTTTGCCGCTTGCCAGAAACGCCCTGATATCCGTGGCCCTGATCGGGCCGAATGTACCCTTGAAACCACAGGCAGCCTTCAGCTTCAGGGCAGAGACCCCAGGGGCGCCATATTGCGGAAGGATGAGTTCGCGGTGATTGACCACTTCCGTAAGTCTTGCCCGCTGGACCTGATAGGCTATTTCCTCAGTGGAGAATGTTCCTTTCCCTGCTGCGCACCAGACGTTGATGCCCCTGGTATCAACTACCAGTATCCACACATCCATACCACCCAGTTCCTGGCGCAGGGCATCGAAGGTCAGTTTGTAATTGGCGGTAACAAGTACGGGCGCATCGCTGGTTGGCCTGCCGACACAGTACAGTCCCGGCGTTATGCTGTACTTATCACGCTGAATACCTGTTCGCGCCCCGATCGTCCCCACATGATCAGCCCGGCTCAGGATGACAGCTACCTGAGGCACCGGGCCTGCCGGCGAGTCGACAAAACCGCTGACAAAAGGCAAGATGGCGTATCCTGCGTGTTCATGCTCCCCGGACCGGGGTTCCGCCTTTGGGCCTCAGCAGACCCCGGCATCGACTTCCGGGGGCGGCGCCAAAGGAATCGAGCTGGGTGGAGGATCTTTCGTTTTCGATAAACTGGAAAGGGGTTGCAATGATTGGGTCATAATCGTGATAATTTCGGTTGAATCAGTAGAAGATTATGCAACTATCCTGGAAGCCAGAAACTCGACAAAAAGATCACTGTCATTCTGCACCTGGCAGACCCGGTAATCCCGCAGGCCAATGGTCTCGGCCAGCTCTTTGTATTCAATGGCCAGCTCCAGGTCGGTCTCGGAATTATCAATGGTAAACGAGAGGGGATAAACGATCACCTTCTCGCCAGCCAGTCCCTTCAGCGTTGTGTCGAGTGATGGTTCCAGCCAGCGCATGGGGCCGACCTTGGACTGATAGGCCAGATGAAAGCCCTTGAACTCCAGCCCGGCATCCGGCAACAAAGATTTTAAGATGGCAACATGTTCCCTGATCTGCCCCTCGTAAGGGTCATGCGCGGCAATCTTCTGCGGCAGACCATGGGCGGAAAAGACCAGATGATAACTGCTGTCCTGATACTGCTCGCGGATACGCTCTATAATCGTGGCGTTAAACAGGGGATCATCGAAATAAGGGCCGATCTCCCTGACCTCCGGCCGCTGGCCTTCACTCTTCAGCCCGCGATAGACATCTTCAAGACTTGAGAGGGTGGTGGTCGAGGAATAATGGGGATAGAGCGGGATGATGATCAACTGGTCAAACTGTCTTTCAGCAAAGAGATCCGCGGCCAGGGGATGGGTATAACGCATGACCGGGAAAACCGCCTCCCCGGTTCGCTGCTGCAGTTTCTCCGCCAATCGCCCGGTATGCTCATGGATCCTGCTGCCGCCAATCAGCTCATACTTCCGCCATATTTTTTTATAGCGCAGGGTTGAGATCAGGGGGGCGAGGAGATAGCGCACCGGCGAGCGGATGATGTGCCGATCACTGAACATATTGAACAGAAAAGACCTGAGTTCCTGTTCTGACCGGGCTCCACCCATGTTGAGCAACAAGACCCCTTTCATTGCCTCTCCTCTGCCTTCTGATATCTATATTCTATTTAAGCAAAAGGCCATATCAAGAACCATCATCACCGTCAAACCTGACATGTTGGCCATGGTTGCCATATCAAAATGGGCCTCATTGTTGACAAGGTTACATCCACCGCATCAATTTCAATTATTCTTACCAGATAAATCCACATAAAAAAAGGGGAGAGCCAGATGGCTCTCCCCTTTTTAATATAAAAATAAAGGGCTAACGTTTACAGCTTGAACAGCAGATCGCTGTAGGTCGGTACCGGCCAGAGGTCGTCGGGCATGATTGCCTCCAGGGCATCGATATCGGCACGCAGAGACTGCATGGCGGCAGAAGACCTTGTCGCGATAAGCCGCGGCCTGTTTATCCACGTTTTTCATTGCCTTGAGCCTTCTTGGTCTCGTCCTCCAGTTTCCTGACCTTCTTGGCGGCGGACTCAAGCATGCTTGGACACCTCGGCCAGCAGCCCCTTCTGAACCGTGGCCCGCTTGCCGGCAGCGGCCATGGAGGCGCCGAGTTCCGTCATGAAGCGAATGGCAGCGGGGATGTACAGGCGCTGAGCCATCTGGATGGCGGTCAGGGCCTCGATGTTGATATGCTTGGCATACTGCTCCACATAGATGTCATAGCGGGAATGCAACTCCTCCTTGGAAAGGACATTGTACTTGCCGAAGAGCTTGATCGCCTTGGGAGTAACAAAGGCCTTCAGGGCATCCACGGTGTTCTTGGACATTGGGCAGGCCGCGTTTCTCCGCCTCTTTGGCCCACTCTTCGGAGTAGTTGTTGCCGTTGAAGATGATCCGGCCGTGCTTGGTCATGGTCTCCTTGATGATGGCCTGGATCTCTTTGTTGACATCCTTGGCCTTTTCCAGACGGGTGGCGATTTCGTCCAGGGCCTCGGCGGCGATGGTGTTCAAGCGCCACATTGGGACCGGAGATGGACTGGGAAGAGCCGACCATCCGGAACTCGAACTTGTTGCCGGTAAAGGCAAAGGGCGAGGTCCGGTTGCGGTCGGTATTGTCCTTGGGCAGATCCGGCAGGGAATCGACGCCGATCTTCGAGGAACTGGCAGCCGTTTGCCTTGCGGCAATCTTCTCACCCTTGGCCAGGCTTTCCAGGATATCGGTCAGCTCATCGCCCAGGAAGACTGGAGATGATCGCCGGCGGGGCCTCGTTGGCGCCCAGACGATGATCGTTGCCGGAGCTGGCGCAGGTGGCGCGCATGATATCGGCATGGGTGTCGACCGCCTTGAGCAGGGCGGCAGAGGAAGACCAGGAACTGGGCGTTATCCTCGGGGGTGCTGGCCCGGTTCCAGCAGGTTGATGCCGTCATCGGTGGTCAGCGACCAGTTGTTGTGCTTGCCGGAGCCGTTCACGCCGGCGTAGGGCTTCTCATGGAGCAGGCAGACCATGTCGTGACGGATGGCCACCTTCTGCATGGTCTCCATGACCAGCTGGTTGTGGTCGGTGGCGATGTTGGTGGTGGCGAAGACCGGGGCCATCTCGTACTGGGCCGGGGCCACCTCGTTGTGCTTGGTCTTGGAGGTGATGCCCATCTTCCACAGCTCGATGTCCAGATCCTTCATGTAGGCGGCGACCCGGTCCTTGATGGCGCCGAAGTACTGGTCTTCCAGTTCCTGGCCCTTGGGGGCCGGGGCGCCGAAGAGGGTGCGGCCGCAGGTCATCAGGTCGAGGCGCTGCAGATAGTATTCCTTGTCGACCAGGAAATACTCCTGCTCGGCGCCGACGGTGGACGGTGACCCGGCTGGAGGTGGTGTTGCCCATGGCCCGGAGCACCCGCATGGCCTGCTTGGAAACCGCCGTCCATGGAGCGGAGCAGCGGGGTCTTCTTGTCCAGGGCCTCGCCGTTGTAGGAACAGAAGGCGGTGGGGATGCAGAGGGTCACATCACCGGCGGCGTCTTCCTTCAGGAAGGCGGGGGAGGTGCAGTCCCAGGCGGTGTAGCCGCGGGCCTCGAAGGTCACGCGCAGGCCGCCGCTGGGGAAGGAGGAGGCATCCGGCTCGCCCTGGATCAGCTGCTTGCCGGAAAACTCCATGATCACGCCGCCGTCGTCGGTGGGGGCGATGAAGGAGTCGTGCTTCTCGGCGGTGATGCCGGTCAGCGGCTGGAACCAGTGGGTGTAGTGGGTGGCACCTTTTTCGATGGCCCAATCCTTCATGGCGTTGGCCACCACCGCGGCCACCTCGGGGGCAAGGGAAACGCCGGTGATGATGGTCTTCCGCAGGGCCTTGTAGGTCTCCTTGGGCAGCCTCTCCTTCATGACCTTGTCATTAAAGACATTGGCCCCGAACAACTCGGGCACGGGGATAGCATTCTGACCATAACCGCTATCACAACAGCAATTTGGATTATCACACATTCGTTGTTCCTCCTGAACTTTTTAAATCATGTTTTTTAGAGACCGTTATGAAGCAAGCAAGGTCTTTTTCTTGCTTGCTTCATCTACGGCCTCTTATGCCGCGCCAAAGAAACAGCTAATCTTTTCAGGCTGTTTCTTTGCGTGGCGCCTGACGAATAACAACATACAAAAAGCCGTTACGAAATAACCAGTGTATTTTCGACCAGTTCGTTACGGATCATTATGCCGTTTATTACCATCACGATGACGGCAATATTGTTTATAACGGCTTGTACTTCATTAGCCAACCATCACACAGTGTGAACAAACTTTTCTTTTAGCATTTTGAGCACAAAAAGTAATCAAAAAAAACTTTTACTTACAAATTTGTAATATTTTACGACACCCGCGTCATTGAATAGAGTAGCCCGGCCCTGATCTCTGCCGCAAAGGACTCATCCGTGATCTTCTGCCCCTGGCTATCCAACACATAAAAAATATCAATCAACTGCTGAACCTCTGTGGCGATAAAGGCACGATAGATATTAATGCCAAAATCAGCCAATGTCTGGGTAATATGAAACAATTGCCCGGCCCTGTCCTCAGAATGGACCTCGATGACGGTATAGCTGTCTGAAATACCATTATCAATGATGACCCGGGACATCTGCTGTCCCAGCAGCTTCGTCCCGGTCTGCTTCCATCGTTCATAAATCGAGGCGAGCTTCTGATGGATCCTGTGTTCAAGCCCTAGACGATGATTGAGGGCAAGATCCAGATCATCATTGACCGCCTGCCAGTCTTTCTCTCTAAATCTCAGACCATCTAAAGAACGCACCTCGAGTACATCCACTGCTAACGCCACCCGCTCTTTCTCCATCCCGGAAGCGAGCGACACGGGGGCACTTATGGCCTGCGTCCCTGGCTCACGCACCATTAGGCCATCCTTGGCCGTCACCGCCTCACCCTCCCAGGTAAAGATCTGCGCACACAATACCGAAAGATTATGCAGCGCCAACACCCCACAGATCTTCGCCAGCAGACCGGAACGGTCCCTTGCCATAATCAGCAGAGACCAATTCCGGGACAGCTCCCGCGGAAAGATCAGGGCCTTCTGTTGCAAGACCTGATAATTCTGCCGATGGTAACGGATATGCTCGACAACCACTTCAGGAGTAAAACTGAGCAGATAATCCGCGGGCAGGAGGACAACATCGGCCTGCGCCTCCGCGTCGCCATCAAGCAGCGACACAACCTGTGCCCGCAGCCAGTCAACGCCCTGGTCGACCTGCCGCTGCACCATTTCAGGAAGCGATGCAGTAAACAGACCAGGTTCCAGATAGGGTGAGATCTTCAGAAACATTTCATGGAGCAGGGCTCCCTTCCACTCACTCCATGCCGAAGGACCGGTAGCCTTAGAATCGGCAATGGAAAGAAGATAGAGCATGGCCAACCGGTCGCTGTCTCCGACAGTCTCTGCACAGCGCCGAATAAAGGCCTCATCATTCAAATCACGACGCAGGGCATTCTCCGGCATGAACAGATGATAGCGTATCAAAAAAGAGAGACAGTCTCGTTCTGCAGGATCAAGACCAAGTCTCATCCCCACAGCCCCCACCATATCCGCCCCGATCTGGGAATGATCACCGCCCGCGCCCTTGCCGATATCATGGAGCAGGGCGGCCAGATAAAGGATATGCGGCGAGGCCACTGCCAGATAGACGCCGGCATCCTGCTCCACGATCAAGCGCAGCTCGGCCACGGTCTGTAACAGATGCCGGTCAACCGTGTAGATATGATAAACATCATGCTGGGCCAGGGTACTGATCCGCGCGAACTCCGGGATATAGGCCGTAAGCAGGCCTGTCTCCAGCATCACCTCCAGAACAGGAAGCGGATCTGCAGGGTGCAGCAACAGCTCAAAAAAAGGTTTGGACATACGTGGCGATACCCGCAGCTTGTCATCCACCAGATCAAGATTGGCGCTGACAATTTTACGTGTTCGATGATGAACAGGAGCCCCCGTTTTAGCCGATGCCAGAAACAGACGCATGAGCAGATACGGCCTGGCAGCCAGCTCTTTTACGGAAACGAGCAGATGAATGCGATTGTTGCGCAGCTCAATTCCTTTTTCCAGGGTCCGGTCACTATTCGACCTTTCACCCTTTGCCGCCAGACCAAGGACCTCATCCACATGCTCAAAGAAAAGATCCGAGATCACCGCAATGGTCTGGAGATGACCATGCATCTCCCGCATGAACCTCTCCACGCCCAGTTTTCCCGCACCTGTTTTGTACCCGAATTCCTGGGCAATATCTTCCTGGTGCTCAAAGTAAAGCTGATCATTCTTGCGCCCGCTGATATAATGCAGGCGATTCCTGATCTTCACCAGTTCATTCCAGGAAGTCGTAAAGGCCTCCCGCTCTTCCTCCAGCAGAATACCCGCCTCCACAATGTCCTGCAGCCCGTCCAGACCAAAAACAACCTTTGCCGTCCAGAGCATGGCCTGGATATCACGCATTCCCCCTTTCCCTTCCTTGATGTGGGGTTCAAGCAGGTAACTGTGACTGCCAAAACGCTCTCGGCGCGCCGCGCGGCAGGCCTTCATGCTGCGCACAAACTCTTCCCGGCCGCCTTCAATAAAACGTTCGCGATACTGGGCCAGCAGCCCATCAAACAACTCCTGTGACCCCGCAAGAAACCTGGCCTCCAGCATGGCGACCTGGAAGAAAAAATCCTGGCCGGCATGCTCCATGGCTTCCTCAACAGTGCGCACCCCGTGCCCGACCTCCAGTCCTGTATCCCAGAGTGGATAGAGAATGGTCTCGGCCACCTGTTTTATCTCTGCCCCCTGCTCCTTTTGGTAGAGGATCATCAGATCAATATCAGAATAAGGAAAAAGCTCCTGTCGGCCATAGCCGCCAAGGGCCACCAGGGCAATTGAGCCAGTCAGTTCACTGCCTACACCCTGGAAAGACTGACAGATAAAGGCATCAACCAGCCTGCTCTGCTCGGCAAGCAGGGCCTGACCAGTCAGCCCCTGCTGCCATAGTTTTTCCAAGGAAGCGCGCTGGGCACGAAGATGGGAGGACTTCATGGATTATCTTTATCCGTGACGGTTATTCTATGAAGCGATATAAGTAAATAACAATGGGCACTTAAGCAGCTTGTTCGTTATCCGGCGGACGCCACTCACAGAAACAGCTCTTAAAGATGCTGTTTCCGTGAAGCGGCATAAGAGTCCGTAACGAAATGAGCAGAAAAACACTGCTCATTTCATAACGGACTCTAAATAGCGTCGTGGTCCTCTTCGCCGGTACGCACTCGCACAATACGCTCGACAGGCATGACAAAGATCTTGCCATCACCAATCGTCTGGCTGTTGGCGGCATTTCTGATGGTATCGACCACCAGATTTACCTGTTCAGAATCAACCACTATCTCAATTTTTATCTTGGGGATAAAATCAACAACATACTCGGCACCACGATAGATCTCGGTATGCCCCTTCTGACGACCGTACCCCTTGACTTCGGTGATCGTCATCCCCTTGATCCCAATACCATTCAAGGCATCCTTCACATCATCAAGTTTAAATGGTTTAATAATCGCTTCAATCTTTTTCATAACATCTCCTTTTTAAAAATCAGAGGACGCCCCGAAGGAAGTACCTTGGGGGTACAAGAGGATGATTCCGGCACTCCTTATCGATCATGAATTCAACCTTCCAGATGCGCAATTTTCCGCTCTTCTTATTACAGAGTATACCCAACCTCACTGTGCTGGGTCAAATCCAGACCCTGTGTCTCATCATCCAAGCTTACCCGAAGACCAATGGTGGCGTCTATAATTTTCAAAACAATAAAGGTTACAACTACCGAGTAGGCAATGGTTGAACCTACACCAATGGCCTGAACCACAAGCTGATGCGGATTCCCAAAGAAAAGCCCATTAGCAATGGCAGGATTCATTGCCGTTGAGGCAAAAAGACCGGTAGCAAGAGCTCCCCATACACCACCTACACCGTGCACACCAACCACGTCCAGAGAATCGTCATAACCAAGTTTGGCCTTGGCCAGAACGGCAAGATAACAGATCACACCCGCCACACCACCCATGATCATGGCGGACAGAGGACTGACAAAGCCTGCCCCGGGAGTAATTGCCACCAGCCCAGCCAGGGCGCCGGATGCAGCGCCCAGGGTGGTCGGTTTTCCCTGAACCTTCCATTCCGCAATAACCCAGGTAAGAGCACCTGCACCCGTTGCCACCTGGGTGGTAAAAAGGGCAAGCACCGCAACGGGACCGGCAGAAAGAGCACTGCCGGCGTTAAACCCGAACCAGCCGAACCAGAGCAGACCAGCGCCCATAACCGTCATTGGCAGGTTGTGAGGATGCATGGAATCACGACCGTACCCTTTTCGTTTGCCCAGAACCAGGGCTGCTACCAGGGCCGCAGCACCAGAATTAATATGGATAACAGTGCCGCCGGCAAAATCAAGGGCGCCCAGCGCTCCAAGCCATCCACCCTGGCCCCATACCCAATGACAGACAGGGAGATAGACCAGAGTTGACCACAAGACCGTAAAGGCCAGAAAAGCAGTAAATTTCATCCTTTCGGCAAAGGCCCCGGTAATCAGCGCCGGGGTAATAATGGCAAACATGAGCTGAAAGGCGCAAAACAACAGATCAGGAATGGTCTTTGAATAAGGTCCTGGCGTCAAGCCTACATTTTTTAACCCCACATAATCGAAATTGCCGATAAAATGACCGACATCCGGGCCAAAGGCCAGAGAATAACCAAAAACGACCCAGAGCACAGAGATAATCCCCAGACAGATAAAACTCTGCATGGTCGTTGCCAGCACATTTTTGCTGCGAACCAGGCCACCGTAGAACAGGGCAAGCCCCGGCGTCATCAACATCACCATTGCCGTGGCAATGAGCATAAAAGCAGTATCTCCACTATCCATCATCTTCTCCTTGTTTAACACGCTTATTTATCTTGGTTCTCAAGGATTGGCAACTAAAGGTGAATAATCCGACCGGCAAAGAAAGATTCAGCGGAAGCAACCTTCTGGCCACAGTCACCTAATCGCGCATGCGACAGCCCGCCCACAGCAACCATGGCCGAGACCGCTTAAGTGGCCATGGCGGTTTATTGATGATTATAAGCCGTCTCCGAATGTTCCACTGAATCAAGACCGACAGTTTCATCCTTTTCAGTCAATCTGAGCGCCATGACTGAATCAATGACCTTCAAAAGAATCCAACTGACCACCAGGGAATAGCTCCCAACAACCAAAACGCCTATTGCCTGCTTTACCAGTTGAGCAGAATTTCCAGCCAGCAGACCGTCAACTCCAGCAGGATTAACCTGAGTGGATGCAAAAATTCCCACACAGAGTGTGCCCACCACTCCACCAACCCCATGAATTCCAACCACATCAAGGGAGTCATCAAACTTGAGGCGGCTCTTCAAACGCACGGCAAGAAAACAACAACTCCCGGCAAGAAGACCAATGACAATGGCCGCATTGGGACCAACAAAACCGGCCGCCGGAGTGATCGTGGCAAGTCCGGCTATGGCACCGGATGCCGCACCCAAGGTAGTGGCACTGCCCATGACAAATTTTTCCATTGCCACCCACATCAACATACCGGCCATGCCGGCAAGATGAGTGGCCACAAAGGCTGTAGCTGCAACCTCATTGGCGGCAAGGGCAGATCCGCCATTAAAACCAAACCAGCCAAACCACAACAGACCAGTTCCCAGCAGAGTCATTGGCAGATTATGAGGCATAAAGCTCGTCCGTCCATATCCCCGTCTTGGCCCGACAACAAGAACCGCTGCCAATGCCGACGCACCGCAGGTAACATGCACTACCAAACCACCGGCAAAATCAAGGACACCCATCTGCGCCAGCCAGCCTCCCTTAGCCCAGACCCAATGACAGACAGGATTATAAACCACTATGGTCCACAACAAAGCAAAGACCAGAAAGGGAACAAACCGCACCCGCTCGGCAAAGGCGCCGGTGATAAGGGCCGGGGTGATAATGGCAAACATGCACTGATAAATCATAAAAACAATGTGCGGGATAGTGGTTGCATAATCAAGGCTTGGGGCAGTGCCCACCCCGTTCAAGGCAAACCAGGACAAATTACCAATTACTCCCCCGACATCAGGACCAAAAGACATTGAGTAGCCCAGATAGACCCACTCAATGGAAACAAGAGCAATCATGAAAAAACTCTGCATGATCGTTCCCAAAACATTTTTTCCCCGCACCATCCCGCCATAAAAAAGGGCAAGTCCCGGTGTCATTAATAACACCAGACCTGCCGCCGCCAGCATAAATGCTGTATCCGCCTTGTTCACTTTCTCCCTCCCTGATCATTTGAATAAGATACACAGGGTCTCCCGCCCCGTACCCCAATTACACCATAAGCGGCTCATTGCAGCAGATAGAAATTTCCTACCTGACACACAGCAACGATCGCCATTCCTCCTTTATACAAATGGCATGCCAGACACGCATAAAAAGAGCAATAATTGGATATAATTAAACATTTTGCCTATATCATCAACACTCTCACTGAGAGACAAATTACAATTCAGTAAAAAATAACAAAAAAAATGTCAATTTTGTAGATATCTATCAATCATGAACGATTAAGAGCATCTTTTTTACCCAATGAAATTATTTACATTTTATCATGGGATTGGTATTCTAAAATAAATATTTTTTTATTATGTTTCCCATAGTTTTCCTCTCCAGGAAAAGAGGCCCTCCCTGCCATGCATATCAATGGACGCCCTTTCAGAACCATCTGGCCAGACCCGAAAAACACCAACACCATCTGCATTATTGACCAGCGTCAACTTCCACACCAATTTGTCATCGAAACCCTGACATCTCTGGACGATTCCATAAGAGCCATCAAAGACATGCATGTGAGAGGAGCAGGCCTGATTGGAGCCACTGCAGGGTTTGGTATGTATCTGGCGGCAATTAACTCTCCGGATGATGGTGTAGATGAGAAACTGGAACAGGCAGCGTTGCAACTGAACAGGAGCCGGCCCACCGCCAGAAATCTGGGATGGGCCGTTGAACGCATTCTTGCGCAAGTCAAAAAGGTCCCTGATGGAGCAGAAAAAAAGAAGGTGGCATACAGAATTGCCTGCGAGATTGCCGATGAAGATGCAGCTTTCTGCAAACAGATAGGCATCCACGGCCTTGATCTCATTGCCGCCATCAGCAAAGAGAAGAACGGAGAGCCGGTCAATATCCTCACCCACTGCAATGCGGGCTGGCTGGCTTTTGTTGATTATGGCAGCGCCACAGCCCCGATATACGCGGCCAGAGACGCTGGAATCGCGGTGCATGTCTGGGTGGATGAGACCCGTCCCTGGAATCAGGGGGCAAAACTCACCACCTGGGAACTGCAGCAGGAAGGAATCCCCAACACCCTGATAACCGATAATACCGGTGGCCACTTGATGCAGAATGGCATGGTGGATCTGGTCATTGTCGGGACTGACCGAACCACCCACACCGGAGATGTGGCCAACAAGATAGGAACCTACCTGAAGGCCCTGGCAGCCCATGACAACAACATCCCTTTTTACGTGGCACTGCCCTCCTCCACCTTTGACTGGGAGTTGGAACACGGCACTCAGATCCCTATTGAACAGCGCTCAGGAGATGAAATCACCTGGATCAGCGGCATGGACAAAAAAGGAAAGGTTGAGACGGTTCGGCTGGTTGCGGAGGGTACCCAGACCGTCAACTACAGTTTTGATATAACCCCGGCACGACTTATCAGCGGATTGATCACGGAAAGGGGAATTGTTCAGGCCAACAAACAAGCGATTCACGCACTGTTCCCGGAAAAAAATACAAAAATAACTCAAGGATAACCATGACACCAACAGAACACAGACAATTTAAACGGAAACAATCACTTCATCTTCTCGACTATCTTGTCATTGACCGGAATGGACTGCAAACAACATACTCCATGGGCAGAACCCTGGATGTAAGCGAGAACGGACTCAAACTGGAGACCGCCCAGCAGATATCAAAAGGGGACACCCTGCTGATCACTGTCGGTCTGGAGGATGATCTCGTCGATCTCCGCGGTGAGGTGATCCACTCAGAAAAAATGGACAACCATTATATTACGGGTGTTGAATTTCGGGATATTTCTGAGGAGGGGAAAAAAATCCTCAAGGGATATACAGATGCCTTTCACGCATTGGATGCTGAAGGAGAGAAATAAATAATTTCACATTCCATCCCTCACACTTCAGCGAGAAAAGATACATCCAGCCATAACCCTATTTTTCATGGCGAAAAACACTGTGCGGCGCGATGACTTTACCCGCCTCAACACTACATCCCTCAAGATAGCTATAGGCACCGACACAAACATTTTCATCCAGCGAACTGTCCTTGATAATAACTCCATTTTCCAGGATACATTTTTTTTCTATAACGGAATGGCCAGTAAGATGTACCCCTGGATAAAGAATGACATCCTGGCCTATTGTCACCTCAGGGGCTATGGAGATGGTAGCGGGGTCATACATGGTGATCCCTGCCAGCATCAATTCTCGGTTGCGACGCATCTGTAATTCCTTGTGCGCCTCCGCCAATTCAATCCGTGAATTCACCCCCAGAACATCCTGCGGCAGCAAGGTCATATATTTTTCAACAAAATAATTCTGTTCAACAGCAATTGATACAATATCAGTAAGATATACCTCTCCCTGGCTATTGTCTGTACCTACTTTTTTCAGGGTTGTGAACAGAAAGTCGGCGTTTACGCAATAGATCCCGGCATTGATCTCCCTTATTTTTTTTTGTTCTGGGCTTGCATCCTTCTCTTCGACAATGGCAAGGACATGGCCCGCGTCATTGCTCATGATCCGCCCGTAATTCGTCGGATTTTCAAGGACAGTGGTCATTACAGTGAGCGGTCCCCCATGGGCCAGATGCTTCCGGTACATCTGCTCCAGGGTTTCACTCTGAATCAAAGGCGTATCACCACAAAGGATCATGACCGTCCCTTCTTTGCTGTCAATGATCTGCTCGGCACAGAGAACAGCATGACCAGTGCCGAGTTGTTCCTCCTGAATGCACAGGAGCACATCAAAGCCGGCTACAGCTTGTTCCACCTCCTGCCGCTGATGACCAATGATGGCAACGATTTTATCGGCTCCCAAGGTCTTGACTGCGGCCAGGACATGATGCACCATCGGGGCATAAAAAACCGGGTGCAAGACCTTGGCCATTTCTGATTTCATGCGGGTACCTTTTCCCGCCGCCAAAATGATAATAGAAAGCATTGGTTGATCAGTCACAGTAAGTCCACTTAATTGGGTAAAGTACGGTAGTCAGCATTGAAATAGCCTGATTAAAATGAGCAAGGATAACCTTAACTCAATTATACAGAATCTACCGATCTGTCAAGGTCCGGTAGAAATCAGAACGTAAAGAAAAGACAGGATGTTTTCCACAACTTGAATTTTTAA
>CAVZOB010000008.1:0-45000 GCA_963776835.1 uncultured Pseudomonadota bacterium
AAGAAAATCAGTAGCTCCACGCGGTCGGCTGAAGTGCCTGGTTGGCCGATTTTTGTGGTTGGTTTTCATAATGCTTGTTTGCAAGACCTGACCCCCCTTTTCCTTTGACCCCCCTTTTCCTTATCAGGTTTCATTATGATTAACAGAGTGGAATTTCTTCACACTTTGGAGGCACTCGGTACTTTCTGGAATGCTTCAATTTTATATAACAACAATTTTACACCTAGTGAATTCGACAAGGAATTTGCCTCGTTAGCAAGTTCCTCCCTTTTTCATATCTACCTCATCATAGCAAATAACCACATAGAAACCAATCCTTACCCTATCTGCATGGAGGTATGTGGGCAACTGCTTTTCCAAGCCATGCTCAAGTTGGTTATTCGTAGCTCTTTTTACTTCTAAAAGGGCTTGATACTTTTGCCCTTTGGAAAACTTGAAGTCCACAGGCCCCCTTCCTGTCTCAATTTCACGATCAGTATTAATATCGGCTAATCTAGAATATTGGTCGGTTAGAAGATCAAATAATATTTGGGCGTTTAACTCTGGCGCAGGAGTATCACCCAGCCATAAAAGTTTATTGCCTTTTTTTTCCTTCACATAGAACTGAAACTCAGCAATGAGCTTAGCAATAATTTCAATAAACTCCGCCTCTGATGCGGGAGAGGCCCAGCCAACATAAGTAAAAGCATCTTTGGTTGAATAAGATTGGCTTATTTCTTTTTTGTTGACTGTGACAGTTGGGTTTTCTTTTCGTCCTTGCCCCCAATGTTCCAGCATTGCACCATGGAGGGCCATTCGGTCGCTCACACTATCAATCATTCCTGTTTTGTCAAAATACTCTAAACAATCGTTAATGTCGCAATCATTGAAATCTGAGAAAAAATTATGGAGTTGATCTGGTGTGGTACCAGGATAATGCGCTATGTAAGTAAGGAGTAAAGACTCTTGGGCAGAGTCGCTTCCCCAAAAACTCTGAATTATGGCTCGACGTGAACTATCTCCGAATATATACCTTGACGTTTCTTGCTTAAAGTCTGGTTCGCGATAATGCAACCAACGAGTAGCGCTAGTTGTTACAATATGTTCTAAAATTGTTTGGATGAAATATGCGCGTCCACCTGTATATAAATACATATTATCTTTGAAATTTTCGGTAATTCCATCTTGGGGAAAGTGTTCTTGCAGTGTTCTGGTAAGGACTCTGCTCTCTTCATTGTTAAGTGGGGTTAAATACATCTTGGTATCAATACACTCTGGGAAGGGGCTTTCACCGCTGCCATTATAGCATTCCCAAATTCTTTTCTGGATTCCGTTCCAGCCGAAAAACACAAAAGAAAACAAATCCTGCTGCTCACTCAAACTTTTAAGGTGGCCCAATATTTCCAGGACATTTTTATATTCGAGTATTACGTCAAATTCATCCAATACTAGAACCAGCCGTTTTTTGTATTTTTCCAGGTAAGGGAAAACAGCACTCCTCAATAACTTATTGTATTCTAATAAAGTTAACTCTACCGCTGGAAGAGACTCAACAAGCACACCCTGTTCGAATAGCTCTGCGGCGATGCAATAATACAAATAACGACCATCTCGAATTTCATGGAGGCTTATGTCCACCAGAATCACACCAGATGAACTGGATGATATCTTACGGAGTTGAGTAGCTAATTTAGTATCGATTAGTTTATCGATATAATCGTTGCATTTTTGTGCAAAAATATCATTTAGAATGAAACGGAGAAAAGTTTTCCCGATTCTTCGTTGGCCGATTATTGCGATATTTTTCCCTTTCGATATACCATCGACAATGGTTTCAATCTCAGCACATCGACCACAAAAAGCGATTTTTTTTGCAAGGCTATTACTTGTGCTTGTAAAATAATCAATTTTCATCTGCACAAATATCCTGTATCCACATTTTAACTAGTCCGGCTCGTATACTGATATTCTCTTTATCTACAGAAAGTATTTCATACTCTGTGAGTCCTGGAGATAGATGCCCTTTGCTTGTTAACTCTGGAGAGTTTCGAGAAAGTTGTCCGCCAAATTGGGAAAGTGTGCACAAATAATCACGCTCTATCTCATTGAATTCTAACCAAATTGCCTTAAAGCTTTTCTTAAGCTCTGAAAAAACAACTTCTTTTGACTTTGATAGTATTTCTTCCGAACATTCCGTCTGACTGGTGTCGTAAACTAAGCTTAACATATGAAAACAAATAGCCTGGATGTAGTAAGCAATTCCGCCACAGAAATCATAGATTTCTTTTGCCAATTTGATGGTACAACCAACCCCCAACACCTCCATTGGCTTACATATCAACTCCTTCGCTTCCTCAAAGTCTACTCCTGTAAGATTCTCGTGAGCAAAATTGTTATAAAAAGGTGAATCGTAATTTCCTGCACTGAGTTCTAGAATCTTAGGAGATCCGGCTACTACCATAACCACTTGGTCATAGCGCTGTAAAAGATCACGCAAGAATCTTTGCATTTCCACGCCAATTCGAAATAATAGGTCCCCTTCATCCAGGAGGATAATGAAACGTATCCCTGGCGCAAGTTCAGTTGCATAGGCAAAAAGAGCTTCAAGGTCTTTTCTAAAGGCCCTGCTTACCATGTCAAATGGAGCACCATCACCAAATTTCAGCATGCTTGCTGAAATGTTGATAGCATCAATATCCTGTTTAACGGGAGGAAGACTTGCACAGAAAGCATCGGTCAACTCAAGCATTAACTGCCTGAGTACTGTGAGGCTATTAACCTGACCAATTTGTTGGAGAGAAAAATAAATAGGGATTAAAGGAAGTTGAAGTTTGTTTTTGATTTGGTAGAGAAGGCTTGATTTGCCTATTCTCCTGATTCCATGAATAAGAATATCCTGTTTAGCGACATTTTTTATTCGAGCAAGGATGCTATTAATAAGAATCTCTCGGCCATAAAACATCTCTGAGTCTTTAATAGGTCTTCCATAGTAGTATGGGTTTTTCCGAAAAGCTTGAAATCGAAAGGTCTGGATTTCTGATTCACCCTCATCATAATTAAGTTGTACGCTCACAGCAAAAGAACCCTCTGTGTATACAGTAAGGGCAAAAGGCAATATATGATTATCAGTTAATTCTGGAATTGAAAAACTACTTTCATTTGCCCCAAACTCATTTGAAGGCTGTACCTTTAAGCTGACATTATGCGCAGGCAACAAGCCTATATTCTCTAATTTAAAGTGGATACTGCCGCGTTCGTGGTAAATTAAATGTCTGCTAGTAATATGCTTAATTTTATTCTCGGAAATACGGGAAGATCATTCTGGAGATACCGTTCAACCTCATCCATTTGAAGAGCAAGCATTGCCAAAAAAGTGTGATTGCTTGAGGCCTTAGATGCGACAAAGCTCTTTAACCCCAGATACTCTTTGCGATTCTTTTCAAGAGTCCTCTTATTCTCGCTAATAAGTTGATATAATCTGCCATTGATATTTCTGGCTTCAACATCTTTTATGCCAGCAATGACAATTTTTTTATCCACCAAGGCACTATATAAACTGAGCAGACAAGCGCCATACTCTCTAGCCTCTGGCTGGGTTAGCATATTAAAATAGAGGCCCATATTCTTGAGAGATTCAATCTGGAGATAGCGACGGTTTGAAATATTCCGCTTTCCAACTTCAAGGGCATATTGCTCATCAGATAGAGATTGCGGAACACCTGGGAATGAAGCCTGCCTAAACTCTTTGAGTGCTTCTTCTGGCTGCCCTAAATCCATGTACACCATTGCCAAACCTATATGAGCTTGTTCGAGTCGTGCATCAATTCTAAGGGCATTCTCGAAAGATGCCTGAGCTTTCGAGTAATCACCTGTAGCCAAGTAGACATTTCCGAGCCTGGTAATTGGCTTGTTTATGGTGGGGGACAAGAGAGACTGTTTTTTCTAAATCAGCTATCGTTTTTGGGAAATACCGAGCTTTGAGTGGATGAAGCTAATCGCGAAATATGCGTTTGCGTTATCTTCATTAAGTTGAATCGCTCTTTCTCCATATTGTAGAGCAGTCAGATATTCACCGATTTCACCGTTATAGCGACACAGGTTGACATAGGCATGATCAAGCTTGGGATCGATCTCAACTGCCTTTTCCATGCAGTTAATGGCGCTATAAATTTCGCTTTCATAGAAATGACAAATCCCAAGATCAACCCAGGCTGTAGCATTATTTGGCACAACTTCCAGAGATTTACTTAAATACTCAATCGCTTTTTTGTTTTCTTTAAATTTTCTAAATGCTCTTCCCGCAAGGACTAAGGCATCTGCATTGCTTGGATCAATTTCAACAGCTTTCAGAAGGTATTTAAGAGATGCCCTACCAGCTTTATAGGCATTTCCTAGGCCTATGTATGCCTGGACATTTTTGGGGTCAATTTCTAACGCCGTTTTAAAATGTTCCCTCGCTATTCTATAATTTTTGTCTTCAAGATAGGCTTGGCCAACCTGCACATGCACTGAAGTAGAACCAGGGTCTTCCTTTAGTTGTTTTAAGGCATTATCTAATTTTTGTTGGCTCATTATTATTTCTGGTTAGGGGGGTCAAATCTTTGCTTGACTCTTGCTGAGTCTCAGGCTTATTTCGTTAATCCGATTTTGCCTGCGTAAGCAGTTGGAGTGTCTCTCAGTGTGTTCCTTCAAAGTTTCTTATATCACTTTCCTTGGAAAAAAAAGATTTTATTCCAAGGAAAGACCTGACTCTTCCTTTTATTCATGTCAAATGAGACAATGAGACATTGTCTTTCCCCTTCACCATCCATTGACCGTTCTTCAAGAATTCGATTCCTTCTCAAGCAGGGCCACGGTCTCGATATGATGGGTCTGGGGGAACATGTCAACGGGCTGGAGTTTTTTGATGCGAAAGCCGGAGCAGGTGAGCTCGCCCAGGTCCCGGCACAGGGTGGCGGGGTCGCAGGAGATATAGACCAACCGTTTGCGGGTGAGGGCTGCCAGCTGCCGCGCCAGTCCTGGAGCGCCTTGCCTGGGCGGGTCGATGACCACGCAGTCAAAGCTTCTGCCTTCCGCGGCCAGGGCCTGGCAGCGCTCATGGATGGGGCTTTTCTCAAAGAGGGTGTTGGTGAGGCCCGCCCGGTCACTGTTCTTACGGGCAGAGCGGATGGCCGATCCCTGGCCTTCGATGCCCAGCAGGGATGCGGATTGCATGGCCAGGGGGATGGAAAAATTGCCCATGCCGCAGAAGAGGTCAAGGATGGTGGTCTCGGGATCAGGCCGGCAGAAATCAAGCACGGTCTGAATGAGCTGGATATTCTGTTCCAGATTGACCTGACAGAACCCTCCAGCCTCCCAGGAGAGCGACAGCGGCGGCTGGTCGGTATGGCCGGGAAAGGGAGGCAGCAGGAGCTGCAGTCCTTCGCTGTCGCGGTCCTCTCTGCTGCCGGTGTCCGGGCCGCAGGGCAGGAAATCCTGGCCGTGAAAGAATATCTTTTCAACCAGGGGCAGTGTCTCCACCAGGACCTCGGCCTCTTTCATGTCTGCTGGCCGCGGTTTGCGGGTGAGATGAAAAATACAGACGACCCTCGAGCTTGCGGGATTGAGCAGCAGTTCCAGCTCGGTGGTGGTAGCCAGTATCTTGTGAAATGGAGGAAGGGCCTGGAGTTGCTGCAGGGCGCTGTTCAGCTCAGGTCTGGCCAGCAGGCATTGGCTGATCGGGACGCATTGATGGGAATGGAAGCGGCGGAAACCCGGCTGCCCGTGCTCGTCTATCTGCAGCCGCAGCCGCTGGCGGTATCCGAAGAGCCGGGGTGAGGCAAGGGGGGCAGCGAGCAGCGGGACGGCCTGCTGGAGGGCGCTCTGGGGGGCACGTTCAAGCAGGTCAACAATGATCTCCCTCTTGATCCGGAGCTGCTGCTCAGAGTCGCAGCACTGGAGGTCGCAGCCGCCGCAGGTGCCATATTTTGGGCATGGCGGCGGGACACGGTGGCTGGAGGCCTCAATAATTTCAATGAGGGCTGCCTCGGCAAACCCTTTTTTCTCCTCAAGAATTCTGGCCGTGACGGTTTCGCCCGGCAGGACATGGCGGAGCAGAACGATTTGGCCGTTGTCCCTGCGGGCCAGGCCGTATCCGCCATTGACTATTTTTTCAATCCTCAGGGGGGTGTCGCTCATTTTTTTCAGTGACTTACGGGCTGTTGAAATGGTATTTTAAATAAAAAGCTCTCTCAGCTGTCACTGTTCTTGTCGGCATGGCTGGCTGATTTGGAGCTGAAAGCTGGACGCCGGCTATTTTTATAGCCCTTCTCGGATAAAAATTCATCCATAAATCAAGAGTCCAACTATTCTTTCATGCGTCTTCTCTCTCTTCTCTTCCTGATACTCTTCATGCTGATGCCAGGTACGGTACGTGCGGCAGTGGTGCTCGATGTCGCGGTCAGCACTGACGCGGGAGCCGGCCGGAAGACTATGAGCAGGGAGATGTCCGCCAATATCCTGGCCCATCTCAGGATCTATCAGCAGCAGAAAGACCCGAAGCTCGGGGTCGGCGAGATGCGCCGTCTGCACCGGAAGGCACCCGCTGACATTAAAGCGGCCCTGGAGCCCCTGGGCTATTATTCGCCCCGGATTGAAAGCGCATTGGTGGAGACCGATGGCGTCTGGCATGCCACCTACATTATCTCCCCTGGCGAACCGGTGAAGGTGAACTCCGTCTCCGTGGGAGTCACTGGTCCCGGCAGCGGCTTATCCATTTTCTCCGATCTTGAGCAGCAGTTTCCCCTGCAGGCCGGTGCAATTCTCAATGATCAGCAATACGAGGAAGGCAAGAAAACCATTTTGCGTTGGGCCATACGAAACGGTTTTATCGAGGCCAAATTTGAAAAACATGAAATCAGGGTGCATCGGTTCAGCCATGAGGCTGATATCGAGCTGCTCCTCAATACCGGCCATCGCTTTCTCTTCGGCCAGACCTATTCCGACCAGAAGATCATCAACCAGGAACTTTTGTCACGCTATCTTCCCTATAAAGAGGGTGATCCTTATTCTCCCCGTGCAATCAGCAAGCTCCAGTCTATTCTCTATGAAACTGGTTTTTTCAGCGGGGTGACGGTTGAACCCGAGTTTGATAAGGTCCGCGAGCTGCGGGTGCCCGTTGCCCTGGGCCTTACTCCGGCCCTGCGGAATCGGTATAGCGTTGGTCTTGGCTATGGCACTGATACCGGAATGCGAACCAAGATGGAGTGGAGGAATCGCCTTTTCAATGACAGAGGACATAAGGTGAACAGTTCTCTGCAGCTTTCTGAAAAGATCAACAGGGTTGGCGCTGCCTATGAAATACCCGTGGCTGATCCCAGGTATGATGCCCTGAAATATGCCGGGAGTTGGGCCAGTGAAAAATGGACTGATACCCAGACAGAGCTGCTGTCCGTGGCGGCGGCCCTCAGTCATACCGGGCCCAGGTATCAGTATGGTGCCTCCCTGGAGGCCCGGAATGAAAACTATGACGTGGGAGTGACCAGCGGCTCAAGTGTGCTCCTGTTGCCGGGGGGCAGCTGGAGCGTGGTCGTTGCGCAAAACAGGTTCAATACCGAGAACGGCTGGCGTTTTTCCGTGGATCTGAAAGGCGCTGACAAGGCTTTTTTCTCGGATGCCTCCTTTGTGCAGGCCCAGGCCGGGATGAAGGGGATCATGTCACTATTCGACAAGTGGCGCCTGATCGGCCGTTTTACCCTTGGCGGCACCGTTGTGGATTCCATCAACAGTCTTCCTCCCTCCCTCCGTTTTTATGCAGGTGGAGACCAGAGTGTCCGGGGCTATGCCTATAAAAGCATCGGTCCTGTTGATGCCTCGGGAACGGTGATCGGCGGCCGTTATCTGGTGGTGGGCAGCATGGAGGTGGAGCGGAAGTTGGATGAGAGGTGGAGTGTGGCCGCTTTTTATGATACCGGGCAGGCCATGGACAGCTTGAATGTCGATCTGAAAAAAAGTGTGGGTGTCGGCGGACGGATTACCCTGCCCTTCGGCCAGATACGAGTGGATGTGGCCGTTCCCTTACTGGAAGAAGAACACTCTGTCCGTTTTCATATCAATATGGGGGCGGATCTATGAAACCGTGGCGGGGTTTCGGCCTTCTCTTGATACTGGCACTGACCATCCTGGCGGGCCTGGCCTTTCTGGGGTTGACGGAGAGGGGTTTCAGGCAATTGGCCAGGGCTGCCGTGGAGGTATCCGGCGGGGCTCTGACCATTGCGGATGTCCAGGGCAGACTGCTTGGCACATGGCAGCTGGATGGCGTGCGGGTACAGACCCAGTCAGTCGATCTGGTCTGCAAAAAGATTGTGGCGCAGTGGCAGCCCCTGTCCCTTCTCCATGGGACAGTGCGGATTGTCAAGTTGCATGGAGAAGGTGTTGATGTGCGGATAAAGGAGGAGGGCCAGGGGCAGGAAAATCTTTCTTTTGTCCTGCCCGACATCGTGCTGCCCCTGGGGGTTGCCTTTACCACGTTCGAGCTGGAGGATCTCTTTATTCACGGTGTTGCCGGCAGGGAGCTGCCGCGTATCGACTGGATCAGTCTTGATCTGGCTGCCAAGAGAGATCATGTTGCCCTGAAAAGGGTTGAAGTCAGGATCCCCGGCGCTTCCGTCCATATGCAGGGGAGTATTATTCTTAGCGGCAAATGGCCCCTTGATTTGCAGGGTCAATGGCGTATGGAAGAGAAGAACATAGGGAGCCTGGCGGCAGATTTTGTGATCCGCGGCGTGGTCACTGAACTGGTGGCCCAGGTAGACTTCCTGACCCCGATAGAGACCAGGGTCAATATTACCTGTTCCGATCCTTTTGGCGCATTCAGCTGGCAGGCGGACGCCACCCTTTCTCAGGTCAGACTGACGGATATGAACCCGGACTGGCCTGAGCTGGTGCTGGCATCTGCTGATATCAAGGCCTCGGGTACAACGGCCGGATATCAGGGGACGGTGCAGCTGGAAGGGGGTTGGGCGCAGTTTCCCCAGGCACGGGGCCATGCGGAATTTGCCGGGGATTTTACCGGACTGGAGGTGTCGTCGCTGGTAGCGCAGTTAGCGGAAGGATCGGTGACGGCGCAGGGAACGATTGGCTGGCAGGATGGCCTGCGCTGGCAGGTGGAGCTTGAGGGAAAGGATGTTGATCCGGAGCCCTATTTCCCAGATTGGAAAGGGCGTATAAATACCAAAATCAACACCACTGGCCGGCTGCATGGTGACGACTTCAGCTCCGAGACACAGCTTGAGGCCCTTTCCGGCAACCTGCTCGGCTATCCCCTTGCCGGCAGCGGTTCGTTGATCGTGGATGGCAAAGGGATTCAGATTAAAGAACTGCTGCTGCGGAGCGGGCAGTCAGAACTGGCCGTGAGCGGAACGGTGGGTGCAGGGACGAACGGTGCCGCTGATCTGCAAGTTCACTTTGATACGGAAAATCTGGGAAATCTGCTGCCGGAGGCAGGGGGAGCAGCGCATCTCCAGGGCTCTGTGCGGGGCAGTCGAGAGGCGCCGGAGTTTTCCTTTGAACTTGATGGTACCAAGCTCTCCTATCAGGATAACGTGTTGCAGACCTTGACTGGTTCAGGGCAGGGGACATTCAGCCCGAAAGGTGCGGTGGCGGTGAAACTCACAGGGGAAGGAGTGCGGTCAGTGGCGGGTATTTTTACGTCTCTGACTGTGGAACTGGATGGAACCATGGACCATCATCAGATACAGGCAGCGCTGACAGGGGCCGCGGGCGACATGCATATTATGCTGGCTGGCGGGATGGAACCATGGTCCTCGTGGCAGGGTGAGGTCCGCGATCTTCTCTTACAACCCGACCCTTACGGTAAATGGCAGTTGCAGAGTCCGGCAGCGCTGCACATTGATGGAAAAGGAGTTGATCTGGCCTCTGTCTGTCTTAAACAGGGAGAGGCCAGCCTCTGCCTGCAGGCAAACTGGCAACCCTCGGGTGCATGGCAGCTGAATGCAGACCTTGATTCCTTTGCCTCTGCGCTGTTGACTCAGTGGGGTTTTGTCTCCCTTCCTGTTGAAGGAATGCTTTCCGCCTTTGTGCGGACAGCAGGAGTCGGGACCCGGATGGTGAAGGGAGAGGCGCGCTTTTCCGCGCCCGAGCTGCAAGTTGGGGTCGAGGATGAAGAGGGCCGGAAACAGATCTTGCGTTGGACGGATAATCTGCTTACTCTGCAACTGGTTGATGCCAACCTGGTCGGCATGGCAAAAAGCCGGTTTCAGGATGAAAGCGCCATCGATGCCAAGATTACTGTTGAACAATTCAGTGATCTTTCTTCGTCGTGGGCAGGATTGCCGATCCGAGGTGAGATTGCTGTCGACGTCAAGGACCTGGCCACGATCGCGGTTTTGTCAAACTATACAGTAAGGCCGACGGGCTCGATGAAGGGATCCTTCACGGTGCAAGGCCTGCTGGGGAACCCCCGTCTGAGCGGAGAGCTGCGCCAGACACGAGGAAATATATTCATTCCGGCAACCGGCATAACCCTGGAGGATGTGCTTCTCTCCGTGATGGTGCAGGGAGAAGGGGAAGGGATGCATCTGATCCTTGATGCTGTCTCCGGCCCGGGTAAGATCCGGATTGCCGGGGATGTCGCCTGGAAGGAACATGAGGGCTGGCTGGTCGATGCCCTGGCCAAGGGCAAGGACTTTGAGGTGGCGCACCTTCCCGACTATGAGATTCTCATTGATCCTGATCTGCACCTTGTGGTGCGTGAAGGGGTGATGGAGGTAAAGGGCAAGGTGCTGGTGCCCAAAGCCTCTATAACCATCAGGGAGGTTGAGAGCTCGGTGACCGCTTCCAGTGATGTGGTCATCGTTGACGATGGAGAGGAGGGGAAAAAAAAGGACTTGCCCCTCAGGGGTTCGGTGATTGTGGAACTGGGGCCGGATGTCAATATTGATGCCTTTGGCCTGAAGGGGCGGCTTCTGGGAAGTGTGACAGTGAACGCTACGCCCGGCCTTCCCCTGACCGGCAAAGGGAGTCTTACCGTGCACGACGGCATCTTTGTGGTCAGGGATCGGGCACTGGATATCTCCAGGGGGCGGTTTTCCTTCCTGGGAGGGCCCCTGGATAATCCGGGTATTGATGTCCTGGCCCAGAAAAAAAACAACAACAAGACCGTGGGGGTGATCGCCTCCGGAACGGTGCATGATATGGAACTGAAACTTTTTTCCGATCCTCCCATGGCCGAGGAGGCGATCCTGACTGAACTTCTGGCCGGCCGATCCTATTCAACCGGTCATCAGGTGAGCAGCACGGTGGGGGCAGCAGCCACAGGTATTGGTCTTAAGAAAAGTGGGACATTTGTGGAAAATATCCTCTCGCGCCTGGAAGATCAGTTTGCGTTTAATAATGTTTATGTGGAAAGTGGTGAAAATTCCTCAGACAAGTCCTCAGACATATCGTTGATGATAGGCAGGGAGTTGTCTAAGGATCTCTATATCAGCTATGGCTATGACCCCTTTACCGCCGCCGCTATATTTAAGGCCAGGTATGATTTATGGAATGGATTTTCCGTGGAGACAGAACTCGGCGCTGATAAGACCGGCGCTGATTTGCTCTGGTCTATTGAGAAATAAATATATATAAAGGAGAATATTGTGAAAGTTGTAGCATTCAGTGGCAGTGCCAGAAAAGATGGAAATACCGCGCTTCTGCTCAAGACCGTTCTTGTTGAGCTTGAGGATGCAGGCGTGGAGACGGAGCTTGTAGAGCTTTCCGGCCAGGAGGTTCGCGGCTGTATCGCCTGTTATGAGTGTTTCAAGAATAAGGATGGATATTGCGCTGTTAAAAAGGATTGCATCAATGATTGTCTTGACAAGATGAAGGGGGCGGATGCCATCCTCCTGGGTTCACCCACCTATTTTGCCGATGTTTCCCCGGAGATGAAGGCGCTGATGGATCGTTGCGGTATGGTCAGCCGGGCCAATGGTGATCTTTTCAAAAGAAAGCTTGGGGCGGCTGTTGTTGCCGCCAGACGGGCCGGTGCCATCCATGTTTTTGATTCCATGAATCATTTTTTTCTCATTGGCCAGATGATCGTGGTTGGTTCCAATTATTGGAACATCGGCATGGGGCGTGAAAAAGAAGAAGTGGCCAAGGACGAGGAAGGGATGCAGACCATGCGCGTCCTTGGGCAGAATATGGCCTGGCTGTTGAACAAATTAGGCTGAAGACCGAAGGTAGAGGGCTGAAGGTAAAAAAACTTCAGTTTTCAGCCTTCAGTCTTCGGTTTTTCTAAAGAGGAGCATGGAGTGGCCAAGGAAGGAAAGCAGGTAACCATTCTGGTGGTGGATGATGAGCAGGTGCATCGCTATATGCTCTGTACCATGCTGCGGGAATGGGGTTGGCGGTGCGTGGAGGCAGATGATGGCCGCACCGCGGTAGAAGCGGTGGAAAAATCCGATTTTGATGCGGTGCTCATGGATGTGCGCATGGCCAGGATGAATGGGATGGAGGCCTTTGCCCGGATCCATGCCCTGCATCCGGTCCTGCCGGTGGTAATCATGACCGCCTATTCTTCGGTGGATGACGCCGTGGAGGCGATGAAGCATGGAGCCCATGATTATCTGACCAAACCCCTTGATTTTGACCGGCTGCGCCTGACCCTGACCCGGGCCCTGGATCATCATCAGGTGGAGGAAAAACGGCAGCAGTGGCAGGTGGAGAAGGACAATTCCCAACCCTTGAAAAGTTCCATCATAGGCAATTCTCCACCCATGCAGGAATTGCTGGAGATGATCTCCTATGTGGCGGCCACCGAGGCCACGGTCTTGATTACGGGCGAGTCGGGGACAGGCAAGGAGCTGGTGGCAGCCGCATTGCATGAAAACAGTGACCGCCATGACGGGCCCTTTGTCAAGGTCAACTGCGCGGCCATGGCCGAGACCCTGCTGGAGTCCGAACTGTTCGGTCATGAGAAGGGGGCCTTTACCGGAGCGGATCGCCGGCGGGAAGGGAAATTCGTCCAGGCGGACGGGGGCACGCTCTTTCTCGATGAAATCGGTGAGACCACCCAGGCCATGCAGGTCAAGATGCTGCGGGTCCTTCAGGAACATGAACTGCAGCGGGTCGGCGGTGAGGAGACCATCAAGGTGGATGTGCGGATCCTGGCGGCCACCAATCGCGATCTGGCGGCCGAGGTGAAGGCGGGGAACTTCCGGGAGGATCTCTACTATCGCTTGAATGTGGTGACCTTGTCCGTGCCGCCTCTGCGTGAGAGAAGGGAGGATATTCCTTTACTGGTTGCTCATTTCGTGCGCAAATTTGCGGAGAAAAACCGGCGGATCGTGGAGGCGGTGACTCCCCGCTGTATGGAACTGCTGGTCAAGTATGGCTGGCCCGGCAATGTCCGGGAGCTTGAAAATGCCATTGAACGGGGCGTGATCCTCATGCGCGGTGATCAGCTCAGTGAAAAAAGCCTTCCCCTGCCCATACAGAAGCAGGAATGGGGCGGGGCAGGGCCTGTCGCACCCCCCGCCTCCCTGCAGGAAGCGGAGCGACTCTTGATCCTCCAGACCTTGGAAGAGACCGGCGGCAACAAGAGTGAGGCCGCCAGACGTCTGGGCATTACCAGAAAGACCCTGCAGAATAAATTACAAAGATATGATTTTAATTTCACACTTTAAGTGTTAAATGATAAAATTTGATATTTTTTTAAGTTAACACTTATCTTCAGGAGTTTGTTCAATGAGAACGGATATAGTTCACAAAGGTGCCGGAGAGCTGACATACGAGATCAGGAATATCGTCAATGTCGGGATGAAGCTGCAGAAACTGGGGTTGACCACCAACTGGGAGAATATTGGTGATCCCATTGCCAAGGGTGAGCAGATTCCCCTGTGGATGAAGGAGATTGTGGCCGAGGCGGTGATGGATAATTTGACCTATGGTTACAGCCCCACCAAGGGCGTGCTCTCCACCCGTCAGTTTATCGCTGCCGAGACCAATAAACGGGGCGGGGCCCAGATTGATCCTGAGGACATTATCTTTTTTAATGGTCTCGGCGATGCCATTGCCAAGATCTTTGGTTTTCTGAAAACCACGGCCCGAGTGCTGGTGCCGACGCCCAGTTATACCACCCACTCTTCTGCCGAGGCCGCCCATGCCGGGGATAAACCCCTGACCTATATTCTGGATCCGAATCATAAATGGTATCCAGATCTCGATGACCTGGAAAAAAGTGTCAAATACAATCCGGCAGTGGCCGGTATCCTGATCATTAATCCCGATAATCCAACCGGTGCGGTCTATCCCCGGGAGATTTTGGAGGCCATTGTCGATATAGCCCGTCGCTATGATCTGTTTGTGATCTGTGACGAAGTATATCACCATATTGTTTATAACGGCACATCTACGCCGTCTCTCTCGGAAGTGATCGGCGATGTCCCGGCCATTGCCATGCGCGGCATATCTAAAGAGATGCCTTGGCCCGGTTCACGCTGCGGTTGGATAGAGGTCTATAACGGCGACAAGGATCCAATGTTTGCCAAGTATATCCAGTCCATCCTCAATGCCAAGATGGTCGAGGTCTGTTCCACGACCCTGCCCCAGATGGTCTATCCCAAGGTGGTGACCCATCCTGCCTATCAGGGCTATCTCGAAGAGCGGATCAGGCGCTATGAAAAATTCTCCAATATTGCCCATGAGAGCCTGAAGGATGTCAAGGGGGTGCTGGTCAATCGTCCCAACGGTGCCTTTTATATGAGTGTCTGTTTTGAAGAGGGAATCCTCAATCACCGCCAGACCCTGCCCATTGAAAATAACGAGATCCGCAAGCTGATCGAAACGCTGGTGGCGGCCCCAGGCACCTCCGTGGATAAGCGTTTTGTCTATTACCTGCTGGGTTCCACTGGGGTGTGCGTGGTGCCGTTGACCTCCTTTGTCACGGAACTCCAAGGCTTTCGCATTACACTGCTGGAACGTGATGAGGAAAAGTTTATCAAAATCTTTCAGACTATTGCCAGTTCTATTGTCCAGTATCTGAAGAGCTGAGAGCATTCCCGGGTAAATTCATGAAATGGTGGAAGTTCATATAAACTTTTATCATTTCATGATCATATCAGGCAGACCCCTTTCCCTCCTAAAAACCATGCAAGGCATGCACCTATGAATTTCATCGAATTGCTGATTTCCACCCTCTCCGGCTGGATCTGGGGACCACCCATGCTGGCCCTGCTGGTGGGTACCGGCCTGTACCTGACCGTGATCCTGCGCGGCATGCAGTTTCGCGCCCTGCCCCACGCCCTGCGCCTGATCTGGCAGAAAGAGCACGCCGGCGACGGCGATATCAGCCATTTTGCCGCCCTGATGACCGCGCTCGCGGCCACGGTGGGGATCGGCAACATCGTAGGCGTTGCCACCGCCATCAGCCTTGGCGGGCCAGGGGCGGTCTTCTGGATGTGGATGACAGGGCTGGTGGGGATGGCCACCAAGTATGCGGAAGCAGTGCTGGCGGTGAAATACCGGGAAAAGGGGGAGCACGGCATGCGCGGCGGCCCCATGTACTATCTGGCCAAGGGCGCCGGCCTGCCCAAACTGGCCTGGCTCTTCGCCCTGTTCACCGCCCTGGCAACCTTCGGTATCGGCAATATGACCCAGGCCAATGCGGTGGCCACCATCTTTCAATCGACCTTCAACATCGAACCCTGGCTCACCGGTACGGTGCTGATGCTCCTGACCGCGCTGGTGATTCTGGGGGGGATCAAGTCCATAGGCAGGTTCACCTCTCTGCTGGTGCCGTTCATGATCGTCGGTTACGTTGGCGCTTCGCTGCTGGTGCTGGCGCTCAATGCCGGCGGAATCCCCCACGCCTTCGGACTGATTTTCTTCCACGCCTTCAACCCCGCCGCCGCCTCCGGCGGCTTTGCCGGCTCGGTGGTGGCTGCCTCCATGCGCTACGGCATCGCCCGCGGCGTCTTTTCCAATGAGTCGGGTCTGGGTTCTGCCCCCATTGCCGCGGCCGCCGCCCGGACCCGCGATCCGGTCAAGCAGGCGCTGGTGAGCATGACCCAGACCTTCATCGATACCCTGGTCGTCTGCACCATAACCGCTCTGGTAATCCTCACCGGTCACTCCTGGCTGGAAGGGGTGGCGCCGGGGCAGTTGACCAGCGCCAGCTTCGGCGAGACCCTGGGTCAGGGAGGGGTGGTGATTGTCGCCGTGGCCACGGCGCTCTTCGCCTACTCTACCCTGATCGGCTGGAATTATTACGGCGAAAAGGCCATTGAGTATCTGGCTGGCCGCCGCGCCATTGCCCCCTACCGGGTGGTCTTCGTCGCGGTGATTATAGTGGGAGCAATGATGAAACTTGAATTCGTCTGGAACTTCTCCGACCTCATGAACGGAATGATGGCCATCCCCAATATTGTCGGCTTGCTGCTGCTCTCCAAGGTGGTCAAGGCGGAAACCGAGCGCTATTTCAAGGAATGAGGGGGCGAAAAAGTCCTATCCTGCCATTCCCTAATTTTTCCCGCCAGTTCTTGGATTGTGCGTAACAGGGACAGCATACCCATCACGCAAACGGCCACATTGGAACAGGAACTCGTTTCAAATTGCCGCTGCCGTTGTCTCAGCCCCTTATTCTTCAGGATTGGCACGCCTTATCCTTGTGCCATTTGGCTGAGCCATCCAATGGCTGTTTTTTTTGCAAAGCATCAATTTTAAGTCGGCCTTTCTTGGTGGGAATATGAGTACGTCCAATAATAGGCTCGCGCGCTGTTATGGTCCGGGCCTGCAAAGGTAGTGGAGGAGGATAAAATCGGAAATGTCAGCGGCAATATCAGCGGTCTGAAGAAAAATCAGCTGGCCGCCCTCGAACGACTGGCCAACAAGCGCGTGGCCAGGGAACAGATTATCTCCCCGGAGATGGCGAAGGCCCTGTGTCAGCTTTCTTTTGAGATGAACCGGCAGATCGGGGTTTTGCTCCATCGTTCAGGCAAGGTGGAACAGATCGTGGTCGGTGATTTCAAGGGAATAATGATCCCCCGGCTGGGTGCGGTGCGTAGTGCCGGTGGACGCCTGAAGGGGCTGCGCCTGATTCATACCCATCTGGCGGGAGAGGAGATCAGCGATGAAGATCTGATGGATCTGCTCTTTCTGCGGCTGGATCTGCTCTCGGTCTTGAAGATCACCCCGGAAGGACTGCCTGAGCGTCTCTACTCCGCCCATCTTCTGCCTGTAGCCGCGGAAGGAAATAACTGGGCCTTCCTGAAACCGGTTCATCCTGCCGCCCAGATGGAGTCCTTCACCGACTTCATCGCGGCCCTGGAAGGCGAATTTGCCCGTCAGCAAAGTACAGCCACTGTCGATAAGGGTCAGGATCGGGCGATCCTGGTCAGTGTGACCACCGAGTCTCAGGATCAGGCCGAGGAGTCGCTGGCCGAACTTGCCGAACTGACCCGTTCCGATGATATCCTGGTCCTTAATACCGTCCTTCAGCGGCGGCGGAAGGTGAATCCCCGTTTGATCCTGGGGAAGGGGAAACTGGCCGAGATCATGATCCTGGCCCTGCAGCTCGATGCCAATCTGCTCATCTTCAATCAGGAGCTCAACCCTTCCCAGATCCATTCGATCACCGATTATACCGAGATGCGGGTGATCGACCGCACCCAGTTGATCCTCGATATCTTTGCCCATCGGGCCCTGAGTCGCGAAGGGCGGCTGCAGGTGGAGATGGCCCAGCTGAAATATATGCTGCCCCGTCTCTCAACGCGTGATGACGCGCTCTCCCGGCTTGAGTGGCGGCATCGGCACCCGCGGGCCTGGCGAGACCAAGCTGGAGACCCATAGGCGGCGTATTGATGACCGGCTGGCCAGGTTGAGCAAAGAGCTGGAACAGGTGGGGAAAGAGCGATACCACCGCCGGGCCAGGCGCCGGAAGAAGGAACTGCCGGTGCTCTCATTGGTGGGTTATACCAATGCCGGCAAATCAACGCTGCTCAATACCCTGACCAACAGTGATATCACAGCCGAAGACAAGCTCTTCGCCACCCTTGATCCCACCAGCCGCAGGCTGCGCTTTCCCCATGAGATGGAGGTGGTGGTCACCGATACGGTGGGCTTTATCCGTCATCTGCCCGCTGATCTGCTGCAGGCCTTTGCCGCGACCCTTGAGGAACTGCAGGAGGCTGATCTTCTGGTCCATGTCATTGACCTCTCCAGTCCCGGTTTCCGGGAGCAGATGCAGGTGGTGGATGAGCTGTTGCGGGAACTGGATCTGGCGGATATTCCCTGTCTCAAGGTCTTTAACAAGATTGATCGGGAGGGAGTAGGCGAGCAGCTCCTGGCCGAGGCCAGGCGGGAGGGGGTGGTGATCAGCGCCCTTGATGCGAGGACATTTGGACCTTTTCTGGAACGGGCCGAGCAGCTGATGGGGAAGATTCTGAGATAATTAGAGGCCGTTATGAAACAAGCAAGGTTTGTTTCTTGCTTGTTTTATTTACGGACTCTTATGCCGCATCCAGGAAACAGCAATCTGTTCTGCTGTTTCCTGGTGTGGTGACTGGCAAAATTACATCTGCCGTAGATCAGACAAAGACCGTTACGAAACGACCATTCCTTCTTCTCACTCATCTCTTTTACTGTTCTGCTGTTTCCTGGATGCGGCGACTGGCAAATTACATATGTCCTGGAATCATATAAGAAAGCCGTCATGAAACGAGCATTCCTTCTTCTCGCTCATTTTCTTTGACGGAACCTTATTGCCGTCTCTGATATCAGACGATGATATTTGCAACGGATTGGGATCAGGGAAAGAGGTAAAAACGGAGGGCTTGTCCAAGGGGTTCATTGTCGGCAAACCGGCAGCCTATGATGTTCTCGGCGACCGATTGAACGATGACACGTTGACAGATTTCGGTATGCTTCCGGTCGTCGAGGGTGAGAGTAACCTGAGCCTCTTGGCCGACCTCGATCCCATGTCTGGCACGGGCGGTGAATTGCAGTCCACCATTAGATATATTGGTCACCATTATATGCTCATCGCCCACAGATGGCGCCTGCATGGTTCTGCATCCTGTGCGCTTGGCTTTGTTGGTGTCCCTGTTCTCAATATCGGTTACCCGTTTTTTATATATCCCTGGTAAATAAGTGCTTTTCCTGTAGTGCCTGCGGAAGTCGAGGATGATGGGGAAAGAGTGGCCGCAAGTGCATCGGGCTGTTATCTTGTGCCGGTTTGTGGCGCGAAATTTACCAACTGCAACGGTTTTGGCGAGTTGGCACTCAGGGCAGACGATGGTTGCCGTATCGTCTGGTTTGATAAAAGCCCTTTGTATGTTGTCTGGAATCATATTCTGGTCGCGGATTTTCTCTGGAGATATGTTCCTTTTATAATAAGAAAAATATTGTTCAGCGGACAGATTGGCAATGCCTCCATCTTTTTATTTAATTAGTCATAGATGATGGCGGGATAGCTTTCCAGCAGTTTTTCCGTTTCCAGGTCAAGATCGCCGGCCACTTCATGGATCTGGTATTCCCGTTTGCATCCTGTGCAGCGCAGGCGTATTCGTCTGCAGGCGCGCAGGACTTCAAGCTTATTATTACATTCCCGGCATTGCATACGGTTTAGCTGAGCAGCTCCTCCCTGGTGAAAATGGATTCAAGTGTGTAGCCGGCATCAGCCAGGGTTTTCACTCCCCCTTCCTGCCGTTCAACTACAGTGATGACCACCCCCACCTTAAACCCTTGTGATTCGACCCGTTCGATGACCTGCAGCAGGGTGCCGCCGGTGGTTACCACATCTTCGATGAGGGCGACCCGGCATCCCACGGGCATATTTTTCAGTCCTTCGATGTAGTTACCGGTGCCGTGGCCTTTGGCCTCCTTGCGGACAATAAAGGCGGGGATGGGGCTCTTCTCCAGGAAGCTGACCACGGAGACGGCGGTGACCAGCGGGTCGGCACCCAGTGTCATGCCGCCCACCGCCTGGATGGGTTCCTTTTGTTTGAGGATCATCTCCAGGATCAGCTTGCCGCAGAGGTAGGCTCCTTCAGCCGAGAGGGTGGTCTGTTTGCCGTCGATATAGAAATCCGAGGTCTTGCCGGAGGTGAGGGTAAACGAACCCTGACGATATGATTTTTCAAGGAGTATCTCCTTGAGCCGTTGTCTCTCGTTCATGATGATTCACTTGGTGTTTTTGATTATGTGAGGTGGGTTTCTTGAGTACATTATTTTAAAAATACTTGTTTTGCCAGGCTATTAAAAGAAAAAACTCGCATTAATGAAAAATGTCATGTTAATCTGAATGATTAAATCTATATTTGATCGTCTTGTGTTGATCAGCTGATGGGGGCTTGAAAAGTTGTCTTTTCGCTTGCTTTCTGCTGATGTCCAGGATGTTATTGCCGTGGTGGAAAGCATGTACGCTTTGAATCACTTGCTTCGGGGTACCTTGGTAATTTTTTTCGTACATCGTGAGCGTAAACGAAAATCTTCTTTTTTCCACGGTACTTTTATTCCATAAAATTCGGGAGCGAACTATGTGCGGAATTGTCGGTTATGTCGGGCCCAGACGGATAGTCCCAGTGGTTCTTGAGGGCTTGCGGCGCCTTGAATACCGGGGTTATGATTCAGCGGGAATTGTCTATCTCCAGGATGGACGCCTGGTTAAGTATCGGGCCGCCGGCAAGCTGTCCAGCCTGGAGGCAATTATTGATGAGGCCATTGTCGCCCCCTCGCATATTGGCCTAGGTCATACCCGCTGGGCCACCCATGGCGCTCCGACCACTGAAAATGCCCATCCCCACTGTGATTGCAGCGGAAATCTGGTGGTGGTGCACAACGGTATCATTGAAAATTATCATTCCCTGCGCGAGGAACTCGTGGCCGGGGGCCATTGTTTCAGCTCCGAGACCGATACGGAGGTGCTGGCCCATCTCATTGAAGAGCATCTGGCCGGTGATGATCTGGTGGCGGCGGTACGCAAGGCCCTGGAGCGGGTGGAGGGTTCGTATGCCCTGGGGGTCCTCTGGACCGGAAGGCCAGATACCCTGATTGCCGTGCGCAATCATAGTCCGCTGGTCCTGGGTATTGATGATGAAAATGGCTCGTTTCTGGCCTCGGACATTCCGGCCTTCCTCCCCTTTACCAAGCAGGTTATCTTCCTGGATGATCTGGAGATGGCAGTGCTGACTCCTGCCGGCCGCACCTTTTATTCCCTGCAGACAGGGAAGGAAATCAGCAAGGAAATCAAGACCATTGAGTGGAATGCGGCTATGGCGGAGAAGGGTGGATATCGCCATTTCATGCTCAAGGAGATCTTCGAACAGCCCCAGGCCATTATCAATACGGTCAGTGGCCGGATCGATCTGGAGACGGGGGCGGTGGAGCTGCCCGAAATTCATCTGGGCGCCGATGATCTTGAGAACATCGACCGGATCTTTCTGGTTGCCTGCGGAACGTCCTGGCATGCGGCCCTGGTGGCAAAGTACTGGATTGAGCACTGGGCCGGGATCCCGGTGGAGGTTGATATCGCCTCCGAGTTTCGCTACCGCAGGCTGTTGATAAGCGAGCGGGTGCTCACCATCGCCATCTCCCAGTCCGGTGAGACCGCCGATACCCTGGCCGGTATCCGTCGGGCCAAAAAAATGGGGTCAAAGATCATCACCATCTGCAATGTGGTCGGTTCCACCATGACCCGCGAGGCCGATGGGACGGTCTATACCCACGCCGGCCCTGAAATCGGAGTGGCTTCCACCAAAGCCTTTATCTCGCAACTGGCGGCTCTTTTTCTCTTTACCCTCTATTTAGGGGAACAGAAAAAGACCATCAGCGCGGAAAAGAGAAGGGAACTGGGTCAGTCCCTCATCGGGATCGCCGCCGTCATTGAAACGGAACTGCCCCGGCTGCAGGAAGAGATCAGGGAACTGGTGGAGAACTATTATGACTGTCGGGATTTTCTCTTTGTCGGTCGGGGCCTCAACTTTCCCATTGCCCTGGAAGGTGCCTTGAAGCTGAAGGAGATCTCCTATATCCATGCGGAAGGGTATGCCTCAGGCGAGCTCAAGCATGGTCCCATTGCCCTCATTGACAAGGAAATGCCCATCCTGGCCCTTGTTCCCCGGGATGCGGTGTATCAGAAGTCAATCTCCAATGTGGAAGAGATCAAGGCCCGCCAGGGTCGCCTGATTCTTCTCGGTACCGAGGGAGACAGTCATCTGGCGACGATCAGCGAAGATGTTATCTACCTGCCCCAGGTGCATGAGGAGATGAACCCCATCCTCTATACCATCCCGGCCCAGCTCCTCGCCTATGAGATTGCCATCAGGCGCGGCTGTGACGTGGATCAGCCGCGGAATCTGGCGAAAAGCGTGACGGTGGAGTAAGGGTGAGTTCTTTATGATTACAATCGGACTGGAAAATCTCCTCGCTTCTCCGCCTGCAGGTCTGGATAACAGGCGGCTGGGTCTTCTTTCCAATCAGGCATCCACTGACCGCAATCTTGTGCAGGCACGGGTTCTGCTTCAGCAGAAATTCGGCTCCCGCTTGACCTGTCTGTTCTCTCCACAGCATGGATTCTTCTGCGAGAAGCAGGACAACATGATTGAATCAGGACATGAGACCGACCAGCTGACCGGGCTGCCGCTGTTCAGCCTTTATGGGGAGAGCCGCAGGCCTTCGAAGGCCATGTTCGATCAACTGGACGTCCTGCTCATTGATCTGGTGGATGTGGGAACCAGAGTCTATACTTTCCTTTATACCATGGCCTATTGTCTGGAAGCGGCTGCCGAGTATGGGAAGCGGGTGGTGGTTCTTGATCGTCCCAATCCCGTGGGCGGGATAGAAGTTGAAGGTAATATCCTGGACCCGGAGTGGGCCTCCTTTGTCGGCTTGTATCCCCTGCCCATGCGCCATGGCCTGACTTTTGGCGAGCTGGCCCTGCTGTTGAACCAGGAGTATGGTCTGGGGGCTGATATCCAGGTGGTACCCATGCAGGGGTGGAAACGTTCCCTGCTGTTCAGGGAGACGGGGTTTCCCTGGGTCTTCCCCTCTCCCAACATGCCGACGCCGGAAACGGCCCTGGTCTATCCGGGGCAGGTGATCTGGGAAGGGACCAATATTTCGGAAGGACGGGGTACCACCTTGCCGTTTGAGCTGATCGGGGCCCCGTTCTGGGAGCATGAGCCGATTGTGAAGGTCCTGGAGCAGGCAGATCTGCCGGGCTGTTGCTTAAGACCGCTGCTCTTTGAGTCGACCTTCGGCAAGTGGGCGGGCCAGACCTGTGTCGGCTTCCAGCTCCATGTGACCAACCCCCGGACGTTTTTACCGTACAGAACTTCATTGGCCTTATTCCAAGCGGTCTTCCAGCTTTATCCCGGAGATTTCCTGTATAAAGAGCCGCCCTATGAATATGAATACGAACGACTGCCCATGGATCTGATTTTGGGGGACCAGAAGGTGCGTCGGGCGCTTGAGGCCGGCCAGCCGATGAGGGAGATTGAGGCGGGCTGGCAGGAAGGGCTGGACGAGTTCAGGTCCGTGCGGGCCAGGTATCTTTTGTATCTTCAATAATCACCAGCGACAGCCGGGATTGGGCAGGATGAAAGGACAGCAAAAAGGATGGGTGTGATGGCGAAAAGTGTTTTGTTACAACAGTTGGCGGAGTTGGTGGAGGGGGAGCTGGTTGGTAACGGAGAGGTACTGATCCAGGATATGGACGCACTCGAAACAGCAGGCGTCGGGGCAATAAGCTTTCTGGCGCAGGCCAGGGATGCTGCGTCTCTGTTGAAGAGCGGGGCCTCGGCAGTGATCGTGCCCATGGCCGTTGAGACAGCGCCCATGCCCATTATCCGGGTGCGTGATCCGTATCTGGCGGCAGCCCTTGTGCATACCTATCTGCTGGAGACTCCTTTCCAGGCCGCAGGGGTACACGCGATGGCCCATGTGGGAGCCGGGACAGTGCTTCCGGATCAAATTTCCATTGCCCCCCTGGCAGTCATAGGCGAGCGGGTGCGTCTGGGCCAGCGGGTAATTATTGAGTCCGGGGCGGTGATCGGCGATGATGTGCGGATTGGCGATGACAGCAGAATCCTTGCCAATGTGACGGTGAGGCATGGCTGCCGGATCGGCTGCCGGGTGACCATTCATCCCGGAGCAGTGATAGGCAGTGATGGCTATGGCTATGCCACCGACAGCAGGGGCTGTCACGTGAAACGGCCGCAGGTGGGCATCGTGCAGATCGATGACGATGTGGAGATCGGGGCCAATGCCTGTATTGATCGGGCCACCTTTGGCACAACCTGGATCAAGTCGGGAACCAAAATTGATAATCTGGTCCAGGTGGCCCATAATGTGCTGGTCGGTGAAAATTGTCTGCTTGTGGCCCAGGTGGGTATCTCCGGTTCGACGACCCTGGGCCGCAATGTGGTGCTTGGCGGTCAGGTCGGTGTTTCCGGCCATATCCACCTGGAGGACGGGGTGATGGTGTCCGCCCAGGGTGGGGTTATTAGTAATCAGTCTCGGGGCGCGGTGATCGGCGGCACTCCTGCCATACCCATGAAAAAATTCGCCAGGGTGGTTGCGGCCAAGGGAAGATTGCCGGAAATGGTGACCGAGTTGCGACGCATGCGCAAGGAGATTGCCGCCTTGCAGAATGCACAAGATGTTCAAGAAAAGCAAAGATGAAAGGAGAGCGGATCGTGTCTGAAACAGTCATTCCCGAGAACATAGATATTATGGAGATATTGAGGCTCCTGCCCCATCGTTACCCCTTTCTGCTGGTGGATCGGATCCTGGCGATAAACCCGGAAAAGGATATTGTCGGGTTGAAGAATGTCACCATCAACGAGCCCTTCTTTCAGGGCCATTTTCCGGAACGACCCGTCATGCCCGGTGTCCTGATCCTGGAGGGGATGGCCCAGGTCGGCGGGATACTGGCCTTCTACTCCGAGCCGGAGAATATCGGCAACAAGGTGCTCTATTTTGTGGGTATTGACAAGGCCCGCTTTCGCCAGCCTGTAACCCCTGGTGACCAGATTCATTTCAAGCTGGAGCTTTTGAAGAGGCGGCGGGGAATCTGGCAGATGGCAGCCCATGCCTATGTGGAAGAAAAATTGGTGGCCGAGGCCGAGTTGATGGCCTCCTTTGGTTAATCATCGTTGACTGGAAGGGACTCTGTCTTATGAAGTTTGTTGCTGCAGGGGTGGTTCCCGTCAGTTAATCTATTCAATGACAATATGGTATTCTTTGATCTTACTCAAAAGGGAAGGGTAGCTGAGCTCTAATAACTTTGAGGCCTGTGAACGATTGCCTCCCGTCTCTTTTAAGGCCTTGGTGATTAATTTTTCTTCCATTATTCTTTGGGCCTCTTTCAGGGAAAAGCCGGTAAAGAATTGTTCACAACATTCTGCCGGAGTTGTCTGCACAAGATAGGGCGGTAATTGTTCCAGACCAATGGTTTGATCTTCTGCCAGTACAATCCCACGTTGAATGATGTTCTCCAGCTCCCGTACATTTCCGGGCCAGGTGTGAGTCAGCAGTCTTTCCATGGCCTCAGGTCTTATGGAACTAATATTCCGTCCCAGGGTTATATTAAACTTTTGGATAAAATGATTACATAACAGGGGAATATCTTCAGGTCTTTCCCTTAAGGGAGGGATCTGCAGGGTCAGAACATTGAGACGGTAAAAGAGGTCTTCCCTGAATGTTCCCTGCCGCACTTCATCGTCCAGATCCCTGGAAGTAGCGGCCAGGATACGAATGTTGATCTGTTCGGTTTTGTTGGCGCCGACAGGTTTTATCTCTCCCTCCTGTAAGACGCGGAGGAGCTTTACCTGCATGTCCAGGGGGAGCTCACCTATCTCATCCAGAAAAAGCGTTCCCCCGTCTGCTTCGGCCAGCAACCCTTTTCGGGTTCTGTCTGCTCCGGTGAAGGCGCCTTTTACATATCCAAAGAACTCACTCTCCAGTAAATTCGCCGGGATACTGCCACAGTTTACAACAATGAAGGGATGCTTGTTTCTCAATGATGAGGCGTAGATCCCCTTGGCCACCAGTTCTTTGCCGGTGCCGGATTCACCGATGATCAGGACGGTCGTGTCATAAGGAGCAACCTTTCTGGCCAGGGTGAACAGAGAATGCATGGACTTGCTTCCGGCTACCATTTTATCAAACCCTTCACCAATCTTGATCTCCTCCAGCTGCTCTCTCAGCAGGCGGTTCTCCTGTCTCAGACTCTCTCGTTCCTCGGCTTTTTTCAGGGTCAGCAGCACCTCGTCCGTCTTGAAGGGTTTGGAGATAAAATCATAGGCCCCGGCCTTGATTGCCTCCAGGGCCGTGTCGATAGTGCCATAGGCTGACATCATGATCACCGTCGATGTCTGGATTCCGGCGCCGGCCTCATGGAGAAAGGCTATGCCGTCCATGTGCGGCATTCTGATATCGCAGAGGATGAAGTCAAAGTGTCTCCCGGCGATCTTGTTCAGGGCATCCCGGCCATCAACGGCCGTCTCCACGCTATAGCCGTGCCGACTGACCATGGCCTGCAGCATGTGGCGCATGTTTTCTTCGTCATCGATGATGAGCAATGTTCTATTCTGTTCCATTATATTTAAAGAATGAATTTTGAAAGAGTTTCAAGCAATTGGCTCAACAATCCGCCCCCAAGGGGAGAAGAATGAAAACGGTGGCCCCCTGACCTTCCTTGCCCTGAATCTGCATCTGTCCGCCAACCCCCTCAACAAGGGCATAGGACACAGAAAGTCCCAGACCGGTTCCTTTTCCTGGTTGCTTGGTGGTAAAGAATGGGTCAAAGAGGCTGTCCCTGTCCGTCTCTTTGATCCCGATGCCATTGTCCTGGATGGCGATTCGGATGAAGGACCTTCCCTTGTCACTGGTGGTATTTATGGTGGATATGCATATCTTGCCCTCATGGCCTTCGGGGCATTCTTGCACGGCATCAATGGCATTGAGCAGACAGTTGAGAAGGACCTGACGTAAACTCTCACCACCGGCCGCTACGCGATCAGACTCCGCATCAAGATGGAATTGAAACTCCAGTCCCGCCAATTTTTTCTGGGCCTGCATCATCTCAACAAGCTCAAGGAGCAAGGGATGGATCTCGGTGCTGCCGGAATCATCGGTTCGGGTCCTGGCAAAATTGAGGAGTTGGTGGATGAGGCGATTGATCCGCTCCAATTCCTGCAGGGAGCGGCTGGAAAATTGTTTTTGTTCCTCATAGGACAAACCAGATTGACCCATAAGCTCAAGATAGCCCTGCACAATTCCAATGGGGTTTCCAATCTCATGGGCAAGACCAGCGGCCAGTCTGCCGATTGCCGCCATCTTTTCAGTCTGCACCATTTTTTGCTGGGTGGTCCGCAGCTCTTGATTTGCCCTTTCAAGGGAGCCCACTGTGTCATGCAGCTTCTGCCTGTCATCGTTAATGCGATGCAGCATTCTGTTGAGAGCAAAGGAAAGCCGACCAAATTCATTGCTCTCTTGACCAACAAAAAAGGGGTTCCCCTCATCCTTCTGATAGGTATTCGTCAGCGTGACCAGATGTTCGATGGGGCGAACCATAACGTGAATCAGACGAAACAGGCCGATGGCCGTGAGGATGATAACATTGACCAATATATAGATATAAGCGATTTTACGTCCCTGGCTTATCTGCTCGTATACGGCTTGCAGGGAGATTACAGCTCCCATGGCTCCTCGCACCCCGCGCTGCTCCAGGGGGACAGCAGTTATTAGCAGCTTGCGATCCAGAAAAGGAAGGGTTGGGGCCGCGTCAATTGTTTTGGTGCTTGCAACTCCCGCAGTAATAACAGCTTGCAGTCTTTCTTGTAGCGCCGAGTCTGCCGTGTCACAGTTTTCAGGGATCGTGGTGACGATATTATTGATGGAAAGCATGACACAGGAGGCACCCAGATCATTCTGCAGGCGAGCCAGAACGCCTTGTGAAAAAAAAATCTTTTCATCAGGCGCCTCTGTGGCAAGGTGAGCCGCGGCAGAGAGGATTGACACTGTTTTTGCCATCTCCGTGCGCATCAAGCTTTGTTGCCAGAAGATGGAGACCACCATGCATATCAGAAGCATGCCGATTGTCAGAAGGCTTGCAAGAAGGGTCGTGATATGGAATTTAATGCCTTTTGAACTCATCTCCGCATCGCTGGATATCTGGGCGGGATTAATTGCACCAAGGCCTTGTGGCCCTGATCGCGAGATGTAGGAGGCTCAGCATATGATCCTTTTCTGCACAGTGTGGAAAAGCTATTGGATTACCTCAAAACCAATCTGGGCGATGGCTTCTTTCACCCTCTGGAGATCCGCCTTGCCATCGAATGTCGCCTCTCCTTTGTCTAGATCTATCTGTACATTGGAAATCCCGGCTATTGACTCAAGGGCCTTGTAGACCGAACCTACACAGTGTTGACAGCTCATGCCCTTGATCTTTATTGTTGTCATGCTATTCTCCGTCTGCTCTTTGATCTGTAAATGAGAAATCTCTAAGTTGCGCTTGGCATAGTATAATTATACTGTTCATTTATAAGAGTTTTTCGTTTTTTTTACCATCAATTCCTCAGAAAATAGAACGGGCCTGACTTTTATCCAGTCAGGCCCGTTCTATTCTCACATTTATGGCGATTTGAGAAACCGATTGGTATAGATCCGGTTAACTCTCTAAAATTGTATTATATCTCGATATCACTTTGCATTTTTTCTAACATTTTTGGGCCGATCCCTTTTACCTGGAGCAGATCTTCCTTTGTTTTAAAATCACCATGTTGGGTTCGGTATTCGAGGATGGCTGTGGCCTTAGCAGTGCCTACCCCGGGAAGGGCCTCCAGTGCCGCCTGATCAGCCTTGTTGATATTAACGGTTGCAAAAGCGCTTGTTGCCAAAAAAAGCAGGGCAAAAATAAAGAGTACTGTTTTTTTTATCATTTTTTCTCCCTTTACCAATTATTTCTCATTATGAGAAAAAAGTTTATTCCTGCCCCCGGGGATCTGAAATACAAATCAACAGTTACAGGAACGATTGAATCTTTAAAGTGTAGAGGATTAAATCATTAAAGTAAATAGGTATAAATACCTATTTCTGCGATTAATTTGTATTACTTTGATTGTCCCGCATCTCGACGTCGAATTACCGATCTCTCTTTGCAGACAACAAGATAAATGCACTGTCGACGTCTTGAATTTCCTTATTTAGTGTTTAATATTAAAAACTTGGAACAATAGTATAAGGATTCCACTAAGGGTTGGGTTGCCTCTTCTGTTTCAAGTTCTGTTTGCAATTTATGTTTTTTCATTGTTATCCTGCTATTCATCATTGATTTGCAAATTTTTATTATATTGTCATTTCCCCGTCAGGTCATCAACATGCCGTCATCTGCTAAAAAAAAGCAACTGTCCACTCAGGAACTCAAAGGAACCACAGCCATTATCCGTCAGCTTGTCAAAAATCTTGATGATGAACTGAAGGAACATGGATCGGAAGAATTAAACAGCAGGATTCTTGAAGCCCTGAACGCACGACATAAGGAAGAAATCGTTGCCTCCGCGCTGCTCAACTACTGTAACTCTGAAGAGTTGAAACCCTTTCAGGCTGAGCTGATCAAGATGCATGCCCACCTTGAACGAACCGGAAAAAAGATGATCATTCTTTTTGATGGTCGCGATGCCTCGGGCAAAGGAGGAACAATCCGGGCCGTTACCCGATATATGAATGAAAAACGGTATCGGATCGAGGCCCTGGGTAAACCAACGGATGAGCAGAGAACGGAATTACATATGAAACGCTATATTGAACGTTTCCCCCATGCCGGTGAAATTGTATTGTTTGATCGCAGCTGGTATAATCGGGCCATGGTTGAACCGGTCATGGGTTTCTGTTCCAATGAGCAATATCATCGTTTTCTGCATAAGGTTACCACCTACGAACAGAATTTTATTCTCGACGCCGGCAGGACCATCCTTCTGAAACTCTATTTTTCCGTGACCAAGGAGGAGCAGGCCAGAAGATTTGAACGACGAAGAAATGATCCCCTGCGTCAATGGAAACTGAGTGAAGTGGATCTGCAGGCACAGGAACTGTGGAACGAGTTCACCGAAAAGAAAAAAATCCTCCTGCAGAAGACCCATACTAAGAAATCAAGCTGGTGGGTCATCCGTTCCGACAATAAACATCTTGCCAGACTGGAAACCATGAAGTTGATTCTCCGTTCAGTAAAATACCGGGGACGCAGCAGGACACTGGATTTTTCCGCCAATCCGGAAATTGTTCTTTCCGGAGACAAAGAATTACGAATGATGTTGAAACAGGAAAAGGAATTCGGCGTCCCCCTCAGCTGACCAAGCTCCATTGAAGAGCTCTGTCTCTCCAACTTTTTCTCCATTAATCTCCAGATATGTAAGGACGAAGGTTTCATGGCAAAAAATAACAAAAAGAAAGATGACAAGCAGCAGGTTAAGCTCCTTGAGGAGACAGCCATCAGGAATAAAGACGCCAAAGAAGAAAATGGCCGTGTTGCTGTCTGGGTAAAAGAAAGCGATCTGGCCTATGAAGCGGAATTGAGAACCCTGCAGATCGAGTTGATGAAGCTGCAGCAACATATGCAGCGGAGTGGAGAACGGATCCTGGCCATTTTTGAGGGACGGGATGCAGCGGGGAAGGGTGGTACCATCCAGAGGATTATCAGTAACCTCAACCCACGGAATGCGAGGGTTGTGGCCCTGACAAAACCGAATGAAACCGAGCAGACGCAGTGGTATTTTCAACGGTATGTGGAAGAATTACCCCATGGCGGTGAAATCGTGTTGTTTGATCGCAGCTGGTATAACCGGGCCATGGTTGAACCGGTCATGGGCTTTTGTACGGACGAGCAGAATAAACGATTTCTGAAAGATGCGCCGATGGTCGAAGAACTTCTGGTGAAAGATGGGATCAAACTGTTCAAGTTTTATTTTTCTGTTTCCAGAGAGATACAGAAGGAACGCTTTGAGGCCAGGAAGATTGATCCCCTGAAACGGTACAAACTTTCCCCCGTGGACAATCTGGCCCAGGAATATTGGGATCAGTATGCCATCCGCAAATTCCAGATGCTGTCGGAGACCAATCGCTCCCTCTCGCCCTGGACCATTATCCGTTCCGATGATAAGAAGATGGCGCGGATCAACTGCATAAAGTTCATCCTTTCATCGATGAGCTATACGGATAGACTGGCGGCTGAATATTTAACCCCTGACCCGAAGATCATTGTTTCAGGGATTGATGAATTGCAGCATATGCAAGAAAATCTGATGACTCCTGAAATGTTGCACGGGTAAAGGATAAAATAACAAAACAGAAAGCGACAGGTACGACCTGTACTATTCACTGGTCGCTTCTTTACAGGGGAATTACCTTAGAGGCAATCACCCAGGCAGGTGCCCACACTGCGGGCTGATTCAATCCAGGCATGGTCCAATGGTACAACCTTCCGTGTGTTGACCACTTCTTTCAGCGGCACAGTCACAACTCTTCGTCCCTGCACCGCTACCATCACCCCGAAAACCCCTTCTTCGATCAGGCGGACACAGGCGGTGCCAAGTTTGGTGGACAGCACTCGGTCGGCAGCTGAGGGTGTACCGCCACGTTGAAGATGGCCAAGGATGGTCAGCCGTGCCTCAAGGCCGGTCAATTTCTCCAGCATCCGGGCCAGATTCAGGGTATGGTTGACTCGTTTTTCCTCAAACTCGGCCAGATCGGCCGCAACCTGCCGCATCATTTTTTTGTCATCCTGGGCCTTGGCCTCTTCCTTTCTGGTCTTGAGGGCAGCCAATTTTCCATGTTCTTCCAGTGAGAGCGCTCCTTCTGAAACGGCCACTATGCTGAAGTTGCGTCCCCGTTGCACCCGTTTATCGATGGCATTGGCCACCAGTTGGATATCGTAAGGAATCTCGGGAATCAGAATAACGTCAGCCCCGCTTGCAAGGCCGGCGCCAAGTCCCAGCCAGCCGGCCTTATGGCCCATGATCTCGACGACAATAATGCGATGATGGCTGTGGGCAGTGGAATGGAGGCGGTCGATGGCCTCGGTGGCGATGGACAGTGCCGTGTCATAGCCGAAGGTGATATCGGTCATGGCCACATCATTATCGATGGTCTTGGGCAGGGTGATGATATTGAGTCCCTTTTGGGCCAGACGATAGGCGTTTTTCTGTGTTCCTCCGCCGCCGATGCAGACCAAAGCATCCAGATGATGACGATGGTAGTTATCGACGATCACGTCAGTCATGTCCACCAGGGTTCCGTCAACCGGCATCTTGTGCGGCTTGTCACGACTGGTGCCGAGAATGGTGCCGCCCAGGGTCAATAGCCCTATCATCGACTCACCTTCCAGCGGGAGAGTCCGGTTTTCCATCAAGCCGCGAAAGCCATCGCGAAAACCGATTACCCGCATGCCGGTATTCATGGCACCCTTGCCGATGGCCCGGATTGCCGCATTGAGACCGGGGCAGTCACCTCCTGCCGTAAGAATGCCCACATGTTTTGTCATGTCCGTGTTCCCTTGAAAATAATCAAAAGCATGTTGCCTTCAGCACTCCAGCTAACACCGGGTCCTCTAATTATAGTCTAGTCTCTCCGCCCATAGCCTCAGTGCTTCCGGCATGATGGAAAAGAGAAGAGATGAAGACTTCCCCACTTATTGTGGCCGTCCGCAACATTTTTTGTATTTTTTCCCGGAACCACAGGGGCAGTCGGCATTACGGCCTATCTTGTCAATCTCACGTTTTATAGGTTGTTGAGGAGCATTTTCGTTCTCCTGGACTCCTGCAGCTCCCATGTTTAATTGCATCTCCTGGGCCTGGCGTCTGCGGTGTTCCTCTTCCAGACGTTCAACCTCGTCTTCCTGGACCACATGAACCCGCATCAGCGTGGAAACAGTTTCTTCCTTGACCATCTCAATCATGCGCATAAAGAGTTCATATCCTTCTCTTTTATACTCATTCAAAGGATTCTTCTGGCCATAGCCCCTGAGCCCGATTCCCTGTTTCAGGTGATCCATGGACAGCAGGTGGTCTTTCCACAGGTTGTCAACCATCTGCAACAGCACCACTCGCTCGAGATGTCGCTGAATAGGTACACTGTTGCGTTGTTCCTGGGCACTGTAGGCATTGGCGACAAGTGCCCGTAATTTTTCCCGGAAAGCCTCTCTGTCCATGCCGGCCCGGGCCTCTTCATTCCATTCCGGCTGAATGTTGAAAAACTCCAGCATGCGTTTGTCAAAGTCTTGCCAGTCCCAATCTTCTGAGGAGCGCCGCTCCTGGGAAAAATCCTCCACCACGGTTTCGATCAGGTCAGATGTCATATTCTGAATAATATTATTAATATCCGCACCGGCCAAAACCTCCCGACGCTGGCGGTAGATAACCTCCCGCTGCTTGTTCATGACATCATCGTATTCTAGCAGATGCTTGCGGATATCAAAGTTATGTCCCTCCACCTTGCGCTGGGCATTTTCGATGGCCTTGGAGATCATGTTGTGTTCAATAGGCTCATCTTCTTCCATGCCCAGTTTATCCATGATCCCGGAGATGCGCCCTGAACCGAAGATGCGGAGCAGGTCGTCTTCCAGCGAAAGGAAAAAACGGGAAGATCCAGGGTCGCCCTGCCGTCCGGATCTCCCCCGTAACTGGTTGTCGATGCGCCGGGATTCATGCCGGGAGGTGCCCAGGATGTGGAGTCCGCCCACTTCGCGCACTCCTTCGCCCAGCTTGATATCAGTGCCGCGGCCTGCCATATTGGTGGCAATGGTCACCTTGCCCAGTTGGCCGGCGCCGGCGATAATCTCGGCCTCACGATCATGCTGTTTGGCATTGAGCACCTCATGGGGCACTTTTTCCTTCTGTAACATTTTGGAAATCTTTTCGGAGACATCAATGGAGATGGTTCCCACCAGGACCGGCTGTCCCTTGCTATGCAGTTTCTTGATCTCTTGCACCACTGCCCGATATTTTGCCGCCTCATTTTTGTAGATCACATCGGGGAAATCCCTGCGGATCATGGGCTGGTTGGTTGGCATGATGATCACGCTCAGATCATAGATTTTCTTGAACTCAGGGGCCTCTGTATCCGCGGTCCCGGTCATTCCGGAGAGCTTGTCGTACATGCGGAAATAATTCTGAAAGGTAATCGAGGCCAGCGTCTGATTCTCTTTTTCTATGGTGACATGTTCCTTGGCTTCAAGGGCCTGATGGAGGCCATCACTGTAGCGTCTGCCCTCCATGGTGCGGCCGGTAAACTCATCGACGATGATAACCTCACCATTTCTGACAATATAATCGACATCACGTTGAAAAAGGGCATGGGCCTTCAGGGCCTGGGTCAGATGGTGCAGTTGCTCAATACTGCCGGGATCATAAAGGTTTTCCACTTCCAGGAGTTCCTCGCCCAAGACAACCCCTTCTTCAGTCAGGGCCACCTGCTTGGCCTTTTCATCAACAACATAATGTTCCTCCGCATGGAATTGGGACATGACCTTGTCGACCTGGACATAGAGCTCGGTTGAAATATCTGCCGGACCGGAGATAATAAGGGGAGTCCTGGCCTCATCAATGAGGATAGAGTCCACTTCATCGACAATGGCGTAATTAAATCCGCGCTGACAGAAATCACTCAGCTCGAATTTCATATTGTCGCGCAGATAATCAAAGCCGAACTCATTATTGGTGCCATAGGTCACATCAGCAGCGTAAGCCTCCCGGCGGGCGTTGTCGTCCATGCCGTGCACTATCTTGCCGACGCTGAGTCCCAGGAATTGATAAACCTTGCCCATCCAATCAGCATCACGGGCGGCCAGATAATCGTTGACGGTTACCAAATGCACGCCTTTGCCGGTGAGGGCATTGAGGTACGTGGGCAGGGTGGAGGTCAGGGTCTTGCCTTCACCTGTCTTCATCTCGGCAATTTTGCCCTGATGGAGGATGACCCCGCCGATCAGCTGCACATCATAATGCCTCTCACCGAGGACACGTTTGGCAGCCTCACGCATCACCGCAAAGGATTCGGGGAGGAGATCATCAAGGGGCTCACCGTTTGCCAGCCGTTCTTTAAAATGAATGGTTTTTGCGGCAAGCTGTGCGTCATCGAGGGGCAGGAGGGGAGCTTCCAGTTCATTGATCCGGTTCACCAGGGGCTGAATCAGTTTGAGGGCCCGGTCATTGGTGCTGCCGAATACTTTTGTCAGTAATTTTCCAATCATATCAGTTTTTTTAATTTATTAGTTAAAGGCCGTAAGGAAATAAACTTACATTATTATCTATTTTCCTTACGGTCCATTATGCCGTTAAATAATCTAATGGACCAAGAATTTTTTACGACGGCTTTGCATTTATGGTGAAGACTAGTGCTTCTTCGTCACAGTCAGGAAACTTATGGCAGTGGAGACAGTCACTCCAGATCTTGTGGGGCAGATCCCGTTTATCAATATCAGTAAATCCCTGTTTGCGGAAGAATCCTGCCTGGTAGGTCAGGGTGAAGATCTTCTCAATTTCAAGCGTTCTTGCCTCCTGAAGACAGGTCTGGACCAGTTGCGCCCCCAAGCCCTGGCCCTGGAAGGCTTCCGAAACGGCCAGCGACCTGATCTCGGCCAGGTTTTCCCAGCTGATCTGCAGGGCGCAGACGCCAAGGATCTCTCCTGATTCGCCAGTGAGCACAATAAAATCACGGAGATGGTCATAGAGGGAACTGATGGAACGACCGAGCAGCAGCCCCTTTGCCGCAAAATGATTGAGCAGTGAGTGGATTTTTTTCACATCATCCATGCGGGCGTTCCGTATCATTGCTTGTATTGGTGCCATCGGTTTGTATCGGTCAAGTTGTGCTTATCCGTCTTATTGGTCCTGCCAGGCCAGGAAGGGCAGGCCGGTTACTTTATTGTTTTGATGAGCGCGGTCTTGCTGACCTCACTCATCCCCGGCGTCAAAGGCCGCAGTACAGATTCTCCTGCCCAGAAGCCAAGCAGGAACATCCATAAAAAGATACAGAAGCAGACTACCCCCACTCCGGCAATGCCACTGCGTGTCAGTTCAAACTTGACTTTTTTTACTTTTTTTCGCGGGGTTCCGGCCATTTTTCAACGATGCTGTCACATCTCTTCTGGTGCGGTCAAGCCGACGATTTGCAGTCCGTTCTGGAAAACCAGTTGTAGGGCCTCCATCAGGCAGAGCCGGGACTGGCTGAGCCCAATGGTGTCGGTAATGACCTTGTGCTTGTTATAGTAGCTATGGAACTGCCCTGCAAGATCCATCAGGAAAAAGATGACCCGATGGGGCGCAAGGCTGAGCGCTGCATCTTCAATCATGGCCGGGAAGGCGGCCATGCTCTTCAACAACTGCAACTCCTCCGGTTCAGCAAGCAGGGAGATATCCACATCCTGCACGGGAAGTTTTTTCACGCCCTTTTCTTCGGCCTGACGCAGGATGGAGCAGATCCGGGCGTGGGCATATTGCACATAATAGACCGGATTTTCCTGGCTCTCCTTGGTGGCCAGATCCAGGTCAAACTCCAGCTGGCTGTCAGCCTTGCGCATCATGAAAAAGAAGCGGGCCACGTCCACCCCAACCTCATCCAGGAGCTCATCGACGGTGACAAAGGTCGCCTTCCGGGTGGACATCTTCACCTGTTTGCCGTCACGGGTCAGGGTCACAAACTGATGGAGAACCACGGTCACCTTGGAGTCGTCATAGCCAAGCGCCCGCACCCCGGCCAGTACGTCCGGGACGGTGGCAATATGATCGGAGCCGAAGACATCGATCAGCCAGTCGAAGTTGCGCCGGAATTTTTCCCGGTGATAGGCGATATCAGGCAGGCGGTAGGTGGGCTCGCCGGTACTCTTGATGATGACCCGATCCTGCTCCTGGCCAAATTCCGTGGTCTTGAACCAGGTAGCCCCTTCTTTTTCATAGACCAGTCCTTTTGCCCTCAGTTCGGCGACCACCGAGTCCACATGGCCATCTTCATAGAGGGTGTGTTCGTTGAAATAGTTGTCGAAGACGATTCCCATCCGCTCAAGGGTTCCGGAAATATCCTTGAAGATCAGCTCCTTGGCCTTGGTGGTGAAGGGGCCGTACATCCGCTTATCCTTGAGTGAGTCTCCGTGTTCGGCGATCATTGCCTTGGCAATATCGAGGATATAATCCCCCTGATATCCATCTTCGGGAAACTGGCTGGGCAGACCCAGCAGCTCCAGATACCTGGCCCGGGTGGACTCGCCGAGCACCCGCATCTGTCGGCCGGCGTCATTGAAATAATATTCACGGAAGACATCATGGCCAGTGGCCGTCAGCAGACGGGCAATGGCGTCCCCGAGGATCGCCTGGCGGCCATGACCGATACTGAGAGGGCCGGTGGGATTGGCGCTGACGAACTCCACCATCACTTTTCTGCCATGGCCGATGGTGGAAAGACCAAACTCGTTCCGCTGTTCCAGCACGGGGAAAAGCGTTTGCTGCCAGACCTCTGGCTTCAGGAAGATATTGACAAATCCGGGCCCGGCAATCTCCAGATGGTCGATGATCTCAGCCTCTTTTGCCAGCAGATCCACCAATTGGGCTGCGATCTGCCGTGGGTTGCTTTTTTCACGGCCGGCGAGGATGAGGGCCATATTGGTGGAAAAATCCCCTTGACCCTCTCGTTTAGGGACTTCCACCGTATAGTTTCCGGCCAGATCCGCTGACCATTTTCCTGCCCTGACTCCCTGCTCGAAACAGGCGTCAATGACTTGTTTTAAACGTTGCCGTATCATCTTTACTCAATTGTAGGTTCTTTCATTATTGTTGCCAAGCAGGCAGAGGACTTCATAGGAAATTGTCCCCATCCATCCAGCAATTTCATCGGCAGTGATGGTCTCTGCCCCCTGTGATCCCATGATAACCACCTGGTCACCTGTTTCTACCCCTTCAATCTCTGAGATATCAACCATGCACAGATTCATGCAGATCCGACCGACAATCACGGCGCGCTGTCCTTTAATAAGCACTTGTGCCTTATTAGACAAGCTCCGGAAAAATCCATCCGCATAGCCAACGGGCAGAACCGCTATTCTGGTCTCCTGGCCGGTGACAAAGGTATGGCCATAACTGATCCCGCTTGCGGCCGGAACGGATTTTACCTGCAGGACCTGCGTGGTAAAGGACATGGCCGGAACAAGTCTTTCTCCATGCTCGCGTTGCTTTCCCTTGGCGCCATCGGGATAATAGCCATAAAGGGATATGCCGAGGCGGACCATTTCACAGCAGGTCTTGGGGAAATAGAGGGCTGCACCGGAATTGGCGATATGACAAAGAACAGGAGGCCGCTGATTCGACTGCGTGCAGGCTTTCCTGAATTGTTGATACATCTCCAGGGTCTGGGTGGAGGCAGGCTCATCGGCCATGGGGAAATGGCTCATAATCCCGGCCAGGGATATCCCGGGAAATTTCCCCATCCGGGCCAGGAAATCATGCAGTTCTGCAGGCATGATTCCCAGCCTGCCCATGCCGCAATCGACCTTCAGATGAACGGCCAGCTCTTTTCCATTTTTCACTGCGGACTGCGAGAGTAATTGCAGGCTTTGATAATCAAAGATGACCGGGGTCAGATCATAATCAAAAAAGAGCTGTTCCTGGGAGGGTTGAAAACCGAGCAGCACCAAGATCTGCCCCTGGATCCCGGCGTGCCGCAATGCAACTCCCTCTTGGGTCTCGGCGACCCCGAAACAGTCACATCCTGCCCTGGCAAAGCTGCTGGCGGCCTCGATCATCCCGTGCCCATACCCATCAGCCTTGACCATTGCCATGATCCGAATATCCCGGCCGACCCGTTGCTGCATTATCCTGAAGTTTTTGTGCAGGGCAGAGGGGTCAATGGCGATCTGATTGAAAGATCTGGAAGATGGATGCAAATGACTCACTGCTTTTCCCGCAGGTCGGAATTATGGTGCCAGGCCAGCCATGCGTGCCGACTGGAAAAAAACAGGGCCCAGCCGATGGTCACATAAAGGCCACCCAGGATCTCTCTGGGGATTGTAGAATGGCGGAGTGCCATGCCGGTTCCCATCATGACCAGAACCAGCAGCCATGTTTTGAGGGAATAGACTGCTCCCAGGCAGGTTCCATCCGCCATTTTAAGGATACGATGGATCCCTTTTCTGGCAGTCTTGTCCAGTATAAATAAAGATTTCAAGGTTCCGACAAGCAGGGCAGGAACCATAATCCAGAGTCTTCCGACTCCTGTCAGCCAGGAGAATCCACGGAACATGAGCATGCATCCTATTAAACTCCACAAAGCAGCGGCAAGCAACAGATGAATCCGTCTGGGCACCCCTGGTTTTAATTTTGTAAGTGTTGTCCTTGTCATCTGCAATCCGCATTCTTAAAATGAGACAAGCCCATTCCCCCAGGAGGGAATGGGCTTGTCTCAGACTGAGCGTGTGGGAGATTACACTTCAGTTACAGTGATAGCGCCTTCAGGACAAACTTCAACACAGGTCTCACAACCAAGACACTCATCAGGTTCGGCGGCAAAGGCCTTGCCATCACGCATCTCATATACCTGAGCAGGACAGGCGTTTACACATTCTTCATCACCAACACATTTGTCTAAATCAATAACGATATCCCAAGCCATAATAACACCTCCAATAGAGAATTAAAAGAACAAGTATCTTATACTTAAACAGCAATTTTGCAACAGTTACGATTTTTTTATTCCGTGCCTGTTGCAATAATTCACGGCCTGATTTTTGTCAAGAAAAAATCATCTTGATAGTGGAATGGCCTTGGCCGTTGGAACAGAATAATGTCGTCAGCTGAATTGCAAATGCTTTAGAAAATGATAGCTGCATTTTGGCCACAGCCATGTTGCGAGCGACACTTGGCTCTTCCTGACATTGTCAGAAAAATGGTCAGGAAGGGCAGGATGGTTTCGGTGGTGCGGCCCAATCAGACCTCGGTGAAATCTGAAGGAGGGTTGAGCAGATATTTTACAAATTTAGCCTTGTCTATAGAATTGGAATAGGCCGCATCCGGGCTGATCATTTTCTTATCAAGAAAGCCCATGATGGCATCATCAAGGGTCTGCATGCCATATTTTTTTCCGGTCTGCATCACCGAGGCGATCTGGTAGGTCTTGCCCTCACGAATGAGATTGCGGACGGCCGGGGTGGCAATCAGGATTTCAAGGGCGGCGCATCGTCCTTTGATGTCAATACGCTTGAAAAGGGTTTGGGAGACTACGGCCTTCAGGCCATCCGCTAAGGTGGATCTGACCTGCCCCTGCTGATTGGCTGGAAAGATTTCAATGATACGATCAACGGTCTTCATGGCGTTCATGGTATGCAGGGTGCCAAAGACAAGATGGCCGGTCATGGCTGCCTCCATGGCCAGGGAGATTGTCTCAAGGTCGCGCATCTCACCCACCATGATGACATCGGGATCTTCACGCAAGGCGCCACGAAGGGCTGCAGTAAAAGATTTGGTGTGCAGACCGACCTCCCGGTGATTGATGATACATTTCTGGCTCTGATGCACAAACTCGATGGGGTCCTCGATGGTCAGGACATGATCTTTTCTAGTCTTGTTTACCTCATCAACAATGGCTGCCAAGGTCGTTGACTTACCGGAGCCGGTGGGCCCGGTCACCAGGACAAGTCCTTTGGGCAGCTGGGCCAGACGGGAGACAACTTTGGGCAGTCCCAGCTGGTCGCAGGACATGATATCAGTGGGGATCTCGCGGAAAACTGCGCCGATGCCTTGTTTCTGCTGGAAAAAGTTGCATCGGTAACGGGCAAGTCCTGGAATCTCGTAGCCAAAATCAATATCTCCGGATTCTTCAAAGGCCTTGATCTTCTCTTCCGGGCAGATTTCATAAAGCATTTTTTTTAATTCTTCGTTTTCCATGAGCCTGAATTTTACTCGCTCCATATCTCCACGAATACGGAGGACCGGTTGCTGGCCTGCCACCATGTGCAAATCCGAGGCACCTTCATCATTCATTAATTTAAAAAAAGCATCTATCTGAGCCATGATTTAACCTTATTCACCATTTATATCGTTCTTTCAGGGAAACGAGTTGATTGATAGGGAAAGAGTTAGTCGGTAAAAGAATTTCTTTGTCTCACATCTGTTTATATCTTCCGTCAATGGATGGGTGTGTCCCATGTCATAATTGATGTTTTCCTTGCCCTATTAACACACCAATTAAAAAAATAGAGACGACATCTTTTCTAACACAAGGTGCTACCATATCACAACGGTCTTTTTTTACATATTGACCACACTCTCCACAACATCCCTGTCGACAGTAAAAATCATCCTTGGCTTTAATCCGTTGTGATAAACTTATCTTTAATCCGCTCTAAAAGTCCACCCCAAAAATCACTGCCAATCAGAATAATCGGAAAGGGTTTCACGCTACCGGGTCTGAACAAGATAATCCATTTGTCAGGTTCGATGAGTTGATTGTGTCTGGAGCTCTGGTATGGATCTTCGTCAAGGAGCTGCTGGCCAGTTTATGCCATTTTGTTCCGGCCTCTTCCTGGCTCAGGGTTTTGTAAAACCAGTTTCCAGCCCTCATCTTCTGTCCCAGCTTCCAGTATATTACCCCCATCTGGAACGCAGCAGCTCCTTTTGTCACCTTGTTCCTGAGGTAGGGACGCAAGGTGTCTCTGGCCGCGTCCAGGTACCCGCATTGGACTTGTGCCCTGGCGAGCCGCAAGTGAAACAGGGTGGGCAGGGGGTTTAACTCAACACTTTTTTCACAGAGTTTAAGGGCAATCTGGTCACCCTCGTTGTTTTCAAGGTAGATCTCGCCGAGAAGGCTCAGGGAGTCCGCATCAAATTCATCGAAACGTATGGCTCGTTGCAGCCAGCTCATTGCCTCCCGAATCCTGCCAACCGCATAACACGATTCTCCAAGATAACGGAGGGCCCTGCCGGATCCTGGGTCGCTGCTTTTCGTCTGATACCAGGGTGAAAGGAGGTCTAATGCCTCTTGATGTCGCCCTGTGTGGCAGTACAGCTTCCCAAGCTGCAAAGGCAGTTCTTTTCGGGCGTTGGCACTCTCCTGTTCGTCTTCAATATGACACTTGCAGGCATTTTCAAAAGACTCCACTGCCCCGGCAGTATCTCCCTGCAATTCACGCCCAAGTCCCAGGTTATACCAGGACATGAAATCCTCATTTTTCTCGGCGATGGCCTTCATAAAGCAGTCATTGGCCATGCGGTGTCTGTTGATCATCGCGTAACTGACGCCAAGGCTGTTAAGCAGGTTAACGTCATGGGGCTGGATTAACAAGCCCCGTCTGTATTCCTTTATGGCCCGGGGGATATCTCCCTCTCCATAAAAGATGTCGCCGCTGACATTCAGACTGAGGGCATTAAAGAGCGTGATCATGCCTTCACCCATTAATATCCCATGTAACAGGGCCTTCCGGCAATTGAGCACCATCTCTGATTTTTTAAAATCCGAGTATGGAAAGGAGGCGATACCTGCAGCCACAGTACATTCGACTTCCCGGTCACCGGTTATTGATTGGATTATTTTGTTGACAAAGGACAGCACTCTCCGGGAATCGGTGATGGGCAGCAAGAGATACGCGTCTTCATCCTGGCCCTTGAATTTTCTGCTGCCGGCAAGGTCCAGGGTTATTTTGTCATGGATCTCTCCGGTCGCCTTTGTTGGATGCAGTTGTACCAGGGTGAATTGATCCAGTTGCTGCCAATGGGGTTGGAGCCTGGCCTGGATATATCTGCTCGAGGCATAGAGGGGATGGCGCTGGGAATTTTGCAGTGAGCGATAGGTGCAGAAGCTGAAAGGTCCTCTTTTGCAGGCAATTTGCAGGGAAAGCCAGGCCTCATCAAGGACTTGACGGCCGGTTATTTTGTATTCATTGAAGCTGTCAGGGCCGATTTCGCCTTGGCTGTATCCCACATGCACGCGTTTGAATTGTTCCTGTTTCAAGTAGGAAAGCAGCAAGGGACCAAAACGAGCGGCGGAATCTTCCTTGCAGCTTCGACAGGCGAAGGCAAAAACAGACTGTCCAAGGTGATAGAGAGGGAGATCTTCTCCGGCAAAGGACTTAAGGACAGCCGCTGAACGGCGGACATGCTGCATGCCTTCCATGGCCGTACGGACCCTGGGGTATATTTCCACCAGGACAAGGCCAAAATGCTCTTCTTCGGGAAAGGTGTCAAGCAGTGTGTTGAGATGGGTACCATTGAGAAGGCCGGTCTGCAGGTCCACGCCTGCCTGTTTTAATATCAGAAATTCTCGCTGCAGGGTGTCACGGATTTCCTGCAGCCAATCGTGGCCGACTTTTTTCACCAGCAGGCGATCAATTCCGGTGACCAGGGCCATAATGATCTGCTCATCACCGATTGAAAACGGAAAAAAAAGACAGTCGTCATGGGCTGCGGGAACATTGCTCTGCAGGACCTTGGCAAAAGTTTCTTTCAACATGGGAAGCCTGTGGAGGTCATCGGATAAACTCTCCAGCTGCAGGACATCCTCCAGAAAATAGACCTCAGTGGCTGTGGCAATTTTTTCTTTAATTACCCTGGAAAAGGGCAGGGAAAAGTTATGAAAGTCATGGCGTGCAAGGGTATGAGCGGCTGTAAATAAGGGGAAATGGTGAATCACAGGAGATCTCCTCGCTCCAGAAAAAACATTAAGGAAGTGGCCAGGTCAGGAATTTCATCATCGCTTATGGTTCTCATGTCCAAGAGTAAAGAATCATCTTCAATTCTGCCAATGATTGGAATAGGGAGAGAGCGCAATCCTTTTTCCATGGCACCGATGGAGATTTTTTCAGGTTTGAAGGCAACTGCCCAGCTTGGAAGTCCATGTTCAGGCATGGCGCCACCACCCACCCGCGACATTGTAGAGCACAGGTTCAGGGAGCACACTGGGAGAACGGTTGGCTGCACTCTGCGCATAAGTCTTTTGGCTCTTCTTTTTATCAGGTCAACAGGCTGGGTCAACATCCTGAGTGTGGGGATAGTGGTCAGGGCCTGATCCAGGTCATAGTAATTACGTAAAACTGCTTCCAGGGAGGCCAGGGTGAACTTGTCTATGCGCAGGGCACGATTTAAGGGGTTGCGCTTGATGCGGTCAATGAATTCTTTTTTGCCGACGATAAGACCGGCTTGGGGGCCGCCGAGGAGCTTGTCGCCGCTGAATGTGACCACGTCAACGCCGGCCTTGACTATCTGCTGGACGGTCGGCTCTGGCGGCAGGCCATAGGAAGAAAGATCGACCAGGCTGCCACTGCCCAAATCCTCCACCACAGCTAGACCCTTCGCATGTGCCAGGGCCACCAGATCTTCAGCAGAAACTTCGGAGGTGAAACCGATAACCCTGAAATTGGAAGTATGGACCTTTAATAAGAGGGCGGTCTCATCATTTATCCTCTTTTCATAATCAGCCAGATGGGTTCGATTGGTGGCCCCAACCTCGACCAGGCGAGCGCCACTTTTAGCTATCACATCCGGAATCCTGAACGAGCCGCCGATTTCAACCAACTGTCCCCTGGAGACAATCACCTCTTTGCCCGTGGCCAGGGTATCGAGCACCAGAAGTACGGCTGCGGCATTATTGTTGACAACCAAGGCCGCTTCAGCCTGGGTCAGGTCGCAGATGATCTCTTCCACCAGGCTGTATCTGCTGCCCCGTTTGCCGGTGCTGAGCTCAAATTCCAGATTGGAATAATGGGCTCCGGCCTGCTGAAGGGCACTAACCATGGACGCAGAAAGAATGGAGCGGCCAAGGTTGGTGTGAATGACCACGCCTGTGCCATTCATGACTCGCCGGAGATTCGGCTGGTTTTTCAGGGTAATGGCCTCAATGAGACGTTCATCCCACTCTTCACGACTTAAGAGAACGCACTCTTTATCATCACTTAAAATACGTTGTCGCTCTGAGTCTATGTAATGTTGGACTGCAAGTTTGACAAGGCGGGAGGGGATCGATCCCGTCCTCTCACTTAAGCTGGCAAGGCATTCATCAATCTTGGGGAGAGCG
>CAVZOB010000008.1:50000-77383 GCA_963776835.1 uncultured Pseudomonadota bacterium
ACCGCGGTCCGTGATCCGGATCCGGGACATTGTCTGGTGGGTAGTTTGACTGGGGCGGTCGCCTCCTAAAGAGTAACGGAGGCGCGCGATGGTTCCCTCAGGCTGATTGGAAACCAGCCGAAGAGTGTAAAGGCATAAGGGAGCTTGACTGCGAGACTGACAAGTCGAGCAGGTACGAAAGTAGGTCTTAGTGATCCGGCGATTCCGCATGGAAGGGTCGTCGCTCAACGGATAAAAGGTACGCCGGGGATAACAGGCTTATCTCCCCCAAGAGTCCATATCGACGGGGAGGTTTGGCACCTCGATGTCGGCTCATCACATCCTGGGGCTGGAGCAGGTCCCAAGGGTTTGGCTGTTCGCCAATTAAAGTGGTACGTGAGCTGGGTTTAAAACGTCGTGAGACAGTTTGGTCCTTATCTGTTGCGGGCGGAGGATATTTGAGGAGATCTTTTCCTAGTACGAGAGGACCGGAATGGACGAACCTATGGTGTTCCAGTTGTTCCGCCAGGGGCATTGCTGGGTAGCTAAGTTCGGCAGGGATAACCGCTGAAAGCATCTAAGCGGGAAGCCCACTCCAAGATTAGATATCCCGTGACTTAAGTCACCTAAAGGCTCGTTGAAGACTACAACGTTGATAGGTCGGGTGTGGAAGTGCAGTAATGCATGGAGCTAACCGATACTAATAAGCCGTGCGGCTTATCCAATTTTTTTGATTAAGTAAGTACTGAATACTCTACTATTCGATTATCGATTTTTTATAAAATTGAAATATCGGGAATATACCTTCCTGACTTTCAATTGCATTCCACTTTTTTCGGTGGTCATAGCGAAGAGGACCCACCCGTTCCCATTCCGAACACGGTCGTTAAGCTCTTCTGCGCCAATGGTACTGCATGGGTGACTATGTGGGAGAGTAGGACGCTGCCGAATTTTTTATAGGAAAAGCCCCAACCAGAACCTCTGGTTGGGGCTTTTCTGCGTCTGGGAACTGAGACATCAAGACACCAAAATGGGAAAACATGTAATTGTGAGGGTTATCGTTTCCCTTTGCCTTTTTCCTTGTAGGCGCTAAGATCAGGGAATCCGCTGTGGAACCTGAGTTGCTTCTTAGGGGTCACCATTCTTTTCAGCCAGCTTGAAAATGGTTGTATAGAGAGTAAGAGGAGCATGAAGGCTCCTCCCAGCTTCACAATATGGGGAACGAGTTCTGCAGCCTCACCGATAACAGCCTGAGGAGAGATCCCTGCCCTCGCATACAGCTGATCCACGGCCAGTCCAAAGAGTACAGCACAGGATGAAAGAATAAGCAGGTAGCGAACAGTACTCTTCTTTCCTAAGATGCCAATCAATACCGAAATCGACGTGATATTGGTGGCAGGCCCAACGAGCAGGAAAACCAGAGCGGTACCAGGGCTTACCCCTTTCAGGATCAGAGCGGCGGCCACCGGAGTAGAGGCGGTTGCACAGATGTACAACGGGATGCCTATCACCAGCATGAGCAGCATGGAAGATAATCCTCCGTCCAGCCATCTGCTCATCAGCTCGCCGGGAATCACGACCATGATCAGCCCGGCAATGAGTAATCCTGCGAAATACCAGAGGGCAATATCGCCCCAGACATCAACCAGCGCATACCTCAGACCATCCCTTATCCTGCTCCATTTGCCATGATGGCTGGCAGGAATATCAGGAGCAGACGTCTCTTGTCCAGCATTGATCATCGACAGGGTAACTGATATCTGGGGGAATGGGTACAAGGGGTTCAGGCCAGTTAATGATGTTCTCGATAAATCCTGCTGCCATGGCGGTGATCAAGGCTGCAACCGGCCTGATCACGGTCATGATCGGGTCGAGCAGGGCATAGCTGATGGCGATGGAATCTACGCCCGATTCCGGGGTTGAGATGAGAAAGGCAGTTGTGGCCCCCTTGTTGGCCCCCTGTTTTTTCAGGGATACTGCTGCCGGCAGGACCCCGCAGGAACAGAGAGGCAGCGGAACTCCCATGAGCGCCGCCTTTATAACCGAGCTGAATCGTCCGGAACCCAGATGTTTCACCACTGTCTCCGGATTCAGGAATACCTTGAGCAGTCCGGCAACCAGGATGCCGAAAAGGATATATACCGATGAATCAAGCAGCAGCGACCACGATGCCTCGATCACTGCACGAATGAGATTGACCACATGAGGCCCCTTTTATTGAAGATGCTGTTATTCTCTTATAGAATGAATACTAAGCCAGTATGACAGCCAGATCAAGAAAGCAGATGCTTTTTTTGCCAGGATTGTTCATAATGATATTTTAATTTGCTCTCAGTCCTATTCAAAATAAGTCTCCCTGATCTTGATGATGCAAACGAACGTTGATAATATAGGTATTCTTTATGTGGTTGCCACCCCCATCGGCAATCTTGAAGATATTACCCTCCGTGCCCTGCGTATCCTGAAGGAAGTGGATCTGATTGCCGCGGAAGATACCCGCCATACCAAACATCTGCTGAACCACTTTGACATCCATACCCCCTTGATCAGTTATTACCGGGAAAAAGAGGCTGAACGTTCGGAAGAGCTGGTGCAGAAACTGCTTGCCGGTGAAACCATCGCCCTGGTCAGCGACGCCGGTACTCCCGCAATATCCGACCCCGGTGCAGTCCTGGTCAAAAAAGCCAGGGTTGCCGGGATCACCATTGTGCCTCTGCCTGGCCCGTCCGCCCTTACCACAGCCCTTTCTGCCGCCGGTATCACCGAGGGCAACTTTCTCTTCTTAGGTTTTCCCCCTGCCAAAAAAGGGCAACGTCAAAAACTTCTCTCCAGCTTTGTGGAGGCCCCATGGGCCCTGGTATTTTATGAATCGCCCCATCGTATTCAGGCCCTTCTGGCCGATGTCCTGGCCATTCTGGGGGACCGCCAGGCATTTTGGGCCAGGGAGTTGAGCAAGGTCTATGAAGACCTGCAGGCAGGCCCTATCAGCGGATTGCTTGAACTTGCCAGCGGCAAGAAAAATCGGGGTGAATTTGTGCTGATTATTCAGCCAGGTTCCTCAAAGGAAGAGAACAAGGGTGAAAATCTGGAGGAAATTCTCCTCTGGTATCAGGAGAATACCGAGCTTTCTTTAAAGGATGTGAGTCGTCGTATTGCCAAAGACCTGGGTCTTTCCCGTTCCCAGGTCTATCAAAAGGCCCTGGAGCTCTGGGCAACGGATAAAAAACATGAATAAATTTCGCACCTGCGTCACCTCGCAGCAGCAGTTCATCTATGGTATCCACAAACCATCCTATACAGTCTGCAATCTCAGGGCTGGAAAAAAGGTTGAGCGTTTAGGCGCCATTACCGGAGCCGTTGAAGGAAAATCTGAACGAGACAATAGTGACAATTTTCCGGACGGTACCCTCTCCATCCCCAATGCCGATTGGATCTTTGAAATCCCCAATCCTTTCCCCTTCCGGGGTACGACCTTTATCGACCAGGAGTGGGCGGATGCCAACGCTGCTGATTATCGACGGATCTCGCTTCCGGCGAATGAGCACACATCACTGACTGAAACCCTGAAAGATGCAGGGGCGCAAGCTTCCCTGTTCAGCAAACTTCCAGCCGCCCTGCTGCTTGCTCTGGCAACCTGTTCCACCGATCCCCAGGATCTCGTCCAGCTTGCCGAACTCAGTTGTCAGATCGAAAAAGACACTTCCGGGGTTCCCATCGGTCTCCAATACCGGAGGAGCAAACATGGCAAAATACGTCCTTTCCTTCATGATCATCCCCTGTTTGAGGCAGTGGCCAATAATCCCTCTCTGCCGGACAGCTACAAAAAAGTGATGGTACTCAGGCCGGGAGCCCAAGGGGGCAGTGAGATTGTTGGAGAATGGCTTAAAAAGGGAGAGTCCCATGTTTTTGAGTATCTGCGCCGTAATTCCTATATTGCCGGCGGCCATTACGCGGCCAACATGGCAGATGACGCAATCCGCTATGCAATCCAGGATCTTTCTGCGGCAGATATGCAGGGCTTGCGGCATCTCTATTATCAGCGGACATATATGCGACTGGCCGAGCAACTGGCCATCGACCTGCCCACCGAACAGCAAGGATTAAGCTCGGAACATTTGGAAACCCTGCGGCTGACCATTCTGCGTGCCCTCAACGATCAGGATATGGCATCACCGGCAACACTCTGGGGCTGGAACTTCGGCTTTGATTTTGCAGCGAGCGGCTATCGGCTGCATGCCTCGCATCAGCAGATTCATCAGCAATATGCGATGATCCCGGAAACGGTTTCCGCCTATTCCGGTGATCCTGAGAGCTCCTGCGGCGAGCTGCCGGCCTTTGGCTGCGGCGATATGGTCGCCGAGGTGATGCAGCCACTATCGAGAACAGTATGATGCTGATTTTTTTGATGATTATATCGGCTGCATCAAAAATAACAGACGGATGGATTGCCGCAAGGACCGGGAAAGCAGTCTGGTGGTGTGGCAGGACGAGCATGTCATGCTCTTTGTGCCCAAGGCCCAGACCTCCCAGTGGGAGCTGCAGCTGATGGCTCTGGATGATGGGGAAGGAAAGGCGGTGGGCAATATTCTGGAGGCGGGGCCCGCCATGCGGGCCTCACTGGATAGAGGTATCCTGCTGGCGCAAAAGGCCCTGGCCGGACTGGGGGCGCGGATGGTGACCTCCATTGAATACCCGAAACGAATCGGCAGAAAGGGAGAGCCCGGTCAACATCTGCTCTACGCCTTTCTGCCTCGTCTGCCGGAATCACCCGGTGCATTCAGCGAGGCCCAGCTCCGTTTTATCAATGGCCATTACCCTGAGGATTTTGCTGCTGTCTGCCGGCAGCAATTGGCAAATCTCGAATAAAATCTGCTTGAAGTCGCATAAAAGAACATTGTTCGATTCGGTTTGTGGGTCTGAACAACAGGGAAAATAATTAAATATCTATCTTTTTTCTTTCTCTTATCGACAACAGGGGCAAAACATATAGGGTAACTACCGTTTATTGGAATATTTTTTTGCTATATTGACATAGGGTGACATTAATGGATACAAAAAATAGGCAAGGTTTCTTTGGCAACTGGGGAGGGGCGTATATCCCCGAAGTTCTGCATCATACTTTTCAGGAGCTCAATGCTGAGTTCACAAAATGCAAAAATGATCCCGCTTTCTGGCAGGAATATGTGGAGCTGATGTCCAACTATTCCTGCCGGCCCACCCCCCTGACCCATGCCGAGAACCTGTCCCGACCACTTCGGCGGGGCTCAGATCTACATCAAACGCGAGGACCTGAACCATACCGGCGCCCACAAGGCCAACAACGTCATGGGCCAGGGGCTGCTGGTCAAGCGGATGGGCAAAAAACGGGTGATCGCCGAAACCGGGGCCGGCCAGCACGGGGTGGCCACCGCCACCATGGCCGCCAGTTCGGCCTTGAGTGCACCATCTATATGGGCGAGGAAGATGTGCCTCGCCAGCGTCCCAATGTCTTCTGGATGGAGAAGCTGGGCGCCACCGTGGTCCCGGTGACCGACGGCTCCCGGACCCTGAAGGATGCCATCAACGAGGCCTTCCGCGACTGGGTCACCAATATGGACGACACCCATTACGTCATGGGCACCGTCTGCGGGCCGCATCCCTTTCCCGAGATGGTGGCCTGGTTCCAGTCGATCATCGGCCTGGAGGCCGGCGAGCAGATCATGGAACAGTCACGGCAGACATGCCGGCCCGGGTCTTCGCCTGCGTCGGCGGCGGCTCCAATGCCATGGGCATCTTCCAGGGTTTTCCTGGAACGACCAATGTGGAGCTGGTCGGGGTGGAGGCGGGCGGCCACGGCCTCGACACCGGCCAGCACGCCGCCCGCCTGGCTGGCACGGATGCCTCGGCCGGGGTTGCCCAGGGTTACAAGACCATGTTTCTCCAGGATGGCGACGGCCAGATGCGCGACTACCCATTCCGTGGCCGCCGGCCTCGATTACGTCGGGGTCTCGCCGATTCTGGCCGATCTCTGGGAGAAGGGCCGGGTCCGCTTTGCCGCCGCCACCGATAGCGAGGTCATGGCGGCCCTCGATCTGACCATGAAGAGCGAAGGGATCATCCCGGCCCTGGAATCGTCCCATGCCTTTGTCCAGGCCTTCAAGGAGGCGCCGGAGCTCTCGCCGGACGAGGCGATCATCATCAATATGTCCGGCCGGGGCGACAAGGACATCTTCACCATTGCCCATGCCTTCGACGACCCGTCCTGGAAAGAGTTCATCATCAAACGGGGCCTGGAATACAGCCAGGATAAATAAGATGGCGTCGCCCAAAATCCCCCCTTTGTGCTTAGCCATCGATGACTTTTACGATATTAGCAAATAAAGGATCAGATCTGCGAGGAACAGCAAATGCAACTGGAACAACAACTGCGCGACAGATTGAAAAACAAGGATATCCTGCTCATGACCCATATCGTGCTCGGGTATCCATCTTTTGAGGTGAACAGGGAAGTGATCCTGCAGATGGTGGAGAACGGGGTGGACTGCATTGAGATGCAGATTCCCTTTTCGGAACCCATGGCCGATGGCCCGGTCATTGTCCGGGCCAATCAGGCGGCCATCAAAAACGGGATTAAGGTTGCCGATTGCCTGGCCTTTGCCGCCGAAATGACTGCCAGCCACGATATCCCCTTTCTCTTCATGACCTATTACAACATCATCTTCAAATACGGGGAGAGGTCCTTTTTTGAAAAGGCTCGTGCCTGCGGCATCAAGGGCTTTATTGTTCCGGATCTGCCTCCGGAGGAAGGGGAGAGCTTCCTGCAACTGGCCGCGGAATACGAAATCGCCCCCATTCTCATCTTTGCCCCCACCTCCACCGATGAGCGGATGCGGGTGCTGGCCTCCCATGGCCGTGGGTTTATCTACTGTGTGGCCCGGCGCGGGGTTACCGGCACAAAGTCGGTGATTGGTCGGGATGTGCTTGATTATCTCCAGCGTTGCCGGGAGGCCACCCGGATGCCGCTGGCCGTTGGTTTCGGCATCCAGGATCGCGATGACGTGAGTGCCCTCATCGGCCGAGCGGATATGGCGGTGATCGGTTCCCAGACCATCCGTCTGGTGGATGAGAAAGGGGCCGGGGCAGTGGGTCCTTTTATTGCCGGCCTGCGCTGAGCACGGGGGAGCCTCGTTTCGCTTTTGCTCCCTTTCCATCATGATCAGAAATGAAAACGAATTACTGTTGGAACTTGCTGCTATGACTGAAAATACGATGAAAGATGAGCTCGGCGTCTCCGGGGTGCTGTGGAATCTGGGCGACCTTTATACCAATGAAGAGGATCCGGAGCTGGCGGCTGATATCCACCGGTGTATCGATGAGGCCCAGGCCATTCGCAGCCGGTTCCGCAGCCATGTTGCAAGCCTTGGTGGTGCAGAGCTGCTGGGGCTGGTCCTTCGTCTCGAGGACCTGGACTGCCGGATCACCCGCCTGGCGACCTTTGCCTTTTTGAACTTCACTACCCGGATGGAAAACAGTGTCGCCGGCGCTCTGGAACAGAGGATGGAAGAGCTGGCAAGCCAATGTAAAAAGGAAGTGGTTTTTTTTGAGTTGGAGTGGAATGTGCTGCCATCTGAGATCGCGGCCCGCTTGCTTGCTGCGCCTGAGGTGGCTGGGTATCGTCACTATCTGGAGGCCCTGCGCCGCTATCTGCCGCATCAGCTTTCGGAACCTGAGGAGTCCCTGCTGCTCGAATATGCACCGGTGGGGAGAAGTTCCTGGAACACCCTCTTTGACAAGGTCCTCAGCGGTCTGCGTTTTGGCGAAAAAAAGCGTGCCGAGGAAGAGGTGCTGACTGATCTGCATCACCAGGATCGCGAGGTCAGGCGGCAGGCGGCAGCGGATCTCACCGCCGGCCTGCAGGGCCAGAGCCATATCCTGACCCATATTTTCAACACCCTGGCCGCCGACAAGATGATCGACGACCGGCTGCGCCGCCATGAAAGCTGGGTCCATGCCATGAACCTGGATAATGAACTGACGGATGCCACCGTGGAGACGCTGGTGCAGTCGGTGACCAGCCGCTATGACATTGTTCAGCGCTATTACCGGGTGAAAAAAGGACTACTGCATCTGGACGAACTCACCGATTATGACCGCTATGCACCCCTGCCTGCCTTGCCATCGAAAATAATCGGCTGGGATGAGTGCAAAACCATGGTTCTGCACTCCTTTGCGGATTTTTCCGGAGACATGGCCGCCATTGCTGAACGGTTCTTCTCCGAAAGTTGGATTCACGCCCCGGTGAGCCACGGCAAACGGGGCGGGGCCTTTGCCCACCCCTGTGTCCCGGATGTTCATCCTTACGTCATGGTCAATTATACCGGCACCCTCAATGATGTCTCCACCGTGGCCCATGAACTGGGGCACGGTGTCCATCAGGTGTCTGGCTGCGGGCAGGGGCCACTTCAACAGCGATACCCCGCTGGTCCTGGCGGAAACGGCCTCGGTCTTTGCCGAGATGCTGATCTTCCAGAGCCAGCTTGCCCTGCTCACTGATCCGGCGCAGAAGCGGGCCTTTATCTGCCAGAAGCTGGAGTCGATCTTTGCCACGGTCTTCCGTCAGACCGCGATGAACCGTTTTGAACAGCGGATGCATGAAGGCAGGCGCCACCAAGGAGAACTGAGCAGTGAGCTCCTGTGTGAATATTGGCTGCAGACCCAGCGCCAGATGTTCGGGGATTCGGTGGCCCTGCGGCCGGACTACGGGATCTGGTGGTCGTACATCCCGCATTTCCTGGCCACGCCCGGCTATGTCTATTCCTATGCCTTTGGAGAGCTCCTGGTGCTGGCCCTTTATGGCCTCTATCAGCAGCATGGCGATTCCTTTGTCACCCTCTACACCGAACTGCTGGCATCCGGCGGTTCCGCCTCGCCCTATGAGCTGGTCAGGCCCTTTGGCATCAACCTGGATGACCCCGGATTCTGGCTGCAGGGCTTAAGGGTCATCGACCAGATGTTGCAGCAGGTGGAAGATCAATCCGCCGTCTAGCAGTAACGGTACCCGGAACCAGGAATGAACGACCAGCACACCCTTGATCTGGCCTTTATGCAGATAGCCCTTGAGCAGGCCCGACAGGCGGCTGGCATGGGAGAGGTCCCAGTCGGTGCGGTACTGGTGCATGGTGAGACCCTGCTGGCCGCTGCCGCCAATCGGCCCATTGGTACCAACGACCCGACCGCCCATGCCGAGATTCTGGCCATTCGCGAGGCTGCCGAAAAAACCGGCAACTACCGGTTGGTGGACACGACCCTCTATGTCACCCTGGAACCCTGCATCATGTGCATGGGGGCCATTCTCCATGCCCGGATCCAACGTCTGGTTTTTGGCGCCCTTGACCCGAAGACCGGGGCGGCCCAGTCCCGTTATACCATCGGCATTGACGGCCTCCTCAATCATCACCTGGAGATTACAGGCGGTGTCCTCGGTACGGAATGCTCCAGGATGTTAAAGGATTTTTTCAAAGAACGGCGTCAGGGCAGGGAAGAGGGGAATAAACCTTGAGGCACCATTTTTTCGATGCAGGACGACTTTTTGGTTGCGAAAATTCAGTTCACCGTTTACATATACTCTCCTTAAGTCGTTCCCGATATTCTCATATCCGGGTATTGGTGAACAACGCCTTGTTGAGTATTTTTGTTGTGGAGAGGTGACCGAGTGGTTTAAGGTGCACGCCTGGAACGCGTGTGTACGCAAGTACCGTGAGTTCGAATCTCACCTTCTCCGCCATAGCTGAAAGCCCCTTTGAAATGATTCATTTCAAAGGGGCTTTCTTTTTTTGGAGACGACCGATATGTCAATATCCGATAAACTCATCAGTGCGGATGCGGTCTTCCCCGACACTGATCGTGGCCAAGGCTTTTTTGATCGCCTCAACCATGACCGGCGGTCCGGAGATCATATAGCGTGCGCTCCTTTTTTCCGGCACTTCTTTTGTGAGGATATCAGCGTTAATGAATCCCTGGTAGGCGTTTTCCATGCCGGTGGTGTCCGAGAGGACATGGACCAACCGGTAATCAGGAAGTTGTATATTCTCCAATTCGTCCCTGAAGGCTATATCTTCCCTGTTCAGATTTCCGTAGATCAGGATGACCGTGCAGGAGACGCCTCTCTTTTTTTCGAGGCTTCTCAAGATACTCCTGATCGGCGTGATGCCGATGCCTCCAGCGATCAGGACCAGAGTGTCGTCTGAATCCTCAACGTAAAATTTGCCGGCCGGTCCTTTGACGATGATCGTTTCTCCCCTTTTAAGGGATTGCAGGCGATGGCAGTAGGGGCTGCCGGTCATCCGCTTGGTGAATTCGATGAATTCGGTCTCCTCCGGGCAGTCACTGAGCGATAAGGGGTGGACCAGTTCGTCGCCCAGATCGACCAACATATATTGGCCGGCAGTGAAGTTGAAACCCTCGGGCATCTTGAACCGATAACTCACCGAGGCAGGGGTTCTTTCTATCCGTTCAAGAAATTCAGTCTGGTACTCCATAGTCATGTCTTCCCTTTATCTTGATTTGTATCGCTGAGTAAATTTCACTGCATTAGCAAGATTCACATTACTTTTCACATCTGGTTCATGGCAATCTTGACAATGACTTTATGGATCTGACCTGACGAGATCAGCGGCATATGCGCATCTTCCGGGAAGAAGATCGCAAAGGATCCGCTTTGAGTGGGCAGCCATGCAACCGGATCGTCCATGAAAAACTGCAGGTCGGTTTCCGGGTTATATTTCCCGCTTGGTTGTTTGCACAATGACTTGGGCCTCCATCCCATAGTATCGGTCCCTGCCAATACCAATTGGATATCAATGTATCTTTCATGGGTTTCGAGGAGGGCATCCTCTTTTTTGCGGCCAGGCTCCTTGGCCACCATCGCATAGACCCGTTCACCATCTATCTTATAGGTGTCTACCGGCAGTTCCTTCAGGTCCGAGCGCCTGAGAAACTCAAATGCCTGGGAAAATCCTTGGTGCACGGCCAAATAGCGGCGTGCATTTTCAAGTACATCCAAAATCATGGGTGTTCACTCCTCTCTGAAACCATAGTGTGGAAATCGATTCAATCAGCTGCGTGCCGATCTATTGCGGCAGCATCCCGCACTTATCCCCGAAACCAGATGCTCATTTTTCCTCCGTATTGAATGCGGCAGCTCTTCAAAGGGAAGGGTCTATGTAATAATTGGAGTGTCAGCTGTCGACTAAAAAAATAGCTACCGTCGGTTCGACCTTTGTTGTTCTTGCATCATGTCCCCTATGTGTTCAGGAAAGAAAGATGGACTATTTAGGGGTCGGTCCAAGACAAGATTTTGAATATTTAAACTTCACAGAAGTTCCTGTCTATGACAGCGGTGAGTGATGTGCCAGAGGCAGTCTGGAATGGATCGCGCCAGTCCGTGTTCATAGAGGGTTATGCCGCATTGCGGCTGCCTCTCTTTCGGCGTTGAAGGAGTGCCTCGACCATGAGCGCTATAACGAACAGGTTGAGCGTGAGGAGGAGAACGCCATACCATGTTGGTCGTCGCACGAGTTCGGTAAGTTCAAACGGTACGTATATGGCGCCGCTGACAGCCGCCAGGACTTCGGCCCAGGCCTTCTCGCCGTAGAGACCATATGCCTCCACGAAGCGAACGAGCGCATAGGCGGCGGCACCGGCCGCGAGCAATACCAAGCGGCTGTCGTGCACGTGGGAACTCGCGTCAAGGAATATCTGCGGGTATCTTGAAGCTGGGTTCAGGTGCAAATGTTCAATGAACTTTGCCGCCACAGCGTGCACGTCCCTGTGGATCAGCGAAAGAAGGCCACTGGCGGCCATCAGCACCACCGCGCCCTTACAAGCTTCGAGCAGCGCAACTGTCCTGATTGCCGGTGACGGACGTGCAGATGCCGAAGGATGGATACCAGATCTCATAGCGGTTGATGGGTATGCGGCTCAACGTTCAAGCTCAGGGACGCGGTTCGGCATTATCGCGCAGCGTCCCGCTGGAGCGCAATGTCAGGCAGATCTCACGCCCATTTCTTGCCGAGTTCCTCCAGCCCAGACTTTTGCAAATCTTCGGGGCTCATCAGAATGCGAAATTTGCAACTGGCCTGGAAGTTGAGAAAGAACGGCTCTGAAAAGGAGGGCACTTCCGATGGATTTTGTACGTTAATCACGAAGATTCCGCCGCGTTTACCGTCTTGCTCAGTGAAATAGGCCGTCTCCGGGTTGATTGTTTCGAGTATCCGCCCAATGATCTCGCCGACCTTTCCGCTTCTGACAAGGGAGTTGAAAGGCTCTAGTGGGAAATCGACCGTAAGTAGCATTTTCATGTGATGTCCTCCTTTGTTGCGGCATTCGAAGGCGGTGCCGCCGACGCCTGACGTTTGCTATAACCTCCAGCAAAATACGGGTAGATGATAGCGGATTAATGAAAAATGCTATGCGTTCTATGAGTATCCGAAACTTCGTTCTCTTGCTGTCACGTTTATAGCTTTGCGTACGCCCGGCATGGGCGTGATCTAATGGGGGTAAGTCCGCTACTGTTATAATAACAGAATCACAAATAGTAGCCGAAAGCAAGGGGTGGGCTCGCAAGAGTTCGTTTGCAGGAAGCCGGAGGAATGGTCCCTGTCCTTATTTTAATCATAGTTTCAAAGAACAATGTGGAAGCGCTTCCTGGACGAACCGTGGCACATCAATTGCTCGAATGCCAGATTGATCACACTGAATACGGGTAACCTGGCAGTCATGTATGTTTCATGCAGAAAAAATTCAAGTGTCGCCAGGTCTTCGCTTCGGTATCATATGCCTTTACGTTGGCCTGTTTGCACTTCGGCCAGGTAAAGGTGCTTACGCGTGCGAAGTCGATCTGGATAGATGTCCAGAGGTTTTTGTCGCAGATCGGAATCCGAAGATAACATCTGCCAAGGAGTCTAAAACCAAGGTCCATTTGGAAAAGGTCAGTGTCTCTCATAATGCAGAGAAACTTACCGGGGTTACCCACTCAGAACTGCGAGGAAGCATAACTCGGGTTAAAGGCAAAAAAAAAAGAGCTTTTAAACCCTTAAAAAAAACATTGCATAAGTGGACAATGCCAATAAAATATATAAATATAAGATCTGCGTCCAATAATTTACGATGCCGGAAAAATTCCTCCGTATACAAACCCCAAACAGTTAAACATTTTCCTTCTAATATGACTGATTATCTCTGCCCTTCCGAAACATCCAGGCAACTACGCTGCTCTCAGGTTGAAATCGAAAACCAGAGTAAAGCGATCAGCGGCAACCCTTGCTGCTTGACGTTCTGGACGCTTTCCCCGGCTTTGTTCTGGTCCTCAATAATACCCGGCAGATCGTTTTCGCCAATCAGTCCTTTCTGCGTTTCCTCGGTGCAACATGCCTTGCCGAGGTGCTGGGGAAGAAACCGGGGGACGCTCTGGTCTGCGAGCATGCCGTGCAAAGTTCCCTGGGCTGCGGTACCAGCGTCTTCTGCTCCACTTGCGGTGCGAACAAAGCTACTTCCTTTCTATACCAGCCGGAAAACTCCGCAGCCCAGGAATGCCGGATAAGGCAGGAGGGCAGCGGCAAGTCCTTTGACTTCCGGGTGCAAGCCGCGCCCTTTCCCGGCGCCGACACCAGCCTCTACCTTTTTTTCCTCACCGATATCTCCCATGAAAAAAGGCGGCGGGCTTTCGAGCGCATCTTCTTTCACGATGTGGCCAATATTGCCACCGGCATGGTGGGCTTAAGTCGGAACCTCTGCGAAAAAGAGCTGGGTGCGGAAAAAGAGAAGCAGTACAAGAACGTTCTCCATCGCTATGCATATCGGCTGGCAGACGAGGTCGAGGCGCAGCGCACCCTGACTGCGGCGGAAAAAAATGACCTGCACCTGCAGGTCGAACCCTGCGAAAGTCTTGTCCTGCTGGACGAGGTGGCTGCTTTTTATAACAATGTTGGCAACGATCAGTCCAGCAGGGTGGAAATTGCCGCCGATGCCGTGGCAACTGAGTTTTTCACCGACCCGCGGCTCCTGCATCGCATCCTGATCAACATGACCAAGAATGCCATTGAGGCCTCCCCCCGGGAGGCTGTGGTCCGCCTCGGCTGCGAGCAGGCCGGCGACGACCTGGAGTTCTGGGTACACAACCAGAGTTGCATGCCTGAGAAAGTGCAGCTGCAGATCTTCCAGCGCTCCTTCTCCACCAAGGGACCGGGCCGGGGCCTGGGAACCTACAGCATCAAACTGCTGGGGGAGCGCTACCTGAAAGGCCGGGTCAGCTTCACCTCCTTGCCGGAAAAAGGCACCACTTTCCGCTTTCGCTGCCCCTGCAATAAAGAGAGCAACCAACCCCTGACACATTCCTTGCTGGTATTTGAAGCCATTTAACAGCCGTCTATGGCAAACATCTTCCTGCCGATCAGGCCCAGATCATCGCTGACCAGCAGATATCCCTGAGCAGATGGATTCTCTTTGTTCATGGAGGAAATGAATTTGGCAATGGTGGTGACGTGGGGCGGGGTATCAGCGGACAAGGCTATGAAAATCACGTTTTCCTGACAGCCCCGTGCTCCATGCTCCGGTGGTGACTTGTCAGGATTTTAAATGATCGTTGTCTCTATTTTTTTAAGAACAGGGGTCAAGCAAAGACGTGGCTCCTGCTCTGCCCTTTTGACAAGCGCATATCTGAAGCAATCTGTAACATGATCGTTTACCATGCCCGCAGCCTGCATGAAGGCGTAACATATTGTCGAACCAACAAATTTGAAACCTCTGCGCTTCAGCTCTTTACTCATTCTCTCTGACTCAGGAGTGGCAGCTGGGATTTGGCCTCTTTTTTGCCATGAATTTTGTATCGGTCTTCCGCCAACAAAGGACCAAATAAATTCATCGAAACTTTTGAACTCATCGGTGACCTTCAGATAGGCTCTGGCATTGATTATTGCTGATTCTATTTTCAGTTTGTTTCTTATGATTCCAGGGTCTTTCAGTAACTGATCAATTTTCTGGCTGTTCCATTGGGCAATTTTAACCGGATCAAAGCCATCGTATGCGATTCTGTATGTTTCCCGTCTTTTGAGAATAGTAAGCCAACTCAACCCGGCTTGAGCCCCTTCAAGAATAAGCAATTCAAAAAGTTTTGTATCATCATGAAGGGGAACGCCCCATTCCGTATCATGATATTGTATATACAGTGGGTCATCTGTTACCCAGTCGCATCTTTTCATGGAGTTCCTCTATACACATCACGATACCGATAATTCGAGAGCTTCGGCGAGTCGGATTTGATGACATTATTGTGCGAATAGAATCTGTGTGAAATGACATGGAACCGCCCTTTGCCGCTTACGATCCAAGGAGACATCTCTCCGAGCTGTTGTGTCCCTCGTAATACCGCGCCTCGATCAGGGTACCCTCCGGGTCGCGAAAATATATCGATGTCCCGGCGCCGTGTGCGCCCCAGCGCGGAACAGGACCTTCTTCTATGTCGACATTGTTGGCCTGCAAGCCGCTTCAGAAGGTTTTCCCACGCCTCCTTGTTCAAGGCAATACAGAAATGGTTCAATCTTGTCCGATCCTGATTAGTTCCAACACTTTTCTGCCACATCTTTTTCGGAAACAGGTCGATAATTGTATCCGCATTCAGTCGCACAGACGGAAATGGCACGTCTCCTCTGCGGTATTGCTCCAGCCGTTCAGTCGCAAATAGAAGCACCTTCGAATAAAAGGTGATCATCTTCTCATCATCTTCCACATTTAAAACGATGTGATCCATTAAACATTCCATATTTAATCCTTCCGAAAAAGTCATGGCTTAATCAGGGGCAGGCGCTATTTTTTTAAAAAAATTCCTGTTTATGGCAGCGGCGAGTGTTCCTGGTTTTGCAATTTTTCCAATAATTGTAAACTGAAGGGTTTACTTTTCTCTCCAAAATATATTGACCGATGCGGAAAAGGTATTTCTATATTGTTTTCATCGAAAGCATATTTGACTCTTCGCAAGAATTCCCGACCAACTTCCCATTGCTTGATTGGTTTTGTTTTGATTCGTCCTTTAATGACGACGGAAGAATCATCAAGCTTGTCTACTCCAAAAATCTCAGGCTCTGCGAGCATGTTTATGCCAAACTTTTTATCCTCTCGCATTGTTCTGCCGACTTCTTGCATGACTTCAATGACATGGTCAGTATTTTCCTTATAAGCAACACCTATATCAAAAACATATGCGGACCATTCATTTGTTAAATTACTTAAGGTAGTGATTGTTCCATTAGGGAAGATATGTACTGCACCACCCAGGTCTCGGAGAATGCTCGTTCGAAAATTAATTTCTTCCACGAGACCGCCAGTCCCATTGAGAATGGCAACGTCACCAACACGTATTTGGTTTTCCAGAATTATAAAAAAACCGGCAATAATATCACGAACCAGGTTTTGGGCGCCAAAACCAATAGCAAGGCCGACAACACCAGCACTGGCAATAATTGGCCCAATTTCCAGTCCAAATTCATTTAAAATTACTAAGCCAAATGTCAGCCACAAAGCAACCAGGCAAGCGTGTTTTATCAAACGAACTATAGTTTCAATACGTTTTTCAGATTCCGAGGGTGGCTCTCCCTCTTGCTCACTTTTTTTAATTAAACGTTTTTCAAGACGCTGGAGAAATTTTTGCAACACCTTCGTCGCAATCCAGCCACAAAGAAGAAGCATCGAGATTCGTAGCCCAGACTTAATAATGGTGTCCCAGGTAAATTCACCAAAGAAGTTTTGAATTATATCCATTTCATTTCTCCTACTGTTTGCTGCAGATATGTTTTCCAAAAACAGGTTATCTATTTCTGAATTTTATTCCTTTCATACCTTTTTTGACACTTTACATTTAATTATAATGCACATCATTATGGTGCCTTGAAAAATAAAGATTTTCGTTCAAGATCAAGGCATGCGAAAAATTTTACCGCAGGCATATAGTTAATATTTCGAGGATAAAATTTTGAGCATAACGCAGATTTTGGGCGAAAAGATCATTTTTCAAGGTAGCCATTAGTCGCCCAAGGTCAGTATTGAGGACCGGCGAGCTTGCGAGCCGTAGCCTCCGGCACTTGGTTGGATGCTTGATTCCTTCCGATGATAACGAGCGCAATGTACGGGACAACGTTGAACACAATTACGATGAGCTTGAAAATGCCGAGAAGAATGTAGATTGCAACAGGGAAGGCGTCTTCGGTAATTGGAATCCAGCTGTGATGTATTTCGAAAATCCAAACTCCAGCAAATCGTATCAACATGGCCGAGAGAATCAGCAGCCCTCCATTGATGATGGTGCACCACTTGAAGAATGACCGAAAGAGATTGATATTCATATCCATGCCCCTTTTTTATTCTGTTCTGTTGTTTACATCCAATGCTTGGGTAAATTACGGGAAAAAGCGCAGCTTCTTGGAGTCGATTTGACCCACTTGTTATACAAATTTGCAATAGTCTTCGATGAATTCCTGTGGACTACACACTATTGTTTCGCAATCAACATATGCAAAGCATGCCTTAGCCTTTTTGAGAAAATTAAAGTCATTTGAAAGCAAAAAGTTTGCCCCTAAAGCAGATACAGCATGCAGCATGTCATTATTTGAAGCATTGAAACGATCTTTACCTTTTTTGGTTTTGGTAAAGTCATCCGCATAGTAGCCAGCCCAATTCATTAAGCTGTAAGCTCGCGTAACAGCTGTTTGAGGAGTGTCCTCGATGTAATCAGCAAGATTAAAACTACTGTTCTCCAGTTTAAAAGTAGCTTCAATAGCATGAACTACTTGCTTTGTATCAAGGCTTTGTACTTCCAATGCTTTAATTTCAGGTATTTCTCTAAATGGCTTAGGGCCTAATTGTTGCTCGCTACTAATTTCAGGTGCTTGCAGTGATGATGACTTTAGCTTCAACTCGTCCATTTGGCTTTGCATGTTTGTAAAATAGCTTTTTAAAGGTTCATCAAGATTGTCGACATTAATCGTAGCTAATTGCTGTTCACAGTTTGAGAGTAAAGTACTCAATGACTCCTTTAGTTTTCCGTTTATTTCGGGAAAACTCTCTACTGTCGGTAATCCAGAAATTTTGCGAGAAGATAGCTGACTAATCTCCATGAGAGAAGTTATGCCGATATCAGCGTTAGACTGCTTATTTTCTAAATGAGCACACCACACTTTTTCTGGTTCTTGCTTACTCAGTGTGCGATATAAGGGCTCAATATACTTAGCATTTAGTTCTATCAGGGTTTCAATGTGTTCTTGGCGATATTTAGCCTTAGGGATTTGAAGAATTTCATCAAGAGTTACATGAGAATAAACGACCGTAACTTGCTCAGATTTAAGAACATGTCTGAGTATTCTGAACTGTTCATTTTGAGATTTTTCGATTTTACGCTGGCGTAAATCACTCAATATATTTTGATCTAAATAGATCAGAAAACTCATCGAATTCATCTATTCGTACGTCACGGTTCACTGGTTGCGATGGAGCGCAGCGGATTTGCAATCCATGTGTAACCGATTATTGGCCAGTAGTTTTCCCTCACTCCCGCGCCACCACAGTGTCATAGAGCCCGTAGTGGGTCAGGCCCTCGTGGCTCTCGATCCCCGTATAGCGGAGCGAGGCGTCTTCGTAGCGGCGGAAGGCGAAGACAGCCTGGTTCATCTGCTCGGTGTTGAACACCTTCAGGCGCACGAGCAGGTGGAAGTCCTTCACCGTCAGGCCGGTGACCGTCAGGAACAAGTCCGGTTCGAGCTTGGTGATGACATCCTGGAGCGTGTTCTCGCGGAAGTCGGTCAGGTACATGAACGCGGGAATGCGCGTGGCGAACTTGATCAGTTTCTCCTGAACGAGCTTGCGCTTGGACTTGTACTCCTTCTCCTCGTCGGTCAGTTGCTTCTTCTCCTTCGCCGTCAGGTCCCCGTCCTTGGCCTTGTTCTTGAGTTCCTTGACCTTCTCGCTCTTGTTGATGATCGTCTCGATGATGTTGTCGCCGAGCGCGCGCCAGCCCTCGATGCGCTCCACGGCGGCCATCGCCTCGGGATTGTCCAGGATGCGGCGCAGGGTATCGTTGTCCACGTTCACCAGCAGCGCGGACTCCCACTTGCGCGCCAGCAGCGTGGCCGAGGTGCCCGCCATCGCGATGTCGAGGATGCCGCCCGCGTCAATCTGCGTCATGTTGGCGCCGTCGTAGGCCAGCACGGGCAGGAACGACACCAGATCCTTGACAGCGTTCTCCGGGTTCGGCTCGTTTGGCGAAAGCCCGATCCCGTATTCGGAGAGCTGCCGCAGCGCACGGGTGGGCGCGAAGTCGAACACGAAGCAGACGGGCTTGAGGATTTCCTCTTCGTTCGGGTTGTCGCCGTTGGGGTTCTTGATGGACCAGGGCGACTGCACCCGGAACGCGGCCTGAAAGTAGGTCTCGGGCGACTTGAGATTGCGGAGCATCAGGATCGAGGACCACTGCGGCACGGTTACGCCGGTCGTGAGCTTGCCGCACGACAGCGTGATGGTCTTGGTCTCGAATCCGCTTCCGATGGCCTCCCGCACAGGCGGCAACGCATCAAGCCCGATGCCCGCCGATGCGCCGGCCGCGACGACTACCTCATAGTCGTGCCAGAACGTGTTGTGCTTCTCCGCCAGCAGGTTCGCCATCGCGTGACAGGCGGCAACGTTCGGCAGGAACCAGAACGAATGCTGTAGATAGGGCAGCAGGCGCACGTCCGAGTACGGGAAACGGCGGCCGCGTCCCGGTCTTGAGGCTCTCGACCGCTTGCGGCGCATACGCGCCCCGGATGATGTCCAGCCACTTCTGCACATCGCTCTTGTGCTTGAACTGCGCGCCCTTGCCCGTGCCGGAGGCCGCGAAGAACTCGTTGAGGTCGAACTCGTCGAACTCCCCGGCGCTCGCGATCGCCAGCAGCTCGTCCGGCATCTGATAGGTCAGCAGCCGCATCTGCGGCAGCGCGCCGTAGGGGTTCCGCTTGCCGGGGTTCTTCGCGGCGAACTCCTCCTTGGCGCGCTGCTCGTCGGTATAGGTCCAGTTGAAGATCTGCTCCTCGATGAACTCGCCCGTGGCCAGCGCCTTGAACGGCGTGCCGGAGAGGTAGAGATAGGCCCTGGTCGTGATCGGCAGGAACTCGGTCTCCTTCTCCGAAAGCACGCTGAGGTCTTCGTTCACCTCCTCCAGCCCGGCGGCGTATTCGAGCTTGGTCTCCTTCTTGGCGACCGCCTCGTCCTCGCCCTCGAACAGCTCCTTGGCGGTCTCCCGCCACGCGCCGAAGTGGTATTCGTCGAAGACCACGAGATCCCAATTCACCGTGTGGAGCCATTCGTTCTTGGGCTTGATGTTCCCTGCCTCGTCGCGGCCGAGCAGGTCCTGGAAGGAGCCGAAATAGACCACCGGCTTCTTGCGGATCGATCTGGGTGGGGTCGCTGTCGGAGTTGCGGGAAAGGTACTGCCAGCCGTCGAAGTCCACGTGGGATTCAAGGTCGGTCTGCCACGCATCCTCGACCGCGGGCTTGAAGGTCACCACCAGCACCCGCTTGGCGCCGAGCTTCTTGGCCAGCTGGTAGGCGGTGAAGGTCTTGCCGAAGCGCATCTTCGCGTTCCAGAGGAAGCGCGGGACGGCGTGCATGTCCTCCGCCCAGATCGAATGGAAGTAGTCGTGCGTCTTGTCCACGGCCTCGGCCTGCTCCCGGCGCATCGGGAAGGTCTCGTGATGCGTGCCGGTGAACTGCTGGCCGGTGCGGAGTTCGGTGAGCACGGTCTGCACATCGGCGACCGAGCAGCGCATCCATTCCAGTTCGGCGTTCTCGAAGCCCTTCCTGACGAGCGCCGCGCGCACCTCGTGATCGGTGAAGAGCGTGCCATCGTCACGCTCGGCGGACTCGTCCAGCTCGATCTTGTAGTTCTTGATGGCGGCGGTCTTGAGCTGCTCGGCGACGCGCTGCTTCACGTCGCGCGTGGTCTGCCCCACCTTGAGGAGGCCCTTGTGCGCCTTGTCGTCAATGGAGTAGGCGTAGATGCGCGGCCGGGCTTCCGGCTTGGGTGTGAGGATTTCCTCGATGGTAGGTTTACGCATTGATAACTTCCCAGTGTCCTGTTTTGTCGGAACCGACGCGCCTGAGTCGGCCCGCTTCACGGAGTGCTTTGAGGTGGCGTTCGATTGTGCGGGTGGTCTTGTTGAGCAATGTGGCCAACTCCTTGGCCGACAATCGGGGCTCTTGCCTCAAAAGCTCCAGAACTTTATCATTTACACCGACATTTACGCCGACATTTGCACCGACATTTACAGGGACATCGGCTACCGTCTCCGTCGCCACGTCAATGTACTTGTACAGCGAATTCCCGATGACATCAAGCATGAAGCCGATGAACGGACGGCAATCCACCGCGCCAGTATGCGAATCCTGCAACGCCTTGTAGTACAGCGCCTGATTGTGGTGGACCAGGGTTTCAACCGGCATCCAGGCAAACAACGGACTCCATCTGGAAAGAATCAGCGTCTGCCACAGCCGCCCGATTCTGCCGTTGCCGTCACGGAAGGGATGGATGTATTCCAGCATGTAGTGGACGGCTGAACTCTTGATGAGCGGGTGCGCTTCGCTGCTCTTCCCCCAGTGCAGGAGCTGCTCGACGAGGGCGGGGACCTGTTCCGCCGGGGAGCCACGGTGCATCACCGTGCCGTCGCCGCGCACGATGGCAACGCCGACCGTGCGGAACTGGCCCGACTCCCCGATGAGCGCATCGGTCAGGTGAGCGTGGGCCATCAACAAGTCGGCCACCGACCAGGGCTCATAGCGGGTCATTTCGTTGTAGGCATGCCAAGCGTTCTGCACCTCTTTGATGTCCTTGGGCGGTCCCCAGACCGGTTTGCCGTTGATGACATCAGTGACCTGGCCCAGGGTGAGTTGGTTGCCTTCGATGGCGGTGGATGCGTGAATCGAGAGGATGCGATTAAGCTTGCGCAGATGCAACACATCGCCGGACTGTTCCTCGCTGATCTTGACGCGCTCAAGCAGGGCGTGAATATCGCCGATCTTCTCGTGCCACCTGGGGTCTTCTGTATAAAACTTCTCAAGCGGTATCACGGCCTCTCCCCTTCACAGCACATGTGGTCTGGCCCACCTTGAGGAGGGCCCTTGCGCGCTTTTTCCTCAATGGAGTAGGCGTAGATGCGCGGCCGGGCTTCGGGCTTTGGCGCGAGGATTTCTTCGATATCCTTAGTCATCCTCAAAGGCTCCGCTGAGGTTCATCGGGCGGACAACCTTCTCGATGAACGCGATCTCACTAGCTGAGATGTCATATTTCGCGTAGAGGTCCTCGTCCGTCCACCGCCTCGTCCACTCCTGAGATGGCACGAAGGTGTAGACCTTGCGCGTGATGTGTTGGGATGGCTTGTGCAGAAGAATCAGGAGGCGCGTCAAGCGACAGGAGAGGTAGGACATGACGCTCTCAGCCTGAACCTTGGAGTCGAGCGGGCCAATGCAGAGATAGGTCTCCGAAGAGATAGTGCCCGGCTCCCCGACGAATGGGGTGCTGATGATTCTGTGCGGGTAGGTATCTTTGTTGCCGGTCCCCGGGGCGGCGTAGCCCATGAAGAGCTTCCACTTGTCGATGAGGTGAGTGCCAGTCGATACCGAGTTTTTAGCGATGTATCCCGTACCGCCGTTCTGATAGACCAGTACGTCACCAGTGCGCTTGGTGAGCTTGCCCTTGAACGTCGTCTCAAGCCCGAACGGCTTTCTGGAACTGACCAATTGATCGAAACGCTTGTTTTCAGGCAGCGACAGTGAGGCATCTTTCCCGCTGTCGACAGCCATGACCTTCTTGAGAATCGACAGCCCTTCATTGAAGCGGATGAACACGTCCGCCCCCTCTTCAAGAAGCGGGCGACTGGCTGTCGAGACAGGCCAGTCCTTGAAATGGGTGGCGACTCGACAGGGTCCGGGAGTATCCCGGTCCCAGAGGAAGTAGCAAACTCCGCCCTTGAGGCCCACCCCCGGGAAGACGTCCGACGCGCTGAGAAAGTCGTCAATTGAACGCAGGCGATTGTCGGTAAGCATTGACTCTCTGAACTCATCCAGCCCTTTGCCACCTGCGAACCAACGGGCAGGAATGATCATCGACAGGAAGCGTGGTTCCAACGCCTTTGCTTGCTCTACGAACTTTTGATAAATCGGCGCTGCACTCGTGCCATAGCCACCATCGTTCAATTGGTACGGCGGGTTCCCAATGATTACGTCGAACTGCATATTGCCTCCAAATAACTCGGCCATCCGAGTCATGATGTTGTCAGTGTGAATGAATGCGTAGGCGTGGGTTTCCAACTCCGCGCCGCGCTCCAAAGCGCTCTGGCTTGCCCCGCAAAACGTGCATTTGCCTTTGGCCCAGATGTGCTCGACGCGCTCAAACCAGATATTGCCAACCTCACTGTCAAAATCCTTGACAATGGAATGTGGGCCATTGGCATATTTGGTGCAATACAAGCTCCGGCGTGCAAGTAGGCTTGTAAGATGCGTAATGCCGATGCCGAACACTTGCCTGGTCAGGATGTGATTGACCCGTTCTTCGAGGTTTGGTATTTCGTCCGTGAGGCCCTTGGTCAAGCGACTGGTGATTTCACGTAGGAACACGCCGGACTTTGTGAACGGGTCGAGGAATTTCACAGTCTTGTCCGCCCAGATGCTCGCGCCGTTGTGGCTGGCCGCCCATGCCTCGGCGAGGGTGTCCAGCATCCGATTGGCGAACTCGGGCGGCGTGAAGACCTCGTCGTTCGAGAGGTTCGCGATGCAGGTCAACACATCCGGGTTGCGGCTGGGGAGCGAAAATCGAGCCTGGCCGTTCATTTTACGTCCTTTGGGGTATCGTCGAGGGCGGCGGCAAGGTCATTCACCGTCATCGGCGTGTAGGTTTGGACCGGCTTGAAAATTTCGTGTTTGCCGAGGCACGCGAAGAGCGGGTTTTTCTTCATGTAGGCCGACATCTGGGTGAGCACGTCCAGGCGAAAATCACGACGCTGGAACTTCCCCTTTCCGAGGTAGCCCCACTCGGCGAAGGTGATCGGTTCGCCGCCCTTGGTGAGCATCGTCCGGGCGTCACCGTGAACGAGATTCTGCGAAAGCACGTAGAAAGCGGCGCGATAGAGGTCGTCCGACTCCTCAAGATTCAAGTAGTCGGCGAAGATTTCCAGCATGTTCGCGCGGCACTCGGCGATGTTGTCCGTCAGGAGCTCGATCCCGTAAGTGCACATCAGCGCGAGAAGGGCGTAGTGCCGCTTTTCAAAGCCGGACTTTCCAAATTTAAGTTCGACGGCGGCGAGCTTACGCCGCAGCACCTGAACAAGGAAGTGCCCGCTCCCGCAGGCCGGCTCCAGAAAGCGGGAGTCAATCCGCTCGGTCTCTCCTTTGACGAGGTCGAGCATCGCCTCGACCATCCACGCAGGGGTGAATACCTCCCCGTGGTCAGCGACGCGTTTCTTGGACTTGACCAAGTTCATGGGCCGGTGCATTTCTGGCGATTCCTTATAGTAGACATTTCGGGGCCAACGCCAAGGTAACTGGAGCAAAAGAGCAGCGCTAGGCCGTGGCAGATTGCACTTATACACGGTAGTTTATTACTTGGAAACCAGAGCCTCTTTTGTTCCAGTTGACCCGTTTTGTTGGGTTTATTTCATTTAAATATAGAATGAATATATTGTTCTTTTTTTTGGTTATTTTCTTTGAGAAAATCCATCTTCTTCAGCCTAATTTTTACAACACTTCTAGAAACATTAAATGCGGTATTAACGGTAGTGAAATACTGTAAAATTCTGAAATGTTACATTGTTGATCGTCCAAATAAATTAAACCAAAACCTTTATCCACCAAATTCCTTTTATTTGCTTCTGATAGAAAGAGCTCTATGAATAGTTTTCTCGGCAAGAGCAAGCTAGATGCAAACTGATTAGCTTGCCACTCCATTCTTTGTACATCTTTGATGCTAATTTCTCTTGGGTTTTCAATGTCTATATCACTTGAGTAGCATTTTTCACCTGACATGTGTTTTTCGTGGCCGAGAAAATAATGTCCTAGTTCGTGTGCTAATGTAAAGCGAAACCTATAGACTGTTTCAGTTTGTTCTTTATCAATGTTAATCCTGAACGGATTCGTAGGAAATCGTACCCAAGACACCAGGTTCAAGCGAAGAATGTGGTTCATACTTCAGCTCAACATCCTGCTGTAATTGTTGACATATATATTCTAACGGTACTGGGCCTGACTGATAGTTATATTTTGTTAGTACATTTGTAGCGCATTTTTCTATATCGGATTCATCTACAAACGGTACAAATGATGATTCATTTGTAAAATGATTTTCAACAACAAGTAAAGAATCTCTAAAATCTGAATCTTGATCATACTTTATTAGAATCGATGTGAATTCATAGATAGAATTCGTGTATGTTCCAAAAGTATAGCAATAACAATCGAAAATACGACTTCTGTATTCTTGGTCATATAGGCCCTCGAAAACGTTACTTTTACTGCATTGATTTCCTCTAAATTTGGCTATGCCAGAAGGGGATCTTGTTAGTGCCCAATCAAGATTGTCTTTTCTGAAATATCTTAGTAGGCCCATTCCTTTCGATTTTGAAAAATTAAATGCACCTTCTTGAAAAGCATTAGTGGTTGCAATTATTCCCTTTACATTACAGCCAGATATTTGTTGAGTTTTAGCGTAAAATTCTTCAACATCATCTACAGGAACAGGATGGGAATAATTTTTACATTCTATTAAAATAAGTAAAGAGAAAGTATTTTGACCTGGCAATGAGACTTCGATTGAAACATCAAATATTATATCCTTCTCTCGGTCTTTGGAGTAGTAACCTTTCTTTTTGAAAATCTCACAACACTCATTTTTGGCAAAGAACCTGTCATTCAATATTTCATCACGAAATATCGAATACACTTGTTCCTCCAACCTGTCTCCTTTCAGTGTTGTATTCATTATTTTTTTTGTGCCCAACGTTAAGCTGAGTGGCGCGGTCAATAATCTTGCCGCGTCAGCGCCGCCGAAGTTTTCAGTGTCCACTCAAGCGTTTGGTTGTGCCATCATTGTTGGTAAGATACCGAGTTTTCGCGTAGCGGTTTTTATTAAATTTCCATATGCTTCCACTATTTTCCCTGCAGTTTTGTGGAGTGTCAAAACTACGCGGTCAAACCGCTCAGACTGTTCAAATTCCCATTCTTCTGGGACTTCGTTTCGTCCTACGTTGTGAGTTGGGAACGTTTCCACCATGATAGTTGAGGTGAAATGACCTATTAAATCTAATAGGTTCGCACGAAGTTGCTCCAAGTCAGGATCAAGAAACTCGAAAGCTGGATTCTTGCAATGATATTCATATTCGTAGAGATCATCCAGCCGAGCCAACTCGAACGAAAAGCCTGCGAAGTTATTTGTTCTGATGAAATTTATGCTGCCGTCCCACGGTAAAATTTTGACCAAAAGTTCATATATTTGTTTGTCTGTCTTGACCACAGTTTCTCTGTTGGCTACCCCGATATTGCCTTTTACTTTCTCGTACCAGTTATCTCTGTGCCTTTTAAGCTCAGATTCGCCATATTTATTGCCTTTTGGGGGTTTATGATCGTATGACCGCATATCAGCGTGACAATCAAAACACAGTGGAATGGCGTTCCCATCAGTATTGTCACCACCTTCCGATTCTTCACGAATGTGGTGGACCTCGATCTTCGTCCCACAGAATTTATGGCATAGGCAGCAACATCTGCCACAAACCACTAAGGCATCTTCCTTTATGTCAGGTGAAAATGGCATAAGATTTAGTCTCTCGTCTTTGGCACAAGAGTGTAATAAGTGGAAATCTGTCCATCATATTATCCTATAAACAAAATAAGTGAGGTCAGAAATAAGCGGGGTCAAGTCTTGCAATCAAACATTTCTCGTTAGGTTGCTTAATCCATGTATGGTTGCAAGACCTGACCCCGAGTTTTTAACGCTGACCTCCCAGTGTCGGCTGGAATGGCTGTTGTCCCTTTAGTTGATGGTTATTAACTAATATTCACCTTGAAATCATTAAGCATTTCTTCCGCTTTTTCTTCCCCGTATTCCTTGACCATCTCGCTCCATAAAGGACTTTTCCTGATATTGTTTTGATATTCTTTCGTCATTTTCTCTTGTTCTTCGATTGATGGTGAAGTCCCTTTGTGAACGGAACGAAGTCCGTCTTCATCAATCCATGAACTTGTATCCGTACCAGAGGAGGGCAAAAGCATACAGCATTTCTTATATTTTATTCCACTTCCACAAGGGCATGATTCATTTCTTCCAATTTTGTGGTTCATAGTTGACCTTGTTATTTAAGGAG
>CAVZOB010000009.1:0-25000 GCA_963776835.1 uncultured Pseudomonadota bacterium
TTGCCTAGGTCTTCGCGTTACTCAGATTGAGCGTATAGAAAGTTTCTTCCACGGAGCCACCACCCTCTTCGCCAAGGATTCGAAACCGCAGGTAGTTATAGCTCGGATTGTCGCTCTCGTAGCCGAATATGTACGTCCGAAATTGGTCGCCCGTCGGCTTTGTCTTGAAAAGATAGCGGCACTGCAAGGCCACCACGCTCAGACTATCGGTGATGTAAATGCTCTCATCTGGTTTTGCCAAATTCTCTGGCAACGTCTTGAAGACATCTACGAACGCTTGCAGGAAGATAATGAACGTGCTTAGTCGTTGCTGCCCATCCACGATGTGATAGACACGATAGGAATGGTCATCTACAAGCCAAAAGCGCTTGGCGCTCCTCGCAACATCCCGAACCGGAAGTTGCTTCAGGGTAAGCACTCCGGTGTAATGTAAGCCGATCCCAGATAAGATGATTAAGTGCTGCCCAGAAATCTTTGAGTTGTTCCCGTTGCCAGGCATAGCCACGTTGGTAATCTGGTATACGGAATATCTTCTCTTTAAACAAGCTGTCCGGGATTTTGGTTCGTCCATTTTCTGTCCCCTTCTCCGGCGTATAACGTTAAAGCTCGCCGGCCCCGTACCCGCGACTAGCGCCGCCGTGCCCCTTCCGGTCTGGTGCAGCACTTGGTTGGGCAATTTTATTCAATTGTTCTACTTCTAAGCTCTCGCCTTCTAAGTCTGGAAATTTGTTTATATATTTTTTGATAATCTCTAAATCTAGCAATTCGTTTTTTAGGATTTCCTTTGCTAACTCTCTTAATTTTTTGAGAGATGCTGGTCTTCGAGAACCGTGACATTTTTCAGGGATACAATGGTTATGCTCGACAGTTGAAATAGTGACTGAATCATCAAGAGAAATTCGACTTGTAAGTATAATATCGTAAATACCGCCAATTTTTTTTGTAAGGGAACCATCGTTATCTTCTGAAAAATATGCTTCTGGATTAACTGCTCTCCAGATATCGCCTTTGAAACTATAGATGGGTATTTTAGCATCATATTGCACAAAAAAATGTCTGTGTCTCTCAGCTCTGCCACCCCTTCTGAAAGCAATAAATTGTTTCCCCTCCAACACTGACAATGGGAACCTAATTAAAAAAGGACCATAATGATTGCCAGTAAAGAAATAATTTAAACCACACCACACACCAGGAACCTCACAGATGCCGTGTTCCGGTAGGTCAATTGCCCATATACTTCGTAAAGAAAGCTTGTTTCTTTTTATGATTCTCTCTAATTCTTCAAAGTGACATGCATGATATAAATGTTCACCGTCAAGTTTTGCTGATAATTGTTTTGTCCATGTGAAATAACCTCGAAAATCACTTGGATCGAATGGCCTTTTGTATTCTGGTAATGTCATTTATGTTTCTGCAACGCCGCCAATAACCGGCGGCCATAGCCGTCCGCGTTAACTGGCCTTGTTATACCTATTTTTTTAAACTCTTGCGCAGAGTAACCTCAGACTCCTTTAAGGACCCCTTCCTTTTAGTAAACTACTAAGTCTGCCATATTTTAAACGTTGTACATTCAGGAAACAAAAAAGCCCACTGTCTAAAAAATCTTCGACATGCCAATATGGTGATGGGGAGTAATATTCATCATATTCAAGTCTATTAAAATGTTCTGAAATGCGTTCTTGACCCCATTCGTATCTATCTTCTTCGATAAAATAAAGACCTGATATTGAATGGCGGCCAAAGAGGTCTTTTTCTATACAAGAGGTAAGGTTCTCAGGTGCTTCTTGCTTGTCTGCTCTTCAAAGAAAATAATTGGAGATAATTCATTGTCTAGATTTGGAATGTATAGGAGTAGACTTTTGAATTTGAAAATATATTCACCGTTGTTATCTTTTGTGAACATTGAAAAACGATTATCTTCTATTCTTTTGAAGCTGCTCACATTGCCAGAACAATAACCGTTGTATAAGTCAGTTCCAAATTTAAGGCTTGATTTCATTAATGTATTAATTAGGGTATTTGCAATGTCAATGTCGTCTATTACTTTTACTTCGTTTGCACCCATTGATATAGAACTCTTTTGCGAATGCTTCTAAAAGTTTTTCTGTAGCTTCTTTTTTGATAGCACGAGTTGTTTCGTTAAGTTTTTCCAAGTAAGTATTGTAATTTTCTTTTAGGTCAGAGTACCCAGTTATTGATTTATATTTACGGCCTAGTGCATTTATGAAAAATTATATTTCGTCTACTAGCCATTAAATATTTCATTCACTTCAGATTCTTCTATGGAGATGACTATGAGTGATTTTGGTTTCTGTAAATTTCTAATTTTTGGATCTTTTTGCTGAATTTATTAGGTAGCTTCAATCCACAAATTTTTTGAATACGATCGACTGCTTCTTGGAGGGTAACAGTGTGTGGAGCGTGTGATGACTCGAAAATTGAATTTCGTTTTTTTTGCTGATTTTTTTCTTGAAATGCATTTTTTAAGTTTTTGTCAATTTGTGAAAAAACTAAAATTTCATTTGTTTCAAATTCATATTCTTTGAATAGTATTTCTACGCCATGGTGAATATTCAATATCGCGTGTTTAAAAACTAAGTACCTTTTCTTTTCCTTCCTTCTCGATAAAATACATTTCTTCATATCTTTGAAGGTGAGCAAATCCTTTTTTTAAAGAATCAACACCATTTTCCATGAAGGTTATTTTCATGTAATTTTTCCTTTAGGTATAACAAGTAATTCTGCTGATCTGTATATCACCCCGACTTGCAGGGGTGATGCATGATTTCCTTTACAAACAAACTCAGGCTCTTTAGCTTACTTACCTAAGAAATTTACGTAATGTACCAATATTTCATTAAATAACCTTGAAAAATTTGCTATGCTCGAATATTCGCCTTTCTGTATATCATCCAGAATGAAATGATATACAATTTTTGGAGAGCTTCATATGATACAAGTCCCTAGTGCAGTGCTGGCACGTTTCGAGGCATGACTTACAGCAAAGAATAACAAAAAGTCATCTGATCCTATGCTTCAAGACTGCGATTGCAAGTTGACATCGAGACCTTAAGGTAAACAGATCGAATCTAAACCAATTTGGCGCTTTGTATCAACTTGAGATGCCTACTGTATCTCTGACTTTCATAAATAAAGATCTCTCCTATCAATCGCCCAAAATCTAGATAAAAGGGGACAGATCTATTTTTCTTTCATTGGCCTGCCCTGTCCCCTTTTTCTACGTTCTGCGAAAACATTCATTTCCGGCCCCTCAAAATAAGAAATCCTGTTCCAGTAAACTGGAACAGGATTTCTTCCCTACACAACTTTCTTAAAACCTACAGAAAGTTTCTTTTCTTGTCCTAAAATTAGCAGCCGAATGCCTTCTGCAATGGCGGAACGGTCTGTTTCTTGCGGCTCATCATGCCGCCTACCCACATGACACCACCCTCGATCTTGCCCCCGAAGGCCTGCTCAATCATGGCTGGCTCGTCGGAAAGCACAATCAGTTCGGTCCCTTCCTTGACAACATCGGTGAGCATGAACAGCACGGAATGACGACCGTCCTTCTTGACATCCTCCAGGGCCTTCAGCAGGTCACCACGGATACCGGCAACCTGATCGAGGGCGGCAAGCTCAAGCTGGCCGATGCCCACTTTCTTGCCGTTCATGTCAAAGTCCTTGTAGTCGCGGAAGACCAGATCTTTCATGGCATAGCCGTCAATGGAAGATTTGGCGCGGAGCATCTCCATGAACAGGCCATCGGTATCCTCAACTCCGGCAACCTTCTTCAGCTCAGCCACTGCGGCCTTATCATCAGGGGTACAGGTGGGGGATTTGAAATTCACGGTATCGCTGAGAATGGCTGCCAGCATTCCGCCGGCAATATCCTTAGGAATGGCGACGCCTGCATCCTTGAACATCTTGTTCAGGACAGTGCCGGTGCAGCCCACAGGCTCGGCACGGAAGAGGATGGGCTGGTTGGTGGTGATGTCACCAATCTTATGATGGTCAACAATGGCAACCACCTCGGCAGAGGTGATGTTGGCCGGGGCCTGACCGATATCGCTGAAATCAACCAGGGCAACTTTTTTGCCGGCAGCATCCATAATGGTCTCAGGAGCAGCAAGACCAAAGCGCTTCAGGACAACTGTGGACTCCGGGTTGAGCTTGTCAGCTTCGATCTGCATGCAGGCCTTTGCGGGTTGACCCTGGGCATTGAGAAGCGCTGCCAAGGCAATGGCTGCGGTTACTGAATCGGTATCCGGGTTAGAGTGTCCTACTACACAAATTGTCATCGGGTATTCCTCCATACATAATGAGTTATTTAAATCGACCAGCACGGACGATTTCCTATACTGCCTATTATCTACCTATACAAAGTTCAGATTTTCTTTTTTCCCCAATATTTTTCGCCACAATAGTGCCTTCGCCATGGGGAGTCAAGCAGAAAGAAGAGCGGAAAAAGCTCTGTTACAATGCCACCAAACAAACATCCTGTCAATAAAAGGTTCGTGACTTTCCCCTGCCCCTCAAGTATATTTATGAGTTGTTATGAAATAATCATTACCCTCCTGATTATTTTCATAACAAGAGCCATTAATGACCATCCACGGACGGATTTAAGAGCAGACCGACTCATTACGGGAGTCACGGTCTGCTCATGTTACGCTTGGTTATGAACGACCGGTTTATTTTATAAAACTGAGCACAGCCCTCTTTCCCTCACCCCATAGGTTCCGGCATGAAATTACCCTCCAGACGGCCCCGTTCTCTCCTTTTTCCTGCCTTTGTTCTGGTACTCCTGGCGACAAGCGCTTTCTGGTTTCTCTTTAACAGAGCGACCCCACCACCTTCGCCCCAATCACTTGTCATTTCTGAAAGTGAAGAGGTGGAGCCGTCAACCGCGCCTTCTCCCGGGCTTTCAGAACCAGCCTTCCCGACATCACTCCCTGGAGCGCTTGGCGACATCGGAGAACAAGCGGTCTCTGCTCCTGTTCTGCCAAGCAAAGAAGAGCTGCCTCTGGCAGTGGAGAAAATCAATGCATTCTACCACTATCTTGACCAGCAGGAATATATTCGTACACGCCATCTGGCCACCCCAAGCCATATCTATTTGAGCGGACTGATACAGAAAGTAGTGGATAACCCGCCAGTTGTCACTCGGGAAACCGATGACCTCTACACCATCCTCAAGAACAGCGCCCATTTCTTTCGCCTCCTTGGCAAAGACAATACTCTTCTTATTAGAGATATCCTGAATCAAGAAAAAGAGAAGCTTGAAGAGGTGATGGCCAATTTTTACTTGTTGCGCGAACAGCCGGACATTCTGGCCAAGGATTTTTCCCTCAAAATCCCCGAAGGTGCCCCTTATGAATATGCCTGTTTCTTTCTCAATACCATGGGAGGGAGACTGTATCTTTCAAGAAGGGATTCTCGCACGCGGATGCTGGTCACCTATTATTCCATCCTGATGATCGATGAAGCAAATATACAAGGCAGCAATAAATACGGCCTGGCGCTACAACCAGCAATCGACATGTTGATTGCTGAGATGGAATCCGGCGGCAATCAGCTGCTCTATAAAGAATCATATCTCGACACGCTGTATGACCTGAAAGAAAAATATCAATAATCTTTTCCTCAAGCTGCTCTCTTAGACAAGGAATCAGAATATGGATATCTGGTATGTTGCGATTGGAGGTCAACAGCAAGGCCCTTTCAATCAGGACCGGATTCAACAAGGCCTGGCCGCGGGAATCTATACCCGTGACACGCTGGTCTGGCGTCAGGGTTTTGCGAACTGGCTGACCATTGCCCAGGTACCGGAACTGCAGCAGCCCTCATTCACCCCACCGCCCATGGCTCCCGGCAGCATGCAGGCCCATGAGATCGACTATCGGATCCATGGCAATGAGATGCAATTCGTGGAGATTGAACTTGATCCCCGGGAGAGCGCCATAGCCGAGGCCGGGGCCATGATGTACATGTCGGACGGCATCCAGATGGCGACGATATTTGGCGACGGCAGCCACAGTTCTGAGAGTGGCGGCTTCATGGACAAGATGCTGGGCGCCGGCAAGCGGCTCATCACCGGCGAGAGCCTGTTCACCACGGTTTTCACCTTTGCGGGCCAGGGTAAAGGCAAAGTGGCCTTTGCCGCCCCTTATCCCGGGAAGATCATCCCTCTGGATCTGAAAAACTATAACGGCAAGATCATCTGCCAAAAATCCGCCTTTCTCTGCGCGGCCAAAGGTGTCTCCCTGGGGATCGCCTTCCAGAGGAAAATCGGAGCCGCCCTGTTTGGCGGGGAAGGTTTTGTGATGCAGAAACTGGAGGGGGACGGTCTCACCTTTGTCCATGCCGGCGGCACCATCGTTGAAAAAGAGCTGCAGGCAGGAGAGACTCTGCGGGTGGACACCGGCTGTCTGGTCGCCCTGACCCAGACAGTCCAGTATGATATCGAGTTTGTTGGCGGCGTCAAATCAGCCATCTTCGGCGGGGAAGGATTTTTCTTTGCCACCCTGCGGGGACCCGGTCATGTCTGGCTGCAATCCCTGCCCTTCTCTCGCCTGGCTGGCCGCATCCATGAGGCAGCACCCCAGAATAACGGTGGGTCCTCCACCCAGGGCGAGGGATCCGTACTTGGCGTCCTCGGCAATCTGCTTCAGAGATAAGGCAAGGGTGGCGTTCGGATTCAGGATATTCATTGAATTGGACTTTCTGAGCGCTCGAGGAGTTCAAGATACTCAAAAAAGGTATAAGGTAAGCGCTACTTGTGACTCTGCTTCCATTCCCACGGAGGAACTGGCTTATCATTTTTCCAGAACCCACGCCTGGCCGTCCTGGCCTCTTTTTCCAAACGCCGCCACCCCCGGCAAATCGGCTCCCTGCAATAATAGATATGCACCCACGCCCATCCCTCCTTGAGTAATTCCTCATTAAGGGAGCGTCCTTCCACCTCTACCATCGCCACCAGACGTCCATATTTATCCCATGTCTTTGACAACAACTCCACTCGCTGTCCTTGGACCCGATGGAGGGTAAACGCTCGAGCCTCACGGGAAAATGGCTGCTGCCATTCAGGGCTGTCAATCCCCCACAGCCGGACACGCAGTCTTTTCCCCCGATGCATCACCTCAAGGGTGTCACCATCAATAACCCGAGTGACCTGGGCAGAGAAGGCTTCACCAGAATCCATGGCTGCCAGGCAGGGCTCAACCCCTTGCAAACAGACAAGACAGAAGAAGAGCCAGCAGAAAGGGATACAAAGCCATGGCCCAGAATGCTGAGAATTAGGCGGAACATGCTCATACACCATACAATTTACCCCTCTCCTTTTTCCCTTTGAAAGAAATCATCTTTGACAACAACGCTCCACCTTTCATTGACTTCCTCTCCAGCTCTTTATAATTATTTGGTTATAAAGTAAACGAGCAGTTCAAAAACAAGCTCAAAGGCAGAGTAATTACCATCTGGTTCCCATACGGTGCCACGTGGAAACCAGGGGGAAGAATCTTTTCTCAGCGCCTCCGCGCCTCGGCGCGAGACCTATCGCTCATTCGCTGAATATGCCGATTCGTTCCGTTAAAAACAAAAAAGGGTTTCAACCTTGCGGTTGAAACCCTTGAATTTCTGGCGGAGCGGACGGGGGTCGAACCCGCGACCTCCGGCGTGACAGGCCGGCGCTCTAACCAACTGAACTACCACTCCAGAACATGACAATTAAATGGTGGGCGGTACAGGGATCGAACCTGTGACCCTCGGCTTGTAAGGCCGATGCTCTCCCAGCTGAGCTAACCGCCCCCTCAATCAATTGTGAAAAACTATTTAACAGGATACCCCGAATGGCGTCAAGAAAAAAAGAATCAATGGGGGCTATTATCTGCAGACAAGACCACATCACCATAGACAGCAGATCGCCGGCAGATCCTTAAAAAGCGTCTCTCCTTCCTTGAGGATAATGGCCCTCTCCAGAACGTCATCCGCATGCGCCACACACTCTATAATCAGGCTCTTCCTGATATTAATTGGTACATCCGCCAGATTCCGTTCATTCTCCTTGGGAATCAGGACATGGGTGATGTTTCCACGCTTAGCAGCCAGCAGTTTTTCGGTCAGGCCACCAATGGGCAGGATACGGCCCCTGAGGGTAATCTCACCGGTCATGGCCAGCTCGTGACGCACAGGGGCCTTGAGCAGAGCCGACACCAAGGTGGTGGCAATGGTGACCCCGGCCGAAGGACCATCTTTAGGAATGGCCCCTTCAGGGACATGGATATGGATGTCCAGCTTCTGATAAAAATCAGTCTCCAGCCCCAGACGCACGGCACGGGAACGCACATAGCTCAAGGCCGCCTGGGCGGATTCCTGCATCACATCACCCAGCTTGCCGGTAATGGTCAGCTTGCCGGTTCCCGGCATCAGGGTTGCCTCAATCTGCAGCAACTCGCCGCCCACCTCGGTCCAGGCCAGTCCGGTGGTCAGACCGATCTCATCGCGCTCTTCGGCCAGGCCAAAGCGGTAGATGGGAGTTCCCAGATATTTAACGACAGACTGGGCAGTAAGCCGGTACTGTTTGTCCTTCTGTTTCTTCTTCAAGCGGTCCCTGGCGATCTTCCGGCAGAGAGAGGCCAGATTGCGCTCAAGGCTCCTGACCCCGGCCTCCCTGGTATAACGCCGGATCAGCTCGAGAATGCCGCCATCGGTGATCTGGATATCACCTGGTTTAAAGCCATTGGCCTCAAGCTGTTTGGGGATCAGATACCCTTCCGCGATCTTCTGTTTTTCGCCCTCGGTATAACCGTTCAGACGGATGATCTCCATCCTGTCCTGCAGCGGCAAGGGAATGCCGTGCAGATTATTGGCCGTGGTGATAAAAAAGACCTCGGAAAGATCATAATCCAGATCCAGATAATGATCGTTAAAGCTGTTGTTCTGCTCGGGATCAAGGACTTCCAGGAGCGCGGAAGAGGGATCGCCCCGGAAATCGGTGCTCATCTTGTCCACCTCATCCAGACAGAACACCGGATTAATTACATCCGCCTTTTGCATGGACTGGATGATCTTGCCGGGCATGGCGCCGATATAGGTGCGCCTGTGGCCGCGGATCTCGGCCTCGTCACGCACGCCGCCCAGTGAGAGCCGGACAAACTTCCGGCCCATGGCCCGGGCAATGGATTTACAGATGGAGGTCTTGCCCACGCCTGGAGGCCCGACCAGACAGAGAATCGGACCCCTGATTTTTTTCACCTGGGCCTGAACCGCAAGATACTCGAGGATCCTTTCCTTTGGTTTCTCCAGCCCATAATGATCCTCGTTGAGGATCACCTCGGCTTTGTCAATATCAATGGCTGCCTTGCTTTTCTTTTTCCAGGGCAGACTGATGATACAGTCAATATAGTTCCTGACCACGGTGGTCTCAGCCGACATGGGAGGCATGCTTCTCAGCTTTTTCAACTCCTTGGCGGCCTTGTCACGGGCCACTGCCGGGAGATTTTTCTTTTGCACCGCCTCCTCAAGCTCGGCTATCTCATCCAGGCCTTCTTCATTCTGGCCCATCTCCCGCTGGATCACCCGGGCCTTCTCGCCAAGATAATAATTACGCTGGATCTTGCCCATGCGTTTTTTTACCTTCTCGTTGATGTCCCTTTCCAGCTCGGACACCTCAATCTCAAGCTGAATAAAGGCCACGACCTTTTCCATCCGCTGGGCCAGCGATTCAGATTCCAGTATTTCCTGTTTTTCTTCCGTCTTCAGCGGCAGATGGGCAGAGATGACATCCACAAGTTTAGTGGAATCCTCAATTTGAGTGACGGATTTCACCACCTCCTTAGGGAGTTTTTTGGTGGTTTCGCAGAATTCATCGAAGATCTTGCGCAACTCCCGATCATAGGCCAGGATGACACCGCCGGGCTCTTCAAGCTCCGGCAGCTCTTCCACTTCAACCTGAAAAAAAGTCTCGCCGGGGAGAAATGAGACGATCCGCGCCCGCTTTTTCCCCTCAACCAAGGCCTTGATGGTTCCATCCGGCAGCCGCAGAAGCTGCATCACCACCGCCAAGGTCCCGACCGTATGCATCTCATTCTCGCTGGGTTCGTCGACCTTGGAATCCTTCTGGGTCACCAGAAAGATCTCGGTCCTCTTCTCCATGGCATCTTCCAACGCCTCTATGGATCGTGTCCTCCCCACCACCAATGGGGCTACCATATGGGGGAAGATAACGATATCACGCAGAGGCATGAGTGGATATAATCTGGTTTCTCTTTCTTCCATATCTATTCCTGAACCGGACAAACCGGATGGGTGAAAATAATTGAGCTCTTCAGCAGTCAGCCTCCAGCCTTACCGGAAAATCAGCCGTTCTGCATTTTTTTATCCTTCGTCTTGCCGTAGAGGATCACAGGATACTCTCCGTCGTTGATCACCTGTTCGCTTATCACACATTCCTGGACATTCTCCCTGGAGGGCAGCTCATACATCACATCAAGCATGGACGCCTCCAGCACCGAACGCAACCCCCTGGCCCCTGATTTACGCTTCAAGGCCTTCCGGGCAATGGCAGTCAAGGCCCCTTCCGTAAAAGAGAGCTTGATCCCCTCCAGCTCAAAAAGCCGCTGATACTGTTTGACCAGGGCATTTTTTGGCTCACGCAGGATGCGGATCAGATCCTCTTCCGCCAGCTCCTTCATGGTGGCAATGACCGGCAGACGGCCGACAAGCTCGGGAATCAGACCGAACTTCAAGAGATCCTCGGGCTGGACACCAGCCAGGACTTCACCGATATTTTTTTGATCTTCACTGGTCACCTTCGCGCCGAAACCGATTGATTTTCTGCCGCCGCGCCGTTTCACCACCATGTCCAGACCGACAAAAGCGCCGCCGCAGATAAAGAGGATATTGGTGGTGTCGATCTTGACCAGCTCCTGCTGAGGATGCTTCCTGCCGCCCTTGGGGGGAATGGAGGCCACCGTCCCCTCAATGATTTTCAACAGGGCCTGCTGGACTCCCTCGCCGGACACATCACGGGTCAGGGACGGACTGTCGGATTTTCTGGCAATCTTGTCAATCTCATCGATATAGATAATACCCCGTTCCGCCCGTTCAATATCAAAATCCGCCGCCTGCAGCAGATTGACCAGGATATTCTCGACATCATCGCCGACATAGCCGGCTTCCGTCAGGGTGGTGGCATCGGCCATGCAGAAAGGGACGTCGAGGATCCGGGCCAGGGTCTGGGCCACCAGGGTCTTGCCGCTGCCCGTTGGTCCGATGAGGATGATATTGGACTTCTGCAATTCCACCTGGCCATCATCCATTGGGGCCTCTATCCGTTTATAGTGATTATGAACGGCAACAGAGAGCACTTTTTTGGCAAATTCCTGGCCAATGACATACTCGTTCAGGTGATCATTGATCTGCATGGGTTTGAGGGCGGCCGCCCTTAAACCATCGGCGTCGCCGGCACCCTTCTCGTCCTCATGGACAATCTCATTGCACAGGGCGACACATTCATCACAGATATAGACATCAGGACCGGCAATCAACTTGGCAACTTCTTCCTGACTTTTTCCACAGAATGAACAACAGGAGAAAATCTCCTTTTTCTTACTTGCCATCTTCCTGTTCCTCGTCGGTATCTTTTCGTTTTAAGAGCACCTCGTCGATGATGCCATAGCGCTTGGCCTCCACCGGGCTCATAAAATAATCCCTGTCAGTATCCACTTTGATCTTTTTAATCGGATGGCCGGTATGATGGGCCAGAATCCGATTGAGATCATCCCGCATGCGCAGGATCTCCTTGGCATGGATATCGATCTCCGAGGCCTGCCCCTGATACCCGCCCATTGGCTGATGGATCATGATCCGGGAATTGGGCAAGCCATATCGTTTCCCCTTGGTGCCGGCGGCCAGCAGCAAGGCCCCCATTGAGGCCGCTTGGCCCATGCACAAGGTGGCGATATCACATTTTACATACTGCATGGTATCATAGATAGCCAGACCGGCCGTAACCGATCCACCGGGAGAGTTGATATAAAAGGTTATATCCTTGTCCGGATCATCTGCCTCCAGAAAAAGGATCTGGGCGACAATGGAACTGGCAACTTCATCGCCCACGGTTGAACCCAGAAAGATAATACGCTCTCTGAGCAGGCGGGAATAAATATCAAAGGCCCGCTCACCGCGCGGACTTTGCTCAACTACCATGGGAACTAGATTCATAGTGCACTCTCCTTGGAAGCCGTCAGCAAACAGCCATTGCCTTACTGATCTTTGATGACGACTTCGTATGCCGGTCACGGCATTTCAATGTTTCGGTTATTTTTAAATTAAAGCTGAAAACAGTTCGACTGCAGCGGCCAACCATATGGCCATCTGCAGTCGAGGATACTCATCTGACATTCATCTTTTTTCTGGCAAAGAGTGACTGCAAATCCCTCTGCTCCTTTCCTTACGCCTCTGCTTTCTCCGAAGAAACCGTCTCAGAAACAGCGGCATCGACAAGTTTGGCCTCGGCCCGCAAAAATGTCAGAATCTTTTCATTGAGCAGCTCATTGACAAAGGGAAGCAGGTCATCACGGCTGCCACCGAAATATTCCTTCACTTGGGCCACCGGCATATTGTACTGGTCGCCGATACGCTTAAAACCACGATCCATGTCCTCTTCATTGACTTTGATCGACTCAACTTCCGCGATCTTCTTGAGGATAAAGTCGCCGCGAACCCGTTTTTCCGCTGTCTCCCAGTTGCGCTCGGCCAGTTCTGTACGGTTGATCCCCGCAGATTCCAGATCCAGGCCATTCTGCTCCAGGGATTTCTCCGTGGTCTTGATCATCTCTTCCACTTCGTAACGCACCAGACGGACAGGAACCGGGAAGGTATGGATCTCAAGAAGCTTATGCATGATCCTATCGATCAGATCGCCATCCGCTTTATCTTCCTTCTGTTTCTGAATCCGCTCATGGACGGCAGTTTTCAATTCCGCCAGAGTCGCATATTCACTGCCCACATCCTTGGCAAATTCATCATCAAGCTCAGGGAGTAGACGTTCTTTTATATCTTTCATCTTGACCTTAAAGATCACCTTCTTGCCGGCAAGGATAGGATTGGGATATTTGGCAGGGAATTCAACTTCGTGGCTGGCCTCTTCGCCCTTCTGCATGCCAACAAGTTTTTCCTCAAACTCAGGGCTGATCCGCCCGGAACCGACCTCAACGGAAAAATTATCATTCTTCACTTCTTTCATGGGCTTATCATTATGAAAGCCCTGAAAATCAACAACGGCGATATCTCCTTTGGCAACAGGACGGTCCACCACGGAACGCAAGGGGGCCATCTCCACCCGCAGGGACTCGAGTTCGGCGGCGATATCCTCATCACTTACCGAAACCACGGGTTTTTCCACCTCCAGCCCCTTATAGTTCTGTAATTCAAATTCGGGCTTGGTATCGATCATGGCCACATAGCTGAAGGTGCCATCTTCCTTGAAACGTGGCTCGCTGATCTCGGGATGAACCACCGGATCAATCTTCTCCTGCTCAATGGCCGTAAAGTAGGTGTCCTGGACCAGTTTCTCCCCCACCTCGGCCTCAACCTTCTGCTGGAAATTCTTCAGGATAACGGAACGAGGCACCTTACCGCGCCTGAACCCCTTGAGTTTCACATCTTTCTGCACCCTGTCATAGGCACTTTTAAGTTCTTTCTGCACATCGCTTTCCGGCAGAGTAATGGTAATTTTTCTTGTCAAATCATTCAGTTTCTCAACAACAACATCCATCATTAACATCCTTTCAATAGAGATTAATCCCAAGGCGTTCAACTTTTCACAACAATTCGAACCCTTATAAACTGGATAGCAGGCTTCATCCTCTGCTGTAAAGCACAGAGAATTATTTCTCAGTCATATACTCCAAATGGTGCGAGAAGGGGGACTCGAACCCCCATGCACAAGGCGCTGGTTCCTAAGACCAGTGCGTCTACCAATTCCGCCACCCTCGCAAACCCTTCAACAAACTGCAGCATCCCTGCCGGGATTGCCGCTTGCTTTTTTTTCACAGATATGAATTCTTTGATCTGTTATCTAATAATTCACATCCTTCTACCAGTCAAGGAAGATTCAATCTGGAACAGGCCGAATGAGTCCTCATCAATTGAAATTTTGTCATGAATCCTCCCTGCGGAACCCGACGAATCAGTCCTTCAGCCTTTCGAATTCACTTCTGTTTCATTTCTTGCCAAATCCACCAACAGCGACTATTATTAGATGGTTGCTTCTTTCACCAAAGGGAACATCTCAATTTCCTTTATAAGATCATAATACTCTTGAGGAAAATAATGAAATTAAAAAAGACGGTAACCTGTTGCGCCCTGCTCCTGATATCCATGTTTAGCGGGCAGGCAATGGCTGCTATCGGCTCCACTCCCTCCACCACAATAGACTGGAATGTGGAAAAGACCTGGGATCTACCGGCAAAACCTCTGGATATCGTTTATTCCCTCGACGGAAAACTGGTCTACATCCTGACCGACAAACAGAGTGTGCTGGTCTATGACAATATGGGAGACCTGAAAGGATCAATTCCGGTGGATAAAGGGGTCTCAGCCATCGATATCGCACCACGCGGGGAACGACTCTTTCTCATCAATCATGAAACCAAGGTCTTCTCCGACCTGACCATTGACTTTACCGCTGACATCAATATCGCGGGCTCGCCCTTTCGCGGACCGGCCAAGGCCCCGGTGACCATTGTCCTCTTTACGGATTATCAATGCCCTTACTGCAGCAAAATTTCGCCGATCCTTGAGCAGGTACTCAAAAAAAATCCTGACACCGTCAAGATTGTCCTCAAAAATCTGCCGCTGGCGATGCATCAATTTGCCGATCCGGCGGCCCGCGCCGCTCTGGCCGCCGGGGAACAGGGAAAATACTGGGAATTTCATGACGCCCTCTTTGCCCTTCCGGCTCTCAATGACCAGGCCATTGACGACATCGCCGTCAAGCTGGGACTCAAGATGGACCAATTCAAGAGTGACATGGCCTCGCCCAAGATCAGACAAAAGGTTGATCAGGATATCATGGATGCCCAGAAAGCAGGGGTAACCGGCACACCATCAATCTTTATTAATGGCCATCCTCTTAGGGAACGCACTCTCGAAGCCTTTCAGCAAAAAATAGACGCAGCCCTTGGCAAGACAGCAAAAAAATAAACAGGTTCTCCTCGAACCTCTGAGCAAAGATCTTGATTTTGCGGATAACGGACTGACAGCCATCCTCTTTGGGGAGCTGAACAAGAATCTGCAGATTGTGGAACGATGCAGCGGCGTCACAATCCATGTCCGGGGAAATGGTGTTCATATCACCGGCCTCGGACATGAAGTGGAACTGGCCGCCGAACTGCTCGAACAATTCTATGGCCTGATCCGCAAGGGGTTGAAGCTTTTTTCCTCAGACTTTGCCTTTGGCCTGCGGGTCCTTGAATCAACCCCCCATGCCCGGCTTGACAAGATCTTTCTGGACAAGGTCTATATCACCACCCAGAACCGGATCATCGCGCCCAAGACCACCAACCAGAAGAACTATATCGACGCCATCCGCGGCAACGACATTGTCTTCGGCATAGGTCCGGCCGGTACCGGCAAGACCTATCTGGCGGTGGCCATGGCGGTTTCCGCTCTGACCAATGGTCAGGTCCGCTCCATCATCCTGGCCAGACCCGCGGTTGAGGCCGGTGAGAAACTCGGGTTCCTGCCCGGTGATCTGGCCCAGAAGGTCAACCCCTATCTCCGGCCCCTGTATGATGCCCTGTCGGACATGCTGGGCCCGGAGAAGAGCGCCACCCTGATCGAGCAGGGCATCATCGAGATTGCTCCCCTGGCCTTCATGCGGGGCCGCACCCTGAGTAACGCCTTTATCATCCTGGATGAGGCCCAGAATACCACCCGCGAACAGATGAAGATGTTTCTGACCCGGATCGGTTTTGACTCCCAGGCCGTCATCACCGGAGACATCACCCAGGTGGACCTGCCGATCCCCAAACAGTCAGGACTCCTTGAGGCCGGCAGGATCCTTCATTCCCTGGAAGGCATTGCCTTCTGCTCGTTTACCCAGGCCGACGTGGTGCGTCACCCCCTGGTGCAGAAGATCATCAACGCCTATGAAGGGAAAGAGGATAGCGGCGTGGCTGCAGGCGATCAGCTGTCAAAAATCAGCAATCAGCGGCATCATTAACCCGCCCTCTCAACTCGAGCCCACAATCCATAATCTCCCATGCCCGTTGACCTCACCTTTCATTATGACTGCCCGGGCTGCCGCATAAACAGCAGCCTCCTGCGACGACGCGCCAGCGCGCTCCTCAGAGAATGCCGGGTGAGCGGCCATGGCCTCAGCATCCTCCTGGTGGACGATCAGGAGATCAGCTGGCTGAACGATCACTACCGGCACAAGAGCGGGCCGACCAATGTCCTTTCCTTTCCCTTCGGAGACGGGGCAGACAGCTCGCTTGCCCTGGTGCCGGTCAAGGAACTGGGCGATATCGTCATCTCGGTGGACACCGCCCTGCGCGAGGCCCATGAATTCAACCAATCCCTGCATGACCGGCTCACCTGGCTCATCACCCACGGCCTCCTGCATCTGCTGGGTTACGACCATGAGTTGTCAGAGACGGATGCCATCCTCATGCAGGACAAGGAATTGCAGCTACTCAATCAATTACAACACTCCAGGAGCACCACCATGAGCCATCTTGCCATTAATGTCGATCACATCGCCACCATCCGTCAGGCCCGGGGAGGCGTTGAGCCTGACCCGGTTGCTGCCGCCGCCATCTGCGAAATGGCCGGGGCCGCAGGCATTGTCGTCCATCTCCGCGAAGACCGGCGTCATATCCAGGACCGGGACCTGAGACTGCTCAGGGAAACGGTCAAGACCAAACTCAACATGGAGATGGGGGCCAACAAGGAGATCATCGGCATCGCCCTTGACCTCAGGCCGGACATGGTGACTCTGGTCCCGGAGAAACGGCAGGAGCTGACCACCGAGGGCGGCCTCAATGTGGCGGCCCAGAAAAAGATGCTGGCAAAGACCATCGACAAGATGCGGAAGGCAGGGATTCCGGTCTCTCTCTTTATCGACCCTGACTCCAGGCAGATCAAGGCCGCCCATGAAATCGGGGCCACCTTCGTGGAGATCCATACCGGCCGCTACTGTGACGCCATAGGAGAAAAGGCGCGCGAACAGGAATTCCAGGCCATCGCCGCCATGGCCGAGGAGGCCTACCAGATCGGCCTGCGGGTCTGCGCCGGACATGGTCTGAACTACCAGACCACCACCAGGATAGCCGCCCTCGATACTATCGAAGAGCTCTCCATCGGTCATGCCATCATCGCCAGAGCCGCCTTCGTAGGACTTGACCAGGCGGTCCGTGACATGCTGTCCATTGTTCAGGAGGCAGGCAGAATCAGTTGAGTATTCGCTTGGCGTACTAAGTGAAAATAACTATGGTGCCATTCAGAGGCTGAGCATTCCTTTCATGCCACCTCAGTCCCTGGTGGTCCTAGCTACCCGATCATTAAATTTTCCTGGGATCAAAGGTCTCACGCAGGGCCTCGCCAATAAAAATCAGCAGGACCAGGGTTCCCACCAGCAGGACAAAGGTGGAGAGAGAAAGCCACCAGGCATCGATATTGGCCTTGCCCTGGGACAGCAGCTCACCGAGGCTGGGGGTGGATGGAGGCACGCCCAGGCCCAGGAAATCAAGGCTGGTCAGGGCAAGGATTGAGGCCGACATCCGGAAGGGGAGAAAGGTGATCACCGGCGTCATGCCATTGGGCAGGAGATGGCGGACCATGATCGTGACATTGGAGACACCGAGTGCCCTGGCCGCCTTCACATACTCCATATTCCGCCCCTTGAGAAATTCAGCGCGCACATAGTCTGAAAGCCCCATCCAACTGAAGAGAGAAAGCAGGATCAGAAGCAGAACAACGGACGGATTAAAGATGGAGGCAAAGATAATCAGCAGATAGAGTTCTGGCATGGCGCTCCATACCTCGATAAATCGCTGAAACAGCAGATCGGTCCTGCCGCCGAAAAATCCCTGGATCGCTCCGGTGACAATTCCCATCAAGGTGCCGACCAGGGTCAGGGCAAAACCAAAGAGCACGCTCAACCTGAAGCCATAGAGCAGTCTGGCAAAAACATCCCTCCCCCGGTCATCGGTGCCCAGGATATTCTCCCGGGTCGGCGGCGACGGCAGCGGGCCATCTATTTCCAGATTGATGGTATTGAAGCTATGTCTGTTGAGTGGAAAAAAGGCGTGATTCCCGCCGCCTTCGATCCGCTTCAGGATATAAGGGTCTTTATAGTCTGCCTCCGTCTCAAAATCCCCGCCAAAAACTTTTTCCGGATACTTGTGCACCATGGGAAAATAAAGATCTCCATGATAGATAATCAGGAGAGGCACGTCATTACTGAGCAATTCTGCTCCCAGGCTGAGCGCAAAGAGCAGGCCAAAGAGCAGCAGACTCCAGTAGCCGCGCCGGTTGCGCCTGAACCTCCGCCAACGCCTGTAACCCAGGGGTACTCCCCGCAGGGCGGATCCGGAACTCAGCTGTGCATCTTTTTCTTCCACCTTATTCAACACTTTCAAAACTTATCCTCGGGTCCACCAGCAGATAGCTCAGATCTGACAGCAGGCGAGAGATAAGACCAATAATGGTAAAGAAATAGAGCGTTCCCAGCACCACCGGATAGTCCCGGTTCAAGACGGATTGATAGGCAAGCAGCCCCATCCCGTCGAGGGAAAAAATCGTTTCGATCAGGAGACTGCCGGTAAAAAAAGCGGCGATGAAATAACCGGGGAAACCGGTTATAATGGGAATAATTGCATTTCTGAAGACATGTTTATACAAGACCTGCTGCTCACTAAGCCCCTTGGCCCGGGCAGTGAGCACATACTGTTTCCTGATTTCTTCCAAAAAGGAATTTTTAGTCAGCATGGTCATCACCGCCAGACTACCGACAGCGCTGGCAGTAATGGGGAGCACCATGTGCCAGAGATAATCGGTGACCTTGTGAATCAGGCTCAGTTGCGACCAGTTATCGGAAACCAGACCACGAAGAGGAAAGATACTCCAGAAGCTGCCGCCGCCGAAGAGGACAATAAGGGCAATGGCCAGCACAAAACCGGGGATAGCGTAGCCAATCAGTATGGCGGTGGAACTGAGGATATCAAAACGTGAACCATCACGCACCGCCTTGGCAATCCCCAGGGGAATGCAGACCCCATAGACGATGATAAAACTCCAGAGACCAAGGGACATGGAGACCGGCATCCTGGAGATCACCAGTTGGGCCACACTGGTATGATAGTAATAGGATGAGCCGAAATCAAAGACCAGATAATCCTTCATCATGGAATAAAAACGCTGCAGAGGGGGTTTGTCAAAACCATACAGCTTCTTCAACCTCGCCACTTTTTCCTGATCAAGACCTGAATTACCGCGATACATGGAGGAGGTGACAGCACCGACCTCGCCGCCTCCCTTTCCTTGACCTTCGATCTGGGCAATCAGCCTTTCCACGGGCCCACCAGGGACAAACTGGGTAACCGTAAAGGTAATAAACATAACCCCCAGCAAGGTCGGGATCATCAGTGCAATGCGTTTTAAGATGTAATAGAACATAACCGTAAACCGTCGCTCAATATTAAGTGGAGTATCTAAGTTCCATAACGGCAAAAGGGAAATAGCAAAAAGTCAGACAAGGAATCGTTATTTCGCTACAGCTCCTAAAGTCTCACTGATAACAAGCAGGGAAAGCCGAATCGGTGCCGCAAGTCAAAAAGACCCCTGCCTGCTGGATTTTCTCTTGTTATTTCTCCACCGTTATGTCTTTGTGTAGAGATAAATTTTTCATGGAGATACATCCTCTTCAACTAACGGACACCCATACCATCGACAATGATTACCAGCCAAAAAGATCTACAGGCCCTGATCCACAGGGCAAGAGCCACTGATGCCGTTGCCCTGGATACTGAATTTTTCTGGGAGCGCACCTATTACCCCAAACTCGGACTCATTCAGCTGGCGCTCTCCGATGAAGAATGCTTTCTCATTGACCCCTGCGCCCTGACCGATCTTTCTCCTCTGGGAGAATTACTCGGAGATTCAGCCGTTGTCAAAATATTTCATGACGCCCCCCAGGATCTGGCCATTCTCTACCGGGCCACCGGTGTACTTCCCCAGACAATCTTTGATACGAGGCTGGCCGCTGGCTTTTCAGGACTGCCGTCAACAATCTCCCTGGCCAAACTGATCATGGAGCTACTCGATATCGACCTGCCAAAGACAGAGACCCGGACCAACTGGCTGCGGAGACCACTTCATCCAAAGCAGATTGAATATGCCCTTGATGATGTTCGATATTTGCAGGCCGTACGAGTCTTACTCCTGGCCCGTATGGTCAACCAAACGGTCAAGGAGTGGCTCCAGGAAGAACTGGACCGATGCGACGAGCCGGAGTTCTATCAACCACCAGCCGATGAAAAACGCTATCTGAAGATCAAGGGTGCAGGCAATCTGGACCGCCAAGACTTGGCCGTGTTGCAGGAACTGGCAGCCTGGCGTGAACAGGAAGCGCGTACACGCAATCGTCCACGTGGACATATCATTACCGACCAGACCCTTCTCTGCCTGACCACAAAAAAGATTCAGACCCGAGAAGAGATGCGACAAGGCTGCATAATTCCAAATCATACCATTGACCAGTACGGAGAGCAACTCATTGCCCTGATTAAAAAAGGTCTCCTGTGCCCGGAACAAAACTATCCCGCCTCACTCCATAAGAATAAACTGAACAAAACAGAACAGGAAGCATTAAAAAAAGTGCAGGAGTACATCACCTTGAAAAGCGATGTCCTTGGCCTGGATGCCAGTTTGATAAGTAATAACTCAGAGCTGCGGACCATAGTCAGATCGCAGAAAAAACCCGACCAGAACTATCCCCAAAGACAGGCCAGCGGTTGGCGGGAAAGATTTCTGGCAGAAATGTTCTAAGCTGATGACCTTCCCCCATTTATTGTACCAGTTCAAGGTTAGTGATTTCGGCTTGTTGTTTACGGAAGAACTTTGCTGAAAATTCTTCCGGGGTCATATCATTTAATGAGCTGTGAGGCCGATTCGTATTATAATCCTGGCGCCAGGATTCAATGATCTGCTGTGCATTGTGTAAATTAACAAAAATATGTTCATTGAGACATTCGTCCCGAAGTCTGCCATTAAAACTTTCAATAAAAGCATTCTGAACCGGTTTGCCCGGTGCAATAAATCTGAGCCTGACTTTGTTCTCAACTGCCCAGAGGTCAAGGGCCTTACTGATAAATTCCGGTCCATTATCCACTGTTATTACCTGTGGCAAACCTCGAACCAGAGCTACACGATCAAGCACCCTGGCCACTCGTTGTCCTGTAAGAGAATGATCCGCTTCCATCACAGGGCATTCCCTGTTGAAGTTATCAACAACAGTCAGCACTCGAAAACGACGACCGTCAAAAAGATTGTCGGAAACAAAATCCATTGACCAGTGCTGGTTTATACGCTCCGGTCGATCCAACCTTATTCGGAGGTGACTTTGCCGTTTCTTGCGTTTTTTTAAGCGTAAGGAAAGTCCTTCCTCACGGTACAGCCGTTCTGTCCGTTTATGATTGATCAAGTATCCTTCCCGGCGCAGCAGGACGTGCAGACGAGGGGCACCAAACCTATGGCGCTGCTCAGCCAGCTCACGCAAACGATCCCTGATCTCATTGTCGTTCTTTGGCTTCGCCTCATAGCGATAACTGCTCCGGCACAGTCCAACTAAAATGCAGGCCTGTAGCTCGCTGAATCGGTGATCTTCTCGCAGCGAGACTATCACGTTTCGTCGGTCGGCAGGCATTAAAACTTTTTTGAAAGCACGTCCTTTATTGCATGGTTTTCCAGCATCGTGTCGGCAAGTAGTTGCTTGAGTTTCCTGTTTTCTACCTCAAGGGCCCGTAAACGTTTTGCGTCAGAAACTTCCAGCCCGCCGTACTTGCTCCGCCATTTGTAAAAGGTCACATCGCTGATCCCATGGGTTCGGCATAAATCAACAATCTTCATCCCGGCCTGGGCCTGCTTCAATATTCCTATAATCTGTTCTTCACTGAATCGACTTGATTTCATGTCATCCTCCTTTTTGAGGTTTTTAGACCGAAATCACTAACTTTTCAATGGTACAGTTTTTAGGGGCAAGGTCACTGAAAACCTCTCACGAGAAGATGCCATGCACTTTTCCAACTTGAATTTTTACCCTTAGACGCAGAAAAGCCCCAACCAGAGGTTCTGGTTGGGGCTTTTCCTATAAAAAATTCGGCAGCGTCCTACTCTCCCACATAGTCACCCATGCAGTACCATTGGCGCAGAAGAGCTTAACGACCGTGTTCGGAATGGGAACGGGTGGGTCCTCTTCGCTATGACCACCGAAAAAAGTGGAATGCAATTGAAAGAAGGGAAGTTATATTCCCAAGATTTCAATTTTATAAAAAATCGATAATCGAATAGTAGAGTATTCAGTACTTACTTAATCAAAAAAAATTGGACAAGCCGCACGGCTTATTAGTATCGGTTAGCTCCATGCATTACTGCACTTCCACACCCGGCCTATCAACGTTGTAGTCTTCAACGAGCCTTTAGGTGGCTTAAGTCACGGGATATCTTATCTTGGAGTGGGCTTCCCGCTTAGATGCTTTCAGCGGTTATCCCTTCCGAACTTAGCTACCCAGCAATGCCCCTGGCGGAACAACTGGAACACCATAGGTTCGTCCATTCCGGTCCTCTCGTACTAGGAACAGATCTCCTCAAATATCCTACGCCCGCAACAGATAAGGACCAAACTGTCTCACGACGTTTTAAACCCAGCTCACGTACCGCTTTAATTGGCGAACAGCCAAACCCTTGGGACCTGCTCCAGCCCCAGGATGCGATGAGCCGACATCGAGGTGCCAAACCTCCCCGTCGATATGGACTCTTGGGGGAGATAAGCCTGTTATCCCCGGCGTACCTTTTATCCGTTGAGCGACGACCCTTCCATGCGGAATCGCCGGATCACTAAGACCTACTTTCGTACCTGCTCGACTTGTCAGTCTCGCAGTCAAGCTCCCTTATGCCTTTACACTCTTCGGCTGGTTTCCAATCAGCCTGAGGGAACCATCGCGCGCCTCCGTTACTCTTTAGGAGGCGACCGCCCCAGTCAAACTACCCACCAGACAATGTCCCGGATCCGGATTACGGACCGCGGTTAGATTCCTAAGATAACCAGGGTGGTATTTCAAGGTTGACTCCACGAGCACTGGCGTGCCCGCTTCAAAGTCTCCCACCTATCCTACACAAACTAGCCCAAAAACCAATGCCAAGCTATAGTAAAGGTGCACGGGGTCTTTCTGTCTAGTTGCGGGTAACCGGCATCTTCACCGGTAATACAGTTTCGCTGAGTCTCTGGTTGAGACAGTGGGGAAATCGTTACGCCATTCGTGCAGGTCGGAACTTACCCGACAAGGAATTTCGCTACCTTAGGACCGTTATAGTTACGGCCGCCGTTTACCGGGGCTTCGGTTCATTGCTTCGCTTGCGCTAACAAGTCCCCTTAACCTTCCGGCACCGGGCAGGCGTCAGACCCTATACTGCGTCTTTCGACTTCGCAGAGTCCTGTGTTTTTAGTAAACAGTCGCTCCCCCCTTTCACTGCAACCCCCTTCAGCTCCACGAGTAAATCCTTCACTAATGGGGCACACCTTCTCCCGAAGTTACGGTGTTATTTTGCCGAGTTCCTTAACCAGAGTTCTCTCAAGCGCCTTAGGATTCTCTCCCTACCTACCTGTGTCGGTTTACGGTACGGTCAACTGTATAACTCGCTACGAGGCTTTTCCTGGCAGCATGGGATCAACCACTTTATGGGCCAAAGGCCCTCGTCATCACGCCTCAGTGTTAACAAGGACCCGGATTTGCCTAAGTCCTCCGCCTACACGCTTAAACCGGGACAACCAACGCCCGGATGGCCTACCCTTCTGCGTCCCCCCTTCACTCAAACATTATACAACTGGTACAGGAATATTAACCTGTTTCCCATCACCTACGCCTCTCGGCCTCGCCTTAGGGGCCGACTAACCCTGAGCAGATTAACTTGACTACAGGAAACCTTAGGTTTTCGGCGAGAGGGTTTCTCACCCTCTTTTTCGCTACTCGTGTCAGCATAAGCTCTTGTAGTTCCTCCAGCACTCCTTACGGTATACCTTCGAAGGTTACTACAATGTTCTTCTACCATAGAAATAAATTCAATCCGTAGCTTCGGTAGTATGCTTGAGCCCCGTTGAATTTTCGGCGCAGCCCCACTCGACCAGTGAGCTATTACGCTTTCTTTAAAGGGTTGCTGCTTCTAAGCCAACCTCCTGGTTGTCTGAGCAGTTCCACATCCTTTTCCACTTAGCATACATTTGGGGACCTTAGCTGACGGTCTGGGTTCTTTCCCTTTCGACCACGGAACTTATCTCCCGCAGTCTGACTCCCGTACTTTAACTTGACGGCATTCGGAGTTTGATTGGGTTTGGTAATCCGGTGGGACCCCTAGCCCATTCAGTGCTCTACCTCCGTCAGTCATACTGCGAGGCTATACCTAAATATATTTCGGGGAAAACCAGCTATCACCGAGTTTGATTAGCCTTTCACTCCTATCCACAGCTCATCCAAACAGTTTTCAACCTACACCGGTTCGGGCCTCCACGAGTGTTACCTTCGCTTCACCCTGGCCATGGATAGATCACCCGGCTTCGGGTCTACCCCATGCAACTATTCGCCCTGTTAAGACTCGCTTTCGCTACGGCTACACCTCTCGGCTTAACCTCGCTGCATAGGGTAAGTCGCTGACTCATTATGCAAAAGGCACGCGGTCACACTGTCCGAAAACATCGTGCTCCCACTGCTTGTAAGCAGAC
>CAVZOB010000010.1:0-133199 GCA_963776835.1 uncultured Pseudomonadota bacterium
CCGTGATAAATCGTAAGGGGATCGTCCTCGCTGTTGTTGCCTATGCCTTCTTTCTCATTTGGTATGCGCCGGCCCAGCTGTTTCTGGTCTTTCTCGCGGATCGGGGTGACAACGCCGGCGGGACTTCTCCAGTGCCGGGATCTGCAGGGTACCTGGCACGAGGGTGCAGCCCTTGATGCCCGGCTGGGAAGGATACAACTCAAGGAGTTCCAGTGGACGTTCAAACCTTGGAGTCTCTTAACTGGCAGGTTGAGCGCCTTTATCTCTGCACAGACGGAGTATGGCTCTGTTGCTGCCCGCCTCAACAGAGGGATGGGAACCTTGTCTCTGCAAGAACTGCAAGCCAGCATCGATCTTGCGGAATTAAAACCTCTCACGGCAGCCACGGGATTCCGATTGGGCGGAAAGGTGCTTGGTTCCATGACCAATTTAACCATACGCCAGGGCAGAATAACCGCGGCTCAGGGTCAGTGGGTGTGGAACGATGCCGCGATTCTCTCCCCCAGCAAGACCAGCTGGGAACCATTACCGTCGACGTGGACACCAGCAATAATGAGACCCGGGCTATCATCGGTGACCAGGGTGGCCCCTTGCAGCTTGAGGGGCTCTTCGTCTTACCCGCCGACGGCCACTACAGCTTGACGGCCAAGCTGGCTGCCCGCAACTCGGACGAGTTGAAAGACCTCATTGCCAGCGTGGCCTTTTTAGGCAAAGAGGAAAAAGATGGCCTGCTGCATCTCTCTTTGAGCGGCGTATTGCCGCCTTTGCCCTGAAACAACAGACGGAGTCATTCGTAACCTCCTTCCCTTATCCAACATAAAAAAAGAGACGAGTACATCATGAATACAATAAAAAATGAGACACCCTATCTGCAGAGGCTCGGCAACCAGGCCGGATTCACCCTGATCGAGATCATGGTGGTAGTAGTGATTTTGAGCATCCTCGCTGCCTTTGTGGTTCCCAAAATCATGGACAGACCGGAGCAGGCCAGAATTCTCAAGGCCAAGCAGGATATCCGTACCCTGGAAAATGCCTTGCGAATGTACAAACTGGACAACCTTGTTTATCCCTCCACCGACCAGGGACTGGATGCCTTGATTCAGGAGCCGACTACCGAGCCGGTGCCCAGGAAATGGTCAAAAGAGGGCTATATTGACCGCCTGTCAGATGATCCGTGGGGCAATCCCTATATCTATCTCCAGCCCGGCATCCATGGCAGTTTTGATATCTATTCAGTGGGCCCCGACGGGCAGCCCGAGACAGAGGATGACCTTGGCAACTGGAACCTTGAATGATTCCTCGCCGGAGTCAAGCCACGGCTTTACCCTGCTGGAAATACTGATCGTTCTTGCCATTATCGGCATCACCATCAGTTTTATTGCGCTGAACTTGGGCCCCCGTCGTCAACTGGTAAGGGAAGAGGGTAAGCGCCTTGCAGCCCTCATGAATCTGGCCCAGGAAGAGGCCATCCTCACCGGCGATGAGTATGCCGTGCAGCTCGGCACAGGCCAGTATGGCTTTGTCAAATTGATGGATGACGGCAGTTGGCAGGAACTGACGGATGACGAGGTCTTCCATCCCAGGACCCTGCCTCCGGAACTGACGGTCGAGCTGACCATTGCCGGAGAGCGGGTTTCCCTTGATATTCCCGAGAAAACCAACCTGGGTTCACCGCCGACACCCCCGCGTATTGAGTTGCTCTCCAGCGGTGAGATCACCCCCTTCAGCATCGACCTGGTAGACCGGAGCAGCGGTGATTTTTGCAGGATCACCAATGGCCCCGACGGGCTGGTCCTGGTTGACGAGGAGGCGGTTCGTGACGAGATCCTGAATAAATGACAGTGAAAACTTCATGGAATCTGTCCAACTTGCCCGCGCTGATCCTTTGCCATATATTCGATCCAGGAAAACAGCTCTATTTCTCCGAAACTTCCCTAAATTACCGCAACCTCTGATCATCTCCGCGATCTGGAAGTCAACATTCAGGCTCTGCTCCGCGTTCAGCCGGGGATCGCAGGTGGCCAGGTAATTGTTGGCAAGTTCGCGTCAATGTATTCCGGGCACCGCCCGGTATACTCGGTCACATTCTCACCGGTCATCTCCAGATGGATGCCGCCGGGGATGGTCTCCTCGGCCCAGTGGGTCTCAATAAAGCAGGCAGTTACAAATAAATAATTGCAATCAGTAAAAATTTGTATTTAGGTGTAATCCTTTGTAAGCGAAAACAATAATAGACCAAAATCCTGCCAGGTTTCGGGTTGAATCCGGTTGTCTGTTCTCAGCAGAAAGTTTGCGGTGTATTCTCAAGCGCGGGTCCCGACAGCCGGGCGAATAAGTATATTGCTCGGGGACACCGAAAGTAGCTTCGCGGCGCAAGACGTTATTGTTATTTTGTTGTTGTCACGAGGGCCCGCGGCAAGGAGTTTTTTATGCATATGACGAAAAAAATTATCCTCACATACTTGCTCCTTGCTTCGAGTTTCCTTTCGATAGGAGTTGGTCCGGCATATTGCATGCGGGCCGTTTTCTTACATCGCCTGGCCAATTTTGCAGGAATTGTACCGTCTCTTTGGGCCAGGGTCGCAGTGGATGAGGAACATACCGAAGTTTATACTCTGGATCAGCGGAAGAGAAGCATACAGATTTTCAACGACCATGGTATGGAGATTTTCGTAGTCGGGGAAAATGTGCAACTTTCCGGCGCCACGGATATAGACGTGGGGGATGATGGAGATATTTATGTGGTGTATCCGAGAGGTGTTGAGCATAAAATTCTGCGGCTTGATTATAAAGGAGAGCTGCTGAACGCTTTGGACTTGAGAAATTTTCCCGCTGATTTCCAGTCTATCGCGCCATCTTTTGTGCAATATATGGATGGCAAGCTGTACCTGGCTGACGCTGCATCCATGGATGTTGTGGTGATCGACACGGAAGGTCTGTTTCAAAAAGGATATCACCTCAAAGCTGAGCTGTGGAAACTGGCTGATGAATTCAAGGGAACGCCGGGAGAGAAAAATTTCGAAAGCCCGGAAAAGTTTGAATCCGTCGACATGTTCGGATTCTTTGTGGACCGGGAAGAAAATATTTTTTTTACCGTTCCGGTTTTATTCTCCGTCTTTAAACTGCAGGTCGACGGAGCGATCAAGTATGTTCGGTAAAGCCGGAGGCGCGCGCGGCAAATTCAACGTTATCGCCGGAATTACTACCGACAGGAAGGGAAATATTTATATTGCCGATCGGCTCAAATCCGTGGTCTTGATTTTTGACAGTTCTTTTAATTTCCAAACCGAGTTCGGGTTTCGGGGTCTCCAGGGCTCCAGTCTGGTTGTCCCGGATGATGTGGCTATAGATAATGAGAAGGGGCTTCTTTATGTGGGCCAGGCCGCGAACAGAGGAGTCAGTGTCTTCAGGATCATTGAGGAGTGATGGCAGCTGGTCGGACTGAACAGAAAGGTAACGTCGTTGCAAACTTTTTGCAATATCCGAATAGTTACGCAAAAAGTCAGCAGTGTCCGGTTTGAAATTGCACCCGGTAACAATATTGCTCCGTGTACAAATCCCCCTAATCCCCTTTTTCAAGGGAAGCATAAAGTCCCCCCTTAGAAAAAGGGGGGTTAGGGGGATTTGTTTGAAGGCTATTGCAATTTCCAAACCGGACACTACTGGCAAAAAGTAACAGAGCAAATATTTTCATGAGACAAAAATTCGGTCATATTGTAATACCATTACTCTTTCTTCTGTTTGCCGGGCTGGTCAACGCCCGTGTCGCCTACTCATTTCATGATGGCGGGGTGGGATCCTGCGACAACTGCCACTCCATGCATAGTGCAAAGAATGGCGTGCGGCCCGGGAAATCTTACTGGTGGCATCCGACCCCAGTTCGGTTTGCCTGAACTGCCATGCCGGACCGGGAGGAGCGGACAATCCCTCAGTATACAGCGCCGACGGTTCCGCCATGACCCCCGGGGGGGATTTTTACTGGCTTACCAAGACATTCGCCTGGAGCGGAGGCTCAAGTCTGGCAGACAGTCATGGTCATAATATTGTTGCCCTTGATTTTAACCTGGGGCAGGACCTGCGTCTTTCTGAATCGCCAGGAGGAACTTATCGGTCGCAATACCTTGGCTGTACAAGTTGTCACGACCCGCATGGAAAGACAGGCGGCGGTACGAAGTCAGGCGCCCTGCCGGTATCAGTCTCCGGCTCCTATGGGGAGCTGCCCGCTGGCTCAACCGGACAAGGCAACTACAGGCTGCTGGGTGATTCGCATTATGGGGGAGGCAGCGCGGCCGCGGCCCAAGGTTTTCAATTCTCCCATGACGCCCCGGTGGCGAGGCAGAACATCGTTAACAGATTCGGCGAATCGGATGGCTCCCACGTCGATTACGGCACCGGGATGAGTGAGTGGTGCGGGAACTGCCACGAATCCATGTTAGGCGACCACTCGTCATCGCCGGAGATTTTGTGCATCCCATCGGCAGCACTGGAACCCTCACCAATGAAACGGTTTCCATGTACAACTCCTACATCAATACAGGAGATCTGGTCGCAAACGGCCCGGGCACGGGAGATATTGCCACCGCCTATCTGCAGTTCGTCCCTTTTGAAAGGGAAACGAGCGATCAGCAACAGCTGGACCCGACCAGTACAGAAGGTCCGAATACGAACTCGAAAATTATGTGTCTTACCTGTCATCGTGCCCATGCTTCGGCCTTCAGGTCAATCGGCAGGTGGGACTTCGATGCTGTTTTGCTGGCGGATTCCCATCCCGGGCCCGGAGACGTCGGCGTATCCGGAAATGATGTGCAGTACAGCTACTACGGCAGGAATATTTCGATTGAATTCGGTCCGGAACAGGGACAGTTTTGTGAAAAGTGCCATGGTTTCAGCCTGGCACCCGCTGCTAGCACGAGCCGCCTTGAGCCCGTGTCTATCCCCGGCCCTCTGCAACCTCAATTTGATCCGCTCCTGCAGGATCCCTTTATACAGAAGCAATAACTTGGAATATTTGAAGATTATGTCGAAAATCGTTCACTTCCTTTTCCTCCTGCTATTCACCGTCATTGGCTGCGGATGTACCAGCCCACAGACAAGGACCGTGTATACAGAGCCGCTGGTCGATCAGGGAGAACTGTATCTTTACCTGCAGCCGCTGCCGCAGGAGATGCAGTCCTTAAGCTTTACCATCAGTGATATTTCAGTTATCTCCGAGGAAGGGAATGCAATACTCCCCATCCTGTCAGACAAGATGACCATCAGCGGGAAAGGGTCAACCGGTATGCAGAAGCGGCTGGTAGCGGCTGTCCTGCCTCCAGGAAGGTATTGGGGAGTTTCTCTTACCATTGAGCAGGCAAGCATCAGCACTGAAAAAGGCGAGGTGGATCTTCTCCCGCCTGCCGAGCCGATTCGTCTTGAGCACAAATTTTTCGTTCTTCGCGGCACATCGCTTGCCCTTTTCATGGACCTCTCATCGGAATTCCTTGTCACCGACGGTTACCGGTTTACCCCGCGGCTTGTTCTGGGAACAACATCCATGCCTCCAAGGAATTATCTGGGATTTGTCAGCAATTCCACTGAAAATATTGTCACGGTTTTTAACAAGAGATCCATGGAGGTCATCAAGGTCATCCATACCGGCGCCGGCCCGAAGGGTATGGCGCTCGATCAGCAAAACGGGATAGTATATGTCGCCGCTGCCGGAGATGACACCATCGAAATGATAAGCATCGCAACCCTGGAAATAATGGGCAGGATAAGGCTGTCATCCGGTGACGAACCTTCGGAGCTTGCCCTGACCCCTGACGGGAGGACTCTTCTTTCGGCCAACTACGGTTCCGGCACAGTCAGCATCATCAACACCCGTTCCATGTCCGAAGATCGCCGGTTGGTGCTCGATCCTGATCCGGCATGGATCGTGATGGGACTGGATGGCAGGACCGCCTATGTCCTCCATACCATGTCGAACACAATATCCGTTGTTGATGTGGCCGGGCGGAGACTGCTGACTTCCGTCTCGCTCGATGAATCACCTGTGCGAGGGGCATTAAGCAGGGATGGAAACAGCCTGTATATTATCTCCGAATATTCGACATCCCTCCTGGTCCTCAACACCGGATCCTTTACCATTTCGAAGAGGATTTTTATTGGCAGTAATGGCGCCGCAATTACCGCGGATGTAAAAAATAATCTCGTCTATGTCGGTAAAAAAACAGGAGAAGTTGTTGTTGTCGATCCGGCAGCCGAAATGTTTATCGACAGCTTTGCCGTAGAACATGGCGTTGATTATATAACCATTGACGGAGAAGAAAACGCGCTCCTGGTTCTTACGGCTGCCGGAGATACGATCCACAAATTGAACCTGGTCAGCAAAAGAAAGCTGGCGGATATGGATACGGAAGAAGGAGGCCATGCCCTGGTTGTCATGGGTGAATTATGATGGCGCCGCAAAAATTCCCTGGCGGTTCCGTATCACGGCATTCTTCGTTACCGCACCATTCCGGATGGTTGTTTTGGTGTGCATGTTCAGGATTTGTCTGCCTTGACTTTGGGGCTCTTTGCCCGGCAATTATAACTGCTGACTTTCCGCGAGCTCCGGAACTATAAAATTATGGCAAAACCGGCTGTTCTCAGGAGAATACTTGCCATAACCGCGGCAGTGTCGATACTTTTATTGCCGGGACTGATGCACGCGGAAGGAATATCGCTTACTGGCGATCTGCAATATTTCTTTACCACGGAAAGCACCACCGAAAAGGCAACCGGGGATGTCACCGAATCAGAGTCCTCCCGTTTCTCTCAGCTTTACCGGCTTGATTGGACCAAAAGCTTGTTTCCGAATCTTCTTTTCAGGCTTGGCGGTAATTATACGAATGATGATACGGCCGGCAAGTTTAACACTTCCGGTCTGCCGGAGGTGTCGTCCGATTTGACGGAAAGAACGATTCAACCCTATTTGTCTGTCGACCTGAATGATCCCTTTTACAGGGCAAACCTGGGATACCGGGTCAGGGAAGTGCAGACGGACAGTAGTACCGGTGGTACGGAAAAACTCATGATAGATCAATATGACGGACTTTTCAGGTGGCAGCCGACCGACCTGCCCCTGCTCACTCTCAATTTCAACCGCATCGAAATGCAGGATGATCCTTTGACGACCGATTCGACCCGGGATACAATGAATGTACTGAGCAGATATAAGTACGGAGACGCACGGTTTCAATATGCATTTACCGGAGGCGATACCTACGACAACATTGCAGGACTCAGGCTATCTGACAAAAACCCATAACGGAAGGGTTGATTACAACCGTGGGTTTGATTTCATGGATAATCGTTTTGATGTGAATGCAGGCGCAAGGATCATCCAGAACAGCGCGGAATTCACCGGAACAGGCAGCAGTGCCGCAACGGTTGATATACCGGCCGCTGAACAGGGCACCCCTTTTTATATTCTCCGTGATACAACGCCTGCAAACAACGAACCCTTCGAACTGACCCTGGTGGAAGCCTCCACCCCGTTAACCACCATTAATATCGGCAGGGGCGGCGGCATCAATCCGGTCAGCGCCGGCCTCGGTTTTGGGATCCCTACCGAAGTCGCGACGATTTATATACAACTTGAAAATGGTGAAAGCTTTCCCAACCTGGCGTCTCCCTCCCAGATTGCCGGACTTGCCTCTTCTCTCAGGTGGCATTTTTACAGCAGTGATGACCAGTTGGAACTGAACTGGACGGAGCTTGCCATCTCTTCCGCCACCTACGACAGTATTGAAAACCGATTTGAAATTCGACTTGCTTCAACAGTCAGCGCCCGTCGCGTAAAGGTTACCACCACACCCCTGACCCTTCTTGCTCCTGGAGAAATCCGTTACCGGAGCATCAGTGCTTTTACATCTCTCAGCGGCCGGAATCCGGAAAACCTCGACCAGAATTATTCGTTGGGACTTGGTTGGACTCCAAGTGAGAAAACAACCATGGGTTATGAAGGGTATTACCGGGCGCAGGAATCGGAGCCAGGTGGTTCGGAAAGAACTTCATGGACGAACAGTATGCATTTCCGTCATTCCATCAGCCGGTTATTTTCAACATACGGCAGATATTATCGTACGGATCAGACCCGGACCAGTTCCTCCGGACAGGGCGATGCGGATGATACGAACCAGTCGTACAGTCTTGCCTTCAGCGGAAACTATCTTGAAAATCTCAGCCAGTCGTTGATCTTCTCGGGATCTCAAAGCAACAGCTCGGATGGAGACAGCGATTCCAAATCAGTTCTCCTGCGGACCAATGCCGACCTGTATACCGGCTGGAGTATGAACATGGATCTCGCTTACTCGCTTAATACCTCTGGGAGCGGTGCCGAGCAGACAGCCAAGACATTTCGCCTGGAGACGAGTATACAGCCTAACAGAAGAATTGATATCAATTGTGACTATTCCGCGATCTGGGTTGAAAGAATAGACAGAGGCGATATTTGGTCCCAGTACGGGGCAATTCAAGTCCTGGGGATTATTACAGACAACTTGAATATGTTTTTCCGCTATAGTTACAGGGACCAGCAGCAGGGAACAAATGACATCTCAACAAGCCACAGGGAAGTGAATGTGAACTGGTCACCTTTTCCCGACGGTGACCTTCGTTTTACAATTGGTTATAGTGAATCAACTGATCAGGCAGAACCAGGATCTCAATGGTTTTAGTGAATTAACTGATCAATGAAAGCAGGATCTCAAATCCATATCATCGAGTCTGACATGGAAGATTGGACCGAGGATATTTTTTGAATTGACATATAGTACCGGTACTCTTGAAACACAAACGGAAACAAACGATTTTGACAGTTATATGGCCAAATTCAGGTTTTTTTATTGAACATGATTATCAAGGGGTTTTGTATGAAGAGGAATATCCAGTTGTTTATATCAGTGCTTCTGAGTGTCCATCTTGTTTTATTGTCGGGATGCGCGAAAAAGGAGTCACCGCAGGAGTCACCGCAGGAGTCACGAAGGAGTCACCGAAGGAGTCACCGAAGGAGTCACGAAGGAGTACGAAGGATTACGGCACCATCAATGGGGCAATATTCAAGTCGAAGGAGTCACCGCAGGAGTCACCGAAGGAGGCACAGACAGGAGGTCACCGCAGGAGTCACCGCAGGAGTCACCGCAGGAGTCATCGGCACCGAAAGGCGTTTTCTTGAATGAAATGGTTGATTTTTCATCCGCTAAGACGGTTGCGGTTCTTCCTTTTCAAAATTTCTCCAATGATAAGGATGCTGGGGAAAGGGTGCGCGATGTTTTCTCGGGTATGCTGCTTGCAACCGGAGCTATTTATGTACTGCCGCCTGGAGAAGTAGATCGGGCCATAAAAAGAGTAGGCATAGTGAAGCCCGCTGCCCCTTCCATAGAAGAAATAAAGAGCCTGTCCGGTATTCTGGGTGTTGATGTGGTCATTACCGGAGTGGTGCGGGAATATCAGCTGGTGAGGTCAGGGGCGAGCACTGCCAATCTTATATCCCTCAGCCTGAAGATGATTGAAACCAAAACCGGCACCATCATCTGGAGCGCCTCCTGCACTAAAGGGGGAATAACATTGATGGACCGGTTATTTGGCGGCGGCGGAAAACCGATGAATGACGTCACTCTGGAGTGTGTTGATGATCTGCTCAACAAGCTTTTTCAATAAAGCGGTTCTGCTGGGCGCTTTTCTCCTCCTGGTAAATCCTTGGGGCTGCGCCCGGAACAAAACAGAAATAATTGTTCCTCCGCACGGCAAAACGGGGAAAAAGGTTGAAACAGTCCGCCAAAAGGAAGCGCCATCGCTTCACAGAGGAATGCTCATTACGGTACTGCCGATTGAAAATCTCAGCGGTACCAGTGTTCCCCTGGAGGATATAACAAATTCCATCAGTTCCGAGCTCGTGAGCCGTGATTTTCGCGTAGTGGACAAAAATACCTTGGCCCGATTCAGGAAAAAACACCGAATGCGCTACGTCGGCGGAGTGACTTCAATCTTTCGCAAGCCATGTTAAAGGAACTTGGAAGCGACGCAGTCCTGATCACCTCTGTGGAGGCGTATCAAGAGACTGATCCACCCCAGATATCCCTGATAGCAAGGCTTGTTTCATGCGGTCCGCAGCCGGAAATCATCTGGATGGACAGTATCGGCCTGTCCGGAGATGAATCCCCCGGGCTGCTTGATCTGCGGCGTATCAGAGAGCCCCGGAAATTACTGGAAAAAGCCGCCGGCAGACTGGCGGATTCCCTGACGGCGCGTTTTCTTCCGGAATCGCAGGGCGGTGATATTCGCGTTCCCTCAAAACAGCTTCAAGAAGAAGAGAAAGGTGGGTATTTATCACCCGCCCACTGGCTGAACAGGAAATATATGCCCTATGATTATTTTCGTTCGCCGCTCTTCGATCCGGGCAGGAAATACAGAGTTGCCGTGCTCCCGCTGCTCGATCTGACAGCGGGAAAAAATGTCGGTATTATCACGCAGCTCCATTTTGTCCGGGAATTGTATAACTCAACGGATTACAAAGTGCTGGAGCCGGGTCTCGTCCGGGAAACATTGCTTAGAATCAGGGCTGTCATGCCTCAAGGTCCATCACTTGCGGAAACGGATCTCATTACCGGCAAAGAATTTCTCGACGTTGACCTGGTGCTCTCGGGAAAGGTTTTTGACTATCAGAATACCTCAGACAATCCCAAAGTTGATTTTTCCATGCAGGTCATTGAAAAAAAAAGCAGACGGGTTGTTTTCGGGATAAGGACTTCCAATACAGGGCTGGATGGAGTATTTTTCTATAATTTCGGCAGGGAGTATACCGCGCACAATTTGTTGAAGGAAATGTCCAGGGTATCGGTGCGGCTGCTCACGGCTCCTTCCCGGAGCTGAGAGATATGTCTAATGCGGGCTAACACGCCCGCAATCCAAGACTGAAGTCGAAGGCTGAAGGCTGAAGGTACCGGGCCGTCGATCCGTCTATTGTTTCCTTCAGTCTTCAGTCTTCAGCCTATTGGATGACAAGGCCCGTGAAGTGTATAACAAATATTTTGAGTTTTTTTATCTCACAACCAGTAATGTCCGGTTTAAAAATTGCACTCAAAATATTTACTCCCTCTCCCCTCGGGGAGAGGGTTGGGGTGAGGGGGAAAAATGCCAGTATGATCTACCCGATAAGTTCCACCCCCCACCCTAACCCTCCCCCGCAAGGGGGGAGGGGACTTTTTTTAATAGTAATGCAAGATTCTAACCGCAAGATCACTACTGACGCACAACAGGAACAAAAGTGATTAAAGCGGTTCTACTCACATTGACCTCTGTATTCAGCACGTTGAATGATCAAATAATTTCCGGTTTCAAGGTTTTTTGTTCAAACAGGATATTTATTCCCTTTGTCCTGCTCCTGATAATGATCTCAGGATTTCTGGTCCGCTATGATGATCTGAAATCCTGGGAGGCGAATCCAGGACAGGCCTTTTTCCAGGATAAACCTCTTCTTACCACCTTTGATGGATATTTTTATCTCAATCTTTCCCGCGACCTTCTTCGAGGCGAATATGATGCCGTTGATGAGAAGCAGGTCGTACCTGCAGGTCGACCAAGACCTTATCCTCCCCCCTTGCTTGCTGTTTTAGGAGCTTTTGTCACCAGAATAACAGGCGCCTCCCTTGATATGGTCGGTACTGTTTTACCGGCGGTTCTGGGAGTGTTACTTGCGCTTCCTCTCTACCTTTTGGGGAGTTTTTATGGCGGAAAGGCTATGGGGATTACAGCCGCTCTGTCCAGTCTTTTTTTCCCTTACTATGTATACCGCAGCAATGTAGGCTGGTTTGACACCGACTGTTTGAATGTGACGTTTGCCACTTTCATTGTCTATTGTATCCTTCAGTTTGCCATGCGCTCAGGGCGGACCAGATACTACTGGGGACTGGCTGCCTTATGCAGTTACGGACTTTTTCTCTGGTGGTGGGATCAGGCGCATACCGTCGTTAGCGTTATTTTTTTGGCGACCTCTCTGATAGCTTTGGTGGTTTTTTATCGTCCTGAAAAGAGGGAAGGATATATTTTTATTGGAATACTCGCAGGTCTTGTGCTTCTCCTCCTCTTCTGGCAGGGATTTGAACTGCCTCAAAAAATATATGACACGATTGCAAATGATATACTACTATATTCACACTTCCAAAATCAGTGCCGGTATTTTTCCAAACCAGGCGATTACGGTATCGGAGCAAGTACGGCCCGGGTTTGATGAAATTATCACGAAATCAACCGGCAGCGTTCCTATATTTTTCACTGCCTGCGCCGGACTTTTGTATCTTTTTTATCGTCGGCCGAAAGAGAGCCTTTTTCTTATTGTGCCGCTTGCGCTGGCATCGCTCTCTTTTCTTTTCGCGAATCGCTTCCTCATTTTTTTAAACCCCATAACAGCCCTTGGACTGGGAAGTTTTATCGGCGCAATCTGGTCTTTAAGAAAACGATATGCAATTGCGGTCTATGTTGCACCTGTGGTGCTGCTTATGCTGGTGTGGCCCAACCTGTCCGATGACCTTAAAACAGTTTATTGGCCTCAAGAACCAGGTTCACTTGTTGCCGGTATGGCTGACAGCTGGAAAAAGTACACCTGATGACGCTGTGATCTGGACATGGTGGGACCATGGGTACAATATGCGTTACTGGTCCGACAGGGGAGTCATTGCCGATGGCAGCCACCATGCAGGTGAGATCTCCATGTATAACGCACTGCCTTTGACGGTCAGCAGTGAGCAGTTATCCGCAAACTTCATCCATTTTTATGTAAGCCGCGGTCAAGAGGGCATGACGCAGGTGTATCGCGCTTTTGACAATCAATATGGTAAGGCCATGCAATTTCTTTTAAAAATACTTTCCGGGGATGCAGACCAGGCTGGACAGGTTATGCAAGACAGTGGTGTTTTTCAAAACATCAATGTATCCGATTCCGACTTACCAAACTCAATTTCATTTTATTTCCCCCGAAATAAAAAGCCTGTCTATCTTTTTCTAGATTTGCGCTTGACGGAAACCTCGTATTGGTGGTTCTGGTTCGGCAGCTGGGATTTCGATAAGCGTGAAGGGATCCATCCTGGTTTTGAACTGTACCAAAATGTTGGCATCGAAAATAATAAGATAATGGGAAGAGGCAGGAGGAGCGGCTTACAGGCTGATCTTAAAACCGGAATAGTGAAGTTAGGAAATCAATATTTACCTATAGCAAGGATTGCCTTTTTTAACCGGAAGGTAAGGTCAAGGCGGCTCAATATAAGAAAAACAGCGGGTTGAGCCTGGAAGTCTCTGCTGTTAGTCGATGTGCCGCACTTGTTGATCCCGCAATCGGTAATTCGGTCTTTAATAAACTGTATTTACGGCGGCAATATAATCCCAGGTACTTTGAACTGGTCAGTGAAAAATTTCCTGCCTGGCAGCTTTGGAAAGTGAAGGGGGATGAGTAGCGAATATACCGGACTATGTACACTGGAAACAGTATACGCGATATGCAATTTTTAAAATCGTGACAATATGTACCTCCTTATCAGATAGTGTCGCGGTCTGTGGAAAATTGCAATTGCCGTTCAGTACATGTCAAATCCCCCCTCAATCCCCCCTTTTTCAAAGGGGGAAGCATTTAAGCTTCCCCCTTTGAAAAAGGGGGGTTAGGGGGGATTTGGCAGTTCTGAAGGCTATTGCAATTTCCAAAGCGGACACTACTGATGATACTTCCTCCTTGTAAACATCAGGCGTACTTATTCTTGACAAATACGCGCGCGCATGATTAAATTCGCGCGCATTATGATTACAAGTGCGCTAGCAGATGATTAGTTATAAAAAGAATATTAACTCAGGTAAGAGAGAACTCATGACACATCGCTTTTCATTCATATTCTTTTTTTGCGGCGCTATTCTTTTGCAGCCGTTGTATTTCTCCAATGCCCATGGTGAAGTTCAGCCTCCGCCCGCGGCAGGAAAATTTATAACATTCTCCCCTCCTTTTGACGATACCCCGGTCGCGCTGGTCGATGATGAACCAATCACCAAGTATGATCTGTCGGTAGCTCTGGCACAGAAAGGGGAACAAGCGAGCGGCCATCCCGGAGAAAGTGAAAAAGAATATCTCCCCACCCTGAATCGATTGATAAACTCAAGACTTATTGTCCAGGAAGCAATAAATATCGGTTTAAATGAAACACCAGAGGTGCAGGGCAAGATAAAGGCTTTTAAAAGAAGACAATTGCAGACAGCCTTGATGGGACGCCATCTTCAGGGGATCGAACCGGATCCGGCCGAAGTGAAAAAAATGTATCATGAGATATCCAGGGAAGTGAAGCTGCAAAACATTATTTTTTCAGAAGGCGCGGAAGCGAGATGGTTTCTTACGGAGTCAAGGTCAAAAGGTCAAGGGCGCCAATTTGGATAAGCTGGTAAAACGCAGTATCGCGGAAAAAAAGGCAAAGGTACGGAAGGATGAAGCATATGTGAAGTTATCGGCTCTGCAGCCGGAGATTGCCGGGGAAGTCTTTTCAATGAAGGTGGGCGCTCTCAGTAAAATTTATCGCATAGAAGATGGCTATCTCGTGTACCGGCTTGTTGACACACGGTTTGTCGAAGACCCCTCCGCCAGAGAGGAAGCGGTCCGCAGGGTGACGACCAACACCAGAAGTCAAAAGGCCATGGATTACAGTTTGGCCCTGCAGAATAAATATGTTACTTTTGATGAGGATTTATTCAAACAGCTTGATTTTGATACTGATTTAGAAAAATTGTTACAGGACAAGCGTATTCTTGTCAAAGCCAAGGGAAAAAATGATTCTTTTATTATTACGGTTGCGGATCTTGCCGCCGAGATGAAGAAAGCTTTTTATCATGGGGCTGATAAAGCCGCGAAATTGAAATTGATCAATAATCGCAAGGAAGTCGTCATCCAGAACAAGATTTTCAACTATACCAGCGAACTTGAAGCCCGTCATCTTGGACTTGACCAGACGAAAGAATTTAAAAGAAAAGTCGCGGATTTTGAAATATCCACCCTCTTCAAAGCCTTCATGAATAAGCTCATTCTGCCCAAGGTGAAAATCACCGAGGAAGAATTGCTCGCCTATTATAATGAGCATATTGAGGAATATTCTTCTCCAGCCCTGCTGCGGATGAAAAGCCTGGTGTTCAATAATCGGCTGGACGCGGAGAGCGCCCTGGATAAATTGCGCAAAGGAGCCGATTATAACTGGGTTTCAGCGAATACGGCCAACCAGGTCGATCCGGATACCCCCGGAGTATTACCCCTGGACAAGGAGCTTCTGAGCCTGACATCCTTGCCGGAAGACCTGCAGAAGCTTGCCGGCGAAGTGAAAAAAAATGACCTTCTCCTGTACGCTCCATCCACGGGTGATATGTATTACGCTATAATGGTGGAGGATGTCTTCCCGTCGAAACCACAGCCATTTGAGGACGCGAAAGCGGAAGTGCGCAAGAAAGTCTTTCAATTGAACACCGAAAAATTGTTGAATGAATGGATCGCGAAACTCAAGGCAGTATATCCTGTTCAGATTTTTCTACGGGATCCCGGTCAATAAATGCGTGACAGCAGTACGGAGCCCGGCAGGATCAAAATCAATACTCTATGGAAAATCGGTCTGATTATGGTGAATAACGCTCAATACAAATTATCCCTTTGGGGAACGGCTTTTCTCTGCATCTGCCTGATTGTCTTTGCTTTCGGAGCAGATGCATATGCCGCGAAAAGGATCATTTACCCAGAAAGGCTGCCTGGATTGTCATAAGGATTTTGCCGGCTAAATATCTTTCCCGGAAGAATGTCCACAAGGCAGTTGCGGAAAATAAATGCGAAGACTGTCATCTCCGGCATGGAGTGGTGGCGGCGCTTATCTTGAAAGAAGAAGGGAATAAGCTCTGTTTTCTCTGCCACAAGGCCGAGGACCTGAAGCTGGACCTGAAGAATGTCCATACAGCTGTTCAAAAAGGCAAATGTACTTCCTGTCACAATCCTCATGCCTCGGATGAACCTTATCTTCTGAAGGAAAATGGAAATAAGGTCTGCTTCGCGTGCCATGAGGAAGATGCCTACAACAAAAAAGTCGTCCATCAGGTTATCAAGGATAAGGGTTGCCTGGGTTGTCACAACGCCCATGCTTCCGCGGAAAAAAATCTCCTCATTGACAAACCCGCGAAACTGTGCGTTTCCTGCCATAAAAGCGATACCGCCGGTTTTAAAAAAGCCCATGGCGGATATCCGGTCGAGACAAAGAGCTGTACCATCTGTCACGATCCCCACTCATCACTGCAGGAAAAACTTCTGAAAACGAGCACCCATGATCCGGTGGCAACGGCGGATTGCGAATCCTGCCACGTCCCTGCCTCTTCAACCAACCCATTTGCCACAACGGAAAAGGGGGGGGACCTCTGTTTCACCTGTCACGAGAAGGATGACTTGATGGGAGGCGGGGTCGTAGAGCATGAACCATTCAAAAGCGGAGGCTGCCTTTCGTGCCACAATGTCCACACCTCGGATAACAAGACGCTGCTTGTTGCCGCCGGGAATTCCCTCTGTTTTACCTGTCACAAGGATAAAGAGAAAAAGGTGCAGTTCCCCCACAAGCCTCTGCAAAGCGAAGATGGCTGCCTGTCCTGCCATTCTCCTCACGCGGGTTCCTTCAAGGGCCTTCTTGCTAAAGAGGTCGGCCCGTTGTGCTATGACTGCCATGCCAAGACCCTGGCTCAGGGCAAAAGAAATAAAAATCAGCACCCTCCGTATGCGGAAGCGGATTGCGTGACCTGTCACAATCCGCACGGTTCAAACGCTCCAAACATGCTGACCAGCAGGGCGGATACGCTCTGCTATACATGCCACCCTGCAAAGGAAAGTGAATTTCAGAAAAAAAATGTTCATGATCCGGTACAGAAGGGAAGCTGTACGGCTTGCCATAGTGGTCATGGTTCCGCCGATAAGAATTTCCTCAAGAAAAATGGAAACAAGCTCTGTGAGGAATGCCATGGCCAGTTCATGAAAAAGGAGGCGGGCGAAAACCAGCATCCTCCTTTTGACAGACGATGAATGTCTTACCTGTCATACTCCCCATGCCGGCGACATCAAGGGTCTGCTCGTGGATGAACAGAAGACCCTTTGTACTTCATGCCACGATGACCTTGCGGATGGCCTGAAGACTTCGAAAAGCAAGCATGGGCCGGTGGTGGATGGTCACTGCACCGGGTGCCATAATCCGCATAAATCAAAGCTGCAAACCCTGCTTGTTGCGCCGAGTCCTGAACTTTGTCTTACCTGTCACAAAGATCTCAAGGAAAAAATGGATACGGAAAGAGTTCATCCTCCGGCAGCCAGGGATTGCCTGCGCTGTCACAAACCCCACTTTTCCGCTGAGGTCAAGTTACTGAGTCAACCCCTTCATGCCCTCTGTAATGATTGTCATGCAGCCGATGACGATAATTTCAAGAAGGCTCATCTGAACATTGACCCCGCCGCAATTGATTGCGTCAATTGTCACACGCCACACACTTCAAAAGATGCGAAATTTTTCAAGCCTAAACTCCATGGGCCTTTTGCGGCAAGAACCTGTGATCCCTGCCACATAGTCGACAAGAAGTAAAAGAAGGTACTTTATGAAATTACGAAATACTCAATTTGTTCTGCTGCTTGTTGCTGTTTCACTCTTCTTCCCCCTGTCGCTGTGCTATGCCAAGACAGATTTTAAATTGAAAGAGGGCGCGGAGGGAAAAATCTGCCTGAGCTGTCACGAAAACATGCGGGAGGTCATGAAAAAACCATTTGTCCATACACCGTTAAAGGATGGGGACTGTACCGGCTGTCATAGCCCGCATGCCTCGAACTTTGACAAGATGATGGCCGTGTCGCCGGATGTTATATGCTACACCTGCCACGACAGCGTTGTTCCGGATGGCGCACGGAGTGTCCACAAGGTTGTGGCCGAAGGCAAATGTATCTCATGCCACAGCCCGCACGCCTCTGAAAATAAGTTCAATCTGCTGAAAAAGGGCAGTGAGCTCTGTTTTGAATGCCACAAGTCACTTGGCGACAGAATCAAGAAAAATAAATTCAGCCACAATCCAGTCAAGGAAGATTGTCTCAATTGCCACAATGCCCATGCTTCCGAAAAAAATAGTCACATCCTGCAGGAAACCCCACCGGCGCTTTGTCTGCAGTGCCATGACGCGGATAAGGAAACCTTTAAAAAGCTGCACAAGGGGTACCCGGTGCAAAAGGCCGATTGTACTTCCTGCCATGATCCGCATGGATCCAACACCGCGGCAATGCTGTATGATAATGTCCATGATCCGGTTGCCAAACGCAAATGCGATCAGTGCCATGTTGCTCCAGGCTCCGCGCAGCCCTTCGCCCTGAAGGCGGCAGGCTATCAAGTCTGCCTGGCCTGTCATTATGAAATGATCACCAAATCCCTCAACCAGTCACATATCCATTGGCCGCTGGTTGATGAGAAAGGCTGCATGAACTGTCACAGGCCGCACGCCTCAACAGAGAAGAAACTCTTGCGGGCGCCGATGCTGAAAATATGCGGTACATGTCATGCGGACACGCTGGCAAGGCAGGAGCGAACTCCAACAAAGCATCCGCCTGTCGCGGAGGGAGATTGCACTGAGTGCCATTTACCGCATAGTTCGAATTATCAATTCATGCTGAAAGATGCTTCGGTTGTGGAAGTGTGTGCGGCTTGCCATGACTGGCAGAACCATACGACCCATCCGCTCGGAGATGAGTTTGTCGATCCCCGGAACAAAAACCTGACAGTACAATGCACGAGCTGTCACAGGACCCATGGTACCGAGAATAAGCATTTCCTTTATTTTGCAAAGGTCAACGATTTATGTGTCCAATGCCATACCGGTTTTCGGAGATAATATAATGCGAATCCCAATCCTGTTCATCATGCTGCTGGCCGGTCTTTTCTTTACCGGGTCTTCTTTTGCCGCCGGCGGTCCTCTGCAATTAAAATACGTTCATTCGGTCTATGACGATGGAAAAGAAACCGGCCTGAAGCAACCGCAAGGAGTGGGCTGCACCGATGAGTATTTTGTTGTTGCCGATACCGGAAACAACAGGCTGGTGAAATATACGTTTCAAAAAAACGTCGCGAAAGCGGTTGACCTTGAAATGGTGATTTCTTCTCCGCTTGCTGTGCAGATAAACTCCAAGGGTGAAATCTATGCCCTTGACGGAAAGGACAGGCGTATTGTGATCTTCAACCCGGATGGAACGGAAAAAGGCAAACTTGCTGCCAAGGGTTCACCATTTGCCGGGCAACCGGTGCCGAGAAGCTTCAAAATCGGTCAGGATGACAAAATATACATACTTGATATCTCCGATGGAGTAGTGCTCATTCTGGATCCCGAAGGCAACTATCTCAGACATATTTCACTTTCCCGAGAAGGCCGGTTTTTTCTCCGATCTTGCCGTTGACGGAAAAGGAACGGTTTTTCTGGTAGACAGTACCAAAGTTGCCGTGTATGCCGCCGCGCCGGACGCGGATAAGTTTTCACCGAGGTCCGAGGGAATGAAAGAATACGCGAATTTTCCAACAAATATAGCTCTTGACCAAAATAACTTTATTTTCCTGGTCGACAAGCATGGAGGCGATCTTGTCATTTTGAACCCGTCCGGTTCTTTTCTGGGGCAAAAATTCGGCTTCGGCCGGAAAGAAGCGCAGTTCTATTATCCATCCCAGATGTGCATCAGCAAGGAAGGGAATGTATTTATCGCGGACAGCGGCAACAGCCGGATACAGATCTTCGTATCTGAAAAATAGGCAGGCCGGCTGTTCACTTCGCGGGCTTTTACCTCTATGGCCCCAGTAATGTCCGCTTTGGAAATTGCTGTATTCGACTGAATGGCCAAATCCCCCCTACCCCCCTTTTTCAAAGGGGGGTTTTTTTATGCTTCCCCCTGTGAAAAGGGTCAGAATGTCCGGTTTAAAAATTACACTTATAATATTTACTTCTTCTCCCCTCGGGGAGAGGGTTGGGGTGAGGGGGAAGAATGCCAGTATGATCTACCCGATAAGTTTCACCCCCACCCTAACCCTCCCCCGCAAGGGGGGAGGGGACTTTTTTGATAGTAATGCAAAATTCTAACCGGACACTACTGGGATCGAGGGGGATTTGCTGTGCAGCGGAAACAACATCATTTTACCCGGATGCAATTTTGATGGTTTCGCAAAAAGCTCCCTTCGACAGGCTCAGGGCGAACGGATAGTACACGTAATGTATTGATATTCCGTTCGTGCTGAGCTTGTCGAAGCGCTTTTTTGGGCCAGATTACGACTTTTTGCTAATTCATCAGTTTAACACCGTAACAATGTGATATGCCCGTTCGGCATGAAATGTATATTCCGGACGTAGTTGATCTTGTCCAGAAAAACCATGGGGTAGATTACGATTTTTGCGAACCATCATTACCGAAGGGAATGATATTCCGTTCGTGATATAGTGGTATTCCGTTCATGCTGAGCTTGCGAAGTAATTCCAGCTCGAAGCCGGATTTTATCGCCGGATGATTTTCAAAAACAACCGTCTCGTCCATCTCCAGCCGTATCCACTGGATTATGCCGCACACCGCCCGGCCTGCGCACCGGAATCTCGATGGTTTTTCTTTCCCCGGCCGGGAAACGATCGGTTTTGACAAAATCAAAGAAGAACGCCGAGGCATCATCGGTGAGCAGTTCGATGTGTAGATCGTTCCTGCCGACCAGCTTCTTACGGCTGACAATCCTGTTGAATCCGCTCAGGTCAAAGCCTCTGACCGTATCCACCCTGATATTTTTCTCAATATCAACACCGCCGAACAGGGCGAATTGAATGGAGCCGCGGGCGGGAATGATTTTCCCCCCGGTTTCAGCAGCCTCCGTTTAGCCATCCTCAATGCTGCTCAGAACACCCTCGCCAAGAAACTCGCTGGCCAGGATTTCGGAGACCAGCACATCGGCCCGCTCATCCATATCCTTTGCCGATCACCATCCAGATCGATTTCTTATTGACCACGGTGACCGGGGGCTGAATCCATAGTCCGCCACCTTTCGAGCGCCATCGCCGTATCTCCCTGGCCTTCTCCTCAAAAAGAGGCCATTCGCCGGCCTGAAACAGGGCAACCATATCTTTCATGAATCCATTCCGGCGTCTCAGCGAGGCGCCGCTTTTTGTGGGACGGGCAGTCGTGGAAACGGGTTTTTGTCTTTTTTTCTGATGCGGATTCTTCCGGAGCAGGGATGCATTTGTACCGATGAAGTGTGGATGGGGCAATGGTCAAGAATTTAGAAAGCGGCGTGGATGCCTCGGATATCGGGGCGGCAGAGGACGAAGAAGGGGCTGTTTATCCCAAACAGAGTGGGGAACAGGTACAAAAAAAGCCGGCGGGACATAAGTCCCGCCGGCTTGATACTCCCTGGTGCGTTTCAGGCTAGGTGCAATACTCTGTTACGAGGATTAGTCCTGAACGTGGCACTTGTTACAAAGTGAACGCTGTTCTCGCGCCATACTTGGCCACAACATCGACGGCACACCATCAGCATAGTATGCTTTACCGGTGGCAGGGAAGCGGAGAGCCTGCATCAAGGCTGCGGCTTCGGCAATTAACGAAGCCGTGAAATCCCAGCGGCCGCTGTTGTTGAAGGCCGAGGCATGGGCGCGATGGCAGGTCAGACACATGACCTTTGCAGCCGCCGTCGGCACCGGCGGTGCTGGTAACGCCTGCCGTAATCAAGGCAGCTTGGTCGGTGCCGGTTTCAAAGGGGACCATGTCATTGTATGCGGTTGCCAGCGACACCGGTGAAATCACCGGTCGCAACATAACCGTTGTAGTTGGCATCGTATCCGTCGTTGCTCAGCAGTACAGAGGTGGGATGCTTGCCGACATTGGAATCGGGATTGGTATTATAGTAATCGTCATGGCAGTTGGCGCACCACTCGGACATGCCGGAACCATAACGGGTCGACTTGCCGTCATAACCGTTGGCCAGGGCGACTGGGGCATCGTTGCTAAAGACAAAGTGGTCTCAATATTGCCACCCGCCTCGTAAATAGAGTCGCCGAGGAGGCGGAAGTTACCCTTTGTAGTGTTCCGTCCGGGCTCAGCGGCATAGGAACCGGAGGTGCCAGACTGGCAGGTTGCCGCCCTTGTACCGTTCATGGACCTGGCCATGGGCATCGTGGCAGCTGGTGCAGCCGAGTAACGCGGCGGAGTAGGCAAGGTGCCGCCCGGAGCGATGCATTGTGGCGTCCGCGGTAAGGCCGTAGTCAGTGGCCACAATGTTATGACCGGCATTGTCGCCGGCATATGGGGTGCCGGTGCACGACCAGTATACTGGTGTTGCAGCCAGCCGAAGTCGCCGCCTTCCTTCATGTAGGCGCCGTCTTCGCTTGCAACATGATAGCTTCCTACTACCGACATCGCCATGGCAGTTCAGACAGGTGGAGCTGGCATCCGTGCCTTTCAACAGGGCTTCGTTAGGAGAACCCTCTATTGGATTTTCCGCGGAATTGTGCATGGAGTGGCAGCCGTCGCAATGAGCGACACCACCGTCATGGAATGCCATTGCCGGTGCGGCTGACAGGACGAACAATCCCAAGTGCTGCTGCTAAAAAATAATGTCTTTTTCATTTTCTTCTCCCACTAAATTGAGGTTTTTTTTCCACCTGCAATGACAGGTGGTCCTGTGTTTTCAGCATATATAGCAAAGGCTGTGCCAAAAAAATAAAATCAATGCTTGATGAGTAAATTCAGATAGTTGAATAAATACTGCCCCACAGGGACATCATTTCTTTAAGCCTTATCTGGGGATTTAAGCAGATAGGGTCTGGGGATTTCACCAATCCGGTGATCCAGTGGGGGGAAAAATGGGCAATGGCCGCCGCGATATTTTTTACCATAAAAAAGTATTATATGAAAATCCCCGGAGATCAATCCGTTTGGGTGGATACTCTGTTCGAGATCAAGCGATTTCTACATCCCTAAGGTCTTTTCTTGATTGGGGCAGCCCCGGCGTGGGGATTTCTCAATCGGAGGTTACATCTTCAACATGAATGATCAGAAATTTTACATACTATAAGAGAGGGCGATCGTGTGCGCCCTGGGCCGAAGATTAAGGTTAATAATCAAGGCCTCCTCCTTGCCCCTTGCCCCTTCCGCTTCAGCCCCTGCCCTTCGCCCCTCTCCGGGCGCCTTTCCCCTTGCCAAGCCGCCACCTGGCTGGTATTATAAATATCTTTTTCACTGGAGAGTTCCGTGTCCGGCCGCCATGTTTCCCTGGCGCCAATCATCACTGAAGGAAAGTAATGTCCTTATTTTTTCCGCGACCCTGTCGTTGCATCCTGGCCTGCTGCCTGGCGCTCTTCTTCCTTGCCGGCTGCAACAACGACCAGGAGCCGCCCCCGACACCGAAGGCGAAACCCGCACAGAAGCTGACCATCGGCCTTCTTCCCGAGCAGGACCTCTTTGTCCAGAAAAGGCGCTACGCCCCCATCGCCCGCTATCTTTCCCAGAAAACCGGCATGGAGGTGGAACTGAAGATTCTCCGCCGCTACGGCAACATCATCGAAAATTTCAAGAGCGGACATCTTGACGGCGCCTTTTTCGGCAGCTTCACCGGGGCGCTGGCCATCAAGGCCCTGGGCGTGGAGCCCCTGGCCCGGCCGGAATACGCCGACGGGAACTCCACCTATTACGGAATGATCTTCGTGCGCAAGGACAGCGGCATCAAAACTGCCGCCGACATGAAGGGCAAGGTTTTTGCCTTTGTCGACAAGGCCACGACCGCCGGCTGGCTGCTGCCCCTGCACTACTTCCACGAAAACAAGATCGAGAACTACGAGACCTGGTTCAGGGAGACCTATTTCGCCGGCACCCATGAGGACGCGATCCATGACGTCCTCGACGGCAAGGCGGACGTCGGCGCGGCCAAAAACCTGATCTTTGACCAGTTCGTCAACGAAGGGAAAGATGCCAAAAAAGAACTGGAGGTCCTCGCGGTCTCGCCCAGGGTACCGGACAATACCCTGGCCATGCGCCAGGATCTTGACCCGCTCCTCATGGCGCGGCTGAAGAAGATCCTGCTGACCATGCACGAGACCCCCGACGGGATCAAGGCCCTCAAGGAATTCGGCGCGGTCCGCTTCCTGGAGACCACGCTGAAGGATTACCAGCCTGTCTTCGATTATGCCCAGCATATCGGCCTGGACCTCAGCTCCTACCACTCCACCAACAAATGACCGGAGCGGGCCGCCGGACACAGGCGATACAGGCATTATGGCGTCGCAAAAAGTCCCAAATACTGCGTTGCACTGCATTCTTCGTCACTGCGGCATACCGCATGTATGCCTCGTTCCTCAGAATTTGCGCGCCTGGTCTTTGTGCCTTTTTGCCTAGCCATTCAGCAGACGACTTTTTGCGAATCCCTCGGAGATTATGAGAAAAAAAGCGATCATCGGCTTCATCATCCTGACCATCCTTTTTTTAGCGGGCGGGGCCTACATCATCACGGCCAACAACCGGGCCATCGCCAAACTGGAAAACGTGGTCATCCTCAACGAGGTGGCCCACCGCCGGCAAAACCTGCTGAACAGGATCAAGCTGACCCAGGCCGACCTGATGCTTGCCGACTCACCCCACGCCAGCACCATCGACAGCGTGATTGCCCACGGCGAGGAGGTCAAGGCCGCGGCGGAGAACTGCACCAGCTGCCACCACTCCGAGGCGATGATGCAGCGATTCGCCCAGGTCCGGGCCCTGATGAACGACTACCTGAAGAAGATAAGCTCCGTCTACACCCTCAGGGCCAACGAGCAAAGATTAAACACGAAGTTACATGATGCCCTGGATAGCGGGGAACAGCTCTACTCCGAAGTATCCAGTCTGTCCATCCTTTCGGCCGACAAGATCCACATCAGGATCTCTCAGGCCAGGGAAGATATCACCAAAAACAAGGACCTGCTCATGGCCCTGGTGAGCATCGGTCCCTTTCTCACCCTGTTTCTCATTTTTTTCTTCATCAGGCGCTTTACCACCTCTATCTCCGTCCTTACCCGGGCAACTGCCAAGATCAGGGCAGGCGATCTAACCCACGTCATCACCGAACCACTCCATGACGAGTTTCAGGATCTGGCCACCGCCTTCAACCAGATGGTCACCTCCCTGAATAAGCAGTACCGCCAGATGCTGGCCGCGGAAAACCGCTACAAGATCCTCTTTGAATCAGCGGCAGACGCCATCTTCATCCTGGAAGCGGAAGGAGAACAGGCCGGGGCAATTATCGCGGCCAATCAGGCGGCGGCCGACATGCACGGCTACACGGTCGCCGAACTGGGCCGCCTCAACATCCAGGATCTTGACACTCAGGAAATCGCGACCTTCATGCCGGAACGCTTTCAGCGCCTTTTGAATGGTGAAAAAATTGAGTCCCGGACAGAACACAGGAAAAAGGACGGCACGGTTTTTCCGGTGGAATTCAGCGCCGGCTTGCTGGAGCTCGAAGGGAAAAAGTACGTCCTCGCCTTTGACCGGGACATCAGCCTGCGGGTCCAGACCGAGGAGGCGCTGCTGCGTTCCCGGCAACTGGCCACGGTGGGACAGATGGCGGCAGGCCTGGCTCATGAGATCAAAAACCCCCTGGCCGGCATCAAGGTTTCCATGGAAGTCCTGGCCAACGAACTGGACCTTCCCGCGCAGGACAAGGAGATCTTCCTCCGCATCCTCAAGGAAATCCAGCGGATAGAGGCCCTGCTCCGGAACCTGCTCAACTATGCACGTCCTCCCCTGCCCTCTTTTGCACGGATAGACCTGAACGGACAGCTTGCAAACTGCATTAAGAACGCGGAGATGATTCTCAAATCGCCTGAATATAATGGAGAGCAGGGAAAACGAATCGGCTGGAACAAAAATATAGCGGAATCCCTCCCCCTGATCAACGCCGATGCCGCCCAGCTGCAGCAGATCTTCCTGAACCTGTTTCTGAATGCCATCGAGGCGACCCCCGAAGAGGGAACGATTTCCGTGGCCACAAGGCTCGGCTCGAACAACACTGTACTGGTGGAGGTGTCCGATACGGGCAAGGGCATGACGCCGGAGGCCTGCGCGGAAATCTTCAAGCCGTTTTTCAGCACGAAACCCAAGGGCAGCGGGCTGGGGCTGGCAATCACCAATCGTCTGGTGGAACTGCACGGGGGCACCATTGAGGTGGTCAGCGTTCCAGGCCAAGGGACCACTTTTTTCATCACCTTTCCCCTGGAGCAGGGTCAGGAACAGGAGGTTGCATTGCCATGAAAGCCCAGGGAAGAATCTTTGCCGTGGACGATGACGAACTCATTGTATCCATGCTGGCCAGGGCCCTTAAAAATGAGGGCTACGAGGTCCATTTCCAGACCACGACCAAGGATGTTGTCGCCAATATCTCAGCCTGGCAACCCGATATTCTCTTTCTGGATCTCGATATCGACGAGAAGATGAGCGGACTGGACATCCTGGCCGCAGTCAAGAAGGAAGGCATTGGAGCGGACGTGGTCATGCTCACGGCCGACGACTCGGCGGACTCAGCCATACGGGCCATGAAGCTCGGGGCGGTCGACTACTTCACCAAGCCTTTCAATCTCGAAGAGATAAAACTCATCACCCGCAACATCCTCGGCAATGCCAGGATGAGGGAGGAAGTCAACTACCTCCGGGAAAAGGACTCCCGCTCCCCGGAAAAGATGTTTATCGGCGAATCCCCAGTCATCAAGGCAATCCTTTACAAGGCCAAAAAGATGGCCATGGCCCATGCCGAGACCATTCTCATCACCGGAGAATCCGGGGCCGGCAAGGAAGTTATCGCCCGCCAGATTCATGCCTGGCAAGAGTCGAACAGGGATCCAGGCCAGGAACACGGTCCCTTTCTGGCGATTAACTGCACGGCTCTGCCGGAGAACCTCATTGAAAGCGAGTTGTTCGGCCACATACGGGGCGCCTTCACCGATGCCCTGGCCGACAAGAAGGGGGTTTTCGAGCTGGCCGCCGGCGGAACCCTGCTCCTGGATGAAATCGGAGACATGCGCCTGGATCTGCAGACGAAACTGCTAAGGGTTGTCGAGGACCGGAAGGTCAGGAGGCTGGGCGGCGTCATTGATCTGCCCATCAACGCCACGGTGATCGCCACCACGAACAAGGACATCAAGGCCGCATCGGAAAACGGGGAATTCCGCAGAGACCTCTTTTACCGGTTGAGCACCTTCACGCTCCACCTGCCGTCGCTCGCGGAAAGGGGCGACGACATCCTTCTGCTGGCCAACCATTTTCTCATGTTTTTTGCCCACAAGTATCTGAAAAAGAATATCAAGGGCTTTTCCGCGGATGCGGAAAAGGCGATCATGGCCCATCCCTGGCCGGGAAATGTGCGGGAGCTGCGCAATGTCATCGAACATTGCGTTGTGCTCGAGGACATGGAGACCGTGGAGCCGCATCACCTTGGCCTGAATATAAGCCGCAACAGGGAAATCCTTGCCGAAGGGGGCCAAGCAGGCCGGATCCTGCTGCCGGAGGACGGCATTTCCATGGATGAGGTGGAAAAGGATCTCATCGCTCAGGCCCTGGAACGGACAAACAACAACCAGACCAAGGCGGCCAAGATGCTGGGGATCTCCTACGATACCCTGCGCTATCAGGTGAAAAAATTCGGGCTTGCCTGAAAAAACCAGCAGAGTCCGGTTTAAAAATTGCTTTCGGTCAGAATATTGCTTCCGTGTACAGCAAATCCCCCTCAATCCCTCTTTTTCAAGGGGGAAGCATAAAGGTTCCCCCCTTTGAAAAAAGGGGGAACTATTCACCATATTTTCTGGAGTGTGCGTTCCACGCACCTTGGCCGGTGACGGGGAATGCAATTCAGTTTAATAACCCTTCTCCCTGAGGGAGAAGGTGGCCGAAGGCCGGATGAGGGGGACAGCGGATGGTTACAAGCAAGCCTTCCCCCTCACCCTAACCCTCTCCCTCGAGGGAGAGGGGACTATCTCGACATTTATACGACTTCATCTTTTGTAACTATCCAGCTTAATGCCGGGAAAATGCCAAAACACATGTCATGTAATGGTTATTTCTTAACGGCCCCCAAGGTGCGTGGAACGCACCCTACGGAAAATATGGTGAATAGTTACAAAAGGGGAAGCATAAAGTTCACCCCTTTGAAAAAGGGGAGTTAGGAGGGATTTGACAGTTCTGAAGGCTATTGCAATTTCCAAACCGGACAATGCAGGGCCGGATCAGGAAAAATGAACCCCGGCCCGACAGTTACGCTCATCAAGCATGGTACTCCAGGCAACCACCCCTGTCCGGCGCAGTCCCTCGTGCTCAAAGCTGACGACCTGGGAGGAGTGCAACGGGTACTCCGTCCGAAAGCCCACCCCATGGCTGCTGACATCTATTACCCCAGCCAGCAGCAGCTGACGGCAGGCCTCGCCGTTCTCGATTATGCTCATGGAATACCGGATCTCCTCGGAAAACGGATTCTTTTCACGTTTCAGGACCCTTCTCTCAGGGAAACGATCCACACCGGACCGAAATCTTTCATGACTGCCATTGTCAGTATGCAGGACCCGGGCCACGAGGCCTTTCAGCTCCAGGAGATTGAAAGGTTTTGGAATGAAGTAACAGGCGCCGTTCTGCATCGCTTCGCTGATGCCTGCACTCAAATTCCGGTCATCGATAAAGCTGCCGGTCATAACCATCACCTTCATTTTGGGGCAGATATCCCTGATGATCCTCATCAGCACCATACCGCTGAAATCAGACAGATGGACATCGAGCAGACACAGATCATACATGCAGGAGGAGATTTTGAGGACGGCCTCGGAACCAGTGGCGGCCGTTTCCACACCAACCCCCTCTGCCGTGAGCGCTTTTTCGAGACCATAGAGAACGAGTTCATTGTCATCGACCACAAGGATTTTTTTACGCATCTGGACTCCCCACCGCCACGGATGAAATAACAGGGCATTCAGACCATGCTTCGACGGGCTCGGGAGCCCTGCGAAACATGTAATAAAGCATTACAAGAGCCTCATTATAAACATCTTTACTGTATTGTTATGTAAATAATCAGTAACTATTCACCATGATTAAAAATATCTCATCTCCGAGCGCTTTTATCGGGGGGTCCATCACTTTCAAGGAAATAACAACAGGGATCCGCTTGTAACCATTCAGGTATTTGCAAAAAAATTTGCAGCACCCCCGGAGTGTAACTGTTCAGCAGTCCTCCAGATGCGCGGAATCAGGCTGACGAGACTATAGCCCGTCTCTGTGAGGTTGGCCAACGTGCAGATGGGGTGCTACTAATAGTTACAAGAAATGTTCCCGATAATGAACAGCGGTAGCTGATTCCTAATCCTGGATAGTGGCGTTTGAGGAGGTTCCGTACTTTTGAGAGTTAGCAAGAAGGGTGCTTTTTTCTGACGGCAGCATGCTGTAAAGCCGGTTCAGGCTTCTCTCTGCCATTTTCTTGGTGCCCTTGGGGATTCTCAGATTATACTTTTCCATATCAAGCGGAGTCATTTCTTGCAGGAGTTCCCGGTTCAGGCTTTGTATTATCGTGCTGCTTGAATTGGTTATGCGGGCAACAGACTCAAAACTCAGGCCCGGACCAACAGCAATTGTATCGTAAGAAATGGGCTGGTTATCCTCAATATCGGTGAATCCATACGCTTCAGGCTCTTTGGCGATAATGATTGCCGCAATCAATTTGGGTACATAGAGTTTTGTTTCCAGAGGCAGGAAGCCCTTCTGGGCAATTTCCCAGAAATCCTTGCTCTTGGATTTACTGATAGCATTTCGCACTCTTCCAGGACCTCCGTTATACGCGGCAACAGCCAGGAACCAGTCTCCAAACTCCTCATAAAGGTCACCCAGGTAGGCGACCGCTGCCCTGGTTGATTTTTTATCATCGCGCCTTTCATCGATGTATTTCGTAATTTCCAGGCCATAGTCATTGCCCGTAGGTGACATGAACTGCCAGAGTCCTACGGCCTTCGCTTTAGAATACGCGGTCTGGCTGAAGCCGCTTTCGATCATTGAAAGATAGACCAGATCAAGAGGAAGGCCCGCAGCCTCAAGTTCTGACTTCATCATAGTAATGTAGCGACCCGAGCGGGCCAGCCATTCACTGAAATATTTACGCTGCGAACCCTGAAAAAGCTCGAGATAAACATTCACCTGGCTGTTGACGGTAATTGGGAAATCGTAGACTACTTCAGTTCCGGTGAGGTCTTCCCGCTCTACCTCCTGAATAACTCCTGCTTGATGATCATCCCAGTTATCCGTCGACTTGAGCGCTGTCAACTCCTGCTTAAGGCAGTTTTCAGATTCTGTTTTACCAGAGGAAGGATCCGAGCATTCGGCAAGTTCCTGGGCTGCTATTTGATTTTTTGATTTTATTCGTGCGGCCAGGTTTGTGATGTTGAGCGTGCCCCCTGTTTTGATCCAGACACGCATTTTGGGCTTTGCCTTGTGTGCCAAGGCATAAGAAGATGCTTCTGTCTTGATCCAGGTGCGCTTTTTGGGAGCGGCGGCGCAACCGGTAAGGATAGACAGGCAGATCAGGATTGTCAGAATCGTCAATAAGCGCATTATGGGATCAATCAGCATGTTTAGCTGGAACTATTCAGCAAGGCAACCTTGCCCCTGACTCTAAGCCAAATGTGGCGTAACTATTTCACTACAATAGTTGTAAATTGGCTGCCATTGTCATTCCGGCAGGCTTGAAGCCGGAATCCATGCTGTTATTCCCTAAAAGAGATGGAGCCCCGATAAAAGCGCTCGGGGATGACATATTTTAACCTTAGAACCTTAGTAAAGGTTTAAAGCAAAATTTGAACCATTTCTCCAAAAAAACAGGATAGCCTGTAAAATAAAATAGTTGTTATCATTTTTTTATATTTAAATACTCGTTGAAAGCATAAAAGTTGGTTAAATCACCACCTAATTTTCGGATTTTCACCATATTGTTTTTAATTCATAGGTGGCAATTTCTCTATGTCCGCGAGAATAATATCCCCAACTTCCCCTATTTTTTACTTCAGCTTCTGATCATCTCCGCGATCTGGAAGGCAACTTCCAGGCTCTGCTCCGCATTCAGTCGGGGATCGCAGGTGGTCAGGTAGTTGTTGGCAAGCTCGGCGTCAATGATATTGCGGGCACCGCCCGTACACTCGGTCACATTCTCACCGGTCATTTCCAGATGAATGCCGCCGGGGATGGTCCCCTCCGCCCAGTGAATCTCGAAAAAGCAGCTGATCTCGGAGAGGATATCGTTGAAATTCCTGGTCTTGTGGCCTGACTCCGCCGTATAGGTGTTGGCATGCATGGGATCGCAGCTCCAGACGATATTAAAGCCCTCTTTCTTCGCCTCGCGAAGCAGGGGCGGCAGGACTTTTTCAATATTCTTCATCCCCAGACGGGTAATGAGGGTCAGCCTGCCCGCCTCGTTGTCAGGATTCAGGATCTCGATCAGCCGCTTCACATTCTCCAGGTCATAATCAGGCCCGATCTTCACCCCGATGGGATTCAAGACGCCACGCAGAAACTCCACATGGGCGCTATCCAGCTGGCGGGTCCGTTCGCCGATCCACAGCATATGGGCGGAACAATCATACCAGCCGCCGCTGGTTGAATCCTCACGGGTCAGGGCCTCTTCGTAGCCAAGGAGCAGGGCCTCGTGCGAGGTGAAAAAAGTGGCCTCATTGATCTGCGGGCTATGGGTGGGAATACCGATGGTCTCCATGAACTGGATGGCCTGGCTGATCTGTTTGGCCAGGCGATCATAGGAGCGGCCCATGGGCGACTGGACCACGAATTCCTGGTTCCAGGCATGGACCCGGTGCAGGGCGGCAAATCCGCCGCGGGTAAAGGCACGCAGCAGATTCAAGGTCGCGGCTGCCATATTATAACCTTGCAAAATCCGCTTGGGATCAGGAATACGGGCAGCGGCAATGGGTTCCGGGCTGTTGACCATATCCCCCCGATAAGAGGACAGCTCCATGCCGTTCACCATCTCGGTGTCGGCTGAACGCGGTTTGGCAAACTGACCGGCGATGCGGCCAAGCTTGATGACCGGCTTGCCTCCGGCATAGGTCAGAACCACTGCCATCTGCAGGAGGACCTTCAGGGTCTCCCTGATCTTGGGGGCCGTAACCTGGGAAAAATCTTCCGAACAGTCACCGCCCTGGAGGAGAAAGGCATCCCCCACCACCGCCTTGGCCAGCAACGCCTTCAAGTCGCGGATCTCACCGGCAAAGACCAGGGGAGGCAGACGGGAGAGATCCGCGAGGACCTGGTCATAGACCTCAATATCCGGCCATTTTGGCTGCTGCAGGGCCATAAAATTCTTCCAGCTCGATTTCGTCCAGCCTGTCGGGTTATTTTTTGCTGTTCCCATGATTGTTCCTTATGATGAAATATCAATATGTTAATTTGAAGTAATGATAACGACTCCGACGGAGAGATTGAAGCGACTTTATCCCTGAGCAATGAATAGAATTTACACTTTTATCTCGTAAACTAACACGAAATCCTCTCTTCTTCAACAGAACTCCACGGCAAAGGCATGGATAACCCAGTCCTGCCCGAGTTCATGAAACGCCAAGGAAATACAGGCAATGCCGACAAAGCAACAAAAGAGGTTTGGGTGTGAGGTTCCAGACGGACAAGTGCCAAAGGAGGATACTGATAACGATGAGCGATGACTCGGACCACAGTTTTGAAGCCAGCGAGAAAGAGGTCGGCCCCATACCTGCCTCGCCCCCACCATAAAGAAGCGCGGGGGCAAGGACCGATGAGATGCGTTGAGCCGCTGCATGACCGGCCGCCGGGTCAAATTTGCGAGAAGAGAGGCTATCTACTTGCCGAGGGCCTGTTCAAGATCCATCGCGTGTTCCTGCTCAACGGCAAGGATGGTTCGTAACTGCTGCGCCAGATGATAGAGATCCAACTCCTCTGCCTGCTTCACCCGAACAATGTAGCGGGCGATGGCATCGTTCTCGCCCTCCAGGTCCTGGGTGAGCATCTCCTCGTTGTTCGCCGATACCTTGGGAAGAGGCATAATAACGGTTGGCGTCCCACCCAGGTAGTCGATCTGGCTCGCCAGAATCGTGGCGTGGGCCAGTTCTTCCTGGGCGTGGATTATGAGTTCCTTTTGCATAGACTGGTACATGGCACCTTTCAATACCCCCTGATGCTGGGTGTACTGGACGCACGCTGTATACTCCAGCCCCAGGTCCCTGTTCAGCAATTCGACCAACCGTTCTTTTGTTATCTTTGACATGTCATCCTCTTTTTATTATTTCAATCCAGTGGGTCCATACGGACCCGGCTTGTATCTCCTGCTCAACCATTAATTATCAATCAGATCAATCTATCTCCTCCAAACTTAAAGAAGTATCGCATTTTCTCAGGAGACTTGTCAATTTCGGAAAAAAACAAAGTTGTCCTCAAAAACGGGAGCAAGGAACAAGTTCAATTGCACTTCTTACCGGCCCTTGCCAGCTTATGGTCAGGCGGCGTGCTCCCGTAAATGGCTGACGTATTGGGATCAATCGATTCTCAGGACCTTTGCCCCGCGAATCTTTTTCATCTTGAGTTCCACCAGGGCCTCGTTTGCCTCTGCCAAGGCGAATTCCTGAACCTCGGGCCTGAGATCCATTTCAGCCGCCAATGCCAGAAACTCGTTCACGTCGCCGCGACTGATATTGGCGACGGTCTTGATCTCCTTTTCCAGCCACAGATGGGTGGGATAATCCAGGCGCAGAAGAAAGTCCTTGTCCGTCTCTTCTTTGCGGATGGCGTTGATGACCAACCTTCCTCCGGAATCGAGGTTCTTCAAGGCTGCAACGACTGGTTCCCAGGCCGGAGTGGTGTCGATGATGCAGTGCAGTTTTTCGGGCGGTTCCTCCGCAACCTCGCCGGCCCAGAGCGCACCAAGCTCCAGGGCGAAAGCCCTCTCCTGCGCACTTCTGGCAAAGACAAGGACTTTTGCCCGCGGGTATTGATGCCGTACCATCTTGAGAACAAGGTGGCCGGAGGCCCCGAACCCGGTCAGCCCCAGATTCTGCCCATCCTTGAGACCGGTCAATCTCAGCGACCGGTAGCCAATGGCGCCGGCGCACAACAGAGGGGCCGCCTCGGAATCGCTGAACCCCCGGGGAATAGGATAGGCAAAGCCCTGGTCCACGTTCATATACTGGGCATAGCCGCCGTTGACATCTCTGCCCGTGGCCTTGAAGGTCCTGGCACAGATTTTCCGTGCCTGCCAGGCAGAACCTGCAGGTCCCGCACGCCGAGTAGATCCAGGCGATGCCCACCCGATCTCCGATTCTGAAGTGGTTGGCCCTGCTGCCGGTCGCCTCCACCCGGCCAACCACTTGATGACCGAGGACAATCGGCAGATGCGGCGGGGGCGTTCGCCCCTCAATCTCATCGAGCTCGGTATGACATACCCCACAGGCTGAGACCTTCACCAGGATCTCTCCCTCCGCCGGGACAGGCTCCGGCAGCTCCATCAGTTCCAGCGGGGTGTGATTCTCTTCGAGACTGCAGATCTGCTTTAAGACCATTGCCTTCATTGACGTTCACCTTCCGGTTTTCCCCTTGTTTGCGTCCAGTACGCCAGCGCATGGCGGTCCAGCTGGGACGCTCCTTACTCAACATTGTATTCGCCCATTCATTCCCTGATCTTCTCCAGGAGATGGAGCGTTCCGGCATCCCGTTCCCCATGGAAGTACTTGTCAAGGACACGGACAAATACGGACCCGGGAGCGGCCACGGACGCAAACAGGGTCATGGAGGATTTCAGCTTCCGGTCATCAGGGGTCCCGAAGATTTCGGTAACGGATCGTCCATCAACCGCAAGAACCGCTTCCGCACATTCCCGCAGCCGCGATCCAAGCAGCGGATGCTGCAGATACTGCCGGGCTTCTTCCCGGCTTTTGATGGCATAGTGTTTGGTCGTAGCACTGAATCCCAGTCCATCTATCTGGGGGAAGATATACCACATCCAGTGCGTCCGCTTCCGGCCGCTTCGCAACTCCGCGAGGACCTGATCATAGATGTCTTTTTGGGCGCTGGTGAAGCGACTTAAATCGTACGGGTCTTCATGATCGCCGGTATCGACTGCATCCATCATGCTTGACTCCTGGTCTGGTTTAACGTCCGAAAAAATAAAACAGCCGGCGCGGCTTTATCAAACCGGCCTGACCGGCCCCATACGGTCAGACAATTTCTTCAACCCCGGCGCCTCGGCTTCCCTTTAATTTAGTGAGCTGCCACCTTGGAAAGCGGCCCGAACTCAATCGGCACCCAACTGTAATGATCCTTGCCGTCCGCCCGGACATGGCCAATGCCGGGAAAGGGCAGGTGCATGCCGGCCACCAGGGATTTGCCGGGCGCCACGGCCTTCATGATGCTGCGCCGGGTGGCAATCGCCTGTTTCTGGTCGCTGTCGAAGTCGATGGAAACGCCCGGCCTGGCAAACTGCACGGCGTGGGCATGCACAAGATCACCCCAGATCAGCAGCTTTTGCCCTTCGGACTCAAGGGCGTAAGCGGTATGGCCCGGCGTATGGCCGTTGGCCTTGACGGCCTGAATCCCCGGCACCAGGACGCTCCCTTCCGTGAAGGTATGCCACTGGCCGCCGGCCAGATAGGGAGCGGCGATGTCGCGGACCATTTTGAAACGGGGCCGGCGTTCAGCTGGCGCTGCATCGGCACCCTTTTGCGACAGCCAGAAGTCATTCTCCGTCCGGGGGACCAAAATTTTCGCCTTGGCAAAGAGGGGCCGGCCGCCGGCGTCGTTCAGCCCGCCGATATGGTCGCCGTGCAGGTGGGTGAGGATAACGGTATCCACCTGGTCCGGCTCATAACCGGAAGCCTTCATGTTCTGGAGCACGAACCCCTTGGAGGGACCGTACAGCCTGCCGGCGCCGGTATCGACCAGCACCAGATGACTCCCGGTGTTGATCAGATAGGCGTTCACCGCCGTCTGCATCTTGGGATTGCCGACAAACATGCGGGACAGCAGACGTTGCAGGTCAACGGCGTTGATATTCTTCAGCAGCTTTGCGTCCAGCTCGATCACCCCATCGAACAAGGCGGTAATTTCAAACTGGCCAAGCTGGAGACGATAATAGCCCGGCACCTGGGTTTGAACCATGGGTGCTTCGGCTTGGGCGGAAGATGCAAGACTCAAGAGGACGATGGCCCAGAGGACCAATATGCAGGGGAAGAGTTTCGACATGGGAATAACTCCTTTTAAAAAAGATCAGGCTGATAATGGACAGCATCCAGGAAGATAGATCCCCCAATTAGAGGTGGATACTTGTGGACACAAGTTAATTATTCAATTTCCGATCAGGCGCCCTTTCAATGTGTTGCCTTATCACCCCAAATTTCTTCCAATCGTTTATCACGGCCACAATGCCAGCGATAGACCTTATAACGAATGGGGTTTTTCTTATAATAATCCTGATGATAACTTTCATTACCCTTCATGGGATAAAAGTCAGATGCCTCTAATATGGGAGTCACAACTGTCTCGTTGGGAAATTGCTCTTCAACTTTTTTTTTAGATTGTTCGGCAAGTTTTCTTTCTGTTTCGTTCGCCACGAAAATAGCACTTAAATAACTTGGGCCTTTATCACAAAATTGCCCTTGATCATCAAAGGGATCAATGTGATGCCAGTAGTAATTCAACAACTCCTGGTAACTCACCTTTGCCGGATCATAGGTTATTTCCACGGCTTCCAGGTAACCTTCATGGTTACCGTTATAGGTCGGATTTTTTAAAGTTCCACCCGTATAGCCTGAGACCACATCGGTTACCCCCGCAAGTTTTTCAAAATCCGCCTCCATACACCAGAAACAGCCACCGGCCAATATAGCTGTATCAGCGAGGACATTTGCAGCACAGGACAGGAAACTTACACAGAGAATAAACGCCAATTTTGTTTTCATAATAGTTTCACCCCAATGTTAACCCAAGACTGACAGACTGAAGGCTGAAGGCTGAAGGCTGAAGATAGCGGGCCGTGGGCCCGTCTGTTTTTTCCTTCAGTCTTCAGTCTTCAGCCTTCAGCCTATAGAAGTGGCAAATGTGGCCAGCTTTCGAACTAGCTCCAGGTCTTCCGGAATTTCCAGTGCCTTTTCCGCCCTGGCAAGTGCCAGGCGGCCATGGTGCATGGCAGCGTCCCGCATCTCGGCATCTCCGATCGATGCCAACGATTCGAGCGCCTTTTGCAGCCGCCCGGTCACTTCTATTAAACCCGCCCCGTCGCGCGCAATCGCATTGAAGGCATCATCAAACATGTCCTGCGCAGATATTTCAGGCACCTCCACGCGATCATATTGGGAAATTCGTGAATCACCTTCTTTGACAGGCTCAATCCAGAGCGCAAAAAGTCGCACGAACGTGCCGATAATGTCGATGGCGGTACCGGGATCATTGACCGCAGGTGACAACGCTCGACTGGCGATTTGAGAAAGAACGATAAGACCAAAGCGGGGATCCTCCTCAAATTGTCTTTCATCACCGATCAGAAATGACTTTGCTAGCTTACTTGTGTCGATATCTGAAAAAACACCTGAGTCTGCGCTCACATGGGCAAGAGCCCGGCCTGGAGCGGCGAAAGTACCCGGCAAGGCTGCCACCGTGATTCGCAGCTGCAATCGTTCCGCATACGCCTGCAGCGAGGATACATTTATGTGTTGAACGTATCCGATCGTCCCCCCGTAAACGGCCTTACCGAAATTCTGCTGCTGCCCTACAGGGACCCCGAGAAGGGTGGGCGTACGGCGCCTTCGCTGTAAAGCAGCAGTAGTGGCTGCCTCAACCTTCTCCATGGTACCCCCGAGGCGCCCCAGGCGAGCGATGCGATCCACCCACCTCACGAAGGTAACAATAACCACGGCAAGGGTTATTGTGGTCAGAGCAAACAACACAAAGCGACCGGCTTTATCGTAATAGCCATTCTTTAAAGCGATAAGGGCAACAATGCTGAAGATGAAGGCGCCAATAAAGCTTGAGAGGGCATTCTGGGATACATCGTCGGCGACGACCAGGGAAAAAGTCCGCGGTGTTGCGGTATTGCTGGCCGAAGCATAGGCGGAGACCATTGATCCGACAGCGAAGGTGGCAATCACCAGCATACTTGTGGCCAGAATGCTCAGCAGGGTTTCCAATGATTCGAGACTGATATCGGGAACAAGCCTGCCGATTTCGAGACGACCAACCATCTTCGCCAGGAACACTCCGGCCGTTGACAGAACGCACATCAGAAGTGGCTTAACCCACAGATGCTCGCTGAGGCGATTCAGCAAAAAAATCAATCGATCACCCATTCGTTCACTCCTTGGTAGTTTAGTATAACGGTCCGCTTTTAAATCTCTGTTCCGCGATCAAATCTCCAGGAAGGAATTCTTTTCGGATGGAGGTCTTGACGCTCAACGGTGTAATAACCGGCATTTTTTCTATCATTACAGCCATGGCTGGACGGATTTCCTTACATTGATCCTGAAATATGGAAGATCAGCCAATCCCCTGCCCACTTTTAGCTTTCCTCTTTCTCAACATCCGGATAGCTTTGCTTCACAAGTCTCCCCAGGGTCATGCCTTGCACGATAATGGAGAAGACAACAATGACATAGGTGATGGTGATGATGGTGCTTCTCTCGGGCACGGCCGGGATAGACAGGGCCAGTGCCACCGATATTCCACCACGCAATCCACCCCAGGTGAGTATTTTGATCGCCCCCGGACTGAATGGCCTGAATGTTTGCATCAACAGTACCGCTCCCCCGACGCTCGACCAGCGGGCAAAGAGGGTGATCACGATCGCCACCAGGCCTGCGACCAGAAGAGCTGGTGTAAAGGGCATAACCAGCATTTCCAGGCCGATCATCATGAACAGCAGGGCATTGAGGATCTCATCCATCAGTTCCCAGAAATCGTCCAGCCGTCCGCGGGTAACTACCGTCATGGCAAACGCACGACCGTGGTTGCCGATCAGCAAACCTGCCACCACCATGGCAATGGGCCCGGATGCGTGGATCCTGTCTGCCAGGGCATAGCCGCCCATGACCAGCGCCAGGGTAATGATCACTTCCACCTGATAGTTGTTGATCCGTTTAAGCATCTGGTAGGCCAGCCCACCGAGAACCAGTCCCAGCAAGGCCCCTCCCACCGCCTCTTCAACAAAGAGCAGCGCCACCCCGCCCGCGGTAATATCGCCCCCGCCCAAGGCGAGCTCAAGCAGGATCACAAAGACCACCACACCGATACCGTCGTTGAAGAGCGATTCACCGGCTATGGTGGTTTCAAGACCTTTGGGAACGCCCACCGTCTTGAGAATGCCAATGACGGCCACCGGATCGGTGGGAGAGATGAGGGCGCCGAACAGCAGGCAGTAGATGAACGATTCCGGGATCTCCAGAAAATCGAGCACCAGCCAGGTCAGGCTGCCCACAATAAACGTTGAGGCCACAACACCCGCCGTCGCCAGAATCATGATAACCCACTTCTGACTTTTCAGGTCGTCGAGATTGATATGCATGGCCCCGGCAAAGAGCAGAAACGACAACATACCGTGCAGCAAGGCCTGGTTGAAGTCGATCGTTCCCATCATCCGGGCTACGCCGTCCTGTCCGATATCTATACCCAGCCAGCTCAGGGCAACGATTCCCAGAGAGAATACCAGGGCAATGAACATCACCCCGATGGTGGTCGGCATGCGCAGCATGCGGTAATTGATGAAGCTGAACAGTGCGGTCAGCACCATCAAGATGGCTGTTATTTCGAATAGTTTCAAGGTTGATCCATCAATGCAGCGCTAACGTTAACTGATTTTCTCTTTGTTCTTAGTCGTTTTTATGCCCAATGCAGCGTAAAGAGGACAAAAACCCACCATGCTGGTCAACAGGAAGACAATGGCAAAAACACCCAATATGATGGCGGCAAGGCCTGATATGTTGCCGGTAAAATAGAGGATCGCTACGACGATGGCCAATGCTGTCCTTATGACTCTGTCCATGGTTCCCATGTTCTGTTTCATCGTCTTTCTCCCTGTTTTGTCCTGAGGTTAACAATACGATAAGTGGAGTTTCTTCCATTGTATCCAGCCATTAGGGGTTGACAGGATTTCCTGCTTATTCTTGTCCCCTCCCCCTCCTTATCAAGGGGGTATAAATTTCCCCCCTGATTTAGGGGGGATAAAAGGGGATAAAATTGCCAGATTCGACGGCAAAACAAGGTGGCGAAGCACAACTATTCTATCCACTTATCACCTTTTCCCATTCTCTGACAGAACTTCAGCTCCAGCCTGAGGTTTGATTGCGCAAAAGGACCTACTTACTTCTCATTTTTTCAGCCTTAAGCCAATTGAGTGCTGCATCCTTGTCATCGAAATCAAAGTGTTTGACCTCGGCCTGGATAAAATGATTGACCATCTGGGGCATGATCGAGATGAAACCGCTGTCTGTTACGGCCGCAATCTTCTTGATTTTACGATGATGGTTCTTCACAAATTTCATATGTGATAAGAAGGCTGCAAAATCATCCCATCCCGGGAAGGATTTAGAGTAAATCATCAGGCCATTCAGTTTGCCCTTTTCCAGTATATAGGGATCCACTTCCTGGACGAGTTTCTCGAAATCCGTTGATTGCAAGGGGCCAAGGGGCTCAAGAATCAATATGTCATCTGCTCGATTTAATTCGTAATTCAGCATCGTCACTCTCCTTTCAGCCGGTTTAGCCGGTTTCATACCTGAGCGAGCAATAAGGGACAGGCCAGGGTTTATTTAATAGTCTCATAAGAAACCGTTGTCTGTCCACCGATATTTCATGTCGTCGATTTTCAGGTTTTTAATGGCTTCAAGATATGTGGCCAGGTCAGGACTGCTCAGGTCGCGCTGAGGGCTCGCAGTCTTGCAGGAGAGGAGGATGGGAGTAGTGGAAAAAGACATAGGCCGGGTGCGGGGTAAGGTTGCCGAGGTTGCCCACGGAAAGCTTTTTCAAGGCCGATCCAAGGGCGGCAGCGTTAAAATGGTGGGCGGCAAAACGGTCCGCCTCATACTCATTCTTGCGGGAGAAGCTGTTCATGGCCAGCCCCATGACCGTGGAGAGCGGCGAGTAGAGAAGGGCAAAGCTGACCAGGGCCAGATGGAAGCTGTGGATATCGGCGCCCAGGGCCTTGGAGAGCAGCGGGTTGGCGATAAACAGCGAAAGGATATAGAGCATGATGCCGGTCTGACAGAGCGCGAGGAGAATGCCCTTGATGGTGTGCTTTTTCTTATAATGGCCGATCTCATGGGCCAGCACCGCCACCAGTTCCTCCACCTCCAGGTCTTTAATCAGGGTATCATAGAGGACGATGCGTTTTTTGGCGCCCAGGCCGGAGAAATAGGCATTGGCCTTGGTGGAGCGGCGGGAGCCGTCAATGACAAAGACATTATCCAGCTGAAAGCCGGCCTTGGCGCTGAAGGCCTCGATTGCATCCCGCAGCTCACCCTGCTCCAGGGGGGTCTGCTTGTTAAAGAGGGGCACGATCAGGGTGGAGTAGAACATGGTGATAAAGATCATGAAGCCACTGATCAGCAGCCAGGCCCAGATCCAGAATGTGTCCTGGGTAACTTGATAGAACCAGATCACCGCCGCCAGCAGGGGGCCGCCCAGAAGGACGGCGAGCAACCAGCCTTTGATCTTGTCGGTGATAAAGGTGGCAGGGGTGGTCTTGTTAAAACCAAAGCGCTCCTCAAGGACAAAGGTGTGATAGAGGGCAAAGGGCAGAAAGAGAATTTCCGAGGCAAAAAAAAGCAGGGCAAAGAAGAGCAGGGAGACCAGCAACTCCGTCTGCACCATGCCCCGGGCAAGCCCGTCGATAAAGGCAAAACCGCCACCCAGGAGCATGGCCAGGAGGAGCACAACCTTCAGGCTGGCGGTGACCAGCTCAAACCGGCAGTTTGCCCTCTTGTACTCCTGGGACTGCTGATACTTCTCCTCGCTGTAAATCCCCTTCACCTCATCAGGCAGCTGCGTGGCAATACTCCGGCAGTTGAGAAAGCTGAGCCCCCTTTCCAGGAGATAATCCGCAAGAACGATGGCGATAATGACAGTAAGGATGGTGGTGGCGCTCATGGCTTCAAGGACTCTTGAGGAGAAAGGGTTCTGGGTTCGTTTTCCTGCACATGCAGGCCGGGGGGCCTTTTTTTGTCATGGCCATGGCAAACGGTTAGCGGCGCTATTCGTAGTGGGACCACATTCTCAGCACTTTAACGACATTATGATCTTCTAAAACTTGATAAACCAACCTGTGCTGAATGTTGATCCGCCGTGAATACGCGCCGGACAAATCACCAACCAATTTTTCATAAGGTGGTGGATTTTGAAATGGATTTTCACGCAGAACCATCAAAAGTGCCTGTGTTTTTTCTTTCAGACCTGCTGAAGATAATTTCTGAGCATCTTTCTGGGCGTGTTTTGTATAAACCAATTCCCATGTCACCAGTCCAGTTCCTTGGCACATTCGCCAACTGGAGTCTGCAACCCTTCCATAATGGACTCGCGCATACCCGGAACGGACAGCAAGTACATGGTTTCTTGAATCGATGCCCAATCTTCAGCCGAGATGAGCACGGCATTATTTCGTTTGCCGGTGATGACTACCGGTTCATGGTTTGTGGCCGCTTCGTCAATGATGCGGTAAAGGTTTGAGCGTGCTTGGCTTGCCGTGAGTGTGTGCATGATGTTCTCCTTGATTGGTGTATTTACCGTACGGCAATACGTACGTTTTGTCAAGGTGGTGCGAAGCCGCTAATGTAGTGCCCAGTGGCGCGCCCGTGTATACTTTAAAAACCCGGCATTATTCGCGTCAACTCAAGCGCTTTGTCAGCCTTTTTTTATAGCTTTTGATCAGTATTTTCGCAAAAAAATAATATTGCAATTAGGGTTTGACAATTTTTAAATTAGGGTTTATTATGGTTTTGAAACTTTCTATAAACCCTAATTATGAGTAGTACATGAACAGAATTAGAGAAAAGCGCGAAAAGCTTGGATTGACAATCAAAGATTTAGCTGGTGCCGTAAGGGTACATTTCACTACTGTTTCAGAATGGGAACTAGGGAAAATAACTCCAAGGCCAAAAATGAAAAATGACATATCCAAAGCTCTTGGCGTATCTGTTGAATATTTGTTTCCACCTGTAGATTTGCCAAAAGCTACCCACCAAGGAATGCTAAAGATAGGTGAAAATGAACTACCTGCGCCGTGCTAGGAGATGGGAAAAGAGTTATCACCATGACTGCTGTTTTTAAAGCTCTCGGAAGGTCTACTAGGGGCAAATTAATGTAGGGAACAGGGTGATCAATATGCCCAGTTTCATAGATGCAAACAACCTGCAACCCTTTGTTACTGAGGATTTGGATAGGTATCAGCTTAGTAGAATTATAAAAACACAAAAGGCCAGACGGTAAGTGGCTATGATGCAAAAATTCTACCTTTAGTGTGCGACGCTTATTTAGCGGCAAGGATCGCTGGAAAACTAACAAAAAAACAACTTCCTGTTGCGATGGCCTGTGAAATTTTAGTTAGAGTTTTGCTAAGATAGGAATTATTGCTTTAGTTGATGAAGCAACAGGATACCAAGCAGCTAGAGAGCGTGACGCCCTTAATAAGATTCTTGAGTTGTTCATTGCCAAAGAACTTCAGCCTTGGGTGAAAACTTTCCCAGATGAATACTATGAGAATATGTTCCGCCTGAGAGAATGGCAATACAAGCCTATGGATTCCAGCCGTCCTAGTGTTGTCGGCACATATAGAAAATAATTTGATTTATGAGAGGTTGGCGCCTGGAGTTTTAGAGGAATTAAAAAAAACTAACCCCTAAAACCTCAAAAGGTAAAAGAAAGTATAAATTTTTTCAAAACCTCAAATATAGTCACCGGCCACCAAAACTAAAAGAAGCATATTTTAATATTGTGTCGTCCTTATGAGGGTTAGTAGTGATTGGCAACCTTTCCTCAAAATGGTTCACAAGGCTTACCAAAACATATGGATGGAAGACAATTAAGGTTGTTCACTAAGCCACATAGTGAAGTTGATGATTTTATTGATGGCTAACGTTAAGCTGAGTAGCGTGGCTAATACTTTTTCCGTCAGGCCGCCAAAGCCTTCTTCGCCTCCACTCAAGCGTCTGGTTGGGCAATTCCGTATTTCAAACTTATTCCGTGTCTTTCAAACAAATCGTGATGATGTTTCCGCCCATATCCTTGAGAAGGATGACTAACAAATAAATATATTGGATGTACCTGCTCCGCGGAAGAAAGGAGTTCGATGTCTGATGTTTTCAGTGATTCGTAATCGTGTTTTTACCTTACTACCCCAAACGATGGCATAGTTCGCGGTAAGACTAGAAAGAACTGCCAGATATGCCAATCTATGCCTTTCCTCGCTATAATTGAGTTAGTCGTTTCGTATGGGCTAGATCCTGCGGACACCTGCAAATAGTTGTAAAAAGCAATGGAATCCATAAAGGATTTTCTATCATTAATGTTTGCACTTCTATTGTAAAAGCTATTTATGAATGTGGAGAATGTCTTTTTCCAGTTTCCTTTAATGGTAGTATTTAAATAGTCTGATATAACCACACCAGTGAAACTCACACACTCAGGGTGTCTATTTGGATTTCCGCAATCACTACAATCGCCGCAATAGTGCGAATCGCCGACAACAAGAACCTTACGGCCGAAAATGCCGCCCGATGAGTTGTAGTCTCTTCCGACATGTGGCTTGAAAAAGATTTGCGTAGTCATTGCAGTTCCGTTTGTCGATACCCAACAGTGTAATAAGTGGAATTTTGTCCGTCATATCACACTCTATGAGTCGAATCGGTTTTCCCTCCTACTCTTCCAAGTAATTTCACGATAAGCACTTAAAATTACTACATTACGTTTCTCTTAGTCCTATCTTCTACAGCAGATCTCCACATCAAAGGTATTGAGAATCCGCAGTTCCCGCTCCCGCTTCTTGGCTTCCATCCTCTCGCGAAAGACCAGGGTCGGAAGAAGCTCCCGCGCCTGCCGGCAATCAGGGATGGCCTCCATGCCGGTGGCCAGGACCTTGCCGGTGGCGGTATCAAGCAGCTCCGCATCCCGGCCGTTGGTGACCACGGCCAGCGGGATCTGGTACTGCTCTTCCAACACCCTGGCCGCGGCAATGGCCGAACGTTCGCGGGTGACCAGGGAACCGGGGCCGTAGCGGATAATCATGAACCGCTTCCCCTCAAGGCTGACCGTCAGCTCGATGGTGGAGCGGATAAACTGGGCAGCGAACAAGGTCTCGATAAAGCGGCGGGGTTCCAAGTCCTCCTTGGCGTAGCCCTTTTCCTCAACCATCATCCGCGCCAGCTGCTGCCTGTTCCGCTCGTCATCGGTGTCGGTCAGTTCCTCGCCGGTGAGATAATCCCGGAGAGAGCCGTAGACCCGATGATGTGATGAGACCCGCAACATGGTTTCGTCCTCCTGAAACGACGATGCCCCTTGGCATAAGCGAAGGGGCATCGTCAAAAAAATGTATCAGTCAGTCCTTACAGTTCAAGCCACGACTCGGAGAAGACCGACTGGCCGGACAGGGCCTTGTAGGTCTTGTAGTGCTGCAGAGCCACTCTGGTCGAGGGTGGAGGGATCGGGATCATCGCCGTCCATCATGGCATGGACCATATCGACATGGGTCTGACGCTCGCCCTTGCAGATGGCCATCAGCTCGGTATCGTAGGCGTTGACGATGGCGGTGGTGATCCGTATTTCATCAGCATGATCAGATAGGTGCGGTCCAGATACTTGCGCAGATGCTCGGCGACGCCGTTGGAGACGTTGGACAGGCCGACGGTGGAGCCGGCGCCGGGGGCGATATCCTGCAGCATGCTCATGAATTCAAGGCCGGAGGCGATCTGATCGGCGCCCAGGGTGATGGGGGTGCCGATGGGATCGAAGAGCATCTTCTCATTGGGGATGCCGGCCTCGCTCAGGGCCATCATCAGATCAACCGCCATGGAGGCGCGCTCGTTTGAATCGCGCGGCATGCCCTCCGGTCCCCAGAGCAGGGCGATGACGTTGCAGCCGGCCTCGGCGGCCACCGGGATCAGATTCTCCATCCGCTCGGGCTGGGCGGAGATGGAGTTCATGATGGGCCGTTCTTTATTTTTCACCACCTTGAAACCGGCGGTCATGGCGGCCATATTGGTGGTATCGAGACAGAGGGGACATCGGTGACGGCCTCGACGGTCTGCACAACCCAGGGCATCAGCTCAATGCCGTCCTTCCGTGCCGGTCCGATGTTGAGGTCAAGGTAGGAGGCACCGGCGGCGGCCTCTTCCTTGGCCATCTCCTGGATGGGACCCTGGTTCCGCTCTTTCATGGCGGTGCCGCTGCGTTTGCCCATGATATTGATGCTTTCGGCAATGGCCATTACTTTCTGTGTCATGCTGTTCTCCTTGTCTCGATGAGTTATCTCTTAAGTATCTCATTGCAAATACGAGGGATTAGAATTAGCGAATAAAACAGCGGGTTTCACTCTTTTACCCATTATTGCACTCTTCTGTCAATGAAAGGGCCAGTATCAGCCGTGCCCACCTTACAGTCTCTTCTTCTCGAAGTCCTCAAAGGGGATGGCTAAGCCAAAAGGCCCAATAGACGAGGCGCTGCCAGTCCTGAGGCAATGAGGCGTACTGTTGGGTACGCCGCGGTGACGAAGGATGCAGGGCAACGAATTATCTGGGCCTTTGGCGACGCCATCATTTCTTTAATGCACCGACGGGAAAAGACTCATATCGGTATGGGGCAGAAAGAGCGCCGCCATGTAATGGTTCATGAACTCGGGGTTTTCCGACAGCTCCATGTTGGTCATCAGCTTGCGCACCTCCATCCGTTCCCGGAAACGGCGGTGGTCGAGCAGACTGATCTGGCAGCCGAGCAGCGAGGCATTGCCCAGATAGTAGAAGCGCTCCCGGTCGATATCGGGCAGCAGGCCGATGCGTGATGGCCCGTTCCAGATCGATATAGGCCCCGAAATTGCCGGCCAGGATCACCCGGTCCAGATCGGCGAAACCCATGCCCACCGACTCCAGCAGGGTCTGGTATCCGGCGTACATGGCGCCCTTGGCCCGCATCAGGTTGTCGAGATCCACCTCGGTGATGACGATATCCTCGCCGGTCATGGAGATCCTGCCCCCAGGCCAGCACATACTCGTAGCCGTCCTCGCCTTCCCGGATGCGGGGAGTATTCAGGTCCCGGTTGAATTTGCCCTGCTGGTCGATGACGCCGCGCCTCCAGCAGCTCGGAGACAATGGAGATCAGGCCGGAGCCGCAGATGCCCGCGGGGCTTGGTCATGGCCGATGGTGACGATCATCGGGTCAAGGGTTTCCGGGTGGATATGGAAATTTTCGATGGCCCCGCTGACTGGCCCGCATCCCGTGCTTGATGCCGCCGCCCTCAAAGGCCGGCCCGGCCGAACAGGCGGCGCAGACCATCCACTCCTCGATTGCCGACCACGATCTCGCCGTTGGTGCCGATATCGATGAACAGGGTCAGATCTGATCGCTCTTGTGCATCTGGCAGGCATGGACCCCGGCGACGATATCGCCGCCCACATAGCTGGCGATGGAGGGATAGAGGAAAAGGCGGACCGAGGGGTGGGCCATGATGCCCGAGGTCGGCGGCCTGGGTCAGCGGAAACTGGCTGACAGGTGGGCACATAGGGGGCCTCGCGGATATAGCTTGGGGTTGATGCCCAGCAGCAGATGGCTCATGACCGTGTTGCCGGCGGCCATGATATAGCTGATGTCGCTGGGACTGATCACCACCTGGCGGCAGACCGCTTCGATCATCTTGTTGATGGTGAGCACCACCTTTTCCTGCAGGGTCTTGAGCCCGCCGGGCCGCTGCGGATAGATCATCCGGGAGATGACGTCCTCGCCGTAGCGGATCTGGCCGTTGTAGGCCGAGGCCTCGGCCAGGACCTGGCCGGTGTTGAGATCGATCAGGACGCCGCAGACCGTGGTGGTGCCGATGTCAACCGCCAGGCCGTAGAGGCGGTCGGTGGTGTCGCCGGCTTCGACGGCGATGATCCGGTCGGGCTCCTCGGTCCCTTGCCGTGCAGCAGGATGACCGTGACCTCCCAGTTCGCCTCGCGCAGGGTGAAGGGAGTTCCTGGATCAACTGGGGGTGGTCGTAGGTGGGCTCGAGCATTATCCGGCAGCCCTTTTTGATGGCCCGCATCAACCGTTGCAGATCGGAGACATTGTCATCCATGGTGGGCGGCGGCAGCTTGAGGAAGAGCTTGTCCACCGGCGGATCGAGCTGCCAGGTACCGACCAGGTCGCCATGGAACGGGCCGAGATGGCGCGGGTGGTCTTGGGTTTGCGCTTCAGGGCCTGGCCGTCCGCCTTGATGGTCTCGGGGATGGTGACGGTGACATCGGCGATGACCCGGGTTTGGCAGGCCAGCCGGAAGCCCCTGTCATACTCGGCCGGTTCAGCGTGGCCGCAGGGTCGCACTCCACCTCGCCCTGCTCCAGATGCACCTTGCACTTGCCGCAGACCCCGTCGCCTCCGCAGTAGGCATGGATATAAACCCCGGCGGCAGCGGCGGCGGTCAGTAAATTTTCTCCGGATGCAACTTTGACACGGATATCATCGGGTAAAAAGTGTATGGTATGTTCCATAACATCTGCCTTATTGGGAAGTGAACAACGGCCTGGTTGATTCGTTCATGAGTGGCAGAAAAATAACAGGTAGCAGTCCCTTGTCAAGAAATATCCTTGATAGGATTTATAAAAATATTTGATCACAGCAGACGACAAGGCTCAGATTACACCCATCAACCCAGCAGCAGGAGAAGCCTCACATGACTTTCGAGCACAAACCAAGCCGCCGGTGGCTCAAGGTTGCCCTCACCACCGACCCCATTCTCATCGATGCCATTGAAGATTTCCTGGTGGGAATCAGCGGCGCCGGGGTGGAGATCAGCGTCGACAGACCGGAAAACAAGGCCCTGATCAATGCCTGGTTTGACAAGGGCCAGACGGATCAGGCGGAAATCGACCTCACCCTGACCCAGCTCAGCGGATATCTGCAGGAGCTGGCGGAGATCTTTGAGGTGGCCGCACCCACCGTCGAGGCCACCTTTATCGAGGACGAGGACTGGTCGGCAACCTGGAAGGCACATTTCAAGCCCTTTGCCATTATTCCGGGCCTGGTCATTGCCCCCACCTGGGAGCCGTATGAGGCCCAGGGTCAGGAGCAGGTCATTGTCATGGATCCGGGCATGGCCTTCGGCACCGGCCATCATGCCACCACCAGCCTGTCATTGCAGCTTCTGCAGAAGGCCTTGACCGGGAAGACAGACAGCAGCGTCCTGGACGTGGGCACCGGCACCGGCATATTGGGGATGGCCGCCGCCCTTTTTGGCGCCGCCCGGGTCATGGCCATCGACAACGACCCCTTCGCGGTGACGGCTGCCAAGGAAAACAGGGACCGCAACCGGCTGCAGCAGGTCATGGAGGTGGAGCTCACCCCGCTGGCCTCATTGACTACGCCCTATTCCCTGGTGATCGCCAATATCGTCCATGACGTGCTGCTGGAGCTGGCCCCCGATCTGGGCCGCCTGACGGCGAAAGGCGGTCAGCTGATCCTCTCCGGCATCCTGCAGGGGCAGCAGGTGACCAACATCGTCTCCTGTTTTGAGAAACTAGGATTTTCCCTGCAGCAACAGGAGGAGAAACTGGAGTGGGCCGCCCTGCTCTTGGCCAAGGAATAAGGTAAAGACGAAACAATCAGCAGGGTCCCGATGGCACCGTCGGCTTCCGATTGTTCACCGACAGCATGGGTTGGTGTACTTGAACATCTGCCGACAGGCCCGTTTGAACTGGCTCACCCCTTTTTCCAGCCCTTTTCCTCACCCCGCAGCAGCCTGTTGATATTGGAGCTATGCTTGAGCCAGATGAGAAGGACAATGGCAACCGCCGCCACCAGAACCTCGGGAGATGCACCGAGGAGCCAGAGCCAGAAGGGAATCAGGGCCGTGGCGGCAAGGGATCCCACGGAGACATAGCCGGAAGCGGCAACCGCGGCAACAAAGACAAGCAGACTGATCAGGATGCTCCCTGGAGAGAAAAAAAGAAAAACACCCAGGGCCGTGGCCACACCTTTGCCGCCCTTGAATTTGAGGTAGAGGGGAAACATGTGACCAAGAACCGTGGCCAGGCCGGATAAGACCACAATCAGCTCCCTGGACGCTGCTGTTTCCGGCAGCAGGTGGGCAACACCCCAAACCGGCAGGAAGCCCTTGGCCACATCGAGAAGCAGGGTCAGGATGCCCAATTTTTTACCCAGCACCCGGCCCACATTGGTGGCACCGATATTGCCACTCCCCTGCAGACGGACGTCAGCGCCGACAAGCCGGCCCAGAAGCAGCCCAAAGGGAATGGCCCCGACCAGATAACTGGCCGAAATACAAAATATTTCAATAATCATTTCACAAATTCCCTCTGTTGGCAAAACTGCACGTCCACTTTTTATTTTCCTGGAGAATTCTTTCAGCCTTTGAGCGGTGGGATAGAACGAAACGCTCATTGGCGGAAACAGAAGACATGAGCCCTCCTCTCTTCAGAAGCCGGCACATTGTCACCTACTGCACCAGCGCCCCCCTTAGACTTCACCGCGGAAGGTGATGCGATACAGGGCTTGCCTGTCAGGTTCAAAGACAAGATGCTTTCTGAAAATATCCAGCTGTTCATCCTGCCTGTGACTGACAAAGAGCATGGTGGAAAGACCCAGTCCGGCAATGCGTTCCAGACATGCCAGCACCATCTGACGATTCTGATCATCGAGGCCCAATGTCGGTTCATCAAGAATCAACAAGGCAGGGTATTTGATCAGGGCCCGGGCAATCAATACCAGCCGCTGTTCCCCCCAGGACAACTCCCTGAAGGCGACACCTGCCTTTTTTTCCAGGCCGATAAAGGCCAGCCATTGGCGGGAGAGGCGCTTTTCCCTTTCAGAAACGAGACGATAGAGACCGATGCTATCGTAGAGACCTGCCGCAACAACGGTTAAGGCATTTCCCGGCACCCGGTAATCCTGATGCAGGGCGCCGGAGACCAGTCCAATATGTTTCTTGATATCCCAGATGCTCTCGCCGCTGCCCCGCTGATAGCCAAAGACCGTCAGGCCGTTGTGGAAACACTGGGGATGGTCTCCGGTGATCAGCTGCAGCAGCGTCGATTTCCCGGAACCGTTCGGCCCGGAGATGATCGTATGCTCGCCGGGCCGCAAGACCCAGTTCAAATTCTGGAACTGGATGACCTCATCATAACGTACCTGGCAATTCCGGAACTGAAGGATGGGGTCAAAGGTGACCGGTGCACCCAAGGGGGGCGGCAATTCCGCCAGCCGATTCGAGTCAAAGTGAAACAGCGTTTGCAGGGATTCATCATTCAGGACCTGGTCTTTTTCACCCTGGGCCAGCAAGCGTCCCTTATGGAGCACGGCAACGTGGGTATGCCACTCCTGAACGTCTTGCAGCTGGCTGACAAACATGAGCAAGGCCTGCTGTTCCTTCAAGGCAGCCAGAAAACCGGCAAGTGACCGGGAAGAGGCCCGGTCCAGGCCTTCAAAGGGTTCATCCAGGATCAGCAAATCGGGCTTTGCCAGGAGGGCGCGGGCAATCAGCAGTTTTCTGGTCTCGCCCGAGGAAAGCACCCGGTATCCTTTCTCCAGCAGATCTTCAATCTTGAATTGTTCCACGAGCTGCCCGATCGCGGCACTGTCGGCCCCGGACTGCTGCAGGAGTTCCAGACCGGTGTGCCCCGGATCCATCCGATCCATGAAGTCGGTGTCGTCGTCATACAATTCCGCTTCCAGTTGAGCCTGTTGTGCCTCCAAGCCGACACAGAGACAGAACGGGGGACGTTCAAAGATCCGATATTGAAAAACAATTTTTTCAGGTTCCTGGAAAATGCGGGCCAGCTGGCTCTTCCCTGAGCCGGTGGTCCCGATCAGACACCAGTGCTGCCAGGCCTCTACGGTCCATTGACTGATATTGAGTTGCGTACCGATGAGATCGCAGAGAGTAATCAAGGCCATGGAGATATCCTCTTCACCGGAAAAAGAGCAGCGAGGGCCTTTAAATTTTTCCCCTTGATTTGCACATCTTCCGCATAAGGGAATTCCCCCTCTCTCAAATGGGAACCTCATCGACAATCTCTGCCGCTTCATCAATGGAATCATGGGCGCTGTTGCCCACCACCGGAATAATCGAGATCACCGCACCGCCCAGCCGCATGGGCACGGTCACGACCTTGGTCACAATACACCCATTGAGCAGCAGAAGTGAGATCAACAAAACAAATACTTTTACAGTGTTCATGACAATGCTCCAGATGAAGGCGGCAATGCGCCTGATAAAAACTGACCGGCAAAGATGCGAGGCCGTACGACATGGCAATTCCTTGATGCTGCGCGACAGGCGGATTATTTATAATTCTTTCGCAGCGTCGCAGATGCAGATACCATAAAATATTGTGGGTGAATTCTGAGGACGAACAGGAAAGGGCGCTTTTCCTGTAAAGAAGTTTGACGATCGTCTCAACCAGTCGAGCCAGAAAAAATACCATAAAGGAGTTAATGTACCGGAAGTGAGCAAAATCTTCAATGAGATACACGCAGTCTCGACAGCAATTATTGCAACTGGCAATCGAAGAGGTTATAATAAAAACAGTTGCGGATAAAAAGAGCGGTTACTGGGTATAAATATTCCCTATGTAAACAAGGTGGCTCCATGCTGGACCTGCTGGATCTGAATACGAACCTGGCCTTCGAAGTCAAGAAAGAGATTGCGGATCGTTATTTCGGTTTCCGTAAAATCATCGAGGAGGACACCAATGAGTACCAGCAAAACCTCATTACCGGGGCTCTGCAGCTGGAAGACAAGATCGGCTTCGACCTTGTCCGTCTCTATGTGCTGCTCAAAGAAAATGGACTGATCAAAGATCTTTTCAGGATCACCGGCCTGGACGAGACCCTCTTTTACGACCAATACATCAACAAATCTCCCACCATCAGAAAACGGGTGCTGGCAGATATCCCAGTCCATGGCCTTACCCGGAAACGGCGCTTTCAAAATATGTTTTTGGACATCTACGGCTCTCTGGAAAAGCATGTTGCCGAATACCGGAGTCATATCCTAGATCTGGCCAAAGACCATGAGACGATCGAAGAGGAGATCAATCTTTTTTACCAGAAGAATGACATTAGCGGCATCATGCTCTTTCTCCGCGGTATTGACGGGGAAAGCCCCGGCAGCGCAGGTCCCATGGCTGGTGCCCTTGACGCTGACAGCGCCATTACCATGGAACAGAAAATGCGCCTTCAGCCTCCTCCGCCCGTTGAAAAGTTCCTGCCGGTCCTCTCACCGATACCACCAGCAGAAAAGATCAAAAACGAGCTGAAAGAGATCATAGACGCTGCCTTTTCCAGACAACCCGAGTTCGATCCCAAAAGATTATGATCCTCCTCCAGCAGACCAACATTGAGCGACAAGCTGAGATCCATGACTGTTAAAATCCTGATGGCAGGGTCACGCCATGCAGAAAACTCCGTCCTGAAAAAAACAGCAGAGACCCTGAGGACCGAGAGCTCTGCCGAGATCTTTTGGGCCACCGATGGAGACGAGTTGGGGCGGCTTTGTCAAGAACATGACTTTGCCCTGTGCATCCTTGATGAGACCAGGCCGGCAATTAGCGAGCGCATTGACATTCATCCGCTCTCTCCTCTCACAACCCTGCTCTCCATTGTCTCCTCGGAGTTGGATATTCCAAGATCGAAAAGCGTACAAAAGGGAGGATATCTCGAGTATCTCTGCCAACCGTTCCTTCCGTCTCTCCTGCTGGGTAAAATTCACTCTCTGCTCCACATCCACCAGCTGAAACAGGAACTGCTCTCCTGCAAAGAGCTCTTGCGGGAGCAGAGTGAAAAAAATCACCAATGGCAACAATCTCTGGAGCAACAGAGCCATTACCTGAATATGCTGTCAATACGGGACGGTCTGACCGGACTTTTTAACCGCAGGCATCTTGGCCACGTGCTCGAACAGGAGATGGAGAGGGCCAGAACCCAGAACAGGGACTTGGCCCTGTTCCTCCTTGACATTGATTATTTCAATGAAACCAACAGGATGTCCGGTCAGATATTTGGCGATTCCATCCTCAATGAATTTGCAGCACGACTTACCCAGAACAGTCGGGACAGCGACCTCTGCTTTCGTTTCGGGGGAAGCGACTTCATCGTCCTTCTCCCCGAGATGGAGAGGACAGAGGCCATGGAGCATGGAGAGAAACTGCGCTTGGCATGTTTCGAAAAACCATTCACCAGCGGCCGCCACAGTCGTTCCGTAACCGTGTCCATTGGCATTGTCAACTTGCTGGCAAATGACCCGAAAACTCCGGATGACTTTATCACCATGGCAGACAAGGCCCTGTATCAAGCCAAGTCCGAAGGACGCAACCGCGTCGTCGCTTATGAGCAGAAGAATGATCTGAAAGACGGCAAGATCGACACCATAAGCTTACTGCAGGGAACGCTGCGCCGGATCCTGGAAAAAAGTAAAAAGAGCTCCCTCGCCTCTATCCAGAGCCTGGCCCAGAATATCAGCGGCAAGGATAAGGACGAGCATATAGATCTGGCCACCCAGTACATCCACCTGCTCTGTGAGCGTCTGGAACTGCCGAAGACCATTCTTGAGAAATTCACTAATGCCCTTACCCTCTACAGCTGTTTCCGCTTACTGCTCCACCGGGAACTGCTCTCCAAAAAGGAAAAATTCAGTCCCGACGACCGGAAGCTGTTCAATGATTTACCCCATAAGCTGGTGGAGCTTACTCAGCACTTTGATTACTTTGCCAATGAACGTGAGATGTTGCTGTCTCAGGGAGAACATTATGACGGCAGCGGCCATCCAGAGGGTCTGGCGGGAGAGGAAATATCCCTTGCCGCCAGGATATTCAGCCTGGCAAATGCCCTCGCGGCCATGAGCTCCGATCGGCCGCACCGCAAGCATCTTTCCCCGCCGCAGATCCTGAAGGAACTTCTGCGGGGGGCTGGAACTCAATGGGATCCGTCACTGGTATTACTGGCATTCGATATTTTGGGAGAACAGCAACGCTTGCCACTGGACGAAGAAGGCCTCTTGCAAGCAAGACGACAGGTCTTGGAAAAAATTACTCCTTCCTCAGGCTCCAGCCCCTCATTTCCCTCTCCGTAAAGTGTCAGCTGTTCACCTGGTGGCAGGAGGAGAGGTCACAGCCAGAGATCCGAGAAGCAGAAGATCACCAGAGGACAAGAGAGGAATAATCCATGTGTATCGTCATCCTCAAGATAGTCTTCACCTTCTTCGGCAGCCCCGGCACCGATCCGGCCCATTGGTGTATTCCCGCTGATTTAAGATTCTGGGCCCGACGTCGCTCTTTTATTGATCCGTTCCGTTACAACTTCGACTGGCAGCCAGAGGATATCAAGATCCGGCTGGCTGACTCCCGAGCCGACCCCGAAGAGGGGGGACTCTTCTCAATATCTTCAACGATTGAATAGAAGAAGCTGAGAAACCCATGAAAGTCCTCAATATTAAACAGACACTCCGCAACACCCGGCGACTGGCCGAGATTCTGAAGGTTTTGTCCAAATTCGGTTTCCGGGAGGTTATTGTGGACTTGGGTCTGCACACCTGGCTGCCCGGTTCAAAAAAAGAGCGGCCGGACATCAAGGCTCACGAGGCTACAGCGCTCTCCAGGCCGGTACGATTGCGGATGGTCCTGGAAGAACTGGGTCCGACCTTTATCAAACTGGGACAGAATCTGTCCACCAGAGCCGATCTGGTCCCGCCGGAATGGGCGGAAGAATTCAAACAGCTCCAGGATAACTGCCCGCAGGTCCCCTTTACCGAGATCCACAAGGTCCTGGCTGAGGAGTTCCCGGGTCGGCTTCCCTTTCTCTTCTCCTTCATCGAAGAGCAGGCCCTGGCCGCTGCCTCCATGGCCCAGGTGCATCGAGCCAGGATGGCAGATGGAAGTGAGGTGGTAATCAAGATTCTGCGCCCGGGAAATCGACAACTGATCGAAGAAGACATGGCCCTGCTGGAAGGTATGGCCCAATTCGTGGAACAATATTTTTCCAACCTGGGCTACAGTCCGGTAGCCGTGGCCAAGGAATTTTCGCGGGAACTGTCCAGAGAGGTCAACCTGATCCACGAAGGACAATCAACGGAGCGGTTGCGCCGTTATTTTCAAGACGATCCCAATATCACCTTTCCCAAGGTGTATTGGGAGGCAAGCACCAGAAATGTCCTGACCCTGGAAGAGATCCATGGCCGGCTGCTCTCCACCGTGACCCCGGAACAATTGAGCGCTGAGGCGAGGAGAACCATTGTCGCCAGAGGTACGGACGCAATCTTTAAACAGTGCCTGCGTTTTGGTTTTTTCCATGCCGACCCCCATCCCGGAAACATCTTTCTGCTGCCGGGCAACAGGCTCTGTTTCATTGATTGCGGCATGACTGGACAACTGGACAAAAAAACGACCGAGCATTTGATCGATCTGGTCGCCGGCGTGACCGAGGGAAATATCGACAGACTTTGCCGGGTAACCATTGAACTGACCGACATTGATCCGGTAATCACCGACCAGCGTGATTTCCGTGCCGACCTGCAACAATTCACCACCCACTTTCAGGAGTCCGACCTGCAACACCTGGATATCACCAGACTGCTGTCAGATTTTCTCGCCATGCTCCAGCGCTATCAGGTCCACTGCCCAAGCGACCTCATTTTTCTGATCAAGGCCCTGACCACCATTGAGGCGGTGGCCGAGCGATTCGATCCGGAGTTTGATGTCCTGGCCCATGTTGAGCCCCAGATACGAGAGGTTGTCACTAAACGCTATGGTTTTGCGGCCATCCGCCAGCGGATGGAAAAAAGCCTGGCGGGCTATCTCGATCTTCTGGAAAATATGCCCCTGGAAATTCAACGATTCCTCCATCACTTCCGCTACAGCCAGTTCACCCTGAATCTGGAAATAAAACGCCTCGATCATCTGGCAGAGAAGATGGACTCTTCCAGCCGACTCCTGGGCATCTCCATGATCATCTCGGCACTGATTGTGGGCTCGTCCATTCTGCTTCTGGCTGATCGGATCTCTGGAAGTCCCGGGTTTTTAGGTACCCTGGGCATCATAGGGCTGGTACTGGCTGGTATTTACTTTGCAGGCTTCGTCGCTGCCTTTCTCTGGCCCAAGAAGCGGAAATGACAACGGCTAAACAATTTCGAATTAGAAATTACGAATTACGAATGTTTTAATTCCTAATTCTCAATTCGTAATTCGTCCTTCCATCGCCCCTGCCATCTGTTCACAGATGGCCAGAAACGAATGTACGTCGAGGCTGGCCTGACCGACAAAAATCCCCGCCAGCCCTGTTAGCTGGAGGTAATCCTGGACATTGCCGGGCTCAAGGGAGCCGCCATAGACCACCGGTCTGCCAGGCTGGATCTGGGAGATAAAACGCGCAGTCTCCGCGGCCTTGAGCGGCGGTTCCGGAATTCGCACCGTCATGGCCTCCACGGGACCATAGGCAATAATCATCTCCTTGCTGTCAATATCATTTAAGGCCAGAAGCTGGGACATGGCATAGGGCTTATCCACGCAGACAATGGGAATCAGCCCCACTTCAGCCACCTCGCTCATCTTTCTGGCTACATCCTGCGAGGTCTCATGAAAATAGCGCCTCCTCTCAGAATGGCCGATAATCACATAATCGACCATCTCCTTGACCATATCCGCCGCCACCGCCCCGGTATAGGAGCCCTTGGGAAAAGGTGAAATATCCTGGGCAGCCAGGGACACGTTTTCAAGGCCCAGGGCATGCACGTGTTGAGACAGAGACTGCAGACAGATAAATGAAGGGGCAACGATGACTGTAAGCCCAGCCACCGGCCGATACCGTCTGGCAAATTCTGAAAACCAGCTCCTGGCCTCCTCGGCGTCCTTGTTACATTTCCAGTTGCCAATGACGTATTTTTTCACAATCGCCCCCCTTTTTACGGTCAAGGTTATTTGTGACCAACAGCCTTATGTGTCAGCAGGAGTCAGGGGGCCGTTGCATTTTCCCCAAGGGATCAGATCCTCTCATCGTCTTCGGTCTCCCTGGCTGACTCATCACCGTCCCCGACGGACAGGGGTTCCATCTCTGCATCTGGAGAGGAGAAGGCGCTCAGATCCTCGGGAAAAGCAGCCAGCTCTTCAAGACCCAGCGAGCCATCTTCAAGGATCTCAATTTTCTGGAAGAGATCGTCACACTCCCGACCACGATCAAGCCCATCTAGGCCTCCAGGCAGGAAATCCAGATCCTGCAGATACGACTCCAGGGTGGCACGCAAAACCTTGCGCACCTCTTCCCGTTTGTCTTGCAGCGCCTTGATTTCTGCCGGCAGGCGGGCAAGCTCGGCATGGGCTGTCCGACTCAAATTTTCTATCTCGGTCCGGGCTCCATCGAGAAGCTGTTCTGCCTGCTGTTTGCTCTTCTCCTTCATTGCATCACAAAACTGTTGGGCCGCAGCCAGCGTTGACTTGAAATCCACCTCATCTTTTTTGGCTTCTTGCTGCTGCTCCTCCATAAGATCAATCTTGTGGCGTAAGGCCTCTTTGCCTGCCCTTTCCTGGAGGATGGTCTCTTCCAGCTCATGAATCCGGACATCCGCGCTGGTCAGCGCCTCTGCCTGCGCTTTTTTTTCCTCTTCCAGGCGGTCGACCGTGGCATGCAACCCTTCCGCTTCCTTGATCGATACCGCAAGCTTCTGCTCAGTGCGCAACCCCGACTGCCTCAATTCTTCCTCCATTTTCCGGGACTCGGCGTTGCTGGCTTGCAAGGAGATCTTCTGTTGTTCAAGATCTTCCCGTTCCTCGTGCAAGACCTGAAGATCATCCACCTGGAGCCGACAACGCTCCTGCAATTCAAAAAATTCCTCGGCGATCACATCCAGATAGGCCTTGACCTCAACAGTGTCATATCCCCTGAACTTAACTTGAAATTCCTGATCCTTAATAATCTGTGGCGTTGTCGACATAATACCCCTCTTATAAGCTATGTGGATTTTAGGAGCCGTTATGAAATGAGCAGTGCTTTTTTGCTCATTTCATAACGGCTCCTTATGCCGCTTCAAAAAACAGCCGATTGTTCCGGCTGTTTTTTTGAGTGGCGTCTGGCAGAAAACATCCAAGGATCATTTACCAAAAAACCATCGCCGTAAGACTGCTGCATTCCCGACCATTTCGTTACGGCTCGTCATGCTGTTTATCCCGTCGAAATATGACAATATCCTTTTTTACAACAGCGTAAACAGTTATATGTTCATTCATAAATTGATTATGACACAGCCCTCAACCCAGCGCCATGGCCATCTGTTTCAAGGTGGGCACCAGAAAACTCTGAAGAAACATGATCACCAGGATGAGGATCATGGGAGAGAAATCAACCCCTCCCATATTTATGGGAATCCACTGCCGAATTCGACTTAACACCGGCTCGGTGGCCTCATACAAAAATCGGACAACGGGATTCGAAGGGTCTGCATTCACCCAGGATATAACCGCCCTGCCGATAACAATCCACATATAGGCTTGGAGCAGAAAATCAAGCAACCTGGCCAGGGCCATCATGAAATTATTCACCACAAACATTGTCCATACTCCTTTTTACGAGGGTAGACTGCAAAATAGAAAAAACAGAAGAATAAACCATTACGCCACCTTGCTGCCCGCTGCCACCGGACCGCTTACCGTGGTCAGGACCAGACGCTTCATTCCCTCCACCTCGGTCCTGGCGGCCAGGACCATGCCCTGCGACTGAACTCCCATGATCTCCACCGGCTGCAGATTGGCGACAATCAGGACCTGACGACCGACCATCTCTTCCGGGGTATAATATTCGGCTATGCCGGCCACGATGGTTCGTTCTTCCGGGGCCTTGACCGTCAGCTTGAGTAATTTGTTTGATTTGACAATGCGCTCGGCATGCACCACCTCTGCCACCCGCAGATCAATCTGCTGGAATTGGGCAAATTCGATGACGCCAAGTTCCGCGTCCGCCCCCTTCTTTTTCTCTTTCTTAGGTTTTTTTTTCTGGGATGCCGTTCCGACGGTCGTCATTGCAGCATTATCTTTTTCAGGTTTGTCCATCCTCGGGAACAGGGCTTCTGTGGGCTGCAAGCGGGTGCCGACGGAACTCAGTCCCCACTGGGCTCCTTGCGAAAAATCGGAAATCCGGGGATCAGCAACATCGAGGCCCAGCCCGGCCGCCATCTTCCGAGCCGTCTCCGGCATCACCGGGCGCAGGACCAGGGTCAGCAGGCGCAGACATTCCACCAGATTGTAGAGGACCGCGTGCAGACGCTCCTGCCGGGCCGGCTCCTTGACCAGAGCCCACGGTTCATTGACGACGATATATTTATTGGCATGGCTGATGAGATCCCAGACGCTCTGCAGGGCCCGATGGAACTGGAACAGCCCCATATGTTCGTGATAGTGGGACAGCATCTGCCGGGCCGTCTCCTGCAGTATCGCATCGGATTCCTCAGTCGCGCCCGGCGCCGGAACCTTGCCTTCTGTATATTTCTCCAGCATGGCCAGGGAACGGCTGAACAGATTGCCCAGGTCATTGGCCAGATCGGAATTCTTGCGCGCCACTATGGCATCACTGGAAAACGAGGCATCAAGGCCAAAAGACATCTCCCGCAGGAGGAAATAGCGCACCGTATCCACGCCGTACTCGGCCACCAGCGCCGCCGGACGCACCACATTGCCGATAGACTTTGACATCTTGATCTCGCCCACATTCCAATAGCCATGCACATGGAGGTGCTGATACAGGGGAAGACCCATGGCCAGCAGCATGGTGGACCAGTAGATGGCATGGGGCTTGAGGATATCCTTGGCGATCACATGTTCGGCCACCGCCCAGTATTCAGGAAACGACTCGCCATCGGGATAGCCGATACCGGTGAGATAATTGATCAGGGCATCAAACCAGACATAGGTGACAAAGTGCGGGTCAAAGGGGAGAGCAATACCCCAGGTCAGCCTTGAGGTGGGACGGGAGATACAGAGATCCTCCAGGGGCTCGCTGAGGAAGGAAAGGACCTCATTTTTATAACGCTCGGGGGTGATAAAATCGGGATGGGCGTGGATATGGTCCAACAACTGCTGCTGATATTTGGACATGCGGAAGAAATAGTTCTGCTCAGTGATCGGCTCAGGCGGTAGCTGATGATCGGGACAGTTGCCGCCCACCAGCTCTTTTTCGGTCAGGAAACGCTCGCAGCCCTTGCAATAGAGTCCTGAATATTCTCCGAAATAGATATCACCCTGGTCATAGACCTGCTGGAGGATACGCTGCACGGTCCGCACATGGGCCGCATCCGTGGTCCGGATGAAATTATCGGGGAAGACATGGAGCCGCGGCCAGATCTCGCGGTACAGGGCGCTGATCCGGTCCACATACTCCCTGGGCGACTCCTGCTCTTTTATTGCCGCCTCGGCGATCTTGTCACCATGCTCGTCAGTGCCCGTCTGAAAGCGGACGTCGTCACCGCATAAGCGGCGAAAGCGGCTGTAGACATCGGCCACAATGGTGGTATAGGCATGTCCCAGATGGGGCTGGGCATTCACATAATAAATCGGAGTCGTAATATAGGTTGTCATCAGTCACATCGTCACAGGCAATAAAAAATTATTCCGCCATGGTCCTTATGTTATGCACATTTTCCATCAAGCCGGCATTACTTCTTTTCCTTTTTCCCGCTCTCCTCAACTTTTACCGGCTCATACTCCTGCCATTGCTCTTTGGTCAGCAGATGACTTTCCCCCTTCTGATCACTGACGAGGATGGTCTGCTGCAATGGATGCTGCCGTCGCACCAGAAACTGATCTTCTCCTATCCTGATCCGCTTCCCTATCTTGGGCATCCCTTTCCGCTCCCGGCGATAGGTGGAATATTCATAGGTCAGACAGCAAAGCAGACGATTACAGACCCCGGATATCTTGGTGGGATTCAGGGGCAGGTCCTGCTCTTTGGCCATCTTGATCGACACGGAATCAAACTTGTCCATAAAGACAGAACAGCACAACTCCCGCCCACAGGTACCAAGGCCGCCGATCATCTTGGTCTCATGACGCACCCCCACCTGCCGCATCTCCACCCGGGTATGAAACTCCTGCACCAGATCCTTCACCAGATCCCGGAAATCAATCCTATTATTGGCCGTGAAATAAAAGACGATCTTACTGCCGTTAAAATAACGTTCTGCCTGCACCAGCCGCATGGGCAGTTTATGCTGTTCCACAAGAGACTTGCAAGTTGTAAAAGCTGTTTCTTCCCAGGAGGTGACAGTTTTGTATCTGCCCCTTTCTTCCTGATTGGCACGTCTCGCCAAGGCATAGGTAGACCGTCGTTTCTTCCCGCAGCCACAACAGCCTGGAGCCCTGCTGACAATGACCGCCGGTTCAGCGCCATGATCCGTTTTGACCATCACCACCTCTTGCGTCTTCAGATCTGGCAGCTCTGACGATGCCGTAAACTCCTGCCCTTTCTCCCGAAAAGAGATCCGGTAAAAGAAGTTCTGCCCTTCCTCCGTCCCCGGCTCTCGCGGCATGGGGAGGTCCCTGTCCGCCACCTCTGCCGCCCCTATTTCGTCCTGCTGCTTCGACATGAATATATACTATTTTTTTATAGGTTATTATTGAATTATCCAGACTGGCTCCACTGGAGTCTTGGCACTGTTCGTTCTCTGCCCCTGCCGACTCAACCACCTGAATATTTATTGCTGCAGCTGAAAAAGAAGCACCTCGCACACCAGGATACGGTTACAGTTCCGACCGATTTCTTGTTCCGCCCTGTCAACTGCCTGCAGTTTATCAAAAAGGTGAAGGGAATTCCAGTGTTTCCCATTAATTCCTCTCGGTTCCTCACCCGCGGCCGCCCGATCATCTCCCTCCTGCCCCGGGGAATCCGCCATCAGCAGATCCCGCAACCATATACGCAGCAGACCGAAAAGAGGAAGCAGTTCTTCCTTCAGGGCCGCCATCTTCTCGGCCGCCTGCAGCAACAGGCCCACATCCCTGCTGCCGTCATTTTCCGGGTCAGAGACCAGGGCCACCAGTTCCCGCCAGAGGGCAACCATCTCGCTTCTATAGAAGAGCAGGGCCTGGCCGGGACACCCCTCGGAAAGCCGGGCCAAGAGCCGGGCGGTTTCGTGATCAAGCTCGGGTTTTTCCCGCAACAGCACCTGAACCGTCTCTTCCTGCCCCAGGCTGAAAAAGGGAATCATCTGACACCTGGAGCTGATGGTGGTCAGGACATCCCTGGATGCTGCCGCAGTGAGGATCAGCAGATTATTCTCCGGGGGTTCTTCCAGGGTCTTCAGCAGACTGTTGGCCGCCTCTCTCCGCATGGTATGGATATCCTCCAGCAGAACCACCCGGACGGAAGACTCATAAGGCGGATAGGAAAGCGCCTGGGTCATCTCGCGGATTCGGTCGATCTTGATCGTCCCTTTTTCCGGACTGATCACCAGAAAATCAGGGTGATTGGCTGAGCTGTATTTCCGGCAGGATGAACACCGGCCACAGGCATCCATCCCCAGCCGCTGCCTGCAGTTCACTGCCGCGGCCAGGCTTCTGGCAAAGAGCTGCTTCCCCACCCCGTCCGGCCCCCGGAACAGATAAGCGTGCGCCAACTGTCCGGACTCCAGGGCCCGCCCCAGCAGGGTTCTGGCCTTTTCCTGACCGACCAGACGGGAAAAAGAAGGGGTCAATTGTCTAGGTCGCGTAGCCATCCTCGTGCCTGTTTCTCTTATTTCTGTTATCTGAACGTGACTACCCAGGTTGTCCAGCGTGCCGGGAAGCTTGAAATTTCAGGGGCTTTAAGCCGAGCATTGAGCCATCTTCTGGGCCGATAGAATAAAGTACTCATTTTATGGAGACAGGTTATTTCGTAACGGCGCCCTGTATGGTATCTGGCAGACGCCACTCCAAGAAACAGCCGGAAAATATTGCTGTTTCTTTGTAGCGGCATAAGGTGCCGTAATAAAATAAGCAAAAGAGCACTGCTTATTTCATAACGCAGCCTGCATGGTATCTGCCAGACGCCACTCAAAGAAACAGCCGAAAAATATTGCTGTTTCTTTGTAGCGGCATAAGGTGCCGTAATAAAATAAGCAAAAGAGCACTGCTTATTTCATAACGCAGCCTGCATGGTATCTGCCAGACGCCACTCAAAGAAACAGCCGAAAAATATTGCTGTTTCTTTGTAGCGGCATAAGGTGCCGTAATAAAATAAGCAAAAGAGCACTGCTTATTTCATAACGCAGTCTGCATGATATCTGGCAGACGCCACTCAAAGAAACAGCCGGAAAATATTGCTGTTTCTTTGTAGCGGCATAAGGTGCCGTAATAAAATAAGCAAAAGAGCACTGCTTATTTCATAACGGCACCTAAAAAAGCGTCTGCTGGCGCGATGGTACCGGTGGAGTCCGCCGCTCCAGCCGACCTTCCGCCACCTCTTCCTCGGGTGAGTCGAGAGGCCCGAGGTAGAGATATCTCTCCAGTGAGCGTTGATACTCGGTCCACTGCAGGCCCGGCTCTTTCATCTTCTTGCGCAGTTGCCCCATCAGGTTCATCTTGGCATCCAGGTCATCGACAAAGCTGAGGACAAAGGCCTCAACGGTCATGGGCACGGTGGGAGAGCCGAACTCCTGACGGCCATGATGACTGAGGATCAGATGCTGCAGTTGGGTGAGCAGTTCCGGCGGAAAGTCCCTGATATGCGTCGCCGCCTCGGCCACCATCTCGCTGCCCATGACCAGATGCCCCTTCAATCTTCCCTGGGCAGTATAGTCAATGACGGCCAGATCCATGGCCAGCTCTTCCACCTTGCCGATATCATGGAGCAGGGCTCCGGCCAGGAGCAGGGAACGATCCACGCCGGAATAATGAGCGGCCAGATCATCGGCAATTCGGGCAACGGAGAGGGAATGCTCCAGCAGTCCCCCCACATAGGCGTGATGAATCCCCTTGGCCGCCGGGGCATCCTGAAAGCGCTGCCACATGGGCTCTTTCTTGAAAAAAAAGCTCAAAAGTTTTTTCAGGAAAGGATTGCGCACGGAGGCAACCAGTCCCTGCAGGGCGCTGGCCAGAGCTTCCCTGTCCTGATCACAGACCAGGGTAAAATCAGCGATATCGATCATATCCCGTACCACGGCACGAAGCGAGTCGATCTTTAGCTGCAGCTTGTCCCGATAGGACTGGACCTGACCGCTCAGTTGGACAAACTGTCCCACCTGACACAATCCCTGAAACTCCTCAACCTGATCCCAGACCGGGCCGCCTATCTCGCCGCTCCGGTCGACAACCTCAAGGATAAGGTAGGGTTTTCCGGCCCGGGTCTCGGCCAGACGCGCCGTCTTGACCAGAAAAACATCATCCAGCCGGTCGCCTTCTTTCAACTGATCAATAAACTGTGTCTTGCGCATGGTTAGCTCATCTTCATTTTATTGCGCGATTTCGGTCGTTATCCGGCAGGCGCCGTTTCAAGGAAACTGATGCACAAACTTTGTCTTGCGCATGGATGGCAGCTCATCTTCATTGTCGCGCGATTCGGCCGTTATCGGGCAGGCGCCGTTCAAGGAAGCAGCCGGGAAAGATGGCTGTTTCCTTGGAACGGCATATAAGAGGCCGTAAACGAAACCAGCAAGGAAAAGACCTTGCTGGTTTTGTAACGGTCTCTAAACATTGAAACGGAAATTGAGACAATCACCATCGGCAACCACATATTCCTTGCCCTCAGAGCGCATCAGGCCCTTGTCCTTGGCCACTACCTCGCTGCCGCAGGCGATAAAGTCCTCATAGGCAATGGTCTCGGCCCGGATAAAACCACGCTCAAAATCCGAGTGGATTTTACCGGCCGCCCCGGGTGCCTTGGTGCCCTTGGAAATAGTCCAGGCCCTGGTCTCTTTCACCCCCACCGTATAAAAGGTGATCAGCCCCAGGAGTTCATAGCCCGCCTTGATCAGCCGGTTCAATCCCGGTTCAGTCATCCCCATATCGGCCAGAAACTCCTTCTGTTCCTCCGGCGACAACTGGCTCAGCTCCTGCTCGATATTGCCGGAGATAACCACCACGGAAGCCCCCTCGCTGCGAGCGGCCTCTTCCAGCCCCCGCACAAGAACGTTCCCTTCCAACGCGTCTTCTTCCGCCACATTGGCCACATAGAGCACAGGCTTGGTGGTCAGCAGACAGAGATCACGCAGCAGCTCACGCTCCAGGTCATCATCGGCCGCCACGCTGCGGGCAGGTTGTCCAGCATCGAGTGCCGCATGCAGTTTCTCTAAGAATACGGCTTGGGCCTTGAAGACCTTATCCCCTGACTTGGCCTGGCTGAGGGTCTTCTTCAGCCGTTTATCGACGGTATCCAGATCGGCCAGGATCAACTCCATATTGATGATCTCCCGATCACGCTCCGCATCAATGGAACCATCCACGTGGACGACATTCTCATCTTCAAAACAGCGCACCACATGGATGATGGCATCCACCTGCCTGATATGACCAAGAAACTGGTTGCCCAGCCCCTCACCCTGACTGGCCCCTTTCACTAGTCCGGCAATATCGACAAACTCCATCTGGGTAGAGATCTTGACTTTGGTTTTAGCAAGAATGGCCAAAACATCCAGACGGGAATCAGGCATGGCCACAATCCCCACATTGGGCTCAATGGTACAGAAGGGATAATTAGCCGCCTCAATGCCTGCGGCGGTCAATGCATTAAAAATCGTCGACTTACCGACATTTGGCAAACCGACAATACCACAACGAAAACCCATGGAAAACTCCTGAAAAAACTTGAACGGTACCTTGAAGTCTTTCAACTAACCCTTCAAACTTAAATCTTGCAACCCATTACCAGCGGTTACAAACATTCTTAAATCAGGTATTATACCCTGCAACCATGGAAAATGCCCCTCTTTTTAACCACCAGCCCCCTCACTCATCCCCATGCCGGAGACCATGACAGACTCCATCCTTATTCACAACTGCACACTGCTGACAGCGCCCGACGCCCCTCTCCTTGCAGATGCATGGCTGTTGACCAGGGGCGACACCATCGCCGCCAGCGGCTCAGCCGACACCGTGCCTCAGCCGGAGGCCGGCCAGGCGACAGCGATCATTGATGGCCAGGGCAAACTGCTGGCACCGGGATTGATCAACGGACACAATCACTGCGCCATGACCCTCTTTCGCGGCATGGCCGATGACCTGGAACTTGGTACCTGGCTGAACAGACATATCTTTCCGGCAGAGGCACGATATGTGAACAAGGAGATGGTCTACCACTGCTCCAAACTGGCGGCAGCCGAGATGATTCTCTCCGGCACCACCAGCGTGGCCGACGGCTATTTCTTTGAAGGCCAGGCCGCACAGGCCTTTGCTGACAGCGGAATGCGGGCGGTTGCCGCCCAGGGGGTCATTGATTTTCCCGCCCCGGGCGTACCCGACCCTGCCAGAAATCTGGCTGCTGCAGCCGCTTTTATTGATGAGTGGCAGGACAAAAACTCCCGGATCAGTCCGGCGATCTTTGCCCATTCACCCTATACCTGTTCGGCCAGGACCCTGCAAGAGGCCAAGAGACTGGCCACAGCCAGACAGGTGCCCTTCTTTATCCATGTGGCGGAAAGCCGCCGGGAACAGGAAATGATCCAGGCACCCCTGGGGACAAGTCCGATCAGGCACCTGGCAGCCTTGGGCCTGCTGGACCCGCAGACGATCTGTATCCACGGCGTCTGGCTCGACGAGGAGGATCTCGCCCTGCTTGCCAGACACCAGGCCGGGGTGGTGATCTGTCCCCAGAGTCACCTGAAGCTGGCGTCAGGCACAGCCCCGGTGTCCGCCATGCTTGCCCGCGGCATCCGGGTGGGCCTGGGCACCGACGGCTGCGCCAGCAATAACTCCCTGGACATGTTCCGGGAGATGGACCTGCTGGGCAAGAGCCAGAAACTTCATACCCTTGATGCCACAGCCTTACCGGCCAGACAGGCGTTGAGATGCGCCACCATCACTAATGCCGACCTGCTGGGGCTGGAAAAAACCGGCCAACTGATTCCGGGATACAGGGCCGATCTCATACTTCTCGATCTGCAGCAGCCCCACCTGACCCCCTTCTACAATCAGGACCTGCTCGTTTATGGTGCCAGCGGTGCCGACGTCCATACTGTCATCATTGATGGCCGCCTGGTCATGCGTGACAAAAAGATCCTGAGCTTCGACGTCCAGGCAACCATGCAGGAGGTGCGCAGGCTGGCCGGCGCTATCTGCGAGCACAGGGAAGAATCGGGGCCGAAGCCGATCCTGCAAACATGACAGGAGAGACAGAGTATGGCAGTACAGGCTCGATCGGCGGCATTATGGATAAGCGGCCGATCTACCCCTATGCGCTCTCCAGCACCTGCCGGACAGCTGTGGCCAACTCTTCCATGGAAAACGGCTTCTGGAGGAAAGCGACCCCCGCTTCCAGCACGCCGTGAGGGGCAATGATCTCGGCGGTATAACCTGACATGAACAACCGTTTAAGCCAGGGATACAAGGCCAACAGATTCGCGGCCAGATCCCGGCCATTCATCTCGGGCATGATCACATCCGTCATGAGCAGGCGGATCTCTGCGGCATGTTCCTTAGCCAGACGGATGGCCTGGTCCGGAGAATTTGCCTCCAGCACCGTGTAGCCCATCCCCTCGAGCATAATCGCGGCCATTTGTAAAATTGCCGGATTATCCTCCACCAGCAGAATTGTCTCCTGACCACCCATGACCGGTTCCGCGAGTGTTGCCGTCCTGATCTGAACGCCATTCCCCACATGCCGGGGCAGATAGATCGTAAACGTTGTTCCCTGTCCCGGTTCACTGTAAACATTGACAAAACCGTTGTTCTGCTTGACAACGCCATAAACCGTGGCCAGCCCCAGGCCGGTGCCTTTGCCTATCTCTTTGGTGGTAAAGAACGGTTCAAAGATGTGGGCCTGTGTTTCCTTGTCCATGCCGCAACCGCTGTCACTTATGGCAAGACGCACATATTCACCAGGCTTAAAGCCCGGATGACTGGCGCAATAGGCCTCATCAAAGACGCGGCTGCCAGCGTCGATGGTGATTGTGCCCACGTCTTCAATGGCATCCCGGGCATTGACGCAGAGATTGGCCAGAAGCTGATCGAACTGAGAGGGGTCCATCTTGACCGCCCACAGATCCTCCTGAGGCCGCCAGACAAGGTTGACATCCTCGCCGATCAACCGTTGCAGCATGGTGAGCATCCCGGCCACGGTCTCATTCAAGTCCAGTGCTCTGGGGGCAACTGTCTGCTTGCGGGCAAAGGTCAGTAGTTGCCGGGTAAGGTTGGCTGACCGTTCAGCCGCCTTGCTGATCTCTAGAAGATGGGCATGGAGCGGGTGATCGGGTCCTCCTTGGAGCAGGGCAAGTTCCGTATGGCCCATAATCACCACCAGCATATTATTGAAGTCATGGGCCACCCCGCCTGCCAATCGTCCCACCGATTCCATCTTCTGGGCCTGCTGGAACTGCGCTTCGATCTTGGCCTTCTCGGCCTCGGCCAGCTTGCGTTCGGTAATATCAACAAGGTCGCCGCGCAGGCCCAGAAAACGACCGGCTTCATCGTGGATCTCGGTGCAGATATGGTTGACCCAGCAAACCCGGCCCGCCTTGGTGATGATGCGGAACTCCAGGGGCAGCGGTTTTTCTGCATCGTCCACGGGATGTGTATGATGGTCCCAGCGCTCCCGATCTTCGGGGTGGAAGATCTCGTCCAGAAGACCGGGAGCGGCAAGGAACTCCTCCTCGGAATATCCGGTGAGCTGGTTGCAGCTATGGGAGACAAAGACCATTTTTTTGTCCGGCCCGCGCCAGAAGATAAACTCGGAGGTGAACTCGGTGACGATGCGGTATATTTCCTCACTCTGCCGCAACTCCTCATGCTGCCAGTTGTTGTTTTCGAGCATGGCATTGAAGGCCCTGGCCAGGGTAGCGGTCTCGTCCTCGGTTCCGGCATGAAACAGCCGCGCCGCTCCCGTTTTGCTATCGATCGCCTCCACATGCCGGGTAAAGGCCAGAAGCGACCTGGTCAGGTAGTGGCTGAAAAAAACGACGACCCCAAAGGCCGCCAGGGCAATGGCCAGCATCCCGGCCAGAAGGACCCGACTGGCTCGGATAAGCGGGGCAAAGGCCTCGGCCTGGGGATAATTGGCGGCCAAGATCCAGTTTTTTATATGGAGGCGCTGGAAGGAAGTAAAATAGGCCACGCCGGCTGCGTTGATGGTCTCGTCCGTGCCCTCAAACCCCTCAAGGGCCCGCTCATACAGCAGGTTTATTCCCTTGGGTATTTCCGTAAAGATCCTGTCCGGGTCCGGGTGCATGACCATAATTCTATCCGCCGTGGTCAAGTAGAGATAGCCGCTCTCCCCGATCTTCTTTTCCGAAATCTTGCCCAGCATGTTGGGCCTCATGAGATCAATGCTGCCGGCAAGGATGGCGATGATCCGGCCCTCCTGATCCAAGACCGGCGCCGTCATCATGATCAGCGGGTGCTTGTGGGGCCGGGAGGAGACATAGGGAGCGGAGATCACGGGAGCGGAGGCGGCCAGGGTGTCTTTGATATAGGGTTGGAAAGAAAAATCCAGCCCGCGGCGGTTAAAGAAAAATGGGAATTCGGCGATGATCCGGCCTTGCGGAGAAAAGAGAAAGATGTGATTATCGAAGGCGACGTGCAGGCCGGGGCGGTGGTCGAGAAATACCCGAGCCGTGTCTGCCGAAGCCAGGACCTCGGTGGAGATGATCGTGGCGGTTGCAACGAGCAGGGCCTGGGCCTGGGACAGCTTCTCGTCCAAGGAACCCGCGATTTCGGAGAGCAGTACTTGCTGCTCAGCGGCGATAATCCCCTTGAGCTGCTGCTTGAACATGCCGAGGAACAGGAAAGAAGTGACCCCCATCAAAAACAGGAGGAGCAGGGAGACGACAAGGGTCATCCTGTTCTGTAGGGTCAACTTCATGGCCAGAGATCATCCTGGGAAGAAAAAGAAGAATTTTCTGGAGACACTTGGAGACACCTGGACGCAAGGAAGCGACAGATGTTCAGCAATGACCTGCGGACTACCGGGGATTTTCATAGAAGATATAAGATGTTGAGTAATCACTGAACTCGAAATAGACCTTCTTTTCATTGGCGTCGGTCACCCCGTTCAGGTTCTCGTCGAGAATGCCATAGCCAAAACGATAGGGGCGATCCTGCTTGCCATTGGTGGCAACGGCGGTGCTGAGCTTATCGATCTTCAAAAAACGCTTCACTAATTTATTGCCGGCATAGACCTCAAGGACGCCGTTTGTTCCAGTCCAATTCTGCACCGCCCTGCCGAATTTATTCTGCGTCTCCTGGGTGCAACCGGCAAGGAGCAAAAGGGCTAGAATAACAAAACATACATTTCTCATAAATTTTCCTCTCATGGGCAAGATACTGGACATAAAAGCCATATTGGTGACCTTTCTTTCTCGCGCCATACCATCTTTCCCTTACCGTGAAAATATCATACTTAAAATGCGGTAAATGAGCTTTGCCGCCAGAAAGTCGGCTGCCGGATGGTGTGGCTGCGGCACCAACCCGACCACGTCCAGGCCGACAATCCTTTTTTCACTGGCCACCTGACGAATAAGCCGGGTGAGCATATACCAATCGATTCCACCCGGTTCCGGTCGTTCCACGGAAGGCATGCAGGGAGGATCAAGGACATCGAGATCAATGGTGAGATAGACGGTGTCACTGAGCATGTCGAGGGCATCACCCGCCGCGCTTACCCCGTGAGAATGAAGGTCACGGGCAAAGACCATGCGGTCAAGATCGACCCTTGACCGCTCCTTCTGATCCATGCTGCGGACACCAATCTGCACGGAATCACACATCTCATTCACCCTGGTCATGACACAGGAGTTACCGTATGCGTCGTCTGCAATGGGAAAGAGATCGGCATGGGCGTCAAAGTGGACGACACTCAGCTCGCTGTGGCGTTCGAGTGCCGCCTGGATCAGGCCGATACTCACCAGATGCTTGCCACCCAGCCCCACCACCAGCTTGCCGTCCCGAAAAAGAGGATTCGCCTGCTGCCGCACCTCATCAATCATATCGACGGGATTATCCCGAGAGAGCACCGGCGGCAAGGTACAGATCCCCTGCCGATAGACCTCAAGATTGGTTTCAAGATCAAACAGGGAAAGACGGGAAGAGGCCGCCAATATCGCTTGCGGCCCGAGATCAGAGCCTTTGAGCAGGGTCGCTGTCCCGTCATAGGGGATGGGCAGAACCACTATCTTTGCAGTTTTATATTCGCTATATTTTTTAGGAAGAGCAGTAAAGTCCATTGCATCACCAGCGTTGCCTTAAAACGGCAGCTACCCCTGCCGCAGGTTTGCTGTCTCTGGTACCCTTCCTGGCATACAATCCGGGTCACCTTGAAAATCATCCTTCACAATTCCTGCCAGAGACATCAATCTTACAGAACTATTTTAGTGTACACTCTGGACCGCCTGCATCGCAAGAAGCCATATCGTCTTGCTGAAAATAAAAAGGAGCGATACAAAGAATCGTCAGACAATGTCTTGTTCCCTACCCCGACTCCCCCTTTCGCCGTTTTTCCCCTGTGCCGGCGCTGAAGCCAGGCCTTGCAGGATCGCCAGCACCTCAGGAGAAATGGACTTGAGATGCAAATCCGTCTGAGGGTAAGGGATGGCGATTCCTCCCTCCTTCAATTTCTTGAACAGGGAGAAATAATAATCGCTGAGCATACCAGAAGTAGCGTGTATCTGATTCATCCAGCACCAGGGCCGGATCGAGAAATCAAGACTGTTGTCTCCAAAACCCTCGAAAAAGATGCGCAGAGGATGGGCGGTGTCTTCCTTGGTAACTTCGACTTCCCGGGCCGCCTCCTCGGCCAGGCGCATCACCTCCGTCGGATCGGCATCGTAGGATACCCCGAACGGAATCTTCAATCGACGCCAGTTATCTTCATAGCTCCAGGTATTAACCCGGTTGGTAACGAGCTCAGAGTTAGGGACAATGACATCTTCACCGTCAAAAGTCCTGACAATGGTTGCCCGAATCGAAATCTTTTTGACCTCGCCGGTGGTCCCTTCCTGCAGCTCCACATAATCGCCCACCTGGATGGGCTGTTCCGTGAGCAGGATAATCCCGCTGATAAAATTATTGGCGATGGTCTGCAGACCGAAACCCACGCCCACACTCAGCGCCCCAAAAATAATGCCCAGCTGACTGATGTTAAAACCGATGGTGGCGAGGATCACGAGGAGCCCGAGCACAAACGCGGCATAATAGATCAGGGTGGTCATCGAATGGACCGCTCCCGGCGTCATGGCAGTTCTCTCGGTTAAAAGATTCGCCGTCTTCCGACGGATGACGTTGAGAAAGCTTATTCCAATCAACAACAGGACAATCACCTTCACGAGCGTGATCAAGGTGATGGATGTTTCACCAATGGTGACCAGGGGATAAAAAAGGACCCCCCTGCTCTGCTCCCATTTATCGGTCAGGTAGGCCAGCCCCCAGCTCAGCAACCGCTCACCGCTGCCCATCCTGTTCCGCAGAAGCTGCAAAATCAGATCGATCTCTTCCCGTAACTTGGTGAGGTCATGGATATTATCAGCAATGCCAAAAATATAGACATCGAGAGTCTCCGTTGTCTTTCCTGCCTGCCCGGCAAAAATGGCCATCTGGGAATTCGCATTACTTGCAGATCGCACCTTATTGGTAATGGCCACCAGACGCTGGGTCAGATCAGCCCTCTGTTGAGTGGCCAGAGACAGATCCCGCTCCAGGGCATCCTTTTTTGCAAGCAGTTCCTCACTATTTTTCGACCATGTTTCTACAAAATCAGAGGGCTTTTTCCCCTGGTCCATCCCCACATATGCCGTGAGCCATTCCAGCCTGAACATCACCCCCTTGATCGCCAGATCCAGGTTCATCTTTTCCTGAACAATGGCCTTTTGCCGGAACCTGATCGTCTCCAGCAGCAGCTCAAGCCGCTGCTTCTCGCCCTCCATCTCGGTTGCACCAGTCTCTGCTTTCGCCTCGTTGGTAATGGCAGTAAGGGCTTTATCCAGTTTGGATTCGGCAATCACACTTTGCTTATTCAGGTCAAGATACTCTGCATTCAATCTGGCAAGACTCCTGGCATGACGCTCGTTCAACGAATCCAACTTTTTTTTCAGGGCGCCGATATCATCCTTGCCGATCTGTAATTTCCCGAAAACCTGCTCCGACAGGTTTGCCGCCTCCTTGGCAATACTACGCGTTTCAGTCAAGGCCTTGTTCAGTTTCGGCTTTTTAAGCTGGAGGATGGCGTATTCATTTTGCAGGCTCAGGATATATGCCAAATTTTCATAGGCCTGGATCCTGCTGGTAGCATCTGCTTTTACCTTGGCATACTGAGGCAAGAGGGTCGTCAATTCATCCTTCAGGGAAGAAGTCCTGGACTCTCCATAGGCAATATTTTCTTCATACAGCCCGAGTTGCTGGGCAGCTTTCTGCTGAAAGGAGACCATTGCATCAAATAAGGCCAGATTGTAGGGTGGAGACCCAAGGGCTGGTGGCTGCAGGGAGGGAATCTCCGGCCTGGCCAATTCAGCCTGCAGATTTTTCAACTGAAAGGAAAGTCCCTGAAACAGGTCAAGAAGAGCAGTATAAACGACCTGATCCTTCTCATCTTTCACCCTCTGCATATCGGTCGTGATCATGGCAATCAGACCATCAACCTGGGTCTGCCGCCTGGCAATAAAGGCGGTTACCTCTTCAGTACTCCCTTGATACAACCGTGTTTCAATGGCAGTAGGAATATCTGGCAGATCAGCATGAACCGCGGACGGAAAGCAGAGAAGAGAGAGCAAAAGGGAGAAAATGGAAAAATGGAGGAATCGCATGACTTTAAGTTCTTATAATAAAAGGGAAGGAACTATTCACGGCTTTAGATTGAAAACTGAAAAGAATTTATTATTCCCACACTGCAAGCGTGGGGATAATAAAAGAACCTTCAGCCTCTCGACCTCGACACCCAAAGCCTTAGTTCAGCTTAATCTCGGTCCACAACTTATTTTTTAGACGCCGAACCTTGACATTAGTGGCCTCCAGAGTTTCGAGGGTGGCCAAAACCTGCTGATCAGGAAAAATGGCGGCAAGCTGTTTAAGCTCCGGATTAATAAAGGCCAAAGCAGCGGCATTAGGGTTACCGGCCCCCACATCATTACTGAGACCGGCTGCATTCTTGCCATCCATCAGAAAATTAATAAACTGGAGGGCCAGTTGTTTATTCTTGGCTTCCCTGGGGATGACCATACTATCAAGGGCCAGCACCGCCCCTTCTTTGGGCAGGATAAAATTAACCGTAAAATCCCGTTTGGCCTCCAAGGCATCATTACGGGCCTGAACCATATCACTGGAGTAACCATGGGCAACCCAGATATTACCGACCGTCAACTCCTTGATATAGCTTGATGAGTTAAAGGCAGCCCAATAGGGTTTTGCCGTCATGATCACCTGTTGCGCCTCCCGCAGATGCTTCTCGTCCGTGTCGTTGACCGAATAGCCAAGGTACTTGAGGGCTGCGCCGAACAATTCATCTGCGTCATCCATGACCGTCACCTTGCCCTTGATCTTCTCCAAGATCTGAGGATCAAAAATGACTGCCCAACTGGTGGGCTTGATCCCCTTCTCCTGCAGACGCTGCACATTAAAACCAATGAGGGTGGTGGTATAGGCATAGGGAAGGGAGTAGACGTTGCCGGGATCATAGGAGCGATTGAGAAAAACGGGATCCAGATTTTTGATATTGGACAGGGCACTTTTATCCAGTTTCTCGAGGAAACCCTGCTGAATCAGGGCCTGCACGGCATTCTGCGTGGGAACAACCAGATCGTAGCCACTGGCGCCGGCCTGAAGCTTGGCCATCATCTCTTCGGTACCGGAATAATAATCCTGAACTACCTTGCAGTTACAATTCTTTTCAAACCCGGCAACCACCTCTTCCGACATATAGTCATTCCAGTTGAAGATATGCAGCTCCTCGCCGGCAAAGACAGGGGAAGCAAATAACAGTAAAAGTAAACCCAGAAAGCTCTTCATGTCATCCTCCTCTTGTTGAATTGATCATATTCCGTTTCCAATGAAAAAAACAGAATTATTCGCCACGAAAGATCGCTGGAGATAACCTTGACGCCGCTGTAATCACCACCAGGGTCAGAAGCATCAACAGGGTTGACACCGCATTGACCTCAGGGGTCACCGCAATCTTAACCATGGAATAGATCTGCAGCGGCAGGGTTGAGTTGCCGACACCAGCCGTAAAAAAAGTGATCACAAAATCATCAATGGACAAGGTGAAGGCCATGAGCGCGCCGGCCAGGATGCCGGGCGTCAGCAGGGGCAGGGTGATCTCCCGGAAACAGCGCCAGGGCGAGGCCCCCAGGTCACGAGCAGCCTCCACAAGAGCCGGGTCCATGCTCGACATCCGCGCCTGCACCGAAAGGGCCACAAATCCCATACAGAAGGTGATATGGGCCAGCATGATGGACAAGAGGCCGAGGGTCATATTCACCATGATAAAAAAAAGCAGCAGACTGACCCCCATCAGGATATCCGGCATGGCAATGGGGGAGAGCACGAGCAACGGCAGGAGACGCAAACGGTATTGATTCATGGCCATCCCCGCCAGGGTCCCCAGGATGGTTGCCACCCCGGTGCTGACAGCGGCAATGATCAAGGAGTTCATGGCCGCTCCCAGCATCTCCCGGTTGTGCAGGAGCTTCCCGTACCACTTCCAGGTAAAGCCGACCCACTCGGCGTTCAACCTCGAGTCATTGAAGGAGAAGAGTACCACAACCACCAGCGGCAGATAAAGAAAAAGATAGACAAGCCCGGCACTGATCCACAGAAACAGGTTTTTCTTCCGCATCATTGCCCCTCACTCACGTTGTTGCCCAAGCCGGGAGCCCAGCAGGACCACGGCCACCGCAGTCAGGGTCAATACCATGGAAAGAACGCTGCCAAAAGGCCAGTCACGAGACTCCATGAACTGCTGTTTGATGACATTGCCAATCATGATTCCATTGGTGCCGCCAAGCAGATCAGGGATGGCGAACATGCCAAGGACAGGGATGAAAACCAGGATCGAGCCTGCGGTGATACCGGACAGGGACAAAGGCCAGGTGATGAGCCAGAACCGCCGCCACTTGCCGGCACCGAGATCCTGGGCCGCGTCGAGCAGATCAAGATCATGTTTTTCCAGATTCGCATACAAGGGCAGAACCATAAAGGGCAGGTGCACATAGACCAGACAGACAAGCATTGCAGTCGGAGTATACATCAGGGTGACTGGCCCCATACCCAGGAGATAAAAGACCCCATTGAGCATCCTGGTCAAGGCCCCGACCGGACTGAAGATGATCATCCAGGCATAGATACGGACCAGAAAATTACTCCAGAAAGGAAGGATCACCAGCAGGAGAAGGAGATCGCGATGCTTTCGCCCGCTGCGGGCGATCATCAGAGCCAATGGATAGCCCATGACCATGCAGATCAGGGTGGTGACCACAGCATATCCTAAGGATTTCAAGAAGAGACGCAGATAGATGTCGGTGCCGAAGAGACGCTGCCAGTTCTCCAGGGTCAGATCCAGGGTCAGACGGCCACCCTCATGAAGATACCAGGGCGCCAGTCCACCATATTCCCCGGCATAGCGGAATGAGGCAAAGAGCATGAGAAAGGTGGGAGCCGCAAAGAATATCAACAGATACGCCATGGGCGGAAGCGACAGGAGATACTTATACCAGGCCTTTCCCTGCATGGTATCAGTCCAGCACCAAGTGGCCGGCATCGCATGACCAGGCGACCTCAACGGCATCGCCAATGTCAAAAAAATTGGTCCTCCCGGTTGCGGAATTGGCCAGCAGGGCCTCAAGAAGGAGACCATTGGCCAGGGCTACAATATAGACGGTCACATCTCCCAGATAGAGCATATCCTGGATATGGCCGCTGAAATGGGATTCATCGTCTGTTGGACTCACAGCGGCGGCAATCCGAATCTTTTCAGGACGCAGGGTCAAGGCACAGCGAATGCCGGCGACACATTTTGCCTGCGACCTGCAGACATGCACCGGCCCTAGCCCATCCAACTCCACGGTGACCGAATCCCCATGCACTTCACGAACATAGCCTTCCAACAGATTACACTTCCCGATAAAGTCAGCGACGAATCGACTATTGGGAAATCCATAGAGCCTGGAAGGGACATCCACCTGGGCAATTCTGCCGTGATCCATCACTGCAATCCGGTGCGACAGGGCCAGGGCCTCACTCTGATCATGGGTCACATAGATAAAGGTGATACCTATATCTTTCTGCAGGTTGATGAGCTCAAGCTGCATCTGTTCACTCAACTTGGCATCGAGGGCCGACAAAGGTTCATCCAGCAGCAACAACCGGGGACGATTGACCAGGGCACGGGCAATGGCAATACGCTGTTTCTGGCCACCGGACAAAGAGTCCGGATAGTGGTTGCCCTTGTCCGGCAGACACACATTTTCGAGGGCCTCCGCCACTCGGGCCTGAATATCTTTTTTGGCGACTCCTGCCATCCGCAGGGGAAAAGCGATATTCTCGGCCACCGTCATGTGGGGAAACAGGGCATAATTCTGAAAGATGGTATGAAGGGGACGGTGCTCGGGAGGGGCGGAAATAATACTTTTGCCATCAAGCAGGATATTGCCGCCATCCGGCTGGTCAAACCCGGCAAGAAGACGCAACAAGGTTGTTTTCCCACATCCAGACGGCCCAAGCAGGGTAAAGAACTCCCCCGCTTCTATGTGCAGGGAGACCTTATCCAAGGCAACAAAGGCATCGAAGTAGCGCGAGACATCTACTATTTCCAGCAAAGCGGAGATCTCCAATTACTGTGCAAAACGCTACCCTATCCCCTGCCCCAAATAGATGGAGAGACAGGAAAAGCCCACGGCCCAACCAGAAAACACGACCTTGCATCAGATAGACCGGCTTCCTCAACGGACACCAGCATTTTTTCATAGCAGATAAGAGCATAAAAATCAAGCGGCCTGTGGTATTCCCCCAGGCCGCTTGATTACAAAAACCATACTCCCATTATCCTGAAGAGATTGGTTATTTCTGGGAAGCGGCATAAGGTGCCGTAATAAAATATGCAGAAAAGCACTGCTTATTCATAACGGCACCTAAATCTGTTTCACCTTCCTGTTCAGCAACTCCAACTGGGCAGAGACCGAGATATCACGCGAGATACGGTCCGTCACTACTTTAATGGAATGGAGCACGGTTGCATGATCCCGTCCAAAGGCCTTGCCGATATCGGCCAGCGACTGCTGGGTATGGCGCCGGCTGAGATACATGGCAACTTGCCGCGGAAAAACGATGGCCTTTTTACGGGTACGTGACTGCATCTCCTTGACACTGACATTAAACTGGCTACTGACAAACTCACCAATGGTGATCGCCGAGAGCGATTTCGGAGCGCCGACAATCCCCTCTACCACCTCGCGGACAAGGGCCATCTCCACCTCGCCACCCATCAGGGCAGATTTGGCCCGGATGGCAAGAATAGCGGATTCAATCTGCCGCACATCACCCTTGATGTGTTGAGCAAGATAGGCGATAAAGTCCTCATCAAGTAATATCCCCTGCGACTCTGCTTTCTTCCGCACAATCCGGTGGCGGGTCTGAACATCAGGCGCCTCAATGGTGGTTACCAGCCCGGAGGTCATCCGGGAACGGAACTCCTCATCGATACCATGTAGATCCCGTGGCGCGCTGTTGGCGGTGAAGATCACCCTTTTCCCGCCTTTAATCAGGGAATCAAGGAGCTCGTTCAACTCTTCCTGGGTCTTTTTTTTACCGGTCAGCGAGTGAACATCTTCCACCAGCAGGATGTCGCAATGATCATGATACTTCCGTTTAAAACGATCCATGCTGTTGGCCTGAATCTCGCGTACCATCTCGGCCGAAAATTGCTGGGCGGTCAGATAATGAAGCTGGGTCATGGGAGAAGTGGTCAGGATTTGATGGGCAACCGCATGGGTCAGATGACTTTTACCAAGCCCGGTGGAGCTGTTGATAAAGAGACAGGGACCGACAGTATCAGTATCCGCCACCAATGACTGACAGGCCGAAAGGGCCAGGAGGTTACTGTCGCCGGCCATGAACTCATCAAAGGTATAACGGGGGTGCAGTGCCCGGACCGATGAGCGGCGATCAGGAATATGGGGCAGACGCAACTGGCCGGTCTGGGGAGAGAGGGGCAGGGACTTCTGCCCCGCCTCGCACAATATGACCTGCCGCTGTATGCCGCCAAGCCCATTCACCTGGTCCTGAATCTGGCCAAGATGATGCTGGGTCAGATGCGCACGATAGAATCGATCCGGACAGGCAATTTTTATACTTTCATCATCGCACTGCACACACACCAGGGGGTCAATCCACAGATTATACACATTCTCAGCAAAGACATCACGCAAGCTCTCTTTTAACTTCTGCCACACCATGCCCATCACCCCTTAAATGCTTACTTTACAGCCGATACATAGCTATTTGAGACAATTTATCGCCATAAAAATCCTGAATACCCGCTCCTGATACTTGAGAAGAAAACAACAAGAAGCCCTCTCGATAAAAAAAGAAAATTGCCCTGCCAATCCCTTATTTTTTATAAAAAAGAATTCCTTTCCTAACAAATCACAGCCCGATATAAAACCTAAATCCAACATTCAGTCAAAGACGATTGATCCCCATTTTTTAAAGATCTCCAAGCGATAAGACCATCTGCGAACGAGCCCATGTTGATTGCTTTCCGGCCCCAGCCCCCCGCGAACCCCTTGTTTTTTGGGCATCGACAAAAAGGTTATTTTTATCGTGTTATCCTCGTATGTTAATCACAGTTCACACAAGTTATCAACAACCATGACCAGGAAAGTCTTCTTAAAATATCTCAACAGAGCTACGATTTACTATAAATATCGCCATATTTAACACAATTATCACTGGATCGTAAGAGAAGAGACATGGAATATAGCGCTATTTCAGCCATTCCCACAGAGTGGTACAAAAAAACGCAAAAGAGAATAAAAAGAGCCAAAGAAATTGACCAGCAGATCGAAAAATTAGAGCTTACTACCGAAAGTAGTAGCAGAATAGTCACCCAGTCAAGGAGATACTCTAGACGGGGTACTGGACAAAGGACTTCATTGAGACGCGGGTGGGCCTGAAGGACTTTTAGACTTACCTGTTGCTACCTTGACTAGGAAGGGAACAGAGTTCAGATATGGACGTACCAATCCACTTCCAATGCATTACCAAGGGAAATGTGGACAGATCTGTTCATCGGCCTGGGCATCGACTCAACCATCTCTTGAGACAAAAAACATTGACAATCTTCACTGAGAATGATTACTTTCAGATTGAAGAAATAAGTACCATGTCATTTTTCCGGGCAGGTTAGTTAACCTTGTTAAAAAATCATTAGCATCAACCCCCCATTTATTCACTGAAGAGGTCCGCCATGAATAAAATTTTCCTCAGCATCATTCTCATTGGTTTAATGTCTCTGTCTCTCAGTTCATGTGCCACCAAAGGCCAAAGCGGCGCCGGCGCGGGAGCTATTGGCGGTGCACTCCTCGGACAGGCCATTGGCCATAATACCGAGGCTACTCTTATTGGTGCGGCAGTCGGCGGCGCCCTTGGTTACATGATTGGCAACGAGATGGACAAATATGACCGGGAGCAGCTCAATCATGCATATGAACGAGTGCCCTCCGGACAGTCTACTTCCTGGCACAATCCTGATACCGGTAACACCTATGAGGTAAGACCCCAGCCCGCCTATTCTGATCCGGCATTACACAGAACATGCAGACAGGCGGAGATCATAGCCGTAATTGATGGCAAAACCGAAAGAACTTACAGCACGGCCTGCCGTGACGAGTATGGCCAATGGCAGTTGCAGAATAAATAGCAATACCCCAGGGGTTGGAGAATCATACCTAAAGCAGACACCAACGGTGTCTGCTTTTTTTTTATTCCGAGAGGTACCCCAATGTTACAGGGAAAAATCACAATTAGCACCGCCTACTCCATGCAGCTCATTGATATCACCGAGCAGATAGAAAAGGAAATAATCAGGACAAATATCAATGCGGGGATCTGCTATCTCTACAATCCGCACACCAGCTCCGGCCTGACCCTGAACGAAGGGACTGATCCAGCGGTCCAGGATGACATCATCTCCGGCCTCCAGAAAATAGTCCCCTTGCACCATGCCTACAAACATCTTGAGGGAAACTCACCCGCCCACATCATGACATCTCTTATGGGCAGCTCCCTGACCCTTTTCATAGAAGAGCGGCAACTGGTACTGGGCACCTGGCAGAGGATATTCTTGTGTGAATTTGACGGGCCGCGCAGCAGAAAAGTCCAGTGGCGAATCCTTGCTACCTGATCTGAGGAACCGTTACGAAAGGATGTCTCCTTGCTGACCATCTCTCCGCGACGGTCGTGGAGTGGAAGACAGCATGTCGCGCCGGTCATGAATGAAGAACCATCGGCTGACTTTACCGTCTGACATCCAGGAGACCCTCTTCTTTTCTGACAATGCCAATCTCTTTTAACTTCTTCCTTTCTCTCCCCTTATCATGACCCTTGACTCTCATCTGATTTGTTTTGGCCTCAACCAGCAGCTGGATCAGCGATCACTCTCCTGCTTTCTGCAGCTTGCAGGCAGAAAAGAATTTGCCGACCTTCTGAGCCAGCGCCTCTCCGAGCAGGAGATCCATGCATTTGTCGATTCCTTTACTGGAATCCTGAAACGCCATCTCAGCGAAGAGGAATACCATCTTCTCTTTCTCCAGGACGAACAGAGCCACCCCCATCCTCCAGAAGGAAAAGAATAAATCATGGCCCATGAGACCCTGTATGACCTGCGCACGTATCTCAACCTGCTCGAGCGGGAAGGAGAGCTGCTCATTATCGATCAGGAGGTGGATCCGTATCTGGAGATCGCCGAGATCCATCGCCGCGTAATTGCCAGACAGGGGCCGGCCCTGCTCTTCACCAAGGCCAAGGGCAGTATCTTTCCCGTGGTGACCAATCTCTTTGGCACGAATAAACGTCTCGAGCTGGCCTTTGGCCGCAGGCCCCAGCAATTTGTCCGCGACCTGGTACACCTCACCGAGACCATCATGCCCCTGAAGATGAAGAAGCTGTGGGACAATCGCCACCTGGTCACCGAAGGATTAAAGATCGGCCTGAAAGAGAGCCGCCGGGGCGCGATCCTGGAAAACTGCCAGGTCCCAGCCCGCCTGAGCAGCCTGCCCATGCTCACCTCGTGGAAGAGCGACGGCGGCCCCTTTGTCACCCTGCCCCTTGTCTATACCGAACACCCGGACGGCCGCGGCCATAATCTCGGCATGTACCGCATCCAGCGCCATGACGACACCACCACCGGCATCCACTGGCAGATCCATAAAGGGGGCGGCTACCACTACCACGAGGCCGAGAAGTTGAATCAGGCCCTGCCCCTCACCCTCTACATCGGCGGACCGCCTGCCCTCATGCTCGCGGCCATTGCCCCCCTGCCGGAAGATATCCCCGAACTGATGCTCACCTCCCTGCTCATGGGCAAGAAACTGGAGATGGTGAAGGATCCCCGGGGCGGCCATCGACTGGTTGCGGGTGTCGAATTTGCCATCAAGGGTACAGTCCCGCCCCACATCAGACGGGCGGAAGGCCCCTTTGGCGATCATTACGGCTACAACTCCCTGGAGCATGACTACCCCGTCTTCCAGGTCAGCCACCTCTACCATCGCCACAAGGCCATTTATCCGGCCACCGTTGTCGGACGCCCCCGACAGGAAGACTTTTTTATCGGTGACTTCCTCCAGGATCTCCTCTCCCCGCTTTTCCCCCTGATTATGAAGGGGGTGCGGGAACTGAAGACCTTTGGCGAGACCGGATTTCATTGTCTGGCTGCGGCCCGGGTCCAGGACCGCTATCCACGCGAGGCCTTTGCCTGCGGCCTGCGGATACTGGGGGAGGGCCAGCTCTCCCTGACCAAATTTCTGATCATCACCGATGGAGATATCGACATCACTGATTTCCGTAAACTGTGGGTCCATGTCCTGGAACGGATCGAGTGGGACCGTGACCTTTTTGTCTTTGCCAATGTCTCCCAGGATACCCTTGATTACACCGGCCCATCGGTCAACAAGGGCTCCAAGGCCATGATGATGGGCCTCGGCAGAGAAAAAAAGCGGGAACTGCCGGCCGTATTTTCAGGCACCCTGCCCTCCTCCTGCACCCGTCCCGTCGTCTTCATGGCCGGGACCCTGGTTCTCCAGGGCAGCGCCTACCAGCAAGCGCCGGAACTGGCGGCTGAGCTCAGTCAATGGCAAGGAGTGGCCAACTGGCCGGTCATCATTCTGGTTGACAACAGCGCTGAGGCTACCTGCTCCCTGCAGGAGTTCCTCTGGACCCTGTTCACCCGTTTTGAACCGGCCGCCGATATCCATGGCGCGGCCAGTGCAGTGCAACGCTTCCATGTCGGCCTGACCCCGCCCATCGTCTTTGACTGCCGGATGAAACCCTGGTACACCGACGTCCTCGAGGTCGATGCGGCCACAAGAACGCTGGTCGACAGACGGATCCATACCCTGCTGCCTCCCAGCCTCCGATGAGCGAGACAGTCCGTTTGCAGAAATACCTTGCCGGATGCGGTATCGCCTCCCGAAGAAAGGCGGAAGAGATCATTGCCCGGGGCAGGATAAGCGTGGATGGCGAGGTGATCACCGCCATGGGAGAGAGGATCGATCCGGCCAGGCAGGAGATACGACTGGACGGCAAGCTGGTCACCCCCCATGACGATCTGCTCTATATCCTGCTCAACAAGCCGCAGGGCTACGTAACCACCATGTCAGATCCCCAGGGTCGCCCCATTGTCACCTCCCTGCTCCATGGCATCAAGGCCCGCCTGTTCCCGGTTGGCCGGCTGGATCTGGACACCGAAGGGGCCCTGATCCTCACCAACGACGGGGAACTGGCCCAGAAGATTCAACACCCCAGCCATGAGGTAACAAAGACCTATGAGGCGCAGATTGTGGGTCTGCCTTCTGAAAAAATGCTCCAGCAACTGGAGCATGGCATCCTGCTGGAAGGGAGAAAGACAGCGCCTGCCAAGGTTACGGTTATCGCCAGGAAAAGCGGGACAAGCACTATCAGGATAACCATCCATGAGGGGAGAAAGCGTCAGGTACGAAAGATGTTCCAGGCCATTGGCCACCCTGTTATCCACCTGAAACGCATTGCCTATGGCCACCTCTTTCTGCAGGGTCTCATGGTCGGGAAATATCGCTTTCTCACCCCGGAAGATCTTAAAAAAATATTTATCAAGAAAATTCCTTTACAAAACAATAAATAGTTGATTAAACTTAACCTGTTAGGAATTCAGTAATATTACTGGGCTTGAATAAAATTTTCTTAGTTGTTCTTTCAAATGAAAACATGCTTGAATCGGCCGGAAGGTGCAGCGCGCTTTTACGCAGCTACTAACTTTTCATTCATACTTATTTTTACAACGACAGCACCTGAATTCACAGGAGTACGGCATGAACAAATCAGAACTCATTGAAGCCCTGGCACAAGAAGTTGACCTTCCCCATCGCGAGGCTGCAGCAGTCACCGATACCATTATTGAGAGGATGATCGAGGCTCTGGCCAAGGGTGACAATATTGAGATTCGCGGCTTCGGCAGTTTCGTCATCAAGCATTACCGCTCGTACGAGGGCCGTAATCCCAAAAGTGGTAAAAAGATAGAAGTTGCCCCTAAAAAACTTCCCTTTTTCAAGGTGGGAAAAGAGTTACGGGAGCAGGTCAACTCGCAGGCCAAGAAATAACTTTGGGGGCTACGCTCGGGGAATTGCAAAAAGTCGTCTGATGGATGGCTAAGCCAGGCACTTGCCTCTTCAATCGATAATTTCTCCCACCAGATCATAGATCTGGGCGTCGTTAATTCGGACCTGGACAATATCTCCAGGGCTGGCTGTGCCTTCGGTTATATAGACACAGCCATCAATATCAGGTGCCTGGAAGCGGGTCCTGCCCTCCAGCAGCAAATCTGACTCCCGACTCACCCCTTCCACCAGCACCGGTTCCACCCGCCCCACATATTGCTGCACAATCGTCTCCGACACCTCTGCCTGCACTCCGAGAATAAAATCAAGGCGATCATTTTTTTCTGCCTCGGAACATTGCTGCGGAAAATTTTCTGATGGGGATCCGGACTCGTTGGCATAGGCAAAGACTCCAACGTGATCAAGGCGGGTCTCCCTTAAAAACTGTGCAAGCTGCCTCACATCATCATCGGTTTCACCAGGAAAACCGACCATCAGGGTGGAACGCAAGGCCACATCAGGGAGAAATGAGCGGATGCGGCCAATAACACGATACAGATCATCACCTGTATAATGACGGTTCATACGCCTGAGAACCGAATCGCTCACGTGCTGGAAAGGAATGTCCATATACGGCACGATGCGCGGCTGTTCAGCCATCAAGCTTAAAAGCGCATCGTTGATCCCTGAGGGATACAGATACATGAGCCTGAGCCAGGGGATGCTGCACTTCGCCAGCAAGGACTTCAGCAAGGCGGGCAGGTGAATGGCAGCCCCCAGATCATCCCCGTAGGCCGTCAGATCCTGGGCGATAAGCGAAAGCTCACGCACGCCCTGTTGTTCCAGATGTCCGGCCTCATGGACAAGATCAGCCACGGTTCTGCTGCGCAGATCGCCCCTGATGGACGGGATCATGCAATAGGAACAACGGTTGTTGCACCCTTCCGTAATCTTCAACCAGGAGCGGTAAAAAGGGGTGGAAATGCGCCGGGGCATGGTACTGTTCATCAGAAACCGTTCCGAGATAACAACCTTGTTCTGCAGATCTCCGGCCATTACCGCTGCCACCAGCTCCACTATCTGATGACAGCCATCGGTACCGATAAAAAGATCAACCTCCGGCAGCTCATGGATAAGTTCTTCCCGGTATCGCTGCACCATGCATCCTGTCACCACCAGTAGTTTATCCGGCTCAACTTGCTTGAGCAGGGCTAGCTCCAGAATCTCCTCAATGGCCTCTTCCACTGCCGACTGGATAAATCCACAGGTATTGATGACGAGCATCGATGCCTGCTCAGGATCTTCCTCAAAGACCCAGCCGGCCTGCTCCAGAAGCCCGAACATCAGTTCGGAATCCACAAGGTTTTTCGGACAACCCAGACTGATCAGATGAAAACTTGCCATATTCCTTGTTCCTCTTTCTAAACGTAACAATCCTTCGCTGCGCTTGTCACCAGTGTCTCTTGGTCCGGCGCAGCTCAAACTTCATTGGGCAAACGGATCATACTTTGTATGGCAGCCATTATCACCCCCGACATCTCCTGACTCCGCCGCCGAAATGCAGGCGTTGAAAATCCAGGTCTCCACTCTTTCTGCCACAATTCATCAGAGACCAGCATCAGGGCCGCAAACTCAATCCTCCGGAAAATGGCCACCGTGCATAGCGCCGAATATTCCATGTCAATGGCCACGATATCCTGTTCCTGTCCCAGACGCTCCAGCAGATCCCGCGATTCACGGAAAGGCGCATCCGTGGACCAGACCCGTCCTTCCTGCCATGGGATCAGCCTCCGACTGAGGGTATCACGCAACCAGGCAATCAGAGGCGCGGAGGGCTTGGGTCCCGGCTCACTGCTATAATAGCGGGACGTCCCCTCTCCGCACAATGCCTGGCCCGGCAACAGGATGCTGCCAATCTCCAGGCCCTGCTGCAAGGCGCCGCACCAACCGACAAGGATAATCCGTCTGGCCCCCAGGACAATCAGTTTTTCCATGCAGAGGACAGCCATGGGCGCGCCAACCGCCGGCCCGGCCACAAAGAAGGTCTCGTCACCATTCACAGAAAGCATACTGTTAAAGAAAAATCGTTTCCTGCCGCCTTCGGAAACCATCGCGTTCCTCGCATGCGTGGCCTCGGCAGGATTTACAAAAAAGAGTCCTGTCTCAGGGATCATCTTTTCTTTCCTGCCCCGTTGCGGATGCATTATCACATCTTCTCTCTTGGGGTTACTCATAGGACAACCTTCTGTTATTGCTGCTTACTCTCAAAACAAAGGCCCCTCTTCATAAAAACGCAAAAAGGCCACAGATTACTCTGTGGCCTTTTTGCGCGATCAATTACGATCACACTCTGTGTATAGACTATTTTATCAACGGGTTTGCAAACAAAAGGATCAGAGAGATAACAAGACCGTAAATCGCAATAGACTCGGCCAGGGCCATACCGAGGATCATGAAGGTCATCATCTTGGGCTGTACCTCAGGATTACGGGCAAGACCCTGGCAGGCGCCGTTACCAATATTACCAATACCAATACCTGCTCCCAGACCGGCAATACCGATAGAGAGCGCAGCGCCGATACAAACCAATCCAAGCATCAAATTACTTTCCATAGTGTTCTCCTTGTAAAAATTAAAGTTTATTGGCCTTCTTCCTTAAAAAATTTAAAATCTTAAAATGTTATAAAAGTGAACAATGCAAGCTTACTGCATCAATGCCCGTGCGCATTGGCCTGGGTAAAATAAACAACGGTCAGCAACACGAAAACCATGGCCTGCACCAGAGAAACCAGGACACCCAGGATCATGATGGGCAGAGGAGCGAAGAATGCCCCGGCCAACAGAAACAAGATACCCAAAAGAGTTTCTTTCGCCATGATATTTCCAAAAAGACGGATGGAGAGTGATATCAACCGAGCCACATTCGCAATAATCTCAATGGGAAGCATCAGGGGAATCAGTATTGGCATAGGTCCGAGGAATTGCTTCAAATACGCAAAACCATTGGATCGAAAACCAATGATATGATGGGTTATCCACACAATAACGGTCAAGGCAAGGGTGGTATTGATACTGGATGTGGGTGACATGAATCCTGGAATCAGCCCGATCAGATTGGCCACGGCAATGTAAAGGGCAAAGGTGGCAATCATGGGAAAAAGTTTATCCGCCAGCTCCCGCCCCATGTTTTCGGCAAAGAAGTTATCCAAACCGCCGATAATGATCTCCCAGAAATTCTGGCCTTTGCCCGGCACCATCTCCAGGTTGCCCAGGGTCAGCTTGCCAACCACCACCAGAAAAATCATGGTAAACCAGGTATAGGTCATATAAGGCGCACACAGTTGCTCAACCAGACCATGACCGACCGCACCATGGGGGATGGGCAATCCCAATTTCTCCAGGATAATTGATATAAATAGTATCGGATGTTCCATGATCCCTCTTACCTCCTGCTACTGATAATATAGCGTCCCGCTTCACCGACTGTCGTCAATGTAATGGTAAACACTACCGTTGACAGCCCCACCAGTAATCCAAAGATATTCACCTTGCCGCTCTTTATGAGCATCAGCAAGACAAGCCCGATGATTGCCAACCGGAGCCAAAATTTAATAATATAACGTGATTTCCCGATATTTAGCGTTTGCTTTTCCCCAGGTTCGTCCTTGGAGGAATCAAGGGATTTCAGAAAGCGGGCCACATCTCGATGCGACAACATAAAACTGACAACTGAGAGAACTCCACCGACTGCCACCGACCCGGCGAATTCCCAGGACACCAACAACCAGGAAGCCACACACAGGACCAGAAGACAGGCCCAACTCAACACCTGCATCTTGCGCAGGGACAACAATTCATCCGCCACTCTGTTGGACCGCCCAGACTTTAGTCTTTATTTTGCCGTTTGATGATATCAAACAGACTTTTAAAACCGGCGGCTATACCAAACGCAAGCCCGATAAAAGTAAACCACGGGGTCGTTCGATCAGCAAAGACCTTCCGATCAAGATAGATTCCACCCCCCATACCAACAAAGATTGCCGCAACAAAGGTAAAGCCGATATGACCATAGTTGCCCAGCAGGTGGATCATTTCCTTACTCATTTTCGACATCTTCGTCTTCACCTTCAGCTGCCGTTGTCCAGAAAGAACCGTAATATTGGGAAGCCATGACCGACAAACCGAACCCTACTAAAATGGTCGGGAATGCCAGAGTTTTTACGGTTACGGCTCCTCACCAGAACGACTCTTTAACAGACAAACGAACCTGTTAGCATGCCCACCTGTCAAAGTCAACGATTTTTTAATTTTTATGCTAATTTTTTGAATGACCATTCAGTCATTTCCAGGGCCTTTTCCAGCTGTTTTTCAGACTGGGCCGCGGAGATAAATGCCACCTCAAACTGAGATGGGGCCAGATAAATCCCCTGGGACATCATCTGCCGATAATGCTGACCATAGCGATCAGCATCGGCAGTCATGGCAGAGACAAAATCAACCACTTTTTCAGTGGTAAAAAATCCGGTCATCAACGAACCCACCCGATTCAATTGGACAGGAATATTCGTCCGCTCACTGATCTCCCGGAGACGGTCGGCAAAACCAGCGGCCTTATCATTCAACCGGGTGTAAAATCCTTCTTTTTTGAGAAGGTTCAGGGTGGCAATCCCTGCGGCCATGGCCAGAGGATTCCCGGAAAGGGTCCCGGCCTGATAGACTGGTCCGTCCGGGGCCACCTGATCCATGATGTCTGCCCGACCGCCATAGGCGCCGACGGGCAGACCGCCACCTATAATCTTGCCGAGGCAGGTCAGATCAGGAAGGATCCCGAAGTACTCCTGGGCACCGCCATAGGCCAAACGGAACCCGGTGATCACTTCATCAAAGATGAGAAGTATACCAAGTTCCGCCGTGAGCGCCCGCAACTTCTGTAAAAAACCAGGGGCCGGGGGCACACAGCCCATATTGCCGGCCACCGGCTCGACAATCACACAGGCGATATCAAGCGAAGCATCGCGCAAGGTTTTCTCCAGGACCTCTTCATTATTATAAGGGATGGAGACGGTGTTTTTGACAATCTCCTCCGGCACCCCGGGACTCCCTGGAATACCCAGGGTGATCACCCCGGAGCCTGCCTTAACCAGAAAAGAATCGGCATGGCCATGGTAACAGCCGTCAAATTTAACAATCATTTTTTTCCCAGTATAGCCGCGGGCCAGACGGACCGCGCTCATGGTTGCCTCGGTGCCGGAGCTGACAAAGCGAACCTTTTCCACCGACGGCAGGGCATCCACCACCATGGAGGCGAGCTCGATCTCTTTTGGAGTCGGCGCCCCGAAACTGGTTCCATGCTGCATGGCCTCGGTAATGGCGGCCAAGACCTGAGGATGGGCGTGGCCGAGGATCATCGGCCCCCAGGAACAGACAAAATCTATATATTCGTTGCCATCCACGTCATAGACAGACGAACCCTGTGCCCGTTCAATAAAAACCGGGTCGCACCCCACCGATCGACAGGCCCTAACCGGACTGTTCACTCCGCCGGGGATGACCTTTCGTGCCTGTTGAAACATCTGTGCGGATATGCTTGTTTTCATTTTATGCTCCTTGGACAATCCCATTTGACTTTTCTGCTCGCAATGCACCAGTTATGATTCCATTTTAAAAAATGAGCATTACCATAGCATGCTCAAGAAAAACTGCCAAGCAAGTTCCACCCTTGATCTTTTTTGCAAAGATGCACACAGTGATTTTTTAATTTGGTTCAACCACAGGCCTGCTGAAATTTTTCCTTGTCATGCAAAATCCGAGAAGGTACACTATCTCTACGGTTGCAGAATAAATCTTTTTTTGAAACATACTCGTTTTAACTATCCAACCATCCAAAAATAATTATCAATGGAGACAGACAATGGCAAGCGACAAAGTTCAGGCGACAGATGATGCTTCTTTCAAGACAACAATTTCTTCGGATATGCCCTGCCTCGTGGATTTCTGGGCTCCCTGGTGTGGTCCCTGCAAGGCCATCGGTCCAGTCATTGAAGATCTGGCCACAGAATATTCAGGTAAATTAACCATCCTCAAGATGAATGTAGACGACAACCCTGCCACTCCGGGAAAGTACGGCATCCGTGCCATTCCCACCCTGATTCTCTTTAAAAACGGCGAAGTAGTAGATCAGATTACCGGCGCCGTCGGGAAAAAACAGCTGGTTGACCTCATTAACAAGGCCCTGTAAGCCAGCAGGTCTTACCATCTCGCCCCCTCGTACTGAAAAAGGCATTTCAGGCCCCAGTATTCACCAATAAAGTTGGCGCTCAGAACACATAATGAAGACGCATCATGAACTGATCATCCTGGGATCAGGCCCTGCCGGCCTCACTGCCGGGCTGTATGCGGCAAGAGCCAGGATGGATCATCTCTTAATTGAAAAAGGCGCCGCTGGGGGCCAGATCCTGCTCACCAACTGGGTCGACAACTATCCGGGCTTTCCAGACGGCCTTTCCGGCCTTGAACTTGCCGAAAAGATGGAAGCCCACGCCCGGCGTTTTGGACTCAACACCCTGACTGCCAATGTGGTCGGCATGGATCTCCTGCAGACCCCGAAACAGCTCACCCTGGAAAACGGCGAACAACTCACCTGCAACGCCCTGCTCATCTGCAGCGGAGCCCGTCCGCAACTGCTGGACGTCCCGGGGGAAGCAGAATTCGCCGGCAGGGGTGTCTCCTACTGTGCCACCTGCGATGCCCCCTTTTATCGCGACTTGCATGTGGCCGTGATCGGCGGCGGCAATACCGCGGTACAGGAAGCATCCCATCTCACCAAATTTGCCAGCAGGGTGACCCTGATCCATCGCCGTGACACCCTGCGGGCCACCAAGATTATTCAGGAGAAGGCCTTTGCCAACGACAAGATCGATTTCATCTTCGACAGTCAGGTTACAGCCATTGAGGGAGAAAAAGGGGTCGAACGGATTCTTCTCAAAGATCGTGCCGGCAAAGAAACAACCTTGGCCGTTGACGGTATTTTTATCCTCATTGGCGTGATCCCCAACAATGAGATGCTGCCCCTGCAAGCCCTGAAGGCAGAGTATGGCGGCTTTATCCCCACCGACAACGAAACCCGGACAGTAATTCCAGGAGTCTTTGCCGCAGGTGATATCCGCAGCAAAGAAGTGCGACAGATCGTTAACGCTGCCGGCGAAGGGGCAACAGCCTTGCTCGCCGCGGAACAGTATCTGAACAATTTGACATCATAACCTATCATGCAATCACCTGTTTTTTTCTCCAGATCCCTGATCATCGCCCTGCTTTCCGCAACCCTTATGACCCTCTCCCTGAGTGGCTGCGCTACCATGAAGTCCTGGTTTAGCGGGGGCGAAGAGATCCAGATTCCCGCAGAAATTCTCGCCAGCAAAGGTATGGATGCATATAACAGGGGAAACTACAGCAAGGCGGCAAAACATTTTAACGAAATCCTCGAGAAATACCCTTTCAGCCCCCAGGCCATGCTTGCTGAGCTGAAAGGCGCTGACTGCAACTATTTCATGGGAAACTATGCGGAGGCCCTGGTGCTCTACCAGAGATTTGAGGAACAGCATCCAACCAACGAGGCCATCCCCTATGTCATGTACCAGATTGCCATGTGCAGTTACCAGCAGATCGATACCATTGACCGCGACACCTCGGGTGCGACAAAGGCCATTCGGGATTTCACGAAACTGATCAAGGCGTATCCTGATTCAGCCTACACCGATGAGGCCAAGGCCCGGATCAAAGCGGCCAACGAGTTTCTGGTCAACCATGAATATCTGGTTGTGGAATTTTACCTCAGAACCGGCAGAGTCCTGGATGCCAAGACCAGACTCAACTATCTGATCAACACCTATCCCGAGGCCTCGATCACTCCCAAGGCCAAGAAATTACTTGCTAAGATCGAGGGCGGTGAAAATCTGGGATTCAACCTCTCTTCCTGGTTCTCCGGCCTGACAAAACTGCCGGACTGGCATATTTTTTCCTCTGAAAAGACCACGAAAAAGCCCCTGCCCGCCAAATAAACTGTTCCCTGCACGCTGTCGCCCGGTCAGATTTTCAGTCCGTCCGCAGCTTTGCAGGGAACTACCTGCTCAGGAATTTAGTTCTTCAGTCAGCGCGTCCTCGCCCAGAGAGAGTTCCATGGCCCTGACCGGGCAGATGGGTACGCACAGGCTGCATCCAGTACATTTATCCGGATCAAAGAGTACGGCCAAATCCGGTCGATGCAGGGACAGGGCACCGACCGGACAGACACCGGTACAGACACCGCACTGCAGACATTTTTCATCATCCCGGCGGACGCTGGCTGCAAGACGCTCAACCTTGACCCCCCGCTCTTCCAGATAGGCAAGTCCTTTCACCACATTGGCCTTGCTTCCCTTCAACTCCAGGATCATCAGCCCATCCCTCTGAGGAAAGATATCCGCCTTCAGGATATTAAACTCAACATCATACTGTTTCACCAGCTGATAGATAACCGGCTCAGTGCTGGTATCCTTGAAAAAGCGTAAGATGTAAATACGATTGTACACGATAAGACCTCTCTTTTTTCTGTTGCGGGCGGGTAGAAGCCGCTCTGAGCTAACCAGTTTTTTCCGACTCTTTCTACCGACGGCCAGGGATGACCAGTGTTGCTTATCCCATGGACCGACGGAGGAGGAGAGTGACCGATTCCTTCTGCCGGTTCACTCTCCATCAATATTACAATTATTCTTGCACGACTCCCAACCCGGAGTCCACAGCCTGCGAATTCACCCTGAGCACCCACTCATCAAGCAGAGCCAGAAGTACTTCCAGAGCCTGATTGGTGTCTATGCTCAGCAACTGCCCGGGACCAAGCTCGGTGGGCATCTCAAATCGCACCTTCTGTTGCTGGTAGATCTCCCATCGTCCATCGGAAACGGCCTGCGGATCATGCTGCCGTTGCTCCATTCGCTCCCGCATCACTTCCTCTGGGCAGAGGCAATGCACAAAAAGCACCCTGGCCTTTGGTGCCAACCTTTCCTGCACGCGCTCTCGCTCACACCGGGCCTGATACGATCCATCGAGGACCACACAGCCACCGGGAGCTGCCTCCAGATCCCGCTCCGCCAGAATCAACAACTGATCATAGGTCCTGCGGGAAAATTCCTGGCTGTAAATCCCCTGATCCACTGCCGCAGACTGCCTGCTCTCAGGGACAAGGCCGGCAAGCCCTTTGCGCACCCTGTCCGAGTTGTAATAGGAACAGCCATGGCGGCTGGCCCAGGCAGCAGCCAGATAGCTCTTGCCGGTGGCAATCATTCCGAAAAAGACCACCACCTTACTGGCAGTTTTCACCTTAATCCTCCGCCCGGACTGCGTATCTCCGGGCCAGGATAAAATAGCGGGCTGCCTGCTCCGTACATTGGGCGGCCAGGGAGGCATCAACTGCCGGATCACCGGCCGTAAAGAGATTTATCTTGCCCCGGACCATGGCCCGGTAACATTTGTAAAAATCAAGCATCTCAATCAGGCCGGGATCTGCCGACTCCGCCACAAAACGGTCCACAAAATAGGCAGAGAGCTCATCCAGCCCATGAAAATCGAGATCCATGGCCAGAAAGGCCACATCTGCCGCCACATCCGCATAGCGGAAACGTTCATTGAATTCAATGCAATCAAAGATGCGCACAGGAGAGGTCAAACATATATTGGCCGAATAAAGATCGCCGTGGCAATCACGAATTTTCCCCGCTGCCCGGCGCCGCTCAAAACGCTGTTCATCCCGCAGAAAAGCACGGGCATAGTCACCAATGCGGATAAACTGGTCGCGGCTGAGCGCCCCCTTATCGACAAAAGCCTCGGTCTGCTCAAAATTTTCCAGGACATTGACGGCAACAGAGGAGGCACGACCAAACTCTCTGATGGCATCCGAGCCATCAGAGAGTTGATAAAAGGGCACCAGCACCTCAACGATCCGGCCAATCTCGCCGCGATCCAGCTGACCCGCAGCAATCACCCGGCCCATCATCATCTCTTCCGGCATGCGGGCCATCTTCACCCCATATTCAACCACCTCGCCCCGGCCGTTCAGGACATAATGATCGCCCTCACGGTTGAGAGTGACCACATCCAGATAGATGTCAGGACAGAGACGACGGTTGAGTTTCAGCTCCTGTTCACAGTAATATTTTCTCTTCTCCAGAGTCGAAAAATCGAGGAAGCCAAAGTTCACCGGTTTTTTCCATTTATAGACAAAATCCCCGGCCAGCAGGACAAAGGAGATATGGGTCTGCAGCAGCTGAACCCCTTCTGCCGGATGGGGATAACTGCTGCTCTGCTGCAGATATTGGATATATTCGGGCAGGATTTCTTCACTCATTGGCAATCTCCTCTAAAACAATGCTCTTCAGAAAGAATCTTTCCCTCATCACATGCCGTTTCTGGCTTAAAAAGACATGATTTTCAGTTATGTTCAGCAGCACGAAGAGACCGGAATAATCTCTTATCAACAAAGCACGACAAAACCTTTACCTTATTTTATGATCATGATAAACATTCTTTTACAAAAAGGGATTCATTCGTGCAAGCCGATGGTCCTCTTTTTTAGGTGCTGTTATACAAAGGGCAATGCTTTTCTTGCTCTTTTCATGTACAGCACCTTATGCCGCTTCCCACAAACAGCCAATCTTCTCCGGCTGTTTGTGGGAAGCGGCGCCTGACAAACAACATACAGGTAACAGGGTTAGTTTATTACAACAGTTTACTCCCAGCCACCAAAAAGAGAAAAAAATCCGTGAATCCTTCACCTCTTCCTCCTCTGCCATGAATCAGGATCAACTGACCCACCTTCTCCAAGGAGTCCAGGCCGGGCAATGCAGCATCGATGAGGCCGTCGCCAGGCTGAAGCATCTGCCATCAGAGACCATCCCCGATGCCTGTCTGGATCACCAGCGCAGCCTGCGCACCGGGATTCCGGAGGTCATTTACGGGGCATCGAAGACCCCAGAACAAATCATTGCCATTGCCGGCTCACTGCTGGAACAATCATCCCTGCTCATGGCAACACGGGTGGATGTGGCCAAGGCAGCTGCTATACAGAGGGCTCTGCCGCAGGTTCACTATCATCCCCAGGCCAGGATGGTGACTGCCAATGAACTCCAGCCGGACCCCGAGAAATACCGCGGGATCATTCTCATCATCTGTGCCGGGACATCCGACATCCCGGTGGCGGAAGAGGCCAGGGTCACGGCAGAGAGCCTGGGCCATACCGTGCAGACCCTCTATGATATCGGGGTCGCCGGTCTGCACCGCCTCCTCAGCCGTCAGCAACTGCTGCACACTGCCACCGTCATCATTGTAGTGGCCGGGATGGAAGGGGCGCTTCCCAGTGTCGTCAGTGGCCTGGTGGCCTGTCCGGTCATTGCGGTTCCGACCTCGGTTGGATACGGAACAAGTTTTGGCGGAATTGCCGCCCTGCTCGGCATGCTCAACAGTTGTGCGCCAGGACTGGGTGTGGTCAATATCGACAATGGCTTTGGCGCTGCTTGCCTTGCCGCCTCAATCAACAGAACAACATAAATTGCAAGCAAAACTTGCAAGATTCAAGCAGTGCTGTATAATCGCCGCACTAACTGTTCAGCTTGCTGAGCTGCAACCTCCGACTGACATTTGTCATCTATCATCTCCATAGAAGAACCTCCAGGGACATCAATGAACACATCACTCAAACTCAAGATCGGCCTGCTCCTGTCTCTCATCGTCCTTTCCATCGTCACCATTGTCCCCTCGTTTTATGCGGGAACGCCTGGCTGGTGGAAGAAATATATGGCGCCGGAAGGCTTACGCCTTGGCCTTGATCTGCAAGGCGGAATGCATCTGGTGCTGAAGGTTGACCTGAAAAAGGCTGCGGAAAATTCCCTGGAACTGGCGGCAACGGATCTGAAGGACAGTCTCAAGGAAAAATCGATCACCGCGGTACGAAGCAACAGCAAACCGGGAACCATTGTTTTTACCCTGCCCAACACCAGTTCAGTGGAGACCGTCAAAACCCTGATCAAGGATGACTTTCCCAATATCGATGCACAGGTCGAGGCCCAAAAAGGCTCATTCCCCCGCATCACCCTGAAGTTGAAAGCCTCGGAGATCGAGTTCATCGATACCAACGCCGTCAATCAATCCCTGGAGATTATCAGAAACAGGATTGACCAGTTTGGTGTTGCCGAACCGGTGATCATCCGTCAGGGAAAGGATGAGATTGTCGTGGAGCTCCCAGGGATCAAGGACCCCAAACGGGCCATGAAACTTCTGGGCGAAACCGCCCAACTTAAGTTTAAGCTGGTGGCGGATACGGCGGGCATCAATCTGCAGGAGTTGATTGATCAGGCCAAAGCCAATGGCCAATGGGCCGAGGGTCAAGATCGAAAAAAACTCAACCGGGCTCTGCAGAATCGCCTGCCAGCGGATACGGAAATCTATTTCGAAAAGGACAAAGACAAGCAGACCGGCCGGGAGATCATCCGCCCCCTGCTGGTGGAAAACCAGACCCTGATGACCGGCGACATGGTCAAAAACGCCCAGGTACGCATCGGCGGCCAGTTCAACGAACCCTATGTCAGCATTGACCTCACCGGCCGGGGCGGCAAGGTCTTTGGCAATATCACTGAAAAAAATGTCAACCGGCGACTGGCCATTGTCCTGGATGACGTGGTACGTTCTGCGCCATCAATCCGCGAAAAAATCATGGGCGGCTCGGCCCAGATATCCGGCAATTTCACCCATGAAGAGGCGGCGGACCTGGCCATCATCCTGCGGGTCGGCGCCCTGCCGGCGCCGGTTGATATCATCCAGAACATGACGGTCGGCGCCAGCCTTGGCCAGGACTCCATCCACAAGGGGTTGACCGCGGGTGTCTTTGGCACGCTCCTGGTTATCGCCTTCATGATGATTTATTATCGTCTCTCGGGAGTCATTGCCAATGCGGCCATGGTCCTTAACATCCTCTTCCTCTTTGCCGGACTGGCCATCCTCAACGCCACCCTGACCCTGCCGGGCATTGCCGGTATTGTCCTCTCCATCGGCATGGCCGTGGACTCAAACATCCTTATCTTTGAACGGATGCGTGAGAGTTATGACCTTGGAAAATCAGTCAGATCCAGCGTCGACAGCGGCTTCAGTCAGGCACTTTCCACCATTGTTGACTCGCAGGTAACCACACTGATCACCTCCATGGCCCTGTTCCTCTTTGGGACCGGTCCGATCAAGGGGTTTGCCATCACTCTTTCGCTGGGTATCATCTTCAACCTGTTTACTGCCCTCTACTGCTCCCGTTTCATCTTTGATGCCCTGCTCTCCTTCAATCTCCTGAAAAAATTAAACTTTCTCCGCTTTACCAGAAAGCCCAACCTGGATTACATGAAGCTGCGTCACATCACCTATGCTACCTCCGCCGTTCTGGTAGCCATTGGGCTCGTTGCCTGCGTCCAGATTGCCAGGGGAAAGGCTAATATGGGAGTTGATTTTTCCGGCGGCAGCCTGTTGCAGTATAAGGCTAGCCAGCCCTTTACCATAGACGAGGTACGTCAGGCATTCAACAAGCACAAGATGGAAGGACTGGTTCTGCAGGAGGTAGAAAATGAACACAGCCTGATTGTCAAGATCAAGAAATCAGAAAAGGTTGTTGGTAATCTCGGCGATCAGATCAGCTCCATCTTGACCACAGAGTTTGCCGACAAACATTTCACCCTGGAAAGCCGCTCCGAGATCGGTTCTTCGGTCAGTTCCGTCCTCCGGAACAAGGCCGCCATGGCCATCCTGATCTCCCTGATCGGTGTTATCATCTATCTGGCCCTGCGTTTTGATATCCGTTTTGGAGTGGCGGCTGCCATTGCCACCCTTCATGATGTCTTTATTATTCTTGGACTCTGCTGGGTGATGAATATCGAGATAACCCTGCTCATTGTCACGGCCCTGCTCACCCTTGGCGGTTACTCCCTCAACGACTCGGTCATTATCTTTGACCGTATCCGGGAAAATATGGCCAAAGACCGGAGTCACTCTCTTCTCAGCCAGATCAATGACAGCATCAATCAGGTGGTAGGCAGGACCATTGCCACCGGACTCACCACTTGTATGACCTTACTCGCCCTCCTGCTCCTAGGCGGATCAGTGATCCATGATTTTGCCTTTGTCCTTTTATCCGGGGTCATCGTCGGAACCTTCTCCTCGGTATTCGTGGCCAGTCCAGTGCTGCTGCTCTGGCCGGAGAAAAAGGAATAACAAGAATGGAACAACAGCCCCTGCTCCCCAAAAATGTGCAGAGGATTGCGGAAGATGAGACTTTTTGTTTCTCCTGTCACCCCTCGGTCACCTGTTTTACCGACTGCTGCCGCCAGCTGGAACTGGCCCTGACGCCTTACGATGTGCTGCGCTTGAAAAATGCATGCCATTTAGGGTCTGAGGAGTTTTTCGAACGCTATGTGATCATGGAGCAGGAAGAAAGCGAGACCTTCCCCCGTTTTTATCTGACCATGGTCGATGATGGCCGGGCAAGCTGTGTCTTTGTTTCAGACGCCGGCTGCACGGTATATGGGGATCGGCCAGGGGCCTGCCGGGCCTATCCCCTGGGCAGGGCAGCCATTCGTCAAGCTGACGACAGCATGCATGCCTTCTTCGTCCTCCTGCGGGAAGGCCACTGCCATGGCTTCCAGGAGCAGCAGGCGCAGAATGCCGGCAGCTACAGCACAGAGCAGGGGTTGCCGACCTATAACCGCTTTAACGATGCAGCGGCCGCTCTCCAGCAACATGAGCGGATACGCCAAGGAAAACGGTTAACAATACAGCAGAGAGAACAGTTCACCCTGGCCCTCTATAATCTTGACCGATTCCGGGCCCTGCTCCTGGCTGGTGAACTTCCCGGCGCGATTGCCATAGACGAAACAACCAGGAAGCGCTTGGCCGATGACGAGGAGCTGCTGCTGTATGCCATCGACTGGCTGCAGGACATGTTATTCAAGGACTGATCAAACCTAACCCGATGAACGGGATAAGTGCCTATCGCAGATATTATTTTTGTAAATAAACAAGAAAATAATCCTGTAAGGCATTAAACTCTCAACATCCGTCAGCCTGGCTGATTTTTCCAAACACCGCCATAAACCATGCTCAAGCTCATCATCTTCGACTGCGACGGGGTCATGTTTGACTCCAAATTCGCCAACCGGGAATATTACAATCAACTCCTGGCCCATTTCCAGCGACCACCAATGAGTATGGAGGAGCTTGAACACGTCCATATTCATAACGTAACGGAGTCGGTCCATCACATCTTCCGCCATTATCCCGACCAGGATCTGGCAGAAGTGAAGGCCTATCGAATGACCCTCGATTATACTCCCTTTCTCGGTCATATGCGGATGGAGCCGGACCTCGTGGAGTTTCTTGACACAACCAAAAGCCGTTATAAACTGGCCATCTCCACCAATCGCACCAACACCATGGATCACATCCTGCGGATGTTTCAATTGGAGAAGTACTTTGAGAAGGTAATGACCTCTGAAAACGCACGCCGCCCCAAACCAGCGCCGGACGCCTTGCTGGAGATCCTTGATTATTTTGAGTGCGAGGTCTCAGAGGCCATTTACATCGGTGACTCCATCATCGATCGGGAACATAGCGCCAGCTGCGGTATGCGGCTGATTGGATTCAAAAACCCGTCCCTGGCCGCCGAATACCATGTGACCAGCTTCATGGAGATTCTGGCCCTTCCCCCTTTTCTTGAACCCATCCAAGGAGCTGGGTACAAATAACCGTCCTCAGGAGGCGGACAGATTAAACCTTGCAGGGTAGCCGGCAGGAACAATGCCTAAAAATCCCGTGGTTGACCATCCGATTTTTCCTCTTGCGCGTCATCCACCCGCTTAATCCCCTCCATGAGCAGTTTCATAAAATTACCAATTTCTGCCGCTTTCATCTCCTGCGGAGAAAGACCAAGGGTAAATCTGTAGGTTCCTTCATGTTCACGGAGCAGGGCGAAGATAGCCTCTTCGTTCTCCTCTCCCTGATAATAGGCATTGATAATACAGCCCTCCCGGAAGGAAACCTTTCCAGGCCCCTGAGGGAGATCCAGGGAAAGGACACCGGTCTTGCTGTGCATATGAAAGACCTGAAGCAGTTCCGCAGGGGCCATGTCGTGCAATTTACCCTGCATGCAGGAGGCAAATTCTTCAGCCCGGGCCCTGTTCACCCGCGTCAGACGCTGAGCCAATGAACGGGCCATGAAAATCTGCAAAGAAGGCAATTTGTCAAAGAGAAGATCAAAGTCAGCACTGGCAACAGCCAGCACCTCTGTCGCACACAAGGCCTTGACCGAGGCCGCCGCCACATCACTTCCCAGACAACTCATCTCTCCACAGATCTCACCAGGTCCCAACATGGTGATGCAAACGGCTCCATCCACCACAAGAACCTGTCCCGAAATGATCATATACAGATAGAAATTCGGCTCCCCCTTATGGATCAGAAAAGTTCCTTCACGAACAGACTCCTGTTTGCACCGGCCAATAAAGCCCTTTAATTCGTCGTCGGGAATTGCCTGGATCAGGGGAAATAGCTGGATCTTCTCCATAAGCTCCAGTTCCCTGAATCCCAAGCCCATGTCCCTTTCCGGTTCTGTTATCTGAGTTTCAGACGTGGAGACCGGGATAAATTTAATCAGGCCGGTACAGCCACTACAATTGAAGACCGGTTTTTCAGTTGTCAGGCTCGCATCGCCTGCGGCCAGGAACTTGAACAACAACTGGGTCATTTCCCGAACCAGAATCAGACAGGTTTCCTTATTGCCCGGACAAGAAAATGCCTTCTCCGATAAGATAAACTTTTCGCCAACCTTATAGAAGGGGCAATGATTGCCTTCAATAATTTCAAAAATGAGCTGAAATGATTTCATTCTCTACTGTCAGAATAATATTCAATTTTACTTTTCTCCAAAAAAGCTGCATTTTTTTCTATTATTCTATTCAATATCCCCTCTCCGCACTTCCTGCAAATATTTTTTCCAAAAATCACCACACCTTCCCGTCTTCATTAGAATCCATTCACAAGAGAGTTGCAAAAAAAGGTATCTTTCTCTTATAAAAGAGGCTCATCTCTGCATTATAGATCCAGTTGGACGCCAACCTCGATAACCTGGTCCGAGGGGATATCAAAAAAGGCCGCGGCATCCATGGCATTACGCGCCAGAAAGAGAAAAAGATGGGCGCGCCAGGACCACATTGCCGGGTGTTCACTAATGGAGAGTTTTTCCCTGCCCAGAAAAAAGCTGGCCTCTTTCATGTCCAAATTCACCCCCTTGTGACGGGACAAGGCGAAAATGGTATCGATCTTTGGCTCTTCCATGAAGCCATAGTGGGCAATGATACGGTAAAGCCCCGGGCCCAGTTTTTCGGCCTCAATTTTTTCAAAATTCGGAACCCGAGGAATTTCCTCGGTACGAATATTCAGAAAAATGACATCGGAGTGGAGGATCTTATTGTGTTTCAGGTTGTGCATCAGCGCGGCGGGTACAAAATCATGGCTCCGGGCCAGGAAAACGGCCTGGCCGTTAATCCGCTGCGGGGGATTTTTTACCAGCTTTTTCTGAAATTCTTCCAGTCTCGGGGTCAGACTCTGCATCTTGTTACCAAGAATTTCACGGCCCCGTTTCCAGGTCAGCATTATCAGGAAAAAGAAACCACCGATGGCCAAGGCGAACCAGGCGCCATGGAAGATCTTGCTCATGTTCGCCGCAAAGAAGGGAAGATCCACCACAAAGAAACAGGCGGTGAGAAGTCCTGCTGTCAGCCGGTTCCAGCCCCAGCGTTTGTTGACAACCACAAAAAAGAGGGTGGTGGTGATCAGCATAGTGGCGCTCACCGCCACGCCATAGGCGGCGGCCAGCTTGCTTGATGATTGAAAGCCGAGGACGAGGCCGATGGTGCAGAGCATCAGCGTCCAGTTCACCGAACTCACATAGATCTGGCCCATGTGGGCGGAGGAGGTGTGGGTAATCCGCAACCGCGGCAGATATCCCATTTGAATCGCTTGGCGGGTCAGGGAAAATGAGCCGGTGATCACGGCCTGGGACGCGATGATAGTCGCCATGGTTGCCAGGAGTACCATGGGAATCATGGCCCATCCAGGGACCATGGCGTAGAAGGGGTGATGTACTTCTTCCGGCCTGGCCAGCAGGAGGGCACCCTGGCCAAAATAGTTGAGGACCAGCGCCGGAAAGGCGATGAAGAACCAGACCAGCTGAATGGGCCGTTTGCCGAAGTGGCCCATGTCGGCATAGATTGCCTCGGCCCCGGTAACCGCCAGGAAAACCGCGCCCAGCACGATAAAGCCGTGTATTTTATTTTCGAGAAGAAAACTGAAGCCGTACCAGGGAAAAACCGCGGCCAGAATCCGCGGGCTGCTCACGATCTGGGCAATGCCGAGGACGGCAAGCACACCGAACCAGAGGAGCATGATCGGCCCGAACAGGCGTCCTACCTTGGCGGTACCCCGCTTCTGCAGAAGAAAGAGTCCGGCCAGAATGAGAATGGTGACAGGGATGACAGAGGATTCAAACAGCGGGGTGATGTTGCTCACTCCTTCAACGGCGCTTAGCACCGAAATGGCCGGGGTGATCATGCCGTCGCCGTACATCAAGCAGGCGGCAAAGACGCCGATCCCCACCAGGACCCAGTGGCGGCTGGGCGACTGACTTTTTTTGGGTTTGATCAGGGCGGTCAGGGCCAGAATTCCACCTTCGCCTTCGTTATCGGCCGAGAGGATGAAACCGAGGTATTTAACGCTGACAATGAGCAGCAGGGCCCAGAAGATGAGGGACAATACGCCAAACACATTGCCGGTGGTCGCCGCGATGCCATACTCACCGTGAAAACATTCCCGCATGGCATAGAGAGGGCTGGTGCCGATGTCGCCGAAGACAACGCCGAGTGCCGCCAGCGAGAGAGTCGTCAGTTGTTTGCCGGGTATTTCCTTGGAAGAGAGATTCATACCGCATTTTTCCTTTATGTAAAAATAACAGACACTATTAGTGATTGTCCACAAAAGAGCAATAAAAAATTCCTCTTCTGCTAAAAACCTGATACATTCAGACCAAGGCTTTCGCCAACAGTTGCCCTTCATCCATCCCTGGATTGAGCGACACTAAAGCATCCCTGCTCCCTGCGTAAGAAGCCGTAATGAAAAGTCAGGAACGCAATGGTTACAATTACAACGATTCCTCATTGTCATCATCAAGTAAACTTGCAAAAAACATTCAATCACACAGAAGCACCAGTGGACCTTCATGACCATCCCCTCTGAACAACTGGAAGCCATTTTTCAGGAAATCAATACCAACTTTTCCCAACACCGCCAGATTCATGTTGCCCCTGTTGCCGGAACTCCGCCTCAACAGTATCGCATCACCTATCATCTGCAGGGGTTCTGCAAAGAAGATGGAGGCGAGATACGACCATGCACTGGCCATATCATCCTCCTCACCCTGCCTTTTGGGTTTCCCCACTTTCCGCCAAATTGTAAGCCGGAAAGCCCTGTTTTCCACCCGGACTTTGACCAGGAGGCCATCTGCATAGGTGAATTTTGGGAAAGCAGCCACTCTCTTTCCGAGCTGATCATCCATATGGGCCGCATGCTCTGCGGCCAGATCTACTCAAGCAATAATGCCTTCAATGAAGAAGCTGCTGTCTGGTATAAGGAAAATCAGCAACGCCTGCCCCTGGACACCATTGATCCGCTGTCAACGACGGCAGAACTTTTGTCAGCCCCAGAAAGGCATCCTGACACACCCTCTTCGTCACTGATAATGGATACTATCGATGCCCTCTTTGCACGCGATGAGATAGGAGAAACAGAGGCAGATGATGCGCATGAAGAAGCAAAAAAAACCCTGCCGCCTCACCTCTCCCCGCAGCGCCATGCCATAGCCCCCACATCCCCAGATCCCGATAACGAACCGGACGGCCTGAGTCAGCACAGGCTCAACGACGCCCGAAAAAAACATCAGGAAGGAGAGGCATATGAACACCAGGGACTACCGGCCAAGGCCCTGGCAAAATATAAGGCTGTCAAGAATCTGGCCCCGGATTTCCCAGAGATAGAAAAAGATATAAAGCGGGCACAATACTCTCTCGATATGCTTGGCGACTGGGCAGAGGGAGATTCCACCAAGGAAGACGCCGGGAACGACGAGAGCGGACGCGCAGCAAAACTCAAAGGGAAGCGGGTCGTTCCCGCCCCCAAAAAGCCCCCTGCTGTGCAACCGGTGAAGAAACAGAGTTACCGCCGGCTGGCCGTTGTCATTGGGGGTGCTTGTGCGGGCTTGCTCCTTATTCTGACATGCACCTATCTCTTCCTGAACACTCAACGGGAGCATGCGCAGAGAATGGTCCAGGAGTGCAAACAGCTCCTGGACACCAGACAGTTTCCCGCTGCCGCACAAAAATGCACAGAGGCCCTGAAGGTAAACTCCAGGATTCTTTTCATCAAGCAAGAGGAGAACAAACTGCTCACTGAAGAGATCAGGCAACTGCAGGGTTCCATCATGGCCGAAGGAGTTGCCCAGAGCAAAGGGGGCGACACCAGCAAGCTCCCGGAATGGCGGCAATCCATGAATCGTGCCGATCAGCTCCTGACTGACGCCCGATGGCAGGATGCCCTGACAGAGTTATACCCGGACGCTGCGGCTTGCCTCCGAGATACCGACGCTCGACCACACCATTCTTGACCAAATCCGCAGCAACCGCACAAGGGCTGAGATCAACATTGCGCTCCAGGCAGGTGAGCAGGCCCTGGCCAGGAAAGAATGGGATTCCGCAAAGAACCATTTGGACAAGGCCAGGGAACTCGCCAGGGAAAATCCCCAGACTCCACCTGCAATCATCTCCCGGATTCAATCACTCAGGGGCCAGATCGAATTTAAGAAATTAATAGCCTCCGGTGACGAGTATTTTTTTCAAGGAGACTGGACGAATGCGCTTGCTGCCTTTACCCAAGCTCAAGGGATAGAAGGAACGGTTGCTTTTGCTGATGCCCAGACACGCGCCTCTCTCCAGGAGCTCATCACCAGAGCCAAAGTATTCAGCGCCCTCGAGCAGGGGAAGAAGGACTTTGCGGAAGCCCGATGGGATCAAGCCATCCGTCAATACGAAACGGCGATTCAGCTCCTTGAAGAAAACAGTGAGACCCTGCGTCGCGACAAACCTCTGGAGAGCAAGCAAAAGATTAACAGGCTCAAGCTGCACGCCGGCATTATCAGGGACCAACAGAGCGTTGCCAACCACTTGAAAAACAAGGAGTTTAGCCAGGCAATCGACAAGATGCAGGCGATCATTGAGACGACTGCCGGAAGTTCTTTTGCCAGGGAAAAGGAATTCCAGGCAATTATCAACGAGACGCGACTCTCCATCAATCAAACCGAACAGATCTCCTATCTGACGGTCAACTACCGAAAACTCTTCACCCAGAATAACCCAGCCCTGATCGCCGAAAGATTATCGCATCCTCGGGTCACCTTTCTCAAGAAAATAGGCAACAAACAACTCTACAGAGTCCAGTGTTCTGAAGAGGGCTCAGGACGCCCTGTTCTCCTGCAGGCAAGTTATATCTATGATCCAGCCACCAAAAAATGGACTTTATTCAGCAACGATAACTCCATCAACGTACAAGAGGCGAAAACTGTAAGCCAGAAAATAGCCTCGACAGCCTATCGTCTCAGGAAGAGCTCATGATATCGTAACATATATCTTACCTTTTCATCCAGAGGGCATCCTCTCCCTGCGACGGCCTGATTAATGATGATGGTGATGGTGTCCATGATCCGGCATCTTCCCGCCAGCCGCCTGCAGGGCCTTCTCCAGGAGCTCATTCGCCTGCTTCATGGCCGCAATGGCTGAGTCGATATAATCTGCCACCGCCTCTTCTCCTGCCTGCCGGGCTGAGGCAGACCATTTGCCGCATTCTTCGGCATGGCCTCTGTTGTGCTCAATCCAATGCGGCAACAAGACCCGTAATTTTTCACTCTGTTCCATTTTACTCTCTTCTGTGGTGAAATTTTTCATTTCCTTTTACCAGGCCAGTCACAATACACGAGCCTCTTTACTTGGATCGGCGAGAAGCCTGGAGATTACTCTCCAAATCTCCCGTTTCATGTATCAGCTATGGAGCGCCTTGACTCTGCTCACAATAATAACATGAGTAGATCTTTCCTCTCAGGGAGCACTCTTTTTAAGAATGACCTTGCCTCCCAGGAAGTCGATGGCCTGAATATAAACCGCTTCAACCGTGCGAGGTTCCTCAAAAAAAGCACTCACCTCAATGGTGGTCCCGGACACTTGCAGCCGGGTCACATTCTCCATGATCATCTCTTCCATGCCCTCATCTTCTATAACCACACTCATCTGACACATTCTCATCCCTCCATCGCACTCAAAATTTCAGCCTCTTGTTCCGTATTGCAATCACGATGACATTCCAGCAAGTATGACGAGTCCGGGAAGGCAAGCCAGCGGCGACAAAGTAGCACGGGGTAGCATGGTGAGAAGCCGCGTACAGCCGACGAAGATATCGGTTTTGAAGACTTGCTGGAATTAAAGCAGAAAGCGGAACTCACCCTTCCCTAACAGGTCATGCAGATGCAGAATCCCTGCCAGACCTTCACCTTCATTGACAATCGGCAACACGGTAATCTCATGCCGCTGCATGATGCTCAAGGCATCGGCTGCCAGCATTGAGCCATCAATGGCCACCGGATCCGGTGTCATAATGTCTGTCGCCTGCAAAGAGGCAAGCATCTTACCGAGGGCGATACTGCGCCGCACATCCCCGTCAGTGACAATACCCAGGATCTTCTCCCCGGCCCCCATGACCAGGACGGCACCCAGATTCTTTTCATTCAAGACCTCTATCGCCCTGGCTGCGGACTCTCGGCCATGGACCAAGGGTACGGCGTCACCCGTCAGCATCACCTCACGCACCCGCACCTTCAAGCGCTCTCCCAGGCTGCCGCCTGGATGATTTTTCCGAAAATCCGATGCCCGAAACTTTTTTTTCCGCAAGAGGACAACGGCCAGGGCATCTCCCATGGCCAGGGTGGCCGTGGTCGAGGCCGTGGGCGCCAGCCCCAGGGGACAGGCCTCCATCGGCACCCCGATATCCAGCACCAGATCCGCTTCCTCGGCCAGGATGGAGTGCAGACCGCCGGTCATGGCGATGATCGTGACTCCTCTCTTGTGCAGAGAACCCAGAAGGGCATTCAACTCGATGGTGCCACCGGAATATGAGATGGCGATCACCACATCAGTGGGCATAACCATGCCCAGATCACCGTGCATGGCCTCCACCGGATGCAGAAAAAATGAGGGCGTACCGGTACTGTTGAGGGTCGCCGAGATCTTCTGCCCTATTATTCCGGACTTCCCTATGCCTGTAATAACCACCCGCGTGGGACAATGAAAGAGAACCTCCACAGCCCTGGCAAAATCCTCACCGATCCGCTCCCGGACTGCGGCCAGCCCCTGTTCTTCGATCAAAAAAACGTTCCGTGCTTCCTCTATCGACATTTCCCCGTTTATCTCCACGCCAGCATTTTTGTGACCATGACTCATAGCAGCCGGACAAGCATCCGTCCCCGTAAACTCCCCGCCAGCATCCGCTGGATTGCCTCATCAAGCTGTTCCAATGTAATCACTGATGCCAGATGTTCAAGCTGGCTGAACCTGTACTCTGTGGCCAGGAGCTGCCAGATTCGCTCACGGACGGTCATGGCACACCTGGCGGAATCAATCCCGATCAGCCGGACACCGCGGATAATAAAGGGATAAACGGTCAGGGCCAGATCGCCGGAGGCCGCATTACCGCAACTGGTTACCACCCCGTCATAGCGGGTCTCCTTGATGGCAGTCTCCAGATATTCACCGCCAACGGTATCGACAACCCCCGCCCACTTTTCCGGCAGAAGCATTTTCCGAGGCGACCGGAGGAATGCATCCCTGGCCAGTACCGCACGAGCGCCCAGATCCAGGAGAAAAGCCGGCTCGTTTTTGCCGGTGAGGGCCGTCACCGCGAAACCCAGCCTGGCCAGAATGGCCACACTGATGGAGCCGACACCGCCGGTGGCCCCGGTCACCAGGACATCGCCTGCCCCGGGAACACAACCCTGCCGCACCAGCATCTCCACACAACGGCCCGCCGTGAATCCGGCCGTGCCCAGCATCATACTCTGTTCCAGGGTCAAGCCTTCCGGAAGCCTGACTGCCCACGCTGCCGGGACCCGCACATATTCGGCAAAGCCGCCCGGATGACTCATGCCCAGATCATATCCCGAGACAATAACCTGATCTCCCGGCTGAAAGGCTGAAACGGTTGACGCCTCCACCACACCGGCAGCATCAATCCCGGGAGTATGGGGATAACGCCTGGTGACCCCGCGGTTACCCGAAGCGGACAGGGCATCCTTATAGTTCAGCGATGAGTAATGGACCCTGACCAGCAGCTCACCTGGCGGCAGATCCTGCGTCTCCTTCTCTTCAACCGAGCGGGTAAATTCACCTCTGTTCTGCTCCCGCACCACAAAACTTCTATATAAACTCAAGACAATCTCTCCTTGACCGCGTTTCTATTTTCGACCTGCTCCCGTCGTGTTTCATCTCATTCAAATGGGCTGGGTCTGTGGCTGACATGAAGGCAGCAGTCCCGCAATAAGGTTCGACCTCAAAATGCATCCATATCGAAAACAAATGCAACACCATTTCCAGGTACACCACATGATTTTCTCGTGTTTCCGCCCCTTTTTTCTTGACAAAAACACTCAAATCCCGTCACTATACGAAGCTTAATTATCTTAATAGATAACTGTTAAATTAACAAAGCCTAACCACTTATACCCGACTTTTTTCGTGTCCGTTAAGTGAGTCAGCTTTCTCTCATACTGGAGACAGACCATGACCAATTATCTTTTCACCTCCGAATCCGTTTCCGAAGGCCACCCCGACAAGGTTGCCGATCAGATCTCCGATGCCATCCTCGATGCCATCCTCACCCAGGACCCACTCGCCCGGGTCGGTTGCGAAACCCTGGTCACGACCGGGCTGGCCATGATTGCCGGGGAGATCACTACCAGTGCCTGGGTCGATATGCCCGATGTCGTCCGCCAGACCATTCGCTCCATTGGCTATAACTCCTCGGACATGGGTTTTGACTGGCAATCCTGTGCAGTCCTCACCTCCATTGACAAGCAATCTCCCGATATTGCCCAAGGCGTCAATGAAGGCAGCGGCCTTGATCTTGACCAGGGGGCGGGAGACCAGGGACTGATGTTTGGCTATGCCAGTAACGAGACCAGGGTCCTGATGCCCATGCCCATCACCTATGCCCACCGCCTGATGAAACGCCAGTCTGAAGTCCGCAAATCAGGTCGCCTCCCCTGGCTGCGTCCCGATGCCAAAAGCCAGGTTACCATTGAGTATGAGAACAATGTTCCCAAACGGGTGGAGGCAATCGTTCTCTCCACCCAGCATGATGAATCCGTTAACTATGAAGACCTCAAAGAAGGGGTCATGGAAGAGATCATCAAGCCGATCCTGCCCGCACAGATGGTAGATGACAAGACTAAATACTATATCAATCCCACCGGACGCTTCGTGATCGGCGGACCCGTCGGTGACTGCGGGGTCACAGGCCGTAAGATCATTGTTGATACCTACGGAGGCAAAGGATCGCATGGCGGCGGCGCCTTTTCCGGGAAAGATCCCTCCAAGGTGGACCGTTCTTCTTCCTACATGGGACGCTATATTGCCAAAAACCTTGTGGCCGCCGGTCTGGCCTCGGAGATTGAGGTGCAGGTTGCCTATGCCATCGGCATATCCCAGCCGGTATCCATCAATGTGAACAGCTTTGGTACGGGGATCATCTCCGATGATGCGATCAAGGCCCTTATCCTGCGTCACTTTGATCTGCGTCCCAAGGCCATTATCCAACACCTGAACCTGCTGCGTCCCATCTATCAGGCCACTGCCGCCTACGGCCATTTTGGCCGGGAGCGTGAGAATTTCACCTGGGAAATGACCGATAAGGCCGAAATCCTGCGGGAAGACGCCAAATAGGAGTTGATCGTCACGAAACGGTGTATCTGCTCCTGATCACTGCCCGCTAATTTCCTTTGCAGTTTTCGAAAATCAAATAAGGCCGGAGGATGCTGACTGCTTTTGTCAGCATATCCTCCCCAGCGGTTATAATATAACAGCTGGGCTTTTCTATTTTTAACTTTTCCTTTTTATACAGAGGTATTTTTATGACTGCACCGACAATCGATTACAAAGTAGCCGACATGTCCCTGGCCGCATGGGGCCGAAAAGAAATCGCCATAGCCGAAACGGAAATGCCGGGATTGATGGCCCTCCGCAGTGAATACCATGGAGCACAGCCCCTCAAGGGCGCCCGCATCGCCGGCTGCCTGCACATGACGATCCAGACTGCCGTACTGATGGAGACCCTGGTCCATCTCGGCGCCGAGATCCGCTGGTCATCCTGTAATATCTTTTCCACCCAGGATCATGCAGCCGCCGCCATGGCTGCCGTCGGGATTCCCACCTTTGCCTGGAAAGGCGAGAATGAGGAGGAATTCTGGTGGTGCATTGATCAGAGCATCTTTGGACCGAACAACTGGCGCCCCAACATGATACTTGATGATGGGGGTGATCTCACCCTGGTCATGCATGAAAAGTACAAAGAAGAGATGAAGGATATCCGCGGCATCAGTGAAGAGACAACCACCGGGGTTCACCGTCTCAATGAGATGGCCAAGGCTGGAAAACTGATGTGCGCTGCCTTCAATGTCAATGACTCCGTCACCAAGTCAAAATTTGACAACCTCTATGGCTGTCGGGAGTCTCTAATCGACGGCATCAAACGGGCAACCGATGTGATGATTGCCGGTAAAAATGCGGTGGTTGTCGGTTTTGGAGACGTGGGCAAGGGTTGCGCCCAAGCACTGCGCGGCATGGGCGCAACGGTCTACATCACGGAGATCGATCCCATCTGCGCCCTGCAGGCCGCCATGGAGGGCTATAGAGTGGTCACCATGGAAGAGGTCGCGCCCATCGGCAATATCTTTGTCACCTGTACCGGCAACCTGCGCGTCATCACCCGGCCGCACATGGAGATGATGCCGGACCAGGCCATTGTCTGCAATATCGGCCACTTTGATTCAGAGATAGACATTGCCGGGATTAGAGAACTTCCTTGGGAAAACATCAAGCCCCAGGTCGATCATGTGATCTTCCCCGACGGCAAAAGGATTATCATCCTGGCCGAAGGACGACTGGTCAATCTGGGATGCGCCACAGGTCACCCCAGCTTTGTCATGAGTAATTCATTCACCAATCAGGTCCTGGCTCAGATTGAACTCTGGCAAAATCCCGGCCAGTACGAGAACAAGGTCTATTTTCTGCCCAAAAATCTCGATGAGATGGTCGCCAGACTGCACCTGCAGAAGATCGGCGCCCATCTTACTGTCCTGAACCAGGAACAGGCCGACTATATCGGCGTAGCGCTGGAAGGTCCTTACAAACCAGATTATTACCGTTATTAAGGCAGATAGAAGGCAGATACAAATATTATACACCGGAGACCTTTGACCATTCTCTTGTATCTGCCTTCACTTTGTCATATCACCTCGAGGCCAGTGTCACATCTCCCGAGAGCACCTCATGAATTACCCCCGAGCGGTCTCGTATAAACAGTATGCCGCTGCTATCGACTCCCAGGGACTCACCATAAACGATCTCACCTGCCGGCGTCAGCCACTGCATCCACTTTCCCTGTAACATATCCCGCCTTCTCCACTGATTGAGGATATCGGTAAACCCTTCATCTGCCAGCTTGGATAAGAGTTGCAGAAGTCTGGAACGAATTTCTACAAAAAGAGGTATGATATCATACTCTTTTCCACTTTCCAGAAAGAGGGAGGTTGCATTTTTCTGTAAGTTTGGAGGAAATGAGTCCCTGTCGCCATTAACATTCACTCCTATGCCTACAAGGGCAAAGTGCTCATCTGCTGCGTCCTGCAGGGATGAAGTCTCCACCAGGATCCCCCCACACTTTCGGCCGGAGAGATAAATATCATTGGGCCATTTCAACTCTACCTTCAGCTGATATATTTCTTCAAGGGCCAGACTGACGGCAAGGCCTGCAGTTAATGTTATCTTGGAATAATCTTGAATATCCAGACCTGGTCGAACCAGGATTGTAGAGTAAAGACCTTTTCCTGAAGGTGACTGCCAGCTTTTTCCCAGTCGCCCCCGCCCTGCTATCTGGCTGGCAGCCACAACAGCATAGCCATGCGGGCTTCCTGCGGCGGCAAGTTCCCGGGCCACGCGGTTCGTCGAATCAACCGTCTCCAAAAGCAGGATATCATTCATGGTTTTCTTGATCACAAGGCAAAAAAAAAGTGCCGAGTATAAAACCCGGCACCTCATCAACTCCCAAGCTACGAGAATTTTTTCAAAGACTAATTCACTCCACCTGCGCCTTCTTCATTCTTGATACGATCTTTCATGGCATACATGGTGGTGGACCCGGAAGACCAGAACATCATTTTACCTTCCTTGACCAGATCATTGGCAGCATTTTTAATAACACGTGGTTTTGAGTCAGGATCACATGCGTAAAAATCCTTGATATAGAGCTGCGGTTTTGGGGCGGTTTCTGCCTTCTTCAGGATCGCAGCCTTGAGCTCTTCATTACTTAATGCCATTGGACATACTCCTAAAAAAATTGTGAACAGGCAAGCAACCAGCAGATATGGCCGATTTCAACCATTTAAAATCGGCCATATCATCATGTCAATTACTTTACATGAGAGGTGTACTTGAACTGAGTAGTCGTACGCCAGGTGTCATAAGCCAAACGATAATCATCAATGGACTTGATGGTGAATGGAATATCACACTTCTCAAAGAACTTCTCCCAGCCGATCCGCTCTGCCCACTCGCCGACACGCTCATACTTGCGAGCATCTTTGGCATAAGCCTCAAGGATACCCTTGACAGCGTCAACAACCTCTGGCCAGCGTGGCGGAGTGTTGGGCAGGAAGGGGATAACCAGTTTGGAGAATTTGGGTGCGGTTCTGGAGTTGGAAACCTTGCCTCCAACCAGGATGGCAATACCGTCACCATCAGGATCGGCAAGGGGCATGGCAGGACACATGGTGTAACAGTTACCGCAGAACATACAACGATCTGCATTAACGGCTACTGTCTTGATCTCTTCACCATCCACCATGGCCTTGGCTGGCTTAACAGCGCCCAATGGACAGGCGGAGATGGCCAGGGGCAGCTCACAGACACCGGAGATACGCTTGTGATCAATCATCGGTGGCTTGCGATGCACACCAAGGATGGCGATATCAGAAGCGTGCACAGCACCACACATGTTCAGACAGCAGGCAAGGGCAATACGCACCTGAGCCGGCAGTTTCATGGAGGTGAAGTAGTCAAAGAGCTCGTCCATGACTGCCTTTACAACACCGGAGGCGTCGGTGGCAGGGGTATGGCAATGAACCCACCCTTGAGTATGAACGATATTGGTAACACCGGCACCGGTTCCTCCAACTGGGAACCTGTTGCCACGTCCTGCCAGATCATCGAGAAGTGGCTGAACCTTGGCCTTGGCATCCACCATGAACTCCACGTTGTTACGGGTAGTGAAGCGGAAGAAACCATCACAATGCTTGTCTGCAACGTCACACATCTCACGGATAAGCTCGATGGAAATCAAGCGGGCAGCCCCAACACGGACCGTCCAGCATTCGTCGCCGGTCTCTGATTTATGTACCAGAACACCAGGTTGGGTGATCTCATGCCACAACCATTTGCCCTTGTTGGCTTTAATAACTGGGGGATGAAACTCAGAATAATATCTAGGACCAATGTCGGAAATTCTGTCGGACATCGGGTTGGCTGGATCATAGGCCATTTTATCAGTCTCCTTATATATACGAGTTAATTACTCGATTTAACTTCAAATTAGGCAGCGTGACGAGCACGGAACTCATCAACATCACGACTCCATCCACCCTCAACCTCTTCTTCAGACCAGAAAACATAAGGATTAGAACGAGGCTCCTTAATATGCTGGGGAAGTGGCTCCAGACCCATAACCTTGATAAAGGTGGGCAGGCCAATGCGCTGCATGGTCTCACCCACGCGCTCACGGTTCTTGCCTACTTCCATCCACCAGTCCCAGATGCCCTCGATGAACTCGATCAGCTCCTCGAACTCATTGTCGGCAGAGACCTTCATGAAGGGAACAATCAGGGTTGCGAACTGGGCACCGTCAAGAATCGGGGCCTTGGCACCAACACATATGGATGCCCCCTGCACCACACCCGGACGAAGGGCACGAGGCATAACGTTCAGGCAGTGCATACAACGGGTACACTCTGCATCATCAATTTTCAGTTCTCCACCTTCCATCCACATGCAATTGGTTGGACAAAGGGCAATTACTTCTTTCTGAATGTCAAACTTACCCCAATCACGACCGGCATGGGCACCGCCATTTGATGGGACATTACCAGCGACATATTCCTTAACGGCAGCCTGGTCAATACGGATATTATCCCTCCAGGTGCCGATAACCGCCACATCTGAGCGGGCAATGGCAGCTACACAGTCATTGGGGCAACCGGAAAACTTGAACTTGAACTTATAGGGAAATGCTGGACGATGGATCTCATCCTGATAGTGCATGGTCAGCTGATGGCAGGCCTCTTCCGTATCATAGCAGGACCATTCGCAGCGGGACTGACCAAGGCAATTGGCGGGGGTCCGCAGATTGGAACCCGAACCACCCAGATCCTGCTGTATCTCATGGGTCAATTCATAAAATAAAGGCTCCAGTGCCTCTGTACGGCAACCGAGCAGGACAAGATCACCGGTAGAACCGTGCATATTGGTCATACCGGACCCATATTTCTCCCACTTGTCGCAGATGGCACGCAGATGCTCGGTGGAATAATATTTGGAGGCTGGTTGGTTCAGACGAACAGTGTGAAAATGCTCAACGCCTGGAAAACGTTTAGGCATGTCTGAATAGCGACCGACAATACCACCACCATACCCGAAAACACCTACAATTCCGCCATGTTTCCAATGGGTAATTTTCTCTTTGTAGGACAACTCCACCTGACCAAGAATATCCCAGCACTCTGGTTTTTTCTCTGCCTGACGTTTGATGTCGGTAACGAAGCTTGGCCATGGGCCGTTTTCAAGCTCATCCAACAGGGGCGTCTCATGCTTTGCCATGAATTTTCCTCCTTAAAATTACAAGTTTAACTTCAACCCTTACCAGAATATAACACCTACACTCTTTAACTCTTTTAGCTAAAACACAAGCAAAACATCACTGACTACTCCCACTTGAATGCTTCACCTTGTGGACACTATTCTCCGAATGGTGTCGTCTACCAGTTCACCTAAAAGTATACACCATTGAATAATCATTCAGCGATCGACAATATCTCTGAACAATTTGTTTGTCAACAAAAAACGAATGCAAATTCACCTGGAAATGAATCAACATTCATTCCCACTTTTATCACTCTCTTCCCATTTTCACCTAGATAATTTCGGGGGAAAAATCACCGACTTCAGATTCTTCACCCGGTGCATCAAGCAAGCACTTGAGCGGCACAATCTCCTAAAAGGCATGCCCCACGGTTGTCCCCGGCTCACTCCAAAGAATCGGACCAGTGCAGGGCAGCCACCGGCTCTCTCTAATAACGGGCCGGATATCCATGGGACTCACCTCCAGACCACGGATGTTATCGGGGGTCACTTTCTTCTCTGGCGGCCTGCCTCTGCCAGCTCGCGCATCTCGGTGATCACGGCCCGGTAATCCGATTGACCATAGATCGCTGAGCCGGCAACGAAGATATTGGCGCCGGCCTCAGCCACCGCCGCAATGTTCGCCGGGCTGATTCCTCCGTCAATCTCTATACCGACGTTAAGGCCCAGTTCGTCAATACGTTTTTTCAGACGGCTGAGCTTGCGCAGGGATGACGGGATAAAAGACTGACCGCCGAATCCGGGATTCACACTCATGAGCATCACCAGATCCACCTCTTCCAGGATATAATCAAGGGTCTCCAGGGGAGTGGCCGGATTCAGGACCACACCCGCTTTCTTTCCCAACTCCCGGATACGGGAAACGGTCCGATGCAAATGGGTACAGGCTTCAACATGGACGGTGATCCAGTCGGCTCCCGCCTCGGCAAAGGATTCAAGATAGCGGTCCGCGTTCTCAATCATCAGGTGCACATCAATGACCTTGGCCGTTACCTTACGCACCGCCCGGACCACCAGTGGGCCGATGGTGATATTGGGAACGAAATGGCCATCCATGACATCCACATGGATAAGCTCAGCCCCGGCCTGGTCAACCGCCCGGATTTCCGAACCCAGACAGGAAAAATCAGCTGACAATATGGATGGCGAAAATTGGATCCTCTGCATATCTTCCTCTTCTCTTTGTTATGATTCTTGTCAGGACTTGAAAAAAAATGCACGGGGAAAAAACAGACGGCAACGGCTCTTTTTTTATCCCCTCACGTCCCTCTCCCCGCCAACCCGGCGGATCTCATCGCCGGGAAGCATCTCCACCAAGCCTTCGAGCTCGAGCAGCAGCAGAAACTCGGCCACCCGTCCGGGGCTCAGACCCGATCCGGCAATGAGTGCATCCCTTTTCATGGAATAGGGCTCGATCATGTCCAGCAAACCCAGGAGCTCGGGATCAAGCGCCCCAGCCCCATCCCCGCCAGCCCCTGCATTTTTTTCATCGTACAGCCCGGTACACAGATGAAGCTCCTCAAGGATATCCCCGGCCGAGAGCACCAGCTTGGCCCCCTGCTGCAGCAGCCAGTGGGCCCCGGCGCTTTTAAAGGAATCGACCTGACCGGGTACCGCAAAGACATCGCGGCCTTCATCTAAGGCAAACTCAGCCGTAATCAGCGAACCGGACTTTCTGGCCGCCTCAACCACCACCACCCCGTAACTCATCCCGGCAATAATACGATTCCGCGCCGGAAAACGAAAAGCGTCAGGGCAGGTCCCCAGGGGATATTCGGTGACCAGGAGACCCGATCCTCGAATCTGCTCATACAAGTTTTTATTCTGCTGGGGATAGACCACATCCAGTCCGCAACCCAGCACACCGACCGTGGCCCCGGATATTGCCAGGGCTCCCGCATGGGCACAGGAATCAATCCCCAGGGCCAGACCCGAGACCACGGTCACTCCCTGGGCAGACAGATCCCTGGCCAGGACAGAAGCTATCCGGTGGCCATAACTGGTTGCCGCCCGGGAACCGACTATCGCCACACAGCAGGTCTCCAGCAGCTCGCTCCTGCCCTGGACATAAAGGACAGGAGGCGGTCCATTGATCTGACGGAGCAAGGAGGGATAGTCATGGTCATCAAGACAGATGGCCTGCGCCCCGAGCCCGGCAAGTCGTTCCAGCTCCTGTTCGCCCCTGCGCCGCACCGCATCCATATCCGACAGGCCGGCAAGGGCCTCCGCCCGGATCCCGGCAACCTTTGATCGCTGCCGGGCAGAACTCAACAGAGCGCGATCAGGACCATCAAAGAAGTCCACAAGACGGTTCAGCCCTTTGACTCCCAAACCGGGAACCAGACTCAAACTCACCCAGTCAAGGATATCAGCCATCCCTCACCCCTTGTTCCCGCGCAAAATGGGTTTCCCCCTTGGGGCAGGAGGCGGACAGAAAAAAGAGGAATCACCACCACGCCGGAATCGGTTGGGGGAGAAGGAACAGCAAGAAAAAAAGCCGAAAGGACGCTTCGGGAGATACCTGTCTACAACAAATAACATTTATCAACCCCTTGTAACTGGTGAGCGAGGTGAAGCCGGGACGCCGAAACAATGTTGTCACTGGTCGGTCCACGAAAAGGCGGGAATGGTACGATGCTTTTGGTAACGGTTTCTAATCGTTCATAAAAACGCGCAATTCATCTATGCGCGAAGGATGCTTCAGCTTTTGTATGGCCTGGGCCTCAATCTGACGGATCCTCTCCCTGGTAACCGCAAAGCATTTCCCCACCTCTTCCAGGGTATGATCACAGCTCACGTCAATACCGTAGCGCAGCTGCAGGACCTTGGCCTCGCGGGCAGACAGGGAGGACATCACCCGGCTGAGGCATTCTTTCAGACTGCCAACCATGGAGGCCTCATCGGGGCCCACAGCACCACAATCTTCAATAAAATCCGAGAGGAAAGATTCTTCATCGGCCCCCACAGGCGTATCGAGCGAGATGGCATCCTTGGCTGTCTTCAGCGCCGCCTTGATCTTGACCACATCCAGGCCAAGCTGGTCCGCCATCTCCTCAGGGGTTGGCTCCCGGTTTTCAATGCGGATAAAGTCCCTGCTCACGCGCAGCAGACGGTTGATGGTCTCGATCATATGCACCGGCAGGCGGATGGTCCGCCCCTGATCGGCAATCCCGCGGGTTATGGCCTGACGAATCCACCAGGTGGCGTAGGTGCTGAACTTATAGCCGCGATGGTAATCAAATTTCTCAACGGCCTTCATCAGACCGATATTCCCCTCCTGGATAAGATCGGGAAACTGCAGTCCGCGATTGATAAATTTCTTGGCAACCGAGACGACCAGGCGCAAATTTGCCCGTACCAGCGCTTCTTTGGCACATTTGACCGTATCCCGCGCCACCGCCAACTCCTGCAGGGTCGCATGCAAGGCCCGATCACCGAATCCCAGACCTTCACGCATCTCCCGGCCGATCATTTTCTCAAGCTCCAGAGGGCTGAGCTCACGATTCTCCATGCCTGCCGAGGCAAGTTGATACTCCTGCATCACCTGGACCCGAACCAGGCGGAAGCGCTTGGCCAGTTCTTCCAGACTAGCGGCAATGCCGTTGATGCAGCGAGAGCAAATAAGCCTGTCTTGAAAATTTCCTGCTATCTCCGCCCCTATTTCGAGGATCTGCTGATAAATCTCCGTGTCCTCACCGGATCCCTCGGCACAGCCAAGAAAACGATGCCGCAATTCATCTCTTTGCTCTTCCAGCTCGACAGCTCGACAGACCCGGCTGACAAACTCGTCATGCGCCTGGGCAATAAGCTCATTCTGATCATCGGGAATGCCCTTCAAGGCCTGGAAAATTTTCATCTGACCCGACTGCAACTCCTTCACCACTGCCTGCAGGGCCGGAATAGCCAGAGGAGTTGCCAGCACCGCCCGCTGGATGCGATATAAGCCCTCTTCCATCATGCGGGCTAGTTCCAGCTCATCCTCATGACTGAGCAGGTCCATGGCTCCCATCTCCCGCAAATAGATATTCATGGGATCAACGGTATGGCATCCCGCTTTCGCGCCCGCACCCAGAGGACAGGAATCTTCTTCGTCCAGATCCACGATGATCTCATCCTCGCCGTCATCCTTCACTGAAACTATTGGTAATGCATCCTCCGGCCATTCAGCAGCAAACGCATCCCCGTCAGGAACAAAAGCCCCGGTGATTTCCGTCAAGTCAAAGGCATCTTCTTCAAGATGATTGTCACCATCTATCGGCTCCGCCTCATTCTGCTCAAAACTCTTATCCACAGCCATATCTCCCCTCCGAGATACCCGTCTTCACATCAAAAAAAAACAGACTTTTCTCCCCTCTTTGAACAAAATCGCTTAGTTCCCAACCCTCGTTCCCAACACATGCACTATATCAAGAAAAAAATTAAAATCAATACGCGATTGACAACAGTCAAAGTTAGCCCAAAACCAATCAGCATGGGGCAGTCCGGTGAGGAAGCAAAATAAAAATCCCCCAGGGACCAATCCTATTCCAGGGCTCGCAGTTCTTGATCAATCATCTGAATGTCCTGATTCATCTTCAGCAGTTCTTGCATAACCGTCTCATAATCACGCTCGCCTTGTGGTGCGCTTTTGATCTCTACATACAATCTTCTCGACATCTCCAGCAGCGCCTCCTTTTTCAGCAAAAGCAACAATTCAACCAAATCTTTTTCATCTCTTGCATAAGCCCCCTTCGCAGGATCATCCTTCATGACCTTTTGAATTTCCGCAACCAGGGCCCGTTCTTCTCCTTCAGGAAGGGCAGCAAGCAAATCTTCAGGCTCAAACTCCGGATTTTTGGTACATAACCCCTTGATCTGCAAAAAAAGGACCTCGCCCACACTGCAGGCCAGCTGTTGCCGCAGACCGGCCTCCTCCAATTTCCCAAAATGGCGAGGATGGCGCACCATATGACCAACAAGACGATTTTGAAGACCATTCAAACCGCTCTTCCCTCTTCCTTCCCGTACCAATCGCTTCGAATCTCTTGCCTGAGTTTCCATAGACGGAAGGGCATGGGCCGAGAGAAGCTCAGTCAACTGGAGGGCGGGCATCCCCAGCTTTTCACTGAAATGGGCAATTACCACCGAACGCTGCAAGGGGGATGCCGCCGCCTGCACCAGCGGACGCAGCTCCTCCACGATCCTGCTTTTCCCGTCCAGGGTCAGCCCGTGCTCCTCGATCATCTTGGCCAGGGCAAACTCGGCGAGCGGCGTCGCGCCGTCCAGCAGCCGCTCCAACTGCTCCAGTCCCTTTTCACGGATGAAAGTGTCGGGATCATGACCAGGAGGCAGCAACGCCACCCTGGCGCTCATCTGCTCGGCCAGAAAAAGGGGCACAGCCCGGACCGCCGCCTTGATCCCGGCCGCGTCGCCGTCAAAGAGCAGAATGGCGTTATCCGCGTAATGGCGCAGCAGCTTCAACTGCGGCCGGGTCAAGGCGGTACCTAAAGGCGCGACCACATTGGGACAGCCGTGAACCACCAGCGAGACCATGTCAAAGTTTCCCTCCACCAGCACTGCCCGCTGCCGGGAACGGATCTCCGCACCCTGCTGAAAAAGACCGAGCAGCAGGCGGCTCTTGTCAAAGATCGGACTCTCGGGGGAGTTCATGTACTTAGGTTGACCGTCACCGACGATACGGCCGCCAAAACCGCTGATCCTCCCCTTCACATCAAAGATGGGAAAGAGGATCCGGTCACGGAAGCGATCATAGGTCCCGCCCTTGTCATTTTTCACCAGCAGTCCCACCGCCTCGGCGGCCGCGCTCTCCTCTCCCTGCAGGCCGCTGCCCAGAAAATTCCAGCCGACGCTTTCCACGGAAGGCGCATACCCCAGCTGGAACTTCTCCTGAACATCCGGCGGAATCCCGCGCCGCTCGAGATAGGCGCGTGCCTGGGCCGCGCCCTTGGCCTGCAGCAGATATTCTCTGAACAGGCGGGCGGCCTTTTCATTGATAGCATACATGGCCTTGCGCAGATGCTCTTTTTCCTGTTCCGCCTGCGAATAGTGCTTTTCCGGCAGCTCAATCTGATAGCGCCTGGCCAGCTCCTGCAGGGCCGTGGGGAAATCAAGATTATGATATTTCATCATGAAGGAGAAGACATCACCTGACTCGCCACAGCCAAAACAGTAATAAAACTGCTGCCCCGGATGAACGGAGAAGGAGGGTGTCTTCTCGCCATGAAACGGACAACGCCCCAGGAAGCGCGCCCCCGCTCTTTTCAGGTCAACGCACTCTCCTATGATCTGGACGATATCAGCCTGTTCCTTGACCAGGGCCGTTACTGAGTCACGTGTTTCCGAATATCCCATACTGTCCGATCTGCTCAAAAATGTTTCAGGGGCAACCACACAAACTCAACAAAAAAAGCCACCTTGTTAAAGCTCTCATCAGCCGGATTTGATTCTCGCCCGCCGCGCCTTCTCGGGTTGCCCCAATTCTATATAGGCCTTTTCCATCAGCAGCCAGTTCTGCTGGATCAAGTCATAATCCCTTCCGGCCAGACTGTTCGACTTGATACAGAACTGGACCACCTGATTATAATCCCTCTGCCCATATTTCACCTGGGCCATCTCATGCCAGAGCCTGGCGTTACGGGGCTCAAGCCGGAGGGCGCGTTCCAGCACCATTTCGGCCTGACTGAACTGGCCGGCCCGCACATTCTGCCGGGCACTGGCAAGCAGGGTCCCGGCCGCCTTCCCTTCTTCCGCCACCGGCACAGACTGACGATGGGGAACAGGGACCGGGGCAGGGGCGGGGACAGGAATCGGAGCAGGAACGTGGCGGGGTCCGGAGACCGGAGCAGGTCCGGCTGGCCGGCCGACAGGATGTTTCACGGCGCAGCCATGCAGGAACAGAGTCACCGCCACCAGCAATCCGATATTGCAGACGACATGCCATACCCGCCCATGTTCTCTTTGCTTCATCTTATCTTCCTTTCTTTTCGTGATTTTCCGCACAACAAATCATGCAGCAATCTCCTCTTCTCCCGCCGAGACACGGAAGCGCGGAGGAGATAATTCTTCATCAGCTATCCTGTAGGGTGCCTTGAAAAATAAAGATTTTCGTTCAAGATCAAGGCATGCGAAAAATTTTACCGCAGGCATATAGTTAATATTCCGAGGATAAAATTTTGAGCATAACGCAGAGTTTGGGCGAAAAGATCATTTTTCAAGGTAGCCTTTAATGAAACCAGCCGCGTATAGTATTCAAGACCCCGGGGACACTCAACTCCTGAGCGCCATCACCCGCGGAAGAGGATGACACCCGTTCGGCCCCTCTGGGCTCCGTTCCAGCCGCAAAGGGCAGTACCAGATCGTCACGGAAAGCAGCAGCAGAGCCGGCATAGATTCCCGCGTCCACCCTGGCCCATTCAAGCCCTTCCGGCTCCACCAGCTCCAGAGGCTGGGGATGGAGAGACTGCATGATCTTTCCCCACACCACCATGGCGCCACTGGAACCGGTAAACTTGGTCGGCTTGTTATCGTCGCGGCCGATCCAGACCACCGCCAACCGGTCCCCGGTGAATCCGGCAAACCAGCTGTCCCGCAGCTCATCCGTGGTTCCTGTTTTACCGGCAGCCTGCACCGTCTCGGGGATATAGTTGAGAAGCGACCGCGCCGTGCCATTGCTTACCACCCGCTTCAGGGCGGTAGTGAGCAGGAAGACATCCTGGGGCGGAAAGCGCTGCTCCACGGTCAGCCCGAAACGCTGGACCACCTTATTTCCCAGGGTCAGCACACTGCCAATGGCCCGCTGCGGCTGATAGAAACCACCCGTGGCAAAGAGCTGATACATCTGGGCCACCTCCAGGGGCGACAGTGCAGCCGTCCCCAGCAGGAAGGAAGGATAGGGTTTGAAATCCCGATTAATCCCCGCCCGCTTGATATTCTCAACCACCTTTTCCACCCCGACATCCATGCCGATCCTGATGGTGGCCAGATTATAGGAATTGGCCAGCGCCTCATGAAAGGGCACCAGACCATGCTCTCTCTTATCATAATTGGCCGGCCGCCAGTCCTTGGTTCCGGCAGCGCTGATGGTCAAGGACCTATCCTCCACCGGGCTGGCCAGGGTGTAGCCGTTGGCCAGGGCCGTCAGGTAGACCATGGGTTTGATAAGCGAGCCGATGGGACGCTGGGCATCAAGGGCCCGGTTGAACCCGGGCTGCAAGGCGTCGCGGCCTCCAGCCACGGCCAGGATTTCCCCGCCCTCCCGGCTGCTGACAATCACTGCTCCCTCCAGCCCGCTGGTGCGAGTCCGTTTTTCCAGGGCCGACAGCGTTTCCCGCAGATTCCTTTCCACCTGCTTCTGCACCTGGGGATCAAGGGTGGTGAGGATCTTCAGACCATTGGAGGTGAGATCTTCCTCGCGGTAGTCCTGTCCCAACTGGCGGCGCACCAATTCGAGAAAGGCGGGATAGCGGTTAAAACCGCTCTGTACCGTACCGCCCTTCTCCAGTCCGGCAGCCTTGGCCGTGCGATATACCCCCTTTGAAATCACTCCCTGATCACGCATCACATCGAGGACCACCTGCCGTCGCAGCAGACAGCGCTCCCCATAACGGCGCGGGTCATAATAGGATGGCCCCTTGATCATCCCCACCAGCATGGCAATCTGGGCGGCGGAAAGATCCTTCAGGTCACGGCGGAAATAGAACTGACTGGCCAGCCCGAAACCATGAACCGCCCGGCCCCGGTCCTGTCCGAGAAAGATCTCATTGGTGTAGGCGGTAAGGATCTCGTCCTTGCTGTAATGCGCCTCCAGCAGCAGGGCCATGATCACCTCATTGAACTTGCGCTGCAGGGTGCGCTCGTTATTGAGGAAAAAATTCTTCACCAGCTGCTGGGTCAGGGTGCTGCCTCCCTGCACGGTCTTGCCGGCGCGGATATTGGCAAACATGGCCCGCAGGATTCCCCACGGATCAACACCGACATGGGTGTAGAAATGTTGATCCTCCACCGCCAGAAGGGTCTTGACCAGCAGATCGGGAAGCTCCTTGCGAGTGTACACAATCCGGTCTTCGTTTTCCAGGGGATGAAAACTGCCGATCCGGGCCGGATCAATACGCGCCAGGGCAATCTCCGTCCCGGTATCTGTCCGGGAGATCCGCTTAACCGCGGAACCAGCAAACTCCACCCTGATCCTGGCCGATTTTTCCAGACCGTCGGCAAAGGCAAATTCCCTGGTCACCAGATGCATGACATTGCCGGCACGGTCATAGCCGCCCGGATCTTTCGCCACCTTGTCCTGACGATAGCCGCCCAGCTGCAACTCCTCCGCCAGCATGTCAGCGGTCAAAGGCAGATCGGGATACAACTCCAGGGGTCGTGCGTAGACCACGGCGGGCAGGGCCCAGCGCTTGCCGTCAAACTTGTGGCGGATCACCTTGTCCAGATTGAGGACGTACAACCCGAGGGCCACCGAGAGCAGAAGCACAACCGGCATCCCGATCTTGAGTACAGTCCACCGCCGCGGGCTGCTTTTCCGGCGTCTCGTCTTTTTCGGGATTATCTTTTTTTTCTTCAGCAAAATTCAACACACCTTTCAAATTATTAAGGAGTCACGCAATAGAGGCATAAAGTACCATATGGCGTTTAACCCGGCAACATATCCAGCGGACTCTGCAGCCGCCTGATATCTCGCGACATGACATGGGTATAGATCTCTGTGGTCTTCACATCCGCGTGGCCAAGCAGTTCCTGGAGCACCCGGATATTGACGCCGTTTTCCAGCATATGGGTGGCGAAGCTGTGACGCAGGGTATGACAGCTGGCCTTTTTGTCAATCCCGGCCTGTTCCACACCCCGCTTCACCGCTTTCTGCAATCCGGATTCGAGCACATGATGGCGCATTTCCCTGCCCGAACGCGGATCAAGAGAACGCTCCCTTGCCGGAAAAACCCATTGCCAGCCGATCTCACGAACGGCATTGGGATATTTTCCGGCCAGCGCCTCCGGAATATACACCTCGCCGAATCCTTCCTCTAAGTCCTTATGATGCAGGGCCTTCACCGCCTCAACCTGCCTCCGCAACTCGTCTCCCAGACTCCTGGACAGAATGGTGGTCCGGTCTTTCCCGCCTTTACCGCCGCGAACAAAGATAAGGCCCTGACCAAAGTCCACATCCTGAATACGCAGGCGGATACACTCCAGCAGCCGCAGGCCGCCGCCATACAGCAGTTTCGCCATGAGAGCATTTCTGCCCATCATAACCGCAAGCAAGCGCTGAACCTCTGCCTGAGTGAGGACTGTGGGCGGCCTTTGCTGGCGTTTACTGCGCACCGGGGCAATCTTCCCATCCAACGGCTGATCGAGCACCTCACGATAGAGAAAAACCAAGGCGTTCAGTGCCTGCCGCTGGGTGGAAGCGGACACCTTGCCCTCGGTTGCCAGATGGGAAAGATACCGCTCCACATCCTTGGCGCCAAGAAGATTCGGATGGGTCTTGCCGCCGAAATGATGGATATAACGGAGTATCCACTGACAATAGGTCTGCTCGGTGCGATATGCGTAATGATGATACCGGAGTACCTCGCGTACCTGATCCATGAGCCTGATATCGGGATTCGGGTGAAATTGTGGTTTGTTTTTAGTTTGACTTTCCATAATCCGTCACATAATATCGCAATACATAGAAATCAACCACAGAAAATGCAATAAGCGGACAAGAAACTCGTTGAGTTTCTATGTTTCATAGATCAATATAAAAATAAGCGGAAATTCCGTCCACCCATATGGGGTGATATGATGGACAAATTTCCACTTATTGCACTGTTATATTAAATTGATCGTACTAATAATTACATGAGCAAGAACAGCCAAAATCGAAGATTAAAGAAGAAAAAGCTGAAAGCATCAAATCTCAAACAAAAGCAAGAAATTATCAATCTTCCGATACGGAAGGATTGGTGAAATTTATTGTGATGAATCAGGAAATACCGGCACAAACTTATTGGACTCATCCCAACCAGTATTTGCATTAGGTTCATGTGACTTTACAGAAAGTGAATGTAAAAAGCTCCTCGCCCCTTTGGTGTCGAGAAATGCCGATGAAATAAAGTTTGTTAATCTAAAAAGAAAAGCTTCTGGTCAAGATGCAATAGTAAATATATTCGAAAAATCGGATAGTTACACCGCGGAGATTAATGTTTTCTGTAATGCATAAAAAATTTGTCATCGTAACAAAAATTGTAGATGACTTGGTAGAAAACACATTAAGCAGAGAAGGTTTTGATCTATACCAAGGTGCCAGAAATGTAGGTTTGTCAAATCTATTATTTGCCGTTATCCCATCATTCTGTGGCCAAGTCGAATTTGACACCTTACTTAAACGTTTCATGGCAATGACAAGAAAAGAGACAATGAAAGTATAGAAAATTTTTATGCTCAAATTGAACAACTAAATGAAATATGTGAAGAAAAAGGACACAATCTGACTGAGGAAATAACTCTATTATTATCAACAAAAAAATATGTTCATGACATATTCAAAACATTACCTAAAGATAGCAACAATCCAGCTGTACCTGCACTTTTTGCTTTGTCGTATTATTGGGGAAAAGCTTTTAACTAAAGGAATAAATATCAAGCATGACAATTCAACGCCAGTTGAACAGCAGAAACAACTTTTGGCCAATTTCTGTGATATGCGCCAGCAAAAAGTTAAATTCGGTTATGGTATTAGAGAATTTGAATTGCCGCTTAAAGTAAGAAAAATTGACTTTTTGAATTCAAAAGATGACTACCGACTTCAGTTAGTTGATGTTTTTACAGCTGCTTTATATGGCTTAAACATAAAATTGAAGATGACAGCACCGATACATTTTATAAAAAGTTAGAGAATATACCCTTCGAGCAATATCTAAAAAATAATGTTTTTGGCCCTCACTAGATGTGACTCCTGAGTCACTTGGTGCTGATCCTTTTGAAATTAAAGAAAACCCTTGCGGATGTTACTGCCAAATTTTTACGCCGGGCAGAAGCAAAGAGTAGATAATTAGCTGAAAATATAACAATGCTACTGCACCTGACCGCGAACATTGGCGGCGCTACCGGCGGCAACTTTAGGTGGCGCGGCAGGTGAGTAGCGGCGTTCGCTTTCTAAAAATGGAAATGAATCGGCCGAATGAAAACATTTGAGAAGTGGATAACTCAATCAATTTAGGAGCTACATATGAACAATGTAACCGTGGATGGATGGGCGTGGGCAAGCCACGATGAAAATGACTATAGTTCTGATATTACCACTATAAATTTTAATATCTACAAAAAGGGATTGTTTGGAAAACTAAAAAAAGTCAAAGGCGATTATGCTTTGATGTTTAAAATTGACAAAAACAACATTATTGACATTGACACTATGGCAATCCATGAATTTTCATCTGGAATTGTCCCTTTCAATCCTCATTTAGCTTATAGAGTTATGCAGGCTTCGGTTATATCCATGGAGCAGGCAGGAGAAGATGAAAAGGCTGATATAATGAGGGAAACATCAAAAATATTTTTTAAAAAAAAGATACTTAAGAATGGGTAACTCAATGCTGGATGCAATAGAATAAAAAAAAGCGAACAAAACGCTGGAGAGGAACCAGGCTTACTGCGCGGCCTTTTCGGGAGCCCCTGGTTCAGGAAAATTTATCTTTTTATCGGAACTTTTCGGGTTTAAAAAGCCTGGCCCCTCAGCTCCCCGTTAGCCTACAAAAAATAAACAAGGAAAACAAAATGAAATGGTTCACTTTACTACTTGTGAACTTCTGAATGTTTTTCTTTCTGTACAAGTAATGGCCGCCGCTGTATGCCTTGTGTTCTTCAAAATGTTTCAAGATGATATATGAGAAAAAGCGCCTTATCTTGCGCATTGCCAAAATTCGCCTTCCTGGCGGCGGAGAAGTTTCTACCCCGCAGTTGGAGAAGCAAATAAAAGAAAAAGATTTAAAAGATGCGCCGTTACCAAGCCCAGAAGACAGAAGACCAGAAATACGCAGCAAATAGGACCCTTGATAACAACGACTTGAAACCATAAAGGCACTCCTTAATGCAGAAAGGGCAAGAGCTTATTTCTGGGAATATCGCTATTTAAACTACTATCTTGTTTACAATAACAGCGAGTTTTAAGCTGGTTTCCTCTGTCGAGAACAAAGCATCTATCATGCTATTCGATACTATGTGGCTTCCTTTAATCCCAGCTGCTTCAGAAAGAAAGGCCATAAATTTCTGCACTAGAAAACCACCATTTAATACAAACAGACGATGGCCTTGTAACCGTCACTCCAAAAGGACACGAATATATTGAATGGCGAGGACCATTGCCAGAACCAAACTAAATCTCTTTTATTAAAACATCATGCCGCTTCCCACACCTAAGACATATTCTGTATTGCCTCTCTTGCTTCTGGTATGGTCCGTGAGAAATTAGAACATATTTTATCCACTTCCCCCATTTATGAAAAAGGAAACACATCATACTCACCTATAAAAATATACTGGCTAACAAATCGGCTACACTCTGACCCCCGCAAACAGCGGAGGGGCAGGTGAGCCGCACGTTAGAGCTCGATGATACAACGCAATCACTTTGATTTCTGATAAAGCAATGCAAGGAGGTTACTATGTAGATCATTTAATAGAATCGATTCTACGATCTTCGGACAAGCTGGACGCACAATTGCTAAGGAAAGGGTCAGAGAGCAGCTGCATAGATTTCGCAGCAGAGAATGTAGTAGAAGTTGGGAAGAAAAGCTTTTACGAAAAGATTCAAGTACAGATGAAAAAACAAACCAAAATTTTCAGGAGCTAATTGCTTCAATGGGCGAAGATGGTCTAGGTTTGTTAGCTGCATATCATTAGTCTTCGCGATTGGGATGGTTGCATTGTTATTGATAGATGATTTAGTTGGCAAACGCTTCTTCTTTCATGCTGGAAACATTATCTATGCAGCTGAAATCATATTGGTCTTCTTTGCCGTATTATTCGTTCCCTCTGCTATAGTTGGCAAAGCGGCACCAATCTTTCAAAAGTTGAGCAGCCGACGCTCACGTGGTTGGATTGCTTTTGTCATTTTTGTAATACTTTTCGGCATAGTCATATCGCTTATCGGTAGTATATTTCCAGGCCTTACGGAAGTTATGGCTAAATGTTTAACTAAAGCAAATACTGATTAATCGTCGGATTAAATATGCTCTAACCAACGGCTACACGCGGACTGCCAGGGCCGCACTTCCGTGGTAACTTGTCAGTTCGGAACTCGGCCCTGGCAGCCGGTGAGCCGGGTCGTTAGGTTCCATCAAACGCACACATACCTATGATTCCTAGACCTTTGACACAGTTTCGCGCGGTTTATTGTTCTGGCGCTTTCATACCTGATCCAGGTGCCGTTGTCGCATATCTCTGTTGTTCGAGAAGTCCACCTTCCGAACAACGTGGAGGTCATACGCCAATTTGTTACTAAATACAGATTCACTAGCCCTGAAAAAAAATACTCTGCGTCCATGAAGGTTGAGTCGTCTGAAGGTGAAGACCCATTTCTTGACCTTAACCGAGTCGCAACAGGAAACGGCTAAACGCTATATCATCTCGTCAATGAGGTTTGCTCATGTCCACTCCGAACTTTTTGGTGCAATCTTCGAATCAGAGCTGTTTCCAGACAACAAGATTGTTGACGTTCAACTTATCAAAAAAGGCGGGGCGGGCGAGCTCAACAAAGAACGTGTGACATATTCCAATCAAGCCGTGCTATCCGGTGGAGATGATGCATACTTTCCAAACCTCATTGAAAGAGGATATGTACCTGTCATCAGTCGCTATCACCATGCTTCACCTTTTGCCGGAAAGCCGGATGAGGCGACCACAAAACAATTAGCGGCCTTACTTGCGATGAGTCTATTCAAATGGTTTTGCCACGACGCAAGGAGCACATCCTGAATTGATACTAGAAGCTCGTGACCGCTTGAGTGACCAACTCCACCTTTTTGGTCATCCATGCTTAAAGCATCCGTGGAACTTAAGAAAGTTATTGCTCAATCAAAAACTCATTACGATGTTGCGCGCGAGGCTACGGATTTGGTTCATCGTACCATCCGCCCAGCTGTCATTGATCTTGCTGCAAAGTTAGAAAGTGACCGCAAAGATTGGTTCTACAAAATACTTTCTCCAGTCAGAAGCGGGTTACGTCTCCTTGTTGGAAATCCTTCCTAACAGCAGCAGTTGCTAACTAGCTCTCTCGTTCTCGCCTCAGATACGTGTGTTTCAATCGCAGAAAATATGCGATCTATTGAATCGCTAAAGCGTGAAGCGGGTCTCTCATATCTGCTCGATCTTTCCGATATTTTGGCTTCGGATAGAAATCGGAACCTAACTTTACGGTCAAGAGGGACGGGCGAGAAGCCGCCCGCCCCTTTTACCTCAGCGATAAGCTCGCCCGCAGACGCGACGAGCTTATCGCTGCTTTTAGTAAACTCGAACACCCTGACAGGTTCCGCCTAAAGGCTACACCTATCAAGGCGTTCGAGCCACTGCGCTTCTCAGCATTTATGTAAACAAGTT
>CAVZOB010000011.1:0-230000 GCA_963776835.1 uncultured Pseudomonadota bacterium
TACCTAAATTTTGCAGATGGTCTTTCAAAGACCATCTCTTCCATAAAAACACATTAGAAATGTCTCGATTCGTCCCACTTATCCTGAATTTTGCGCGTATGTGGTCTCGCGGAATGTAACTCAAGGGTAGGCGGCAAGTCATTTTTACAGCTTTTTCAGAAACAGGGCGCAAGTATGCACCCTGTTATCTTGTCTACCTTTTTTCAAACGGTGCAAGTCAGTTTAAACCGACAGACACCCAAGCAGCCCACTGCTTTGGATACAAATGATTCGCCGGGGTGTTTAACCCGAGCTGGTTCGAACCTGTTCGAAGCTTACCCGCCACTCTGATCAGGAAGGAGCGGATAGTTGAAGGTTCCCAGCGGCATAATTGCTTATTTCCACTGCATAACGCCATCCAGCGGACCGTGTTATATGCCAGAATAGCGCATTGAAATAAAGCACTGCTTCCCCAGAAGTCATCCATTTTTATGTGGGCGAGTGCCATCTGGTTTTTGGCCTCTTCTATCCAAGTCTCGCAAGTGGCTCGCTTGCCATAGGACTTATGAGTTTGCCAGCATGTTAGCTCTTCGGTGGTCACATAGCAAAAGAAGTCATATTCTTTTAGCTCAAACAATTCACCATTACCGGCTTTCTTTTCTTTTTCTCTTTCTTGGCGCACGGCAACAAAACGGCGGGCTTGAGTCCAGTTAGCGCACTGATGCCAGAATATACATTGCTCCCAGCCAGGCCTGTCGGGTATGGGTTCCCATAGTTGGGAGTAAAGCAGTTCTTTCAATCCCTTGAGCTTTACCTTGACCAGATAACCGTGACCAAATTTGTCAAGAATGTCAAAGAGATTGCCGTTAAAAAAACCACTGTCGCCACGGAAAAGAATGGTTTGACTCTGTGGTAAATGGGCGAGTAGCTGTTTTGTGAATTCTACTATCCCATTACTGGTGTATGCATCTCCGCTTCTAAGCCAGCCTTGCAGAATTTCTTTTGTCTCTGCACAAAAAGCCAGGATCGGATGAAAGGAAGATTTGCCTTTCTGAAAAGGATTGTAACCCTTTTTCACGCCTTGCTGTTTGCCGTAGGCTGTTTTTACGGTTGAGTCGACATCTACCACACGACATGATCGTGTGGCAATTGTGGATGTGCCTTTTCGCAAGGCCTGCCTCCATAGTTTTCCGCGCATTCGGTGGTTCAATATCTCAAGCTGCGAGACCTGCCGTTCACGGAATGTCCTGAACAGACGACCAAGGGTACTGTTGTCGGGGATTTCAACCCAGCCGGAAAGCCGTCTTAATACACCGTCTGCCCAAATTGTAGTAACACTGCTCAGGGCTCGTGCTCCGCCTATAATCGCTACTACTGTTAAAAATACCGCATCAGCAGAATCATATAGGGCGTTACTGCCTCGTTTAAGCTCTATGGTATTCTTGGAAAGATCTATCAGACCGCTGTTACGAAGAAATTTTACGACTGGAACAAGCCCGGCCTGACTGGTTAGCCCCTTAGCATGATTGCTGATAGTAACTTTTCTTGATGACACTCGGGCACTTCGTTTGTTATTCTGGACGCTCATGGAAAAGGTGACTCCTCAAAGTTGTTTTCTTGGTCGTTAACCCTTTGAGGAGTTTACCTTTTTCATGTTTTTTTAGCATCTATCTGCAAAATTTAGGTGTATAGTATAATTCCAACAGCACAACAGAAGTGACCTTATAAAAAACAAAGTGTACTGGAAATTACAATCCTTTACAAGCTTGTGGGAAAGAGGACTTCTTATAGGTAGCTGCAGCCAGACTGCAGAGAGGCACACGAAGAGCTTGACCTCGACAGCTTCAGCTTCACCGAGGCATGCTAATATACTCCCTATAAAAGCAACAATAAACCCTTGTTAACATGCGCATATGGGATGGCAAGGAGCCTAATAAAATGAACAACAGCTCCATGAGTTAGCCTGTTAGAGGACATTGTTGTTAGCAGAATTTCCACTTAACGGCTTGTTCAAATTTCCGGGGCCACTTTTTTTGTGGTCCCCACCCTAAACTTTTTCAATATACCTCTTCATGCGTGCCAACATTAACCAGAACAATACTCTGTTCATCGATAATGAACTCAAGGGTGATGCGGTAGCTTGTTGTGATTGAAATAGAATGTAACCCGTTCAGTTTTCCTGAAAGCGGGTGAATCCGCAGAGAGGGATGGAAGGGGTTCAACTCAAGGAGTTGCAAGGTTTTTTCGTACTGGTTTGAGTAGGTCTGGATGTTTCCTGGCAAACGCTGTGGCTCGTTTGATATAGCTCTGTGGGTAGATAATCTTATATGTCACTTGCTGATCCGTGCCAGGTGATCAATCACGCTTTCAACAACGAAATTGTTTCCTTCCAAATCTGCCTTCGCCTCAAATAGAGCCGCTTCCAGTTCACATTCCCGCAGGTATTGATAATGGGTTATTTCCATTACCACATACTGTTTCCTGCCACGAATGGTGATGGCCGCTTCTTGCTTCCCTGCAAGCCGTGCCTGAATAGAAGCAACTCCTTTTGTTTTTAATTCATTTGCTGTAATGGTTTCCATGTGTGCCTCCGTTTGCACTATTATTAACAGTATTATAATACGTACTTATTTTAATACTGTCAATAATGTTGTCGTGGCCATATTGACAACAAAAAACTATTGTTTTTTAGATAAGGATTCACCTACCTTCTGGTTGCCCTGCGGCTATCCGCATTTCATCAACCAATGTGGAAACAACTGAGCGTTCCGACCGAAAGAAAAAATTTGAAACTGGTCCTTTCCTCGGAGATGAAAAATTAAAAAGAGGAGATGGAATATCGGTTCCGGTTCCCAGCCATGCGCCGCATCAGGAGCCTGCATGGGATGCACTGCATCCCGTATCACAAGAAGGCCACCGTCTTGATTAGGGAACGACACGTTTTTGATTATTCGTGACAGCAGAAGGAAATAGTGATTGACAGCCTGATGGGGAATGGCTATAAACCATGCTCGCATATGGAGCTAGGATTTTTCAAATTCAATTTCTATATTCCTAAATTAGATTTTTATTTTGTGTCGGGGCGTAGCGCAGCCTGGTTAGCGCGCCTGCCTTGGGAGCAGGAGGCCGCAGGTTCGAATCCTGCCGCCCCGACCATTTATTGTACTCAAGCCAAGCACTTACATAGTGTTTGGCTTTTTCTTTATTTTCCGCCCCTTGCCTTCCATTTGATGTTTGTTAGACGTTAGCATTTTTGCAGTCGGCATCCAACACCTCGCCCTCGACCACTCCCCAATCCGACTTCTATCGTAACTGGTTGGTATCCCTCAGGTGATAAGTATTCAATGGGAATGAAAGTGTCAGTATTTCATGATCTTTTATGGGATGAAGACCATGGCTGACAACAACCTTAACGTTCTGGATTGAGCGTAGGCTCTATTGCTTCATTGGTTTCAGAAGATCTTGAAATCCAGGAAAGCAGATATGTTAGAGAAGTGTTTGTCCAGTGAGTAAATCATGGAATCATTCTGTATCGCATTTTGAACAATGATTAAATCGGGAATTCCAACACCGTTTAGCCCATTCTGTAAGCAGAGATATTGGAAATCGATTAACTGATCCCAGTTTATCTTTATCTTTAGTTTACTGATATTATGTAATAACTTTATAAGTTTATTTTGTTTCCTCATCTTCAAGAATGGAGTCAACTCAGCAAGAATCAGGTCATTTATTACTATCAAGTCTTCATCTATCAAAAAATCAACTTTCTCATGGCTATTCCCTTTTCTGAAATATTCAATCCAGACAGAAGAGTCAATTACAACTGACATTTCCTGCCTCTTATGACATCAAGGTCAATCTCGAGGTCAACTTGCCCTTTATAGCTTTTTATTTCAGATATCTGTGACTTTCTGATTAACTGTTCAAGTGCTGTAATAATGACCTTTGTTTTTGTTTTGATATTGGTAGCTTTCATTGCTTTTGTAACTAAATCTTCAGGTAAATCTAATGTTGTTCTCATGATATCCTCCTTGGATGTTATGCATACGAATTTACTTATCTATGCATAAAAAGTCAAGGGTGAGTTCGATAACAAAATCAAGACATTTATTATTCTCTCTCTCCGCGGAAGAGGGAGTAACCTCACGATGATGACTCTAGGTCGTCTTTTTGAATTCTCCTCGTGATGATCTTATTTTCATTTTGCAGGGAAAAGTCGTATCTCTGCAGGTAGAGATCGGACAGGGTCAGAAAGGCGGTGATGATCAGTGGTCCGTAGATGATGCCCAGCACCCCATAGACGGTGAGTCCGCCGATGAGAGAGAGGAAGACCAGCAGGGTGTGCATCTTGACCTGTCCTCCGACTATTTTGGGTTTTACCAGGTATTCCATGGAAAAGGAGAGGAGCATATAAAAGAGGAAGAGAAAAAGTCCGCTTCCCGGATTGCCATTGATGGTCAGGATGATGGCGGCCGGGATCATGATCAGGCCGATACCGAAGATCGGCAGAAAAGCCAGGACCGCCATGAGACAACCCCAGAGAATGGGGGCGTTCAGATCGAGCAGGGCAAAGAGTCCCCCGGCAATGATGCCCTGAACCAGTCCGCAGATGATGTTGCCCTTGAGGATGGCGTTGGCGATTTCTTCAAATTTGGCCAGCAGGAGCCGGTCTTCATTGTCGGGGAGCGGTGAAATGCGGATGATAAAAGTGACAAGTTTTTCCTGATCCATGAGCAGAAAAAAGATGATCAGGATCATCATGCAGAAGAGGGCGAGAAACTGCAGGATGTCGGCTGCCCAGGAGCTTGCCTGGTTGTAGAGAAAGAGGCCGCCGGTCTTGACCAGGCCAGACACGGCGTCTGTTAGCTGGGCCGGTTCAAAGTTCAGGCCAATTTCCTGGAGATAGATCTGGACCTGGGTCACCATCGGATTCTCCTGCAGGAAGGACAGGAGTTTGAGTCCGACACCCGAGTCTCGTCCCCATTGATAGAGGCTTAAGGCCTCGTTGGAGAGGGTGCCGATGAACAGGAGCAGAGGGATAAAGACAAGAACGATGATCAGGCTGCAGGTAAGGATGGAAGCAAGGGGTGCTGAGATCCGCCGCTTGCCTAAAAATAAATAGATGGGCCTGAAGAGACTGGCCAGCAGAAAGGAGAGGACCAGGATGGACCAGAATGGCCAGAGGATACGTCCCAGAAAGATCGCTGAGATACAAAAGATCAGGAGGAAATAGCGGGATTCCAGGGCGCATGGCTGCGGGGAATTTGAGTTCGTTGATGACTGCTGGTTATTGCTCATGATGGGGTAACATTGAGTGATTGGTGATTGGAAAACAAGAAATAGAACATGAAATATTGTTGCAATTTCTTATATAGCTGGGTAATTCAGTAGAGTTGAGAAAGGGAGTCAGGGACTCTGTCTCTGGGTGAATTGGAGGAATCTTGAAAGATGGTATTCGTCGTTTAGTGGACGGTTTTACCTTTCGAGTAAATAAAAATCCTGATTTCCTCAATATTTTCTATAGATTTAACTATATAGCTTAACGTGGTTGAAGAAAAGAGAAATAAGATGAAAGCCTCTTTCGAGGCCTGGCAGCAAAATCATTTTTCGGTTCATTTAAGAGGGGATTGTCATGTGGGAAAATCTGGATATAGGGCTGGAGAAGGCGAGCCGGGAACAAGTGAAAAAGAAACCTCCCCAGGATAACCTTGGTTTTGGACAACATTTTACTGACCACATGTTTTTGATGAAATGGGATCGGCAGAGTGGCTGGCATGATGCCGGCATCTGTCCGTATCACGAATTCAGGCTGGATCCGGCGGCCATGGTCTTTCATTATGGCCAGGCTATCTTTGAGGGGTTGAAGGCGTATAAGGGGAAAGATGGGCAGATCTATCTCTTTCGCTCCGAGGATAATATCGAGCGGATGAATGCCTCGGCCCTGCGGCTGTGTATGCCCCGGTTACCGGTGGCAAAGGTGTTCAAGGCCCTCAAGGCCCTTGTCTATCTTGATCGTGATTGGATCCCCACGGCGGAGGGCGCCACCCTGTACATCCGTCCCACCATGATTGCCGTGGAGCCTCACCTTGGGGTTCGACCGGCCAACCAATATTATTTTTATATTATCATGTGTCCGGTTGGCGCCTATTATTCTGAAGGGTTTTCCCCGACCAGGATTTATGTCACCGACAAGTATGTGCGGGCAGTCAAGGGCGGGGTTGGTGATGTGAAGACCGCCGGCAATTATGCGGCCAGTATCATGGCGGCCGAGGAGGCGCATCGGGCCGGATATACCCAGGTCCTGTGGCTGGATGCCTGTGAGAAAAAGTATGTGGAAGAGGTCGGCACCTCAAATATCTTTTTTATGATCAACAATGAGCTGATAACACCACCGCTTGGCGGCTCCATCCTGCCCGGTATTACCAGGGATTCGGTGATCCATCTTGCCCGGAGTTGGGGTGTGAAGGTGGTTGAAAGGCAGATTGCCATTGATGAGGTCGTCGCGGCCAGTGTTGATGGCACCTTGACCGAGGCCTTTAGCACCGGCACGGCAGCTGTTATCTCGCCGGTGGGTGAGCTCTGTTATCAGAACAGGGAATATGTGATTAACAGCGGCAAGACCGGTGAGTTGTCGCAGCGCCTATTTAACGAGTTGCAGGCGATTCAGAGCGGGCAGCAGAAAGATCCCTTTAAGTGGATAACCCGGGTCGGTTAAATAGAGGCCGTCATGAAACAAGCAAGGTCTTTTTCTTGATTGTTTCATCTACGGACTCTTATGCCGCATCCAGGAAACAGCAATCTGTTCTGCTGTTTCCTGGTGTGGCGACTGGCAAATTACATCTGCTGTGATCATACAGGGTGCCGTTATGAAATAAGCAGTGCTTTTTTGCTTAAAAATTGTTGGTGTGATGCCCGGGGCGGCTGTTTTTTTGGAATTCCCCCCTTGATTTTTGCAAAAGCCGGCATATAGTCTTGGCCAGTTTTAGAGGTGTTGGTTTTTGATACCGACACCCAGGTTAACGTGCAGGGGGCGGATGCCCAATTTCCAAATAAAATCGTGTCGGAGGAACTACATGAAAATTCGTCCATTGAATGATCGACTTTTAGTGAAAAGGTTGGAAGAGATAACCAAGACAGCAGGCGGGATTATCATTCCAGACAGTGCCAAAGAAAAACCAGCCGAAGGTACAGTCATTGCTGTTGGACCTGGCAAGACCAATGAGAAGGGAGACCGTGTGGCCCTGCAGGTAAAGGCCGGGGATAAGGTGCTCTTTTCCAAGTACGGCGGTACTGATGTGAAACTTGATGGTGAGGACTTCATCATCATGCGTGAAGATGATATCATGGGTATCATCGAATAAAAAGGCGTCAGGCTGTGTAATGAATGTTGCTGCCCCTTGATGGGGGCGTAAATGATAAAAGGAGATATACATAATGGCTGGAAAAGATATTAAATACGGTGTAAAGGCCCGCGAGTCCATTCTCGTTGGTGTCAATACCCTGGCAAATGCAGTAAAGGTAACACTTGGTCCCAAGGGCCGGAATGTACTGATTGAGAAATCATACGGTTCGCCCACCATCACCAAAGACGGTGTGACCGTGGCCAAAGAGATTGAGTTGACCGACAAGTTTGAAAACATGGGCGCCCAGATGGTCCGTGAAGTTGCTTCCAAGACCTCTGATGTGGCCGGTGACGGCACCACAACCGCAACGGTTCTTGCCCAGGCCATCTATACCGAGGGCGTGAAGCTGGTAGCTGCCGGCAGCAATCCCATGGAGATCAAACGCGGTATTGACAAGAGTGTTGACGCCATTGTTGCCGAGCTCAAGAAAATCGCCACTCCTACGAAAGAGCAGAAAGAGATTGCCCAGGTCGGCACCATCTCTGCCAACAGCGATGAGACCATCGGCAACATCATTGCCGAGGCCATGGACAAGGTCGGCAAGGAAGGCGTTATTACCGTGGAAGAAGCAAAGTCCATGGATACCACCCTTGATGTTGTCGAGGGCATGCAGTTTGATCGCGGCTATCTTTCTCCATACTTTGTTACCGATGCCGATCGCATGGAAGTAAACATGGAAGATCCTTATTTCCTCATTGTTGAGAAAAAGGTCTCCAACATGAAGGATCTGCTGCCGGTGCTTGAATCCGTGGCCAAGATGGGCCGGGGACTGTTCATCGTGGCTGAGGATGTTGACGGTGAAGCGTTGGCGACCCTTGTGGTCAACAAGCTGCGCGGCACCTTGAATGTTGCGGCTGTCAAGGCCCCTGGCTTTGGAGATCGCCGCAAGGCCATGCTTGAGGATATCGCTATCCTTACCGGCGGCCAGGTTGTTACCGAAGATCTCGGGATCAAGCTTGAAAATGTGACCCTGGCTGACCTGGGTACCGCCAAGCGGGTTGTAGTGACCAAAGACAACACCACCATCATTGATGGTTCCGGCGATAAGGTCAAGCTGGAGGCCCGGGTTAAACAGATCCGGACCCAGATTGACGATTCCACTTCCGACTATGATAAAGAGAAGCTGCAGGAGCGTCTTGCCAAATTGATCGGCGGCGTTGCGGTGATCAATGTCGGCGCAGCCACCGAGATGGAGATGAAAGAGAAGAAGGCCCGTGTGGAAGATGCATTGAACGCCACCCGTGCCGCCGTTGAGGAAGGTGTCGTCCCTGGTGGCGGTGTTGCCTATCTGCGTTGCCTGAAGGCCTTGGATAAACTGGTCCTTCCCGGCGAGCAGGAACTGGGCAAAAGCATCCTGCGTCGCGCCCTGGAAGAGCCTATCCGCCAGATCGCCAACAATGCGGGCCGTGAAGGTTCCGTTATCGTTGAGCATGTGAAAGGCCTGAAAGGTGCCTTTGGTTTTAACGCCGCAACCGAGGAATATGAGGACCTGATTGCCGCCGGTGTTATCGATCCTGCCAAGGTAACCCGTACAGCCCTGCAGAATGCAGCCTCTGTTTCCGGGATGCTGCTTACCACCGAGTGTGTCATTGCCGACTTGCCTGAAGAGAAGGGCGCTGGTGGCGGAATGGGCATGCCTCCAGGCGGAATGGGCGGCATGGGCGGTATGGGCGGAATGATGTAAAAAAACGTTTTTTCTGTCTTCTGTAGGTGGCAGGAAAAAAGTGATATACAAGGAAAGGGCCTCTTCTGAGGTTCTTTCCTTTTTTTTTGCCCGGCATGGCGGGCAAATCCAGCCTGCGTTAAGCAGGGGCACCCGACCGGGGAAAGTGACGTGGTCAAATAAAAGTGGGCCGGTGATCAGCTTTGGTAGGGTGCGCTGTGCGCACCTTCTTTGTGCTATCGTCCAACTTGGGCATAAAACAACAACGGTGCGCACGGCGCACCCTACAAAACAGTATTTTAATATTTTCCATCTGTATTTAAAGGTCTAGGATTTCTGCCGTTAAACAGTGAGAGAGAGCCTATTCCGCAAATTCCGGTGCCAGCCTTATGGCTTTAAATTACCAAATAGATTGGTGCTTCTTTTGGTTGACAAAATTCATTAGAAAAAGTATCAGTTTTATATTGATTTTGGTGAGATTTTCGAGTGTTAGTGGGGGTGATTGTACTTTTTTGTCACCGATCCACCTTGAATGGGCGATTGTGTGTCATCTCATCAAGCTTAGCAGCAAGTGCATCAAATGATATAGCTTTATTGTGATTGATTCCCATGCAATACTCAATTGTCTGGCAGCCTTGAATATATTACCTCAGGAGAGAGAATGAAATCGACTAACTATTTAATCATGCTACTGTTTGCGCTTTTGGCTATAGCCGGCTGTAGTACTAACGATAGCTCTTCTATTGGCGATAGTACTACCGCATATCCTGCGGATCCTGGCTCTTATACTCTGGAGCTTTCTGTCCCTACCTTGCCGGCAGGAACACTGCTTTCGCATGGTGGCCAGGTAACAGTCAGGGCATATGTCTCTTACGCCAGTACTGATACGAATGGTGTTGTCACCAGGCATCCGGCGGCAGATGGCACAGTGGTAAATTTTTTCGTTATTGATCCCGCTGGAAGCAGTCCATCCGATGCCATATTAAATGCCGGGAGAATTGAATCCCCTAAAACAACGGTTAAGGGCTATGCGGATACCACTTATTCAGCAGACAACTATGGCGGTCTCGTTAAGATATATGCTGACATAAACAATAATAATGTTGGGGAGGACCTGTCCTATGTTTCGGACACCTATTCCTTTGAGGTGGCCGCTGGAGCACCGGTTGCTATTAAAATAGAGAGCATCGCTCCACCAATAATTAATGTTGTCGGCACCGGTAAAACAAACAGAAGCCTTCTTACCTTCTCACTTACAGACAGTGCGGGTAATCCCGTCCCTGATTTTACTGCAGTGGCATTTACCATCTCCACGCCACTTGGAGGTGGAGAAAAACTTGCTGAGACAGAAGCGGAGACCCAGGGTGGTCTAGTTTCTGTCTCGCTGATCGGTGGGACTGTTTCAGGGACAGTGGGAGTCAATGCGAGTTATTACGATGCCCAAACAGGTCTTACTATTTCCACCGAGGCAAAAGTTACCATTGTCAGCGGCCTGCCTGCGGCTGAACGGTTGAGCATGGCTGTTCAGTATTCATAATCTTGCAGGTGGTCGCAACTTTGGTCTTCAGGATGACATCACGGCATATCTCGGGGATAGATACGGCAATGTTGTGCCGGATGGAACAACGGTAAGTTTTATGTCTGAATGTGGGACTATTGGAACCAGCGATGGCTTTGACAGCACGACTACTCGGGGAGTTGCGCATGCATCCCTGCAGACTTCCGCACCAACTGCTCCCAATCTTGGAGGAGTCATTGGCTCCACACTGGGTAATTCGGCTTTATGCAGGATTGTGGCCTATACCCCGGGAGCTGAAGGCTTTAATGATATTAACGGCAACAATGTCTATGACGAGGGCACGGATGTACAGACCATTGACATGAGTGAGCCGTATATCGACGCCAATGATAATGGGGTATACGACAGTGGAGAGAAATATATCGACGTCGATGGAAACGGTTCGTTTACCCAGGCCGATGGCATATATCAGTCGAACACCATGATATGGGAAAGTGTAACCGTTCTTATGTCAGGTGACCAAGCCCCCCTTAACCTGCAACCGAAAACCTTCAACATCGTGGCTGGCGGAAGTCAGACATTTTCCTACACGTTGGGTGATGTTTATGGCAACTCCCTGGTTGCTGGAACAACGGCCAAGGTCACTGCCACCGGTGGAACGCTATCTGGTGATGTCGATATCACCGTTGCCGATTCTCGTGGTGCAGGGCAACAACATTTCTTTACTCTAGCAGTGCCTGCTGATACCACCGCAACTTCTATCGAGGTGACCGTTGAGGTAACGCCGGCTGGTGGTGATGCCGGGTCAAACTCGGATATTCCCGTTATTGAAAAAGCTTCTGGAACTGTGACTGTAATACCTGCACCATAGCGTCTTTGTTCCTCTCTTCTTGAGTGTGGAACTTCAAATGCAGCAATCAGCGCCCCGAGCAAGATAATGGGGCGCTGATTTTATTGGCAGACCTTCGTATTTCTGCTTCAATTTGCAGGAAAATAAACAGAACCGGATACGAGGCCCCGTATACGGTTCTGTGAGTAGGACGAGGTGAGAAATAATTATCTCATCCCACCCTAGCCGATGTTTCTTCCTGTATAGTTCACGGGGAAAATAGTTGACAGTCAGGCGGGGATGAGGTAATAATCTCGTCTCAAAATCAATGGCGATGTAGCTCAGATGGTTAGAGCATACGGCTCATATCCGTAGTGTCCGGGGTTCAATTCCCTGCATCGCCACCATAGACATATTTTAGGCCAGTTTCAGGGTAATCCTGGAGCTGGCCTTTTTTTTGTTTCCAATACCATCCAGCACAGTCCGGTGCGGTTTGTCTCTCTGCATTTTCAAGCAGTTACTCCACGATAACACCATTCAGTTGAGAGTATTAAACCCACCGTGTCCTCTTTAAATGTTTTCCAGAATTACTGGAAACATAACTTTTCTTTTATCTTGACATCCAATTCTCTAATTACATACACTAAATTTAGATTAGAAAAATGTTTTACCTGAGATAAAAGAAAAAGCCAAACTTGCTGAAAAGCAAAGTGCGGAAAGCTACGGGTCTCCTTCAAGATAGCCGAGCTGCCTCTAATGAGGGAGCTCGGCTTTTTTTATGGTTTCATAGCTCAGGGAGATCTCAACAATTATTTTTTCATGAAAAAGGGGGACATGAAAATGAAATCTAAATTGTCTTGGATGTCGGCACTGTTGCTGGGCGCGCTGATGATCGGGTTGGGGATTGCCAGTTCTGCTCATGCTCAACAGGATGGTCTGACCCTGAAGGAACAGCTGGGGAAATTACTTTTCTTCGATAACGATCTGTCGTTTAACAATAATCAAGCCTGCGCTGCCTGCCACGGACCAGAAGTGGGCTATACCGGGCCAGTTGAGTCAATTAATCTCGACGGCGGTGTGTACGAAGGGTCCATTGCCGGCAGTTTTGGCAACCGCAAACCGCCCACCGCAGCCTATGCCGGTGACAGCCCGGCTCTGCATTACGATGCGGAGGCAGGGGGATGGGTCGGCGGCATGTTCTGGGATGGACGCGCTACCGGCTGGACAATGGGCGACCCGCTGGCTGAGCAGGCCAAAGGACCGTTCTTGAACCCGATGGAACAGGCCATCCCGGATGTGCAGACCCTCTGCGAGAAGGTGGCGAATTCCAGCTATGCAGACCTGTTTGTAGAGGTTTGGGGCAGCCTGAGCTGCGCAGATGAAACGGCGGCAGGAGTGGCATACAATGATATCGCCATGTCCATCGCTGCCTACGAACGCTCGCAGGAGGTCTCGTCATTCACCTCCAGGTTCGACGGGTTCTGGGACAAAGCAAAAATGGAAGGGATGGATGTCACTCAGATCAGTATGGTGAACTGGGAAAAATATAAGTCGCTCGGGCTGAACAATGACCAGTTGCGCGGCCTGGCTATCTTCAATACCGAGGCCCAATGCTCGGCCTGCCATACCCTCGACGAAGGTACAGCAGGCTACCCGCTATTTACCGATTTCACATACGACAACCTGGGCTTACCCAAGAACCCGGAAAACCCAGCTACCATCGCCGACCCCAGCTGGGCCGACCCTGGTCTTGGTGGTTTCCTGATGAATACGGCAGAGTATGCAAGCGTATCTTCGATGGAAATCGGCAAGTTCAAGGTTCCGACGCTGCGCAACATAGACCTCCGCCCAAGCACGCCTCTTGTCAAGGCTTACGGGCATAACGGCTACTTCAAGTCGCTGGAGGAGATCATCCACTTCTACAATACCCGGGACGTCCAGCCGTGGCCCGCACCCGAAGTATCAGATAATATGAACACGACGGAAATCGGCAACCTGCGCCTGAACAAGCCCCAGGAGCGCTGGATCGTGGAGTTCCTGAAGACCCTCTCAGATGAGAATTCGATAATGAGCACTGCGACGACCTTTTCGACAAACGCTCCAATCAATGATTGATTTGGTGAAACTTGCAAGCCAATGAACAGAGGCCAATTATCACGACTTGAGAAGAAGACAAACAATGGATTGTCCAGGCGAGACTACATGAAAATTTCAGGGCTTTAGGAGCCGGGTTCGCGGGTGGTTGACCAGCTTTGTGAGTCATTGTCGGTTGACATAAAAAAGATGGGTTGATACCAGATTTAATGCAGTGTGTCAAAAGACTAACTTTTTTTGAAGTGGTAAGTTTTGGTCTTTTTGTTTGATTTTATATTATTACTTTATTTAAGGGGTTTCATCCCATGTATTGAAAGTAAAGGGTTATGCGCTTGGCACATAACCCTTTACTTGTTTGCGGACTAGGGGGCTGGGTCGTTTTATGAGGATAATTCCTGGAAGGAATTAAATATCGTCATCAAGGTCAAATTGGTCCTTATCCTCGTCCTCATTTTCTTCATCCTCCACCTCTTCCTCTTCAGTCTCTTCGCCGGTTTCTTCCTCTTCGTCGGAGGCGGCTTCTTCTTCAGCCTGTTCCTGCTGCAGGCGAACGGCTTTGGGAATCTTGGACTCTGGAAGAACAATTTCCGTTATTCTAGAAATCTCTTCCTGAAGATCGGGGTCGGCCAGGCATGTAGCACAATGACTGGCGTGGTTTTCAATAAAGCTGATCATCCGGGCCGGCGCCATGGTCTCATTCTGAACATGAAGAAACCATGTCTTTATCTGGTTTATTAGTCTTTCGCACTGCATAGCGTTATCTTTTGTCTCTCGGGTTGTTTGTTCAAATAAAAAAGAACTATAACTAAAAAGTTGTTTTCGAGGTCAATATCTATTAAACTTTGTTAGTCTCTTGTATCTTGTAGGATGCTGTGGAAGTGGGCAGGGTACTGGTGGCCCTCCCGGACTTCAAATCCGGTGTGTCGGGTTAATAGCCTGACAGGTGGGTTCGATTCCCATGCACTTCCGCCATATCTTGCAGGAACTTAAAAATTTTCCTTTGCTTTGCAAAAATTGTTCCTCAACGGTTGTCCACTCACCCTCTCCGCCGTTTATGTGCAGGGCAGAAGGTTGTTCGTTAGTGCCTGTTATTATTTATGGACAGACACTCGTTAATAATTGCTTATGCCGGCTGTACCGCTTTGATCAGCGGGTATCCCATTTCTTCCCTTTGAGCAACGTACTGTTCCGCCACCTTTCTGGCAATATTCCTGATTCTGCCAATATAACGCGTTCGCTCGGCAACGCTGATTGCCTTGCGTGCATCCAGGAGATTGAAGGTGTGTGAGCATTTCAGGCAGTAGTCATATGCCGGCAGGATGAGCTTTTTCTCCAGGAGTTTGAGCGCCTCTTGCTCGTATATGTCAAAGAAGGAGATCAATTTTTCCACATTGGCTTCTTCAAAATTAAAGGTGGAGAATTCAACCTCTGCCTGGTGAAAGATCTCCCCATAGCTGACGCTGTCGTTCCAGGCTATGTCATAAACACTGTCAACACCCTGGAGATACATGGCCAGTCGTTCCAGGCCATAGGTGATTTCCACGGTGATGGGATGCAGATCAATGGAGCCCGCCTGCTGAAAGTAGGTGAACTGGGTTACTTCCATGCCGTCCAGCCAGACCTCCCAGCCAAGTCCCCAGGCCCCTAAAGTCGGCGATTCCCAGTCGTCTTCAACAAAACGGATGTCGTGTTCCAGGGGATTGAGTCCGAAACGTTGCAGGCTTTTCAGGTAGAGATCCTGGACGTCGATGGGCGATGGCTTGAGAACTACCTGAAATTGATAATAATGTTGCAGGCGGTTCGGGTTGTTGCCATAGCGGCCATCGGTCGGCCGCCTCGATGGTTGGGGATAAGCAGCCTTCCAGGGTTCCGGTCCCAGAGAGCGGAGCAGGGTGGCGGGATGAAACGTCCCGGCTCCAACCTCCATGTCATAGGGTTGTTGAATGACGCATCCTTGAGCTGCCCAGTAATGGTTCAATTCCAGGATGATATCTTGAAAATTCATTGAGATCCCTTGATTATTTACTAAAGAGTAAAAATGTTCATAGTTTGATTTTTATATTCATGAGCATAACAAGTCAGGGGTCATACCCCGGAAAGCATTCCAGTCCTGACCTCTCGTTATGATGGCATGGATGGATGGAGAGCAGCCGGCTTTTTATGCCGGTCAAGCCATTTCTATGTTATAGTTCTATGCAAATGACGGCTTAAAATACCACAGCCTGTATAAGTGGTAAATCCTTTTCTCGTAAAAGGGTTCTCTCATCTAATATTACCATATATTATTTCTTTTTTAGCCGTCGTCAAACAACAACCAGCGTCACATGAGCATGAACGGTATGGGGCGGAACAAGATATGGCATCCCGGGCCATTTTGTGTACACTTCCTTGACACTCTTTAATCCCAAGCTTTACTTCTCTCACAACCATGTTTAATCTTCCTGTTCATACTCTTGTTCAAGAGGTCTTGCATAGTGCAAGGACCATCGCCGTAGTTGGCTTTTCAGCCAAAGAGAATCGACCGAGTAATATGGTGGGCCGCTATCTGATGGAAGCGGGATTCCGTGTTATCCCTGTTAATCCCGGCCATGGTGAGATCCTCGGGCTTAAATGTTATCCTGATCTGGCCTCTATCCCCGAGCCTGTTGATGTGGTGGATATCTTCAGACGATCCCGGGATGTGCTGCCGGTGGTTGCAGAGGCGATTGCCATCAGGGCCAAGGTGGTCTGGATGCAGCAGGGAATCATCAATCAGGAGGCGGCAGACCTGGCGGAAAAGGCCGGGCTGATTGTAATCATGGATCGCTGTATCAAGATTGATCATATGCAGCTTGGATCTGTCTGAATTCTTGATGGCGTCGCAAAAAGTCCCAAATACTGCGTTGCGCTGCATCCTTCGTCACTGCGGCATACCGTATGTATGCCTCATTCCTCAGGATTTGCGCGTCTTGTCTTTGTGCCTTTTTGCTTAGCCATCCATCAGACGACTTTTTACGAATTCATCAATTCTTATAAACACTTCTCTCGTTATGGGTTGTAGAGGAGATCAGTCTTTCATTTTTCCTTGTTGATTTTATGGAACCACAGACCTTAAGTATCCGCGGGGCGCGGATGCATAATCTGAAAAATATTGATGTGGATCTGCCCCGGAACAGCCTGGTGGTCTTTACCGGACTTTCCGGTTCCGGCAAGTCCACTCTGGCCTTTGACACCTTATACGCGGAAGGGCAGCGCCGCTATGTGGAGTCCCTTTCCACCTATGCGCGACAGTTCCTCGGCCAGATGGAAAAGCCGGATGTGGATTCACTGGAGGGGCTTTCGCCGGCAGTATCGATCGAACAGAAGACCACCAGCAAGAACCCGCGTTCAACCGTGGGTACGGTCACGGAGATTTATGACCATCTGCGCCTGCTTTTTGCCCGCTGTGGCCAGCCCTGTTGTCCGCAATGCGGCGAGGAGATTCGTTCTCAATCCCTGGAAGAGATGGTCCACTCCCTGCTGGCCTTACCGGAGGGCACAAAGGTGCTGCTCCTGGCGCCGCTGGTTGTCAACAAGAAGGGACGGCATGAACAGGTCCTGGCGCGTATCCGCAAAGAGGGTTTTGTCAGGGTCAGGGTGGATGGAGATATCGTCCATGCGGATGAGGTGCAAGCCCTCGATAAAAACCGTCATCATTCCATTGAGGTGGTGGTCGACAGGCTGGTGCTGAAATCATCAATCCGCCGCCGTCTCTCGGATTCGGTGGCCACGGCGGTCAGGTTGACTGCAGGTTTTCTGCTGGCCCAGTTCCCCGACGAGGGAAGGGAGCAGCTGTTCAGTGAACTTGCGGCCTGTCACAGCTGCGGGCTCTCCATGCCTGCTCTGTCCACCCAGCTCTTTTCCTTTAATAATCCGCAGGGCGCCTGCGAGGAGTGCGGCGGCCTGGGCGTGAAACAATTTTTTGATGCGGACCTGCTGATCCCGGATCCAACACTGAGTCTGCTCGATGGCGCCATTGCCCCCTGGGGGAAAAGAATGGAGAGCTCCTATGCCGGTCAGATGCTGGCCGCGCTGGCCAAGCATTATAACTTTTCCATGGGGACACCCTTTCAGAAACTGCCGCCCAGGATGCAGGAGATCATCCTCTACGGTTCCGGGCGGGAGGAGATAGCCTTTCACTATCAGAGAGGGAAAAGAATGATGCGCTCCGAACAGAGTTTCGAGGGGGTGATTCCCCAGCTGGACCGGCGTTATCATGAGACGCAATCGGCAATGATACGAGAGGAGCTGGGCCGCTACATGAATGAGCAGACCTGTCCCCGTTGCCATGGGGCCCGCTTGAGGCCGGAGGCCCTGGCGGTCAGGATCGGCAGATGGTCGATCCATGCGCTGACCTCCCTCTCCATTGATACCCTGCTCCGGGAAATCCCCCTGCTGCCGCTCAGCGATAGGGAACTGCAGATTGGCCGGCCTATCCTCAAAGAGATTGTTGATCGGCTTTCATTCCTGGAGGATGTCGGACTGGGCTATCTGTCGCTTGAGAGGCGATCCGGGACCTTGTCAGGCGGGGAGGCGCAGCGGATCAGGCTGGCCTCCCAGATTGGTTCCCGTCTGGCCGGGGTCCTCTATATCCTCGATGAACCGAGTATCGGGCTGCATCAGCGTGATAACCATAAACTCATCAAGACGTTGGTGGAGTTACGTGATCTGGGCAATAGTGTCATTGTCGTTGAGCACGATACCGATACCATTCTGGCCGCTGATCATGTGCTGGATATGGGGCCCGGTGCCGGAGTGCATGGGGGAGAGGTCGTTTATAATGGCCGGGTTCCCGGATTACTGGACTGTGAGCGCTCCCTCACCGGGGCCTTTCTCTCCGGCAGAATGATGATTGGCCTGCCGGCCCGGCGGAGACGTGTCCGCAAGGGAAAGCGCTATAACCTTTTCCTGCACCATGCAGCGGTCAATAATCTGAAGCAGCTTGATGTCGCCTTTCCTTTAGGGGTGATGACCTGTGTCACCGGGGTGTCCGGCTCGGGCAAGAGTTCTCTGGTGATGGAGACCCTGTTCAGGATGGCCCAAAAGGGGCTGGGGCAGAAAGTGCACACGATTCAGCTTGAGGGGGCTGTCCTCTCCGGCCTGGAGAGTGTGGATAAGGTAATAGATATTGATCAGAGCCCCATCGGCAGGACGCCCCGCTCCAATCCCGCCACCTATACCGGCGTCTTCACCCCCATTCGCGAGCTCTTTGCCAGACTGCCGGAGTCGCGGGCCAGGGGGTATAAACTGGGACAGTTCAGCTTCAACATGAAAGGGGGGCGTTGTGAGGCCTGTGAGGGCGAAGGGGTCAACAAGATTGCCATGCATTTTCTGCCTGATATCTATGTGACCTGTGATTCCTGTAAGGGAATGCGCTATAACCAGGATACCCTGGATATTCGTTTCCGAGATAAAAACATTCATGACGTTCTGTCCATGACCGTGGAAGAGGCCTTAGCTTTTTTTCAGAATATTCCGCCCCTGAAAAATCGACTGCAGACCCTGTTTGATGTGGGGCTTTCCTATATCACCCTTGGACAGTCCTCGGTGACCCTGTCCGGGGGTGAGGCCCAGCGGGTCAAACTGGCCAAGGAGTTGTCAGGGCGAGCCAGCGGCAGAACCCTGTATATCCTTGATGAGCCGACAACCGGTCTGCATCCGGCGGATATCCAGCATCTTCTGGAAGTTCTGGGGCGGTTGGTGGATCAGGGGAATACGGTGGTGGTGATCGAACACAATCTGGATGTGATCAAAACCGCCGACTGGATTATCGACGTGGGTCCCGAGGGTGGTGATATGGGGGGCAGGATTGTCGCCTGCGGTACTCCCGAGGAGGTGGTGGATGAAAAGGAGTCGCACACCGGAAGGTTTTTAGGGCAGGTTCTGGAGGCTGAAAGGAAGAGGCAGGAATAAAATTCACCTTTGTAAAAGAGGTGTGTTCGAAATGAGGCGGACAGTCAGGTTTTTTCTTTGCGTCCTCTTTATTTTTGCTTTAAGGTAGCACGTTATAATTGGTGTTCACGATTGCATCTGACGATGCGAAAAGATTTTTTCTTTACAAGGGGATTGGAACAATGGCTGAAGAACAAGGAAATAACGGCGGTGGCGAGAGTCCGGTTTTTCGGATGCAGAAGATGTATATCAAGGACCTTTCCTTTGAAAATCCGAATGCCCCTGAGGTGTATCGGCTTCAGAATTCAGAGCCCAACGTTGATGTGAATTTGAAATTGAATCACAAGAAGCTTGATCACGATAATTATGAGGTGAGTCTGCAGATTACGGCCAAGATTATTGATAAGGGCAACGCTGACAAGATCATGTTCATCATGGAGATTGAGCACGCGGCGGCTTATCTGTTAAAGAATATTCCCGAGGAACATCTGGAGATGGTCCTCAGTGTCGATTGTCCGACTTTGCTCTTTCCTTTTACCCGCCAGATTGCCAGTCAGATCTCCGTGGATGGCGGGTTTATTCCCTTTCTGATGGAGCCGATCAATTTTATGGGGCTGTATCAGAATTCCAAGAAACAGAAAGATGCGGCTCAGCAGGAGAATTAATAAGATATCAGGAGCTTATTTGCAGGTATAGCGATGTCTTGTTATGAATCGTGATGCGGTGCATAACCAGGAAGGAAAGAAGAACGGCCCTTATTCTCATATGAGAATAAGGGCCGTTCACTTTTTATTGGACGTACCTGGTTGGAGTTACTGACGGCGAAATTGTTGTAATCGGATGAGAACTTACAGGGGATGTATTAAAAACAGAGGTAATAAAGCTATCTATAAGGGTTGAGGTGCCTTTTTCAATGGCCTGGTTAAAGAGGGCATCATATTGATTGTCTGCCAGTACTGATTCCGGTGAGACCTTGACATCGATTCTGTTGGTCCATACCACATTGCCGGTGGCTGCTTCCTGAATCCAGATGCGCATCTGGACCACGGCCTGATCTACCTTGCCGCTGTTTTTGGCCTCACGCCCCAGGGCCGCACCAACTGCTCCCCAAAAGATGGTATTGGCGTCCTGCGTTCCGGAGATTCCCAGAGTATTGTTATCACTATCGGTATCCCATGGGCCATTGACATTGTGTCCGATAATAGCCCCCCAGGTGCCGCCGGCGATCATGTTATTCCAGTTGTCGTATTGGTCAGTGTCGGCGAAACCGAAGGCTACCTGACTGGTGGTGCCGGAGATGAAAGGCAGGATGCCTTTTTTCCAGGGAGCCCATGTATGTTCCTGGCGGGTCTTGAATTCGAGGATCCGTCCCCGGACAATATAGTCTGCATGGAATTTGCGGCCAATATTGGCGACTGTCTGTTGCGTAAGGCCATGGGTTCCGGGACTGGCGACGATCTGATTGCTGCGCTGGTTTTGTTGTTCGGCGATATAGCCGCGGATTTGATCTTTCATGACTTCAGACCATTCACCGCTCAGTTCATTGTTGAGCGACACAGAATTGTTCTGCTCATAGGCGACCAGGCTGATGATTGACTGATCCACCATGTAGGCAAAGACATCCTCCTGAATGGGCAGGTTGAAGCCATTGGCCACAAGCCGGTCAGTCAGGGACTCGGTGATGGCCATATCACGCCGATGGGCCGCGGCCAGCGAGTCTGCATAGCTGTAATCAGCAAAGGGCAGGATGACGATTGTTTCTCCTTTGCCAGGCGCATTGGGACCGGATTCTACCGGCACCTGGAGGGTCTCAACCACAGTTTGTCCGCAACCGGAGAGTAACAGTACCATCAGGCCAACCAGTGCGCAGTGCAACCTCTTCATAATCTTCTCCCTGTAAAAAAGGTATTGTTCTCTATTTCTTTATAAAATTAGATAATACGTGGTTTCAGTAGAATAATCAGTTCGCGTTTCTGTTTTACCTTCTCTTCATGACCGAAAAGATATTTGATCAGCGGGATGTCGCCAAATACGGGGGCGAAATTCCCCTGGTTATCATCAATGTCGCTGATAAGGCCGCCAATGACCAGCATCTCTCCATCCTTGACCCGGACGGTGGTGCTCATTTCCCGGACGTTGACAATGGGCAGGCCCATCCTGACAGCCGTTACTCCCTCACCAGCTACAACTACAGGCTGTTCTGTCCCTTCTAGAAGTTCCGAGGTGACCGGCACCAGGTTCAGAATGATTTCGTTATTATTCAAAATGGTGGCGGTAAGGCCCAAGCCAACTCCAGAAAGAATGGTGCCTGGATCAGCAGTATAGTCGACCGTATTACCTGTTGCTCCCGCCGTGACAGTGGATGTTACCTTCTTCACATACGTGACGTTGCGGCCAACAGAAATCATGGCAGGTTGGCCATTGAGGACGCTGATCCTAGGGTTGGAAAGGACCTGGGTCTTGCCCTGGGTCTTGAGGGCGCTGAGAAAGACATCAAAATTGGCCGTATTGATCCTGACGTTGGACACCAGGCGGGTTGGGTCATAATTCGATCCATTGGTGATGCCATTATTGAATTTATCGCTATTGGCAAAGACATTGGGCCATACTTGACCCACTTCCGTAACACCATTCCCGATGCTCTGAGCGCCAAATCGAATCGCACCGTTGATATTGAAATTTTTCAGGACGGAATCCCAGTTGATACCGATCGAAGAATTGTCAATCAACTGGACTTCGATGATCTTGGCCTCAATGGAGATCTGTTTGTAGACTTCTTTTTCCAATGAGGTGAAATAAGCATCAATTTTTTCGAGTATGGGACGGGGAGCGGTCACTGTAATCAAGCCAACAGGTTTGTCGACCAAGTAGTAGTTCTCAAGTCCTCCTGTCACTTCTGTTCTTTCTTCTTTCGTTACTTCTTTTTTGACTTCACCTTTGCCAAGAGTGTCAGTTGTAGCACCGTCTGTCTGCAACGTGGATATTGCCACAGTACGTTCGATTTTAAGAATACTGTCCAAGTGCGATTCAATATTTTTCCAAATATCAAATTCATTTCCTTCGCTTGCGATCTTGATCGTTCCTTCCATATTTTGTTTTGTAGCCTCGTCACCACCACCACCAAGGGCATTTCCCCCAGCGCCAGTGGTATAAATTTGTTTACTAAAAGGCATGGCAATATGGAATTGTTTTGTTTCACGGTATTTGATGACCAGTGTACTTCCCTGGATCTCATAGAAATAATCGACTTGGCGCAGGAGATTGTCAATGGCTTTGTAGAAGTCGTCATTGGCCTGAATATTCACGTCCACCAGGGCCTCCTGATTGACATCGCTGGCCCAGGATACATTTAATCTCTTCTGGCTGGCCAGGGGCTTCATGATGTCCCTGAGTGGAACTTTCTTTCCGGAACTGATCCTGGCGCCAACCTTGAGCACAACCTCATCTGCTTTATTGTCCAGTACATCTTTGCCGGTTACATCAACCTGATAGGATGGTGTCTGATATTGAACCGGTAGGGAGGGAGGCATCGTCTCCCGAACAACAACTTTTGTCACCTCGGTAGTATGTTTTTCATGCGATACGGTCAACGGACTACAGGACAAAAGAACAAGGGACAGAAGGAAGAGGGCGAGTGCTGATGCCGTTTGTGAGCTGAGTTTCATGGAAAACCTCTTGGCCATTAAAGAATAAGCGAAACGTGTCATATCTGTGCCAACCTGCGGGTAATGAAGCTGTTAAATTAAAGAGTGTGGGTAACTATTCAGCTATTCACTGATGAAAAATTTATCTCCCGCAGAGATTTTTATCCTTGGCTGCATCTCTGCGGGAGTAAATATTGTTAATGCATTATTTTACATACTCGGAGCACTCTTGCCGGCCAGTCGGGCCTCTATATATTGTTTCAGGCCGGGGACCAGTCGATAGCCGGAAGCCAGCAGGGCTCGATACTGTTCGTTGGCCTTCTCTCTCTGACCCATTTTGTCATAAATCCGTGCCTTGGCAACCATTGTTTCCACCGACTCTCCATAGAGCCTATTATAACGGGCCAGAAGTTTAAGTGCGGCCTCGGGTTGTCCATTCTGTTCGCTGAAGGAGGCATAGCTGATCAGGGCCTCTTTCAAGGGTGTCGCATCGCTGATGCTTTGGGCAAAATAGTCGGTGGCCTCGGGAATGCGGTGCATGTTTGCCAGGCCAATGGCGGCATAGAGAGCGGCTCTGCTATTCCTGGGATCTATCTTCAGGCTCTCTTTGGCATAATAAATGGCCTTGGAGTTCATACCCAAATTTGTCAGATAGAGGACGGCCAAACGGTCTGCCAGGTGAGCATTTTTCGGGTCAAGCTGAAAGGCCTGCTCATAAAGGGCAACGGCCTTATCGATATTATCACTCTTTTCCTCAATCCGGGCCTTGCGTATCAGTTCCTTGGACTGAACAGTCTCTTCCGATTGGGCGGCAGACTGTTCAATGACCAGGGAGTCCTGTTCCTTCTGGACAACTTGCAGGTCTGTTTCCACCGAGAGATTGTCCTGGGCTCGTTCCGGCCAGACAAATTCCTTCTGGGCCGGATAGATGACAATGGTATTGAATCGCTCTTCCTTGCGCAGATCTTTAAGGTTGAGGATGATATCGAGGGCAAAATCCCATGGCACATCGTTGAGCGCCAGAGTAAGAGAACCTTGAACCGAATCATCGACGATGATATTGACGCCGCTGATCTCACGGAACAGGCGAAAGACATTGTGCAGGTCGATCTTGTAGAAATCAACACTGATCCGTTTGGCGCCTTTGTACCCGCCAAAGTCAAAAGAATTCTCCGCAAGTTCCGTTGAATCTTCAGTGCCGCTTTGTCCTTTGGCCTTTCCCTTGTTCAGGGCTGATGCCGAAGAATCAATGAGCTTCTCCATCGTTGTATCCGCGGGAGCTGGCGCATTGTCTGCTGCGGTTGTCTGGGCCTCTAGTTTTGCCTCCTTTTGGGCAGATGAAGCAGCGGTAGGCATTTCCTTATCTGCTGCAGGTGTGCCAGTCTGAAAAATATCGGTTTTGGGGTGGATCAGGATCAACAGGTTGTTTTTATCTCTTTCCACGGAGTAGGTGTGGCTTTCGTTGATGGTGATTTCAAAGCGGGTGATATTCGGCTCCTGGTCGGTAAGGGTTTTGGTGACCAGTTTTGCAAAGTTGTTGACAGGCAGGACGTGAGCGACATCAATTTTTTTATCCACGGTGGCATGGGCGATATCGAGAATAAGCCGGGTGGGATTGAAGAGCTCATACATGGTATAAACGGGCGGATTGTTGCCAACAATCTCTATACTTAAGGCATCTCCCTGCAGGTTTGCCCTGATATCCTGGATGAGATAGGAGGTATCTGCCGCAGATGGTGTATTCTCAGCCAAAGCTGGTTTGAGGTGGAACACAAGCAGCAGGCAAAGGGTGAGCAAAATAGCCGGTTGGTATATGGAGAGTCTGGGGTACATTGTTTACTCTGCTCCCTTTTTCTTTAAAAGCATAACGATAGTTTTGGTTAATTTCTTGCCGGATCGCGTTACGGATGTTTCTTCGATGATAACCTGATTAGGGGTAATGCTGGTAATGATACCTTTTTTGCCAATTTTCATGCCAGGTCGAATGGTATAGCCTTGGCCGGTGGCATCTTCGACCATGGCCATTTCAGCATTTTTTTCAAAAACAATGGCCACCAGTTTCAACTGCCCCGGTTCAAACAACTGCATCCCGGAGAGGGGCTCATTATTTTCGACAATTTCATCATTATTACCGGTACTTACTGCCTTCTCCGAGATGAAGGGGGCAAAGGGGTCCGGTCTTCCTTCAACCTGATACGTAAAAACAGCCGATGGATCGTCGACAGTTGCGTGCTGCTCAAGAGAAGTCTGCTCGGTGACTGGATTTGCGCCACTGGCTGCCTGAGTCTGAGGTGCTGCCTGAATGGATAGAGGCCCGGCTACGATGAGAAAGAAGCTGAGCGCGAACGTCAGATATCTGATAGGTTTTTGCGTTTTCATCAGAGAGTTTGTCAAATTTTATTTCTTAGCTGCTTGCGGTTGTGCCAGCTTTATACCCGTAAACTGGTATGTGACCAGACGACAAGTGGAATTCAGAAGTATCTCCCCCTCGCTTTTACTGGGAGCGCTTATTTTTATATTTGAGACAGTGACAATCCGGTTCAGCTTGCTCACATTGTCAAGAAAACTTCCCATGTTATGATAGGGACCTCTTACCTGGATATCGATGGGTATCTCTGAGTAAAAATCTTTCGGAATTGGTACCGAAGGCTTGAAGGTGAGGAATTCAAGACCGGCGCTTTGTCCTTCCGCTGATATATCGGTCAGGAGTCGGGGGATCTCCTTTTCTTTGGGAAATAAAACGGATGTTTCATTAAATTGTTCCTCGACACGCGCCATCTCTGCCCGGTGTTTGTCAAGAGTTGCAGCTATGTCTTTGGCTTTTTGCAGCTCTTGCATGGCAGTGTTTTTTTTCTGGGTCAAACTCTCGATTTCATTGTTTTTTGGTTGATAAAAAAGAAAGAAAAAGAGGACGAGGGGCAGAATCAAGAGCGCTGCTGCTCCTGCAAGCTTATGCTTCCTTTGCAGGGGGAGGTATTTCTGATCTATAAAGGTTGCAAATGGCTGATTATTCTTTTTCATACTGAGCGTTATTTTTTCTGTTGATTGGATTCGTCAGTTTGTCCGCTTGGTGAGCCAACCGTACATTGGAGAGCAAAAGATTTCAAATCCTGACCTGCTACGTTCCTGAGTGATGAATCGGAAAGATTGACATTGCTGATAAAAGGGGAGGCATCCAGATTGTCCATGAACGCGGCAATGGTCTTATTATCCAGGGCTATGCCCGTAAGGGCAAGGGAGTTGCCTTGCTGGTCAAGTGAAGTGAGCCACATTCTGGTGCTGTCCAGCCTTCTGGCAACCTCGTCCAGGACATGGACAGTGAGTGACGAATCTTTCTTTAATTGATTGATGATGCCGATCTTTTTTTCCAGCTCTTTCTTGTCTGCTTCCAGTTTCTTGATCTCGACCAGGATTTTGTCGTATGTCTGCTTCTCCTGATTCAGTCTGGTTACCTCTGCCTGGATGGCGCTGGCTTTACTGCTCTGCAACATCGCCACGCCAGCCAGAATGAGCAGGGAAAACAGGAAAATCGCGACAAAGCCGACGATTTCGTTACGGGCCCTGGCATGTTTCTGAAGTTGCCGGATCGGGAGCAGGTTGATTTTGAGCATGTTAATAACCTAGGCCGTTTGAAAAAAGAAAGGTGTCATTGAGATAATATAAAAACAGCATAACGAACCGGTCGCTCTTCATCTACCCATGAAGCGATCGACCTATGCCTTCCATGGCTGTCGTAACAGAATAGTTTGAAATATAGTAGTTATTTTTTGTAACACCCCTAAATAGATGATGTGCGAATGGCCAGACCTGCTGCGATGGCCATTTCCGGGCCCATGGTGTTCAGGTATTCCGTATCTATCTGTTTGGGATTTGAGATCATCTTGGCAAAAGGGTTGAAAACTTCCACCGGCACATTGGTTTCTTCTTGCAAAAAATCAATCAGTCCAGCCACCTTGGCACCGCCGCCGCTGAGAATCACTTTGTCAAGGGGGTTGTGCGCAGGATTGGAGTGATAGAGATCAATGGTTTTTTTAATTTCTAAAACCCATTGGCTGCATGTGTCAGTAAAAATCTGCGCAATCCGGTCCTGTTTCTCTTCGGCCGGGATCTGTCCAAGCTTTAACGCCTCCGCCTCTTCAGTAGGAATGTCAAAGGTCTCGGCAATTTGTTCAGTCAATTGCCGACTGCCGATGATGATGTCTTTTGCCAGCACCGACATCCCATTGGTAATAATGTTGATATTCATCTTGGCAGCGCCGATATCCACCAGGGCCACACTCTCCTTTTGAGGATAAGTGGACTCATAGATATTTTCCAGGGCAAAGCCATCGACATCGACCACAACCGGCTGCAGTCCCAGCCCCTGTAACATGTCAAGGTAGTCGTCAATAATTTCTTTTTTGGCGGCGACAAGCATGATATCAGTGTGGTCTGATCCTTCGGTGTTGGTTTTAAGGTCCTGAAAGTCAAGATAGACATCGTCAATGTCAAAGGGAATATATTGCTCGGCCTCAGCAGTGATATACTTTTCCAGCTGTTGCTCTTCCATGACTTCAAGATGGATTTTTTTTACAATAACCGAGTAGCCGGAAATGGAAATGGCCACTTTTTTATGTTTTAATTTCAGGTTTGCCAGAAGCTCGCTGATGGCTTTGCCCACAGCCTCCGGATCATGTAATGTCCCGTCCTCCACAGCCCCTTCGGGAAGAATGGCGCTTCCAAGATTCACGATTGTATAGGTAGTGTCTGTTGGCCTCAACTCACATACCTTAACGGAATGTGAGCCGATATCTAAACCGATAACCAGTTTTCCTGTGGAGAGAAAAGGCAATTTCATGATGGTTTCATCGTATTTTGTATTCTTGTTGTTAACACTAGGCTTCAGCACCGTATAAAAAATTATACGATTGCATGTATTAAGGACATAAAAAAGAAGCTTTGTCAAGAAAACTCTATGTAAAACTTTAGGTTAACACCGAGCATCAGCGCCGTATAAAATTTTATACGATTGCATGTTATTAAGGACATATAAAAAAAGTTTTGTCAAGAAGAGTAATTGAAGGGGACGTGTTTTTTTTAAAAAAAATTAATGGGTAAAGTGGTATCGATGTTTTTTGAGGATGGGAGGACACAATATGTTGACGTTTTGTAAGGTCTGGTGCCCTTTTTGTTGTGTAACAGTCTGTTTTAGAACAGGAAAGAAGGGACTCCAGGAATTGGGGCCGGGGCAATATTTTCTTTTAAGTTGGAACTGGCTTGAAAAGAAAGTTTTTTTAAAGTAATCAGTTTGATGAGTTTTTTAATTAGATTGATCATTCAGAGAAGGAGAAAATAAAGTTGAGCAGCAAGAGAGAAAAATCAGTTGTCAGGGAATATGTCGAGGCTATTGTTGTCGCGGTGCTTCTGGCTCTTTTTGTGCGGACGTTTATTGTTCAGGCCTTTAAGATTCCCTCCGGGTCCATGTTGCCCACCCTGCAGATTGGTGATCATCTGCTGGTCAATAAGTTCAGTTACGGGGTGAAGCTGCCGCTGACCGGTACAGTATTGGTTCACCGCCAGGGACCAGCTCGTGGCGATGTGGTGGTTTTTCGTTTTCCCCGTGACCGGTCGCTGGATTATATCAAGCGGGTGGTGGCCATAGGTGGCGATACCGTTGAGGTCAGGGATAAAAAGGTTTTTGTGAATGGCAAGCAGGTGGTGAATCCCCATGCCCAATACACCAGTCATGATATAATGAGTTCTGTTGCCGGTCCAAGGGATAACTTCGGCCCGGTGACGGTTCCTGAAGGCAAGATCTTTGTCATGGGTGATAACCGCGATAATAGTTATGACAGTCGCTTCTGGGGCTTCGTTGATCTGCGGGATGTTTTGGGGAAGGCTTTTATCATTTATTGGTCCTGGGATGTTGATAAATCACTTTTTTCCCTTGATCGGTATACTTCCATCCGCTGGAATCGTATCGGGGATATGGTTCGTTGATTTTTTTCAGCAAAACCGGGGGGCACGGAGGTGAATAAGGACTATCGCTTTCAGCACAAGAACCTTCTGGAGATGGGGCAGCTCTCGGTGGACGATATCCTGTCTATCCTGTCCACTGCCCGTTCTTTCAAAGAGATATCGGCGCGTCCAATCAAGAAGGTGCCGACGCTTCGCGGCAAGACGATTATTAACTTCTTCTTTGAGCCCTCCACCCGTACCCGTCTCTCCTTTGAAATCGCCGCCAAGCGGATGAGCGCTGATACCTTCAATATATCCGCCTCCACCAGTTCAGCCCAGAAGGGAGAGACCCTCATTGATACGGCCCGCAATCTTGAGGCCATGAACCCCGATATCATCATACTCCGTCACCCCAGTTCCGGTTCGCCCCTGTTGTTGAGCCAGCATGTAGATGCCGCAATTATTAATGCCGGAGATGGGACCCATGAACATCCCAGTCAGGGCCTTCTGGATCTGATGACCGTGATGGAGCACAAGGGCAGGATCAAGGGGTTGACCGTAGCGATTATCGGGGATATTGCCCATAGCCGGGTGGCCCATTCCGATATTATCGGCTTTACCCGGATGGGTGCCCAGGTCAGGGTCGCCGGGCCCGCGACCTTTATGCCGTCCGGCATTGAGTCTCTGGGGGCGGAGGTCTGCTCCTCTGTTGCGGAGGCAGTGGAGGGGGCTGATGTGGTTATGGCCCTGCGGATTCAGCAGGAGCGGCAGCACGACCCCCTGATTCCGTCCCTGCGTGAGTATGCCAGGTTCTACGGGGTCAACAGGAAGCTGCTGGAGTTGGCCAGAAAAGATGTGCTGATCATGCACCCGGGTCCCATCAATCGGGGCGTGGAGATGAATCCGGATGTTGCCGACGGGACCGGTTCCGTGATCCTTGACCAGGTTGTCAATGGCGTGGCCATTCGCATGGCCCTGCTCTATCTGGTTATGGGCGGAGAGAAGGGCGGAGACAGCAATTAATGGAACAGCGTGTCATGAATGAAATAACGATTCTGCAGAATGGCCGGATCATTGATCCGGTGAATAAGGTTGACCGGCAAGGCGATCTGTGGCTGCGGGACGGCAGGATTGTGGCACCGGAGTCCGTCGTGCGGGAGGGGGCCAGGTGCTTCGATCTGCAGGGAAAATGGGTGGTGCCGGGGCTGATTGACATGCATGTCCACCTGCGCGAGCCGGGTGAAGAATACAAGGAGACCATTGCCTCCGGGACGCTGGCCGCGGCCACTGGAGGTTTTACGGCGGTGGCCTGCATGCCCAATACCCGGCCGGTCAATGATACGGCCGCGGTCACCCGTTTTATCCTCGAGCAGGCAGCCCATGCCTCGGCCCGGGTCTATCCGGTGGGGGCAATCAGTAAGGGCAGCGGCGGCACGGGGCTCGCTGAATATGGCGAGCTGAAGGCGGCCGGGGTGGTGGCGCTGAGCGATGATGGAAGGCCGGTGGTCGACAGTCAGCTCATGCGGCGGGCCATGGAATATGCGGCCAGTCATGGCCTGCTGGTTATCTCGCACTCCGAGGAGATCTCGTTGAGCCGCAACGGGGTCATGAATGAAGGCGAGGTTTCGACCCGGCTTGGGCTGCACGGTATTCCGGTGGCGGCCGAGTCCATCATGGTCCATCGGGAACTGGCCCTGGCCGAGTTGACCGGCCATCATGTCCACATCGCCCATGTGAGCACCGGGGCGGCGACGGATCTGATCCGTCAGGCGAAAAAACGGGGTGTCCGGGTCACAGCCGAGACTACTCCCCACTATTTCACCCTGACCGAGGAGGCGGTGGAGGGCTACAATACCAACGCCAAGATGAATCCGCCCCTGCGCACCGAGGAAGATCGTCAGGCCATCCGCATGGGTCTGCAGGACGGCACCCTTGACGCCATTGCCACGGACCATGCGCCCCATTCCGTCCTCGAAAAGAAGGTGGAATTTGACCGGGCAGCCAACGGCATTATCGGTCTTGAGACCTCCCTGCCCCTGACTCTGGCCCTGGTCCGTGACGGGGTGATCAGTGAAACCCGCCTGGTCGAGCTGATGTCTTCTGCCCCCGCCCGTATCCTCGGCGTTGTCGGCGGTTCCCTGGGTATCGGCGATGTTGCGGATATAACGGTCATTGATCCGGATCGGAAATTTCATTTTAGCGAGGATCTGATCGTCTCTCTGTCCAAGAACACCCCTTTCCTGGGATGGCCTCTGCAGGGCAAGGCGGTGTTGACTCTCCTCGGCGGCCGGATCACCTATGATGACCTGATACCTGCTCAGGTGGATAGGACTTGAAGGTCGAAGGTTTTCAGGAACAAATAATGGAGGATCATACAAAAAATCCGGGCTTTGATGTCCTTCAGTCTTCAGTCTTCAGTCTTCAGTCTAATGGCCTGAGCAGTTAAGACATAGGCTGCCGGGTCCCTGATTCCGGCCTCGGCAAATCCCCTGAGGCGCAGCAGGCAGGAATCGCATCTGCCGCAGGCCTCTCCTCCTTGCGGATCATAGCAGCTGTGGGTCAGGCTGTAATCTATGCCGAGAGCGACCCCTTTCTCGATTATCTCCCTTTTGCTCAGCCGCAGCAGGGGCGCATGGATGATAAATCCTGTCTTGCCCGTCACACCGGCCCTGGTGCCCAGGTTTGCCATCTGGGTGAAGGCCTCCAGAAATTCCGGGCGACAGTCGGGATAGCCCGAATAATCGACGGCATTGACGCCGATAAAGAGATCGGAGGCCCCCAGGACCTCGGCCCAGGCCACAGCGTGGGCCAGGAAGATCATGTTTCTGGCCGGTACATAGGTGACGGGTATCTCGTCCGTTGCCACATTCAGGTCTCGATCTTTGGGCACGTTGAGATCGGTGGTGAGCGCCGATCCCCCTATCTTTCCCAGGTCGAGCTGCAGGATCAGGTGCTGTTCCGCGGAGAAGGTCCGGGCAATGTGGCTGGCCCGTTCCAGTTCAATGGACTGCCGTTGCCCGTAACGGAAGCTGAGGCAATAGCAGGCGTATCCCTGAGATTTGGCAATGGCCAGAACAGTGGTGGAGTCAAGGCCTCCGCTGAGGAGGATAACCCCTTTTTTGACGGCTGTTGTTGTTTCTTTCATGGCTGATGTGATATCATTTTTGAATCAAGCGTTAACTGCGCTGCGTTACTGCTGTGCAGTTCCTCACCCCCTACTCCTTGTCGTGCTCGTTGCTGCTTGCTTACCTTTCCCTTTTCCCCTTGATCTGTAAACCTCAGCTTTTGGCAAGTGAAAAGGGAAGGGCGCGGACAATGCGGATTTCTTTGGCGCTGACCTCCGCCTGTGTTATCAGGTGGTTGGTGCACATGGTATTGACGACTATCCAGGTGGTTCCTTCTCTGATCATCTCCAAGGTGCGGGGGTATTTTCTCCGGGGATTCCCCGAGCGGGAGATAAGACCTGGCTTCAGGGTTGGAACAGCCGCACATGGATCCTGAATTCGGGCAGTGGACTGTGATCTCGGTGCCATCGGCAATCCTGACATCGGCCAGAAAATGTTTGTAGCGTTTGATGAGAATTGCTGCCTGCAGGGGTGTGGTGAATTTCATTTCCTGGCCAGGTGCCCTTGGCCGTAACGGCTTCTGAAATGTTTTTTTGAATACATGGCCTTGATAGTCTTTGAAGAATAGCTTGGAATACAGTATAAGAATATGGAGATTAAAGATCTATTCTAACTAGAGGTTTTTGTTGCTCTTGTATTGTTTTTTTGCATCTTGGCATAATCTGATATGCTGATTTGCCCATTATTTTACCCGTAAAGGAGAAGCATTGCCATGAAATTAGGGATTAACGGTCTCGGTCGGATCGGAAAGCTGTCACTGTGGCATCATGTTTCAAGAAAACATTTTTCCGAATTGACCATTAACGTTGGTCGGGAGATCGGTCAGGGCCTGCATGATCTGGCGTCCTGTATTGAGCGTGATTCCTCCTATGGCCGTCTGGGGGCCTATCTCCATGGCCACAAAGGCGGCCGGGTGATCGAGGGCCTGGATGAGCAAAAGGGAACTATGGTTATTAATGGCATGCCGGTAACCTTTCTGCGCAATGCCCGTGATCCCAAGGATATCGCCTGGCAGGCGAACGGAGTCAAACTGGTGGTGGATACCACCGGGGCCTTTAATGATCCCACTGCCGATGCCGATGCCAAGTGGGGCGCGCTGCGCGGCCATCTGCAGGCCGGGGCCGAAAAGGTTCTGCTCTCCGCACCTTTCAAGATCAAGTCCAAGGGCATGGATATGCCGGCTGATGCGGTGACCACGATTATGGGCATCAATGATGAGGACTATGATGCCTCCCGCCACTCCCTTATTTCGGCGGCCTCCTGCACCACGACCTGTCTTTCCTATATGATCAAACCGCTGATGGAGAGTATCGGCGCCGAGAATTTTCTCTCAGCCTCCATGGTCACCATCCATGCAGCCACCGGCAGTCAGCAGGTCCTGGATCGTCTGCCGAAAAGCGGAGCAATTGATCTGCGTAAGAACCGGTCGATCCTCAATAATATCATCCTGACCACCACCGGCGCGGCCAAGGCCCTGGTCCTGGTTATCCCGGAGATGAAATCAATCGGCTTTATCGCCGAATCGGTGCGCATTCCCATCTCCACCGGTTCGTTGATCGTGCTGGTACTCAATGTTCAGGATGACCATGAGAGTCCGCTCAAAAGGGATCGAATCAATGCAATCTACCGCGAGTATGCCCAGAATTCACCCTATCTGGAATATACAGAGGAGCAGAACGTCTCATCCGATATCATCGGAGTTCCGGAGGCGGCCGCCGTCATTGAAGGCACTGAAACGCATACCCGTACGGCCTCCATTGCCGTTAATCTGGACAAGATTAAATCCTGTTCCCTTGAGGCAGGCGCTGACCGCATCCTCAGTGTGCCGGTGACCCAGGCGGTGATTTATGGCTGGTATGATAATGAGCTGGGGAGTTACACCAATATGCTGGGTGACCTGACTGTGCAGGTTGCCGACAAGATGCTCTAATTCCAGCAAGCCTTCAAGCCGATTCCTTCGTCGACGGCGCTGCGCGACTCCTCGCCGTACTCCCCGTACTGCCTCGTCGCCGCTCGTTTGTCTTCTCGGTCTCGACTCGAATACGTGCTGGAATGCTATTTTGAAGTCTCTGGTTACAAAGGAGGAGTGTGGCGATGAAGACAATCCGTGATCTGGATCTTGCCGGTAAGCGCATACTGGTTCGTGTCGATTTTAATGTCCCCATGGATGAGCAGGGGCTGATTACCGATGATATCCGTATCCGCATGGCCCTGCCCACCATCAAGTATGTCCTGGAGCAGAAGGGGAAATTGATTCTATGTACCCATTTGGGCAGACCTAAAGGACAGCGGGTTGAGGCCTTCAGCCTGGCTCCGGTTGCCGCACACCTCTCCACCCTGATCGGAGAGGATGTGCGCCTGGCCCCCGATTGTATGGGTGAGGCAACCGAGGCCATGGTGGCGAACCTGCAGCCCGGCGAAGTGCTCCTTCTGGAGAACCTTCGCTTTCACAAGGAAGAGACGGAAAATGATTCCGCCTTTGCAGCAAAACTCGCCGGCTTGGCTGATGTGTATATCAATGATGCCTTTGCCGTATCCCATCGGGCCCATGCCTCGGTGGCGGGTGTCCCCGGACTGGTTGCCGAGAGCGGCGCCGGATTGCTCCTTCAGACCGAGATGGATTTTTTCCGTAAGGCGATGGCTGAGCCTGTCCGCCCCTTGATGGCCATAGTCGGCGGAGCCAAGGTCTCTTCAAAGCTGGGCGCCCTGCAGAACATGCTGGACAAGGTTGACGGGATGATCATCGGCGGGGCCATGGCCAATACTTTCCTGAAGAGTCAGGGGTTTGAGGTCGGGGCCTCCAAGACCGAGGATGATCTTCTCGATGCTGCCCGGCAGCTGCTCCAGGCCGCCAAAGAAAAGGGCGTGAAACTCTATTTCCCCGTGGACTTTGTGGTGGCGGATCGTTTTGCGCCGGATGCGGTGGTCAAGAATGTGACGGCCCAGGATATCCCGGATGGCTGGATGGCCCTTGATATCGGCCCGGCCTCGACCATTTGTTTTCAGGAGGCCCTGGCAGACGTGCGAACCATCATCTGGAACGGGCCCATGGGCGCCTTTGAGATGGATGCCTTTGCCCGGGGGACCATGGCCATGTGCCAGGCGATAGCTTCCTCCCATGCCCTGTCCGTGGTCGGCGGCGGTGATTCCAATGCTGCGGTGAAGAAATCCGGTGAGGCCGGAAATATCTCGTATATGTCAACGGGTGGCGGCGCTTTTCTGCAGCTGATGGAAGGGAAAAGCCTGCCCGGTGTTGACGCCTTGGGCTGAGAAATCAAAACTGCTGAGCGCCGAAAGGCGGGCATGCACCACAGGAGTCAGTTATGAAGAGAAGACCATTGCTTGCCGGAAACTGGAAGATGCATGCCACTGTCCTTGATGCCTGCCATCTGGCCGCGGATATTGCCAAGAGATGTGCTGATCTTCAAGATCGTGATGTCCTGCTGGCCCCGCCCTTTACCGTGCTTGCTCAGGTTGCCCATATCCTGGCGGAGACTGGAATTCTCATTGCCTCACAGAATGTCTGCTGGGAGGCTGAGGGGGCCTTTACCGGCGAGATCTCTCCATTGATGGTGCTGGACGCAGGCGGCACCGCAGCCATTGTCGGTCATTCAGAGAGGCGGCAGATCTTCCATGAGGATAATGGCCTGATCAATAGACGGGTTCGTGGCGCCCTGGCCTTTGGGCTGATGCCCATTCTCTGTGTCGGGGAAACCCTGGAGGAGCGGGAGGGTGGACAGACCTTCAAGATAATGGCAGAACAGGTCAGGTCAGGCCTTGCAGGCGTCGGGGCGGCCGATATGGAGAAAATGATCCTTGCCTATGAACCGGTATGGGCGATCGGAACCGGGAAAACAGCCACTACCCAGCAGGCCCAGGAGGTGCATGCCTTTATCCGCAACCTTGTGGCAGAAATATATGAAAAAGATATTGCCGACCAGCTAAGGATATTGTATGGTGGCTCGGTTAAGCCTGACAATATTGATGCATTGATGGCCCAGGAAGATATTGACGGCGCCCTGGTTGGTGGTGCGGCCCTCAATGCGGAGTCCTTTGGACGAATAGTTCATTTTCAAGAAGTTTAACCTCTTTAGATATCTGACAATGATCACCTTACTCACAGTTGTCCATATAGCGGTCTGTATATTCCTGATCGTGATTGTCCTGCTCCAGCATGGAAAAGGGGCCGATGTGGGGGCAACATTTGGTGGTTCCGGTCAGTCACTGTTTGGTTCGGAAGGGCCACTGCCGCTGCTGAATAAGATTACCACCTCTGTGGCGATTATCTTCATGTTGACTTCGGTGGTCCTTGCTTATTTTTCTTCCAGCAAGAGCACGGGGTCGGTGATGAGTGAGCTCGCCAAACCCGCGCCTGTAACTGTGCAAAAGGTGAAAGAGAAGGCCAATAAAGAGGAAAAAGTTGTCCCCATGCCAACTGCTGCCCCTGAGAAGCAAAAGGTGGCGCCTGCAGCGCCGCAAGAGCCGGCAGAGGGAAAATAAAGTAAAAATAAAAAGTGAGCCGCAGTGGTGGAATTGGTAGACACGCTATCTTGAGGGGGTAGTGGCCCACGGTCGTGCGAGTTCGACTCTCGCCTGCGGCACCATTTTTTTTGTTAAGCCCGTAACTTGAATAAGTTACGGGCTTTTCTTGTTGGCAGGTGAGTGATGACGGGATGCATGCTGTGCCGGTCGGATTGAGTCTGTTTCAGGCGGTGACCTCCTGGAAACGACTGGCCGGGGCGGTGCAGATAGGGCAGTGCTCCGGAGCCTTGCCTTCCATGATAAATCCGCAGAATTGGCAGACGTGATAGCTGGCCGTGTTCTCTTCGCCTTGACTCCCCTTCCTGTCCAGTTTCTTCTTCAGGCTCAGATGCATGCGCTGTACCCGGGCGGATTGCGAACAGGCGCTGCGCATGGCCTTTTCCTGGCTGTCTTCTGCCAGTTGCGTCGTCTGCTCGTAAAGTTTGATGGAGGCGGGAATCTCATCGGTAAAGGCCAGGGTGCAGTTCTGGCCATTGGAACCCGTTGGTCCGCGAAGCTGGATCAGAAAGCGGCTGGCCTGGGCGCTCTCTGAATTGCTGATGGCATTGAAGAGGCTGGCCAGGGCCTGGTTTCCTTCCTGCCGTGCCCGCATGGCGTAGATCTTTTTTCGGGCGGCTCCCCGTTCCATTGCCAAAAATATTTCCTGCAACTGATCTGTGAGCATCTCATTCATCTTTCAGTCCCTCCTTGATTAATGATCTCTTTTCCTGAAAAAATTTTTGTTGGCTGGATAAAAAAAGTTCTGACTCACCATGACTCCCACAAAGATTGTGAAACCTCCAAGATACTGCCCCAGGGTAAATGATTCATGGAGGACGCTCCTGCTGAGCAGCAGGGTGAAGAGGGGAATCAGGGTAATGAAGATCGAGCTTTTACTCGCCTCCATGTGGGTGAGCGAGAAGTTGTAGAGGCCATAGGCGGCCAGGGTTACCGCCAGACCAAGGTAGAAAATGGCTGATATGGGTACCAGAAGAAAGGAGTTGGGCAGCGGTACCTGCGGCAGCAGGAGGAAGGGCGCGAAAAAGAAGGCTCCGATCCAGGTCTGGATGGCGGTGAGAAAAAGGGCGGGATAGAAAGCGGTGAGTCGTTTGACGGTGAGGGTATAGACTGTGGCGCAGATCATGGACATGAATTCATAGAAGTTCCCGAGAAGGGGCGCCGGTGCCTGTTCGTTCACCGCTCCGCTCAGGCTGAGGAGGATGGCCCCGCCCATGGCCAGAAAAAGACCGATCAGGGCCTGCTTCGATGACCGTTCCCCGAGAAAAAAGACCGATCCAATGGTGATCAGGAGCGGCAGCATGGTGGTGATAATCGACGCCTGGGCGGCGCTGGTCTTCTGCAGGGCCATGGCCTCAAAGAAAAAATAGAGACAAGGTTCACTCACCGCCATGATGGCAAGGAGATACCGGTCCTGTCTGCGGATCCGGATCTGTCGAAATCTGGGAAGAAAACAGAGAAAGGCCAGCGAGGCAACCGCCATTCTGCCAAAAATGACCACCATGGGATGATAATCCTGAAAGGCCAGTTTCATTGCCACAAAAGAGCTTCCCCAAAGAAACATGGCAAGAATCAGGCAGAGAGAGGGCAGAAGTTGGGAGCGTTGCGGCATGAAAAGTATTTTTTACAGTTTATCGAGAATTGATTATTATTGTTCTTAAGTTGGGTAACCCGTTATTCAAAAATAACTGATGCGATTCATCGTCATGAACGGCATAAGGGGCCGTAAAGAAATGGACAAAAAGTATGTGTTATTTCGTAACGGCCCCTTGTATGTTTTACGGCAGAGGTTATTTGCCAGTCGCCATAGCAGGAAACAGCAGAACAGATTGCTGGTTCCTGGATGCGGCATAAAAGTCCGTAGATGAAACAATCAATAACAAACCTTGCTTGTTTCATAACGGCTTCTAAAGAATTGGGATGCGGCATGATAAAGAATTTTAGTGCCTTACAGATTATTTTCTTGTTTTTTTGCAAGAAAATAATTTGCGAAAGGCACTTATCCCGTTTACCGGGGTTAGTTTAGATGCCAGGGAATTTTAAACATAAAAGTGATGAAGTGGAAATGCAAAAGTTAAAATTGATACTGGGTGGTGAGGGATTGGTCCTGGTTTTTATCCTGGCCCTCCTCTTGTCCTGGCCGACCGATACCCTTGCGCAACCCGGCACTGGCAGTGGCAAGATCAGCGCGGGGGCCATTGGCAGGAATAGTGGTGATCTGGCTGCGGATCAGGCCACGTTACAGACGATGGAGTCCCTGGCCAGGGTGAAGATGGATGAGCAGCAGCTCGCTCAGATTAAAGAGCTGGTCAAAGGGTTGAGTTATACTAATATGCGGGTGCTGAGAGTTTTTGCTGCTCTTCCTGCCATGACCGCTGACGAAATGTTGGATATCCTGCACCGGCTTCCGCAGGCCAGGATTTCTTTTAGTTACCTTGTTGTGATTGAGCATTTTGCCACACTGCCTGGTGTGGATAGTGCTGCAGTCTGGCAGTTGTTGCAGAAACTTGGCGGCTTGAGTTTTGTCTCGGAAAGAGTGGCGGTGGCCATCGGGCAGGCGGGAAATCTGCCTCCGGCGGTGATGCTGGGGCTTATTGACCGGCTGGCATCTCTTCAGGAGCCCGCCCTCTGGGCCTTCAAGGCCTTTCTCGAAGTGCCGGGTCACACGACGGATACAGTTGAAACAGGCTTGAGGATCATTGGTCAGATGACGGAAAAACAGTGCTGGGCCACCGAAATGAGCTGCAAGATCGTCGGCATGACTCCAGCGTCGGCCCTGATGAATATGAGCCGTCTGCAAAGGCTGTCCACTACCGATGCCTGGCATGCCCGTTCCCTTTTCCAGCTTCCCGGGGTGACGCCGGCTACCTCTCTCTCCTGGATTGCCAACTATTTCAGTGCCCCGCAGGAGGCACAGGAGGCGCGGTTTTATTCCTGGAATGCTAAGGATAAGAGCCTGTTGCTGCAGGCTTTTTCCGATGCCGCCGATTATCTGATCTGGAAGATCAATAATCTGCATGATATCACCGAACCCAGCGGTCAGGAGGTGGGAATAAAAGTTCTGTCTTCCTGCTCGGCAAGCCGTCTGCGCGAAATATTTCAGCGTCTGGACCCAAAGATACAGGCCCGTTTTAACGGTGAATTCTCGGTCGGGAACAGGGGGGCGGCCATTGCGGCGTTGCGTCGTGCCACAGCGGCCGCCCGGCTGCAGGCGGCGAAAGATTGCACCACCGCCAATGCCTACATCCTTCTTTCCCGGGGCAGTGATCTCTACGATTCGTCCTTTCGTGATATACTGGTGCCGGTGCTGAAGGAACGGATTGATACCCGTTTTGGGGGCAATCTTCTGGCTTTTCTCAAGACCATAGATCCGCGGAATGCCCATGTCTCCGATTTTATAATAAGTCTGGCCCAGAAAGGGAAACTCACCGTCTTCTTCCCGGATCAGGTGCGGGAGCAGGAGCAGGTCCTTGATCTGGTGGCCCAATCGGCCTTTCAGGATGAAAACAGCCTGATCCTTTTTTCTGCCACCTTTATGACCCTGCTCCAGACCATACAGCCGGAGACGCGGTCCTATCTGATTGCCAAGATGTTGACCGCGGTTCGGGAAGAAAATACGGTGTTCACCACCCAGCTGCGGGTGATCCTTCAATATTATCTCCAGGAATATCCGCACCTGGTCGGTGAGGTGGATAAGATCAGAATCAGGTTGATGATGTCTAAGTATGGTGCCATCCCCCTGGAGCAGTATGTGCAGACCAGTTTTTCACAATGGAAGGCGGACGGCAGGCTCAGTAGCCTGTCGGTCTTTCACAGTGATGACGATGGCAGCAAGTCTTTTAACTCCAATTGCCAGACTCTGATGGCCCATGGCTATCGACCGCGGATTTCTCGTTCCTTCTCCCTGGTGTCACGGGATAGTGCCGGCGATCGTGCCGCAACAGCCCGCTTGCAGGCGCTTCTTGCGGCCCCATCCCAAAATCTGGGTCAGATTCATCAGTTGCAGGTCAGCTATCCCCTGGTCGTTGACTGGGTGAAGTCCATGCATGGGATTGAGATCTCCCATTCCGTTGTGGTTTATTATAATGTGCAGCAGCAGCAGCAGCTTCTTGAACAGTTTCTGAAGGGCGGGCATGAGATGTTTATCCAGCGCGGTCACAGTTACTGGCGGAAAGAGCAGCTGCTTGATCCCCTGCGAGAGCTTATGAAATCCGGGGCCATCGTCGAGGGAGATCTGGTCAGCAAACAACGGTTTATGAGCCTCGGTTCCTGTGGCGGCATCCGGGCCTATTCGGAGCTGGCACTTTTTTTTCACAACAAGGTGGATATCCTGGCAACCGTGGGTACGGGCAAGGCCATTGTCAATGACCCCTACAACGAGCTCCTTTTTGAGCTGGTAGCCTCCCATGCCAGCACGCTGAGCTGGAAGGACGTGAGTGCTCAGGCCGCGATCATCTTTAAGCACGGGCTGGGAGAGGAGTATCTGCAGCCAGGATCACTGCCTGCCATTCTGCACAAGATCATGGATCAGAAGCAGATTGAGAAACGGAACAGCGATCGTGCCGGGATGGAGACGGTCAGGTCCAGCGGAGCACCAGCACTCAGAGTGAAGATCGACTGACCATGGGGCTGATCAAACGCAACGAACTCGCATCCTGGCTTGCCCAGGGACTGCCGGCCCAAGAGGCTCGAATCTATCTTTTTTTCGGGGAGAGATATCTGTGCCGGGAGGCTGCTGATATCCTCCAGCAGGCCTTGCTCCGGAAGGGCGGGGGAGTGGTGCATGGTATTGACGGCGACCAGGAAGATCCGGGCCGAACCCTGGGGCAGATCATGAACTACAGCCTCTTGCCCGGCCGGCAGATCTACAGGGTGACCGACAGCCGTCTTTTTCATTCCAAGGCAGTGGCCAAGGATATCTGGAACAAGGCGGTGCTGGCCCATGAGGGTGGACGGCCAGGTCCGGCGCGTCTGCAGATCCAGAGCCTGGCAGCCATGGCTGCACTCGACGCGGATGAAGGTCTGGCCGAGATCGGCCCTGATCAATGGCAGCAGCTGTTCGGTTTTGCAAAACCTGGTGGTGACCTGGCCTGGGTTGACACACTGCTGGCCGAGGCCGGAGCGGGCACCGGCCCCAAGGGTGGCGGGGCTGCAACCCTGGCCGAACGCTATCTTGCCGCCTTTGAAAAGGGGCTGCCGGGACAAAATATCCTCTTTCTCAGCGCCGAGAGTGTCGACAAGAGAAAGCAGCTCTTCATCTTCATCAAGAAAAAGGGGATGATTGTTGATTGTTCCGTTGATGCTGGAGCCGGCTCCGCGGCCCAGAAGGATCAGAGAGAGATCCTGCGCGAGCTGGCCCTCAGGACCCTGGCCCCCTATCAGAAAAAGATGGAGCCACGGGCCATGGACATGCTCTTCGAACGGGTAGGCTTTCATCCGGTGGCAGTGGTCACGGAGCTGGAGAAGGTGGCGCTCTTTGCCCTGGACCGGCCGGTAATCAGTTGCGCGGATCTTGAGACAATGGTGGGCCGGACCAGGGAGGATGCCCTTTTTGAACTGACCGAGTCCTTCGGCAAAAGAGAGGTCGCCTCTACCCTGGTGATTCTTGCTCGACTTGTAGAAAATGGAATTCATGCCCTTGCTATTCTGGCCACCATGCGCAATTATATAAGAAAGCTGCTTCTCTTTCGATCCCTGCAGTTGCAGGAAAATCCTTCCTGGCAGCGGGGGATGCAGGCCAGGCAATTTCAGGACCTCTATCTGCCGGCCCTCAAGGAAAAGGGAGGGTGGACCGAGATGTTGAAAGGTCATCCTTATGCCCTGTACATGGGTTTCAAGAAAGCGGAAGAGTATTCCTGTCCGCTCTTGAAAGAGTGGATGGGGCTGCTGCTGAAGACCGAGTTCCAGCTCAAAGGATCGCCACTGCCGCCAACCCTGCTCCTGGAAGAGCTTTTTCTCTCCATGTTTGCCGGCAAAGAGCAGTGAAGCTGGTCGGGTTTCGGGGCTGTCGCCTCTGGGATGATCCGCGAATGAAGGTTATAAAGGCCCGCCTGGTTCAGGCGATTGTGTGGAACGGAAATGAGCAAGATAAAAGATGAACAGCAGGGTTCGGTAGCCACCAGGGACAGGGAGGAGATCCGTGAGCCGTCACTTTATAAGGCGCTGCTCCATAATGATGATTACACCTCCATGGAATTTGTGATCTTGATCCTGGAAAATATCTTTGACAAGACAACAACGATGGCGACCAAGATCATGTTGGATGTGCATCAGCAGGGGACCGGAGTGGCCGGGGTTTATACCCGGGAGATCTGCGAGACCAAGATTGAACTGGTGCATCATCTGGCCCGGAAAAATGGATTTCCGCTGCGTTGCTCCATGGAAAAAATATGATGGCGTCGCATAAAGGACCAAATACTTCGTTGCACTGCATCCTTCGTCATTGCGGCGTACCTGTTGTACGCCTCATTCCTCATGATTGGTGCGCCTCGTCTTTGGACCTTTATGCTTAGCCATCCTCTTTGTGACTTTTCGAAGTCTCGCGGCTCGCTTATGTGCGGTTTTATCAAATATAGGAAAAAACAGGTATTTGGTGGGGTTTGTTTTCCCCTGGATTACATAGGGATATGGTGAATGAAGATGCTGAGTAAAACATTGGAAACGGCGTTGGTAAGGGCGATCAGAGAGGCAAAGAGCTACAGGCATGAATATGTGACTGTGGAACATATGCTCTATGGCCTGCTTTATGATGAATTGACAACCCATATTATCAGTCAGTGTGGCGGCTCCATTGAAAAGCTGAAACAGCGGCTGGAGGCATTTTTCACGGCTGAGTTGCCCACTTTGGGCTCTGTCGGCCCCAGTGAGCCGGCCCAGACTGTGGCCTTTAACCGTGTGCTGCAGCGGGCGGTCTCCCACGTCCAGAGCTGCGGCAAGTCCGAAGTTGATACCGGTGATGTGCTGGCTGCCATTTTTGCCGAGGCGGAGTCCCATGCCGTCTATTTCCTCGGGTCCGAAGGGGTCGGCCGTTTGGCGGTGATTGAATATATCTCCCATGGGCTGCCCGAAGGGCCGCAGAAGGAGCCGCTGCCGCGGCCGCCGGTTCTGCCGGAGACCAAAGAGGTGGATAAGGACGAGAAGACCCTCCAGGATTTTACAGTCAATCTGCGCCCGGGCGGCAGAAGGTCACATCGATCCCCTCATCGGCCGGAATCTGGAGGTGAGCCGGATGATGCAGGTGCTCTGCCGGCGCAAGAAAAACAATCCCCTGCTGGTGGGAGAGCCGGGCGTCGGCAAGACCGCCATTGCCGAGGGTCTGGCCCTGCGCATCCATGAGGACAGCGTGGCCCGGTCGCAGGCAAAAAGGGGCTGGTCCCGGACCTGCTGCGGGACGTGGAGATCTATCTGCTGGACATGGGGACGCTGGTGGCCGGTACCAAGTATCGGGGTGATTTTGAGAAGCGGATGAAAAGTGTGGTGGAGGCCGTCGAACGCAAGAAAAATGCCATCCTCTTCATCGATGAGATGCACACCATTGTCGGCGCCGGCGCCACCAGCGGCGGCTCCATGGATGCCTCCAATCTCCTGAAACCGGCCCTGCAGTCCGGCGTCCTGCGCTGCATCGGTTCCACCACCTATGAAGAGTATAAAAACTATATCGAAAAGGACCGGGCGCTTTCCCGCCGCTTCCAGAAGATCGATATCGAGGAGCCGACGGTGGACGAAACCCGGCTGATCCTGAAGGGCCTGAAGTCACAATATGAAAAGCATCATCAGCTCACCTATTCGGGAACGGCTATCAAGGTCATGGCCGAACTGGCTGATCGCTATATCAACGACCGCTTTCTGCCGGACAAGGCCATCGATGTACTCGATGAGGTGGGTGCGTCCTTTCGTCTGGCCGGAAAGACGGCCGGACGGTCACGGTCCGGGATGTGGAGACGGTGGTCTCCCGCATGGCCAGGGTTCCGGCCAAAAGCGGACGAATGCCCAGCTTGGTTCTCTCCAGGAGCTGGCCGCGACCATGAAAGGTCTGATCTTCGGCCAGGACGAGGCCATCGATGCGATGGTCAAGGCGGTCAAAAGGGCACGCGCCGGGCTCGGTCATCCGCAGTCGCCCACCGGCTCTTTTCTCTTTGCCGGACCCACCGGAGTGGGCAAGACCGAGGTGGCCAGGCAGCTGGCCCGGACCCTGGGCATCCATTTCGAGCGTTTCGACATGAGCGAATACATGGAAAAACATGCGGTGGCCCGCCTGATCGGCGCGCCTCCCGGTTATGTGGGGTTTGATCAGGGCGGTCTGCTCACCGAGGCCATCCGCAAGCATCCCTATTCCGTGCTGCTGCTCGATGAGATCGAAAAGGCCCATGCCGATATCTTCTCCATCCTGCTGCAGGTGATGGATCATTCGACCCTGACCGATAACTCGGGACGCAAGGCGGATTTTCGCAATGTCATCCTGATCATGACCACCAATGCCGGGGCCCGGGAGATGAGCAGTGCGCCCATCGGTTTTATGTCCGAGAAAAAGGGGCGGGATCAGAAGGCGGTCAAGAATCTGTTTTCTCCCGAGTTCCGCAACCGCCTCGATGCCATTATCTCTTTCGGGGTCCTGAACACGGAGTCGGTGGAAAAGGTGGTGGAGAAGATGATTGGAGAATTGCAGGCGCAACTGGCGGAACGGAAGGTGACCATTACCCTGAGTGCCGGCGCCCGCACCTATCTGGCCACCAGCGGCTATGACCCTGACTATGGCGCCAGACCGCTCCGGCGGCTGATCATGAAGGAGATCGGGGACGTGCTCACCGAGGAGATTCTGTTTGGCGCCCTGACGCGGGGCGGCGAGGTGCGGGTCGATCTGCGGGAGAAAAAGCTGGTCTTCACCTATCCGGCCAAATGAGACAAGTTGACGGTTCAAAGGTGAATTTCCATGAGGGCCTTTGATCTTTCCGCCTGTGTGCCGGCACGCTGCCGGCAGTAAAATTATCTTTGAACGAGAGGAGTAGTCTCAGATGGATGTTGTAATTAACTGGCTGGTGGAGAGTATCGGGGCCATGGGTTATCCGGGAATATTTGTCTTGATGGCGATGGAGAGTTCGGTCATCCCGATCCCCAGTGAGCTGATCATGCCTGCTGCCGGTTATCTTGCCCAGGCCGGGAAGATGGACATGCTGACGGCCATTCTCTGCGGCACATTCGGCAGCCTTTTTGGGGCCTATGTCAATTATTTCGCCTCCCATTATCTGGGGCGGCCGCTTATCCTGAAGTATGGCCGCTATGTGTGGATCACCGAGGAGAAATTCATGAAGGTCGAGACCTTCTTTCTGCGGCATGGGGAGATTTCAACCTTTATCGGGCGACTCCTGCCGGTGGTCCGTCAACTGATCTCGCTTCCGGCCGGCCTTGCCGGCATGAATCACTGGAAGTTCTCCCTCTATACCCTGCTGGGCGCTGGAATATGGGTGACGATCCTCACCTGGATCGGTTATTTCATCGGCAGCAATCAGGACCTGATCATGCAGTATTCACACCACGCCCTGTACGGGGTGCTTGTCTTCTCTGCCGTGCTCATCTTTATTTATGTCAAGTTGCAGTCGAAGAGGGGAAAACCGGTACAAGATTAATTTCTGATTTCTGCATCAACAATGCAGCATGAGTGTGCTTGATATGAAATTTTTGCATGGTCCGTCCCTGATCCTTATGGGATTGTTTTTTCTGCTCTCCGCCTCACTGAGCGCCTGCGCGGGGCAGCTCTTTATGAATAACTCTTCTTCGGGTTCCCGCCTTGCCCCGGAGGAAGCGCGGCAGATGGTCGCCCTGCACAATAGGATCCGAGCGGAAGTGGGTGTTAGCCCGGTGTACTGGTCGGCAGAAGTGGCTGCTTTTGCCCAGCAATGGGCTGATCATCTGGCATCCACCCGGTGCGGTATGCAGCATCGTCCCCGCTCGGGCAGATGGCAGCAGGAATATGGGGAGAACCTCTTCATCGGCACCGCCGGCCATTACGGAACATCTGATGCCGTCATGGCCTGGGCAGGGGAAAAATCCAATTACCGGGGAGGTGCCATTCAAACCTCTCATATTTCAGATATTGGTCATTATACCCAGATGGTCTGGCAGGATACCACGCGGATTGGCTGCGCCACCGCGGTGTGCAATAAATGGCTGATTGTGGTCTGTAATTATGATCCACGGGGCAATTATCTGGGTCAGAGTCCCTATTAACAATCACAAAATCCCAATGAGTGTCACAGGTCAGGTAAGACAGGAGAATCATTCCTGTTACTCTGCCGGAAATGACTCTCCTGCTTTCCCTCTTGACGCGGCTTCGAGCGGAAAAACCATCCAGCCGACATCATGGAAGTTCCCTTGAGCTCGACCCCTGCCAACCCTCATATTCCCGCCGAAAAGACCGCCTTTGTCATCCTCATTATGATCAGTGCCTGTCATCTGCTCAATGACATGATGCAGACCCTGTTGTCGGCGATCTATCCGCTGCTCCAGAACTCGTATGGATTGAGCTTTTCCCAGATCGGCATGATCACCCTCACCTTTCAGGGCACGGCCTCGATCCTCCAGCCCATGGTCGGTTTCTATGTTGACCGCCATCCGCGGCCCTATTCCCTGGCCATGGGTATGGGGATGACTTTGGTGGGGTTGGTGCTCTTTTCCCAAGCGGGAAGTTATTCGATACTGTTGGTGGCGGCGGCCCTGGTGGGGACCGGCTCCTCGATATTCCATCCGGAATCATCACGCGTGGCGCGTATGGCCTCGGGCGGCCGACATGGGCTGGCGCAGTCGATGTTTCAGGTGGGGGGAATGCCGGATCGGCCATTGGCCCCCTGCTGGCCGCGCTCATTGTCCTCAGGCACGGCCAGACCAGCATTGCCTGGTTTTCCCTCGCGGCCCTGCTGGGAATATATCTTTTGATCAAGGTTGGTCACTGGTACAAGGAGTATGGGTTGTTGCGGCTGAGACCACGTGTCAATGTGACTCTTCCCCAGGCACCACCGCTGCCCCGCGGCAAGGTGGCGCTGACCTTGGCCCTGCTGCTGGTCCTGATCTTCTCCAAGTTTTTCTATATGGCCAGTATCTCCAGCTACTACATCTTTTATCTGATGGAGAGGTTTCAGCTGCCGGTGCGGAGCGCGCAGCTGCATCTCTTTATCTTCTTTGGCGCCGTGGCCGTGGGTACCATAGCCGGCGGGCCGCTCGGGGACCGTTTCGGCCGCAGGGTGGTGATCTGGGCCTCGATTCTGGGGGTGCTTCCCTTTACCCTGGCCCTGCCCCATGCCAATCTGTTCTGGACCGGTGTGCTCAGTGTGCCCATCGGCATGATTCTTGCCTCGGCCTTCCCGGCAATTGTGGTCTATGCCCAGGAGCTCCTCCCCGCCAGGGTCGGCACGGTGGCCGGGATGTCTTTTGGCTTTGCCTTTGGCATGGCCGGGATCGGCGCCGCAGTCCTCGGCCATCTCGCGGATAGGACCAGCCTGACCTTTGTCTATCAGCTGTGTGCCTTTCTGCCGGCAATCGGTCTGCTGGCCATTTTCCTGCCCCATCTGGAAACGGAATCCAGACGGCGGAAGGGCCGGTCACCTGCTCAGTGATGGCTGCGGAAAGATACCATGGGTAATTTCCCCATCATCGTCCTCGATTTTGAGACAACAGGGCTGTCGCCCCAGCGGGGAGACCGCGCCCTGGAGATCGGCGCCGTACTGATTGACAACAAGAGGATCATTGCTCGCTTTCAAAGCCTGATGAATCCGGGCATTCCTGTGAGCCCCTTTATCGAGAGCCTGACAGGAATTACCACTGCGATGGTGGAGAAGGCCCCTGGCTGCGCTGAGGTCATGGCCGGATTTGCCGATTTCATGGGCCAGTACCCTCTGGTGGCCCATAATGCTCCCTTTGACTGCAGGTTTCTCGATACCGAGCTGGCCCGTATCGGCCGGAAAAGAACCAATGAAATGGTCTGCACCCTCCGGGTCGCCCGGCGAATCTATCCCCATCTCTCCACTCATAAGTTGCAGGCCCTGGTCCGCTATAAGAAGCTGCGCACCGACGGCGTATTTCATCGGGCCGCGGCCGACGCCGAGATGACCGGTCATCTGTGGATGGCAATGACCGAGGATATCAAAAGGCTCTACGGGCTTTCCGAGCTCTCCCTGCTTTCCATCCAAAAGCTTCCTCGAATCTCCAGGTCCAGGGCTCAGGCATTCTTGGGGCTTGAACCGTTGTAAAGCCTCATATCAAAAAGGGATGGTCAAAAATGCGGCATAAATCACATAGAGCTAACAAGAAAAAGATTCTCTATTGGCAGCTTTCTCAGAGGAAGCAACGAGATGCTTTTATCAGCTTGCGGCAACAAATACGGGATAAATCTTCAGTATATGGTGGCCAATTTATCAGTCCCCATGTTCTCAATGAACCTGGCCGTCCTGCTTTATATAACCAATGGGCCGATGCGTACTTTCTTGGCAGTGATGGGCGAACTATCTGGAATGCCACCATCGTCACGGCTGGTCGAGAATTTTGGGATATTGTCGAAGAGATGGCAGATTCACGAGCGCGGGAGATGCTAACCACTGAAGAACAATCAGCAGAGGTGGATATTAAATTTGAGCCTATTTGGTCACATGGCCAGCGAATGTACCGCATGATTGAAAGGCCAAAATTGATCTACGAAAAATTTGGCGGGCTCACCCTTTACGAATATCAAGACAAACTGGTCGAAAAAATCATTCTGCACGAACCGCCGGAAGTATTTGAATCCTTTACCATGGATCGCTCTTACCGCTATGGTATTGGGCTGAATATTATCATCAATGTTGATGAAATCAATCAGGCAAGCATAGAGGAAGCGATTCGTAGATTCCGCGAGACAGGGGAAACCAACTGGTCGGCGGCCCAGCCGGTTTTGCGAAATGAGCTTCCCATGGAGAGTGCCAATTCCGCATTCAGTAAAATACGGTGGGAGCCAAAATGAGGTTGGGAAATGATAGGTCACATAGAATTGAGATGAGCAATAGATCATTTTTGGGCAGATCTTCACTCAATTATCTTTTGTCTATTTTGAAATATTTATGGTTATAATGAGTTATACATAGTTATATCATGGATTAGATATAAGCCGATATAATTCTATAGAGGTGAGATCAATAATGGACAAAATAAATAATCCCTTCTCCCCTGGGGCGGGTTCCCCGCCTCCGGAACTTGCTGGTCGTGATGAAGTATTGGAGCAAGCCCGTATATTATTGGGACGCATACGCGCCAAACGGCCAGAAAAGAGCTTGTTACTCACCGGTCTACGCGGGGTGGGGAAGACTGTTTTGTTGAATGAAATTGAGCGGATGGCTCAAGATACGCACTACCGCACGATTCTGGTCGAGGCACATGAGGGGAAATCCTTGGCAGTCTTGCTGGCCCCGCATCTCCGGCGTCTGCTGTTCAATATAGATCGGATCGCCGGGGCTGGTAACAAAGTGCGGCGCAGCTTTTCTGTACTTAAAAGTTTTGTGGGCGCAATTAAAATCACGGTTGGCGAGATTGATATTGGTCTGGACATTGAACCAGAGGCGGGTTCTGCTGATAGCGGAGATCTTGAGGTTGATCTTCCCAGTCTTTTTATGGCCGTGGGCGAGGCAGCTCAAGAACGAGGCGTGGCAATTGCTCTCCTGATTGACGAAATTCAATATTTCAGCACATCAGAACTCAGTGCCCTGATTATGGCCATGCACAAGATGCAGCAGCGACAGCTTCCTTTGGTTTTGATCGGTGCTGGTTTGCCAATTTTACCAGGTCTGGCAGGGGAATCGAAATCATACGCCGAGCGACTGTTCAGTTTCCCGGAGGTCGGCCCATTACCGGAGCCAGATGCTATCAAGGCCCTCCAGGAACCGGTAATGATGGCTGGAAAATCGTTTGAGCCGGCCGCATTACGAGAGATTTTTCGGCTGACACGGGGGTATCCGTATTTCCTCCAGGAATGGGGTTACCAGGCATGGAATCACGCTGCTGCTTCGCCGATCACTTTGCAAGTGGTTCAGGAGGCAAGCGATTTGGTCTCCAGGCGATTGGACGAGAATTTCTTCCGTGTTCGGTTTGACCGCTTGACCCCACGAGAAAAAAAGTTTCTCCGGGCCATGGCTGAACTGGGAGCAGGCCCATATCGTACAGGCGATGTTGCCGACAAGCTGAAGGTAAAGATCAGCACAATTGGGCCGTTGCGTGCCGGTTTGATTAAAAAAGGGATGATATATAGTCCATCCTATGGCGATATGGCTTTCACTGTTCCATTGTTTGATGAGTTCATGCGGCGCGCGATCTCTACATTGGAGGGATGATAATGACTATGATAGTGAGGATCGTGTCGTATATTGAATAGTCCTTAGCAACTTGATGTTTGGGGTCATTATCTCCTTTTTAGTTTGCTAAGATATTTTGGAAGTACGATGACTTTGGCCGTTGCGAAGGTGCTCAGGAAAGAAGCTTTAATTTGCATTTTTCTTTATGAGGTTAACATTGCCACTGGCATCTTTTTAATTCTTCGCCTGAAATTCCTAGTAAAAATATTTCACCTGTGATTGAATAAATTAAACCTGTTAGATACTCTGTTCGAGGTCAAGCGATTTTTTTGTGTTTTTTTGTTATTTTAATGTGTCAATATGCAGCACCGTGCGTAGCATGGAGAGGGAAAGTAATCAAGGCCAAGCCCCTTCGGGGTTCTCGCTGAAAAGCGCTCGCAGCCTTGACTACTTTCCCCCACCATACTTGACCTGAGGGTGGTGAAGGCGATGGGGCGCCATGCCTCCGGCGTGGCTCAGGTTCAAGGGCTGTTACTCTCTGATGATTTTGCAAACCTTTCATCTTTGTCATTCATAACAATATAGAATCACAGCTTATCTTGCTCATGCTGGTAAGGCATAAAACCGAGAGCCGTCAAACGGTTGGTTGTTTTTCAACATGCCGTGGATGGCATGAAGCATTTTTCGCATGATCGCACAGATTACCTGTAATGGTTTCTTGCCCTTATCTGTAAGGTGTTGAGCATAGGCCTTAATGTGTCGATCGTGCTGCTTGGCACTCAAGGCCGGCATATAAAGTGCTGCCCGAAGACGGCCATTTCCCGCTTTGGCCAGCCGTGCTTGCTTGTGAACGCTTTTGCCGGACTCGAAAATACGTGGATCAAGTCCTGCTGATTTCACCCATTGTTTGGGGGTCAGTCCTGGCGGCAGAAGCAGAATTTCCCCAATAAGGGCGATGCCGCTGGTTTCCGCGATGCCCGTACAGGTCAGCAATAGGTTGAATATGTGTTTGATCTCAGGGTATTTGTCAATCATGCCCAAGGCGCTTTTAGTTAAGTTGTCAATCCGTTGTTCTAACTGGCTGATGGCCAGACGAGCATCATCCAGCACAGCTTCTGAGTTTTCCCCTGAAGCCTTTAAAGCGTGCAGGTGATTTTTGGAAGCAGCTTTTTGACGAGTAAGCGTGTTAATACGGCGAGATAAGCTGCGCGTGGCAACTTTTTCCTTGGACGGGCGTATCCAGGCGACAAAATCCATTCTCTCGGCGTATATGGCCAGCGTGTCGGCATCAATAGCATCCGACTTGCTATTTTTCATCAATACTTTCGCAAAGTTGCGCGAAGACTTGGGGTTGACCACCATCAGCTTTATACCAGCATCGTGGATGGCGACAGACAGATCAAAAGAATAGACGCCTGTCGCCTCCAGGCATACGGTAACTTCTCCTAATGAGAGGAGTTTTTTTACCAATCGAGCATGATCCGCTGAGTTGTTGGCGAACGTCCGGGCCTTGTCAGAGACACCATCTCTACGAATGACAAGAACCAGCTCCTCGGAGCCAACATCAATTCCTGCAAAAATTTGTTTGATGCTTTGCGCTTGGTGTTTAATCTGAGTGCTCATGCTGTTTGTCCTTGAGGTTAAATGATAATAAAGTAAACTATTCACTGGTTCCCCGACCCTGCACATGCGCCTATCGACCTTGTGTATGCAGGCTCTAAGCCTCAGATACTCCGCGATATTGGCGAATAGGGCGGGGGGCCAATCTACAAAACAGGCTCTGGTTAAAAACCAGTCCTCAGGGTGCGACGACCTCCCACAGTGAACCCTAAATTTCCTAAATTTTACTTAACCTCATTCTGAACATTTTGTTGTATTTGTTTGTCGTTTGATCATACAAGGGTGCGCATTTAACGGGCGTCAGGGATTGACAGCCCCCACTGAAAAGGGAAGGAACCAAAATGATGAACTTCGGATACAGCGGCGTCTTGGGCCTCCTGATACTGATCGGAGATATCTGGGCAATTATCAATATTTTCCAAAGCTCTGCTTCGAACGAGAAGAAGCTGATTTGGATAATCGCAGTGGTGCTGCTGCCCGTGCTGGGCTTGATCCTCTGGTTCTTCCTTGGACCGCGTAATCGAGGAGCGTAGCGTGCCAAGTTCACTTGGCTGAAAGGCGTCCTGTCGAGAGCCTCAAGTGAGTCTGTACTGGAAAACGAGCATGCCATCGCGCGCTCAAAGGAGGTAGATTCGTGAAATATCGCATTACTGTGCAAGCACTATTATTGATTTGCATATTGTTTACTCTGCCTGCTCTCTCGGATGCTGAAGAAAACCGAAAAGATGGTAATTGGTGGCGCGCACAGGACAGTTTCACGCATTCCGCGTACGTGGTCGGATTCTTTGATGGAATGGATTTGGGCCACAATCTCTCATACTTGGCTTTCGTCGAAGATAAAAGGGGCAATGATTGCATGGGCAAAGCAATTGAATCATATGCCGACTATAGCTCGAAGTATTTCAAGAATGTGACAAACGTGCAGATCGTGGACGGTCTTGATTCCTTTTATACTAACTTTCGCAATCGTTACACTAGGGTAGCTGATGCCGTCTGGTTAGTTGTCAATCGCATTGCAGAAAGTGGCCCCGGAAATAATTTGAACAAGCCGTTAAGTGGAAAATCTGCTACAAATAATGCCTTCTAATGGGCTAAATTATGGAGCAGAAAATGGCGAAATGCACGAGACGGAAACATTCATCAGCATTCAAGGCGAAAGTGGCGCGGTATTCGTGCATGTGATTGCAGTCGTTAATATTGCCACATCTAATGTCTTACTATTTCAAATGACTTCTCGGTTAACCTTACTTATAGCTGTTCCAAAGAGAGAAAAATATAAAATGATTACATTGTGATTTAAGAGAATGCGCCTCTCCCCGTTACGAATGAGCTTACTTAACGTTGAACGTTTTACAGTAGACTTTCGGGCGGGTGAGAGTGAGCTGGTTCAAACGAATACTCAGAAGACGATCATTCAAATTGTCTTGCTATAAGGACCTCGACAAACCAGCGCTGCGTATATCTTGAAACCTGTAATCAAAATATCTTCAATTGGGGAGCTACTATGAAGAACAAAGCAACTTCATATTCGCAGCATTTGTTGGGGTCGACTGGGCTGATAAAAAACATGATGTAAGTATCTCTTCTGTGATGGAGGCAAGCCGGTTCATCAAGTAATAACCCATACCCCTGAAGCGTTAAATGAATGGCTGCTTACCTTACGCCAACAGTATCCTGATGGACAAATTGCGGCCTGTGCCTTGAACAATCAAGGGGTGCGCTGATCTTTCACCTGCTTGGGTATGATTTTTTAACCCTCTTTCCTGTGAACCCTAAAAATCTTGCTCGTTTTCGCGAGGCGTTTACGGGTAGTGGTGCAAAGGGAGATCCGTCTGATGCCGATTACCTGAGAGAACTTGTGGCTGTTCATTATGAAAGATTACGCCCTTGGGAGCCTGATGACGAACAAACCCGGACAATATCTTTTCTTGCCCAGGGACGTCGTCAAGTAGTGGGTGAGCGAACAAGGCTGACGAATCGACTCCTTTCCACCCTTAAGATGTATTTCCCACAGGCTATAATGCTTGCAGGGGGAACACTTTATAAAACAATGGCCTTGGATTTTCTCAGTAAATGGCCACAACTAAGCGATGTGCAACGAGCAAAAGATAAAACAATTCAACTTTTTTACTCTACACATAATTCGCGATCAGCAGCGCGAATCAAGGAACGTCAGGAACTTATTCGTTCAACAATACCACTTACCTCTGATCAAGCTGTTATAAAGAGTTGTCTCATTATTGTAAAGATGCTCATTGGTCAGACTTAGTGAGCTTAATAGTGCAATTGATGAATTTGATGTGGCGCTCAGGGAGCTCTACAACGACCATGAAGATAAAAGTATCTTTGACACTTTCCCTGGCTCAGGCGAGGCTTTGGGGCCGCGTCTCCTTTGTTCTTGGGGTACTGATCGTAACCGCTATGATTCCGCAGACAGCATGCAACAATATTTAGGCATAGCGCCTGTGACAAAGGCCAGCGGTCAATCAAAAAAGGTCATACGCCGACTTGCCTGTCCGAAATTTTTACTACAAACTTTTCATGAGTTTGCAAATTCCTCACGCAGGTCATCAATATGGGCTCAAGCATATTATGAAATGCTACGAGAACGAGGAAAGTCCCATCATACAGCCATTCGAGCTCTTGCTTTTAAGTGGATCAGAATCATGTACTGCTGTTGGAAGAACAGGACTCCCTATGATGAGATTAAATACATACAAACATTAAAGAGAACAAATTCTCCTTTGTTGGGATTTGTTTAAACTATTATTGACGGAACAACTCAGAAGTCTACTGTTATACGTAATAAAATAACGATCGAGCTTATGGTATAATAAGGTCATCAACATCCTGTTTTTTCTATAAAAGAAGAAGGGGGACAGCATGACCATACAAAATAGTATATTCGAGAGTTATTATTCCACCGATTGGAGTGACCCCACCCAATCGTCTCAATCCTATCTCATTTTATCACTCCAACATCCTGCCAGGCAAAATACCGGGTTGATGGATAAGTTATTCCTTCCCTCTGCCGGAGCGTTGTACGTCTATCGTCCCAGCAAACGGCGTCGTGTTCTTAATCGGGTTATAGACAAACTGGAGCACAGTAATCTTCCCGGCTATGAATACGTCATTGCTCATTTGTACGACAAGTATCGTCGTAATCTTACGATCAGTACCCTTGGTCAAACCGGTCAAACCCTGAGCGGTTTTCTGACTTTTTTGCAAGAAACAGGAAGGTCGGGCATAGAGGAAATCAGCCGTAAGGCTATTGCTGATTACATCGACCATGAGCAGGAGAGAGGGCTGAAGATTAACTCTGTCAGGAACCACCTGCAGACACTATATGCTTTTATTCAGTACCTGATTGATAAGGATATTCTTCCCCTGGAACTCCTCCGTAAAAAGATCAGAGTCAAGTTGCCTGAAGTGTTGCCAAGGGCCATCCCCACGGAAGATCTGAGGGAAATTCTTGCTGTAATCACATCTGTGCGAGATCGTGCCCTTATCCTGCTGTTACTCCATACCGGCATGCGTATTGGAGAGCTTCTGCAGGTAAAAATGACTGATATTATTCTGCCAGAACGAAAGATCCTGTTATTTATCGGAGAGAAGAATCTCCATGGTCGGGTTGTTTATTACAATCAAGAAGCGGAAGAAGCATTGAAGAAGTGGCTTGGTGTCAGAGACAGGAATAGTGAGTATCTGTTTTACGGGAACAGAGGTCGGGATCTCTCCTATGTGGGTGCATGGATGATAATGAAGAAGGCTACTCAGCAGGCAGGGCTAGAGCAAAAAGGGTACAGCCTCCATTCACTGCGACACACGTTCGCCACCAATATGCTCAACGCGGGATTACGTCTGGAGGTACTGCAAAAGCTTCTGGGACACCTTGATATCGATATCACCCTTCGATATGCAAAGATCGCAGATGGTACACGGGAAGAGGCATATTTCAAAGCAATGGCAGTCATCGAGAAAGGAGAAGATCATGAATATGACCGAGTCAATCCTGAACTACAGGCAGTATTTGAAGAGAAAAAATTACTCGGAGTTGACGGTTAAGAACTACCTGCACAGACTGAAAATGTTCTTCAGCTGGCTACCGGTAACGGTTGAGGCCGCATCGGCAACAGAGGTGAATCACTATATCGATTACTTGCTGGAAAAGAGGATGGCTCCACGCAGTATTAACTGCCATCTTTCAGCAGTTCGTGGATTCTATGATTACCTCACCTATGAGGAAAAAGTACCATTGAACAATCCAGTTGCCAGAGGACAGATGCTCCGTGAGCCCCATCCTCTTCCGAGATACCTTCATGACAACGAGCTCCAGCTGTTTCTGGAAAGTGTATCAAGTACCAGAGACCTTGCCATCTTTATGTTGATGCTGCGCTGTGGTTTACGTGTCCAGGAGGTGGTTAACCTGACCCTTGACGTTATTGATTACAGACGCAGCCGGATTCTGGTCAAAGCCGGCAAAGGTGCCAGGGATCGAATCGTCTATATCAGCAATGATGCAGCAGTGGCACTGGCAAAGTACTTGAGGAAGAGACCAAAAACTAATGAGAAGCAGATCTTCCTGGCTGAGAAGGGACGCTGCAGAGGAAAACCGATCTCTGTCCGTGCAGTACAGAAACGGGTAGAGCATTATGCTCAGGAAAGTGGTGTGGCCGTAACTTGTCACAGGTTCCGGCATACGATGGCCACCAAATTACTGAATGCTGATGCTGATATCGTTTCGATTCAGGAACTGCTTGGTCATTCCAAAATCAAGACTACCCAGCGTTACAGTAAATTGTTGAACCTGAAAGCCCAGCGTGATTATTTCAAAGCTATGGAGGTGGTGATGAGACAGACATCGACAAATCAATCTGGAATGAAAAACTGAGGTGACAATTCCGCTCCGCCAAGGGCCAATTCCTCCGACGAGCATTTGTTGGGCCCATTCTCGGAACTGGCCCTTAACGGAGCTACCATCGGAGGAAAAACTTGACATCTGGGTACTAAATGACCAAAAATAGAGACAGGTAACACTACAATTTAAAAGAAAAAATAGGATCTATTACGTATATAGACTGTGAATCTCTAATTTTCAAAAAGTCAATATATCTCCTATAAGCCTTGACCTGTTCTGATTTTATTAATTTTCTGACACAAAAAAACATTTTTGAAAATAGGTATTGGATGAGACCTTCCTGCCAAGACCCATCCGGCCAAAATAATTGTCACTAATTGACTGGTTGGATTTTTTTTCCGAGGGTAGCTTTGATGTTCAGTGTGGGATAGCGTGGGGGGAAAGAAAAATTTTGGCACAAAAAAAGGGATTCAGATATAATCTGAATCCCTTGAATTTGTTATGGTAGCGGGGGCTGGATTCGAACCAACGACCTTCGGGTTATGAGCCCGACGAGCTACCAGACTGCTCCACCCCGCGATGCATTGCGACAATATAGCAAATTGGGAGATTATGTCAAGAATATTCTCCTTAAATTCTCCACTCAAGCAGGGCCACGGGGAATTGCTGTAAAATATCTCCCAGGAAAAGGACGCGGTCCGCGCTCCTCTCTTCTGGATGAGACCTACCGGTAAAGATGTTGTGGTAGTGAATGCCTGTGGCATCCTCCGGGAGTTCGATGACGGTCTCTCCCCAGGCCGATCTGCCCAAGGGATTTGCCACACCATCCCTGATAATGTGCGACAGGAATCGCGGCACGATGACGAGCACCTTTTTGCCTTCCATGGTCCGTGAGAAGGCGACTACTGATTCCGCCTGCTCTCCCTGCACCGACAGCGGGGTGTAGGAGCCCTGCTCGAAGATATCCCGGTTGTCCCGCCGGAAGGTGAGGGCCTTCCAGATGAGGAAGAGCTTGATGGCCCCGTCTTCCATGGCCGAGGAGATCCTCGGCCAGGGCGGAAGGCCCTATCTGCTGTTCCCTGGTCTGCAGATCCCGCAGGATTTCCATGCGCTCTGGCGAAATCCACGGGCCTCCTGTTGTCCGGGTCCACAAGGCTCAGGTCCCAGACCTCGCTGCCCTGGTAGAAGTCAGGCATCCCCGGAGAAGTGATCTTGAGCAGCGTCTGGGAGAGGGAGTTGAACATGCCCAGGCGGTTCACATAGCCGGCAAACTCCAGAAAGGAGCGGACAAAGGGGGTATCGCCGCCCCAAGGATGGCATCGATAAAGGTATCCATTGCCTCCTCGTAGGCAGTGTCGGGGTTCATCCAGCTGCTGTTGACCTTGGCCTCGCGCAGGGCCTTGCGCATATAAGCTTTGATCCGCTGCCGAAATTCGCCGAATGCTTCCTCCCGGCAGGGCTATGGGGCCAGGCGCCGAGCAGGGTCTGGTAGAGGAGATACTCCTCGTTACGGGAGGGCGCCTGCTGACCGTCGATATCCTTCGCCGTGTGCGGTTGAACTGGCTCCAGGTGGTGAGCGCCTTGCGCCAGAGCTCGGGAATCTCCGAGAGCACATTGATGCGGGCGCGCGCATCCTCGCTCCGTTTGGTGTCATGGGTGGAGGTGGCGATCATGGCATGGGGGTAGCTCGCGAGCGTTCGCTGTTTCGCTGGTGGAACGGCGTCGACGGAAGGCCGAAACGGTCGGGGGCACCGCCCACTTCGTTTTAGGAGGCGAGCCGGTTATACACATAGGAGGCCGTATCCTCCACGCCTTTGGCCATTACCGGGCCGCTGAGCTGCTGGAAGCGCATGACAAAATCAAGCCGCAGCTGCAGATCTTCTTCGTCCGAACCTGCTGGGACAGCGCAAGAGCAGGACATCATGCAGAAAGTCGAATATGGAGGAGCCTATGGCTGGATTACGGCGTCTGGCCTTTGCCAGCGCCTGTTCGATCTTCTGGCGATCATCCTCGCTGATTTTCGCTGCTGCTGATATAGGTCCGGTAGACCGGGAAGAAGGCGATGACCTCCACCAGCGCCTTGGTGAGGCTGTTCAGGGTAAAGTCCCGGGTGTGCCGGTTGCGTTCGGAGATGGCGTTGAGGAAGTGGCTTAGGGTGTTGATCTCGCTCGACATGGAGACCTGCATGACCAGCCGCTTGGCCTCGGATGCCAACTCGGAGAAATTTCGGTGGCTGTGGACGAAACGGCCGTAAAGGGTGTTAAAATTTCGGGCGTTGAGGTGGTCGACGAAGAGACCATTCACGCTGTTCAGAAAGGCATATCCGGTGGCGCCATGCATAGGCCAGTCCTGGGGGAGCCGCTCGTCCGTGCATGAGGATCTTTTCCCCGATGATATAGAATGGCGTGCACGGGAGAAGAACTTCCGTCCCATCGGCAGGAAGATTTGACCGATCCTTGAATATGCCTCTCGGTTGAGAGTGGCCAAGGACGAGCAGGCATTGGGCCTGGAGGCGATGGAGATAGGCGGCGGGGTTATAGAGGCCGTCAACGTGATCCACCCTCAGGCCGGTCACCTTGCCTTCGCCCACCAGGCTAAGGATGAAACGGTGGGTCTCGGCAAAGACCTCCTCATCCTCGACCCGGATGGCGGCCAGCGCGTTGATGTCAAAGAATCGGCGGTAGTTAATCTCCTCCGTGGCTACCCGCCAGTGGGAGATGCGGTAGACCTGCTCGGCCAGAAGCCGGTCGAGCAGGTCAAAACTCTCCGCTATGCCCGGTCTGCCATTGAAGAGACGGATATTCTCGTCGATGAAGGCGGATAGTGCCGGGTAATCGGTGTAGAGTGCGGCAAGCCGACGTTTGATCACCTCCTTTTCCCGGTAGCGCTCCACCACCAGTTCCGGATCGGTTTCCGTATACACAGGCAGATGCTGGAGCGCGGTCATTATGCTCAGCAGTTCCTGGAAGGGGACACTGTCGCTGCCCATATCCTGCTCCAGAGTCTCCAGACGGTGGCTGAGGATGTGCTCATAGGTCTTGGGGATGACAGGAAAAGTGTGTTCATAATAATGGAGGGAGAAGGCGCCATCGGCAAAGGTGATGAGCAGTTCGCCGTTCTCCAGGATATTGCCGTACTGATCCCCCAGGACCGGGATGAGGACCTTGTCTTTCAGCTCCTTCTTCACTGGATTCCAGGCAATATCAAAGGTGCGGGAATAGATCGAGCTGGGGCCGTTTTCCAGGAGATCCTGCCACCAGAGGTTCTCCTTACTTTCGACGCACATATGGTTCGGCACGATATCAAGAATCTGGCCCATGTTGAGTTCACTGAGCCGTAGGGTGAAGGATTCATATTCCTCGGCTGACCCGACTTCCGGGTTCAGGCTGTCATGGGCCACGATGTCGTAGCCATGGGTGCTGCCCGGGCGGGCCTTGAGATAAGGGGAGGCGTAGATGTCCGTCACCCCGAGGTCCCGCAGGTAGGGAAGGATGGCTGTGGCGTCCTGAAAACCGAAACCTCCATGGAACTGCAGCCGGTAGGAGGCAGCGGGGATGCGTGGACAATGCTGGATAGAATGGGGAATGTTGTTCATTGTTACCAGCCTCGGGTAAGAGTTTTTTTGATCCGGCGCTATGACCCTCAAAGGTTCTGGAAGCCTTGGGCCTAAAAAGCGTTCCAGCCGCAAGGAGGCGCACTCGACCATGTTTTTCTATATGGGTTCCGTTTGATCTGGCTGCAAGGTTTTATCTTTTAGGTCCAGCAGCACTACTACACTCAAGGGATTGCAGTCATATCTTGAGCGTATTGTTTTTCCGGCCTGACTTGGCGGGAGAAGTCCGGGACCATCCCATTCGCGTGCAGAGGAGTCGAGGAGCAGCCGCCAGTCGGCGGAAGCTGGAAGATCGATGGTCAGGGGTCCGGTTTCGAAGTTCAGGATGCAGAGCGAGCGATGGCCGTCGATATTCCGGGTGAGCAGGAGCGCAGATGCTTGGCCGACGCGGGTTACGGAACAGTCCCGCCGTCTGCAGGCGCCCAGGCAGGGATTCCCTTTGCGGAGGGCAATGAGCCGGCGGTAAAAGTTGTGGAGCAGGCTGTGATGGCCCTGATGATGGCGGTCGATGTCGATGCGGCTCTTCTCGAAGGTGTCCTTGTCCTGGGGATCGGCAACCTCACCCTCCCAGGCGAAGGCGGCAAATTCCTTCTGGCGGCCGCTGCGTATTGCCTCAATGAGCGCCATATCGGAGTGATGGACGAAGTAGTGAAACGGTGCGGTCTCGCCGTACTCCTCGCCCATGAAAAGAAGCGGCAGAAAGGGCGAAAGCAGCACCGTTCCTGCAGCAAGCTTGAGCCGTTCCAGATCAAGGTGCTGGGCCAGACGTTCGCCATCCTTGCGGTTGCCGATCTGGTCATGGTTCTGGGCACAGACTACAAAGTGCAGCGGGTCGATATCGCTGGCATCATTGCCATGCCGACGCTGTCGAAAAGTGGAATAGCCGCCGCTATACACGAAGCCCTCTCGAAAGGCGGTAAGGAGTTGTCCGAATTCCCCGAAGTCTTCATAATACCCTTGGCGTTCCTTGGTGAGCAGGGCATGGAGGACGTGATGAAAATCATCGTTCCACTGGGCGTCGAGGTCGTAACCTCCTTCTTGGCGGGACCGAATAAGCCGTGAGTCGTTCAGATCGCTCTCGGCGATGACGTAAGCCTTCCGGCCGATCGTTGCGGAAAGCTGGTGGACCGCCTCCCCCAATTCATCGAGAATGTGCCGGGCGCTATTATCAAAGATGCCGTGCACCGCATCGAGGCGCAGGGCGTCGATATGATATTCTTCGATCCAGAAGAGGGCGTTGCCGACAAAGTAATCCCGTACTCCGTCACTCTCCGGACCGTCGAAGTTGACTGCATCGCCCCAGGGAGTCTGGTATCGGTCGGTGAAATAGGGTCCAAAGGCATGAAAATAATTGCCTTCCGGACCAAGATGGTTGTAGACCACATCAAGGATGACGGCGATGCCCTGCCGGTGACAGGCGTCCACCAGGAGTTTAAGGCCGTCTTCTCCCCCATAGCTGGTTTGCACCGCAAAGGGGTACACGCCGTCATAGCCCCAGTTTCGCTCTCCTGGGAACTGGGCCACGGGCATGAGTTCCACTGCCGTGATCCCGAGTTCGGAGAGGTAGCCGAGCCGTTGTATAACGCCGGCAAAGGTGCCTTCCGGGCTAAAGGTGCCGGTATGAAGTTCATAGATAATGAAGTCTGCAAGAGTCATCCCCGTCCAGGAGGAATCCTGCCATCTATGGGAGGATGGCGCTAACACCTGCGAGGGGCCGTGAACCCCCTCGGGCTGGCAGCGCGAAGCAGGATCGGGCCGTTCCAGTGTGCCGTCGAGCAGGTAGGTGTAGAGATCACCCCCTGCCATGCCAGGGATGGTTCCACTGAAATAGCCTTTCCCTTCCGGTGCTAATGTCACCATCCTGCCCTCTCCGGAAATCTGCCGGACCTCCACTTGCCCCGCCCGTGGTGCCCAGACCCGGAAAAAGACGCCATCCTGAATCGGTATCGACCCGAGAAGCGGTGGTGGAGGTGCGGGATAGCGCCCTTGTCTCATGAAACACCTTCTGGTGTCGGCATGGCCATTTTTTCTCCGAAATAGTTATTCCGTGTAGTTGCAATTTCCAGGGTGGTGTTTAAACCTGCCAAACCTCCTTATGCCGCTAGTCGCTGCCGTTCATCACCTGACTTTTTGAATGCCGCGGCGGAAAAGGCATGATCAGATGTAAATGGTGGACGAATCCTCCTGGGAGGTCAGAATATGAAAAAGGGTAAGATATTCCTTGAGATGACGCGTGAGCAGAAAATTTTCACGTACAAACTCCCGTGCCTTGATCCCCATCTTCTTTCGGAGGGGTTCGTGGTGGAGCAGAAAGCGGATACGGTGCGCAGCCCCTTCTGGAGTGTTGACGAGAAAGCCCGTATGATAGTCCACCAGCTGTAGCCGAATGCCGCCGGTGTCGCCGCCGATAACCGGCCTGCCCTTCCACAGACCTTCAGTAACCGTGAGGCCGAATCCCTCGCGGGTCGACTTCTGGATGATGATGTCGGCAAGCCGCTGGAGGGCATTGATGGTCCGGTGGGCATCGGAAGGCAGCAACAGGACGTGAATATCGGGATCCCCCGCAGCCGCTTCCAGTACTTCATTGAACACCTCTTGCCCTTCGGGGTCGTCAGAGGCCCCGCCCCCGGCCAGCACTAACTGCACCGGTTGAAACTCCCGGACGAGTCGGTAGGCGGCAATGACGCCGAGAGGGTCCTTGAACCGATCGAAACGGGATATCTGGACCAGAAGCGGTTTGTCCGGATCAAGGTTGTACTTGTGGCGAACACTGGCCAACTCTTCCGGATCGAGGTCCACGTTTTTCGGGCTCAGAGGATCGATACTCGGCGGGATGAGATACTGGGGATGGGGCAGCGGCTGGGCAAACTGGCACATGGAGAAGATGCTCGCATCATAGCCGGAGATAAAGGGCCACAACCCACGCCAGACCAGACGCGCCGGACGGCTGATGTCGATATGGGCCCGCCAGATCCATTTTCCCTTCCGGTCGGGGCAGAGTCCCAGCAATGCCGCCGGTTGGGGGTCGTGGATCACCACCAGGTCAGCTTCTTCGAGAATCGCCCGAAGCCGGACAGCATTTTCCTCGTTCACCTCCCGGTATGTCTGCCACTCACGGCTGGAGATGGTGACCGGGAAGCCCTGGAGACCGTTATGGAACTTTTTGGTGACAGCAAAAAATTCGCTGGTCCCTTTTATTACCTCCCACTGGACATCAATCCCCACATCCTGCATGAGGGGGATCATCCAGCCGAGGATCTCCGCCACCCCGCCGCCGTTCCGGGTCGAGCTGACGTGCACCACCCTCCTGCCGGCCAGCCGTTCGCCCAACTGGCGGAGTTCCCTGATAACAGTGGCACTGACCAGCCCTTCGTAGCTCGAAAGGAGTTTGCTCATGATCCATCTCCTTTTTCCAGGGTCCTTACCAGCTCTTCCCGCAGTTCGCTTAAGCTAAAGAAGAAGAAATCAACCTTCTGCAACAACCTGCACCAGTTTTCCTGGTCGGAAAAAGAGGCGAGCCATGCGGAAAAATCGTCAATGCCCACCGGGTCGCGCCGCCGGGATTCGAGGAAATGATAGTAGATGCTGCCATTGGACATCCTGCCGATGGCCTCGGGCAAATTTTCCGGTGATGTGACCCGCAATCCGGTGTCAAAGACCACGGTCACGGCCTCGGTAAAGAAGAACTCCTTGCCATCCTGGCATGAAGGCGTGGTATGTATTTCACTCAGCCGCTCGTCGAGGATCTCGACCACTTCTTCCCGCAGTCTTTCCAGATCGGTAAAAATATAAGGGTTGATGATGCCCAGTCGCTCGGCAAGAACCCTGTCGCTCGCATGCAGCAGGGCCCAGACTGCGAAATCGTTCTTGTAGTCGGGGTTGTCGAAGCTGGGAACGAGCGGGGTCTCGCAAAAGTGGTGGTAAAGCACGTTTTGCCGGCAGGTGGCAATCCGGTCGCGTAACTCCCTGAGATTGATGGCGGGGGGGACATTGCTGGTTCTGCTGAGCAGCGTGCAGTCCTGAATGATGAAGTCTTCCATGGTTCCTCCTTCCCCTCATAAATGGCGGCCCGGCAGGTGAGAAACCTGTCGGGCGCAAAAGGGTAACGGTTGTGGACGGAAACGCATCGGTGGACGTCCCATCCATGGCTGTTTCATGCAAGCTTATTGCTAAATAATAGCAGGATGGGAGGCAGGAATCAAATCTATTTGTGGCCCCTTCCCTTTCCGGGCGATATTCAGCCTTGGGGCGAAGGGGGATTGGCAAGAAAGGGCTGTAGCTTGTGGGTGATGTCCGTTGGCAGGGGGGTCAGCCTTCCCTCACGGTTGACCGAGGCGTGGGTGGTGAAGCCCTTGGCCAGGAGGCGTGGGTTGCTGCTGCCGTCTTCTTCGCGCAGGATTCGGTAGCTGAAGGTGCAGGAGACCTTTTTCAGCCCGGTGAGACTGGTCTCGATGGTGAGCAGATCGTCATAACGGGCAGGGGCCTTGAAGCGAATATGGCATTCGGTAACCGGCAGGATGATTCCCAGTTGCTCAATATCGCGATAGCTACAGACCCAGGCACGCATGAACTCGGTCCTGCCCAGTTCAAAGTAACGCAGATAATTGGCATTATAGACCACGGCTGCGGCGTCCGTGTCGCCATAGAGGACGCGGAGCTGGCTGCGGTGGATCGGATTATCCATTCTTGTGTCGTTCCAGGAGTTTCTCCATGAGCAGTTCCCCGTTGCCCAGGCCATTGCGAAGCCGCTTGTCCTCGGCATATCCTGATTTTTCAGTGAAGGGGAGATTGCAGCCAGGGCTGGTCTGCCGGGAGTCGAAGAGGAGGGTGGGGACCGGGGAAGCCGTATGGGTGCAGAGGCAGAGGGGGGTATGATGATCCATGGTGGCGATCAGGCGAAAGTCCTCACCGCTGTCCCGCAGCCCCTCGAAAATGGGGCCGACAATCTTCCGGTCAAAGTCTTCAATGGCCTGGATTTTTTCCCGGAGCAATCCCTGGTGTCCGGCCTCATCCGGTGCTTCCACATGGACAAAGACAAAGTCCTGGCTGCGCAGGGCCTCGAGTGCGGCCCGGGCCTTGCCGGCATAGTTGGTGTCGAGATAGCCGGTGGCCCCCAGCACATTGATGATGGAGAGCCCGGCGTTCACCCCCAGCCCCTTGAGCAGGTCCACTGCCGAGATCAGGCTGCCGCTCAGTCCGAAACGCTCCGCCAGGGTCGGCATTGTCGGTAACTTTCCTTCTCCCCAGAGCCAGATGGAGTTGGCGGGATTCTGGCCTGCGGCCACCCGGCTGGCATTGATCGGATGAGCAGCCAGGATGGCTGAGGCCTTGGCCAGGAGTGTTGCCCACCGGGGATCTTCGCAAAAACGGGCCCAGGGTGCGCTCACGTCCTTACCGGTGAAATCATGGGGCGGGACGGTGTGCATCTGGGGATAATCCCCCTGCACCAGCAGGATATGGCGGTAGCTGACCCCGGCGTGGAAGTGAAAGGTGTCGGTGGCGCAGCCCTCTTCGAGTGCGGCAATCAGCTGGTGGGATTCTTCACTGCTGATATGGCCGGCAGCATAGTCGATCATGCGCACCTGATTGTCCGCATCCCGGCCGAGGGTGACCAGGTTGCAGCGAAAGGCGGTCTGCTCGGGACTCAGGGTAAGACCCATGGCGGCAGCCTCGAGCGGGGCCCGGCCGGTGTAATATTCCTCGGGCCGGTAGCCGAGCAGGGAGAGGTTCGCCACATCGCTGCCCGGTGGATACCCCTCCGGGATGGTGTGGGTGAGAAACAGCTCACCCTGCCGGCACAGGGAATCCAGAAAAGGAGTCTCCGCCGCCTCCAGGGGAGTCCGGTCGTTCAGTTCGGCTATGGGCAGGTCTCCCATGCCGTCACCTACCAGGATCAGATATTTCATCAAAAAAGCCTTGCTTTGAGTTATCGGTTATGCTGCCTGGGAATAAGGTGGGCCATTGCTTGTTCCCGTCCGCATTCAAGCAGGAACCTTCATCGGCAGCGCGGTTCCTCATGCTTCTTCGCCGCTCGCGCGGGGTTGTGTCTGCACTCAAGCACTGCCTTTGTGGTATCAACTTGAATGCTTTTGAAGTTATTCCGCATCAACGAGGAATCTGATCTTGACCGTTGGTTCCGGGCAGACCTCCAGTGCGTCGATCTCGGTCAGGGCGTGCTGCACATCTGCCTCCGATGCCTCATGGGTCTGGATTACGATGCTGACAGGCTCATCCTGCTGGCGGCTTTTCTGGATAACGGATTTGATGGAAATGGAATGTTTGCCGAGGATGCCGGAGATGGTGGAGAGGACCCCCGGTTTATCGAGGGCGGTGATCCGGAAATAATAGGGGCAGCAGCAGCTCGCTCATCGGGGTGATCGGCCGGGATGCCGATCTTCTCGGGCAGATAGGAGAGGGCTCGGCACCCGGTTGACCGAACCGTGGAGCGATGTTGCGGGCGATATCGACCACATCCGCCGCCACGGCGCTGCCGGTCGGCATCTTGCCGGCCCCCTGCCCGTAGAAGCAGGACATTGCCCACCATGTCGCCGGTGAAATGGATGCCGTTATAGGCCCCGTTGATATTGGCCAGCAGGTGGGATTCCGGCACCAGGGTCGGATGGACCCGGGCCTCGACATGGTCGCCATGGTTGACGGCTGATGGCCAGCAGTTTGATCCGGTAGCCGAATCGCGGGCAAAGTCGATGTCGATGGGTTCGATCGTGCTGATCCCCTCGATGGAAATGTCCTCGAGTTGGACATGCTCATGCCGTAGGCGATGGTCATGAGGATGGCCAGTTTATGGGCGGTGTCGATGCCTTCGATGTCATAGGTGGGGTCGGCCTCGGCAAAGCCCAGTGCCTGGGCCTCTTTCAGCACCTCGTCAAAGGCGATGCCCTCATCGGTCATCTTGGTCAGGATGTAGTTGGCGGTGCCGTTCATGATGCCCATGATGGACAGGATCCGATTGGCGACCAGTCCTTCCTTCAGGGCCTTGATCACCGGGATGCCGCCGCCGACGCTGGCCTCGAAACCTACCTCGACGCCCGTTGCGGCCGCGGCGTCGAAGATCTCCTTGCCGTGCTGGGAGATCAGCGCCTTATTGGCGGTGACCACATGCTTGCCGGCCGCGATGGCCTTAAGGATAAAGGTCCTGGCCGGTTCGATGCCGCCGATCAGCTCGACCACGATATCGATGTCCGGGTCATTGAAGATATCATTGACATCCTTGGTCAGGTCGTTTCCTGGAACTGTTCAGGCAACTTGTTGATGTTGATATCTACCACACGGGAGAGGACGACCTGGTGCCAACCTTGCGCACGAGCCGCTCACCCTGCTCGAAGAGGGTCTGGGCCAGGCCGCTGCCCACGGTACCAAAGCCGATAAGGCCAACACGGATAACTTTCATGATTTTTTATGATTATTGGTTTATTGAGAATACGAAACAGGGTAGAGAAGAGGGCTAGAAGATACGACTGGAAAAATACGAGAGAGCCGACAATCCACTTCCCCATTTAATAATGAAGGTGAAAATACCCACTTTCCCCGTGAAAGTCAAAAAGAAGAGCAGATATTTTTGCTGGCCTCTAGATCTTTTTTGTTTATACTTTCTCTATTGTTTTGAGTGAATGCTCATCCAGCCCGTTCAGTGGGTTTTATTTTTTAGAAAAGTTAATTGGCTTATTTTGAAAAAAACGTATGATAACCAACAATTGATCAAGGAGAACGGAATGGCGGTAAATATTCTGGTTTTTGGGCCAAACGGCAGCGGCAAAGGTACCCAGGGCGCTATTGTCAAGGATAAGTATGGCTGCAACCATATTGAATCCGGCGCTATTTTCCGCGAACACATCAAGGGCGGCACCGAGCTCGGCAAAAAGGCCAAAGAGTATATTGACCGCGGCGATCTTGTTCCCGATGAGATCACCATTCCCATGGTGCTCGAGACCCTTGCAAAATCCAAGGAAAAGGGCTGGCTGCTCGATGGTTTTCCCCGCTCTCTGGCCCAGGCCGAGGCCCTGGACAAGGCGCTGGGAATGCGGATATGGAGCTTGATTATGTGATCGAGATTGAGCTTGACCGGCAGATTGCCAAAGAGCGGATCATGGGCCGCCGTCTGTGCGCAAATGATAATAATCATCCCAATCATATCGCCTTTGACGCTATCAAGCCGGTTGAAAAGGATGGCAAGCTGGTCTGCCGGGTGTGCGGCGGCGATCTGAGTGCCCGTGCCGACGACCAGGATGAAGAGGCAATCAATAAGCGTCACAATATCTATTATGATACCAGACCGGTACGATGGCTGCCATCAATTACTTCAAGAAAGCGGGCGGCGCCAAGGTGATTGTCGTTGATGGTTCCGCCTCCATCAAGGATGTGACTACCGCGATTATGAGTCAGCTCAACTGATGGTAATTTTGGAGAGGAATCTCTGAGTTGCCGGGACTACTTCTCCTGGGGACATGCCGGTACCTGTGACCGCATGTCCTTTTTTTTGCCTTTTTGGGCAGGATATCTTAGAGTCATTTTCCATGTGGTTGAATAACTGGGAAGTGGCTTGAATGCGTCGAGTCGTCCCAATCAACGAAATTCCGCTTGTCAAGATTCCCTTTTAAACAGCTGGAGGTACGGAAAGGACTGGAAAGAGTCTTCTTCTGCTTTCTGATAATTATGCAAGACGTGCTTCTCAGATCATCCAAAAATTCGCTAGCGGTCCAGGAGGCCTTTGCCCGGAGCCAGGGCGAGGTCATAGTTGCCTTGGCCCTCCAGATGGTGCTGACCATTCGCCGGGGTGGCAAGCTTCTCCTCTTCGGCAACGGCGGCAGCGCCGCCGATGCCCAGCACATGGCCGCGGAATTCGTCAACCGCTTTCTGATCGATCGCCGGCCCAGGCGGCCATCGCCCTGACCACCGACACCTCCAATATCACCAGCATCGGCAACGATTTCTCCTTTGACGAGATCTTTGTCAAGCAGATCCAGGCCCTGGGAAAACAGGCGATCTGGCCCTGGGGATCTCCACCAGCGGCAACTCGCCCAACGTGGTCAAGGCCATGGAGCGTCGCCACCGAGATGGGCATGATGCACCGCGGCGCTGACCGGCGGCAATGGCGGGGAGGCTGGCAGCCATGGCGGAGGGCTGCCGATTTGTCCTGAATGTGCCGGCCGACCGGACCCCGCATATCCAGGAGGCCCATCTCTGGGTGGAGCATCTGCTCTGTGACTGGTTGGACGGAGATCTTCGGTGATCGGGGGCGGAACAATGCTTAAGCCCCTCGATTTCTCCGGGCTCAATACCTATTCGCTCCATGATCGTCCTACCAAGGTAACAGTGGAGAACTTTGGCGGCCCATCCCGGCCGGCAGCACGGTGCGTGCCCTTCTGGACTCCCTGCCGGATCAGTTGCTGGGCCGCGATTTTCCTGATCTGGTCGAACGGCTGGCCGCGGCCCGGGACGGCGCGGCCGCTCCTGGTCGGGCTGGGGGCGCATGTCATCAAGGTGGGCCTGAACCCTATCCTCATCGATCTGATGGAGCGGAAGATCATCACCGGCATTGGCCTTGAACGGGGCCGGCATCGTTCACGACACCGAGATCGCCATGGTCGGCCGCACCTCCGAGGAGGTGGACCAGGTCTTGGGAGACGGGGCTTTCGGCGCGGCCCGGGAGACCGGTGAGGTGATCAATGGCGCCATCAATCAGGGTGCCAGAGAGGGACTGGGCATGGGCGCGGCTGTGGGCGAGGCCCTTCTTGCCGGAAAATTTCCCCATAATGATATAAGTCTGTTGGCCGCGGCTTCCCGTCTGGGCATCCCGGTCACGGTGCATGTGGCTATGGGCACGGATATCGTCCATATCCATCCCTCTGCCTCGGGGCGGCCATCGGTGGAACCAGCCACCATGATTTCAGGATCTTCTGTGCCCAGGTGGCGGCTCTGCAGGGTGGGGCCTATCTGAATCTCGGCTCGGCGGTGCTTCTGCCGGAGGTGTTTCTCAAGGCGCTGACCGTGGTCAGGAACCTGGGCCACCGGGTGGATGAGTTCACCACCGCCAATTTCGATTTCATGCGACAGTACCGTACCCTGACCAATGTGGTGAACAGGCCGACGGCCAAGGGCGGCAAGGGTTATCATGTAACCGGCCATCACGAGTTGATGATCCCTCTGCTGGCCGCCTGCCTGCTTGATGAATTAGCTGGTTAGGTGGATAGGCTGAAGGCTATAAGGGCGGACATGTTTCGTCGCCGGTGCAATCAGTCCGTTCCTCTGTCTCCTCCAACCTTAAACCATCAACCTTCAGTCTATCTATCTACAGTCTAATTATGGAACAGCAAGCAAAGAATATGAAAACAGGAAAGGTCTATCTGGTGGGGGCCGGCCCCGGCGATCCCGGGCTCATTACCCTGCGTGGCAAATATCTCCTGGAGAGGGCGGAGGTGCTTGTTTATGATTACCTTGCCAGTCCCAAGTTGTTGAAGTATGTGCCGAAGGATGCCAAGCTGATCTATGCCGGGAAAAAGGGCGGAAGCAAGCATACCCATACTCAGGAAGAGATCAATCAGATGCTGGTTGACTGGGCGCGGGCCGGTAAGATGGTGGTCCGGCTCAAGGGGGGCGACCCTTTTATTTTCGGTCGCGGCGGTGAAGAGCTGGAAGATCTGGTCAAGGCCGGTGTTCCCTTCGAGGTCGTGCCCGGGGTGACTTCGGCCACGGCGGCTGCCACCTATGCCGGGATTCCCATCACCCATCGGGATTATACTTCCTCCGTCTCCTTTATCACCGGCCATGAAGGACCGGGCAAAGAGAATTCCAGTATCGACTGGTCCAAGCTGGCCACGGGCGCCGGGACCCTGGTCATCTATATGGGGATCAAAAACCTGCCCGTTATCGTCGACAATCTGATCCGGAATGGCCGCGCTGCCAAGACCCCGGTGGCGGTCGTACGCTGGGCCTCGACACCGGAGCAGCACACGGTGGTGGCCACCCTGGAGACCATCGTGCAACGGGTGGAGAAAGAGGGGATCAAGCCCCCGGCCCTGATTATTGTGGGGGAGGTGGTGTCCCTGCGTAACACCCTTGACTGGTTTGAGAAGAGGACTTTGTTCGGGAAACGGATCATGGTGACCAGAACGCGGGAACAGGCCTCGGAGCTGGTTGCTTCCCTGGAGGGATATGGGGCCGAATGTCTTGAATATTCGACCATTCAGGTGGAGCCGCTGGATTCGTATGATGTCCTGGATGAGGAGCTGGACCGCCTCAATGAGTATCACTGGATCCTCTTCTCATCCATGAATGCCGTGCAATTCTTTTTTGACCGGCTCTATGCCAAAGGGCTGGATGCCCGAAATCTGAAAGGACCGCATGTGGCGGCAGTGGGGAGGGCAACTGCCGATTTCCTGCTCCACTACGGCATTGTTGCTGATCTGATTCCCTCCACCTATACGGCTGAGGGGATGGCGGAGAGCCTTCTCGATTTTGGGGTTGAGGGACGCAATGTCCTGATTCCCAGGGCGGTCAAGGCCCGGGAGTTCCTGCCTGAGACCTTGCGCGGGGCCGGCGCTCAGGTAACGGTGGTCCCTGTTTACCAGAATGTTCCGCCCCTGGGTTCCAAGGAGAAGTTGCGGGCGGAACTGGAAAGGGGAAAAGTCGATATGATCACCTTTACCAGCTCGTCCACCGTTACTAATTTTTTAAATATGGTTGGTGCCGCCAGTGCGGAAGAGCTGAAAGGGCTGCTGAAGGGGGTAAAGATTACCGCCATCGGACCCGTGACTGCCAAGACCATAATCGACAATGGCCTGCGTGTGGATGTGCAGCCCGAAACCTTTACCATCCCCGATATGGTCGATGCCATAGTGCGGTATTACGAGAATGGCGAACAGAAATAGGGAATGAAGGATCTCATGCCGGCGGCGGTTTGTATCGTTGTGCAGCTGCGATTATCGCCCCCATCGGCCGCAGGCCAGGTCAAAATCTGCTGGACACAATTCCAGATTAGTAAGTTGAAATACCGGGAATAGACCCTTTATCTCTTTTCCGGACCATGGCTTGTGGCCTGGACCCGGGGCAGGATGTCAAGCTGCAGGACTCCCTGCCGGGTGCGGATGGACACAATATTCATATGGACAGTGATGGTCTTGCCGGTGGTCTCGGCAATCAGGGGCTCCAGCTGATTCATCTTCACTGGAAATTCGCGGTTATTGAGAAAGGCCAGGAGCAGGGCATCAATATCGCCCTGGGCGGCAGTGGATGATGCCTTCAGATCGCTGATCACCGGTTTGACGTAGAGTATCTGTCTGGCTTGGTCGAAGCGCAGAACGGCATTGCACTGGAGACCGAGCTGCAGGGAACCGACATTGAGTTTGATGCTCTGTCCGCCGATCTCAGTATCGAGGTGCATGTTATCTCCCCTGAGATCGATATGGCAGGCGATCCCTGTCTCCTGCAACTGGAGATTGCTGATCTTGACAATGGTGATGGCCCCGCTCAAGGTGCTGGATGCGGTGTCGACGGAAAGCGGCAGGGATTTATCCAGAGCCTCACTCAAAACGCTGTCCGGGACGGTGAGGGTGATCATCTTCCGGGCTGCGGCTGAACTTTGGTCCGGCAGCAGCAGGTTGAGAAGAAAGAGGATGCAGGCGACAGAACGAATCATGGTAAGACTCCTTGTTGAGAGGTTACGGGGTTGGTGGCGAATTTTCCTTTGTATCAGAGAGTGAGGCCATAACGATGCAACCAGTTGATATTTTTTACTCATATTTTGGTCGGGAGTCAATTCAGAGATTTGATTCCCGACTTTTTTCTTAACGGCCTTTTATGCTTACCCTGACGGTGTCATCCGATTGTCTGCTTACGGGCAGCACTCTCCCCCTCGAGAAGGCCATAAAAGAGCGGCTGACCATAGATAATCCCAAATATACTTCGGCAAAGCGCTATAGCCGCTGGGTGGGGAAGAAGTTGCTGCCCACTTTGAAGTATTATGAGCAGGTCCCCACCGGTCTTCATTTCCCCCGAGGATTTGCCAATCAGGCGATTATGCTCTGTCGGGAACATATGGGGGAGTCGCCGCGGATAGTGGAGGGGCGGCGGCTGCTGGCGGAGGTGGAGTTCTCCTTCAGCGGCGCCCTGCGTCCCTATCAGGAGCTTGCCGTGGCCCAGATTGGAGATCGTTCCTTCGGTGTGCTGGAGGCCGGGACCGGCAGCGGCAAGACGGTCATGGCCCTGGCCCTTATCGCCGCCCGCAGGCAGCCAACCCTGATTATTGTTCATACCAAGGAGCTGTTGTACCAGTGGCAGCAAAGGGCGGAGGAGTTCCTCGGCCTCAGGGTCGGTCTGATTGGTGATGCCCATCTGGATATCCAGCCGGTCACCGTGGCCATCGTCAACAGCGCCCGCAAGAGGGTGGAGGAGTTGATACCCCTGTTCGGCCATCTGGTCGTTGATGAGTGTCACCGGGTTCCGGCGGCCCTGTTCACCGATGTGGTCAGCCGTTTTGACTGCCATTATCTGCTGGGTCTTTCCGCCACTGCCTTCAGGAGTGATGAGGGGACCACCCGCTTGATCTCCATTTTCATGGGAGACCGGATCCATCAGGTCGACCAGGCCCAGTTGCAGGCCAGCGGAGCCATTGTCAAGCCCGAACTGGTCCGGCGCAAGACAGCGTTTACCCACCACTATCGCGGTGATTATCAGGCCCTGATCACCGCCCTCACCTCCCACCAGGGGCGTAATATCCAGATTGTCGAGGATATTATCCAGGCGGCAGGAAAGGCGACAACAGGTGTCCTGCTGGTGGTCTCTGATCGGGTCAGTCACTGTGAACTCTTTGCCGGAGAGCTTGGCCGGCGGGGAATGAGTGTGGCCCTGCTCACCGGCCAGACCCCTGCTGAAAAGAGGATGCAGATTGTCAAGGATGTCCAGAATGGAGAACTGCGGATCCTGGTGGCCACCCTCCAGCTCATTGGAGAAGGATTTGACTGTTCGGGTTTGAGCACCCTTTTCCTGACCACACCCATAACCTTTGAGGGCCGTCTGCTGCAGGTCCTGGGGCGCATCATGCGTCCTGCCGCCGGGAAAGAGGCCCAGGTCTATGATTATGTGGATGAATCCGTCTCCGTGTTGCGCCGTTCGGCGGAGCACAGAAAGAAGGTGCTGGCCGCATTGTAGGATGTTTTTGACAAAACGGAAAAAAACACATGGCCGGTATGCAAAAGTGTTCCCGGGAGAGGCTGCCCGGGAACCGGCGAATATTAACCGAGATGGAAGCAGGAATTGCCGAGGTTAAAAGGGGTTGTTGTGGACGGGCCGGCGGAACCTTTTCCCCCTCCGGGCGGATGCAGGCAAAGGTTGACGGTGGTCGTCACTTCTGCGTATCGATTGACAGCAGATTGATCTCGTAAATGATGGTCCGGTCAGCCAATGGGCCGCGTTCGCCGAAGGCCAGATCGGCTGGGATAAAGAGCTGCCATTCAGCGCCTTCCTTCATCAGCGGCAAGGCTTCCTGCCACGCCGGAATGGTGTTGGAGAGCACGAAGGTGGCCGGTTTGTTGTCACGATACGAGCTGCCGAACTCGGTACCGTCGATCAACGTGCCGCGGTAATGAACCGTCACCGTATCGTTCAGTTTGGGGCTCTTGCCCTTACCCTCCTTCAGCACCTTGTACTGAAGCCCGCTCGGCAGGGTTACGACTCCTTCCTTCTTGGCATTGGCAGCGAGAAAATCCCGCCCTTCTCCGCGATACTTTTCGACGATCCCTTTATTCTGTTCCATGTCCTGGGCGACAATCTTTTTCTTCAGCATCAGCAGGATCTCGTTGATCTCTTCCCGGGGCATCATTGGGTTGGCCCCGTTGAGGGCGTCACGTACGCCCTGGACGAGCGCCTCGGGATTGAGGGCCACTCCCTGCCGTTTGAAATCGCCACCGATCTGGTAGCCGACGCTATAATTGATCTTGTCTTTTTCGCCCTGCAGTTGCGGTTTATCGCCGGCCTGGCTGATGCTGGCAGCCAGGAGAAGTATGATGGGGGCGAGAAAGTTCCATCGTCCGGATCCCATGTGTTCCCTCCTATTGCAGCCCGTCCCGGTGTACAACGTCCGGTCGGGCTGCTGTTGATCAGGTATAGTCGGTGTAAGGTTTAGAAAATGTCGCTGATTGTCAACTTGTCAAATGAAATAAGCGGAAGGCCTGCCTGCCGACTTCGCCTCTCAGATACCGGCAGGAGCCTGGGGCCCGCAGGAACTGACACTATCCCCGGTCTGATCTGCGTTAGGATCGTCCACACAGTACGGCACCATCATTTCGTTATCCTCATGCTCGAGGATATGACAGTGCCAGACGTAGAGGCCGGCGGTGTCGAACAGGGCCTGGACATGGGTGATCTGCCCCGGATACATCAGGGCCGTGTCCTTCATTCCGGTTTCCCAGGCTTCCGGCGGATTGATCACATTGGATCTCGTGCCCTGGTTCATGACAGCCGGATCAGGCGTGAAGAGTTCCCGCCCCAGCACCCGGAACTGCACAAGGTGCAGGTGGATAGGGTGGGCATCCATGGTGAAGTTCCAGATCTCCCAGGTTTCGGTGGTGTTCAGGCTCGGGGTCTGCTGGATTGTGTCGCTCCACATCTGGTGCGTTCCCACCCCGACATCGCCTGCCACGTTGACGGTGCCGAGCATCGCCGACTCGGGAGCAAAGGGCACGCCGCCGGCCAGTACGCAGGCATTGTTCAGGTCCGTCGGATCGAACATCGCTCCGTCGAGGTCGACATACCTCACCTTGCCAGCCGGATTGACTTGCACGCAGACATAGGCTGACGACATTTCCATCAGGGCTAAATTGCGCGTGGCGGCGGGGGTTACGGGGTCAGGCTGCGAGGCGAGTACCAGGTTACTAGGAATGGTGCTGTTGTCCACCGTCTCCGGATTGTCCGCCACCAGAACGAACTCCATGACCTGTCCGGTTGTCCTTTCATGGGCAGGAATATCGGGAAAGCCGCCGAAGGGGGTGTCAGGTGCGGAATTGAGCATCCTCACCTTCGCTGTTCCGGCGGGAAGGTTCGAGAAGTCGACGATCACGTCGGCCCGCTCGGCCAGACCCATCAACAGGGCCGGGGCGGTACCCGCCGCAGGCGCAGCCGCCGGCAGGGCCGGCTCGGTTCCGTCACCCGGCAGCAGCACCGCCTGGCCGCTGACGATCCGCACCACCTTGGGAAGCAGCCCCTGATCCGAACCGATCTGATAGAAGGGGATCTCGCCAATGACTTTGCCCTTCCTGTCCAAGGCCACCAGGTTCAGGTTGAGGACGCGGGCGTTGCAGCCGTTGAGCAGCCGAAAGCGGTAGCGCTCGGGTTCGACGTTTAAATAAGGCCAGCTCACGCCATTGGCCACCATGACATTGCCGAAGAATTCGGGATTCCAGATCGCCGCAATATCAGACGGGCTGTCAGGGTCACCGGTAAATGGGATCATTAGCTGCTGGATGGTCGTATCCTCGAAAAAGGCCCGGTTGTTCGGATAGAAGAGGCTGGTGTTGCCGGCTGTATCGACATTGAATGAGCGATCCTGGATGGCGATGGGTATCTCGCGATAGGCCAGATGGTCGAATGGACTGGCGCCAATCCCCGGGCTCGGCCCAGGCAAGGTGCCGGAGACGAGCCCCGTCTCCCCCCGCCTGTCTCGCGGAGCAGGTAGAAGCCGGCTGGGCCGGCATAGACGTTGAGCCGGGTCATGCCCAAGGTATGGTCGTGGTACCAGAGGGTGGCCGAATTCTGGTCGTTAGGGTAGTTGAAGGTTGCGGCGCCAGAGCCGGTGTTGTCGGGTCCGAACTGGTTGGCCAGCCGGCCGGTGGTTGCATAGCCCACGGGGATATTATTGGCCGCAGGCAGGTACCAGGCCTCCGGATAGCCGTCACTCTCCGGACGGGTATGGGCTCCGTGCAGGTGGGTGATAATCGGCACCGGACCGGAGTAGGGTTGCTGCAGGATCAGGCCGTTCGCTTCAGCGGGGCGGCAGTCGGTGCGCGTCTCCCCGTTGGCGCAGGGCAAAAGCTCGGGATTGGCCCAGTGCAGTGAGCGATCCACCGGCAGCAGATGCGGCAGAAAGGCGCCGTTGGCGTCGACCAGATTATTGCGCCAGACAACTTGGGTATTCACGTCTTTGGTCGCCTCGATGGTGAAGGCGGGATAGTTGCGCGTCTCCGGGGCGTTGACGGCACCGTATGTCCAGACCGGCGTCGCGCTCAATGGATTACCGTCGTTGTCGAGCAGTGGCAGGATCTGCTGGTTGTGCGGCACCACCTCAATGTCGTAACTCCCCGCCGGACCCGTCGCCGGCATCTCGGGCGGGACGGCCAGGGGACTGACATACTTGGGTATGGCGCTCGGATTGAGTGTACCACCCGGAAGCGGTGATGACGCCGCACTCAGATGCGGACAGCAGGCCATGGCGACTGTAACGATCGAGAAAACTACAGTATTGATGCCTTTCATGTTCCACCTCCTCTGTTTGATTCTTCGCGTGAGGAACAAAAACTTTTCCGTTTCGTCTGGGTTTTTGTTCCTCCTGTACTTTTTATTAGCAGCTAAATCGTTATGAATGTAAATCTGCATCAGGGAGAGAAAGTGCAGAAGAATAGGATCTGCATTATGGGGTAAAAGGTGTTTTGTTATAAAGACTTTTCTTTGTATTTGTTGTCTGTATTTTCTTCCTGATTTTACTTTTCGATGAATTGAAAATATTCTCCAGATTGATGCGGCTGTCGTTGGAGACAAATGGAAAGAGGTTTGTTAGCTTCAACGCCGATCAGCAAAGAGCAGAAGAAAGATAGCGGCCGCATTGCAGGGGCCAGGGGAAAAATTATTTTTTCGCTCTTTCGGCTCTTTCCTTGCAAAACCTGCTCTTCTCTGGTAAAAAGAAGGTTTTTGCTAGTATGATGAGACAGGGAGGAAGTGCCTGGTAAAAACAGCAACACGTCCTTATCGTCTTGGCAGTGTATTTGCATCTGTCCGTTTTGTAAGGAAATTGAATTGGTCAGGTGTGTTTGTGTTCTTGTGAAGCCATCATTATTTGCGTTTGCATGAGTCATAATCGGTAAGCACTCGTCTTTTTACGGGTGCTTTTTTTTATTTTGATCCTCAGGGATCAGGGAAGAGGAAATGAAACAGGAAAAAATTCGTAACGTAGCCATTATCGCCCACGTTGACCATGGCAAGACCACGCTCGTCGATCAGTTATTCAAATACTCAGGGATGTTCCGTGAGAATCAGGACGTGGCTGAGCGGCTCATGGATTCCATGGACCTGGAGCGTGAGCGCGGTATTACCATCACCGCCAAGAATGGCTCGTATCACTACGAGGATTTTTCCATCAATATCATTGATACCCCCGGTCATGCCGATTTCGGCGGCCAGGTGGAGCGGGTGCTGCAGATGGCGGACGGGGCCTTGCTGCTTGTTGATGCCCAGGAAGGGCCGATGCCCCAGACCTATTTCGTCCTGAAAAAGGCCTTGCAGAACAAGCTTCCGGTTATCGTGGTGATCAACAAGATTGATAAGCCGGCGGCCCGTTGTGCGTGGGTTCTCGATCAGGTCTTTGACCTGTTTGTCAAGCTTGATGCCCCGGACGATGTCCTTGATTTTCCCGTTGTCTATGCCTCGGCCAAGGATGGATATGCCCTGGCCGATCCCGACGATCCAATAGAGGGCGGCATGGGGATGCAGATCATCTCCAAGATGATCACCGAGCATATCCCGGCCCCGACCGGCTCACCCGATGCCCCCCTGCAATTGCAGGTGAGCACCATTGATTATTCCCCCTATCTTGGGCGTTTGGGCATTGGCAAGGTGATTAATGGCACAATCGCCATCAATCAGCCCCTGGCGGTGGCCCGTCGGGACGGCAGCATCAAGCCGGTGCGGATCTCCAAGATCTATCGCTTTGAATCCGATGGCAAGGTGCCCACCGACAGCGCCAGTGTCGGCGAGATCGTGGCCGTCGCCGGCATGGAGGACATGACCGTGGGAGTCACCTTTACCGATCCGGACAATCCCATGCCTCTGCCCCTGATCGACATTGATCCACCCACCATCTCCATGAATTTTATCCCCAACGATTCGCCCTTTGCCGGTATGGAAGGGAAGTATCGTCACCTCCCGCCATATCGAAGAGCGTCTGCGCCCGTGAGATCCTGTCCGATGTGGCCCTCATGATGAACCGCTTACCGATGCGGTCGGCTACGAGGTGTCCGGCCGTGGCGAACTGCATCTCTCCATCCTCATCGAGAAGATGCGCCGCGAGGACTTTGAGTTTCAGGTGACCCGGCCGCAGGTGATCATGAAAGAGGAAAACGGCAAGATTATGGAGCCTTTGAGGAGCTGACCATCGACGTGGATGAAAAGTACCAGGGGGCGGTTATCGAAAAGCTCGGTAAGCTCAAGGGCCAGATGCAGGACATGACCACCGGCCATGCCGGGATGATGCGGATGGTGTTCAAGATCCCGACCCGCGGGCTGCTCGGCTATCGCTCCCAGTTCATGACCGATACCAAGGGCATGGGCATGATGAGCTATGTCTTTGCCGAATATGGCCCCTATGCCGGGGAGATAAAAAACCGGGTCAACGGGGTGCTGCTGGTCAAGGATACCTGTACCGCCGTGGCTTACGCCCTGTTCAGTCTGCAGGAGCGCGGCACGCTCTTCATTCACCCCGGCGCGCCCTTGTATACGGGACAGATCATTGGTGAAAGCTCTCGTGGCGGAGACATGGTGGTCAATCCGGGCAAGGGCAAAAAACTCACCAATATGCGGGCCTCCGGTTCGGACGAGGCGATGATCCTGACCCCACCCCGGGTCCTGACCCTGGAAGATTGTATTGCCTATATCAATGACGATGAACTGGTTGAGGTGACACCAAAGTCCATCCGGCTGAGGAAAAAAAGTGACGTGCGGATCAGGGGGTAATGCCGGGGGATGAAAGATTTGCTGATGTTGATCGTCTCCGGAGTGTTTGGGGTGGCGACCTTCGCGTTCATTGCCAGGAAATATGGCCGTGACTGTATCCCCTGACTGATGCTGTATGGCTCCATAGGTATGGGGCTTTTGGTCTTCTGGATCCTGCGGACTATTTTTTAGAGGCCGTTATAAAAAGAGCAAAGCTTTTTTTGATCTTTTTATTTACGGCCTCTTATGCCGCATTCAAGAAACAGCAATCTTTACTGCTGTTTCTTTAAGTGGCCTCTGGCAGATAACATACAAGGAACCTTACGAAAGAACTAAACTCTCTCAAACTCTTTCGTTACGGATCTTTATGCCGTTTTTATTATCCGGATGGCTGTCTTGTTTTTTTGGCCGCGAAATAATCCACCAGGATTCGGGCATGGTCAAAGACCAGATCCGGAAGATTATCCTCTGAAAACAATCCGACCTCGGCTGCGTCATCCCCTGCCTTGGGTTCGTTGCCGGCCTGGCCGATAAAGACGGTTGAAGCCGTATGCTGCCGGGGGTCACGACCTGGATCGGAATAGGTGTGGAACTGAGTCAGATTCTCCACCGTAAGGCTGGTTTCTTCAACTGCTTCCCGAGCGGCAGCATTTTCGTAGGACTCTCCATAATCGACAAACCCGCCCGGCAATGCCCAGCCGTATGGCGGGTTTTTTCGTCTGATGAGCACGATCTCTTCCCCCACCTCGATGATGATATCGACGGTGGGAACCGGATTGCGAAAAGTGGGGATCTCAGCGTGGCAGTGGGGGCAGTTCATGATGGTTTTGATCTTGAAGTGTTGAGTCGTTTGTCTGAATAAATAACCGCACTGTAGTGCTGTCAGTATAACAGGATGTAACGAAAGGAACAAACCTGAGAGGGTTGTTTCGTTACGGCTCTCTTGATCTTTGCCGCTTTCTGGCAGACGCCACTCAAATAAACAGCCGTAAAGGATTGGCTGTTTCTTTGAAGCGGCATAAGGTGCCGTAAGAGAATTGAGCAATAAGGGACTTGCTCAATTCTTAACTCTCTTTTCTGCTTTCTGGCAGACGCCACTCCAAGAAACAGCCGTAAAGGATTGGCTGTTTCTTGGAAGCGGCATAAGGTGCCGTAAGAGAATTGAGCAAAAAAGGGACTTGCTCAATTCTTAACTCTCTTTTCTGCTTTCTGGCAGACGCCACTCCAAGAAACAGCCGTAAAGGATTGGCTGTTTCTTGGAAGCGGCATAAGGTGCCGTAAGAGAATTGAGCAAAAAAGGGACTTGCTCAATTCTTAACGGCACCTAAAAACTCAGCATGGCGTGGATCTCCTGCCAACTCCCCACACTCTGCAGGTCGTGCTTTCCCTGATTCCAGGGCTGGGAAAAGACCAGGGGCGTGATGGCCATATTCGCCAGTTGCAGGCAGGTCTCGGCCCGATCGTCCACAAAGTAACGGAGTCCGTGGTCGTGGATATAACGGGCCTTGTCATCGTGATGCCCCATGGCCACCAGGCGAATATTGGCACAGACGGCGGCGGGGAAGAAATGTTCCAGCCATGCCTCCACGGGTTGTTGCAGCGAGCGGGCGGTGATGATGGTCACAGGCGCGGCTGAGCTCATCTTCGTGATTACCTCCACGGCCCCTGTCATGGGTTGCAGGCCGGTTGTCAGGGAATCCCGAAGGATGGCGTCAAAGATCTCTTCCACCACGGGGCTGGGGATATTCAGGCAATCTTCCACCTGAAAGGTGGTGATTTCTGCGAGAGTGAACGAGCAGAAGGCGTATTCATTGCAGGCCAGCCTGATGAATGCTTCAGCTGTATCGGCAATGACTCCATCCAGATCAAATCCAATTTCTCCGCTTTGGATCTTCATCTCTCTTCTCTCCTTGCCTTAGGACTCGTCCTGACTGTAGCTGTTTTCCATGTCCTTTATCTGCTGCACCATTTCCTCATTGAAGGGGGTGGCGATGCCGAGTCGTTTTCCTTCCCTGACCACGGTACCGTTGATGGCGTCAATCTCGGTTGGCCGCCTGTTACGTCGGTCCTGGAGCATGGAGGAGATATTCCTGGCCGTGTTTTTACAAACGGCAAGGGTCGCCTGCAGCGGATCAATCCGAATGGAGATCCCGCAGGCCCTGGCCACTGCCTCTGTCTCCCGGACAATATTCTTCAGCCGGCTGCGGGCGGCGCAGGAGGTGAGGAGTTGGCCGTTGGTTCGGTTATAGATGGCGGTGAGCGGGTTGATCCCTGCATTGATGAACAGTTTGGCCCAGAGATGGGTGCGGATATCCTCGGACAGCGAGGCCTCAAGGCCGGCCTCCTGCAGCATCAACACAAGTTCTGCCAGTTGATGCTCTTGCAGCTCGGCGGGCCTCTGGAGAAAACCCATCTGGGTCTGGCCGCGGCCCGCATGCAGGACAAGGCCCGGCCCCTGCAGGGTAGCACCTTCCGTAGTGCTGGCAAAAGCCGGCACGCTGGGGAGATTCATTCGTTCCTGAATGTCGAGATGGCCGACGCCATTCTGCAGGAAGACAAGAAGCGTCTGGGGGGAAAACAGGGGGTGACTGGATTGCAGGCAGCTCTGCAGGTCATGCGATTTGACACAGAAGAGAACGACGTCCACCGGCTTGAGCGCCAAGGGATCCGAGAAGACAGGAATCATCCGTCGTTCCCGGCTTTTCTCTGTCTGGTAGATGATCCCCTGACTGTTCAGCAGGGTAGCCCTCTCCTTGATATAGTCAAGGAGCCTGAGGCTGTCATTTTCGCACTGTTTTTTTGGGGCAAGCAGCGAGGCGAACAGACAGCCCAAGGCTCCCGGGCCTATGATGGCGATACGTATTGGCAAGAGAGGTCTGGTACGTTATTTGATGATTTTTGCCTCTTCCACAAGGACCTTGTAACTGTATCCTGAACCAAAATCCTTATTGGCCCTGACGATTCCTTCAACGGTGACGACCTTGTCTTTCGGCACCTCGGCACTGGTGGTGACGACCAGATCATGGGTGTTGTTTATAGCGTCACCGCTGCCATCCTGGAGATGAATCCAGTTCTTGCCCATGATATTGGGGCTGTATTTCACCACTTTTCCCTGGACGCGAACAGTCTTGCCGTCAAGTTTCGTGGCGTCGGCAAAGAGCTCTGACACGGTGTAAGCATTTTCTCCCTCGGCTTTTGCCACTTTGGTTTCAGTGTAAGGGGCCATTGCTCCAACACTGCCACCTGATTCTGCCTTGGGCTGCGTGGCGGAATCCGGGGCCTCGTCCTTGACGGCGCTGGCGAATGAATCCGCTGCAGCTGGCTGAGGTGCTACCTGGCCCACAAGACCGGGAGAAAATACGATGGTATCAAACGTTCTGTTCAATGATTTACTGTTGAATTTTTGCATAACCATGCCATCATAATAGGTGACATCATCGCCTGCCTTGATCTTGGATGCAGGAATGGCAACCCACTGTTGGCCCTTGCCGGTATCTACCTGCATATAGGTGTATCCGCCGGCATCCATGGTTTCCAGGACCTTGCCGCTGACGGTCTTTCCTTGTGCTTGAGGCATGGTCGGAGCTTCCGGCTTCTGGGTTGCGGTGGTCGCGGCCGGTGCTGCTTTTTCCGTGTCCTTACTGGTTGTCGTCGTTTTTTCTTGCTGGTTGTTGCAGGCTGGGAGCAGGAGACAGAGACAAAGTACTGATTTCAGAATTTTATGGTTCATGGGTTCCTCAAGGGTAAAGAGTTGGAGGCTTTAGCAATCTTGCTTGATAAAAAGAAAGACGGCTGTTGGAAGAACATTAAAAAAATAATATTAGTCATCTTCGAGCAGAAATGCAATATATTCGAGGATGGATCTGGCCCAGAGCTTGTAGCCCTTTTCGGTGAAGTGGATGCCATCCGCCCGGAAAAGCCCGACGTCGGCGCTGAATTTTGCAAACATATCAAGAAAACAACAACCGGATTGCAGGGATAATGCCTCCATGGCCTTGTTGATCCTTTGCATCTCGTCTTTGTCCAGCCACGGTATCTGGAGAGGGATAAGGCTGTTGATGATAATCTCTGCCATTGGATACCAATGGCTCAGAGAGACCACAATCTGCTGTATTGTTTCGCTGAAATTATAATCTTCCAGGAGAAGATTATTGGTGCCGGTCATGATCCAGATGATCTGAGGATCTACAACCTGCTCATGGATCGATGGCAGTCTATTCAGAAGTCCCTGCGCAGTCTCCCCGGCAATGCCGAAGTTGAGGACTGCAAAGTGAGTTAACCGTTCCTGCCAGTCAAAGTCGGTCAGGAGGGAATCACCGAGGAAAAGTAATCGGCCCTGTTTCATCTCTGTCTCTTCATCTTTAACCCTAAAGGTCTGCTTAGGAAACTGTTATGAAATAACTTGTCAACGGCTTGAATGTTCAACCCCGAGGGGTTTCCTTTGATGTTCATGGTATGCGGTATGTACCATATGATAAAGGCACTGCCAAAGTTTTTCTGCAGCATTGTGTGCGCACGAGTCATGTCGTTGATGAAGACTGGAGGACTACGGCGCCCATTGATTTGACATTGACTTGCGTCTTTGCTTTCTTTGTTGGAGCCTGTTGCAGGGACAGAAAATTATATGGGGAATCCAGGCTGGTGTCTATGATCTGATGCCAGTTTTGAGCATTAGAGGAGGGGATAGGAGGCAGGGTAAAGAGGGCATCTTCTGTTCTGTCGCCGTTGAGCATGATAAAAAAATGGTCATCCCGGTCGTTGTCGCTGCTGCTGCTTTTGAGGAGAAAGGCCAGGGTATGACATTCGGCAGACCAGTCCTGCTCGCACGGGTTTAACGACTGCCAGATGATTTCAAGCTGGGGGGCAATGCACTTTTCATCTTCATGCTGGTTGAAGAAACTCGTCCGTTGAAAGGTGGAATGGGCTTTGCGCAGCTGGATACATTGTTTGAAAAAACGGAGCAGCCCCTTGTTCTTTTCGACAAGATCCCAGTTGAGCCAGTTGGTATTGTTGTCCTGACACCAGCTGTTATTGTTTCCTTTCTTGCTGTGGCCAAATTCATCGCCGGCACTGATCATGGGCACTCCCTGGGAGAGCAGCAGGATCAGGATCATGGTGCGCATCCGCCGGAGCCGCAGCTCCTGGATGGTCCTGCTGCGGGTGAATCCTTCCTTGCCGCTGTTCCAGCTGATGTTGTGGTTGTCGCCGTCACGGTTTTCTTCCCCGTTCATCTCATTATGCTTTTCATTATAACTGACCAGGTCGGAGAGGGTAAAGCCATCGTGACTGGTGAGGAAATTGATGGAATTGAAAGGGTGGCGTGAGCTGGACTGGTAGAGGTCGGCGCTGCCGGCAATCCGGGTGGCCAGCTTGCCCACGGTATTGTCAAGGCCTGCCATGAAGGCGCGGACATCATCGCGGAACATGCCATTCCATTCGGCCCAGCGGGCATCGGTGGAGAAGGTGCCCACCTGATAGAGACCGGCGGCGTCCCAGGCCTCGGCGATGATCTTGGTATCGCGGAGGACCGGGTCTTCGGCGATCATCTCGATCATCGGCGGATTGGCCAGGAGATGCCCGGAGGTGTCCCGTCCCAGAATGGAGGCGAGGTCGAAACGGAAGCCGTCCACGTGCATCTCGATGACCCAGTAGCGCAGCGCATCCCTGATCAGTTCCCTGACCACCGGATGGTTGCAGTTCATGGTATTGCCGCATCCGGAAAAATTCAGATATTCCTGCGGTCTGCTGGTGAAGCAGATAATAGATGCTGTTGTCGATGCCCCGGAAGCTGCTGGTGGTTCCGTCATATCCACCCTCGCCGGTGTGATTGAAGACCATGTCGAGGATGACCTCGATTCCCGCCTGGTGCAGGGCCAGCACCATGGCCTTGAACTCATTGATGTGCCGGGCACTGTCAGCGGCATAGCCGGATTTCAAGGCGAAAAAAGAGGTGGGGTTGTAGCCCCAGAAATTTTTAAGCGGTTTCCCGCTCGCCGGATCCCTGAATATGTTGTCATTTTCATCAAATTCGGTGACCGGCATGAGCTCAACGGCCGTAATGCCCAGTTCCTGCAGGTAAGGGATTTTCTCCATGATTCCATGGTAGGTCCCGGGATGGGTTACCTGCGAGCTTGGGTGACGGGTGAAACTGCGGACATGCATCTCATAGATGATGGATTTGGCCAGGGGGATGTTCAGCGGTTGATCGTCCTGCCAGTCGAAATCGTGTTTGATGACTGTGCATCTGGGAGTATCCCCGTCCTCAATTTTTTTCCCCCAGGCCCGGGGAATGTGAGCATGGCTTACGGGATCAAGGAGCAGGATCTGTTCGTCATACACCAAGCCGTCTTTTGCCCTTGATACAGGCCCCTTGATCCGGTATCCGTATCGGAGGTCATCCCTGTCGGTTTGGAGCAGGATATGCCAGAGATCACCGGTTCTGTTGATCTGGGGGTGCAGGGGTATCTGCACCTGCTGCCGCTGACTTTTGTTCGTCTCCGGCAGTTCTATGACTAGTGTCACTGCTTCGGCATGCCGTGAAAAGATCGAGAAGTTAATACCTTCACTGAGAATGGTGCTGCCGGTTGACAGGGCGAACCCCCGGCTGGTGGGGATATCAGTTTTTTTCTTGGACATTTTCGATAATGAGAGTTATTATTAAAAATAAGTTTTGTATCATCAGTAGTGAATAGTTTCAGAGTATAGAATACACGAGAGGGGAGCAAAGCAGAAATATTTTATTGACCAGCCCTCTTATTCTTTTGTTCCATCAGGCTGTCAGATTCTGCAGCGATAATCAGGGAGGTTGCCATGGGTATGTTTCAAAAGCTTTCGTTGAGTGATTCCACAATCAAGACCATCGACTGGGGGATGACCCCTGACCTGAGTTTCGGAACATTTGAGTCCTGGGGTGGACGGGAAAGAGTGCGCAATAACAGTGAGCGTATCTGTTATTTCTTTATTGATAATTGGGGTGAGGAACCTAAGCTCTGCCTGATGGAGCGGGGTGTCAAACATGCCAGGATCCTGGCTGAGATAAACGCCCCGGTCGAGATGGTAAAGGAGTGCGTGCGGCAACAGGGAACTTCTTCAGCCTTTGAGAAAAGCTATGCCATTAACAGCGTGGTCAAGGAGTGGTTGATCCATAATGTAGTGGAGGCTGAGGGAGATAGCTATGTCCAGCCTGTCCATGTGGTGAAGACGGTAGAGGCTATGGGTACTCTGCCCTTGCGGGGCGTTCACTCCTTTGGTGGTGACAGTTGTCTCCTGCCGGCGGAGCCCGCCGTGATTAATGATGATCAGATTGAACCGCTGATTAAAAAGGGGAATTTTTTTGATTCCGTCCTCAATACTCAGGGAAGATTTGAGAACGCCCTGGTGGATAGTGGCGATCGCCTCACCGTCATTGACGAGCGGACCGGACTCATGTGGCAGCGGGGAGGGCTTGATATCGCCTCCCATCGAACCATGCAGCGCGCCATTGAAAAACTGAATAAGGAAGGATTTGCCGGATTTCATGACTGGCGACTGCCGACCGTGGAAGAGGCCCTTTCGCTCATGGAACCGGAAATGAATAGCAAGGGGCTCCATCTGAATACGTGCTTTTCAAAAGAGCAGCCTTTTATCTTTGTGGCGGCTAAACGCAGGCCTGGCGGATACTGGTTTGTTGATTACAAGCAGGGCCGCGCCTTCTGGTCCTCCGGCAGTATCCCCGGTGCGTTTGGCAGATTGTGCCGCAAGGCATAGAGTGGGTGGCACTACAAATATTTAGTGAAGGTTATTTAAGGTAGAACCATAAAGGCAGGGTCATTCATTTGGCTCTGTCTTTTTTTATGTCGAGGGGGCACACTAACCAAGGATGAGTATTGCTGGGCTTATGGGCAATATTTGCTTTTTAACTTTGTTTTAAAAGAGATGTCATTGGTGAATCCGTTTTTTTGTTAAAAACAAATTATTATTTATAGATTTATGGTTTCGCCGCAAATTTTTAGGCGTCAAACTCTGAAAAAAACATTCGCGGTTTCCACAAATCTTTCCTTGACAAGGCCTGATCAATATATTAACGTCTGTTTATATGTTGATGTCTTAGTCTGTTGTCGTCCATAAAAAAGTAGGGGATTTTTGTACAAGGAAAAGCCACAGATTTGAATTATGAGTGATGAGAAAGAAGTTATAGGGCAGACAAGCCTGGAAGTTCTGGCAGGAAACGCACCAGACCTCTCAACCATTGCTTTTTTATCAAAAACACTTGCCGACGAAAATCGGCTACGCATTCTGCTGTCATTACGAGCGGGAGAAAAATCAGTCTCAGTTGTTGCTGGGGAGCTTGAACTTTCGCAGCCCCTTATCTCACATCATCTGAAAGAATTACGCAGAGCTCTCCTGGTGAAGGTTGAACGAAGAGGGCCATTTGTGTATTACTCAATTTCTGATCCCCGCATCTTGGACATTATGGATAGCCTTCGTCACGTCGGGAAAGAGTTGCTCGCCACACAAACCATATTCAAATGAGTATCAATATGTCTGATCTTACAACTATGATAACTACCATGGAACCAGCGGAGGCGGTACGGCAACTGAAACCTCTACTCAAAAATCTTCTGCCTCACCTCGACAAGGAAGAACGTTTATCCTTCATTGCATCCCTGTCCGGTGATCCCGACGACGACAAAACAACAAGTCTCGTCCACCTCTGACTGGCTGAATGCATGGACGAAGGTGTCGATCCAACAAAAATGTGTCAGAGTTTGGTGCATAAGGTAGCGCAGTCGAAACAGCTTATGGCGGTCACCGACCCTGCTCTTTTAGTGCTGTTTGAATCCTGGCTTGATGAGCTGGAATATGAGGCGCTCAGCTTTATGAAACAGCACCCCGAGGCCAGTGCTGTTGACCTGACGGACAATCTCGGGTTGTCACGAAGCGGTGCTGCCTTTGTCCTTGCAAAACTCGCTCGGGAAGGAAGGCTCTAGGTCGACAGATTGAATACGAGTCCTATGCCGAACGGTCAATGTCACTAAGAAGAGAAAATCTCTGCCTAAACGTTGTCAATTACCCCTAACACAAACAGGAGGATGCACCATGGAATTGTTCAAGAAGAAAACTCTCACTGGCCTTTCACGCACCTGCGGTTGAGCGGCAAAAATCGGTCCGACGGCTCTGTCGGACGCACTTGAAGGTCTTCCCAAACCAAACGATCCGAACCTGTTGGTAGGCATCGAGACAGCAGACGATGCGGCAGTCTACCGCCTCTCAGATGAGATCGCCATGATCAACACGGTTGATTTCATCACCCCGCCAGTGGATGACCCGTATTGGTTTGGGCAAATTTCAGCCGCCAACTCTATTTCAGATGTCTATTCCATGGGAGGGCGCCCGGTCACCGCGCTGAACTTGGTCATGTTTCCCTCTAAACTCCTGGACATGGGGATGTTGAGAGACATTTTACGCGGAGGCCATGACAAAGTCGTTGAGTCTGGTGCCTGCTTGGTGGGTGGCCATTCCGTGGATGATGAAGAACCAAAGTACGGGCTATGCGTCAATGGGGTTGTGCATCCTAACCGCATTATCACCAATTCCGGAGCGCGTGTAGGTGATGCTCTCATCCTTACTAAGCCGCTTGGTTCGGGCGTGCTTTTCAATGCAACGAGATCGGGAAAGTTCCCTTTCGCGGAGTTAGAACGGGAAATTCTGCCCATTTTAGCGTCGCTGAACGGTCCGGCAATGGTGGCTGCGCTTAAGTTTGATCTCCACGCCTGTACCGACATCACTGGTTTCGGTGTTTTAGGACATCTTCTTGAAATGGCCCACGGCTGCAATCGAAAAATCGTCGTGCAGTACAAGGCACTGCCTTTCTTCCCTGGTGCATTGGAGATGTATAAAAAGAAAGAAACCACCGGCAGCAACAAAGCAAACCGCGCCATGGTTGGGAAGCATCAATTTCTACAGGCGGTTTCTCTTGCTGAACACGAAGATGAACTGCTCTATGATCCCCAGACCTCTGGTGGACTTGTATTGGCAGTGCCTGGAGCCCAAGCAGGGTCCTTGCTTGCTGCTCTTCACGAGGCAGGGGTTAAGTCGGCTGTCCGCATCGGAGAGGTGGTAGACGAACCCGTGGGTCTTGATCTGGTATAACGCGGTGAGCATCTACGCCGTGGTGGCGGTCCTTGGTCTTGTTGCTGGATTCCTCTCGGGGTTGCTTGGTATCGGTGGCGGCATCATTATGGCCCCACTCTTGCTCTATGTTCCCCCGTATTTTGGATGTGAGCCGCTACCCATGAAAGTGGTAGCGGGACTCACTATCGTCCAAGGGCTTGCGGCCTGTCTTTCAGGAGTGATAGCTCATAGGCGGTTTCACTTCGTTTCAGGTGGACTTACTGCCTGGATGGGCTGCACCATTTTCCTTGCCGCCCTCATAGGTGGTGCCGGGGCAAAACACGTCACAAACCAAGTGCTCCTGATCATCTTTGCCTTGATGGCTTTTGTAGCAGCCGCGTTGCTTTTGTTGGTGCCAACCCGTACCGATAGTGATGCCCCTGACTTGGCGCAATTCGTCTTCAGCCGTTTGAAGTCAGTTACTGTTGCCGGGACGGTAGGTCTCCTGGGTGGGTTGGTGGGTCAGGGCGGCTCTTTTATTCTTATTCCTCTCATGACCTCTTTCATGCAAATCCCAACCCGAATTGCTATTGGCAGTAATTTGGGCATTGTATTTCTTGCCTCCCTCGCAGGCTTCATCGGCAAGGCTATTACTGGTCAAATCGTCTGGTTATTAGCCCTGCCAATTGTCGTTGCCGTAATTCCAGCGGCGCAGATGGGTGGTTTCTTAAGTCGCCGCGTGCCGGTGGCTGGCTTAAGAATACTACTCGCCTGCTGTATCGCTCTTGCAGCGGTGCGTATTGGGTTTTCGGTGTTGACGGCTGGGTAAGGAGATTGGTTTTCTCCAAGTAACGAACTGACAAGGGGAATAATATGATAAAAATCCATTTTTTTATGAATGAACCAAATGGCGGACCTTGAAAGCATTTCAACAAGATGCTGTCCAGGTTGGACGGTAAGTACAACATTGGCATCAAGATAACTTCCCGGCCCAAGGCTGAGTATATCACTGATGAGTATTTCGCCCTTGATCTCCCTGTTGCTCCAGCGATTATGGTTGACGATGAAATCGTCACCGAAGGCAAAGATATTGATGACCATACAGTTGAAGCCGCTATCTGTCGACATCTAGGGCTGCCGGAACCCGAATTGAAAAACAGGCACCAAATCCTCGGGAAATTGTTCGGGAAATAATGGATCAAATACAAAAAGTCAATGTGCAGAATTTTTCAACCAGGCAACTACTCGTTGGGAGCCAAGATCCTGTCGATGGTCGCAATCCTGTATGTGATCATTGCCTTCTGAATGAATCAACATTCCATTGGCAGCCAGGGCAACTCGCACCTTTTTCGTTCCTGCACATACCTGTTGCACAATTGGACCAAGCGACTTTTTCCTTTTTTGGCTCAATCGGTGATAAGAATTCGCTTTCCAGTGGGAAGGTACAGCCGACAAAAAACAGGCATTCCCACTCCCAACCACGACTTTAATTCCCTACCACCGTTAATACCTCCGGCAGCAAAAATCCACAAGTCACAGCTCACTCCAATTTTAGCAAAAATTATAAAAAATTCCCTATAATAACTCCCACCCTAACAGCAACATCAAAGCAGAAATATCAGAAGGGAGCCAGTGGCAATCTTGACCATTTAAGTACAATTGCAGGGTGAACCTTCTTCCTGAGTATACGTAACAAAACCTGTTTTTTCTTTTTATATTAGGCTATTGCCTTGGTTATATGTTCGCTGTTATTCCCTCCTTCGTCAAGTTTTTTTCCACAAAGGGAGCGGAAGCAGGAATCGATTCCGAGAATGGGCCCAACAAATGCTCGTCGGAGGAATCGATTCCTGGTGGAGCGGGTTATTTCCGATTGACAGCTTGACCTACGGAAAGCCATCATCGACTCTCCTCATTATTTTCTCCATTGCTTTGTAATAATCACGCTGTGCCTTGTTGTTTGATAGGCGACAGTAACGCTGAGTAGTTTTTATTCTATTGTGCCCGAGTAGATCCTGGATTGTCACCAAGTCGGCATCTGCATTGAGCAACTGGGTTGCCATCGTGTGGCGCAGTTGATGACAGGAAACGAGGATATCGCTCTTGCTTGCGTAATACTCTATTCTTTTCTGGATCCCTCTCACGGAAATAGGTTTACCTCTATAAGGACCTTTTTCAACCAGAAAGATCTTTTGTTCCCCGGTCACTGGTCTTTTCCGTAAATAAGCTGCAAGGGCCAATGCCGCATCGTTACTGATATAGACAACCCTGTCCTTGTTACCTTTGCCGCACCTCACGAGGATCTGGCTTCGACTGTAATCGATCGCTCCAAGGGTAAGGTTTGCCACTTCTTCAACCCTGAAACCGCAACGCAGCATCAACATGAAGATGGCCTTGTCGCGTGGTTTGTTGATGTGCTGGAAAAAACGAGCAACCTCCGTGTCTTGCAGATTCCGTGGCAAAGGGCTCGGTACCCGAATAGCCATACCACGGCTAACAGGGTTGTCGAGCTGTATTTCCTCTTCATCTATGAGATAGTTATAAAATCGCCGGATAGCTATTAAATGAGCGTTTATGCTCTGAGCAGTGAGCCCTTTATCTAGAAAAACGTCGATGTATCTCTTTATGTCCTCGGCGCAGACCATTTCGACCGGTACCGCTGCCCATATCACAAAAAGCTGCAGCCTATGAAGATAATTTCTTAGCGTGTGAACGGATAAATTTTTTCTCCTCAAATACCGCTTGTAACTCGGGATTGATTCTATGAGGTTCATACGATCCTCCACTTTCTATTGTGGCCATTGCCTTGAAGTATTCAGTCTCTCTTGTGGGGCCGGACATCCTTGCATAACGCCTGGTTATTTCTGCTGATTGATGACCAAGAAGCTGCTGCAACACCTCAAGTCGCAGGCCCGCGTTCAGCATGTCTGTTGCAAATGTATGGCGGAGACAATGGAGGCTATAGTCCTTGTCGGATAATCCAGCTGCATCGAGAGCTTTTCTCATGACACTCCAGGCTGCGACATAACTGATCGTCTCCCTTGATCGGCTGTAAAATAGAAAGATCTTATGGGGATTCCGTATCTCTAGCCACCGTTTCAGTGCTTCTTCAGCGTCCTCATTGAAATAGACAACTCTGCCCTGAGAATTCTTGGATCCCTGGTACAAAAGGATTTTCCGCTCTGACTGGCGGATATCCGATATCTTGACGTTGAGAAGTTCGCCAATCCTCATTCCGGTTCTGAGGAGCAGCAGGATGAGAGCCCGGTCACGGATGTTCCCGATTACAGATAGCAGAGATTTGATATCTTGAGCTGGGATTGCCCGGGGGAGGAGTTCTTCAGGTTTGATGCGGATTTTCTTATGTAGGAGCTCGTAGGGTAATATCCCTCGCTCGACCAGGAAATGAATAAAGGTATAAAGCGCTCTCAGCTTTGTTCTGATTGCACCTGCTGTGAGACCATTGTCTTGATCTCGCTCGACATACCCGCTGATATCCTTTCTGGTCAAACACCGAATATCTGCGTCACCATCTTCCAGAAACCCCAAAAATGACAGGATAATCCCACCTGACTGTTTAAGCGTAGATGCAGCAAGATTGTGGCTGTACTTTTCACGCAGGTACTCAATCGCTAAATCAGAACCGGCAAAATTGCTTTCTTGCAGGCGATTGCAGAAACGATCAACCGCCGAACGTCGTTTTGTGGGTCGCCAGACCGGCATTAACCCTTCAACAGGTGAGAAGTAAAGCTCTGGGTGGGAGGTGTCGGCAAGTACCAGAAGCCTCTCGCGAGGTAGGTGGGCCACTGGCCACTGCGCTTGCTGAGAGTCTTCATCCCAGCAATAGGGGTAATAATTATTAAGCAAACAGATCGGGATGGTCATACATACCTCCTTTTTCTTTTATAGAAAAAACAGGACGTTAATGACCTAATTATACCATAGATCCATCTTGATTTTTGTTACGTATATTTCCTGAAAAGTCGAAAAAGGCATGTGTGACGAATTAAATCGGCCTGACGGTTTGCTTGACATGGAGAAAAATATTTTGATATTGTTTGGATAGAAGCAGTTTATTTGTTTGGCGTTCGGAGAGAGATTTTTTTGGCTGTTATAAACTTCAAAAAATGGAGGGACTATGATTGATGTCAAAAAAATCTTAGTTGCTATCGATCTCAGTGACAATTCCGACAAACTTCTTCAAGATGCAATTTATTTTGCGAAAAAATGTGGCGCAAAAATTGTGATTGTTTACGTGCTGGAGCGCCTGGATGAAAATACAGGCTTTGATGCCCCATACATTCTGCTCCCCGAGATAGCAGAAGACGAACTGCAGCGCATACCTGTGGCCGAATTGGAGAGTTTGATGCGACAACGGGTTGAAGTGGAGATAGAAAGCTTAATCGAACATAATATGGATCCTGAAATTGCGTACGAGATGAAACTGCTCACCGGGGAGGTGGCGGAGGAAATAACGAAATTTGCTGATCAGGAGAGTGTTGATTTGATCCTCATGGGTACCCATGGCTACAAAGGGTTTAATGAATTGATGCTCGGCAGCCAAGCGCACAATGTACTCAAGAGCGCTACGTGTCCAGTAATCACGAATAATTACAGCAGGTTTACATCCTGAGATATTCGGGTAAAAACAAATTTCTGGGTCATTAATTTGGCTCTGCCTTTTTCCATCTTGTGCGAGTCAATGTACTATCGGTGGTAAGAACTCGCTTTCCAGTGGAAAGGTACAGCCTACAAAAACAGGCATTTTCCCCTCCCAACCGGTACGAAGTCGCAACCCACTCCAATTCCAGCCAAAATCAGTAAAAAAGCCTCCACAACCAATAAAACAGCAACATCAAAACAGAAATATCAGAAGGGAGCAGTGGCAAGGTTAAGCATTTGAGAAGAACTGCAACTTTAGCTTATACCTGAATTCTTTCATCTATCAATAAATGAATAATTCTTCATAAGAACACAGTTTTTAGCTTTTGTGGCAGTGCGGAAAAACAAAAAGTAAAGTCGCACTCTCCTGCTGCCTGTAATAGCCGGTTGTTGCTCCATCCGGACTTCTCGCGGAGGGCCGAAAAGTTGCAGGGCAGAATTATTCTTTTTTATCATCAGTAGGTTTCCATACCGGCCCGGTGGCCGTGTCGATGACCTGGATTCCCTGGCGCAGCAGTTCATCGCGTGCATCATCGGCGGTCTGCCAGTCTTTTTTTGCCCTGGCTTTTTCGCGGCGGCAGATCAGGGTGTTCATGGCCGGGGCCAGGGGACAGCCCTGCAACCGGAAAATCTGCAAGATCTGGTTGATCTTTGTGAAGCTCTCCAGAATATATTTTTTCTGGTCATGGTCAAGGTGATTGACGTGGAGGATGGGGTTGACGGTATTGATAAATTTATAGATTGCTCCCAAGCCCTTCGAGACGTTGAGGTCATCGTCCATGGCCTCGAAAAACTGCTCGCTCATGGTGGAGACAAAAGCGGCGATCTCCGGATGGGCTTTGCCCGGCGGCAGACAGAGAAGTTTGCACACGAATTCATCAATACGGCGCAGGGCGGTGCGGACGTTGATCAGTCTTTTATAGGAAAAATTCAGCGGTTTGCGGTAGTGGACCGAGAGCAGCATGAAGCGCACCTCGCGCGGAGTGAAGCCGCGCAGGAGCAGATCGTTCAGGGTCACCACATTACCAGCCTCGGTCGACATCATCTTGCCGTCCACCAGCAGCAGTTCGGAGTGCAGCCAGTATTTGGCCAGAGGCTTGCCGGTCAGGGCCTCGGCAATGGCGATCTCGTTTTCGTGGTGGGGAAAGATCAGGTTCCGGCTGCTGGTGTGGATATCGAGAGTATTGCCCAGATAACGGGTGGACATGGCGGAACATTCGATATGCCAGCCCGGCCGCACATTGCCCCAGTCGGTCTCATAAAAAATCCCTTTCTTCAACTCCGCCAGGGTGGAGCGCTTGAGCAGGGTGAAGTCGCGGGGGTTGTCCTTTTCATAGTTGTCCAGATCAACGGTTCGGCCCAGCTGGATCTTGCTCAGGTCAATGCCGGACAGGCGGCCGTAGCGCTTGAACTTGGAGATATCAAAGTAGATGGAGCCATGTTTTTCATAGGCAAAACCCTTGTGGATCAACTCGTGGCTGATCTCGATCATATCGGCGACATGCTCCGAGGCCTTGGGGTAGCCGGTGGCCCGTTTGACACCCAGGGCATCGATTGCCTCCATGAAACCGTCAATGTATCTGCTGGTGAATTCGGCAAGCGAGACCCCGGCCTTGCTGGCGCCGTCGATGGTATTGTCGTCCAGATCAGTGAAGTTCATATAGGACTTCACTGTCAGTCCCTTGCTTTCCAGGTAGCGGGTGATCAGGTCGGTGACGATGAAACGGCGGCAGAGGGAGAGGTTGGGTGGTTCATAGGCGGTGGGACCGCAGGTGTAAAAGCTGACTTTCCCTTCAACCTGGGGAGTGAAGACCTCTTTCTGCCTGCTCAGGGTGTTGAAAAAACGCAGTTGCGATTTCTTCTCGGAGCTCTGGGTCTTGCGGGTGAAGAGGGGGGTGCTCAGATAGCGCTCGCCGCTGTCCGGGAGCAGGGTGACGATGAAGCCCTCCTCCAGTTTCTCGGCCAGATTGATGGCGGCAAAGATGGCCGCGCCGCTGCTCATGCCCACCAGCAGCCCCTCCTTGCGGGCCAGCATCCTGGCCATGTGAAAGGCGTCTTCATCCGCAACATTGACGATCTCGCTGGCCCTTGACTTGTCAAAGATACCGGGGCGATACGATTCCTTCATGTTCTTCAGCCCCTGGATCTTGTGGCCGAGATAGGGTTCCACCGCAATGATCCGCACCTGGGGGTGGTGCTCGGAAAACCAGGCATACAGTCCCATCGCCGTACCCGAGGTGCCGAGGGTGGCCACGATATGGGTCACCTGCCCCTCCGTCTGCCGCCAGATCTCCGGAGCGGTGGTCGCGTAATGGGCCTGCCAGTTGGCCTCGTTATTAAACTGATCGGTGAGGAAATAGCGGTCCGGGTGCTCACGGGCCAGGGCGTAGGTCTTTTCAATGGCCCCATCGGTGCTTCTGTGGGCCGGAGTGAGCAGGATCTCGGCGCCATAGGCCTGCATGATCTTGCGGCGCTCCAGCGATGCGGCCTCGGACATGATCAGCTGGCAGCGGTAGCCTTTGGCCGCGCAGACCATGGCCAGCCCGATTCCCGTATTGCCGCTGGTGGCCTCGAGGACGATCTTGTCGGGGGTCAGTTCCCCGCTCTTTTCGCCGGCCTCGATCATAGCAAGGGCGATCCGCTCTTTTACCGAGCCGCCGGGGTTGGAGGACTCCAGCTTGCCATAGAGACGAACCTGGGTATCGGGGCACAGCCGATTGATCCGGATCAGGGGGGTATTGCCAATGGCCTCTAGGACTGAGTTATAGAGCATGAGTATTCCTTAGGAATTACGAATTACGAATTAGAAATTACGAATGAATTACGAAATGATGAAGTGAATTCCAAGGTGTTTTTAATTCATAATTCATAATTCGTAATTAGTAATTCGTCATTGATCGGTCAAGTCCTTTCTCCGCCGGAAGCCCCCTCAACTTTTTTGGCAGGAGTGGGAGAGGTACCAGAGGCTCATTAGGGAATCCCTGATTTTTTCGTCCTCAATGGTGGAGATCTGTTTCTGGAAGCAATCCTGGGCAGCGGGAGAGGGCTGAACAAAGTGCACGGTCTGTTTGGCGGGCTCCACTGTCTTGTGGCTGTTGCTCAGGGTGAATCTGATATCTTCAAGACGGGAGAGACGTAACGACTTGTTCAAGATCTCGAGAAGGTGGATCTTCTGAAATTGGAATTGCTGCATCCAGGCGGAGTTACTGATCTCAAGCCAGAGGACATTGTGCAGGATCTTCAGAGGGCGGGCGTGGACGCTGGTGTCCGTGTCAACCAGTTTGTCCCAATGCAGGAAAATAGAGTGGATATCCAGCTGCTTACGCCACCCCTGTTTGTTGCTGATTCCGGAAAGCAGGCTGGCAACATTCCGGGGATCATTGTGGCCATATTTTTTCATTGTCTGCTGGAGCTGCGTTCAGAGATGAAAGGCCCCTACAAGCTGGCCGTGATGGTGCGGATGTAGGTCTGCAGTCCCTGGACGATTTCAGTGGCCAGAGCGTTCTGATACCCTTCTTTCTTCACTTGATTGGCATCTGTCTTGTTGCTGATAAAAGCCATTTCAACCAGGATTGCCGGCATCTCCGCGCCGATCAGGACATAAAAAGGGGCCTGTTTGACCCCGAGGCTTTTTACCTGCGGGTATTTCCTGCCGGTCAGTCCTGAGGAGAGCGCGTCCTGAACCTTATGGGCCAGCCGGGATGATTCATCAATCTTGGAGTTTTTCATGATATCGGAGAGGATGGTCTGCAGGTCACTCAATTGATGGGTCGAGGTTGCATTCTCCACGGCGGCCACGCGGATGGCCTCGGTATCGGCGGTCAGGTTCAGATAATAGGTCTCAAAACCATGGATCTTCGGAGAGGAATGGGCGTTGAGGTGCAGGGAGATGAAGAGGTCCGCGCTGTTGGCATTGGCAACGGCGGTTCGTTCTTCCAGCGAGATATAGGTGTCGTCGTTTCTGGTAAGAATGACCTCGTATCCCATCTCCTTCTTGAGTTTGATGGCAAGTTTTTTTGCCACCTGCAGGACGAGATCCTTTTCCTGCATGCCAAAGGCGGAGGCGCCGGGGTCTCTCCCTCCATGGCCGGGATCGAGCACGATACGGTGAACTCCCAGGTTTAATTGCTGGGCCAGGGAGAGTGGAGAGGAGGTGAGGGGAGCGTTGAGCTCCGGCGCCGGTTTTTTGCCCTTGGCAGGGATCTTGTTCTTTTTGTAATCCTGGAGGATCAGAATCGGTGCCTCTTCAGCGTTTGTTGCAGGCAGGCTGGTTGTGAGGTGCCCTTCAGCCAGTCGCTTCGCTAATCTGGGCTTGATTAATCTTGGACCATCCTTGGCCTCCGGCCCCGGAACAATCGACGCTGTGTCATCACTGGCAACCATCCCTGGATCAGGCGCCACTGAGGAGTCGATACCCTGCGCCTCTGGCGGCGCGTTTTTTCCCCCGACGGCGACATTGGTCCCATTGCTTTGTCCGTGTACGTCCACAATAACCCTGAAGGGGTCGGGAAGGCTATAGATCTTGTAACTTTTGATGGACTCGATGTCGAGAACAACCCGGACAGTATCCGGAGAGAACTGCGCGGTGCGGACCTGTTGGAGCAACCCGTCCCGGATGGGGACCGGGGCGCGGTACTGGGGCTCAATGTAGCTCTTGTCAAAATCGATGAAGAGGCGTCGGGGTTGTTCTCCAACTTTTTCCAGCAATTCTTCCCTATAGGTGACGGGACGCGAGGTGTTGATCACGATCCGGGTGTAATTATTGGATGACCAGTACTTTACCGGCAGGACGTAGGAACGGTTCTTCACATTGGGAAGTTCAGCGGTGGCGACATCCGTGGGCGGAGAAATGTCCTTAGGCGGTGGAAAACCATCGGCCTTTGCCGGCGGGGAGGGAAGCGGGGTATTGAAATCCTTGGCCAGGGATTTAAGCTTTTCCATGGAGGTGTCCACCAGATCACCATTGTAATACTCGGAAATGATTCTGGTGTATATCCTGGCGGCCTCCTGTGGATTTTTTTTGTCTTCAAGCTGGATACGCCCCAGAGTGAACAGGGAATCATCGGCCAGCTGATGCCAGGGAAAAAGGGTGGTGACGTCCTGATAATATTTCAGGGCTGTCTCCAGATCGGCCGCATCATTGAATTGTTGGTATCTGCTGTACGTTATCCGGCCAAGCATGAACAGGCTGGCGGGGGCGTATGTGGATGTGGGGTGAAGATCAAGAATTGTTTGAAAATTTTTGCTGGCTTTATCCCACTCTTCCGGTAAGTTGACACGTTCTTTGTCATTCCTCAGCTCAGTGAAAGATGCGGTGGCCTGGTCAAACTTTTTGACCAGCTTGTCCTTCTGAACAGGGACTTTTTTTGTGGCCATGCTCTGGCCAGGGTCCTCTTTTCCTGCCACTGCTTCAGCACAAAAGAGAGGCCGAATGGTCAATTGCAGAATGCCCAGGGTGGCCAAGAGATAAATGACGAGAAGACGGCGCATGGCTTAGGGTCTGTGGTTGTTTGTTTGGTAAATAAATACCAGTGGCTCTCAAGACTACCTTGCGGGAAAAGAAGTACGGATTGGAAAAATGTATTCTGAACTGATTGGGGTAAACTATACCTAAAAGCTGGCTGGATGGCAAAAGAAAATATGCATCCCTGCGGAAGGCTGTTCTCTGTGTGTAAATGATGGAGAAGATGAGGACGGGCACCGGTTTAGTCACAAAAGTCAGTAGTGTCCGGTTAGAATCTTGCATTACTATCAAAAAAAATCGCTCACCCCAGGGGAGTGGGAGTAAATATTTTGAGTGCAATTTTTAAACCGCACATTACTGCACAAAAGGATCAGTTGTTTTTGTATGACGGCTTCCCCGGCATCAATCTTTAACCATGGCCTCCAGTTCATAGAGGATCTCCAGGGCCTGCCGGGGTGAGAGACCATCGGCCTTGATCTTCTGCAGGTAGTCACGCAGGGGATCCGCCGGCGGGGTAAAAAGGGAAAGCTGGCTGGGGTGTTGTTTCCTTTTGCCCTTTTTCTCGCCGCGATCCCTGGCGATGCAGGGTCTGCCCTCCCGGTCCAGCTCCCCGGTCTCAATATTGGCCAGGATCTCTCCTGCCCGTTGAACGACCCTGGCCGGCACCCCGGCGAGTGCTGCCACCTGGATGCCGTAACTGCGGTTGGTGCCGCCCTCCACCAGTTTATGCAGAAAGATGATGGTGTCATTCCATTCCCGCACGGCAATGGAGTAGTTGCGCACCCGGGGCTGGGTGCGGGCCAGATCGGTGAGCTCGTGATAGTGGGTGGCAAAGAGGGTCTTCACCCCCTTGTTATTTTTGGCGACCAGGTCCTCGGCCACGGCCCAGGCGATGGCCAGACCGTCAAAGGTGGAGGTGCCGCGTCCGATCTCATCGAGGATCACCAGGCTGCGCTCGGTGGCGTTGTTGAGGATGTTGGCGGTCTCGTTCATCTCCACCATGAAGGTGGACTGGCCGCGCCGCAGATCGTCCATGGCCCCGACCCGGGTGAAGATCCGGTCAACCACCCCGATTACGGCGCTGTCCGCCGGGACAAAGGAGCCCATCTGGGCCATGAGCACGATGAGCGCCGTCTGCCGCAGCACTGTTGATTTGCCGGCCATGTTGGGGCCGGTGATGATCAGCACCTCCTGGCTCTCCTGGTCGAGGGCGACATCGTTGGGCACGAACTTGCCGCTGGGCATTGAGCGTTCAATCACCGGGTGCCTGCCCTCGCTGATGACAATGGCCTCGCCGTCGTTCACCTCCGGCCTCCGGTAGTGATAGCGCTGCGCGCATTCGGCCAGCGCCACAAAAAAATCAACCTGGGCCAGCAGCTGCGCGGTCTTGATCAGGCGCGGGCTCTCGGCGGCCAGTTGTTTGCGGATCCGGGTGAAGAGCTGGTATTCCAGCTCCAAGCCGCTTCTCCTGGGCGCCCGTGACCTTGTCCTCAAACTCTTTCAGCTCCGGGGTGATGAAGCGTTCGGCATTGACCAGGGTCTGTTTGCGGATGTAATGATCCGGCACCTTCTCGGCCTGGAGCCTGCTGACCTCGATGAAATAGCCGAAGACGCGGTTGTAGCCGACCTTGAGCTTGCCAATGCCGGTGGCTGCCCGCTCCTTGTTCTCCAGCTCCAGGATCATCTGTTTGCCGTCCCGGAGCAGGTGGACCAGCTCGTCGAGCTCCTGGTTATAGCCTGCGCGGATCAGGTTGCCGTCGCGCAGGGTGACGGGGGCATCCTCATGGATGGCCTCCTCCAGCAGTTGGTGCAGCTCCCCCAGTGGGTCAAGATCGGCACCGATGTCCAGGAGCCGTGCGGCGCTGCATCGGGCCAGCAGTGTTTTGATGGCGGGCAGGATGGCCAGGGATTGGCGCATGGCCAGCATATCCCGGCCATTGGCGTTGCCCAGCACCATCCGGCTGTTCAACCGTTCAAGGTCATAAATGGTGGCCAGCTGCGCCCGGAACTCCTGGCGCAGGGTACTGTCCTTGAACAGCGCGCCGACTGCGTCCAGTCGGGCCGTAATCCGGTCCACATCCTGAAGGGGAAAGAGCAGATGATGCCTGAGCAGACGGGCGCCCATGGGGGTGCAGGTCTGATCGAGCACGGCCAGAAGCGACCCTTCCCGCCGGGTGCCGATGATGGTCTGGGTCAGCTCCAGGTTGCGGCGCGAGGACTCGTCAATCTGGAGGATGGCGGCAAGGTCTATGGGGCGCAATATCTCAATATGGTCCAGCTCGGTCTTCTGGGTCTCGCGGATGTAGTCGAGCAGCACCCCGGCACAGACAATCCCCTGGACCATGGCCCCGCAGCCGAAACCTGCCAGGTTCAGCACCTGGAAATGATCGGTCAGCAGCTCCTCGCAGCTGGGCAGATGGAAATAGGGTCTCCGGCCGCTCGGTGATGCAGAGCCCAGGCAGCAAGGTCTGGGCGGTCTGGAGCAGTACGGCCAGACCCTTGGCCTGATCGTGGCTGACCAGCAGTTCCGCCGGCGCCATGCGGGTCAGCTGGTCCAGAATCAGGTCACCGGTGGCGGAGTCGTCCCGGAATTCACCCACCAGAAATTCGCCGGTGGACAGATCGAGAAAGCTGAGTCCATAGGTCACGACCCTGGCCTGTTCCTGGCGACTGATGGCGGCCACGTAGAGATTGCTCTTGTCGTCGAGGAGCTGGGCGTCGGTGACCACCCCGGGAGAGACCACCCGTATCACCTCCCGCTTGACAATCCCTTTGGCCAGGGCCGGATCTTCGATCTGCTCGCAGATGGCCACCCTCCGGCCCGCCTTGATCAGCTTGGCCAGATAGGTCGGGGCCGCATGGTAGGGGAAACCGCACAGTGGCACCTTGTTGGCCTCATCCTTGTTGTTGCGGCTGGTGAGGGTGATGCCGAGGATCTTGGAGGCGACGATGGCATCCTCAAAGAACATCTCGTAAAAATCACCCATCCGGTAGAAGAGAATGGCGTCCGGGTGGCCCTGTTTGATCTCAAGGTACTGCTGGAGCATGGGGGTGATTTTCACAGCCTGGGTCATGGTCGTTACACGTGGTTAAGACAGTTGCGGGAGTTCGTGGATGGCGGCCTGCAGAGCTTGCTGCCTGTCGTCGGCGTGTTCGTCGATATGCAGAATGGCGTAGGTGCCGGGAGCCCCATGCGGGCCGCTGCCCTGAAAGGTTCCCGGGTTGATGAACAGGATGCCCCCGGCTTGATGGCAGACAGCCTTATGGGTGTGGCCATAGACGATACAGTCGGCCTGGGGAAAAATGGCCCGGACTCGTTCTTCAATGGTATACCGTGGGCCCCAGGCGCCATGGCACAGCCCGATCCGGTAGCCGCCGATGGTGATCAGCCTGCTGACCGGCAGGAGTTGCCGGCTCTCCCTGCTGCACATGTTGCCATGGACCGCATGGATCTCTTTGTCGCGAAAAGCCTCAAGGACGGAGATATCGGTGAGGTCACCGGCGTGGAGGACGATGGGACATTCCGCAAAGACCGTTTCGACCTGTCTGCGAAAGGAATTTGTACAGTTGTTCAGATGGGTATCTGAAAGAATGCCGACGTGAATCATGGCAAGGCTCCTGTCTATGATATGAATTTCCTTTTTATTATACTGAAGCGCTCTTGTGGAAGCATTGAAAAAAGAGGATCAGGTGAAAAAAGATGGACAGAAAATCACTCCTACGCCCTTTTCTGAAGCAGAGACCAAGGCTGTCATTTCAGGAAGCAGCAGTTGAAAAACATGAAGAAGTCATTATAAAACATTGTGTTGTCTTATATTTCAAAAAGTATTGCTCTGTATTCTATTGATGGGGATTTGCATTCCACTGCAATTTGATTATAGAATAAAGGTAAGAGATAAATGGATAATAAGGTCCTCAATCAATACGTCGTATTTACATCTCCAGGGATGATCATTCCTGTTTTTTTCTGTTGATGAGTGATGGTATCTTATTTTAATAATGCCATTCCCGCATAGACAGAAATTTTAGCAATCATAAGGCGGCAAGGGCAGAAGTAAAACTTTATTCTCACTTAAGGAGGCAATATGAAAAGGATAATGATTGCAACGCTTCTTACAGGGGCATTGTTGACGGCCTGTGTAGTGGCGCCAGCAGGGCGGAGCGGCTACTATTCAGATGGAGTAATTATGGCACCTTTTCTTCCGCCGGTCGTGGAATTGGACGCAGAACCGTATTATTATTACAATAACTATCACTATCATTACAATAAGAACCGTTGGTATTACTCCAAGTCAAGGCGCGGTCCTTGGGCCGAATTGCCAAGAAACCGTTATCCCAGGGAGGTCCGCTTCAAGAGAAATGACAGGAGGCATGACAGGAGGCATGACCGGAACCAAGGCCGTGACCGACGGGGCAGAGATCGAGACTACGATAACCGACGTTGGGAGTGACCTGCCGGCAGTGACAGTTGCGGATGGATCCTCCCAAAAAGTCCATCAGATGGGCCTTTCGTGATTATTTCCGGTCGGCGTCCGCCTTCAGATCGGACGGAGGAGGACGTACGACTGGCGATTGAACCCAAGGCAACTCAACGTAAATTGAAGCTTAATTTTTTTCCTTGTAAAGTCTTCTGAAGGTGAAAAGCAGAGATATTTGACTTTTGTATGCAAAACAAGAAAGACCGCCTCCCTCGAAAGGAAAGCGGCCTGTTTGTGGCTCGAATTATGGTGACGTCTTCTTCTTCCCCCCAGGGATCATTTACCAGTCTGACATGAGGTCAGCTACATCTGCTATTTCTTCTTTGCCTGCCGGTCTTGCATTCACAGCCAAACAGCCTTCATCTAGGCACAGACTGATTCTTTCAGATTCTTGCCAACCTTGAATCTCACGGCTTTCTTTTCGGCAACCTGCATCTCTTTGCCGGTTCGGGGATTACGGACGGTACGGGCTGCCCGCGTGGTAACTGAAAAAGAGCCGAACCCGACAAGGGTAACACTCTCATCATTTACCAATGCCCTGGCAATGACATCCAACACTGATTTCATGGCTTTCTCTGCTGCAACCTTGGTAAGGCCCGCTGATTCGGCAACCTTGCTGACAAGTTCTGATTTGTTCATGATTGTTCCTCCGATTGATTTTGTGCTGCTGTTGTGGGACGGGTAGTCTCATAATCTCAAAAAGAAACTACGAATGCAAGCAGGAAGAGAGAAATAATGGAATAATCGTGATCAAAACATGTGTCCAATTTTTTTTACCTCTTATTACTCCCTGAAATCCTGCAGGAACTCCTGCAAAAAAGTCTCCATCCCTGGATGGGGCGGTGGTTGGGCAGGAGTCAGGCCCGGGGTGTAACCCCTCTTGCGGAACGGGTCCAGCAAACGGGGATTCCGACTGATGATGTGCACCGGCACGGACCAGGGTTCGCCCGGGCCGGTGAGCTGCAGATTGGGTTGGTGATCCCCCATGATAATGATCAGGGTGTCGGCGCTGACATATTTAGCAAAGTAGTCACCAAGCATCGTAAATTCGTAGTCCAGGGAGCGGAGGTAGGCGTCTCCCGCGTTTTTGAGTTCGGGCCAGGTAATGGGGTATGAGACCGGCTGCCGATCCTTATAGGTACTGCCGTCACCGATTACGTCCCAGTCGGGAATGAAAGGGGGCTGGCTATTGAAGGCGGCGTGGCTGCTAACCAGGACGTAGCGGATAAAGAGCGGCCGGCTACGCTTGACGAATTCACGGCGACGCACCCGGTCAAGCACGTATTGGTCCGGCATGGGCGCCCAGCCGAAAGTCGGACCGTGATAGTTGAAATCCCGGGCGTAATAGACCTGTTCGTAGTCGAAATAGGCCCCTTCCGGAAAGGCAAAGCGGGTACCCGGCATTACCGAGACGGTGCGGTAGCCGTTCCTGCGAAAGTAAGAGGCCATTGGCGGCAGGGAGGAGCGCAGCAAGGCCGCGTTTTCGAGCTCATTTTCTACCCGCAGCCCGGATTCCAAGGTGCCATGGGCCAGCCAGGACGAGCCGCCGTAGGTCGGCGACGCCAGAGAAGAGGAGACTGCCTTGAAGCCATGCTCATCGAGGACCCTGGCAAAGTTGGTCACGGTGGCAGCCATTTTCTGTCGGTATTGGGGCCGACTGAAGACGATGCAGCCATAGGACTCGACCATGAACAGCAGGACATCGGCGCCCTGCAAACCTTTGAGGGAGACAGAACCTGCGCCCCTCTCCCTGGCCGTTTGTGCCAATCGGGCCATAAAGACCTGCCGTTGTTCGGCCCGATTGCCGATGAAGAGGATCTCCTGTCCGAGGCGAACCAGGGCCGGCGGTCTGACCGCAACCCCTCCCCAGATCATGGATGCGCTGAGGATAAGAGCGGAGCAACCCAGGAAAAAGTAACGGATCCGGTCGACCGCAAAGGCCTTGGCCGCTCTCTGCCAGGCGTACCAACTCGAGGCCATAACCCCCAGCATTGCTATTATTATACTCAGCGCCAGCAGCAGGAATTCCCGCTGACGGGAAGATGTCTTGAGCAGGTCATAGAGTCCGAAGAGATAACCGGAATCGGTGTAGAGGTTGAAGGGCCGGTCGAGGTACATGGGCACGACGGTATCGCCGATCCGGATCAGACGCAGGGCCAGAAAGAGAACATATATCGCCAGGCTGGTCCAGAACAGAGGCCGTTTCCCGCAGCCTGCCGCCATGGCCAGAGGAATGAGCAGCAGCCAGACATCGGCGGACGCCGACAGGAGTTGCCAGGTGAAAACCTTGTCGGCCGGATAGTTGAAGTTGAGAAGAATGCTGAGGAAGAGGAAGGCGGCCGCGAGGCCCAGCAGCGGCGACCAAAGGGGCTTAGCGGTTGTCATGGCAGGGCCTGACGACGGGCCAGAAAATCAAGGTGGCGGGCCTGGAAAGACAGTTCGCCGGATTCAACCTGCAGGTGTCGTAAGCGGGCCCAGGCGGCAAGGCTGGACGGTGGGCTGTTTTTTTTCGCCAGCTCCCGTTGCACCGTATCAATAATGGTATGCAGGAAAAAGGTCTCATCCCTGTGGTAGCCGGCTCCCTGGGGATGGATGATCCAATCTGAATTGCCGGCGGCCAGGAGCTCCAGGCCAGGATTTTGTAAAAAGGTCTGCAGTCTCCGGCCCGTGCGGCTTGCCCCGGGCAGACGCACCTCCATGGAGGCGTGGTAGAGCCTGATAATCTCCTCTTCCCCTTCACATGCCGGCAGAAAGACGGTTTCGCCGTCGAAGTTACAGGTGAGGTAGGCAAGCCCGTCATTTTTGAGTCGCAACATGAGCTGCGGCAGGATGACAGGGAAATCGACCAGATCAAGCACGGCATGGGCGATCAGGAGATGGAACGGGCCCGGCGAATCTGATCTCTCCGCCAGCTCTTCGGCACGAGCATGTCCAAGGATCAGCGCCACATCGGCCTTTGCGGTGCTCAGCCGGCCGCTGTCTGTTCCGGACCAGGACAGGGTATAGCCCCGCTTTTCCGCCCACCGGGCAAGGTATTCCCGCGCCGCCCTGAGCTGGGCCGGGTCGCTGTCGGTGGCCAGGTAGGTGGCGGGTCCGGTCAGCAATTCCCGGTCTACGAGCCGCGCAAACATGGTGCCGATGCCGGCCCCGATCTCGAGAATATTCACGGGTTCAGCGGCTGCGGTCTGCGCCAGGGTCCGGCGCAGTGTCTCCCAGACATGGTGATTGAGGGCACGGTCGTCAACGCCTTTCTTGGCGGCAAGATAGCGGGGATCAAAGCCGGTCCCGGTTGCATCCGGTGCTGGCTGAGGGATTTGCCTGTTACTGTGATTATCCTGTGGCATCGGAATCCGTTTTCCTCGAGCTCTCCAGATTCTGGGATGGACCAGTCCGTTTTGTCCTGCGTCGCAATCCCTTCATCTCCCGTAGGAAGCCATCAATGGCTGCCACGCCGTCCTGCCAGCTCGGGCACCTTGCATAGGTCTCCCGGGCGGCAAGGGCCAATTTCAGCAACCCCTCGCGATCGCGGTGGAGAGACACAAGCAGCGGCTCTAGTCCCGCAAGGTCTCCAGAGTCCAGCAGGAAGCCGTTTATCCCGTGATTGATGGTCTCGCCTGCCGCACCATTCAGGCAGCCGATGGCCGGCAGACCAAAAGCCATGGCCTCCAGGATGGCAATACCGAATCCCTCATAGGCGTAGGGCATGCAGAAAAGATGGCTGGCATTCAGGATCTCGACCAGTTCGTCATCCTGGGCAGAGCCCATGAACCGGACCGAATCAGAGAGGTCAAGTTGGCGGATCAGTTGTTGCACCCCGGCAACATGGGCGGGGTCGAAATCGAGGCCTCCCACTACGGTGAGGCGCCAGGCGTTGCGGTCAACCCCGGCCAGGGCCTTGATTAATGGCGACAGACCCTTTCTGGGAATCACATTGCCCAGAAAGAGCAATTCCAGCGGTCCGGAGCGGTGGGCCCGTTTGCCAATGACTTCAGGAGAAAGAAGGACTCCCAAACGGTCACCGGCCGGATAGGCGATAACCTGGGGTTGATCGTGGTCCACCAGGGCCGCCACCGTCCGTTTGGTGGTTTGCGAATTGTGGATAAAGCCATCCACCGAGGCCAGGTAGCATCGTTCGATTACTCCCAAAAGCATATTGAGCCGGCGATGGTGTGGTTCATTGCAGAGGGTATGGTGGACGAGGGCCACTGTGATCGGACCGGCCTGTCGACGAAGCTGTCTGTTCACCAGAAAGAGCGACGGATGACAGAGCTCATCCTCAATGAGGATATCGAAGCCGCCGGCCAGCAGCCGTCGGCAGAATTTCAGGGAGAGGCCCTGTCCCAGCCGTCGGAGATACGAGCCGGAGGGTAAACTGATCACTTCGATCTGGTGGCCAAGCTGGGTCAGCCCTTGGGCCACAATCCGGTCATAGAGGTAACCGCCGGTGAGGGTGTCCAGGCTGCCGTAGATGATGAAGCCAATGCGCATCAGAGGCTGGCGTGGAAGGAGGTCCAGGCGATGTCGTCCTCCCGGATCTTGACGGTCAGGGCCTCCAGGTGAAAAGAGCCAAGCCGCTTCCTGAAAATAGCATGGATAACGGTGGCCAGTTGTTCGATGCTGGGATTGATGCCTGCGAAGGCGGCAAGCGCGTTTAAAGTCTTGTCCTGGAATAGGGCCGCGACCTCGTCCAGATGACGCTCCACCTCGACAATATCCACCAGAAAACCGTGATCGTCCAGGTCCTTTTTCTCCAGGACCAGTTCCAGCCGGTAGCGATGGCAATGCTCGATATTCTCGTCTCCCCAGTCGCCGCCGATCAGGTAATGCCGGGCGCTGAATTCGCGCCGTACTCCGAGACTGTACATGATTTTTCCTCCTGGCTTGATCTTACATCTCCCCTGCGGGACTGTGGTCGAAGATGACCTGAATCGTCTCCCCCGGGCTGCGGTCGATGAGTGCATAGGCCAGGGACGCATCAGCCAGGGCAAAACGGTGGGTGATGCAGTCGGAAGGGCGCACCAGACGCAACATCTCCCAGGCCAGATCCAGTCGCCGACTGTTCTGCCATCTGCCCGTGAGCCCGGGGGCCAGGCTGCTCACCTGGGAGCTGATAAGCGAAACGCGGCCGCGATGGAAGAAAGAGCCCAGATCCAGATCGACTCTTTTTAGCGCCATACCAGGAGCCGACCACCACCCGGCCGCTGAAGCGCGTGAGCGAAAGGGCGGTATTCAGCCCTGCCGGGTTGCCTGAGAGTTCGTACACCAGATCCGCCTCGCCGCCCTGGCCCGGCATCCCGCCCCATCGACTGAATAAGGCCGGGTCGTCCGGATCAAAACACTCATCGGCACCGAGACGAAGCGATGCCTCACGGCGTAACGGGTAAGCGTCAAGGGCTGCCAGTGCGGTCAGCGGAAAGCGGGAGAGCAGGGCTGTGGTGAGGAGGCCGATGATGCCCTGGCCGACAACGATGACCTTTTCGCCGATCAGGGGGCAACCGTCGAGCACGAGGTTGACCGCAGTCTCCATGCTGGGCAGAAAGAGGGCGGCTTCATCGTCCAGATCATCAGGGATGGGATGAAGGGTCGCGGGGTCGGCGCAGAAAAGGTCCTGGTGGGGTTGAAAGGCGAAGACCCGGCGGCCAAGCCACTCGCTTGCTGCAGCCGTTCCCGCAGCGATCACCCGGCCGACCGTGCAATACCCGTAAGCCAGCGGATAGGTAAAGGCTCCTGCCAGGGCGTCTATGGTGCTATCTACCATGACTCCCGCCGGCCACTGCCCCCGGTAGACCAACATCTCCGTTCCCGGGCTAATAGCGGAACAGTGCGTCTCAACGAGGACTTGATCAGCCGCCGGAGAGGGTGCCGGCCTAACATCCACGACAACCCGCCCAGGCTCTGAAAAAATCAGCCGATGCTGCCTCATGGGTCCTGCCATTGCGGTTGAGCCCAGAGGATGAGGTCCGGGCCGCAGGATTGGTAGGACAAGGGGTTGAGGCGCAGGAGGGAGCCGTTGTTCACCGCGGGCCGATCCAATACCGGGAGTCCCCCCACCAGACGGGGGGTGATGGTGATGATCATCTGGTCCACCAGGCGTGCCTCAATGAAACTGGTGATAACCTGGCTGCCGCCTTCCACCATGATGCTCCTGATGCCTCTCTCTGCCAAGCAGATAAAGGAGATTGGGCAGGTCGACCCTGCCCTGATGGTCACGGAGGCAGTGGATGACCTCGGCGCCCCGGCTTTGGAGCGTGTCGACCCGTTCGAGATCATTTTTGTCGGTACAGGCCAGCCAACAATTGCGGTCGGTGCGATCAAAAAGGCGGGCCTGCAAGGGAATGCGCAGGTTGCTGTCAAGAATGATGGGCTGGGGGCTTGCCCCCTCAATAAGACGAACGGTCAGCAGCGGATCATCGACCAGCAGCGTGTTGATGCCGATGACGACGGCGTCACAGGCGGCGCGGATGCGATGGGTGAGCACCATGGATTGATGGCCGCTTAACTGAAGCTGTTCACGATTCCGGGTGGCGATGCTGCCATCCACGCTCTGGGCGTAGGAAACAGTGACCAGCGGCCGATGATGACGGGCCAGGAATTGCCCGGACAGGAGCGGTAATCTGTCAAACCACTCTTCCTGGTGGCAACCGGACTTACTGTTGACAGTTGCCTTGGTGTCCCTGCCAGGGCGGAGCACCGTGTCCTGAACCAGATCCATGGATATCCTTCGGCGGCGTTGCAAAAAAAAAGCTTTTTTGCCGTTCCGCACACTCATAGGTGTTCGGCATACTCCATGCATGCCTTGTCATGTAAATATTTTTCTGCCTATCGAAGAGGGGCCATCCTCTTATTTTTTCAAGGGATAGTCCTGCATCCTGCTTTCCCGCTTGGCCATTAATTGATGATAGCGGCCCTCCCCGGACAAGTCAAATATTTCAGGGGAAGATCTGATCCAGCCGGACCGAAGGGGAAGTCACGGGACCAAATGAGCAGATAAAGACCGGGAGCGGGACTCAGCGGGTAAATGGAAGGCATGGTCATGGGGTTTCATTAACCAGCATCGATTTATCCCGTTTGCGACGATAGAGAATTATTTCTTCCGGAGCCCAAAGAGACAGGGCACCGGTACCGGTCAACAGCAGGGCGGCGGCAGTGCCGAAGACAAGGATTGAAAGCAGGGATATTCCGAACGGCGATTGGTTGCTTCCAAGCAGCAGGACCAGGAAAAGGCCTGCGCTGCGACCCATAAAACCAAAACCTGCCAGCAGGCAGAAGAGGCTGAGGCTCAGTTGCCAGGGCAGGTTTGTCTGGTAAAGGTCAGAGCCGGCGAGCGCCATGATCCCGCCTGCAAGAACCGTCAGTCGCAGCGCCCATGGCAGACTCTTCATCATCAGTGACCTTGCCCGCAGGTCTAAGTGTGATTGCTGGTCAGCATCTGTTTTTACCCGGCATGACACCACCAGCCAATCTCTCAAGAAACCGATCAGCAGCGGCGTCATGAAAATAACCGCGGCAACGGAGATAAATGCCGGATTAAAGATGGGCAGGAGCGCCATCCCTACCAGGCCCATCTGGAAACCGGCGATGATCCGTGCATAGGGCCGCGGCTGCAGATCAATCACGGGTAGATCCCGTCTTTGCCGCACTTGAATGCCAAGGACAAACGGATAGTAGACCAGACCCGCAAGGAGATAGAAGACCGGCAATCGGCCGAGGACAACGGCCAGCAGCGAGGCCACCAGGAGTCCTGCCGCATCGGTCTCGATATCAAGCTGTTTACCGAGCTCAGTCTCTCGCCCCTGATGCCTGGCGACGAAACCGTCAACAAGATCGGCCAGGGAAATCCCGAGGTAAATGATCCCGGGCGCCCAGATGATGGCGTTTTCTAATCCCTGGCCCGGCTGGATAGCCACCGGTAAAAAGCCGGCAAGTGAAACGATGGCCACAGCACGCAGCAGGGTGATCCAGGTGGCCGTCCCCAGCGTGGGAAAAAGCCTGTCTTTTTCAAGGTGAGGATGATTGGTCCCCAGGTGGCTAGACAGGTATCTTTGGAGGTGGACCGCAACTGCCAGGCCAGGGAAAAACGCCAGGATGGTGACCGGTTTGTCAGGCAATACGGGCCAGCAGGCGAAAAGGGTCAACATCCAGGGAGAGAAAAGGAGCACTGCGGCCAGCCACGATTGATGACGTAAACAGAGGAGCACCGCCTGTGGGTCCCTCTTTCCAGGGTCCTGTTGTTCATAACCATCGCCTGTGAACCCGATCTTTTCAGGGACTATGCCCAAGGCGGCGAATTCGGCATAGATCGATTGGAGTTCTTCGGCATTACAGTCATGAGAGCGCCCACGATCGGAGAGAATATCCTCTTCCTGCCAGCCTGGATCCGTGGGAATCTTCATAAGAAGCCCTCCTGTATCAGTGCCGTGTTGTATGTTGGTAAGGGCCGATTCCGACTGCAAGGACGCTTTAATCAAGAGGTTTGATCCCTGCCCGTATATCGGTTTAATAACGGGGCTAAAGCATATAAAATCAACATTTTTTTAACTCTATTATAAGTAAAGTTATCATGGGGTCGAAATAGAATCCAGACAAAAAAGCAAGTTTGAGTTCCCTCCTCTGGTCGGCCAATTCTACTCGCTCGGAGTGAAATCCCTGGCAGGAAGAAAGTTCACCATGCAGTTGTACTAAAATGGTTAACCTGGTCATTGCCATCTTTTTAATTCTTTCCCCAAAATTCCTATTAAAAATATTTCACCTGTGATTGAATGAATTAACCTTCGTTTTTGTGACGATGAGGGGAATTAAAAAAAACTGAGGAACTTCTTTCACTCTTTGCAGGAGGGCCGTCCCTTGTCATTTAAGCCCTTTCCCGAGGCCGATAGCGCCGAAGAAGAACAGAGCCGGCTTGCCGAATTGCAGATGACCAGATTCTCGCTGGAAAATGCCGGTGACGCTATTTTATGGATAGGTGGGGATGCCCATCTGTTCTATGTCAATCAGGCCGCCTGCCGTTCGCTTGGCTACAGTCGTCAAGAGCTGCTGTCCATGACGGTCCATGACGTCGATGCCCAACTCATTTCTGAAAAATGGCCGGAATACTGGCAGCAGATGAAGTTGGTCGGAGGCCGGACCATCGAGAGCATCCATCGGGCCAATGGCGGCAGGACCTTTCCGGTGGAGATCAGCCTTAACTATCTTGAATTCGAGGGCAGCGAATTCCTTTGCTGCTTTGTACGCGATATTTCAGATCGCAAAAAAGCTGAGACGCAACTGCGGGGAAGCGAGGAGCGCTTCCATCTCACCCTGGATGCCACCTCGGACGGCATGTGGGACCGCAATCTGGTGAACGACAGCGTTTACTACGGTGCCAACTGGGCAGCCTCGCTTGGCTATGACAAGGAGGATGTAGAGGCAAACGGGATCAAATGGCCGGAACTTCTCCATCCCGAGGATCGTGATCAGGCCATAGCCGCGGTCAATGCGCATTTAGAGGGCAGAACTCCGGTGTACGAAGCCGAGTTTCGACTGCAGTGTAAAAACGGCATCTGGAAGTGGATTCAGGCCAGAGGCAAGGTGGTGAGTTGGGATGAACAGGGCCTGCCGGTGCGCTTCGTCGGCACCCATACTGACATCACGGACCGCAAGTCGGTCGAGGAAGAGCTGAAGATACGGTCGGAAGAGATCAAGATGTTCGCCTATTCCGTGGCCCACGATCTGAAAAGCCCGGCCATCTCCCTGCACGGCCTTGCCGATCGTTTACGGCAAATGGGCCATGAATTCAGCGAGGACAAACGTGGTCTTTACTACAGCCGCCTGTTTGGTTCGGCTGAACAGATCCTCGCCCTGGTGGAGAAGATCAATGTCTTCATCGCCGCCAGGGAACAACAGCTCTGTTTGGAGAATGTTTCCCTGGCTGAGGTCTTGCAGTTGATTCGTGAAGAATTCACCACCCGGCTTGAACTCGCCGGCATCCGCCTGCAGGAGCCTTCAAGGCTGCCGTTTCTGCAGGCGGATCGACTGGGCATGGTCCGGGTCTTGCGCAACCTGATTGACAACGCCATCAAGTATGGCGGCGACAAACTGAGCGAAATTACGATTTCCTGCCGGGAGGATGAAAGCGCGCACATCGTTTCAGTACGGGACGACGGTGTCGGCCTCAAAAAAGAGGAGTCGAGAGGTCTGTTTGGTGCCTTTAAGAGAAAGAAGACCTCCATCGGCATTTGCGGCACCGGCCTGGGGCTGGCCATTGTCAAGGAGATCATCGAGCAGCACGGCGGCGAGGTCTGGACCGAACACGACTCCCGGTCGGGGATCGCGTTCTGCTTTTCCGTCCCGAAGGCTATCTAAGATGCCCGGAATCAAGAGGGCTTGAAAATCGAGATCAGGCCATGCTAACCGGTCATTCATATGGCGGGAAATGATATTATGGATTGAACACGTATACCTTTCTCTGGTGACTGGCTGCGAGCAACGAGGTCAGGTGCCTTGGCTAATCGGGGCTGTAATAAAGGTCTTTGATAGGGGATGATCACCTTGTTCAGAAATCATGGGGAAGAAGCCAGCGCCTCCAGCGATAACTTGGCGGCGGTCTTTCCCTGGTTGTCTGTCTGAACTTCCGGTTCCTTGATGGCAATTCGCTCGGACGGGACACCATCCGTCTTTTCCAATTCCGTGGCAACCGCTTGCGCCCGCTTTGCGGCAAGTTGCAGCAACTCCTTCTTCGAGACGGGTTCGCTTTCGACCAGTCTGTAGAACATCTCCGCTGCCAGGAGCGCCGATTGCTCCGGGTTTTTTGCGCCTGGCAACAGTTTGAAAAGTTTTGCGCTGTTGACGTTGTCTCCAAAGCCGTTCTGCTTCCCGGCCTTGCTATGCACGATATTCAAGCCCTCCATGGAGCTGGGCTTAACTGTTCCCTCCAGAACCCCACGCTTCAACTTGGACAGGGCGGGAGCGCTGAGGCGCTCTTCAAAAATTTTTTCCAGTGCCTGGCGCGTTTTCCTGTCGTCAAGATCGAGAGGCCCCGGATTTTCACCGGCAACGATTTTTTTTCCATTGAGGGTGTCAATTGCACGGTGCAAACTGTTTTGTTTGAAATCAAGACCGTCGGTTTCAGGGTTGTATTGGCCTTGCACGGCCAGCCCAAGCTGCGGCCGCTTTTGAAGGGCCTCAGAGAGCTTTTTCAGTTTCTCCTTTTCAGGTGGAAGCAGCTCCGACCTCCCCGGCTCAAAGGCTACGGAGTCGAATTTCTCCCCTGCTCCCTTGCCCAGAAGCGATCCCAGTGCGCGGAAAGGTGATGTTACAGTTTTGAAGATAAGACTTGAAAAGGCCTTCCAGATAAGAGGCCCGATACTAAACTGAGGGTCAGTGAGATCACCGTGCACCGGCAACCCGATATGCATCTTGCCACTTGAGTCTGTAAGCAGTGCTACCGCCAGATCCAGGGGCAGATTTATGGCCTCGGGACTATCGACGTGCTTTCCCAGTTCAAGGTTGTTGATGATGAGCTTGTTGTTGCCCAACATCTTTTTGTCCCGGATTGTGTAGTTCAGGTCTGCGGAAAGTTTTCCTGACTTGATAGTGCGGCCCGCAAATTTTCCTGCGTACGGCGTAATGCTCGTCAACTCAACATTCTGAAACACCATGTTGAGCTCGGCGGAATGCTTGATATCGTGGAGATCCAGTGTCCCGGTAACCTTGGCGTAGCCAAACTGGTCGACCGCGCCGTCAAGCTTGATCTCGGCCAGGGAGTCTGGGGATGAAGAAAGCCGGCTCACCCAGCCCTTGAGGTTGTGGATTCGGGTCTGGAACTTGGGCTCCAGGCTTAAATCCGCAAAGATGATATTGCCATCCTCCACTAGTACCTTGTCGATATTGTAAGGAAAAGGACTCCCGCTTCCTTCATTTTGCTCATTAACCGCTTTTTCCCGCGGCGCTTGGGCAGGGGCCGACCTTTTTTTGGCAGGCACGGGAACGGCAGATTTTTTTGCCGACTGCTCTTTGAAGATCGTTGCCAGATTGAACGTCCGGTCCTCGGCGATGATCAATCGCCCCAGGGGCTTTTTCAGCCGTGCTTCCTTAATACGGAGATTATTGGGCTCGACATTGAGCTTTAGCCCGGGAATCTGCAAGGTCTCCCATCCAAGGTAGGTCTCCTGGGTGCCGGACTCACTGAGACGCAACTTGTCCAGGCTGAAACTTCCATCATAGGCAATTTTCGACCTGGCCTCAGGGGCACCATACTGAAAAGTTCCTTCAGCCGACAAAGTCGCCGACTGTAGCGTCAGGGTGATGTAGGATTCAAGATATGGTTGTATGGGGGTAAGCTCCAAGTTTGCAACCTTGATTTTGGCGTCAAGGGACTGGGCCTCCGGATTTACCTTACCCTCCAAGGTCACTGTCCCACCCTGGACGGCATCAACGCCCAACTCAACCCCCATCGGCGAGTGGCCATCAATATCGGTTGCCAGCAGCCGGATGTTTTGCAGCTGATACAAAGGGCTTTCCGGATTGACCTTCCAATCCGAGAAGGTTGAGCGAAAACCGCTCAGTTCCAAGCTCTTGACGGCATACTTCCATGTAGACCCGCTGTCGGTTGTGGCTTTCCGGGTCGCGCGATCCTCCGGCGCCGGGATCTTCGAGGCAAAAAGTTTTTCCAGATTCAGCTTCCCGTCCTGTTCAAGACCGACATCAAGGTGCCCGTCGCGTAAGCCAACGACGGGAATGGTGACCGTCCGCGCCCCGAGGTCTACCTCGCCTCCTTTTACAAAAAAACGCTGGGCCTCGAACACCGGGTCTTTAGCCCCCTTGGTTCCCAATCGTAACCCATTCAGCTCCGAGGAAATCCCTCTCACCATTACATCGGTCTTGGCTCCAATCCGGACCCCCACACTGGAGTTGATAGAGATGCTCGAAACCCCGGCCGCAAGCGGCGGCACCCGGCTCATATCCACCATGTCAAAGCCGATCTTTTTCACCTCTATCGCTTGCAGGTCCACCGTCCACGGCGCCGCATCGGCAGGAGGCGCCTGCTGCGTCTGCGCCTTCGCGGCTGCTGGCGCCCTTTTCTTCTGTCCCTGCTTTGTCCCCTTGCGAACTATCTTTGCAAAGTTGCTTATGCCGCTGTCATCGACGAGATAACGCAGCCTGCCGCCATCTGCAGAAACTTTGCCGACTTGAATCGTTTTTTTTGCAAAGTCAAGCCGGGCCGAATCGACATCGAGCTTGTTCAATTCGAAAAAGGCCTCCTCGGCCCTGGCCAGTTTCAGTGATACGCCGGAAAGACTCAGCTTGAAATTTTCCAGGACCAATTCCAAGGGCGAGTTGCTTGCATCGATGCGATACTCCGTGTTCATATCAATTTTCCCGGCGGCAGATTCAAGGCCCAGAGTATCGCGGGCAAATCCCCAAAGGGTGTCCGCCTGGATATCCTGACAAGCCAGTCGTCCTTGAGCGCGAAACGGTGCGAGCTCGATTTCGCCCTGCACATGAATTGTTTCCCCCTTCTGGGTCGTCGCTGTCAGGAAATAGGACCCGGTCTTGTCCCTGATAGTGGACAAGGTTTTAAGCTTCAGATCTAAATCCTGAAACGTCAGCGTCTGGGGAATACTCTCTCTCTTGTCGGTAACGATCACCTCACCGTCCGCCATGGTAAAGGTTTGGAGGAGAAACGGCATGGATTCCGATGATGATGAAGGGAGCGCTTTAGATTTTGGGACTACCTTGGAAAAATTAGTTTGGCCGTCATCTTCGAGCACTACATGCAGAATGGGCATGTCGATGTGAAATTCGCCAACCTTCGCCGTGCGGTGGATAAGGGCACTCGGTTCCAGATTGAGAAAGAGCCTCGCAAAACCCGCCATGGGTGCACCGTCTGGTCCAGCCAGACTGAAATCGGTGATTTCAAAGGACATGGAAAAAGGATTGGTTCGGACCTTGCCCAAGCGGGCCTGACATTGGAACTGATCATGGACGGCTTTCGGCACATACCAGCCAATCGCCAAGGGGAGCAGGAAAAAACCGATGAGGGTGTAAAGAAGGAATGCCCCTGCGGAGAAGAGAAACCACTTGCTTGTCAAAAGACGCCGGATGGTAGGGTGCATATGACCAATCCTATCTGAAAATAAGAAGACCGCCACCTGTCTTTTTGACTATAACGCTTGACGTTGCTTAAATAATATCCCTACAGACAGTATATTTCTCAGGAAATTGATTGGTCAAGATATTTTTTTACCCATTTAACGTATCGGGTCGAGGATTTTGAGATTCCATGGACTCAGCGGAAAAGATTGGACAAGGACTGCAGAATAAGAATTATTCCCGATTAAGGCAATGCAGTATGCTGAATTTGTTTATATTTTTTCATGAAATTGCGTGTGAAACAACACATTTATCCTTTAATTTATGCGTCATCGTCGGAATCATTTTCAAAGGTAATCTCGATCTCGTTTCCGTCTTCATCAACTATTTTGTCATCGAGTAAATCGAATTCATCCAGTTGTTTAATAAAATCAATGGTATTCTGGTATTCAAAAACAAGATTTTTTATGATTTCCTGACTTTTCTGATCTATCTGCAGAACCTGAAAACCGGCTATGGAATTACCAACTCGAACAAGCTGGGCAGAAAGCTCAATTCTCTCTCCAGCTTCGGTGAGAATCGCGATCTGGTATTCAGCATTGGGAATCTCATCCGAGAAGCTACCAAGGGCAAGCCCTCCTTGGCTGATATCGATTATGCTGGCCTTTATCATCGGATTACTGCTGTTTGACAGAATCGCCTGCCCATTCAAAGGTACACGAACGTATTTTCTCTTATTAAGTCTCATAGCTACACCGGTATAGTTTATGTCGCTGTTGTCTCATGGATGATCAATCAAAAACGATAGGCGAGGCCCACGCTCGCATAGTAATTCGATCCGCGTTCCGCAAGCGGACTGTGCTCGGCGTCGCCCTGCAGGTGTCGCGACTCCATGCTGCCGACCACGATCCAATCCTGATTCACGTCGACCGACCAGAGCAGGCCGAAGCTTGCAAACAACAATCCGCTTCCTGCCTGGAACTCCGGCAGTCCAGTGGCGGCGGACTGCTGCGGCGTAATATCGTAGAAAGACCCGGTCGACTTCGCGTTCGCAAATGTCGTCTGCGTAAATACGCCGGCGGAAAAGCGTCCGCCGCGGAATACACCTGCGCTGAGACGGAGATCGGCCTGGGCGCCGAGATCTGAGTCGATGTTCTGCCGCGCGCGCCCGAGCAGTGTGATCGGCATGGGACCAAACTTGTGGTCCCATTCGAGCTGAACGCCGACCGACGCCCCGGCGTCGACATCCGGGAGGTTATGATCCTCGAGGAAATCGGAATCGCTCGTCTTGCGCCCTGGCTCGTAGGCAAGTTGCGCGCCGGCGTGGAGTCCGGGAGCAAGCTCCAGCCGCCCCCCGCCCTCGAGCACACCCTGGGTCGAGCGCACGAACCAGTATTCGCCAAAGTAGCGGATAACCGGGACGAACTCCACGCTTTGGGAATCCGAGCCATCGTATGCCGGCTGCGAGCGCAAGCCAGGGCCGAGCAGCGATTCATTGGAGAGCTCTGCGAAAGCGAGCGGCGGCACGATCAAGCCGAAAGCGAATATCACGGACAGGATCGCGGCTGGGAACGTTCGAAATGCGGGTAGATGCAGTCTTCATTTTCATTTAGGCTCCGCGTTAAATAAAAGTAATCAAAGGGCCGCTTGGACCACTGCTGCGGACACGTCCAGAACGACGACGGATGCAATGACTGTAGTGCGGAACAAATTCGTATTCATGATTACCTCCTCTGGAGCCCGCCAATTCTTGGCAGAATAACGCGACGCTTCAGCGGCTGCGCGCTTTTTGGCGTCCGACTGAAAGCGCATTGTTAGGATTTTAAATGGTCGCTGTCTCTATTTTTTAAGAACAAGAGTCAAGCAAAGACTCTGACCCCCTGTATTCCTGGAGCGTAGCGGAAAAGATTTCTGGTGGAATATTTTGTTATCTTAATTTTTATTCTTTTTCATCATAAGTTGACCCATCAGCTCTTATCCAAATTCCATCACCCAAATAAGCGTCTTCTCCTTCGAAAACAGTTATTTCATTGTAAATAATTATCATGTCATTTTGATCTTTATTTTTTGAAATATGTTTTCGTTGGCATGTGCTTTCATTCTCTTGACCATTATGTATTAATATATCATTCAATAGATGATCTATACCATTAGGATATTCTTGTTCAATTATTTCCCAGCTAAGAATCCTGTCTAATTGGGCAATCTGCTTTACCGATAGTTTATTTTTGTTGTCATATTTTAGAATGCTATGAATAAATTTTCTGTCCCATGATTTTGAGTCAATTGCATCCAGTTCTTCGATTTTAGTTTGGAGGTGTTTCTTGATTTCGGTAGTTATAAAACCCCGCTTGACTTCTTCTCTTAGTAATATTTTCTTCTCTAATGCTATCATTTTTTTTCCAACACCTCACTCTCTAAAGTAGTTATTATATTATATTAAATATCACATTTTAATTAAATTTTATTACACATTTTATGGCATTTAATTTATCCTTCCATTTTTCCTGATTTTCCAGAGAGAAGTTATTGTCGAGTATTGAAATTGATTCTAAATTATTCAAATTCAATATTTCACTTGGTAGATCGCTCAATCTGTTGTCATCCAAACTAATATGTTTAAGTGCTGTCATTTTACCTATTTCTCGTGGCAAATGGCTAATTTTGTTACCATAAAGAGTAAGCAGTGTTATCTTATTAAGATTTCCAATTGAGCTAGGCAAGCTGCTCAAATTATTGCGTCCCAAACTAAGCACAATTAAATTTTCCAATCGACCAATATCACCAGGTAATTCATTCAATACATTCGCTTCAAATCTCAAATATTTTAAATTCTTCAATTCTAAAACAACTCTTGGAATTACTGCAAAATTGTTCCGGGTCACACTAAGATCAACCAAATTTACTAATACTGACATTTCTGGGGGTAAATTGCTAAGTTCATTTGCTCCGAATCTAATTTCCCTTACATCGCTCCATTTCTTAATTTTCTGGGGTTCCATGCCTATATGACTGCAATTCGCTTTAAGCCATTCTGAAAATTTGTACCCATAATTGTCCTGTGATTTTGTTCTATCTACAGTTTCATAGGCATCTTGAAATTCAGCAATAGACAAATTTAACTCTGGGTCTAATCCCATTTCCGGATAATCTGTCATGTGTATTCCCATGCTTCTTGATAAATCCAGGATATGCTCACTAAGGGCAGGATCGTCACAGTATTTATTTGAAACCGATAACCACATTTTTGCTACAGACAAATTCTTCTTTACACATTGCCCTTGTGTATACATAGCTCCTAGATTTATAGGCGCACATGGGATCTCCTTTCAATGCACCCCTTCTAAACCAAAATGAGGCTTTTTTGAAATCAATTGGTATCGATTGATCTGAATCAATATCACCACAATTGATAAAATGTGCAGCAACTGCCTGAATAGCTGGTAGGTATCCACCAAATGCAGATTTTTCATACCAATTTATTCTTTCTTGCATACATGCATCTTGACCTTTTGAATCAAAATTATCGAAAGCATAACAAGCTCCCATTAACCATTGTGCATACGGATTTTTTGCATTCGCCTTGTTTGATACATTGCATTTATTTGATTTTAAATAAGATTTTGCACTTTCAGAATACCCGTATTCAGAATTTTCATCTAATAATCGTACAAATATTTCAAATGATTCTTCGGTCATTTTGTCTACTGGTATTGGTAGGTGTGAATTAAATCTATCTCCGTGCCTCATGAAACAAGACAATACAACTCCTAATTCATCACCGTGCAAAGCAGCTTCTGCCATATGACCACAAAACTCATTCAATTTTTCAGTCTCTCCAATCTTAGACATGCCAACAATACATGAAAACATTATTTCAGAACCAAACTTTGATAGTATTTTTGCACTAACTCCAGGTTCATTATAATTAAATTCTTTTTCTTTATAAGATACATTTCCAAACAGTTTTCCAAACATATTAAGTGCTCCATTTTATAAATTGACAGTTCTTTTTGGAACGCGGATTTTTTTTTAATGTTAGTGTAACATCTTTTCTGTAAATTCAAGGTAAAAGGGGTCAAGTCTTTGCTTGACTCTAGTTCTAAAAAAAAGGGACAGCGGCCATTTTAAAGCCTAACTAAGAGCGTTTTATCATTCGTCCCGCCCAGGCAATACTTTGTCATCCATGATCCCGGAACCGTGGTTCTACCCCCGATGTCCGGCAGAAAGAGAGGGATGATTGATAAAACATTGTCGGACTGAGCCGCGGGTTCGAAGGAAGTTGTTTTTAACTTCTATGAAGTATGTTTATAACACTCTGAAACTGCAAAGCAAACTTTTTGTGTGACCTGAAGATACCGTAGCAAGGAACACAGAAATCCATTGCCGGAGGGGGAGGAGGGAAGGAAAATGTTTTTTGCTTTTCTGGAGACATTTACGGTTGTCCTTGATTTTTTCAAGCAAGGCCACGGTCTCGAGGGGGAGGAGGAGGAGAGGAGAGAGGGGGAAAAGGAGGAAAGGAGGGGAGGGGGACTCCACGTTATGTTTCGCTTGTTGGTAGCAAGTACGCGCTCAATGCGCCGATCCGGCACTAGCCAAACCAGGGCAACTGTTACATATAAAACCAGCGAGGCCCACTGCGACCAGAAAGCCGAGGGAATAGCGATGGCGTAGATAACGGGCGACATCTTTCCTTTCCAGTCTCTGCCCATCGCCCGCTTGAGTAATGAGTCCGAACCCTGAGAGGCGATGATCAATTGCTGTAGTAGCCGGTAGGCGATTGCGGCCATAAGCAGCACCAGCCCATAAAAGGCGGCCGGAGTTGCCGAAAAGTGGTTCTCTCCCATCCAGCCCGTGGCAAAGGGAAATATCGACAGCCAAAACAGCAAATGCAGGTTGGCCCAAAGTATCGGCCCGGTTACCCTGTGACAGGTATACAGCATATGGTGGTGGTTGTTCCAGTAAATGCCGACATAGATAAAGCTCAACACGTAGCTTAGCAACACCGGGATCAGCGGTGTCAAGACGTCAATGCCATCGCCATGCGGCACCTTCAGCTCCAGCACCATGATGGTGATGATGATGGCAATCACGCCATCGCTGAATGCCTCCAATCTATTCTTTCCCATTCACATCCCGCAGGTGCTCAAAGAAATTGATAGGCGCAAGGAACGCAGTAATCCGCAGTGGTCGGCACCCGTGGGGGAATCTCCTTCGAATTTACCACATGCCTTTCAGGATCCGACCACGCAGGATCATTCAGCCGATAGAGCCGCCAGGATCTCGCGCAGGTGGTCGATGTGGAACTGGATGTGGTATTCGCACAGGCCGTTGATCATCCCTTCAAGAGTCGGATATTCGCCCAGCGGCGAATCTTTCAGCTTCGGGATGTGTGCTTTTCGTGCCAGCTGTTCTTCGCTGAGCCCGGCGACAAGGCTGGCGACGCGCTCATAATCCTTCTCGCACTCCGCGACAAGTTCGCCAAAGCTCATGCGAGCTCGATTTTCGGTGAAAAATGGATCCTCGATATGAAGATCCAGGGTGGGAACATCACTGTCCAGAAAGGCCCTGAGGAGCGGAAGATGTCCCGTCCCTTCCGGCCCGCTCAGGTGGGAAAGAATCTGCTTGGGTGACCACCTGTCCTTCGGAGCGCGTGAGGCAATATCCTCGTCAACGCCCTGGCATACCTGCTTCAGCTCCTGAACTTTTTGTCGGATATCTTGCGCCAACTGGTTTCCACGTGACGTTGCCATGGTGAATCCTCCTTGTGCCCATGCGGGATGGTACGGTAACGACGGGCACTGTGCCTCCCCGGGCTCTTTCTGGCTCAAGAATTGATGCGATCGGTCGGGTGGTAAAATCAGGCTTTCAGAAAACCAAGCGCCTTCTCATAGTCTGGTTCCTGGCCGATTTCCGGCACCTGCTCGGTATAGACAACCTTGCCGTCCGGGTCGATCACGACAATGGCCCGGGAAAGCAGGCCTGCCATGGGCGGGCTGGTAATGGTCACGCCGTAGTCCTTGCCGAAATCAGGGGAGCGGAAGCTGGACAGCGGGATAACATTATTGAGCCCCTCGCCTTCACAGAAGCGCTGGTGGGCAAAAGGGAGATCAGCGGAGACACAGAGCACGACGGTATTTTTCAGCTCGCCGGCCTCTTTGTTGAACCGCCTGACCGATGACGCACAGACCGATGTGTCAATGCTGACAAAGATATTGAGGATAACGGTTTTTCCGGCATAATCCTTGAGGGTGCTGTCGGAAAGATCCGTTTTCGTCAGGGTAAAGGCGGGGGCCTGGGTCGTAACTGCGGGCAGGTTTCCAATCGTCTGTATCGGGTTTCCGTGTAAAGATATTTGAGCCATGGTGATATCCTCCTTTGTGGTTATGGATGAATTGGGCGACCGTTATGCTTTCAAGAGACTAATACAGAGATTCTCTGATTGTTAGATTATACAGCTTTGCTTTGTTGTTTACCAGACAAGGCAGTAGAAATTAGAGAAGTTCAGGCATGAGGGCGGTAGTTGAATTCATTGAAATAGGCAGACGATTAATGATAATATGTACTTAGTGTAAATAAATTAAGACAAAAAAAGAGGTTGGGTTCTCAATTGATGGATTTCAAGAAATGAGACATATACTGCAAACCGGCCAGGTCCGCTGTTACGACAGCACGGGAAGGGAGGTGCCCTGTGCCGGGAGCGGTCAGGACGGCGAATACCGGCTGGGCGCGCCCTGGCCTGAACACCGCTTTGAGGTACAGGGCGAGGCAGTCCGGGATAATCTGACCGGTCTGCAATGGACCAAAGATGCCAATATTGACGGTTTTCCGGTAAGTTGGGAGGAGGCACTGGCCCGGATTGTTCTTTTGAACAGGGAAGGGTACGGCGGTTTCAGGGATTGGCGGCTCCCTGACCGCCGCGAGCTGCGCAGCCTGATGAGTTATCAGGCGCGAAAGCCGTCCCTGCCCGTTGATCATCCTTTTCACAATGTCTTTCTGGGCTGGTACTGGACCTCAACCAGCGCCGCCATCCATCCGGCCTATGCCTGGTATGTGCACCTTGAGGGGGCACGGATGTTTTATGGCGGCAAGGACCAGTATTCCCTGTTCTGGCCGGTCCGCGGAACCGGCAACGGGCTGTTGCCGGCCACCGGGGCGGACAGGTGCCGTGATGAGTCCGGCCGGGAGACCCCTTGTCCGGGAAGCGGACAGGACGGGGAGCTGCAGGCGGGCTTTCCCTGGCCGCAACCCAGATTTGTGGCTGATGATGCCCTGGTTACCGATACACTGACGGATCTGGTCTGGGCCAGGAGGGCGAATGCGAGCAACCAGGCCGTCACCTGGGACCAGGCGCTGCAGACAATCCGCGAGCTGAATCAGGAGGGATTGGCAGGGATTCGTAACTGGCGGCTGCCGAATATCAATGAACTGGAATCACTGGTGGATTGCCGCTCCCATTCACCGGCCCTGCCGGAGGGGCATCCCTTTGAGGAGTGGCAGGAGGGTTACTGGTCATCCACCACCAGTTTTTTTGAAACCGATTGGGCCTGGGTCCTCTATCTGCACAAGGGGGCCTGCGGCGTCGGTCACAAGCCCGGGAAAACCTTTCATCTGTGGCCGGTAACCTCCCTGCAGGAATCATGAAAGACAACGCCTTCATATAACGTAAGGAACCCATGCTTCTTGTTGCCATCACCATTTTTATCATCATGTCCTGGCTTACCGTGGACATTGCCCTCGGCAGCCGCAGGCTCGGCAGCCTGAGCGACATTACTCCGACCGCGGCAACGGATGCCCCTCTGGTCTCCATCATTGTCCCGGCCTGCAATGAGGCGAAGACCATTGGTCCGGCCCTGGCCACCCTGCTGGCCCAGCAGTATGGCCATCTGGAGATTGTCGTGGTCAATGACCGCTCCACCGACGGAACCGGGAAGATCCTGCGGGAGATGCAGCAGCGGCATCCCGGGCTCATCATCCTCGACATCCATGAGCTGCCTGATGGCTGGCTCGGCAAACACCACGCCCTGCACTGCGGGGCCGCTCTGGCCAAAGGCGAGATCCTTCTTTTCACCGATGCCGATATTCACATGAAACCCGATACCGTGGCCCGGGCCGTCCACCGACTTAAGCAGGCCGGGCTGGACCACCTCTGCCTCATCTTCAAGAATAAGGCGAAGGGCTGGCTGCTCAACAGCCTGATCCTTGACGCGGGCGGCGGGCTCTTTCTGCTCTTCAAGCCGTGGCTGGCCTCCAATCCCAAAAGCCGCCGCTTCATGGGGGTGGGGGCCTTCAATATGGTCCGCCGCCGGTCCTATGAGCAGGTGGGCGGCCATGCTGGCATCAAGAGCCATCCCATCGATGATATTATGCTGGGCAAGATCATCAAGGAGGCAGGACTGCGCCAGGAATGCCTCAGCGGCTATGATTTTGTCACGGTGGAGTGGTACCATTCCACCGGGGCCATGATCAACGGCCTGATGAAGAATATCTTTGCCCTGGCCAATTTCAACACGGCCCTGGCTCTGTCCGGGGCTGTGGGAATCGGCCTGCTCACCATCCTGCCGCCATGGGGCGTTCTGCTCTGCCATGGCCCGGCCCGGATTTTCTTCGCCCTCACCGTGGTCCTGCGCCTCGCCTTTTTCAGCCAGGCGGCCCGCTATGGTGGCCTTTCCCCCTGGCTGGCGCCGGCGGCCCTGGTCACCCCCTATATCACGGTCTATACGATTATCCGGGCCACATTCCTTACCCTCAAGAACAACGGCATCACCTGGCGGGGCAGCCACTATCCCCTCGATGAGCTGCGCCGGAAGAACCGTTCCCTCTTATAGATTCAGCAGCTTGGGTGGAGCCGCGTCACCGGCGCTGGCGCAGGCGATGTCTCCTGGTGAAAAAAGCAATTGCGGAAAAAGGGTAAAATTAGTAATTATTATTGAGTCTGTTGTGGACGTTAGTTGAACGTGCTTTCACAAGTATCCCTTGTTCCGGAGAACCGTATGAAGAATGCCACCCCGTTTTTGTACACCGCCAATGAGCTTTTTGACTGGTTGAGCGGTCATCCTGATTTTGTCCTTCTTGATGTCCGCAATGCCAATGATTTTACCAATTTCAGTGTTGAAGCCCCGACCTTTTTTCCTTATATCAATATCCCCTATTTTAATTTCATAGAAGATGGCCAGGGAAGCATCAATCTGGTGCCGAAGGGGCAGAAGATACGAATCGTCTGTGCCAAGGAGGGTTCGGCAAAATACGTGGCCGATCTCCTTTGTGAACATGGCTTTACCGATGTCGGCTATCTGCAGCAGGGGATTGTGAGCTGGGGCAATGCCCTGGTGCCGAAAAAGGTGAGCAGTGACGACGAGAAATACACGCTGTATCAGTTTATCCGGCCGGGGAAGGCCTCCTGCAGCTATCTGCTGATTTCCAGGGATGAGGCCATGGTCTTTGATCCTTCCCGGAATATTGAGGTCTATAAGGACATGGCCAGGCAGCATGGCAGCAGGATCATCCGCTCCTTTGAGACCCACAGGCAGGCAGATTATATCTCCGGCAGCCCGCAACTGGCCAAGGAAAAAGGCTGCAAGGTACGGGCGAGCAAGCTTGATTTTACCGGTGCCACCTTTCCCTATGAGCCGGTTGTTGACGGCGAGATCTGCACCTTTGCCAAAAAAGGCCCGGAGGTGCGGATCCTGCACACGCCGGGGCACACCATGGGCAGCTCCTGTTATCTCATTGACAATAAATATCTTCTCAGCGGTGATACGATCTTTATCAGCACCGCCGGCCGTCCTGACCTGGGCGGGCGCTGGAAGGAATGGGCCCGGGAACTCTATCTGAGCCTCATGCTGCGCCTGCGGGATCTGCCTGATCAGATCCAGGTGCTGCCCGGCCACTATACCTCCTGGAACGAGGCCAATGATGCGCAGATCTTTATGGAGAGTCTGGGGCGGTTGCGTCAACACGTGGTGGCGTTCCATCTGCCCAATGAAAAGAAATTCGCTGAGTTCATTGAGGAGAATATGCGGCCGCAACCCCCTGTCTATGGGGAAATCCGCAAGGTCAATATCGGTTTTCTCCAGGTGAGCCAGGAAGAGGCCGATGTGATGGATCTGGGCAAGAATGAGTGCGGGGCCAGTAATTACGGCAAGGTGGGGGTCAGCGCCGAGATTGAGCGAATTGACCAAAGGCAGGCGGCCTGATTCCTGCTGCCATGTCTATGAAGATATTAATTCTGTGTACCGGTAACAGCTGCCGCAGCCAGATGGCGCATGGGTTCCTGCAATCCCTTGACCCTCGGCTCCAGGTCTTTTCGGCAGGCACGCAACCGGCTGAGCGGGTCAATGCCCAGGCGGTTGCCGTGATGCAGGAAGCAGGGGTTGACATCAGTCATCATGTCCCCGCCCATGTCAGTCAGTATCTGGGAGAGGCATGGGACTTTGTCATCACGGTCTGCGGCGGCGCCAATGAATCCTGTCCGGTCTTTATCGGCAAGGTGACGTCCCGCCTGCATTTTGGTTTTGAGGATCCCTCCCAGGAACAGGGAGCGCCTGAGCATGTCATGGCAAAATTTCGTGAGGTCAGGGACGCGATCAAGTCCCGATTTTATCAATTTTACTGCGAGCAGGTGCAGCCACTGCAGGAGGATTGATGCCGGCTGAACACTCGGTCATCGCGGTCACCGGCATCGATACCGATATCGGCAAGACGGTGGCCACCGGACTTCTGGGCCGCTATCTGCTGGGCAGGGGAAAACGGGTCATCACCCAGAAACTGGTGCAGACCGGCTGCGTTGGCCTGGCCGAGGATATCCTGACCCATCGCAACCTGATGGGCCAGGAACTCCAGCTTGAGGACCGCCAAGGGTTGACCTGTCCCTATGTCTTTGCCAGGCCCTGCTCTCCGCATCTTGCGGCCTCCCTGGCGGGGCAGGAGATTGATCCGGCAGTCATCCGTCAGGCCACCCGGACCCTGGCCGCCCGCTATGACCTGGTGCTGCTGGAAGGAGCAGGCGGTCTCCATGTCCCTTTGACCGAAGAGCTGACCTTCCTTGATTATCTGGAGCAGGAACCCTGTCCCCTGGTTGTGGTCAGCAGTCCTCGTCTGGGGTCGATCAACCATACCCTCTCCCTCCTGGAACTTACCCGCAGCCGGGGCCTGACCGTGCTGGGGATTATTTATAATCGCTACCGGGAGGCCGATCCGCTGATCAGCCGGGATTCCGCCCGGATTTTTTCAAAATACCTGCGGCGATACGGTCATCATGATTGTGTGGTCGATCTGTTTGGGCTGGAAGAGTACGACCGGCAACAGAGAAAACTCGATTTCAGTTGCTTAATCAGTCATCTTGCCGATAACAACATACCTGGAGTCGTTACCTAAGCTGGGAAAGGGGAAACATGATACCTGTACAAAAAAAAATCTGTCTCAGTTGTCGGAATTTCAGTCTGCAGGAGCCCCATGGAGGTGTCTGCAAGGTGGTCAAGGGACTTGCGGTTTATCCCCAGAAGGCCACGGATGATAGCTGCGACCAATGGAAGGACTGCGGGCAGCAGTATTATATCCGCATCGGCTGGATCAAGGCGCGGTTGGCTGAGGAAAAGGGGGTCAAGGTTGTAACCGGGACCGGGATTATCCATTGAGGGCGTCTCGGAAATTCCCGAGGGTTTATGGCGCTGCTTCCTTCGGCACCGTTCATGAGGTATGGCATGGGCATTGAGATTGAACGAAAGTTCCTGCTCAGGGGCGATGAGTGGAGAGGTCTGGCCATTGGCGTCCCCTATCGTCAGGGATATCTCGGCTCCACTCAGAAGCAGACGGTCCGGGTACGGATTGCCGGCGACAAGGCATTCCTGACCATCAAGGGGAGAACCAGCGGCATCAGCCGGAGGGAGTATGAATATTCGATTCCCGTGGCAGACGCCGCTGTCATGCTGGCCGAACTCTGCGAGCAGCCGCTCATTGAAAAAAAGAGGTACACCATCAACTATCAGGGATCTGTCTGGGAGGTGGATGAGTTCTTTGGTGAAAATGAGGGGCTGCTGGTGGCTGAGATCGAGCTTGCTGCGGAGGACCAGGAGTTTGTAAAGCCCTCCTGGGTCGGGGCGGAGGTCAGTTCAGACAGGAGGTATTGCAATGCGAGCCTGGTTAAAAATCCTTATTCCACCTGGAAGTGTCTTCAGACATCCACTTAGGAATATAGAAATTGCTGATATACCATTTTGCAATGTCAAGGCCGGCATATAAAGTGCTGCCCGAAGACGGCCATTTCCCGCTTTGGCCAGCCGTGCTTGCTTGTGAACGCTTTTGCGGACTCGAAAATACGTGGATCAAGTCCTGCTGATTTCACCCATTGTTTGGGGGTCAGTCCTGGCGGCAGAAGCAGAATTTCCCCAATAAGGGCGATGCCGCTGGTTTCCGCGATGCCCGTACAGGTCAGCAATAGGTTGAATATGTGTTTGATCTCAGGGTATTTGTCAATCATGCCCAAGGCGCTTTTAGTTAAGTTGTCAATCCGTTGTTCTAACTGGCTGATGGCCAGACGAGCATCATCCAGCACAGCTTCTGAGTTTTCCCCTGAAGCCTTTAAAGCGTGCAGGTGATTTTTGGAAGCAGCTTTTTGACGAGTAAGCGTGTTAATACGGCGAGATAAGCTGCGCGTGGCAACTTTTTCCTTGGACGGGCGTATCCAGGCGACAAAATCCATTCTCTCGGCGTATATGGCCAGCGTGTCGGCATCAATAGCATCCGACTTGCTATTTTTCATCAATACTTTCGCAAAGTTGCGCGAAGACTTGGGGTTGACCACCATCAGCTTTATACCAGCATCGTGGATGGCGACAGACAGATCAAAAGAATAGACGCCTGTCGCCTCCAGGCATACGGTAACTTCTCCTAATGAGAGGAGTTTTTTTACCAATCGAGCATGATCCGCTGAGTTGTTGGCGAACGTCCGGGCCTTGTCAGAGACACCATCTCTACGAATGACAAGAACCAGCTCCTCGGAGCCAACATCAATTCCTGCAAAAATTTGTTTGATGCTTTGCGCTTGGTGTTTAATCTGAGTGCTCATGCTGTTTGTCCTTGAGGTTAAATGATAATAAAGTAAACTATTCACTGGTTCCCCGACCCTGCACATGCGCCTATCGACCTTGTGTATGCAGGCTCTAAGCCTCAGATACTCCGCGATATTGGCGAATAGGGCGGGGGGCCAATCTACAAAACAGGCTCTGGTTAAAAACCAGTCCTCAGGGTGCGACGACCTCCCACAGTGAACCCTAAATTTCCTAAATTTTACTTAACCTCATTCTGAACATTTTGTTGTATTTGTTTGTCGTTTGATCATACAAGGGTGCGCTGCGCGCACCTTATTTGTGCTATCGTCCCATATGGGCATAAAACAACAACGGTGCGCACGGCGCACCCTACCAATAACGGTATTTTAATATTTCCCAATTCCCCTTAAACCGTTGCCGCAAAAGAATATCGTTGTTTGGCATATCAGAGACGGCATCGGGATCGGTTATGAAATAAGCAAAAAAGCTTGCTTGTTTCATAATGGTCTTTTTGTATGATCTCTGGCAGATGTAATTTGCCAATCGCCACACCAGGAAACAGCAGGACAGATTGCTGCTTCCTGGATGCGGCATAAGAGTCCGTAAATGAAACAAGCAAGAAAAAAAACTTGCTTGTTTTTGTAACGGCTCCTGGTATGATCTACGGCAGATGTGATATGCCAGTCGCCACACCAGGAAACAGCAGAACAGATTGCTGCTTCCTGGATGCGGCATAAGAGTCCGTAAATGAAACAAGCAAGAAAAAAAACTTGCTTGTTTCATAACGGTCTCTAAATAATCTCTTCCAGTTCTTTTATTTTTGTATAGTCACCCAGGACGATCAGGGTGTCGTTCTTCAGGATCATGCTGGTGGGGTTGGGATTGAACAGCATCTCGCCCTGATCGCGTTTGATGGCCACGACAATCAGGTTGAAATCACGGCGGATATTGGAATCCATCAAGGTCTTGTTGACGATCTTACCGTGGTCGGATACCGAGAGCTCCTCCATGCGCAGGCCCAGCTCGCCGCTGTGGACGGTCAGGTCGATAAAATCGGTGACGGTTGGCCGCAGGAGTTGCTGGGCCATGCGGCAGGCCCCGATATAGTAGGGTGAAATAACCCGATCGGCCCCGGCCCGCAGCAGTTTTGTCTCCCCGCCATCGGTGCCGCTGGAGCGGGCCATGATATAGAGACCGTGGTTCAGACCTCTGGCCGACAGGGTAATGTAGACATTGTCGGCGTCAGTGGAAACCACGGAGATAAGTCCTTTGGCCCGTTCGACCCCGGCCCGGAGCAGTGTGTCATCGCTTGAGGCCTCGCCATCAAGGAAGAGATAATTGAGCTCAGCCAGTTCCTGAATGACCTCGGGGTTGTTTTCGATGACGACAAAGGATTTGTTAGCCTCGTTGAGCAGGTGGCAGATGACCCGGCCAATGCGGCCGAATCCGCAGATAATGTAATGATCCGTGAGTTCCGTGACCTTTTTTTTCATATTCAATCTCCCGTAAATAGCCCGCAGCTCACCTCCTACCACTGCCTCGGTAATCTTGCTGAACATAAACATGACAAAGCCCACTCCGACCAGGATGAGCACCATAGTGAAGATCCGTCCCTTGGTGTCCAGGGGAAAGACCTCGCCGTAGCCAATGGTGCTGATGGTGATCATGGTCATGTAGAGGCTATCCATAAAACTGCTGTGTTCCAGGAACATGTAGCCAAATGTTCCGAACGAGAGGATAGTGACCAACAGGATCAGGGCGGTGACTGCTTTAGACATACATTCGATGTTGTTATATTTGTGAAACAGGGTATGTTTTTTTATGCACCATACCCTGTTTTCCATGAAAGGGCATCTTGAAAAGATTGTTTTTATATCTCACTGGTTATAAACAATATTCCATAACATACGCGACTGTTGAGCACCTATAAGATTCACCCGATTGTGGGAACCAAGATCTTTGATAAGGGGATGATGACCTATCAATATGATTGCGGCGTTCTTATACTTACGAGGCCTTCGACATCCTGCTGCAGGTCAAGGGTCTGGCCGATATCATCCTGCCCCTTTCATGAACCGGAATTTGCCTCGGTTGACACCATCGGCTGACGCGGCTTTATGCTTCTGGAATTTCGCTCCCCAGTCAGCTGCTTGGGAACGGGGAAAGGAGCGCCTGGGTGAAATTTTTTTTATAAGAGGTTCTCTGTGCCGGAAATCCTGATATATGCCCCCATCATTCTGCTGGTGGCGGTGCTGTTTTTTTTGCTGGTGATCTTGAAAAAGGTGTCGCGGCAGCTTGATGCCCCCATGATTTCTTCCCGCCTTGATCTCTTTGAAAAAGGTCAGGAACGTGGTGAATCCATGATCCGGGAGGAAATGGCCAAGGGTCGTGAAGAGTTGAACCGGACGGCGAGGGAGCAGCGGCAGGAACTTATGATCGCCTTTGCGACCTTTGGTGACTCCGTGGTGCAGCGGATGAAGGATGTCGCCACCCTTCAGAAGGTTCAGCTTGAGGCCATGTCGACCACTATCGGCAAGCTTTCCGATTCCAATGAGAAGAGGCTGGAGGCTCTCAGGGTCACGGTGGAAAGTAATCTGCAGTCCATGCAGGCCGATAATGCCAAGCAGCTGGAGCAGATGCGGCTGACCGTGGACGAGAAGCTCCAGGGGACTCTGGAGAAGCGCCTGGGAGAGTCGTTCAAGCAGGTCAGTGAACGGCTGGAGCTGGTCCACAAGGGGCTGGGCGAGATGCAGACCCTGGCCACCGGCGTGGGCGATCTGAAAAAGGTGCTCACCAATGTCAAGACCCGGGGGACCTGGGGCGAGGTGCAGCTGGGCGCCCTGCTTGAGCAGGTGCTGAATCCCGATCAGTTCGCCACCAATGTGGCCACCAGGGATGGCGGCGAGCGGGTCGAGTTTGCGATCAAGTTGCCGGGGCAGGGGACGGACAGGGATGAGATCGTCTGGCTGCCCATTGATGCCAAGTTCCCCATTGAGGATTATCAGCGGCTGATAGATGCCCAGGAGCTGGGAGACCTGGCCGGGGTGGAGGCGGCCGGCAAACAGCTGGAGATCCGGGTCAAGGCCTGCGCCGGCGATATCTGCCGGAAGTATCTGAATCCGCCCAAGACTACCGATTTTGCCATCCTCTTCCTGCCCATCGAGGGGCTCTTTGCCGAGGTCATCCGCCGCACCGGCCTGACCGACTTTATCCAGCGCGAATGCCGGGTGGTGATTGCCGGTCCGACGACCCTGTGGTCGATCCTGAGCAGTCTGCAGATGGGCTTTCGGACCCTGGCCATCCAGAGGCGATCGAGCGAGGTCTGGAACCTCCTGGCCGCAGTGAAGACCGAGTGGACCAAGTACGGCGATGTCCTCGATGCCGTGCAGAAGAAGCTGCTCCAGGCCTCGGATACCATCGAGAAGGCGAAGGTGCGCTCCAGGTCCGTCGGCAGGAAGCTGAAGGATGTGCAGGAGTTGCCCGTGGGTGAGGCTGCGGTCTTGTTGTCCCTCGATGTACTGGAAGAGGGCTTCTAATATGCTGCGTGGGAAATCGCCCGCAGGGGCGGGCTCCTACGAAGGTAAGAATGGCAATTATAGCGTAGGAGCCCACCCCTGTGGGCGATCATCCCCTATGCCGTAAAGGAAAACGCATGATCCAAAAAACCGATAAACCGCACGCCAAAAATCTGCGCCATGGTCGTTTTTCCGAATCCGGCCAGGTCTATGTCATTACCACGGCAACCCGTGATCGTCGTCCGCTGTTTCAAGACTTCATGGCGGCTCGGGCCTTGATTTGGGTCATGATGAACCATGAACGTCTTGGGTTTGCCACAACCCTTTGTTTTGCGGTGATGCCGGATCATCTGCATTGGATGATGCAGCTTGGTGAGGGGAAATGTCTTGGGAAAACGATCCAGGCCATGAAGTCTTTGACCAGTAAAAGGATCGGCAAGCCGGTTTTTCAGAAAGGATATTACGACCATGCGGTTCGCAAGGAAGAAGATTTGAAGGCCATGGCCCGGTATATTGTGGCTAATCCTTTGCGGGCGGGGTTGGTGACCAATATCAATGATTATCCCCATTGGGACGCGGTATGGTTGTAGACATACAGGGTGCTGAACGGGCGAAAAAAGGTTGCCATTGTCCACTCTCTTTCCCTAAAAAAGTCATTGCCAGGGTGGATGGATGGAAAAAACAGACAGAAAGGAGCAGAAGATGATGATAGCTGATTGTTGCTGGAGTGTGCTTTGTTTCTGGTTGCCGTAACCGGCCAAGATGCGTGGAGGGCACCCTTGAAAAGATGGTGAATAGTTACGAATATTCGATCATAAATATTCCTTCATTGACATGGCTCTGGGGATATGATTAGAACCAGCATTATTTATATATGGTGAAAGAGGCAGGGATGAAAAAATCAGATTGGCGGGGCGAGAAGATGATGGCGATTGAATGTTGTGGTACAACGCGCTGGGTGGCGCTGGGATTTGTCTTGCTTGCGCTTGCCGGTCCGGTTCAGGCCGCGGACTGGAAACCCTTGACGGATACCGGCCAGACAAAGTGTTACGATACCAACGGCAAGGAAATGTGCTGCCTGGCGGCCGGACCCCTGTATGGGCAGGATGCTCAGTATCAGGGGGCGCCGCCTGCCTACCAGGATAATGGCAACCAAACCATTACCGATCGGAACAGTGGTCTGATCTGGATGAAGTCCGATGACGGCACTGGGCGCACCTGGCAGGGTGCCGCTGAATACTGCTCCGGGCTTGTTTTTGCAGGCCAGAGCGACTGGCGCGTGCCGACCAGAGTCGAGCTGGATTCCATTGTTGATTATGGCCGGTTTTATCCGGCTATTAATCCGGTCTTTAATTGTCGGTCGTCCTTCTACTGGTCGGCTCTCCCCTATGCGGGTGACCCGGTGTATGCGTGGGGGATCTATTGCAACGATGGCGGTGACCATTGGCTCGATAAGAGCAATAAGTATTACGTTCGTTGTGTTCGCGCCGGACTCTAAAAAAAATGTTTTTTTGATTCTTCGGCGCCCATTGTGGCGTGCGCCGTGTGTCATAAATTTTGCAGGAGAAGTTATGGAAATGAAAAAGAACAGACCGCAGACATGGTGTCCCTGGCCTGCCCCGCGGAGAAGAAGCATACGGCGCCCCATGGGCGTTACCATGGCTTTGTTGCTCCTTACGCTCTCCTGCCCTCCCGCCCATGCCATCGGCCCCTATAGTGCCGGCAGCAAAACGGTTGTTGACCAGGGAACCGGCCTGGAGTGGCAGAAAAGCGATGACGCCACGCCCCGCAACTGGCAGAATGCCCTTGCCTATTGCGAAGACCTGTCCCTTGATTCCCGGACCGACTGGCGGCTGCCCAACATCCGCGAACTGAAATCCATTGTCGATATCGGCAGATTCTATCCTGCCGTTGATCCGGCCTTTACCAGTCAGTTGGCCTATTACTGGTCGGCTACCACCGTCACAAATTGCCCTACCACCAGCGCCTGGACTGTCTCTTCCGCCAATGGCGATGACAATTGGTATGATAAGAGCAAGAGTTATTATGTCCGCTGTGTTCGCGCCGGAATCCCTCTGCCTCAACCCTCCCGCTGAACCGGGATCACTTTCCGGCGGTCAGCGCTGTTTTCGCCTTTGGTCCTGCCGTCAGGAGCCGCAGGATCTCATCGCGGTTGTTGCGCGGCTGGTTGAGGAGGATGACAAAGGGTGTGTCTCCTGCTCCTGCGGGAGGTAGCCGGCATAACAATAGACCCCGGTCAGCGTCCCTGACTTGAGCGGGAACCCCTTTTTTATGGGGAGCAGCTCCTTGTAGGGGTGAAATTTCTGCAATGCGGTAATCATCGCCCTGGGGGTTATCCGGTTCCTGCGTGACAGGCCGGAGCCTTCAACCATCACCAGCTCCGATTCTGACAGGCCAAGTTTTTCTTTGTTGTATATTTGCAGGGTCGCTCGGGCCTTCTCCCAGGTGGCGGGCGCGCCGAAGCGGGCAGCTCCGCAGGCCAGAAAGAGCTGGTTGGCGATAAAGTTATTGGAATATTTCAGGCACTGCCGGAGCATCTCCCGCACCGTCTTATCAGACCAGTAGGTGAGAATAGGTGTGGCCCGGGGTGGTGTCTGGCCCGCCTTGATCTCGCCCTGCACCCCGATCTGCTGTTTCTGGAGCAGGGACGCAAAGAGCTCGCCGCTGTAGCGCTGGGTGTTGGAGAGCTCTCCGGACGGTTTAAAGGCGTTGACGTTGACGTGATAATGGCCCGGGCGGAGGGTGGCCCCGATAGCCTGCATCATGGGCAGAAAGGGAACTTTGGGGTCATCGGGGGAAACGGTGCGGTCAGGGGCCACCCGGATGGCAATGGAGTTGAAATTGACGGCCAGGGCGCTGTTCCAGGCGTCATAGGGATTGGTCGTGTTATCGCAACCGTCAGCCAGGGTATTGATCCGGTAGGCGCTGTCGTCTAGAATCAGGTTGTTGATCCGTCGGACCCCTGAATCGTGCAGTTTCCTGGCAATGGCGGTGATATTCTCTGTGAGCAGAAAGGGATCGCCGCTGCCCTGGATGTAGAGATTGTCCTGCGGATCACGGAAGATTCGGGTCGAAAAACGATGATCCGGCCCCAGGATGTCGAGGGCCGCAAGAGCGGTGATAATCTTCAGTGTCGAGGCCGGGACAAAGGGGATTCCGTTGTTTTTTGCCACTGTAATGCGGCCATTCCGGGCGAGGGCATAACCGCCCTGCTCAATGTAACTCGAAGCCGCCACAGGCACAGGCTGGCTGGCCCGGAGCAGACCGGGCCAGCCAGGGTTGAAACAGCACATGAAGGCGGCCAGGAACAGCCCTGCTGATCTCGCGTGCCGTCTGCTCATCAGATCTGCGGCAGCCGGGCCAGGGATTTGGCAATCTCCTCTTCCGGGTAATCGTAGTTAAACAGATCGCCGGAGAAGTATTTGTCGTAAGAGGCCATATCGATCAGGCCGTGGCCGGAGAAGTTGAAGAGGATGGTCTTGGGCTCATCCTTGTCACGCATTGCCTCGATGATCGCGCCACGGATGGCGTGACAGGTCTCGGGTGCGGGGATGATGCCTTCGGTGCGGGCAAAGAGGACGCCTGCCTCAAAGCACTCGAGCTGATGCACCTTCATCGGCTCGATGATCTTTTCCCGGACCATGGCCGAGACAATGGGGGACATGCCGTGGTAGCGCAGGCCGCCGGCATGGATTCCCGGGGGAATAAAGTCGTGGCCCAGGGTGTACATGTAGAGCAGCGGGGTGGTCTGGGCCACGTCGCCGAAGTCATAGGCCAGTTTGCCCATGGTAAGCGACGGGCAGGAGGCAGGCTCCACTCCCACGAATTTGATCTTCTTGCCTTCCAGGTAGTCAGGGATATAAGGGGTGGCCAGGCCGGCGAAGTTGGAACCGCCGCCGCAGCAGCCGACGATGACATCGGGATAATCCCCGGCAATCTCCATCTGTTTCTTGGCCTCAAGGCCGATGATGGACTGATGGAGAACGACGTGGTTGAGCACGGAACCAAGGGCGTATTTGGTGTCCTCCCGGGAGAAGGCGTCCTCGATGGCCTCGGAGATGGCGATGCCTAAGGAGCCGGCGGTGTCCGGGTATTCTTCCCTGATCTTGCGGCCGATATTTGTGTCTGAGCTGGGACTGGAGACGATGTCCGCGCCAAAGGTCTGCATCATTGATTTGCGGTACGGCTTCTGGTCAAAGGAGACCCGCACCATGTATACCTTGCACTCCAGACCGAATTTACCGGCGGCAAAGGCCATGGCGCTTCCCCACTGCCCGGCTCCGGTCTCGGTGGCTATGCGTTTGACTCCTTCCCTGGCATTGTAGTAGGCCTGGGCCACGGCGCTGTTTGGCTTATGGGAACCGACAGGGGAGACCCCTTCGTTCTTGAAATAGATCTTGGCCTTGGTACCGATGGCCTTCTCCAGATTGTAGGCCCTGACTACTGGGGACGGCCGCCAGATCTTCAGGACATCCATGACCTCATCAGGAATGTCAATGAAGCGCTCCGTGGACATCTCCTGTTCGAGAAGACCCATGGGGAAAATGGCCCCCAGTTTTTCCGGGCCCATTGGCTGTTTGGTGGCCGGGTCCAGCGGCGGCAGCAACCCGCCCGGGAGATCGGGGACCACGTTGTACCATTGGGTGGGCATCTCATCATCGCGAAGGATTATCTTCTTAATCACGGCATTCTCCTTTAGGGGCGTTTGATCTGGGTTATCAGTGAAGAGCTGGATATGGTATGGAATGAGCCTTCTGGGTAGCATATCCGGGCTGAATTTGCAACATCCGCGAGGTCTGCCCGTTTTTTTCAGATGATTTTTGGAGTAGTAACAAGGAAGAATGCTGAAGAGGCTGGAAGAGTCGTTCAGTGCCTGATCGTTAGGCATGATCCTGCCGAAGTTGACTTGTCTTGCTGAAGAACAAGGAACAAAAACAAAAAGAGGCCGATTCCGTGTGCCCACAAAATCAGCCTCCTTCTCAGCCCGGGTTTATTGGGGCTCTATGAATATGAAGACCCTTATTTAAGGATGTTTCCGAAGTCCTTGACCTCTTGTACCTGCTGTTTTACGGTCGCCACTTCTTGGACTCCGGGGATTCCACTGACAAGGTCTTTGCCGCTTTGATCCACTTCATGGAGGCCATTTTTAAAAGAGGAGATGGCCTTGCCCAGACCGGCGCCGATTTCAGGCAGTTTCTTGCCGCCGAAAACGAGAAATGCAATACCAAGAATGACGACCAGCTCAGGGGTTCCAAGTCCAAACATATTATGCTCCCGGGAAAATGTTGTAGTGTCTCATGAAGTGAGAACGATGCAACCTGCTGCCCATGGATCAGGTAGCGGAATCGCCTTTGGTCTCATCGTCGATCTTCTTCTTCTCTTCTTTATTAGTGGCTTCCTTGAAATTTTTGATCCCCTTGCCAATCCCGGAACCAATCTCAGGAAGTTTGCCCGCGCCAAAAATAATGACAATAATTACCAGAATAACGACAAGTTCCGGCATTCCAAGTCCGAACATAATGATACCTCATAGGGTGGGAAAGGACGGTTGTATCGGAATCAGTCCGAAGGGAAAACAATGAACTGAAACCTTAGAGTAGCTTAGAGTAGTTTCAACAGAAAGTCAACGATTTCTCGTGGACTGGATCTGCCGGCCGATCTTCCGCATCCTGGCCATAATGGCCTCTTCGTCGAGGGTCAGGAGCTTACGGTTCCGCATGACCAGCCTGCCGTTGATGAGGGAATGGATTACATCCGCGCCTCGGGCCGCATAGACCAGGTGGGATGGGATATTGTAGAGGGGGGTCAGGTGGGGCTGATTCAGGTCAAGCACGATCATGTCCGCCTTTTTGCCGACAGCCAGGGTGCCGATCTCGCTTGCCGCCAGCAGACAGGCAGCCCCTCCGAGGGTGGCGGTATGCAGGGTGGTCTCCGCATTCATGGCGGTGGGGTCCATGTTGGCCACCTTATGGAGCTTGGCAAGGCTGTTCATCTCGCTGAACATGTCCACATCGTTATTGCTGGCGCAGCCGTCCGTGCCCAGTCCCACGGTGAGTCCGGCATTGAGCATTTTGACCGCCGGGGCGGTGCCGGAGGCCAGCTTCATATTCGATTCCGGACAGAGGGCAATCTTGACCCCGTGTCCGGCCAGGGTTTTGATCTCCCGGTCTTCCAGCATGACACAATGGACGGCCAGGGTCCGTTCATTGAGAAGCCCCAGTCGCTCCAGGTGCTCCACCGGGGTGCATCCGTAACGCTCCCGGCAGACGGCGACCTCGGCGGCGTTCTCGGAGAGGTGGATCACATAGGGGCAGTTGTGCTCTTGGGCCACCTGCCCCAATCGTTGCAGGAGCTCGGGAGAACAGGTATAGACGGCATGGGGGTCGGCGGTGATGGTGATCAGGGGGTGATTGCGGTAGTGGGTGAACATCTCGTCCACATAGGCAAAGCCGTTTTCCAGCTCTCCGTAATTGGGCGAGGGAAAGTCGTACAGCACCTCGCCGATCCAGGCGCGCATCCCCGATTCCTCGGTGGCCCGGGCAACTTCCCCGGCAAAGAGGTACATGTCGCAGAAGCTGGTGGTACCCGACTTGATCATCTCGGCCAGCGAGAGCAGGGTGGAGTGGTAGACGATCTCGGGAGAGATTTTGGCCTCGGCGGGAAAGATATAGTCCTGCAGCCAGGTCATGAGCGGCAGGTCATCGGCCAGCCCGCGGAAACAGGACATGGGGGCGTGGGTATGGGTATTGATGAGCCCCGGCATGATCAGGCCGTGTTTCTCGTGGATCCGCTCCGCTTTTGGGTAGCGGGCTGTCAGCTCGTTTGCCTGCCCGATGGCGATGATGCGATCACCGGCCACGGCCACCCCGCCGCCGGCAACGGCGTCCTGCTGATCGGGCGGTGGGCAAAAGCCAGAGGCCGGTGATGAGCAGGTCGGCGTCTTTTTTATTGAACATATCTCCTCCTGATGATTTCGATGATAAGGCATTCCAGTTGCGGTTTCACCGCTTCGGCGGCGGCGATGATCTCCTCGAGGATGATCGGCTGCATCCGGTCGGGATCATTGACATTGGAGATCACCGACAGGCCCAGGACATCCATGCCGGCGTGCCGGGCGACTATGATCTCGGGGATGGAGGACATGCCGACGGCGTCTGCGCCGCAGCCGCGCAGCCAGCGGGTCTCAGCCGGGGTCTCCAGGCTGGGGCCGGGGATGCAGGCATAGACGCCGCGTGACCACCCTGTCAAGACCGCGGGCTTCAGCGCTCTCCAGGGCGATCTTGATCAGCTCCGGATCATAGGGCACCGAGAAGTCGGGGAACCGGGGGCCCCAGGACTCCACATTGGGACCGCGCAGGGGGTTGTCGCCCAGCAGGTTGAGATGATCCCTGAAGATCATGATGGAGCCGGGGGCAAAGGCCGGATTCAGTCCGCCCGCCGCATTGGTCAGGATCAGGGTCCGGGCGCCGAGCAGGGCCAAGACGCGGATGGGAAAGGCCACGTCCTTACTCGAATAACCTTCATAACAATGGAAACGTCCCTGGAGGATGACAACCGGCGTGCCGTGCAGATGGCCGACGATCAGATTGCCCTGATGGCTACTTACCGTCGAGCTGGGGAGGTTCGGGATCTCGTGGTAAGGCAGAATCAGCGCAGGCTTAACCTGTCCGGCCAGGCCGCCCAGCCCGGTTCCCAGCTGGATCACCAGTGAAGGGATGAATGGCAGCCGTTCACGCAGGAAGGCGACGCATTCTTCTACCTGCTGGATATGATTGTCGTTCTTGGTTCGTTTTTTAGTCTCGTTCATTTTCCCATTCCGTCCTTCACGATCTTGGGGTATGCACCCTTGTCGGGTGGTGGAAAATTTTCAGTCGGTGACAGTTTGTCACCGACTGACCGCTGGTGCCAGCCTCTCTGGCAGCTTGTTCCTGTACTTGCACGCCGTTTGGTTGTGCGGTTGTTGGATCAGCACCTTGAATAATGAGAACGTGGCATCATGATTGTCTGCCTGTATCCCCGCCGGCTGCACGTCGTCTGAATAAATCGCTTACAGAATCAGACCGGGAGGAGAAATATCATGAAAGAAAAGAGTAACGTACTGGAAGTAAGCGGAAAAGGAAACACATTTTCAGCCCCTGTTTCAGGGAATGTTTTTATTCCGATGACGGGGTTTCCGGGGAGTTGAGACCACCCTTGGACAGAGTGATAAGCGTAATCTCGCTCGTGCAGTTGAAGCGCAGGGGGATGCTCGACGACCCGGCACCCCGGCTGGTATAGCCCTGCATCTCCTGGTATTGCCAGTTGCCGGAGGCGGTGAAACGTGGCGCCCGGGAGTTGGTGAGGAGGGGGCCCCGTTTCACTCCGGCGGGCAGGCAGATCTGCCCGCCGTGGGTATGGCCGCAGAGATAAAGCTGGGCCTGGAATTGGGCCGCTTCCCTGTATGTCTCCGGGGAGTGGGCCAGGAAGACAGTGAATGCCTGGGCCGGCACATCGCGGAAGGCCTCTCCGGCATCCGCCGTCTTATAGGTATGGGGGTCGTCGACGCCAACTATCCAGATCCGTTCGCCGTTGAGGTCAATGGGCCATGATTCGTTGATCAGCATGATCAGGCCGCACTCTTCGAAATCCGGGGCCATCTCCAGACAATCATGATTGCCGAGGACGCCGAGCAGGCCATGCTGCGCCCGGATATGGGGCAGGAGGCGGCGCAGATGGCTGAGGCAGGGAGCGATGGGTCCGTAGGTCTGCATCCGGATATCGCCGCCAATCAGGCAGAGATCGACCTCAATATCCTGCAGGTGATGGATGAGGGCCTCGGTCAGGCCATCGAGTCCGTCCAGGTGGAGATCGGTCAGCAGGAGGATGCGAAACTGGTCAAAGGAGTCGGGCAAGGAGGGGAAGCAGAAAGTTTTTTCAACCACCTCTATCTTGAGGGCATTGGTTTTGCCTTTTTCATAGAGGCCGGTTATCTTGAAAAATGTGGTGAGAAAGACCAGATCAGAGAGGACACTGGTCAGGTTGAAAAAGGTCTGCCATCTGGCCAGGGGTGCATGGCAGGCGCGCCATTCGCGCAGACGCACCGAGGAGCGGAGCGGGCGCGGATTCGGTTTAAGCCCAGGCCGGTAGAGGATATAGTGCCAGAAACGGGAGCTCCAGTAGGCAACGGTGATGAACGCGATCTGGATTGCCGCGATCTGTCCCCAGGTGAGATCCAGAATCTGGCCCAGGAAGAGGATGGGGAGAAGGGATTCGAAGAGTTGATCAAGAACAACGATTTCAGTGCCGCTTTTCAGGGTTCGACGGCGTTTGATAAAGCTGGAGAGCAGGTCGCCGCCCATGGCCAGCAGGGCGGCGATGGCTGCAACCCACCAGACAACGCCAATGAGGGGAGCGACCAGGATTCCCCCAAGCAGGCTGGAGAGGATGCCGCGGATGGTCTTGTGCGGCCCGAAGATGGGCTGCTGGTCCCGCCAGAGTCGGCCGCCATCGAGCGGCCGACTCCAGCGGTCGCCGCACGCCAAGCTGACCAGGGGTGGCAGGGCGTTGACCCACAGGAGATAGAGAACAAGAGTGGCCGCCGCGATCATTGAGCTCTTCCTTTAAATGGTGCTGGAATAAAAAAAATGATTATCGCACCGATGCCTTGGTGTCGCTGTGCTGCCGGCGGAGTGCCCGGTAAAAAAGCAGGCCGTAATCAGCAGCGGCAATGACGCTGCAGAGCACGGTGACAAAGAGGGCCACCGGGATTAATTTTGGAATAAGGACCACCGTCAGCAGCAGGATGAATTGTCCTGCTGTCGCCAGCTTGCCAGACCACCTGGCCCCCATCTCGCGGAATGAATTCCAGGAGCGGATTGCTGCCGCATACCCGGCAGCAATCCCTACGGTCAGATCGCGGGCAATGACCGCCGGAATCCACCAGAGGGGGAATTTTCCGGCCATGGCAAAGGTTACCAGGGCCGAGAGCATGAACATCTTGTCGGCAACGGCATCCAGCAGACCTCCCTGCCAGCTTGAGACCTGCCAGCGCCTGGCGCACCAGCCGTCGAGGAAGTCAGTGGCCGCGCTGCCCAGAATAAGCCAGATCCACAGCCCCTCCGGACAGAAAGGAAAGAGGCAGGCCAGGATCAGTCGCAGGGCTGACAGAATATTGGGGATCAGGGTCAGAAGATATTTCATGATGGTCTTGTCCTCTCGGTATGAAGGTCTGTCCCGGGCTATCGTGCACCTCTATGACCAGAAAAATAGAGAGCTCCTCTGATCTTCGGCACTTCGATGAGAGAGCCGGGCAGGAGCAACAGCGGCCGGAACAGGTCGTACCGGAGAGAGAAGGGTGTCAGCTGAAAAGGACATGGCTGGTTCTCTCCGGCCTTTTATTAAGGTTCAAGAACTGAGGCGCCCTGAATCAGGGAATGGGCATAGAGTCCTTGCGGATCGTTGAAGAGCAGGATTTCCGTGATTGGTGCGGCCAGGTGAGCCAGCTGTCGGCTGAAGGGCCTTGACATTGTCTGGTCCAGGAGGGCGGTGATGACCTTGCCTTGGAAGAGTTGCAGGAACTCGTCGCGGAGGGTGCGTGATCTTTCGATATAGACTGCCGAATAGGCGTCTGTCTTGGCCATTTTTGCTGCTGATGCTATGGCGTCCGCCAGGGTGCCGATTTTATCCACCAGGCCGAGCTGCTGCGCCTCTTTGCCATTGTAGACACGTCCTTCGGCAATGGTCGCGACTTTTTCCATGTTCATATGGCGCCCCGTGGCCACCAGGGAGAGAAATTGCTGATAGCCATGGTTAAGGGTCATCTGGAGTGCATCTTTTATGGGCTGAGCCAGGGGGCGGCTCAAGTCAAGGCCGGAGGCCAGGGGCGTGGTGCCGATCCCGTCACTGTGGACGCCCAGGCTGGCCAGACTGTTTTCAAAGGTGGGGATGGCGGCGAAGATGCCGATGGAGCCGGTGATGGTGGCGGACGATGCCCATATTTCATCGGCGTTGGCGGCAATCCAGTATCCGCCGGAGGCAGCGGTGGAACCCATGGATACCACCAGCGGCTTGTTGCTTTTCTTCAGTTCCAGGAGCTCCTGACGAATGATCTCCGAGGCAAAGACCGATCCTCCCCCTGAGTTGATGCGCAGCACCAATGCCTTGACCTTGGGTTCCTGGCGGGCCTTGCGGATCATGGCCGCCAGGCTGTCGCTGCCAATGGTGCCCACGTGCTGCTCGCCATCGAGGATCATACCCTCGGCGATAATGATGCCGATGGTATTGTCAGGTGTGACCACGGGCGGCTGGTAGGACGGGGTGATGGTGCGCAGATACGCATTCAGGGAAATCTGGCTGAATCCCAGGTCAGGGGCAGCTGCGGTCTGTTTTTCCATATAGCTGCGGATCTCTTCCCTGGTTTTGAGGCCATCCACCAGTTTGGAATCCAGGGCCAGGCGGGCGGTGCTGCCTCCGGATACCGCCAGTTTTGCTGTAATCTCATTGGTGTATTGATCGATGGCACCCTCAGGGAGTGAGCGTTGTCTGGTGATATCAGCGGTGAAGATGGTCCACAGCGAGGTGAGCAGTCCCCGCATTTCCTCCTTGACCTCCCCTGACATTGAGTCCCGGAATATGGGCTCGACGGCCGATTTGTAGGCGCCGACCCGGAAGACGTGATAATTGATCCGTAATTTTTCCAGGGCCTCCCGGAAGAAGAGGTGGTAGGCGCCAAAACCGTGGAGATCCACGCCGCCCATAGGGTTCAGGTAGATCTCCGAGGCAAAGGAGGCAAGATAGTAAGCCTTCTGCCGGTAATAGTCTTCGGCGGCAATGACCTTTTTGCCGCTCTTTTTAAACTGGTTCAGGGCCTCTCCGATGGTCTGCATCTGGTCGAGCCCCACCGTTCCCAGATTTTTGAGATCAAGGAGGATGCATTTTATCTGGGTGTCGGTGGCAGCCTGATGGATGGCGTCCAGGATATCCTGGAGCAGGGTATCGGCGGGTGTCTGTCGGCTTTGAGTGAGTTCGCCCAGCAGCTCCGGGATTGTGCCTGTGACTCGTTTTTCTTCAACGATATCGCCGGACAGAGAAAGAACCAGGGCGGCGTCATGAATATTCAGCGGCTTTTTTTCGAGAAAAAATGTGGTAAGAATCAGGATGATGATCAACAGAAAGATCAAATTGCCCATGATGCTGCGGGTAGCGGCAAGAACTTTTCCAATCCGATGGAAGATGGCAGTGAACGCGGCAAAGAATTTTTTCATGATGTGGGTGTATTGTAAAAGGAAAAAGGATTTTGCTCCAGGTTCGCCTGAACTGCCTGCATGGTAAAACCGTCCCCCTCCCCGAAGATCCTCTTGTTACAAGATGCTCTTCTGACAGTGAGCCGCTGTTTGTTAACATTTCAGTAACATTGATTTAATTTGCCAAAAGTCGACTGATGGCCAGCAGAAAGGCACAAATACTGCGCTGCGCTGCATCCTTCGTCACTGCGGGTATAGAATAATACCAATCCCGGCGCGGGAAGTAAACCCTCTTGCTGGTAAGTGGACGCTTATTGTCGAAGGTGTCCTGGAAATTACGATTATTGGTGTGGTGGAAAGGGAGTGCGGTGTATACAGTAATGCTCTCTTCCCTCTGTGCCGGAAGAGGGCATGAGTGAAAGATTCTCGGAGTTGAAAGAAGGAGTAGAGGTGTGAAATGGGATCCCGACAAAAAAGAATCGTGGCGGTGAAGGGCATGCACTGCGCCGCCTGTTCCAGCCGTATTGAACGGGTAGTGCAGGGGATCGGAAGGCGTCGAGGTGGCGGCGGTCAACCTGGCAACAGAGAGCATGGAGCTGGTCTGGGACTCGGATATCGTCTCTTTCGAGCTGATCGCCGGCAGGGTCAAGGATCTGGGTTTTGAGCTGGAACAGGAAGAGGAGAGCGGGGAGTTGACCCTTGACCTTGCCATTGCCGGCATGCACTGTGCCTCCTGTTCCACCCGCATTGAAAAAGTGGTCTCGGCGATAGCCGGGGTGGTATCTGTTACGATCAACCTGGTGACCGAGACGGGAACCGTGGTCTACCGTAAGGGTCTGACCAGCCAGCGGCAGATCCGTGCGGCCATCGCCGGTCTGGGATTCGAGGCCACTCCGGTCAGTGCCGGGCTGGATCAGTTTGCCCGGAAACGTCAGGATACCCTGCTGCGCCTGGCGGCCATGAAGAGGCGGCTCATCTGGTCGCTGGGACTGGCCGCGCTCCTGTTGTATATCTCCATGGGGGAGATGCTGGGACTGCCCCTGCCGGCAGCCATCAATCCCCATCATTATCCCCTGCGCTTTGGTCTGATCCAGTTCTGCCTGGTGGTTCCCATCATGTGGCTGGGCCGGAGTTTTTATCTCATCGGCATCCCGGCCCTCCTGCGCCGGGTTCCCAATATGGATTCCCTGATTGCCATGGGCACGGGCGCCGCCTTTGTCTATTCCACCTGGAATCTGGCGGAGATGATGCTGGGCGGGGATGCGCACAGGCAGGCGTTGCTGGCCATGGATCTCTACTTTGAGTCGGCAGGGGTGTTGATCGCCCTGGTCTCCCTCGGAAAATATATGGAGACCCGTTCCAAGTCGCACACCTCGGATGCCATCGCCAAGTTGATGCAGCTGACCCCGGACAAGGCCATTCTGCTCAAGGGGGAGGAGCAGGCAGAGATCCCGGTGGAGGAGATTGAGGTCGGAGATCTGCTGCTGGTGCGGCCCGGGGAGCGGATACCCGTAGACGGATCGATCGCCGCGGGGCGGACGGCAGTCGATGAATCGATGCTCACCGGCGAGAGCCTGCCGGTCTCCAAGGGGGAAGGGGACAAGGTTACCTGCGGCACCCTCAATAAAAGCGGGGTCCTGCGGATACGCACCGAACAGGTGGGGCAGGATACCCTGCTGGCCAGGATCGTCAGGACGGTGCAGGAGGCGCAGGGCTCCAAGGCCCCCATTGCCGGCATGGCGGACCGGATCAGCCTCTATTTCGTGCCGGTGGTCATGGTCGTGGCCCTGCTCACCGGGCTGGCCTGGTATTTCCTGGGCGGGGTCGATTTCACCGTGGCCCTGCGCTTTTTCATTGCCGTCATGGTTATTGCCTGTCCCTGCGCCATGGGACTGGCCACGCCGACCTCAATCATGGTGGGAACCGGCCGCGGCGCGCAACTGGGGGTCCTGATTAAAAGCGGCGAGGCCCTGGAGATGGCGGAAAAGATCCAGGTGCTGGTCTTTGACAAGACGGGCACCCTGACCTATGGCCGTCCGGAGCTCACCGATCTGATTAATGTGGCCGGCGGACACAGTGATGAACGGCTGCTTTTTCTGGTCGCCTCTGTCGAACAATCCTCGGAACATCCCCTGGCCGAGGCCCTGGTGGCTGCGGCCACGGCGCAGGGCGGCGCACTGAAACAGCCGGAGGGCTTTGAGGCCCTGATTGGCCAGGGGGTTTCCGGCCGGGTGGATGGGCAGGAGGTCCTGCTTGGCAACCGGCAGCTTATGGAAGGAAGGCAGATCTCCGTGGAAGAGGTGGACAGTGAGGTTGCCGGACTCTCAGGGCAGGGAAAGACGGTTCTGTTCCTGGCTGTTGATGGCCGCTTTGCGGCCCTGCTGGCCATTGCCGACAAGCTCAAGCCGGAGGTGCCGGCGGCGGTGGCCGGGATGCGGAAGATGGGTCTGCGCCTGATCATGCTCACCGGGGATCAGAAGATTACGGCCCGGGCCATTGCCGCCCAGGCGGGGATCGATGAGGTGATTGCCCAGGTGATGCCTGATCGAAAGGCGGAGAAGATCAGGGAATTACAAGAGCAGGGATTGCGTACGGCCATGGTCGGAGACGGGATCAATGATGCCCCGGCCCTGGCCCTGGCCGATGTGGGGATCGCCATGGGCACAGGGACCGATATTGCCATCGAATCCGGTGATATTGTCCTGATGAAAGGCAATCTGGACGGAGTGATTATCGCCCTGAGCCTGTCGAGGGCGGTGATGCGCAACATCCGGCAGAATCTTTTCTGGGCCTTTGCCTACAACGTGATCGGGATTCCGGTGGCGGCAGGTCTGCTTGTTCTCTTTGGCGGCCCCAGTCTGAATCCGATGATCGCCGGGGCGGCCATGGCCATGAGCTCGGTCTCGGTTGTCACCAACGCGTTGCGCTTGAGGAGATTTGGGAGGAAATAAGGGCGAAGGAAAGAGGTACTCGCTCCCCTTTTTTTCTTCTTGACTTTTCCATCAACAGATTTATATATTGGGTTGCTTTAGTGAATGGTTGTTCATTAAATTGCCACTTCAAAGTTGGGGCTGGCGTTTTTATTCATGAAGAAAAATCAACAAAAGAGGGAGTAGTCCTATGTTCTCAAAATTGGTTGCACCACATGGCGGAAAAGGTTTGGTTTGTGCTTTGCTCGAAGATGGTGAGCGCGAAGCGGAGCTGAAGGTAGCTGCAGGCTTGAAGCAGATTGAGATTTCCGCCCGTACCAAAGGCGATCTCATCATGATGGGTATTGGTGGTTTCAGTCCCCTTGATGGCTTTATGACCAAGGCTGACTGGAAAGGCGTTTGTGAGAATTTTCAATTGGCAGACGGTACCTTCTGGCCCGTACCCATCACCCTGGATGTATCTGCCGCTGATGCCGCCGGCATTAAGGAAGGCGATCATATCGCCCTGGTAAGAAATGGCGAGACCTTCGCCACCATGAAGGTTGCAGAGAAATATGAGATGACCGACGCTGACAAGCGTTGGGAGTGTGAGAAGGTCTTTATCGGCGAGGGCGAGGAGTCTGTCGGCGGCAAATTCTGGGAGATCGCTCCTAAAGATCATCCCGGTGTTATCATGGTTATGGCTCAGAAAGAGTTCAACCTTGCCGGTCCTGTAAAAGTGCTTTCCCAAGGTGAGTATCCAGTGGAGTATCCTGGGGTATTCCTGACCCCTGCCCAGACCCGTCGTATGTTTGACGAGCGCGGTTGGGCCAACGTGGCCGCCCTGCAGCTGCGTAACCCTATGCATCGCTCCCATGAGTATCTGGCCAAGATCGCAGTTGAAGTATGTGACGGCGTTCTGATCCACTCCCTCATCGGTAACCTCAAGGCCGGCGATATTCCCGCCGCCACCCGCATTCAGGCCATTGATATCCTTATCGATAAGTATTTTGTAAAAGAGAACGTCATCAACGCCGGCTATCCCCTGGATATGCGTTATGCCGGTCCCCGCGAGGCCCTGCTGCATGCCACCTTCCGTCAGAACTATGGCGTTAACAACATGCTGATCGGTCGTGACCACGCAGGTGTTGGTGATTTCTACGGCCTGTTCGAGGCCCAGGAGATCTTTGATCGTATTCCCAAGACCGGCGATGCCGACAAAGACCTGCAGTGCAAACCAATGAAGATCGACTGGACCTTCTACTGTAAAGAGTGTGATGGTATGGCTTCCCTGCGTACCTGTCCACATGATAAATCTTCCCGCGTAATCCTTTCCGGCACCAAGCTGCGTAAGGCCCTTTCCGCCGGCGAGGAAATCGTTGACCACTTTGGTCGTGAGGAAGTTCTTGATCATCTCAAGAAGTACTATGCAGGCCTGACCGAGAAGGTTGAGGTTAAAATGCAGGGTGCTGCCTCCGGCGCAAATATGTAATAGCAGCCAAGGCTTGTTTTTTGAGTCTGTAAAAGGAGATACCGCCCCCGGGTGGTATCTCCTTTTTTTATTTCTGATTTTCTTCCCTGTAATCTATCATGACATATACTCTCGATGTTGGCCTGGGCGACCGCAGCTATCCGATCTTTATTGAGGATGGCATCATGGCCACTGTCGGCGCTGATCTGGCAAGGCGCAAGATTGCCAAGCGCTTCGCCGTGATCGCCGATGATAATGTGGCCCGTCTCTATGGCAGCACCCTGATGCAATCCCTCAAAGATGCCGGGGTTGCGGCAGAGTTACTCACTTTCCCGCGGGGCGAGGCCAGCAAGAATCTGCAGGTCTTTGCCGATCTTGCCAGCCGCCTGGCGCAAATGGGCATTGACCGGAAAGATGGGCTGATCGCCCTCGGCGGCGGGGTCACCGGTGACCTGACCGGCTTTCTGGCGGCATCCTATCTGCGGGGTATCCCTTTTGTCCAGGTGCCGACCACCCTGCTCTCCCAGGTTGACAGCTCGGTGGGGGGCAAGACCGGGGTCGACATCCCGGAGGGGAAAAATCTGGTGGGGGCGTTTTATCAGCCCAGAGCCGTCTATATCGATACGGCGGTTCTGACCACCCTTCCCCTGGTGGAGCTGCTGGGCGGTCTGGCCGAGGTCATCAAGTACGGGGTGATCAGGGATTTCGAATTCTTTGTCTTCCTTGAACGCCATCTGGATCAAATCCTCTGTCTCGATCGGGAGAGCATCCAGGAGATGATCTTCACCTGCTGTCGGATCAAGGCCGAGGTTGTGGCGGAAGATGAGCGGGAGTCCGACCTGCGTCGGATCCTGAATTTTGGCCATACTATTGGCCATGCCGTGGAGGCGGCCTCTGATTTTTCCATCATCCATGGCCTGGCCGTGGCCATCGGCATGGTTGCCGCCCTGCGACTGGCGGTGGCCTGCGAGCTCTGTAAAAGAAGTGATGCCGGCCGGGTTGCCGCCCTGATCAACGCCTATGGACTGCCAACGGAGATCCCGCCGGACCTTGACCGGGAGCGCATTAAGAAATACCTGCTGACCGACAAGAAGACCGTGGCCGGCTCAGTTTTTTATGTCCTGCCGACGACCATCGGCCGCGTGGTGATCACCAATGAGGTGAGCGAGGCGCAGGTGGATGCGGTTCTGTCCAGGAGGTGAAAGGAGAAGAAGAACAGGGGAAAAGTGATGACTCTGCAGTTTCGTCTCCCTTTTAACTTTTCCCTGAAATTTTCCTGTTGAATTCCAGGAGCTTTCTTGGTCGGAGTCCTTATCTTGATTATCATCAGGACAAAGGTATGATGGCGGGGAGAAAGCGCGGGCGCATCTACCAGCGGTATGGCGCTGCTGGTAGATGCTGTATGGGCAGTTAGTTGATCAGTTTAAAATCCTCTGCCGGCGTGGCGCAAACAGGACAATCTGTAAATGTAGGTTTCCCTTCAACTGTGTAGCCGCAGGTCGGGCATACACTAAATCCTACATCTGCGACTTTCCAATTATTTAAGTTGCTTAAAGCTTTTTTATACAGCTTTGCATGTTCCCCTTCGGCAGCCTTAGCATAGGTGAATGTTTCTATCGCGTCATCATTGTGTTCTTTTTCCGCCTGCGCCAGAAACTGTGGATACATCACCGTCTCTTCATAGGTCTCACCTTTGATTGCCTCGGCAAGATTTTCCTTGGTCGATTTAATCTCAGGCAGATTTATCTCGGCCTTGGGGGTAGCTCCCATGGCTTTGATCACCCTTGCATGGTTATTGAAATGAATCTCCTCTGCGGCTGCGGTTGCACGGAATAACGCAGCCACCTTCAGATAGCCTTCTTCTCCGGCTTTTTTAGAGTAGGCCAGATATTTGGCATGGGCATTACTCTCACCGTTGAATGCAGCCTGCAGGTTTTCCAGGGTTTTGCTGTCTTTGTCAGCAGCGCTCGACAACGCCGGACTCATCATCACCATAACGAATATGAGGGCGGTGAATACAGCAAAATATAATGGATTGGTATTCTTTTTCATCTCAACTCCTCCTTATTTGTTTGCTTGAATGAATGTGGGCTGCGCCTGGACCACCATTTTTGGTTTTTTTGAGAGAAGTGTTGCCTGTTGGTGGCGACTTTGTTTTTTTCCTACTCTTGAATGCTATCGCAACCCGATGCAGAAGTAAAAGATATTTTGTTTTTTTATAAATCTTTTACCGGGTTGTTTTTCCGGCAATGGTTTTGTATGAGAAAGAACTTTTGTCTCTGGTTCGCTTATTGTCAAACTGTAGTGTCAGGCATCTTCAAGATACCTTTTTCCCCGGCAGTCCATCATTTTGAAAATGCCTTGGAAATGACAGTGGGAAGTTTTTTGGGTGCATTGATGCGTATCTGTTTATTCACATTCAACCGGCCAGATACCACAGTGATGTCATGTGTTGATACGCCAAACTCCGCCGCCAGAAATTTAACCATATGATGAGTAGCCTTGCCGGCAACAGGTGAAGCCGTGACGCTGACCTTGAGTTGTTTTCCTTTGACCTTGCCGATTGCGTCCCGTTTCGCGCCAGGCTTGCCGAGAATATTGAGAACGAGAGTCTCTCCGTCCCAGGCACAAAAGGAAGAGGTATCCACTCCCTTGCCAGTCGCTTCGCCTAAACTCTTTGATGTCTTTGATTTTTTCTTTTTCACTTCCGCCTCATCCGGGGTTGGTGCTAACGGTGCCTCAGTCAGTCTGAGAGTACCCGATGCGCAGCACAAAAACACTCCCAAAAAGGGAGGGGAAGTTAAAACCAGGGGAACAGCATGCGAGAGCGTTTCCGGTAAAGGGAATAGTCGGGGAAATGGTCGGCAAGCAGTTTTTCTTCGATCCTGACCTTGAGATAGAGGACAAGCCACAAGGCAAGGAAGGCGGTCAGGCGCAGCCAGCTGCAGGAGATAAGGAGCAGGCCCATTCCCCCCAGCAGAAGACTGGCATACATGGGATGCCGGATATAGCGGTAAGGGCCGTGCGTAATAAGAACAGCCCCGCTCTTGATGGTCGGACCGATATTGAAATGACCCAGGCGCATGACCTTGACGGCCCAGCCGGCCAGCAGGAGGGAGGCGATGAAAAACGGCAGGGCCAGAAGATGGAGGTCACGCCAATCCGTGGTCGCTACTAGCAGGAGCAGGAGGACGAATTGGCAGGCAACAAGAAGTCCGCCGTATTCCTTTTTCACGGATTTTCTCCAGTTGTCAGGATGTTTTTCATTTTTTCCGGTTCCCGCCCATCGCCTCGGGCATGAGGGTTCATTTCTTGTTGGTCACTGCACCTTGTGGGTTTCAACCTCGTCGATGAAGTGGGGCATCTTGTGCTCCTCCTGCTTTCTGGCAATGATCTCCCTGGCCTCTTTCTCGCTGATCCGCAGGGAGCTGGCTATCTCGGCGACGGTATAACAGGGCTGGCCGTCGGGCGCATACCCTTTTGCCTTGAGCTCCGGGAAACACTGGCTGGTGGCCGTGCCGGATGATTGCAGGAGCAGGTCGCGAACCTCTTCAGGCCCAAAGAGGATCAGCCATTCAACGGCCTCGGCCCACAGTTTTGAATCAACGGTCTTGTGCTGGAGGACCTCCATTGCGGTTTCCACTGTCCATTGGTCTTTGATGTCCATTTTCTGGTCTCTCCTGAAATTTTTGTCTGGAACAAGGATTTTAAGTGTACTATAATTCATCCTGTCAGCTCTGCAAGCCGGAAGCCGGAAGATGTAAATGACCGGAAAATCTGTTGATACGGGGAGTTTTATGAATACCTTTGATAGCGCCATCTTTCTGGAAAATATAGAGTGGTTTGACGAGACGGGCCAGGAGCTGGTGCACCGGCTGCCGGAAGAGGGATCGGGTGAGATCAAGTGGGGAGCCCAGCTCACCGTGCGGGACAGTCAGGCCGGAGTCCTCTTTTATCAGGGCAAGGCCTGTGATGCCTTCGGGCCAGGGCGGCACACCCTGAAAACCGGCAATCTCCCGCTGTTGACCAAGATCCTCTCGGTGCCATGGCGCGGCAACAGTCCCTTGCGGGCCGAGGTCTATATGGTCAACATGAAACATTTTACCAACCTGAAATGGGGGACCATGAACCCGGTGGCCTTCCGGGACAGCGAGCTGGGGCTGATCCGCCTGCGGGCTCATGGCGTCTTCAATATCCAGATTGTCCAGCCTGTCCTCTTCATCAATACCCTGGTGGGCACCATGGGACACTTCACTGCCGATGCCATCGCCCTCTATCTCAAGGAGGTGATTGTCTCCCGTTTTAACGATTACCTGGGCGAGGTTCTGGACACCATCCTCAATCTGCCGGGCCGCTTTGATGAGTTGTCCCTGCAGTTGCAGAAACGGTTGATTGGCGATTTCGGACACTTTGGACTGCAGCTCAGCCAGCTCTATATTACCTCGATTACGCCGCCGGAAGAGGTGCAGAAGGCCATCGATGACAAGGGCCGTCTCAATGTGATCCATGATATTGATAAGTTTGTGAAGATGAAGGCGGCCATGGCCATGGAAAAGGCCGCGGAAAATCAGGGAGAGGCCGGGGCCGGTATGGGGATGGGGCTGGGGATGATGATGCCGGCCCTGTTTGCCCATGGCCTGGGTGGAGCGAGCGTCCCTGAACAGAATGATTTGAAGACAACGATATGTTCTGACTGTCAGAATACGATTCCGGCCGATGCCCGCTTCTGTCCTTTGTGCGGACACCAGCAAGTGGTCCTCAGTCAGTGCGCCCATTGCGGGGAAAATATGGCCTTGAACGCCAAATTCTGCTCCCGGTGCGGACATCCCGACACTGAAATACCGCAGGTGGCCCTCTGTCCCTTCTGTAAGGCTGAAAATCTGCCCGGCGCCATGTTCTGTAACCACTGTGGACAGAGGATTGATTAGGTGCCGTTTAAAATGAGCAGCGCTTTTCTTGCTCATTTTATTACGGCACCTTATGCCGCTTCCAAGAAACAGCCAATCTCCTCCGGCGGTTTCTTGGAGTGGCTCTGGCAGATACGAGGAACTTTATATAAAATGAGCAGCGCTTTTCTTGCTCATTTTATTACGGCACCTTATGCCGCTTCCAAGAAACAGCCAATCTCCTCCGGCGGTTTCTTGGAGTGGCTCTGGCAGATACGAGGAACTTTATTTAAAATGAGCAGCGCTTTTTTGCTTATTTTATTACGGCACCTTATGCCGCTTTCCAGAAACAGCCAATCTTCCCCGGCTGTTTCTTGGAGTGGCTCTGGCAGATACAAGATGCGCACTGCGAGCACCTTCTTTGTGCTATCGTCCCACTTGGGCATAAAACAACAACGGTGCGCACGGCGCACCCTACCGAAAACGGTATTTTAATATTTTCCAAGCCCCTTAAGGCAATATGGATCTGACTGTTCAACAGAATTGCCCTTCCTGCGGCGCGGCCATTGAATTGCGTGAGGCAGAGAGGCTGATGCAGTGTCCTTTCTGCGGGGTCCGCAATTACCGGATCAATCGCGGCCTGTCCCGTTTTGTCCTCCCGGATAAGGCGTCGGACTCGATCCCCAGAGAGGATATTTTTTACGCACCCTATCTCCGGTTCAAGGGCAGTGTCTTCTCCTGTAAAGGGAGGGAGGTGCAGCAGCGGGTCATTGATCTCACCCATCTGGGGGTGCAGTCGACGTCCCTGCCGCCCACGCTTGGCTTGAGGCCGCAGGCCATGAAGGTCTCGCTGCTCGGCGGGGAGACTGCGGGCTATTTTCTCCGTCAGTCGGTGAAGGCCGTGGCCATTCTGGAAAAGGCAGCGCAGCTGACGGAGCTGGATTCGGAACAGAATCAGGAACCCTTTTATCATCGTGCCTATATCGGAGAGACAATCAGTTTTCTCTATCTCCCTCTTTATGTCCACGACGATATCCTCTATGACGCGGTGACGAATATTGGGCTGGGGCGAAGTGGCCCCACTGTCGAGTTGGAAAAAAAGAGCCGCCGTTTTCAACCCCAGTGGATGCCTCATTTTCTGGCTACCCTCTGTCCGGCCTGTGGAGGAGCACTCGATGGGGAGCGGGACAGCCTCATCCTTTGCTGCCATAACTGTGGCACCTCCTGGGAGGAGACAGGAGGGAAGTTCCGCTCCATTCCCTGGCAGCGGGTTCCTGCCCGGCACCAGGACGCAACCTATCTCCCCTTCTGGAAGATAGAGGTGAAGGTGAGTGGTGTGGTGATGGAAAATTTCGGCGATTTTCTGCGTCTGACCAATCAGCCGCTGGTGGTGCGGCCGGAGCATGATCGTATGCCCCTCTGTTTCTGGATTCCGGCGTTCAAGATCCGGCCCCGGATCTTTCTGAATCTGGCCAGAAGCATGACCGTGGCCCAGAAAAATCTCCCGGCAGGGGAGGCCACCATGTTCGGAGCTCTGCATCCGGTGACCCTTCCCCGGACCGAGGCGCTGCAGGCCCTGAAGACAGTGCTGGCGGAAGCGGCCCTCAATAAAAGGGATCTCCTGCCCCTCCTGCCCGGAATCTCCTTTCATCCCCGGGCCACAGATCTGGTTTATCTGCCCTTTGCCCCGAGCGGGCGGGATCTGGTGCAGGAGCAGACCATGCTTTCGGTGGCCGGGGCTGTACTCCGTACCGGGCGGAATCTGTGAGGGTGAAACGGGTAATTGTGCCGGAATACTCTCTTTTGATGCACCATGGAATAAATCATGAATGATTCTCAATACTTGTCAATGGACGAGCATGAAAGATGCATGGCACTGGCCCTGGCCGAGGCCGAGGCGGCCCTGGCGCGGGGAGAGTTTCCGGTGGGCTGTGTGCTGGTACATAAAGGGGCGGTGCTTGCCTCCGGCCAGCGGGCGCACTCCAGCGGCCGGGTCAACGAGCTGGACCATGCCGAGATGCTGGTCCTGCGCTCCTTTCTGGACGCGGAACCGGCCGTCGCACCCGCGGAGGTGACTCTTTACGCCACCATGGAGCCTTGCCTGATGTGTTTTTCCAGCTTGCTCCTCAATGGCATCAGAAAGATCGTCTATGCCTATGAAGATGTGATGGGCGGCGGCACCAATCTGCCCTTGGCCGCACTGAGTCCCCTCTATGCGGCAATCCAGGTCCAGGTCATACCCTCGGTGCTCAGGCAGGAGAGTCTGGCCCTTTTTCAGCAATTTTTCCGCAATCCGGACAACCCTTACTGGAAGGGTTCGCTCCTGGCCAGCTATACCATGGAGCAGAACAGTTCCAGGTAGAAAGAGTCCTGAAGAGGGGAGACGTGTAAACCCGGCCTGATATTTTTTTACCTGGCAGCCATTTTCTCTCTGCCTCTAACCCGTTGCCCATACCCTGAGTGCCTATGATCCCTTCAGCCAGAACGGTCGGCTTTGTCCCCGGCGAACGAAACGTTTTTTTTCATATCCTCACTGCCTGCAACCTCTCCTGCCGCCACTGTTATATCAATCCGAAACAGCATGGCCGGGTGACCCTGTCGCGGGCGACCATGGAGCGGTGGATTGAACTCTTTGCCCGTCCAGGCCAGAAATCAAATATGATCTTCCTGGGCGGCGAACCCACCCTCCATCCCGATCTGGCGCATGGGATCGCCAAGGCCAAGGCCTGTGGTTTTGCGGTAACCGTCGATTCCAACGGCTATCTCTTTCATGATCTCCTTGATCGTACGACCCCTGAACTCCTCGATTATCTCAGCTTCAGCCTCGATGGCCCGGATGCGGCGGTCAATGACCCCATCCGCGGCCAGGGCGTCTTTGCGATGTGTACCGCCAATCTGCGCAAGGCCGTGGCCCGCGGGTTTGCCGTCAGTGTGATCTATACCGTCTCCAGCCTCAATATCGATCATCTGCCGCGGATGGTACCACTGCTTGCCGAACTGGGGGTTAAACGATTTTTTATCCAGGTGATCGGACTGCGGGGCAAACCGGCAATGGATGGCAACATCTGCATTCCGGAGAACGGCAAAACAGAGTGGCAGGTGAGCCCTGAACAGTGGCTGCGGGTGGTGCCGGAGGTGGCCAGGCAGGCGGCGATGCAGGGCATCCATGTTACCTATCCCAAGGTCTTTTTGGAGGAGGACGAGACCTTTGAGTGTGCCGGTGTGGTGGCGGATAATTTCTTCATCTTTCCCAATGGCCGGGTCTATCGCTGTCCGCTGTGCGAGGACTATCCCATCCATGCCTGGCGAATTGAAAAAGACATCCTGCTCCACAATAAGGGACTGAACGAAGATCGCTTCTTTGCCCTGAACATTGCCGAAGGATGCGTGATGAACAAGCTGCTCCAGCCGGACACGATCCGCTATGACGCCTCCGGCAGACCCGAGCACCGCATCTCCTGCTGTCTGTTGAAGCAGGAGCTGAAACCCGCTTAAGCGCGGGGATAAAATGTAAGGACGGAGCTGCCCTTTGAACCCAAACCTCCTGTCCCGTCTTTTTAGAAATATTGTTTTTAAAAAGGGGATTGAACCCTACCGCTTTGCTTACAGGCTCTTTTTCTTGTCCCGCAGGGTTTCACGGACCGCGCGGGCCAGGTCATCCATGGAAAAGGGCTTCTGGATGAAGTGGATACCCCGGTCCAGCACCCCTTGATGGGCGATGACGTCCGCCGTATAGCCCGACATATAGATGCAGCGCATGGCCGGTCGGAGGACAGTGAGTTGCCGCGCCAGTTCCCGGCCATGCATCTCAGGCATCACCACATCGGTGATGAGGAGATGGATCTCCCCGGCGTGTTCCTGGACCAGCTGAATTGCCGCCCTCGGTGTGTCGGCGGTGAGCACCGTGTAGCCCAGGCGTTGGAGGATGGTCTTGCTGAGTTTGAGGAGCGCGGCCTCGTCATCCACCACCAGTACCGTTTCCATGCCGCCCGCTGGTTTTTCTGTCAGGGTGGTCTCCGTTGCCACCGTTTCGCTGGCGAAGCTGGGCAGGTAGATGCGGAAGGTCGTGCCCTGGCCGGGTTCGCTGTCGACGTTGATAAAGCCGTTATTCTGCTTGACGATGCCATAGACGGTGGCCAGCCCCAGGCCGGTGCCCTTGTCCTGTCCCTTGGTGGTGAAGAAGGGCTCGAAGATATGGGCCAGGGTTCCCTTATCCATGCCGCAGCCATTATCTTGCACTGTCAGCAGGACGTATTCGCCGGGAGTCAGCCTGGGTGGTCGGCGCAAGAGGCCGCATCCAGAGAGATGTTTTCCGTTTTGATGGTGACTTTGCCGGTGTCCATCGATGGCATCGCGGGCGTTGACCATGAGGTTGGCCAGCATCTGGTCGAGCTGGGAAGGGTCGATCTTCACGGGATGCAGGTCGTGTCCGGGCAGCCAGGCCAGCTCGATATTCTCGCCGATGAGCCGCTGGAGCATCTTCAGCATGCCGGCCACGGTGTCGTTGAGGTCAAGCATCTTGGGGATCGACCGTCTGTTTGCGGGCAAAGGCGAGGAGTTGGCGGGTGAGATTGGCGGAGCGCATGGCCGCCTTGCGGATTTCCATAAGATCTTCATGCAGCGGGATTCTTGGGTCCAGTTCGGCGAGGGTAAGATCGGCGTAGCCGAGAATGGCCTGGAGCATGTTGTTGAAGTCGTGGGCCACGCCGCCGGCCAGCCGTCCGACCGATTCCATCTTCTGGGCCTGGAGCAGCTGCGCCTGCAAGCGTTCTCTTTTCCTCTTGGGCCTGGATGTGTCGGTGATATCGACGATGACCCCGTCCAGCCAGAGCAGTGTCCCGCTGGGGTCGAAGATTCCCTGTCCCTTTTCGTAGACCCAGATGGTGACGCCGTCGGCCCTGGTCAGACGATATTCCATCTCGAAGGGGCGGTGGGCCATCATCCCGGCCTGCACGTCGCGGTCAACCCTGGCGCGATCATCGGGATAAATGATGCCGGCATAGGAGCGGACGGCGTTGTCGATGAAATCCGCGGCCGGGTAACCGGTTATCCGTTCGGCCCCCTCGCTGAAAAAGAGCATGGTCCATTCTTCATCGTTCAGGCAGCGGTAGGCCAGGCCCGGCAGATTGTTGACCAGGGTGCGGTAGCGTTCCTCGCTTTCCCGTAAGGCCTGTTCGGCCAGCTGGCGCTCGGTGATATCGGTGGCAAAGGACGAAGGAGAAGCTCTCTTTCCCATATTCAAAGGAGTTGATCGTGATTTCTACGGGGAAGGTCGAGCCATCTCTCCGTTGATGCCGGGATTCGATGGTGCCGGCTCCCTGGGCACGTATTTTCCTTCTGTGTTCGATCCATTCCTGCGGGTCAAGGATGGGGTTGATATCGAACACCGTCAAGGCGAGGAGTTCATCGCGGCTATACCCAAGGATTTCGAAGGCGCTGGCATTGACATAAAGAATCCTCCCCTCCTCATCGATGCGGAAAACTCCTATGGCCAGGCGGTCGATGCAGGACTGGGTGAGTTGTAAATCTTTCATGGTCCGTGTGCGCTCGCTGATATCCACCAGCAGGGCCAGGACATAATCCACCGTCCCGTCGGCAAGCCGCACGCAGCCGATGGACAGTTCCGTCCAGACGATGGATCCGTCCTTGTGGATCAGGCGCTTTTTCAGGGAGTATTCATTAACGGCGCCGGAAAGGAGCCGCTCGAACTGGACCAGGCTGGCCTGCAGATCATCGGGGTGGGTGAGCTGATCCCAGTTTACTTCCGATAACTCTTCACGGGAATAGCCCAGCATCCGACACAACTCGTTATTGACCTGCAGCCAGTCCTTCTCTGGTGAGATGATGGCCATGCCCACGATCTGCCGTTCAAAAAAGAGGCGCATCCGCTCTTCGCTGGCCTCTAATCTTCTGGTATTGCGCTCCCGCCGCAGCCGGTTGACCATGAGCATGCCCAGCAGGGTGGTGGCCAGCGGGTAGATCAGCGAGGACGGGCAGAGTGATTTGGGAAAGTACGTGCAGGGCCGTTTTCCAGGGCAGGATGAACATCAGCGCCAGCATGACCACATGGACAAGGAGGCCGAAGAGGTAGAGCTCAAGCCAGGAGATTTCTGCCAGTGCCTGGCGGCGGCAATGGCGCCAGAGAATGCCGAGGGATCCGGAGGCCAGGATCACCGCGGCTCCGGCCCAGGCCGCGTCCCCGCCCAGGGAGAGGCGGAAGACCGCAGTCATCGCCATGGCCACCGCAGTCGGTATAAATCCGAAAAAAAGACCGGAGACACAGAGCAGCACCGAGCGGGTATCGAAGACGATCCCCGGCACATAGGTCCAGGGAGAATGAATGAGGATGATGCCCAAGATGCCGAGCATCACGCCGATAACCGCCTCGATGAGCGGACGGGGGCCGAGCCGGTAGCGGCTGGTCACCAGGTCGTAGATGAAGGCCACGGCCAGTAGCAGGGTGGCGTTCTGGCTCAGTGCCAGGAAAATATCGTGATCAAGCATCTGTGGCCACTCCTTGAAACCTGGGAAAGGTGTCTTTACGCTGAAGATCCGGGTTGTGTCTGAAAAATTATCCCGGAAAAGGAGGTCGATGTGTCCGTGGTAAGAGCTTTCGTCTACGTGAACGTAAACGAAAGTTTGCAGTTCTGCACGGAATTAATGAGTTATTTGCTGGAGGTGCCGAAGAGGGAGGTGAGGAAGATACCAGCCTCATAAAGGCCAAAGAGGGGAATGGCCAGCATGGCTGTGGCCATGAAATCGCCGGCGGTGAGGAGAAAGGCAAGGACCACAATGGCCGCGTAAAAAGAGAATCTTTTTTTGCGGAAGTAGCCGGCTTGGGTAAATCCAGCCTTGCCGGACATGACCATGAGAAAGGGGATCTCAAAAGAGAGTCCGAAGGCGAGCATGGTGCGGGCCACAAAGGTCAGGTAGCCTCCGAACCTGGGGAGGGGTTGCAGCTCCGGACTGGCATAACTCATGAAGTAATGGAGCATCTTCGGCATGACAGCCAGGAAGGCAAAAGCCGCCCCTGACGCGAACAGGAGAGTGGCCCAGAAGACCACCAGGGTGGCGAGCTTCTTCTCGCTGCCCCTGAGTCCAGGGGCGATAAACATCCATATCTGATAGAGGATGACCGGAAAACTGGCCACAATACCAACGAGCAGGGACAGTTTGATGTAGGAGAAAAAGGCCTCGGGCAGGTTGGTGTAAACCAGCTTGTGGATCAGGGGGCTGGCCTGAAAGAGCGGGGCCAGAAAGATACGGGCGATCTGATCGGAAAAGCCATAGGCCATACCCGTACAGACAATAATGGCCAGGAAAACCTTGATCAGGCGTTTTCGCAGTTCCTGATGGTGCGGGGCAAAGGTCTCAAGGCTTCTGGCTAGCATGGTCGATTGGAGGGGACTTTGGTTCTTTTTCAGGGGCTGCGGCTTCAGTTTTTTCGCTGGTCTCATCTGTTGCCTGGTCGTTGGGCAGGTCAGCTGTGCTGTCATCGATTACGGTGAGCTCGGCCTCGATGATCGTCTCTTCTGTTTTGTCAGGGGCAGGATTTACCCCTTTGTCCGGGGTATGGGTTTGCCAAGGTGAGGATTCCAGCAGGTTGGTGAGGTCGGGCTTCAGGGACTCCAGGGTGCCGTCTTCGGTCAGGTTTTTTTTGAGTGTCTCGGCCGTTTTCTTCAACTCCATGAGCCCCTTGGCCACGGATCGCGCCAGATCGGGCAATTTATCAGGCCCGACAACGATGAGGGCAAGCGCCAGGATCAGAATCATTTCAGGGAGACCGATGCCAAACATAGAAGGTACCTTATGGGATGAAAAAAAATCAGGAGAAGGGTAAACTGTTGTGGTCAACAATTATACAATTTGAATGACATGAAAAATATATGTAAGTCATTTGCCTGGGGGTGTCAATGTCTGATGAGTGGCGTCTGCAGGTGCCGCCTATTACAGCCCCCTTTGGCGGTCGTGATATGCCAAATCGACGGCGTTTATGAAAGATACTTTAAGGGTGGCCAATGGACTCGAGCTGCTGGTAAAAGTGATGAAAGGTCTCGACCGGGATCTGGCTCTGCCAGTGACCGGTAATCCGGGCAACAAGCCAGAAGAGGAGAAAGGAGGCGATGACCAGCGTTGGCAGCAGCAACGGTGGCGCTGGCGCCTTCCCCGGCAGGGAGAGCTGGAGGCATGCATCTTGAGGGCAGACGGGCAGGCACTCAAGGCAGCCGATACATTCACTGTTGCGCACGGTTTTCCTGCCGGTGATCTGGATGGATGCCGGACAGACTGCCTCGCATTTATGGCAGTTGATGCACAGCTTCGGGTCACGTTTGATCTGGAAAGGGCTGAAGACGGCCAGCAGGCCAAGAAGTGCGCCATAGGGGCAGAGATAGCGGCACCAGGGATTTTTCACCAGAAGGGAGAGGGCCATGAGCGCAAGCATGATCGAACCGGCGAGCCGGCTGGGTTCGAGGAAAAAATGGAGCATCTTGCCATCGGAGATCATGTTGTAGGAGGAGTAATGAAACGATGTGAGCTCCTGCAGATTCATCCTCCAGAGGATGAGCCAGGAAAAAGTGGCCAGCAGCAGATATTTCAGAGAGAGCAGCGGCAGGTCGATCCAGGAGGGAATGGGGCGCAGGATATGCAATCTTCGGCCGACTCTTTCCGCCAGATTTGAGGTGAAGCCAACGGGGCAGATCCAGCCGCAGAATCCCTTGCGTAAGAAGAGGCCGAGAAAAAGGGCGGCCAGGAAGATGGTGAGTCCCGCCGGGTGGAGAGTATCGTATTCACCGGACAGAATGAGCCGTTTCAGGCTGACCAGGGCGCCAAGGGGGAGAAAGGCCTCGACTGCCGGCGGGCGCCTTGCAACCTGGGCTGAGACATTCGTGGCCCAGAGATAAAATTGATAGAACTGCAGGCCGACGAGGAGGCAGAATAAGGAGAAAAGAGTCTGGCTGATCAGGCGAAGGCCGGCAATATGCTTACTGCTATAAGAAGTTTTCATGGAAATCAAAAAGGGGTATGCGGCTTGATTGAATGTCCTCACTGGAGGGCACTGGAAAAATTTTTTCTTTGCTTTTTTTTCACTCTTCTCAATGTATTCCTCAATACATATCTCACAAGGAAAGGTTTGTCATTGATCTAAGTCAAGAAAGTTGCTCTCGGTTTGCCTGCTATATTGTGTCTATCCATAAATGGTCTTTTTGCCCGATCTCTACGTCATGATCAAAAAATAATGCTCGGAATATCATTTATATGCCTGCGCTTATTTATTTCACAATCTTTGATATCGAACAAAAATCCTTATTTATGGACAGACACGCTTGATTTATGCCAATCCTGCTTGCCGCAAATGATATTGCAAATGATTGACTTTAAGAGGTGTGTTGACTATATTCCCCAGGTTGTTCCTTGGGAAAAAGACGATTTGTGCTGTAAGGTATTCAATTATTATGGTACTTTAATTAGATCGACGAGCAGATTCAGGAGAAAGAAATGGCCAGTGTGGTGGTGGTGGGAACCCAGTGGGGAGATGAGGGGAAAGGGAAGATAGTAGACATCCTCACTCGGTATGCTGACTATATAGTCCGGTTTCAGGGCGGTAATAATGCAGGACATACCCTGGTTGTTGAAGGGAAAAAATTTGTCTTTCATATTATCCCTTCTGGAATCCTGTATGAAGACAAGATCTGCATGATCGGCAATGGCGTCATCGTTGATCCCGGTGTTCTATTGAGCGAGATGGCTGAACTGCTGGAGAAAGGTCTGGAACTTACCCCCCAACGGATGATGATCAGCGAAAATGCCCATCTGATCATGCCCTACCATCAGAGCCTGGACCAGGCTCACGAGGCGGCTTTGGCAACGGGTAAAAAGATAGGCACCACCGGCCGCGGCATTGGCCCTTGTTATATGGATAAGGTCGGCCGGGTCGGGATAAAGGCCGGGGACCTCCTTGATGACACCCTGTTTCGTGAGCGTTTGCAGGAGAATATTGAAGAAAAAAACTTTCTGCTGACCAAAAAATATAACAGTGAGCCCGTCTCTTTTGAGACAATTTACGCCGCCTTTCAGGGATTTGCAGAAAAACTGATTCCTTTCATCGGCAATGTCTCTGTGGAGCTGGACAAGGCGCGAAAAGCCGGCCGGAATATCCTTTTTGAAGGGGCCCAGGGGACCCAGCTTGATATCGATCATGGTACCTATCCCTTTGTGACCTCGTCGAATACCATCGCCGGCAATGCCTGTAATGGCTCAGGCTTTGGTCCGGCCCATATCGATTCGGTTATCGGTATTCTGAAGGCCTATACGACGCGGGTCGGCGAAGGCCCCTTTCCCACCGAGCTCTTTGATGGTGTGGGCGACGAGCTGCAAAGAAAAGGAGGAGAATTCGGCGCCACCACTGGCCGGAAGCGTCGCTGCGGTTGGCTGGACGGGGTTGTCGCGGCCGATGCGGCACGGCTTAATGGCCTGACCGGTTTGGCCTTGACCAAGCTCGATGTTCTGAGCGGCCAGCGTGTGCTGAAGATGGCGACAGAGTATGAACTGGACGGAAAACGGGTCTTGTCCATGCCCTCCAATATCAGGCAGGCTGCCGCCGTCAAGCCGGTGTATGAAGAGCATAACGGTTGGCAGGAGGATATCACCGGGGTTCGCGATTTTGATGATCTGCCGCTTAAGGCCAAAGAGTATATTAAGCGTATTGAAGAGTATACCGGGGTGGAGACGGTTCTGGTCTCTGTGGGGCCGGATCGTGACGAGACCATGTTGCTGAAGAACCCCTTTGAAAAATAAAGGGATATCTTGAGACTGGATGCAGGTGGACAGGCTGGGAGTAAAGATGGAGGCGCTCAGCCAGATCACTCAATAAGAGAGTAATGAAATGAGGTTAACTGTATGGCAAGAATTACCGTGGAAGATTGTCTGGAACAGATTGGCGATGACAACCGGTTTAATCTGGTTCATCTCACCGTTGAGCGCATTAAACAGCACCGGCATGGTGAACCTTTTCTGGTGCCGGGGAATAATAAAGAGATCGTCATGACTCTGCGGGAAATCGCCGCATCCAAGGTCTCCTTCAGCAATATCAAGAAGCTGACGGATCACTCTCGAAAAGAAGGCCAGGAAGACACTGTTGTCGAGCAGGACGTTGTGGCCTAAGCCATTGCAGCGAAGTGGCATGACCACATAAATGACCAGAACGGTATCAGGATCCGTACGAAATTGGTATAGGGAAACAAGTAATTTCGTAAGGGATCCTAATTTTTTTTGTACGAGTTGGAAGAATGCCAAAAGATTATTATGATATATTATCGGTAAGCCGGACTGCAAGCAGCAGTGAGATCAAGAAGGCGTACCGGACCCATGCCATGAAGTATCACCCGGACCGGAATCCGGAGGATAAAGAGGCCGAGTCCCGTTTCAAGGAGTGTGCCGAGGCCTATGAGGTACTCAGTGATGTTCAGAAACGAAAGATCTACGATACCTATGGCCATGAAGGGCTGAAGAGCAGCGGATATCAAGGGCCGGGAAATTTCGAAGATGTCTTTTCCGGCTTTGGCGACCTGTTTGGCGACCTCTTCGGGAGAAGGGGGGCGCAACCCCGGCGTGGAGGGCCTATCCCCGGCAATGATCTGCGTTATGACCTCACTGTTTCATTCATGGAGGCCGTGCATGGTGTAACCAGAGAGGTGGAACTGACCAGGCCCGATACCTGCTGGACCTGCGAAGGTTCAGGCTGCCGTCCTGGACACAAGCGGGAGACCTGTCCCCTTTGTCATGGGCGTGGCCAGGTGATCCGTTCCCAGGGATTCTTCCAGGTCAGCACTACCTGCCCCCAATGCCATGGCGAGGGTGAGATCGTCTCTGATCCGTGCACTGACTGCAACGGCTCCGGCCTCGTGAACAGGACCAAGAAGGTCTCGATCAAGATACCTGCCGGCGTTGATCATGGCGCACGCATGCGCCTGCGTGGAGAAGGCGAAGGTGGCCGTCGCGGCGGCGCTGCCGGTGACCTGTATGTGGTTATCCATGTGCAGGAACATGAATTTTTTAAACGGGAAGGGGAGACCATATACTGTCATTTTCCTGTGTCCATGGTTCAAGCCGCTCTCGGTTGCAAGGTAGATGTGCCGACGATCCATGGTAAAAAAAGTCTGAAAATTCCGGCGGGCAGTCAATCCGGATCCATGTTTACCCTGAAGCATGAAGGGGTACCAAGCCTGCGGGGCAGTAGCCGCGGGGATATGGTGGTTGAGCTCCAGGTGCAGACACCGGTAAAGCTATGCGACAAACAGAAGGAACTCCTGCGCAAATTCGACGATCTGTGCCGCGAACATGGACACCATAAAGAGCAGGAGGGCTTTTTCAGCCGACTCTTTAATGAAGTCCTTGGTAAGAATAACAAAAAAGAAGAGTAGCCGTTTATGAGCCAGGTGGATCGAGAATCGGGATTTACTCATTTTGACGGAGATGGCAATGCCAGGATGGTTGATGTCAGCGGCAAGAGTGAATCAACCAGAGTGGCCCTGGCCTCCGGGAGCATCAGCATGTCGGCACAGGCTTACGCCCTGGTGAAGAGTGGCTCCATGGCTAAAGGTGATGTCCTTGGTGTGGCCCGACTGGCAGGGATTATGGCTGCTAAAAAAGTTGATGAACTCATTCCCCTTACCCATCCATTGATGATTACCAAGGTCAATGTCGATTTTGTTTTTCATGATGAGGATTGCTCCATAGAGATCCAGTCAACAGTAGGAATCTGCGGCAAGACCGGCGTGGAGATGGAGGCCCTGACCGCGGTTTCGCTGGCGGCATTGACCATTTATGATATGTGCAAAGCGGTTGATAAGGCCATGGTGATAAATAATATTCGTCTGTTGAAAAAAACCGGTGGAAAAAGCGGCACCTTTATGCGACAAGAATAAAAGATTGTTTTTTTCTATGATGTATAACCCTGAAGGGTAATTTGATTTGGGAGATGATTGCATGGATCAGAAAGAACTGGACAGGTTCAAGAAGTTGCTTGAAGATAAACGGGCAGAGATCCTCAGTGAGGCGGAACGGACGCTAGCTGAGCTGACAGATCGGAACGGGAATATCCCTGACCCTAATGATAGGGCAAGCGCAGAGGCTGATCGTAGTTTTGAGCTCCGTATCCGTGAGCGTGAACGTAAATTGTTGCCGAAGATTGAGACTGCCCTTGAACGGATCAAGGACGGCACCTTTGGCGAATGTGAGGGGTGTGGTGAGGCGATTGGTATGAAGCGCCTTGAGGCCAGACCTGTGACCGCGCTCTGTATCGACTGCAAGACCCTTCAAGAGAAGAAAGAAAAAGGCCATGGCTCAGAATAACCATGCCTGAGTTACGCAAAGATCCAGTTCTGGGCCGGTGGATCATCATTGCCCAGGAACGTGCCAAGCGGCCCACTGATTTTGTTGTTGCCGAGGCGCCTAGCGTCGGAGGTTTTTGTCCCCTTTGTCCCGGGAACGAGAATACAACTCCCTCTGAAGTGCTTGCCTATGGCCGTCAGTACGGGGGGCCTTCCAACACACCGGGCTGGCTGGTGCGGGTTGTTCCCAATAAATATCCCGCCCTGGTTATTGAAGGAGAGATTGACCGTCAGGGAGAAGGGCTGTATGACAAGATGAACGGGATTGGCGCCCATGAGGTGGTCATCGAGAGTCCGCGCCATGATGATGTCTTTTCAAGGCTGCCTCTTCCTCATATGCTCGTCGTCTTTCAGGCCTTCCGGGCCAGGATTCAGGATCTGGAGCGTGACCCCCGTTTCCTTTATGTTATGGTCTTCAAGAATTATGGCCGTGCCGCCGGGGCATCGCTGGAACATTCGCATTCCCAGCTTGTGGCCCTGCCTGTTCTGCCGCGGATGATCGTCTCCGAACTGCAGGGAACCTTAGAGTATTACAAATATAAGGAACGCTGTATTTTTTGTGATATCATCCGCCAGGAGACCCAGCAAAATATCCGGGTGGTCTGCCAGAATGAGCTTTTCATCACCATGACTCCTTTTGCGCCGCGGACACCCTTTGAGATGTGGATTCTCCCCAAAAAGCATGATTCCGGGTATCATAATCAGGATGATCAGCAACTCGAGGCCCTGGCCGATATCTTCTCCGAGACTCTGCGCCGTCTTGATGCCTGCATCCCGGGTGTTCCCTATAATTTCGTGCTGCATACCCAGCCCCTGCGTTCTGAAAATATGAAGCATTTTCACTGGCATTTTGAGATCATTCCCAAAGTGACATCCATTGCCGGATTTGAATGGGGTTCCGGGTTTTATATCAATCCCATGCCACCGGAAGAGGCCGCACAGTATCTGCGTGAATCACTCGGAGTAGAGGAGACCAAACCATGAAAAAGATCTTACTGGTTGACGATGAAGAGGGTATCCATCTTCTCTATCAGGAAGAATTTCAGGAGAGGGCTACGAGGTGATTTCCGCCCTGACCGGAGAAGAGGCCCTGGAAAAATTCAAGTCGGAAACCCGGATCTGGTCATCCTCGATATCCAGATGCCGGGGATGAACGGGATTGAGGTCTTGCGGCAGATGAAGATGATTGCCCCCCATCTCCCGATGATTCTCAGTACCGCCTATCATGAATACAAACAGGACCTCAGTTCCTGGGCCTCGGATGAGTATATTGTCAAATCTCCGGACATGCAGAATCTGAAAGAGGCGGTTCGCAGGCATCTGCGATAAGAAAAAACCGTCTACCCGAGTAGTTACTTGATTATGAAAGATATCCAGAGCGAGCTGGACCACCGTCGCATCAACATCAAAAAGGTCGGGGTCAAGACCATCTCGTATCCCATAACGGTTCTGGATAAGGCCAGGAAGCGTCAGCATACCGTGGCCACGGTCAACATGTATGTGAATCTGCCCCATCGGTTCAAGGGAACCCATATGAGCCGCTTTGTCGAGATCCTGAATCGGTTCCATGGACAGATTGATCTGGGCGGCTTTCATCATATCCTTGAGGAGATGAAGGAGCGGCTGGAGGCCGAGGCGGCCCATGTGGAGATGGCATTCGTCTATTTCCTGCCGAGAAAGCAGAATCCGGAGATCTTGAATGCCAGCCCTTATGAGTGCCGGATGCATGGCTCCCTCGACCGGAGTGATGATCTGGAATTCCAGTTTACCGTTCCGGTCTCCCTGCCTCTGAAAGCAATGGTGGCGTCTGGTCTGCCCCGCTCCCGTGGTCATTGGGGACATGCGGTTGTGGCGGTCAGGTTCCGTCATTTTATCTGGATAGAAGATATTATCACCCTGGTTGAGCTGGCCATTGAGCAGGTTATTGGTCAGGAGCAGGAGCAGAGCAACCAGGACCTGCATGGTTCCTTGTCTGTGGAATCACTTACCCGGCACGTCGGGGCCCGCCTGGCGGAGTTGTCAGCTTTGAAATGGTTCTCGGTAAGGATAGAGAACCTTTCTGAAGGCTATTCGACCTTTGCCACGACTTCTTATTCCTCCTAATTTAATCCTGTACACTATATTATTATGGCCGATCTCCTCTTTGAAATAGGTACCGAAGAACTTCCCGCCGGGTTTATTTCCCCAGCCCTCGAACAATTGCAGCAGAATTTCATCCGCAGGGCGGCGGAACTGCAGCTTGGTCTGGGGCAGGTGAAGGTGGCAGGGACCCCGAGACGTCTGGGCCTGATGGTGCAGGATCTGGAAGAGCGGCAGCCGGATCGTCGTGAAGAGCTGATGGGGCCTTCGACCAAAGCCGGCCTGGATGCGGATGGTGGGTTCAGCAAGGCGGCCCAGGGATTTGCCCGTTCCAAGGGGGCCGAGGCCGCGGATCTGCAGGTTGTGAATACTCCCAAGGGGCAATATCTGATGCTGGTCAGAGAGGTTGCCGGAGTTCAGACCGCTGAACTGCTGCCCGATCTGCTGCGCGGGCTTCTTGCCGAATTTTCCTTTGCCAAATCCATGAAGTGGGGCACAAGCAGCACGACCTTTGCCCGCCCTGTTCAATGGCTGCTGGCACTCTTTGGTTCGGATGTTGTCGACCTCTCCCTTGATGGTGTCATCTCTTCTGATTACAGTCGGGGGCATCGGTTCATGGCCCCGGATCGTATCCGGATGCAGGGCGTATCCAGTTACGAACAGCAGCTGGCGGCAGCCCATGTCCTGGTCGATCCTGCCCGTCGTCGTCAGATGGTGCTGGAGGAGATTGAGCGGGCAGTGACTGAATCGCCCAGCCTCGCTGGTGCCCGGGTGGCCGTTGATGATGACCTTGTTGATACGGTTACCAATCTTGTGGAATGTCCTTTCGGGGTCTGTGGCTCCTTTGCTGAACGATTCCTGGATCTGCCCGAAGAGGTGCTTATCACCTCCATGCGTGAGCATCAGAAATATTTCCCGGTGGTTAATGGGCAAGGGTGTCTGCTGCCCTTTTTTGTGGCGGTCAATAATACCCGGGTTGCTGATATCTCTTTGACCAGGAAGGGACATGAACGGGTATTGCAAGCCCGGCTTGAAGACGCCTTATTCTTCTTTGCTGCCGATAAGGAGAGACGGCTGGAAGATCGTTTTTCCGAGCTGACCGGCATCATTTTTCAGGCCAGGCTGGGAACCATGCTGGAGAAGAGTGAGCGTCTGGTTAAGCTGGCCGCCATGTTGGCGGAAAAGCTGGCACCTGAACATATTGATGCTGCCCGCCGGGCAGCAAAGCTGTGCAAGATTGACCTTCTGACCAATATGGTCGGTGAATTTCCTTCCCTGCAGGGTGATATGGGGGCAGCCTATGCAACGGCTGATGGCGAGCCACCAGAGGTTGCCCTGGCCATCCGTGAGCACTATCTGCCGAAGAGGTCCGGCTCCGATCTGCCTGCCTCGACTCCTGGTGCCCTTGTCGGTCTGGCTGATCGGCTCGACACCCTGGTCGGCTGCTTTGGGATTGGCCAGCAACCAACCGGCACCACGGATCCTTTCGGCCTGCGCCGACTGGCCCTGGCCCTGTTGCATATTATCGGGGACCGCGGTTACAGCCTGTCCCTGGAGGAAATGGTTTATAAGGCCTTGGCCCTGTATGGTGATAAGGTCGATGGCGGGGCTGTAACCGTTGATGCGGTTATGGCCTTTATCAAGGGCCGTTTTGTCAATGACGCGGTGGCCGCCGGGCTTGATCAGCAGGCGGTGGAGGCGGTGACCTCCCTTGGTTTTGATGATGTCAATGATTGCAGAAAGAAGATTGACGCCCTGCTTGCCATTCGTGACGAGGAGGCCTTTGCTGTACTCGCGGCGGCATTCAAACGGATCCGTAATATCATCAAAGACCATGAAGGGGGAGCGATTGTCCCTGCACTTCTGGTGGAAGAGGCTGAACAAAATCTTGCGGCTATTTATGCCGATATCTCAACAGCAACTCAGCCCTTATTGGCCCGGAAAGAGTACGGCCAGGCGCTTGCCGCAATGCTGGCCTTGAAGGAGCCGGTGGATCTTTTTTTCGACACGGTAATGGTCATGGTTGATGACGAGAAGATCCGTGCCAACCGTTTGAATCTGCTGGCGGCCATTGCCCAGCTCTTTCCTGCAGATCGGCGATATCTCCCGTATGACGGTTTTGTAATAAAAAATTCATCCTGGCATGCTGGGGCTTTGGCCCAGCATGCCAGCGAAGAGAGCATAAAAAAAGGCCGTCTTTTTCAAGACGGCCTTTTTTTATGCTTAAAATTTATCCGGGATCCCGTTCGTTAGTTTGCGGAACCATAACTGTGCAGACCTGCAAGCAGGAAATTGACACCGTAGTAGGTGAAGATAACAGATAGAAATCCAAAGATTGCCAGCCAGGCAATTCTCGTGCCCCCCCAGCCTCGGGTATAGCGAGCGTGCAGGGTGATGGCGTAGATGAACCAGGTGATGAGGGACCAGGTCTCCTTGGGATCCCAGCTCCAGTACGTTCCCCAGGCGGAGTTGGCCCAGATGGCGCCAGTGATAATCCCTATGGACAGCCATAGGAAGCCAAAGACCATGATCTTGTGGATGATGTCATCAAGGACCTTTAATGGAGGTAAAGAACCCAACAGGGTGCTGTCATTGGTTGACTGGCGAGTTTCACTGGTATTCTTGATCAGGTACATGATTCCCAGACCGGCCGCGACGGCAAAGGCTGCATAGCCGATAAAGCAGGTGATGACGTGGGCGATCAGCCAGTTTGATTGCAGCGCAGGAACCAGAGGGGCAATTTCCTTGGTGATCCCCGAGGAAAAAGAGGCGTAGGCCATGGCCAGGAAGGCAAAGGGAACGGCAAAGGCCCCAATGATCCTGGTCTTGAATTTCCATTCGATCACCAGATAAATCAAAATAATCGTCCAGGCGAAAAAGACCACTGATTCGTACATATTGGTCAGAGGCGCCCGTCCGATTCCCATCTGATAGGATTCCAGCCATCTCAGTCCGATGCCTGCCGTCTGGATCAGAAAGGCGATGAAAGTAAAGCCCGTTACCCATGGCCCCAGTCGCTTGGTCTTGAAGATGAAAAGGATGGTATAGAGAATGGTGGAAAGAAGATATGTAAAGGTGGTGATACCGATTAGCTGCGAACTGTTCATGGAATTAACTCCGTTAGGTGAAGTTTTAAGTATTAGATCAGTTTCAAACGGAAAGGATAAAACTTAACACTTAAACCTTATTGATTGTCTCTGTCAGTGTCTGAAATTTTTTTTCAAAAGCAGCCTTGTTCTTGTTGGCATTTCCAGTCATCAAAATGGAGCTTTTACCATCCATTTCCTCTCGAATGTACAACCAGATGCGCTGATGTGACATGAAAAAAGCAACAATCAGGCCGAGAATCATCAGGATACAACCGGTATAGACCACCCACACTCCCGGGTCTTTAGCCACCTGCAGGCCGGTCGCATACCTTTGTTTAGCCGATACGGTATAAGTGTCCGTTGTTCGTTCCACCGTGGCCTGCTCGCCATTGTCCAGCCAGAAGATTGAGGGCTCGCCTTTGTCATCGGTAAGCCAGATCTTCATCCTGGTGATAGTATTTTCATATCCCTCGGCATTGATAATGCCGATGCGCAGGCCACTTTCTGCAAAGCTCTTCTGCTGTTTATAGGAGATAACTTCGGACTCGTTCACCCCTGTCTTTTTGTCGGTGACGGTGACCAGGAAATCCTGGTAGCCTTGATAACTCGATTGATAAAAGGTGATGCCCTTGTAGGAGAGAGGGTCATTGACCACAATGGCCTTTTCCGTCACCACTTTACCCTTTTCCAGAATGGTGAGTTGTGAACGGTAGGACTTGGGCATACCACTCTCATAAAACTCGAGGTCGAAACGGTCGCAACGAACCTCAAAACCCAGGTCAACAGGGGTGTTCGTATCATAGGTATAGACCGTGTTCGTGGTGCTGGTCTCAGGCAACATGACACTGGCCTTGAAGCCAAGAGCGGAACCAATGATGGCTCCGGCAAAAATCAGCAGGATGGAGGCATGTACTATATAAACGCCGGTACGGGTCATGGCCCCTTTTTGGGCGAAGAGCAGGACACCCTCGGCGAGTTTACGTTCTTCAGCCTTCCAACCCTTAGCACTGAGGTCGCTCTTCAAGGTACTGGCGGTGGCTGCCGGTGGAGTCGGAAGCTGCCAACGGCATTGGGGAGTCATTTTTTCAAGGCGGGCCAAAGGAGTACCAAGGTTGTCCGCCTGGATCTGGCGCCAGACTCCAGGGAACCTGTCCACACTGCAGACAATGAGATTGACGCAGAGCAGGCCGAGAAGGGAGAGAAACCACACGGAAGTGTACATGTCGGGAGTGATGGAGAGGATTTGAAACAGATGGGCAGTTGTCTCGCCATATCTGTCGATATACGCTTGGGCGGACTCTTTCTGGGGGATAACTGTCCCGATGATGGAGGTGGTGGAAAGGAAGAAGAGTGTGAACAGGGCGAGTTTCACGGATGCGAAAAAGTCCCAGATTGGATTTCTATTTTTCATACGTTCCTGCTTGTGAGAATTATTGTTAGCGGATTGGTATCAACGAATTGTTTGTCTAGCATCTCTGGCGGACGAGAGCAATAAAAAAGTGCTCCTGAATGGTTCTTGTTACTGGAACTCTTCTCAATCTCAATGTATAACTTACACGAATTGATGAAAAAGAATAGTGAGAGTATACTATCTTTTCCGCTTAGAAAAAAGGAATGTATTTAAACAAGTAAAGAAAAAGAAGGTGTACACTGGTATAAAATGGCTGGTGGGGCCGAGGATAAAACCCCTCTCTTCTTTCTCTTGCACGAACCTCCAGAAACAGATCTCAGAAAAGATCTTGCTATTTGAACAGGCAAGAGGTATAAAATAGAATTTTTCAATTGTCGAAATTTAAGAACACATTCAAACAATTTAATATGCCTGATTGATATTGCTTGCTGGTAAAGGTAATAAAAGGCTGAGAAGCAAAGGAAGGAGAGAACGATGGCGAAAGTATGTGAAATCTGTGGAAAAGGGCCTGTTACCGGGAATAATGTCTCCCATGCCAATAATAAGACTCGTCGGCGCTGGCTTCCAAATTTGAAAAAAGTTCATATGCTTTCCCCCAGTGGCAGCGCTGTTAGGGGCAGGGTTTGTACGCGATGTATTCGATCCGGGGCTGTTGTGAAACCAGCCGTCTGAGATCTTTATTTATGATTTGTAGAAGGCGAGTGGCAGGGTCCATCTCGCCTTTTTCCGTTTGAGGTATGGAATAATGGCTGAGAGCGAAATAAAATTTCTCCCTTTTCAGGAGGCGTCCAAACTGGTGGCTGCCATTCAGGAGGAGGAGAATATCCATGACCAGGATCGGCGTATCTTGACGGTCTATGATTATGAAGATCGTGAGCTCTGCTGGTTTGACTTTGAAGAGGTCCTGCAGGAAATCGGCCCCGGAGAGAAGCAAGAGCAGCTGGCTGCGGTGCAGAATTATATCCTTCACCATATCCCTGACTGGGTGCGGGATCTTTAGGAGACGTCACAAAGCAAGCAAGAAGGCTCTTTTTCTTGCTTGCTTTGTTTACGGCTCCTTATGCCGCTTTCAAGAATCAGCCAATCTTTTCCGGCTGTTTCTTGAAAGCGGCGTCTTGCACCTCCAACGAGTTGTTACCATATGAATTGTCTCTCCTTAACTATTACGATACTGCTCCGGATGCTTTTTTGTTGTCCCTATGCCGGCTTCCCACCAAATGTTTTTTTTGGGCAGTGACGAGGTTCTGGAGTGGCCTTGCAGGGATTTTCGAGCATGTTCGAGTGGAAGCTCAGATGAATAATTATTTTCCAGGAGGGTGCTATGTTTGATATGCATGACCGGTGGCATACCGTATTGTTGTTGGCCTTTTGTTCTTTTTTCTTGCTGGCCTCCGGGTGTATCTCCACCCAGAACGGCGCTACAGGATCAGCAAACATTGACGTGATTTCCCTTACGGTAAAAGGTAAGGTGCAGAAAATTTCCCCGGAAGAGGGTGTCATGGTTGTCGCTCCACCCAAGGGTGATCGCGTCACCTTGAAATTTGCCCCGCAGACACCTGTAAAGGGCGGGACAACCAAGGATATTGCCAGATTTCATCCTGTTCTGGTGATTTATACAGTAAAGGGCGGGGAAAACATTGCCGTCTCCATTGAGATCCTGCCCCAAGGTTCATGCAGCGGGAGTTGATTTTTTTCGATACTGTTGGACTGAGATCATTGAGTTGTTAAAAGGATAAACAAAGGCCTGCCGTGCAAACGAGCATGCCTCTGTTCTTTGCCCATCCCGGGCGTGCAGTCTTGATCATGCAGTACTGTGGATCCGGTGGCAATAGCAAGACAGCAGTAACAATAGCGAGGCTTACTCCTTGGCGTTACCCAGGATCCCCCTTGGCATCTCAGGCACCTGTTCGCCGCCCAGGCAAAATCCACCATCCATACGCAGAACAGTACCGGTTGTGAAGTCTGCATCCCGCACCAGGAACATTGCGGCACTGGCCACTTCCTCTACAGTTCCTGTACGTTGCAACAGGGTATGAGAGAGCAGTGCCTGCTTTTCCTCTCCATTCAAGAGCGACCATCCTCTGGTCTCCTCGCCATGCCTGTGCTGGATCAGGCCCAGCATCAGCTCATTCACCCGTATTTCCGGTGCACCCTCTCTGGCCCAGGTTTCAGTAAACGTTGAAATGGCCCTGTTTGCCGCGCTGTAGGCATCATTAAAGAAAGATGCAGCTGACCCGCTTCTTCCGGTCAGGGCGGAGATCGATGAGATGTTGACGATGGCGCCGCCTCCGGATTGTTTCATCAGCGGCAGGCAGTGATGGAACAGCAGCCATTTGGCCTTGAGCGTGGTGTTGATTTCCAGATCCCATTGCTCATGGTTGTGGGCCTGGTCGTATGAGCCATGGACTATGGGCATTCCGCCCCGTTCTATATTGTTGATAAGGATATGGAGGACGCCGAATCGTTTTTCGACAGCTGCCATCATCTCCCGCACCTGTACCTGCTCCCGCAGATCAACCGGGAGGATCAGGACCTCAACCCCCAACCCCTTGCATTCTTCTTCCATCTCCCGGATTGAGTCGGGCCAGTCAAAGGTGGGAAGGATCAGGTTGACCCCTTCGCGGGCCAGCTCTCTGGCGATGGCCCTGCCGATTGCTCTTGATGCGCCGGGGACCAGGGCAATCTTGCCTTGTAATTGCATGGCTGTTCCTCTTTATTGTATCTGGTCTCTTGTCCTGAGAACACCGCTTCGGTCGGACTGCTCCCATTCCGAATGACTCAGATATTGTGGAAAATTTCTGCTCTTGTAATTAATCAGGCAGGATATAGAATAAACTCTCATTTTTAAAAAAATGGTAATGAAATCTAACTTCCCTGAATCTGTCCTGCAAGGTGTAATCATGAAATGGATCAAAACGTCTTTCTTTTTATCTCTTGTGCTGGTCCTTTCCTGGGCACCGGTCTTTTCTGGAGAGTTTCCCCGGAACGGCGGCCAGGAACAGGGGTGTTGGGCCACCACCTGGCCCCATGAAAAGAGTGAACTTGCCCCTGATCCTGCCCTGATCTATGGCCGGCTGGACAATGGCTTCCGCTACGTTCTGTTGCATAATCAGGAGCCGAAGGGGAGGGTGGCCCTCTATCTGGATGTTCAGGCTGGATCCTTGTATGAGCAGGAAGGGCAGCGGGGAATTGCTCATTTTCTTGAACACATGGTTTTTAATGGATCGACTCATTTTCCACCTGGCTCACTGATTGATTATTTCCAGTCCATTGGCATGAACTTTGGCGGAGACACCAATGCCCATACCGGTTTTGACGAGACCGTGTACAATATTCTGTTGCCAAAGGCCAGTCGGGAGGAACTGGAGAAGGGGCTTCTGGTCATCTCCGATTATGCCCGTGGCGCCTTGTTGACAGAGGCGGAAATCGATCGTGAGCGCGGGGTTATTTTGTCGGAAAAACGGGCCCGGGATTCGGCGGAGTATCGAACCGAGAAAGCAGGTCTGGCCTTTACCCTGCGTGGGACCAGGATTCCCGAGCGTATGCCCATTGGTATCCTTGAAACCCTGCAAAAGGCCGATAGTGGAGTGATGAAGGCCTTTTATGATGAGTGGTACCGACCGGAAAAAATGATCCTGTTTGTGGTTGGTGATTTTGATCCTGCCCTGGTGGAGCCGTTGGTCCGGGAGCGTTTCCGGAAGATCTCCGCTCCCGGGACCCGGCCGGCCTGTCCGGAGTGGCACCAGGTGACCCCTGGCGGCACGGAATTTTTTTATCACCATGAGCCGGAAATGGGCTTTACCGAGATCAGCATTGAGACCGTGTGGAATGAAGTGCAGGGGGATGATTCCCTTGCTCTCGAGACGCGTGAGATTTATGAAGCGGCGGCGAACCGTATTGTCCAGCATCGTCTGGAACAGCTTCTGGAAAAAAAGGATACCCCCTTCATCAAGGGCGAGGCGTCTGCCGGCATTTTTCTCGGGCGCATCGGCTATGGCGTGATCAGCGCCAGGACTGATCCGGGAAAGTGGCAGTCGGCCCTGGGGCTGATGGAAAAGGTGCTGCGCCAGGCACTGATCTATGGTTTTACGCAACAGGAACTCCAGCGGGTGCAGAAGGAAATGCTGGCAGAGCTCGATTCCGCAGTACTCACGGCCGCCACCCGCGACAGTCAGCGGTTGGCATCGCATTTAATCAGCAGGCTGAATGACAATAAGGTGCTGATGTCACCGCAACAGGAAAAGAAAGTCTTCTCTCCGGTGCTTGCGGCGATGAAGGCGGAGGATCTCCATACCGCTTTCCAGAGGATCTGGCGGCATGAGGCGCGGCTGATTATGGTCAGCGGCAATGCCACTCTCGCGGGCAAGGATCCGCGCTTGCAGATCAAAGATGTCTATGACGCCGCCGCGGCCCGGAAGGTGATCCCGCCGCAGGCAGGGACCGATCTGCTCTTCCCGTACCTGCACTTGGCCGCCGATAAGAGGCCTGCCCGGGAACAGGCTCTCCCTGAAGTCCAGGCCGAGCGGATTGTCTTTGCCAACGGTCTGGTGGTGAATCTGAAGCAGACCAAATTTCAGGAAAACGAGGTGCAGGTCTCGGTTGATTTCGGTCATGGCAGGCTGGGAGAGCCTCACCCTGGTCTGGCCATGCTGGCGGAACAGGTGGTGAACGATTCCGGCACCGGGAAACTGACGCAGTCCGATCTGGAACGGGTGCTGGCAGGCAGTACGGTCAGACTGGAATTCAAGGTGGGCGAGGAAAGTTTTTCCTGGAAGGGGTCGGCAGTCAATAAGGACCTTGAACTCCTGTTTCAGCTCCTGCAGGCACACCTTGCCGATCCGGTGGTGCGCGAGGATGCCTACTCGAAAGCCATGCAGGGCTTTGAGCAGATGTATGGACAGATGGCCAGTGACGTGGAAGGGGTCATGCTGCTGTCCGGGGAGTCTTTCCTGGCAGGGGGCAATAAATCGTTTGGTCTGCCTTCCTGGCCGGAATTTGCTGCCCTGAGATCCGACCAGATTCGTGGCTGGGTGGAGCCTGCCATTTTGTCGGGTCAGCTTGAGGTTTCCCTGGTTGGTGACTTTGAGCTGCAACGCGCCCATGAGCTGGCCAGGACCTATCTTGCCCCGCTGGCCCAGAGAGTAAAGGCCCGGGCGAAAGCCGAGCAGATTCGATTTCCAGCAGGGAAAACCTTGCACCTTACCGCCCCATCATCCATTGACAAGGCCATGCTGGTGGTGGCCTGGCCCACTGCTGATTTCTGGAATATAGAGAGGACCAGACGTTTGTATCTGTTGACCGAGGTCTATGCGGACCGATTGCGCAAGGTCATTCGCGAGAAACTGGGGGCTACCTATTCTCCTCAGGTCATGAATCGCCCCAGCAGGATCTATCCCGGCTATGGTGTCCTGCGGGCGCAGTTGATCGTAGCCCCGACCCAGATTGAACCCCTGGGGCGGGAAGTGGTGCAGGTGGCCGCTGATTTATGGAAGGCCGGGGTCACCGCGGAGGAACTGGAGCGGGCCAAGGCGCCCATGCTCACTTCGCTAAAGGATATGGTGCGGACCAATGGCTACTGGCTGAACTCTGTTCTTGCCCTGTCGTCGAGACATCCGCAACAGCTCCAGTGGCCGGCAACGATTCTGTCAGGATTTAATTCGGTGACCAGGGAGCAACTCTCTGCCCTGGCCCGGGAATATCTTGATCCGGCCAAGGCTGCCAAGGTCATGATTGTGCCAGTGAAACAAGGAAACTGAAGGGTGGAAGCGGCCCTGGGACTCAGCTGTTAGCCGACCACCCACAGGGCGATATCCTGGGCATGTTTTACGGTACGGTCAGAGACGCTTCCCAGGATTCCCTTGGTCGTTCCGTCTCCCCGTCGTCCAATGACGATGGTCCCGCAATTATGCTTATGCGCCTGACGCAGAATGCCATGGGCCGCTTCCAGATCCGGCACCTCTGGCAGGATGATGATATTGCTTTCGGGGATACCAGCCTCGACCAGCAGCTGGGTAGGGCCGTGAAAGAGGTGGTCGTCGCCGGAGAGATGAATATCACACCATTTTTTTCCCCAGACCGGATAACAGGATAGAGGGTTTGATTCACTCTTCTTTTCCAGAAAGCGATGACAGTGGAAGAGGAAAATAGTGATATCTTTCTGTCCTTCCACGATATGGGCCAGGTGGTCAATGGCCACCAGGGAAGGAAGAGAACCGTCCACCGGGGCCAGGAAATTTCTGTTTTCGACTTCACCATCGATGATCCACAACGGGATCCGGTGGCATTTTTTGAGCAGGGTGGCGGAGACCGATCCCAGAAGCATTTCGCTGAGAGTATTCAATCCCCTTCGTCCCACCAGGATGCTGTCCATCAGGAGAGTTTCGGCCTGGAGCTGGATGGTTGCTCCGATATCATATCCTGAAATCTCCACTGAGGAGTGTATCCGCTCCGCGGGTATCCGCAGGTGGAGCAGTTTGTCCTTTGCCTTCTGGAGAGAGCGCTGGGCCCTCTGTCTTTTTCTCTCAACTCCGGGGTTGACCGGAAAAAGGGAATTTCTGCTCTCTGTCGCCACTGAGATAATGCTCTCACCGGCACTGATACAGGTCATGAGATGAAAATGGATGTCGGAATTATCCGCAAAGAGGTGAGCGACGTATTTCAGCGACTGACTGGAATAGATGGATCCATCAACGGCAATAAGTATTTGTTTTTCCATGGGTGGCAGCTGGGAAAAGATTACTGTCTGTCTATCCGTATGCGTTATTTTATGGCCGGCCCCTGGTGAAAGTCAACAGAAAAGAGGGATTGACAAAGGGGGTGATAATAATGGTATCTTGTATCGAGAGGGAACGGAAGATCAGAAAGAATTTCCTTGAGACTTCTTAAACCGTTTGTGCTGTTTCTCGAATTGTTACCACCAGGGAGGAATAAGGAAATGGGGGAAAAAAAGAAAGAAGGATGTGTACCCGCACTCCTTTTCTCACTGATGTTACCCTGAGGTCAGGAGATGCTGATCCCGGTGTTCAAGCTGACCTGGTGAATATCAGTATCAGCGGCATGTATGTGCGGATTGATCATCTTCTTCCGGTGGGGACAGCCTGCACGATGGAGATAAGAGTCACCGGCAAGCATAGCGGTCTGCTCCTCGAAGATATTCAGGGCGAAGTGGTGAGGCAGGACAGGGAGGGGGTTGGCATTCATTTTACTTCGCAAATGGAATGGTTTGTCCTTTTTACAATTTATACCCATTATTGCCGGCAGGAAATGGAAAAGGGCGAGGGGTTGGAGTCCTGCACCTGAATTGAGCGTGAACGCGAGTTTGCTAAGCGTTCACGTTCCCGAAATATTTATTCCAGGGCTTTGCTGGTGGCCTGGTATTGAAAGAGCGATCGGCGCCAAGCAAACCTGTTTAAGGAAGGCTGACAGCTCAGCGGACAATGAGATTGTGGAGTTCATTGAGGTCATCGTCCTGAATGGGGAAATGTGTCTTGAGTAGCTCTCCAATCTGGATAATGGCGTTACAGATGGCCTCGCATTGACGTTTTTCCTTGATCCCCTGAGTGATGAGATCAATAACTCCCTGCCACTGTCCCGGATCAATACGGGCATTGATCCCACTATCGGCCAGTACCCAGACCTTGCGTTCGAGCACGGAAATAAAGATGAGGATTCCATTTGCATCCTTGGTCTTGTAGAGCCCCTCGGTAAAAAAACTGGCGATCGCCGCTTCCCGCACCTCGGCTTCGACTTGTTTCCGGGACAGGAATAAACGTTTCAACCGGACAAACCGGTGCACCAGCACATAAAACAGCCCGTACAGCGCCATAAAGAGGGCGATGAATATCCACACATTCTGGGAGCCGAGCCAGAAAAAAGTGCTGATCACCGGCATGAGGAGTAATGCCAGCGGGAGTGCCAATACTGTCGCCCCGGTAATCATGGCGGTGGGATAGGAGTGACTGGCCGAGACCACCATGGGGACGATCTCGCCGGAGGTCTGCTGCTCCATCTGCTGGACAAGGGCGGAGATCCTCTTCTGTTCTGCCTCCGTGAGAAATTGTTGCGCTAATGTCTGCATCTTCTACCAGCCTCCCGAGGCGCCACCGCCACCAAAACTGCCGCCGCCTCCGCTGAAGCCGCCGAATCCGCCTGAGGAGCCGCCGCCAAAACCGCCCCCGAAACCACCAATTCCGCCCCCGAATCTGCCGCTTCCTGCCGCTCCTGCCATGCGGGCTGCAATGAGACCGCCAAAAAAACCCAGTAATGCCAGGGCCAGTAGCCACAGGCTGCCAAGGCCCAGCGCCAGGACCCCGAAAACGGGGGCGAGAACCGCCCCCGACGCCAGCCGCCAGGAATGGGACACGGGCCAGCATCCTGCCCAGAACCGAGAAGATGACCAGCAGGAAGATGAGCATGGCGCCGGGATCACCGCCGGTTTTTTGGTGTCGGGTGATAGTCTGTAGCCGCGAACTCACCTTTGACAGCGGCCATCATGGCGGAGATACCATCGATCACCCCCTGGTCGAAATTTCCCTCCTTGAACCTGGGGGTAATGATATCGCGGATGATCCGGCCGGAGACCAGATCCGTCAATTTCCCTTCCAGTCCATAGCCGACCTCTATGCGTATCTTGCGATCATTTTTGGCGATCAGGAGCAGGGCGCCGTTATCGAGCTTTTTCTGTCCGGGCTTCCACGCCTCCACCACCCGCAGGGAAAAATCCTCCAGGGAGTCGCCTTCCAGGGAAGGGACAGTCAGCAGCACGATCTGGGTGGATTCCGTGGCCTCAAATTTCTGCAGCACCTCTTCAAGCTGCCGGACCGTGGCCGGGGACAGAATCCCGGCATAATCATTGACCCGTCCTTTGATCTGCGGCACCTCAAGGGCCGCCACGGGTTGGGTGCAAAGAAAGACCAGGGCCAGGGCGAGCAGCAGCCCAAAAACCTTTGTGTGAGAAGATCCTTGCGCATGGGATACCAGATCAGAAGGTAACCTTGGGCACGCTCTTGGCCGCCTCATCTGCCTTGAAGTACTCTTTTTTCTGCAGGTGCAGCAGAAATTTATTGGTCAGGTTCGCAGGAAATCTCCTGATGGACGCGTTAAACTGCGCCACTGCCTCATTGTAACGCTGGCGGGCCACATTGATCCTGTTTTCAGTGCCTTCGAGCTGATTCTGCAGATCAAGAAAGCCCTGATTGGCCTTGAGGTCAGGATATCGTTCCACCACAACCATCAAGCGGGAGAGGGCCGAGGTGAGTTCGCCCTGGCTGGCCTGAAGCTGCTGCATGGCTGCCGGATTACTCAGGTCTGCGGGAGAAAGCTGGATCGAGGTCGCCTTGGCCCTGGCCTCTACGACCTTCTGCAGGGTATCCTGCTCATGCTTGGCATAGCCCTTGACCGTGGCCACCAGGTTGGGGACCAGGTCTGCCCGTCGTTGCAGGGTGGACTCGATATCGGCCCAGGCCTTGAAAACCGTTTCTTCCTGGGTCTGCAACGTGTTATAGCCGCAACTGGAGAGGAGAAGGGCAACAAGGAGCAGGACACTGAAATTTATGAGCCGTTTCATAATAACCTCCAGAAAGAATGAGATGGAGAGAGGAGAAAGCTGCAAGGAGAAAGTTTTGAGTATCAGACTCCCGCCTGCTGAAAATCCTGAACGCCAAGGTATAAGAAGTATATACGAAGGCTACCACAGACAACCTTCATCTTTCAACTTTTAAGTTGCGGCTTTCCTCTGTCAAGCAGTTGATGGCATAAGGAGACGGTCACTCTTCATCCATCCATAGCTTGTGTAGCGAAAGAGTTATAAGGGGAGAAGTTATTTCGTGACGGCTCCTTGTACGTTGTAATTGGCCAGACGCCACCCCTGGAAACAGCAGAACAGATTGCTGTTTCCAGGATGCGGCATAAGAGTCCGTAAACGAAACAAGCAAAAAAAAACTTGCTTGTTTCGTAACGGTCTCTAATCTTGACAAAAAGATGATTGCAGGTATTGATTCGAATCATAAATTCAGGTACCTGAAAGGTGTTTTTTTCTGCAGATTTCTTTTCTTCCTCTCCAGGAAAGAGAAGAAACCTTTCAGGTTGAAAAGGGAACTTCGTGAAAATCGAAGACGGGCCCGCCGCTGTAACCGGGGACAAATCCCGCAGAACGCCACTGTCTGAACTGAAGATGGGAAGGCGCGGGGTGCGAAAGATCCGGGAGTCAGAAGACCTGCCTGAATAAAATTGGTATGACCTCGTGGACAGAGCCCATACCTGTGATTTCGGATATGAAGGGAAATCCCGGATCAATTAGTATAATTGGTCCGGGATTTTCTGTTTTTCCCGGACCGGATTGGCGAGGCGTTGTCGCAAAATAATATTGTTATTCGGATGGCCAAAATGGCATAAGGCGCCGTATCGAAATGGTCAGAATAACAATGGTTATTTCGTAAGCCTCCTAAGGGGAATGAACATCATGCGTAAATTTACCAAACTCTCAATTCTCTCGGCGCGCTGCTTTCACCTGCCAACTCTCGACTGAGAATATATGTCAGCTAAAGCACCCCTTACCCTGATACTCCTTTTCCTGTTCCTGGCTGCGGCCATTATCCTGGCCACGGGCATGGGATATCTTGCCATTTCGCCCCTGGAAGTGATCCGGGTCGTGTGGGCGCAGGTGAGCGGTCAGGGGATGGCGGCGGATATCAATCCCACCTTTCCCTTTGTCATCATGGAGGTGCGCCTGCCACGCATCCTGGCCGCTGCCATTGTCGGCGGCGGACTGGCTGTGGCCGGGGCCGTGTTTCAGGCCATTCTCCTCAATCCCCTGGCCGACCCCTATACCCTCGGGGTCTCTTCGGGCGCGGCCTTTGGCGCCTCTCTCGCCCTGGTCCTGGGTATCCTGGGGATCACGGTTTCCACCTTGGTCTCCGTGCCTCTCTTTGCCTTCCTGGGCGCCATGGCAACACTTATCGCGGTCTTTGCCCTGGCCGCCCCGGACGGCAGGTTCTCCTCCAATACCCTGATCCTCTCCGGGGTGATTGTGGCGGCTATCCTCTCAGCCGGGATCGGTTTCATCAAGTATCTGGCCGATGAACAGGTGGGGGTGATCATCTTCTGGCTGATGGGAAGTCTGGTGGGTAAGACCTGGTCTGATGTGGCCCTGACCGCTACCTTTGTCCTGCCCGGTCTGCTGCTGATGCTCTATTTTGCCAGGGATCTGAACATCATGGCCCTGGGCGGACGGACGGCGGATACCCTCGGCGTTGACAGCCGCAGGGTGAAGAAGATCCTGCTGGTCTGCGCCTCGCTGATGACCGCCATCTGTGTCTCGGTCTCCGGTATCATCGGTTTTGTGGGGCTGATTGTCCCCCATCTCCTGCGGCTCATCCTCGGTCCTGATAACCGTCTGCTGATCCCGGCCTGTTTCTTCGGCGGGGCCATCCTCCTGCTCACCGCGGACACCATTACCAGGGCCTGGCTGCCGACTGAGCTGCCGATCGGGGTCCTCACCTCGCTGATCGGCGGTCCGTTTTTCTGCTATATCTTCCGTAAAAAACAGCTGGGGCAGCGATGACGGCCATGAATGCCCACTCTGGTCCGCTCTTTGCCATCACTAAGGGCTGTTTTGCCTACCGGGCCGGCAACGTCCTCCAGGATATCGATCTGGACCTTGCTCCCGGCCGGTTCTACGGGCTTATCGGCCCCAACGGCAGCGGCAAGACAACCCTGCTCGACCTGCTGACCGCCACCCGTTCCCTGCAGAGCGGCCGGATCTCATTTCAGGGAAGGCCCCTTGGCCAGTATGCAAAAAAGGAGTTGGCCACCAGGATTGCCCTGGTGCCGCAGCAATTCGCCATGGGCTTTGACTTCACGGTCGCGGATCTGGTGCTCATGGGGCGTTACCCCTATATCCCCAGATTCAGCAATCCGTCGGCCCGAGACCTTGATCTGGTTGATGAGGCCATGGCCGTCATGCAGATCCAATCCCTGCGCCACCGCCTGATAACCGATCTGTCCGGCGGGGAGAAACAGCGGGTGGTGGTGGCCCGGGCCCTGGCCCAGGACACCGAGGTCTTGGTGCTCGATGAAGCCACTTCAAACCTTGATATTCACCATACCATTGAGATTATGCATGTTATCCGGAAACTGGTTCGCGATGAAGGCCGGACAGTCATTGCCGCCATCCACGATCTGAATCTGGCCGCGGCCTTCTGTGACCAGGTGATTGTCCTCCAGGATGGCCGCATCTTCAATGCCGGTCCGGTGGCTGAGGTCTTGACCTCCGAGCTGATCGCCGAGGTCTTTCAGGTGGAGGCCCAGGTGCAGGCCGCAACCCCGAACCATCCCCCCCAAATCCATTACACATTGAGCTGATATGAAAACTCCCGTTCATTTTTATGGCCTGAAGAAAATGAATCGGCCTGTTGACTGATCTGAACCTTCTCGATAAGGACACTCTGGTGGAACGGGTGGGCATGGACGATGAACGGGTTCTTGCTGATCTCTCTGCGATCTTCGGGCAGGTGCATTATTTCTCGACCATTATTGTCAGAAAAAAGTAAGAAGCCGCATTGAGCTTGTGGAACACCATAACTCATGATAGAAATATAAGGGTGTTGTCAGGGGTGATTGAAAATAAATTTGTCCCCTTTTTTTACATAATCACAGTTCCCATTTGGGCAAGTTAGCTGGGTCGTTCGGCCGCGTATTAACCGTTGCGCATCTCCATACCATGACAACAAAACAGAACATCGAACAATCAACGCTCTTCGTCGAGACTCTTAATTCATTGAAAGCTGAAAGTGATAGGGGCTGTGTCTTGGTAGTTGCATCCCTAGTGGAAAATGTGCTTGAGGAGCAAATATCTGTGCGCCTAATGCCAAAAGCGAGCAAGGATGACGAGTTGCTTTCGCGCTCCAGCAATGGCCCGTTTTCAAGCTTTAGCGCCAAGATCAATCTTGCTTACCGTTTAGGTCTAATTCCGCTTTCGGAGCGAAAAATATATCACCAGCTTCGCGAACTAAGAAATGCATGTGCGCACCATATCGAGCAACAAGACTTTGATAGAAATCACTTTAAAGACCGCACCAGGAACATTATTGAGGAGTCTAAATTTCTTTGGGATATTTTTAGGAAGACTATTGCACCACAAGCCTTTCCAAACAAAGAGATTGAATCTGTAGAGGATTTTGTAAATGCAATTGGTTGGCGAACAGCATTTGAACTCTTCTTCTCTTTGATAGTGGCATTCAAGAAACCCGCTATTACACGTGTTGTTACGGTTTCCCCGTTATATGATCAAAATGCGATTGAGGAGTAAGAAATTATCTGCTGCCCAACCCATTAGAAGGTAAAAGGGGTCAAAACAAAATTAAATCTTGCCACAAGATATGATAAACATGATCAGCAGCTATCTTGTCGGCTGCAGTCCGCTCTTCTTCTGTTGGGCAAAGCAAAAGGGGAAGGATGGGCTTTTACAAGTCCATCCTTCCCCTTTTTTGTTCTGGCTGATCCCTCGAAGAGGAAAGGAACCAAGCGTTTGAGATTCTCCCTACGGTCGAAATGGCAAGTTCATCAAGCCGTCCAGGATGTCACTGCTGAGGGCATGCTGCCTGATAAAATCCTGGATCAGGTTCCGGTCGGGATCCATCAGCTCGCAGCGGGATTCTTTGGCGGCCAGGGCCGCCAGGGCCGGTGGCATTTCCGGTGGGACGCCGATGGCCTTGGCCACGGTCTCGCCGAATTTCGCCGGATGGGCCGTGGCAAGACAGATCACCGGAATCCCTTTCTGCTGGTGGATGAGGGCGGCATGCACTCCCACTGCCGTGTGCGGATCAAGAATGTATCCGTGCTCCTGGTAGAAGCCTTGGATGGTATACAGCACCTCCTGTTCCGATACGGCGGTGGCCAGGAAATCTCGTTTGATCTGGTCGCAGGAGTCCGAGAGGTCGAGCCTGCCAGTTGCCGCGAACAGGATCATGGCCTCTTTGGTGCGCAACGGATTTTCATCCATGAGATAGTAGAGATAGTCCGTTGCTTTCCTCTATGTGAAACTGATACGATGATGCAACAAAAACCAGCAAACATAATTTATGGGGTTGAAGATAAACCTCTTCAGGGCAACACTTCGTTTCCATCATCAGAAGAATGCCCGGCGCCGGAAGAGATTCTCGCGGATGAAAACGCCATCATCCGTCTGTCCGGTTCACTCATCAGGCAGTACGCTGATCGGGTTGTCTTTGGTACGGGAAAAAAGCGGCAGTGTATCTCGTTACACTTTGACCATTAATAATATCGGAGGAGGTAAGACCTTGCGCCGGATTGCACCAAGGGGTACAAAGATAACCATGATTACGGCGTGCAAAAACAACTATACGGGACGGCAGGCGCTTGCCCGGGTCGCCGCTCTGCTCCTGCTTCTAATGATGGTGATAGGACCGGTGGCCTCCCCGGCCGTTGCGGACGAAAACCCGCTAAAAAAGGCATCCCTCATACCCCTGTGGAGTCCCCAGGCCCAGTTTGCCGGGTATTACGTTGCCCTTGCCAAGGGGATCTACGCCAAGCACGGTATCGACCTGACTATTCTCAAGGGGGGGCCTGGCCATTCCCCCGGCCAATCCCTGCAAAGCGGCGAGGCCGACTTTGCCGTCCTCTGGCTTACCACTGCCCTGCAACAATATTCAGCGGGAAACAAAGTGGTCAACGTGGCGCAGATTGTCCAAAGGTCATCGATGATGCTGATTGCTAAAAAGAGCAGCGGCATCAGGACCCCCGCAGACATGCAGGGGAAAAAAGTCGGTCTCTGGGGTGGCGATCTTGCCTTGCCTGCCCAGGCATTCTTCAATAAATACCATCTGCAGGTGCGGGAAATCCCTCAATCCTACACCGTCAATCTTTTTCTTCGTGGTGGCATCGATGTGGCCTCCGCCATGTGGTACAACGAGTATCACACCATCCTCAATTCAGGGATCAACCCCGATGAGTTGAATCTCTTCTTCCTCAATGACTATGGCATCAAATTTCCCGAAGACGGACTTTACACCCTTGAAAAGAACTATCGGCGGGATCCTGTCCTTGCCCGCGCCTTTGCCGAAGCGTCGCTTGAGGGGTGGCGATATGCCTTTGACCATCCGGATCAGGCGCTGGACATTGTTATTCGCACCATGAAGGAGGCGAAACTTCCGGCCAATCGTGCCCATCAGAAATGGATGTTGGAGCGCATGCGTGACCTGATCCTCCCCCAGCAGAACCAGCCGGCCATGGGGCAATTGAAACAATCGGACTATGAAGCCGTGGTGGCGGCCTTGCGCAGCAGTGGCGTTATCAAGGCCGCACCCGGGTTCGATGAATTTATCGGGAGGTCCGATGTTCGCCAATAGAAGCATTGCCTATAAACTGATCCTGGTCATTACGGTATGCAGTGTCCTCATCTTCACCGTGACCATCGGATATTTCTACTACAGTTCCCGTATCCTCCTGGAAAGAGGGTTGGAGAATAATGCCCGCAATCTGGTCCTGGCATCTGTGAACCGGGTGGAAACGGCGCTCTCCGCTACCGGCAAGGTTGCCGAAGGGCTGGCTCGTTCGCTGGAGACCGGCAACTACTCCGAGCAAGCCCTTAACACCCTGCTGAAGAGGACATTGGAGGATAACCACGAGATTTATGGAGTCGGCGCCGCATTCGATCCAGATGCCACTGGCAACAGAATCAAGCCCTATGTACCCTATTTCTACAGGAAAAACGGGCAAACTGATCTTTGCCGAGGAGGACGATTTCCAGTTTCTCACCCTGGATTGGTACCAGATACCAAAGGAGTTGGGGAAAAAAGAGTGGAGCGAGCCCTACTACGATCAAGGGAGCGGGGCGATGCTGATGACCACCTGCTCGATACCATTCTTTGAGGGAACAGGCGATATCAAGAAGGTCCGTGGGGTGGTGGTAGCGGACGTCTCACTGGATTGGCTGACGGAACTCGTTGGCTCCATCAAAGTGCTCAAGACCGGCTATAGTTTCCTCCTCTCCAAAAACGGGACCATGTTGACCCACCCCGAGAAAGAGTTGATCATGAACGAGACCATCTTCAGTATCGCCGAGTCGCAGAACAACCCGACCCTGCGCGAAATTGGCAGGAGGATGGTTCGTGGCGAGTCCGGCTTTACCCCCTATACCACCATCAGCGGGGTCAAAAGCTGGCTGTGTTACGCGCCGGTCTCGTCCACCGGCTGGACCCTGGCGGTCGTCTTTCCCGAGGCGGAACTGTTTGCCGAGGTACGCTCGCTCACCATAACGGTCGGCCTCATAGGACTTGCCGGGATTTTACTCCTTGCCGCTGCCGTGGCCTTGATTGCCCGCTCTATTACCACCCCGCTCCATGTTCTGGCCGAGGCAACAGAGGAGATTGCCTCCGGAAATTTTGAGGTAGAGTTGCCCCCTGTTCGCTCAAGAGACGAAGTAGGGAAACTCACTCAAGCCTTTATCTCCATGAACAAGTCCCTGAAGGAGTACATCCGGAACCTTACCGAGACCACTGCTGCCAAGGAACGTATTGAGAGCGAACTCAAGGTGGCCACCGACATTCAGGCGAGCCTACTCCCTCGCCTTTTTCCGGCCTTCCCCGATCGTCCGGAGTTCGATATCTATGCTACGATGGATCCGGCGAAGGAGGTGGGTGGTGACTTCTACGATTTCTTTTTTATCGACGACAACAACCTCTGCTTCCTGATTGCGGATGTCGCCGACAAGGGGGTGCCGGCCGCACTCTACATGATGGTGGCCAAGACCTTGTTGAAGTCAGAGGGGCAGCGACTTGGAGAGCCTGACCAGATCCTTGATTGCGTCAATAACATTCTGGCTATGGATAATGAGAGCTGCATGTTTGCGACGGTGTTCTGCGCCATCCTGGATACCAGAAACGGAGAAGTGCGTTTTGCCAATGCCGGACATAATCCGCCGCTGCTCATCGATGCCCAGGGGATACGGTATCTTACCCTGAAAGCAGGTTTTGTCCTGGGTCCGATGGAGGATTCGGTTTATGAAACCGAACGGCTCACCCTGCAACCGGGGGACACGCTTTTTCTCTATACCGACGGGGTGACCGAGGCGACAAATCTTGAATGCGAGCTGTATGGGGAATCGCAATTGCTCAATGATCTACAGCGCGGGGCCAAGGATGAACCGGCCGAGATGATTCATAATATCCGTGCCCAAATAACAAAACACGCCAATGGCGCACCGCAATCCGACGATGTGACCATGGTCGCGATAAAATATCGGGGCATTGTGGCACCAATTTAACACGATCGTATCCGCCATTTTTTCCAACCTCAACAGAGAAGGGAGCTTGCCGTCATGATAAGAAATACTTCCAAAGCAGTCTGTCTCGGACTGATTTTTTGTGCTTTTTTCATCCTTCCCAGCTGCGGCAAGAGAGAGAAGATCACCAAAATCCAACAATTGGCGGAAAAGGAATTTGCCGTCCCGAGCGGAACCGCTGCCGACAAACTCGTCCTCTCAAAATTCCCCAAGGCACGCTTCAAATATTTCAACAGCGTCGTTGATGCCGCTCTGGCGGTCAAAGCCGGCAAGGCTGATGCCGTGGCCTATGACGAACCGATTCTGAAGAATATAGCCGCAAAAAACAGCGGTCTTGTCGTCCTGCCGGAGATGATCACCATCGACAACTACGGTTTTGCCGTTCAGCCGGGCAAAGTGGCGATCAAGAAAGCCATAGACTCCGTTGTCGACGAACTCAGAAAAAACGGCGGATATGAGGCCATGCTGCAGCGCTGGTTTCCCAAATCAGGGGCTCCCTCCGTCATGCCGGAGATGCAATTAACCGGCGACAAGGGCGTTTTAAGGCTGGGCACGGCAGCAGTCACCGAACCTTTTTCATTTGTTGACGGCTCAGGAAAAGTCGTCGGTTTCGATATTGAACTGGCCCGCCATGTGGCGCAGCAGCTCGGCATGAAGTTGGAAGTCGTCAATATGGATTTTGGCGCCCTGATCCCGGCCTTGATCTCCGGCAAGGTTGACGTGATTGCGGCCTGCATCACCATTACCGATGAACGGGCAAAGAAGGTCCTCTTCTCCGAACCGTATTACACCGGCGGTATCGCGGCCATGGTCAGGGAATAATCGGAGCCAGGGAGGAGTAGATGGAAAAAACAGGATTTTCAGTGCTGGCCTGCCTGCTGATTGTGATTTTTTTTGCCGGCTGTTCCCGTGAAGACGGGGATATTTCTCAACTAAGCCAAATTGACGGGAAAAGAATTTGTGTTTTAACGGGCTCGGCTGGAGACCTGTCGGCACGGGAAAATTTTCCCCACTCGGATTTCATGACCTTAGCTTCGTCTGCAGACGCCGCACTGGCGGTAAAGAGCGGTCAAGCCGATGCCTTTATTTATGACAAAAGTGTACTGCTAAAGATTGTTGATAAAAATCCAGAGCTGGTAATTCTTGCGCAACCGGTTGCCAGGCTTGAGGTCGCGGTGGCCATCAAGAAAGAGAATCTCGCCTTACTTGCCGATATGAATACGGCATTACGTGAACTTGGGGAAAAAGGTATTCTTAAGGGCCTGCGGGAGAAATGGATTGATACAAAATATGATCAAACGCCAAAGCTGCCGCCAATCAATAGTGCTCGTCAAACCGGAACCTTAAGAATGGGGACATGTGCGCAAATTGAACCATTTTCATTTCAAGCAAATGGCATATTGACCGGAATTGACATTGAACTCAGTCAGTTGCTTGGCCAACTTCTTGGAAAAAAGATTGAAATTGTTGATATGTCATTTGAAGGGCTGATTCCGGCCCTGCAATCGTCAAAAATTGATTTCGCCCTGTCCAATTTTAATGTGACGGCAGAACGAAAAAAAACTGTCAATTTTTCCGTACCCTATATCGAGAATGATATATCCGCCTTGGTCAGACGAACGGATTTTGCCGGGGCCCAGGTTCTCCCTGAGCAAAACAAAAGTACTGCCGCCGCCGGATTCCTTCCTTTCCTTCACAGTATAGTAAACAGTTTTCAAATCAACATTATTCAGGAAAACCGTTATCTTCTCATTCTGGACGGTCTCAAAACCACTGCGGTTATCTCCGTATTCTGCCACCATTATCGGCACCCTCCTCGGGGCGCTGGTCTGCTGGATGAGGATGTCGAAAAGATCCGCACTGAACCTTCCCGCCAAGGTCTATATCTCAATTTCGCGGGGGACTCCGGTGCTGGTGATTCTGATGCTGATCTACTATGTGGTCTTTGCCTCGGTGAGTATTGACGCCGTCCTGATCGCCATTCTTGCCTTCGCCTTGAATTTTGCCGCCTATGTCGCCGAAATCTTCAGAACCGGCATCGAGGGGGTCGATAAAGGCCAGAGCGAAGCCGGGATCGCCATGGGATTTAGTCGGCTCAAAACCTTTCTCTATATTATCCTGCCGCAGACGGTTCGCCGTATTCTCCCGGTCTATAAGGGGGAATTTATCTCCCTGGTGAAGATGACCTCCATTGTCGGTTACATCGCGGTCCAGGATCTGACCCGGGCCAGTGACATCATCCGCAGTCGTACCTTTGATGCCTTCTTTCCCCTGGTGATGGTCGCGATTCTTTACTTTTTTATATCGTGGTTTCTCATGCAATTTATTGAGTATGTCGGAACGGAGAACCGACCCGAAATTGAACAGAAGAAGGGTGCGTAGACGGATGATAAAAGTAGAGCATCTTAGCAAGAAGTTTGGTGACCTTGTCGTGCTCAAAGAGATCACCGTTGAAATCCAAAAGGGTGAGGTGATCTCCATCATCGGCCCATCCGGTACCGGAAAAAGCACATTCCTGCGCTGTCTGAACCTCCTTGACCGACCGAGCAGCGGCACCATAAAGATCGACGGGGTTGATCTCCTCGATAAAAAGACCGATGTGCCAAAAATCCGCCAGAAGATGAACATGGTTTTTCAATCGTTCAATCTCTTTTCCCACCTTTCCGCCCTGGAAAATCTGACCATCGGCCAAACCAAACTGCTGGGGATGAGCAAGGAGGAGGCGGAGCTAAAATCCCGGGAACTTCTCAAATTGGTTGGACTCGCCGAGAAAGCCGACAGTTTTCCGGATGAACTTTCCGGGGGACAACAGCAGCGGGTGGCGATTGCCCGCTGCCTTGCCATGGATCCTGAGATTATCCTTTTTGACGAGCCGACCTCGGCCCTTGACCCCACCATGGTCAGCGAGGTTCTCTCGGTTATCCGCCGCCTGGCTAAGGATGGCATGACCATGGTGATTGTCACGCACGAGATGGATTTTGCCCGGGATGTGTCAAACCGGGTGCTGTATATGGACGAGGGGCTTATCTATGAAGAAGGGACGCCAGGGCAGATATTCGAGAATCCGCAAAGGGAAAAAACCAAGGCGTTCATCAACAGGGTGCGAAGCTTCAACTATCATATCAGCTCCCCTGATGATGATCTGTATGCCATGAATGCGGAAATCGAGGCCTTCTGCGAAAAGCAGATTCTGCCGAAGAAGATCCGGCAGAATGCGTTGCTCCTCGTTGAAGAGATGCTCCAAATTTACAATCCATTTTTGGCCACCACGCCCCTTGAGATAACACTTGCCTACTCGGAAAAGAAAGAGAGCCTGAAGTTTGTATTTGAAAGCAACGGTGAGGAGGCGCTCAACCCACTGGACAAGGAGCTGTTGGCTGACGAGCTGGGATTGGCAATCATTACCAGTTTGACGGAATCAATTGATTACCAACGGGAAGGCAACACAAACAGATTAACCCTGATGATGAAAAAGAAGTAACGGCTCAGCTTGTCTCACCGACTACCGCTGAGTGGTCTTAACAGACCGGAATAGTGACTAAAAGACAAAGGATTGAGGCCATCGTATCGAAACGCGGTATTTGATTCGACACCTACAAGGAGAGGGCCATGGATATTCAGACAAAGAAGGAAGCAAACGCCATCGTAGTGACGATAACCGGCAGGCTGGATGCCGTTACCGCGCCGGATTATGAAAAGCAATTCGACGAGATGATCGCCGGCGGAGAGAGCCGGTTTCGTCGTTGATTTTGAACAACTCGAATACATCAGCAGTGCCGGGTTACGGGCGCTTCTGGCCACGGCCAAGCGGCTCAAGGGCAGAGGCGGGCAGGTCTGCTTTGCCAATATCAGTGGCATGGTCAAGGAGGTGTTCACCATCTCCGGCTTTGGCAACATCTTCCAGATGCATGACTCGGTGCACGGCGCATTGGCCGTATCGCCTGAATGGCCGTGGAACTCGAAACGCTGACATCAGCGGCCAGGGTGGAAAATCTCGATGAGGTGGTTGCCTTCGTCGAGACCAATGCCGAGCGATTCGGCCTCGATCCCCAGAAGACCTTCGGCTTGGTGCTCGCCGTGGAGGAGGCCTTTGTCAATGTCTGCCATTATGCCTACCCGGGGGGGTTCCGGTGAGGTGTTCCTTAGCTGTGCGCGCCGACGGTGACGCCATGGTGCTGGAGATCTCGGACAGCGGCAGCCCCTTCGACGTCCTGTCGCTTGCCGACCCGGACACCACCTCCGATATCATGGAGCGCCACATCGGCGGACTGGGGATTCACTTCATCCGCAAACTCTCGGACAACGTGAGTTATCGCCGGGAAAACGGCCGGAACATCTTGCGGCTGGTCTTCCGGCGCACCTCTTTAGCCGCTATGGCCAAGATTAAATCCAGCCCAGCGCTACCCGGCAGGCTTCGGTAACTTCCAGAAGGAGACCATATGGCCCCGGCCACCGCAAAACAGCATCTACCTCTGTGCCCCGGTCAACGCCCTGGTCGAAGGGCTTTACGAGGAAAAGATCCCCTTTTCGGAGATCAAGCAGCACGGCGATTTCGGCCTCGGCACCTTTGACCATCTCGACGGCGAGATGGTGATGCTGGATGGCAACATCTTTCAGATCACCTCGCGACGGCCGGGCCGCGCGGGTCGATGACACCGCCCTGACCCCCTTTGTCTGTGTCACCTTTTACAACCCCCTGAGTCACGACGAAATAGATCGGGAGATGGACTACGACGCCTTTCTCAAGTGGCTGGGCACCCTGCTCCCCTCTTCCAATCTATTTTTCGCCATACGGGTCGAAGGCTTATTCTCCCAGGTGAGGGTTCGATCGGTACCCAAGCAGGAGAGCTATCGACCCCTGGTGGAGATTGCCGCGGAACAGCCAGTCTTCGACTTTCAGGATATCAAGGGGACCTTGGCCGGATTTTTCACCCCATCCTTCATGTCCTCGGTGAATGTTCCCGGGCTTCATCTGCATTTCCTCTCCGCCGATTTGCAAAAGGGCGGCCATCTCCTCGAATGCCGCCCCCGCAAAATACGCGTCAGGGATTCAGTTCCTCAGCAAGCTGGAACTGGGCGCTTCCCATCAGTTTTGATTACCTCACCCTCGATTTCAGCCGTGATATCGACAAGGACCTGGAAAAGGCGGAGAAATAACCACCGGCTGAAAGGGCCAGGGATGAGGGGCGGATGTATCGTCCTGATGAAAGGTGCACCGGGTCATGGATCATCTGATCAGCCTGTTGACTGACCTGAACCTTTTGGACAAGGCCACGCTGGTGGAACAGGGTGGGCATGGCCGATGAACGGGATCTTGCTGATCTCTCGACGATCTCCGGGCAGGCGCATTATTTCTCGACCATCATTGTCAGAAAAAAAGTAAGAAGCCGCTGTGAGCTTGCGGAGCACCATGACTCGTGATAGAAAGATAAAAGTGTTATCATGGGTGATCTTTCAAAAATCATCTTTTATATGAAGGCGTAATGAGGAGTGGCTATCTGGCAGAGCTGAATCCTGAGAGAATGGGGACAAAATTGCGCCGAGGACACGCACCGCGCAAGCCCTCCGCTGCTACAGGCTGAACAATTCCGTTCGCGAAGAAAGTAGCATCTGGCGCTAAACTAAAAGGAGGTGCTATGGCTGTCAAAAAGGTAACCCAAGGAGAGGCACCTCTCGAACTCACAACCGAGTACGCCCAAGGGTTGTGCCGGATACTTAGTCTCGATGGTGGAGGCGCGAAGGGTTTTTACACGCTCGGCGTTCTAAAGGAAATCGAAGCCATGATCGGCTGTCCGCTGTACAAGCGTTTTGACTTGATATTCGGAACAAGTACAGGTGCCATCATTGCCTCGCTAATTGCGCTCGGCTATGAAATCGACGCGATCCACGACTTATACAAAAAGCATGTACCTTCTGTCATGAGCGCCTCCAATGCGCAAGCGAAGTCTGATGCACTTGCAAAGTTGGCTCATGAAGTTTATGGCAAGAAGACATTCTCTGACGTTAAAACAGGCATTGGCATCGTGGCGACAAAGTGGACGATTGAACGACCCATGATTTTCAAGGGTGACGTTGCCCAAGCGCACGGGAGGGCCGGCACGTTTAAGCCAGGCTTTGGTGTCAGTATTGCTGATGCGGTTCAAGCGTCATGCTCTGCCTACCCATTCTTCAACCGCAAAATCGTAACTACTGCGGCCGGAGACAATATTGAACTCATAGATGGTGGGTATTGCGCGAACAATCCGACGTTATATGCAATCGCTGACGCAATCGCCGCGCTTAAGAAAGACCGCGCCGATCTACGGGTCGTCAGCGTTGGCGTGGGAGTTTATCCGGAACCAAAGCCACGTGGATTGACTATGTGGTTCGCCAAGAAGTATCTCGTGAGCGTTCAGTTGCTTCAAAAGACACTTGAAATCAACACTCAATCGATGGATCAACTTCGGGCGATCTTATTCAAAGACGTAAATTCGATTCGCATCAACGACACGTTCGAGAAACCGGAAATGGCCACAGATTTAATGGAACATGATCTTGTAAAACTGAACATCCTACGGCAGCGTGGTAGCGAATCATTCGCCTTACGCGAGCAGGACATCCGATCTTTTTTGATGTAGATCGCCAAAGGAGGTAATAGTGGCAATTCCTGAATCACAACTTGATACTTGGTCGCACCAAGGGTCAATCACGCAATCGGGCATTACCTACAACTCGATAAAAACAACACTTGACGCAACGGATACGCCTTACGCAGCCAAGACCTACAAGATTTTTCTCCAAGGTTCGTATGGCAATGACACGAATATCTACAGCGAAAGCGATGTCGATATTGTGATCAGGCTTGACGATTGTTTTCAGCATGATTTATCACAGCTACCCGCCGAACAGCAGGAGGCATTCAAGACTTCACACAGTGACGCCACCTATACGCACCAAGACTTCAAGATTGATGTTCTCGCCGTGCTTTCTAGCAAATACGGCAATGACATCGATTCGGGAGAAAAGGCAATTGCCATCGCGGCGTCCGGGAATCGCAGAAAGTCCGACGTCATCGCTGCGATTCAGTATCGGCGATACCACAAGTTTTTCTCAAACTCGGATAAATCGTACGATGAGGGCATTTGCTTTTACACAAGCAGCGGAACCAAGATTGCCAACTACCCAAAGCAGCATTCTGAAAACCTAACTACCAAACATCAAGGTACGTCGAAGTGGTTCAAGCCAATGGCTCGGATACTTAAGAACATGCGGAGTCGCTTGGTAGCGGAAGGAATGCTGGAAAATGGGGTTGCGCCTTCGTACTACCTTGAAGGCTTGTTGTATAACGTTCCGAACGACAAGTTTGGAAAAAGTTATGATGATACTTTCGTGAATGCGATTAACTGGATTCTGGAAGCGGATCGAACCAAATTTCGATGTGCCAATGAGCAGTATTACCTGCTGTTTGAAGATTCTCCGGTCACGTGGCGAGCCGAAAAATGCGACAAGTTCCTGGTTGCGGCTGTTGATCTTTGGAAACAGTGGTAATTCAATTCCAGCCGCCGCCCCAGTGAAAAAGCGACCTAACCCGGCAGTCCACATGAACGCTGCGCGATAAAGCTGCGCAGCGCCGGTGACTTTTAAGGTAAAAGGGGTCAGAGTAAAATTAAATCTTGCCACAAGATATGATAAAGCATACTCAGCAGCTTCTTGTCGGTTGCAGTCCGCTCTTATTCTGTTGGGCAAAGAAAAAGGGGAAGGATGGACTTTTGTAAAAGTCCATCCTTCCCCTTTTTTTGTTTGGCTGATCTCTCGAAGAGGAAAGGAACCAACCGTTTGAGATTTTTCCCTACGGCCGAAATGGCAAGATCATCAAGCCGGCCAGGCTGTCACTGCTGCAGGGCATGCTGTCTGATGAAATCCTGGATCAGGTTCCGGTCGGGATCCATCAGCTCGCAGCGGGATTTTTTGGCGGCCAGGGCCGCCAGGGCCGGTGGCATTTCTGGCGGGACGCCGATGGCCTTTTCCACGGTCTCGCCGAATTTCGCCGGATGGGCCGTGGCAAGACAGATGACCGGAATCCCTTTCTGCTGGTGGATGAGGGCGGCATGCACTCCCACTGCCGTGTGCGGATCAAGGATGTATCCGTGCTCCTGGTAGAAGCCTTGGATGGTATCCAGCACCTCCTGTTCCGATACGGCGATGGCCAGGAAATCACGTCTGATCTGGTCGCAGGAGTCCGAGAGGTCGAGCCTGCCTGTTGCCGCGAACAGGGTCATGGCCTCTTTGGTGCGCACCGGATTTTCATCCATGAGATAGTAGAGATAGCGTTCAAAGTTGGAGGCGGCCTGGATGTCCATGGAGGGACTGGAGGTGGCCACCACTTCTCCCAGTGAGTAATCACCGTGCGTGACAAAGCGGGTGAGGATGTCATTGGTGTTGGTGGCCAGCAGCAGCCTGCGGATGGTGCCTTCCGGCAGCATCCGTTTGGCGATGTATCCGGCGAAGATGTCGCCGAAATTGCCGGTGGGCACGGCAAAGTCCACGGCCTTGTCGTGCTCGTGGCGGTTGATGTGCAGGCAGCTGTAGATGTAATAGACGACCTGGGCCAGGATCCGGGCCCAGTTGATGGAGTTGACCGCCCCCAGGCTGTATTTTTCCTTGAAGTCGATATCGTTGAAGATGGCCTTGACAATGGCCTGGCCGTCGTCAAAGGTGCCGCGGATGGCAATATTGAAGACATTGGCATCGGTGACCGTGGTCATCTGCAGTTCCTGGATCGGGCTGACCCGCTTATGGGGATGAAGGATGAAGATATTGATCCGTTCCTTGCCGCGGACCCCGTAAATGGCGGCGCTGCCGGTATCGCCGGAGGTGGCTCCGAGGATGTTCATCACTGCGTCGTTCTTCTCCAGGAGGTATTCGAAGAGATTGCCCAGGAACTGCAGGGCCACATCCTTGAAGGCCAGGGTCGGGCCGTGAAAAAGCTCGAGGATATGGAGGCTCCCCTGGTGGACCAGGGGGGTTACTTCGGGATGGTTAAAGGTGGCGTAGGAACGATTGATCAGCTCGCGCAGGTCGCTGTCGGGGATGTCGTCGATGAAGCGCGACATGACCTCAAAGGCCAGATCCGGATAGGAAAGACCCTGCCAGGAGGCGTAGGTCCCGCTGCCGATGCGGGGGATGGCGCGGGGCAGGAGCAGGCCGCCGTCTTCCGCCAGCCCCATCATCACGGCCTCGGTAAAGGAAATGGGGCTGATGCCGCCCCTGGTGCTTATATATTGCATAATTATCTGTGTCCGGGAAAGGGTTTTCCTGGCAAAAGTTGTGGTTCCATTAAGAGAATTGGAGGTCGTCGATGCTTACGCGTCTGGCGTCATGCCAGAGTCCTTCCAGATCGTAAAATGGCCTCTGCTCATGGTAGAAGATATGTACTACTACGTCGCCAAAGTCAAGGAGAACCCACATGCCTTCCTGCAGGCCTTCGGCATGGGAGGTGTTCACCCGCTTGGAGCGCATCTCGCCTTCAATGATCTCGGCCAGGCCCTGGACATGCCGGGTTGAGCGGCCGTTCATGATCACAAAATAATCGGTGAACGAGGAGATCCCTTTGACGTCGAGGATGACCAGATCTTCCGCCTTGGCGTCAAGGGCCACGCGTGCGCAGATTTTGGCCAGTTCCAGGCCGCTTTTCTCTTGATACTCTTTCTTCAGTCGTTGCATAAATGTTTCGCCCGTGTGGGCTCCTTTGTGGTGAAGTAACTCATTTGGATTCTTTTTTCTCTTTCTTTATTCGGGGTGGAAATTCAAAGGTGATCTTTCCCTTTTTGTCAAGGAGGAGGAAGGCGTCAAAGGGGCGCTTCTTCTTGGAGATAAAACCGGTGATCAGCTCGGTGCGGCCGTCGGTCAGCAGCTGGTGAATATGTCTGGGCTCGATGGCCTTGGCCAGGATGATCTTGCTGATCTGCAACCCTGATTTTTTGTCGCCGTCCAGCGCCGATGTCGACATGTATCCAGCCGGTGTTTCATGGACCGGGGTCCCGTCCACAGGAGAGGCGCCTAAACTCGGGCTGGCCTTGATTGCCTGTATATCCAGAGTATCAATTGCGTCGGCAAAAATAAACTCTATTTTTTGCTGATGCAACCTGACCGAGGCGGTAAAGGGCTTGCCCTGCTTGGACCTGAAATCACTGAAAGGTCCCAGGGTCTCTCCCTTGATCAGGGCCACAACCTCGGCCTCGCTCATGATCCTGCCGCCCAGGATCTTGCGGATGACTATTTTTTCATCTTCCGAGATATAGGCGGTGGGACTGATATAGAAATGGATATTATCGACAGGGCTGAAAGGGGCCTCGACCCGAACCTCAGTCCGGTCAAAGTTGCGCACCTGGGAGATGATATGGGCCGTTGTCTCCCTGATCTCGGCCATAAACTGCTTGCGGGTAAACTTGCCCTGCAGGATCTGGTTCAGCTTGTGTTCCCACTCCCCTGTCATCTCCGGGGAGGCGAGCAGCTCGATCTTCATGGCCTCCAGCAGGGCGAAGAGATTAAAGGCCTTGCCGGTGGGCGTGAGCTCCTTGCCTTCCCGGACCAGATATTTTTCCTTGAGCAGCTTTTCGATGATGGCGGCCCGGGTTGCCGGTGTGCCCAGTCCCCGTTCCTTCATGGCCTCGGCCAGTTCTTCGTCTTCCACCAGTTTGTCCGAGTTCTCCATGGCCGAGAGCAGGGTTGCTTCGTTGTAACGGGCCGGAGGTTTGGTCTCTGCCTGTTCCTTGCTGATCTGCGCGCAGGTGACTGCAGCCCCTTCAGGGATGGGGCTTAAGGCCGCATCCTGTTCCTCGTCGATCTCGCTGCCATAGACGGCCTTCCAGCCTGGATCGGTGAGGATCTTGCCCTCGGTCAGAAATGTTTCTCGACTCAACCACGGAGATTCGCCGGGTGTTCAGATATCTGGCCGGCGGGAAAAAAACGGCCAGAAAACGCTGGACCACCATGGTGTAGATCTTGAGCTCCGGTTCGGTCAGGGTTTTGGGCAGAACCGTGGTGGGGATGATGGCGTGATGGTCGGAGATCTTGGCATTATTGAAGATCTGCTGGTCGAGCTTGAGCAGCTTCTCAGTCAGGGCGCGCTCGGCGAACTCTCCATAGTTCCAGTCGGTCTGGGCGGTGACGGTTTCCTGGACGGTCTCCAGATAATCTTCGGGCAGGCAACGACTGTCGGTTCGGGGATAGGTGAGGAGCTTATGCCTTTCATACAGCGCCTGGGCCAGCCCCAGGGTGTTTTTGGCGGAAAAACCAAAACGGGAGTTGGCCTCTCGCTGCAGTGAAGTGAGATCATAGAGCTGCGGCGAGCGTTCGCTTATCTTTTTGCTGGTTTCCTCGACCTGGGCCGGCTTGCCGGCGCATTGCTTCAGGATCCGGTCGGCCCGGTTTCCATCCCATATCCGGTCGGCCCGGGCATAACTGTCATTCTTGTCCTTGACAAACTGGGGGTCAATCCATTTACCAGGATAGGACCCTTGGTCAAAGGTGAAGGTGGCGAGCAGGTTGAAGTAGGTACTGGGCTGAAAATTGAGGCGTGCCTGTTCCCTTTTGACAATGAGGGAAAGGGTGGGGGTCTGCACCCGGCCGCAGGGGGTGAGGAAAAAGCCGCCGCGGCGGGAGTTGAAGCCGGTGAGGGCGCGGGTGGCGTTGATCCCGATCAGCCAGTCGGATTCCGAACGGCACAGCGCGGCGTCTTCCAGGGGCAGCATCTCTTCATTGTTCCGGAGATGGGCAAAGGCGTCCTTGATGGCATCCTTGGTCATGGATTGCAGCCAGAGGCGTTTGCATGTCTTCTTGGCCACGGACTGGTTCCAGACATAGCGCAGGATATATTTAAAGATCAGCTCTCCTTCACGGCCGGCATCGCAGGCGTTGATGATCTGCTGGACATCTTTGCGGCGGATGAGCTGTTGCAGGGCATTGAGTTGGCTTTTGGTGCCATCCAGGCCCTTGAGGGGGAATTCCTCGGGCAGGATGGGCAGGTTCTCCAGCTTCCAATCTTTGTATTTGGGGTCAATCTCTTCGGGGAACTCGATGGAAACCAGGTGGCCGATGGCATAGGAGACGATATAGCGGTCACTCTCGTAATGGGTCTTGCTCTTTTCGAACTTACCGGGCAGGGTCTTGACAATATCTGCGGCCACACTGGGCTTTTCGGTGATAATAAGTGTTTTGTCGGCCATTGTCCCCTATTGGGTCTGGAAGTTGAGTGATGGTCTGGGCCCTTGCGGGCTGTTAAGAATGAGTCAAGCTTTTCAGGCCATTCCCTGCCAACCCTTTATGCCGTTCCCGTTATTTTCGGCTCAAGGAAATTTATGAAGGGCTTCCGGGTACGGATTTCGTGTACGTCTTGAACTCGTTGTACGCTCAGGCTGCTCCACCATCGAAGATTCTCAATTTTAAAGATACCCTGAACAACGGCTTGGAGAGCAGATTATAAGAAGATAAAATAATTCATCTTTTATAAGGCTGAACCGTGTTTGTCAATTTTATTTTTTTTGGAGAACAGAACGATGGCCAGAGTTGCTGACCGAGAAGACGGTGATTTCCCATCGAAAGTTATGATGAATAAGGTACTGAAAATTCAATTGATAATCGGTGATTCTGTCTTTCGTGGTAGTTACCTGCAGGAGGGTGCGGATGCCTTGCTTCATTTACTTTCTGCCTGCAGCCTTCAGTCAGGATCCTGGTCGACAATGGTATTACTTTGAAGGGTTGGTATTTATTGAACTCAGTTGCTTTTTAGTGGTATCCTTCAATAAAAGAGGCGAAGCAGCAATGCTCTCGTCAGCAATTAACAAGGCGCACATGGCAGGAAGGATGTCCAGATGAGGGCAGGAATGTTTCTGCTTTGATATCTGCTGCCGTTACCCTTGAGGTACTTTCTGTACAACACTGATCTGGAAATATTTGTATGCCAAGGATTCATTTAACTTGAAATATACTCTCATTATCGGGAATATACAACATGCCTAAGTGCTCCGTTGGCAGCTGCTCTCCTCATGGGTCATCAGCATAAGGGTGGGCGAGTTGCTGAAGGAGGCGGATATTGCCAGGTTATCAGACTCAGGTCGCGGCTCAAAATACCCTGCACCTCTTCGATCTGAACAACTGGCCCATGGCAATTACACCACCACGGAGCCTGGGATGTCGGGTCCCTTCTGCCTTGACAAAGCGTCTTTTCTGTGTTTTATATACAGTGTTTTATCGGGTTGTGTGCGGGTGTAGCTCAGTTGGTAGAGCACAAGCTTCCCAAGCTTGGGGTCGCGAGTTCGAATCTCGTTGCCCGCTCCAGGCTTAGATGGCTGGATTGCACATTGTTTTTCCGGTTATACCATGTGTGTCGGTTGGGTGATGCAGGTGGCTTTGAAAGTGGGCTTGCCCGCTTTTTTTTATGTCTATTTCAAGGTGGCGCGGGAACAAACAAATTTTTGCGTGATAATACGGAAATGAACGGATCGGTTGTAGAAAAGGTGCAGGCATTTGCAGAAACGCTTCTGCCGTCCATGGGGCTGGAATTGGTGGAAGTCCAGTTTCGTCTTGAAGGACATGGCTGGGTGTTGCGCCTTTTCATCGACAGCAAGGAAGGGATTACGGTGGATCATTGCAGCCGGGTCAGTCGGGAGGTCAGCGATTTTCTTGATGTGGAGGACGTGATTGACCATGCCTTTCATCTGGAGGTCTCCTCGCCAGGGCTCGAACGCCCCTTGCACAGCATGGAGGATTTTCAACGTTATCTTGGCAAGAAAGCAAAATTGAAGCTTCGCGAAGATGTCGAAACTCAGCGGGTCTTGGTCGGTGTTATCAGTCAGGCCGAAGGTGAGACGGTCGAGCTGGTCCTGGAGGATGGAGAAAAATGTCAGGTTGCCTTTGAGCAGATCCGGAAGGCACGATTGTCTTTGTGAAAAAAAGAATGTGGGCTGTGTCCCTGTGGGATGCAAGCTCTGTGGGAATAGAATGACTTTTCTGGAAAGAGGGTCTGTCAGTTATAAAGATGGGGAAAGAGAATGCTATCGGATTTGAAACGCATAATCGACCAGATCAGCAGGGACCGCGGTTTTGATAGAAAGCTGTTGATTGAGGCCATAGAAGAGGCCGTCCAGTCAGCCGCCAGGAAAAAACTGGGCAGCAGGCGGGAGATCGAGGCTCGATATAATGAAGAGTATGGCGAGGTGGAGGTCTTTCAGTTTCGCACTGTTGTCGAAGAGGTGACGGACGAGCAGACGGAAATCTCACTTGCGGACGCTCAGGTGCTTGATCCTGATGTGCGGTTGAATGATGAACTTGGCGAAAAGATGGAAAATATTGCCGATCTGGGAAGAATTGCCGCCCAGTCAGCAAAGCAGGTTATTATCCATAAGATGAAGGACGCTGAGCGTGATGTCATTTATGAGATGTTCAAGGATCGTATCGGAGAAGTGGTCAGCGGCATAGTGCAGCGCTTTGAGCGGGGCAACATGATTGTCAATCTTGGCCGCACCGATGCCATCCTGCCCAAGGATCAGCAGATTCCCAAGAGGTCTTTCAAACAGGGCGATCGGGTCAGGGCCTATCTGGTTGATGTCAGGAGAGGCGCGAAGGATGCGCAGCTGTTGCTCTCCCGGACGCACGATGACTTTCTTGCCAAATTGTTTGAGATGGAAGTCCCGGAGATTGCCGAAGGGATTGTCAGGATAATGGGGGTCAGCCGTGATCCCGGATTCAGGGCCAAGATTGCGGTCAGTTCAACGGAGTCCGATGTCGATCCCGTGGGTGCCTGCGTGGGGATGAAAGGCTCCCGTGTCCAGAATGTGGTTCAGGAGCTGCAGGGTGAGAGGGTGGACATCGTCCCCTGGAGTCCTGATCCGGCTAAATATGCCTATAATGCCCTGGCCCCTGCCCAGGTGAGCATGGTGATGGTTGATGAGGATGCCAAGTCGCTTTTGGCGATCGTGCCCAATGACCAACTTTCACTGGCCATCGGCCGGCAGGGCCAGAATGTGCGCCTTGCCGCCAAGCTTCTTGGCTGGCGGATTGATGTGAAAAGTGAACAGCGTTACGCAAATCTTGAAGACCCTGGATATCAGTCATTACTGGCCCTTGATGGTGTGGAAGAGGCCCTGGCTGACCAGCTGTTTTCCAGAGATATCCTGTCTGCCGCCATGCTCGCCGAGGCCGCCATTGAGGATCTGACCGTGCTGCGGGCCATCGGCGATGAGCAGGCCGTCTATCTTATCCGGGCAGCGCGAACGAGTCTGGGTATGGATCCTGATGCTCCCATCGAGAGGAGTAGGGCTGTTCCCGAGATCGTCCAAGAGACCGAGCCGGAAGAGGGTGCAGATACGGATCAAACGGCGAATGATAGGTCTGAGAGTTTGGACGCCGAAGATATAGCGGTTGAAGCGGAAGAGCATACTGACAAGGATCAGACGATGGATGATACTTCAGAAGGCTTGGCCGGTGAAGATGTGGATGAACCCGGTCAGCAGGATTAAGACGAATCAGAGTCATCCTGTCCGCACATGTTGTATCTGCAGGAAAAAGGCCTTGAAAACAACCTTGCATCGTTTTGTTCTGGAGGACAATAGACCTGTTCTGGATGGGCGTAAGGAAAAAGCGGGAAGAGGGGCATATTGTTGTAATAACGAGAGATGTATGGAAGTTTTTTTAAGTCAGCAAAAAAAATGGAAAAGGGCCCTGAAGGTGGAAAGGAATCCTTTGGCCCTGAAAAGTTGAATGAGTGAAGCCGCTGTAAATAAATAATATGGCCACTTCAATGGCCGGAACGGCATAAGGAGCCGTAACGAAATAGTTATAAAGAAACAGGCTATTTCGTAACGGCTCCTAAAAAACACTGTAGCAAGGATAGACGGGAGTAAGGGATGAGCAAGGTAAGGATTTATGAACTGGCCAAAGAAGCTGGCTTGAGCAGCAAGATCTTAATTGAGAAGCTGCAAGAGCATGGCTATGATATCAAAGGGCCGAGTGCTTCAGTTGAAGAAGACATCGCCGAAAAAATCCGGACTACAGTGTTGCAGAGTTCTAAGGCTGAACTGGCCAAAAAGAAGATTGCGTCTGAAGAAGAGCCAGTTGTGGTTCGGCGGACAACGGTCATTCGCCGCCGACCAGCTCCGGTCCCAGAGGTTCAGGCAGAGCCTGAGGCTCCCGTTGTGCAGGAAGCGGCTCCAGTGGAAGAGGCCATTGTCCCGGCTCCTGATCAGCAGCAGCCGGTCGAAGAGAGTCAGGAGGCACCTGTCGATAAAGGCGCGCAAGAAGCAGGCGCGCGAGAAACTACCGCTCCTGTGCTGGTCGACTTCAAGAAACAGGATAGTGAACTGGACAGAGAATTGAAAGTTGTTCCTGGCACGGATGAGAAAGAAACTGTAGCGCCGGAAGAACAGGAAACGGCTTCGAGAAAAGGACTGGCCCGTGTCGTCGGCAGCATTGAGATGCCGGTTGAAGAAAAAAAACAAGTTGAGGAAAAACCACGAAAAAGGGTTGAACGGCCGGCGGAAAGACCTGCCGGTGCTGGAGGTTATAGACCACAGGCTCCAGCCAGTAAGCCCCCAGTGGCAGCGGCTTCCCCGGGTGACGCCAGCAAAGGGAAGAAGAAAGGGAAGCGCGGCGGGGAGACGGACGACACGGAACAAAAGAAAGCCGGGGCTTGGAAGGCAGATAAGTTCGGCCAGAAAGGACGGGGCAAGGTTCAGGTTACCCGCTTCGGTGACGAGTACAGCAGTATGGGTAAGCGGGGAAAGAGATCCAGAGGCCGGGTTGAGAGAAAAGTGATCCAGCCTGCCGTTGAGATGAAGGCCATCAAAAAACGGATCAAGGTTATGGAGACGATCAGTGTGGCTGATCTTGCCCATCGTATGGGTGTCAAATCCAGTGAGATCATTGCCAAGTTGATGAGCTTCGGGGTGATGGCCACCCTGAATCAGGCCCTTGATGTGGACACCGCGACCCTGATCGGCCACCGATTTCGGCTATGAGGTGGAGCAGGGAATTACCGAAGAGATTGGTGTGCAGCAGCTCGAATGAGCAGGAGACGGGTGGTGAGACTTCTGCCCCGTTCCGCCGGTGGTCACGGTTATGGGCCATGTTGATCATGGCAAGACCTCGATCCTGGATGCCATCAGGAAGACGGATGTGGCCGATGGAGAGGCGGGTGGTATTACCCAGCATATCGGCGCCTATCATGTAACCTCCGCCTCCGGTGATGTGACCTTTGTCGATACCCCGGGCCATGCCGCCTTTACCGAGATGCGTTCCCGCGGCGCCCAGATCACCGATCTGGTGGTACTGGTGGTGGCGGCTGATGACGGGGTCATGGATCAGACCCGTGAGGCCATCCGTCACGCCCAGGCGGCCGGGGTTCCCATCCTGGTTGCGGTCAATAAGATCGATAAGGATAATGCCGATCCGGACCGGGTCAAGCGCGAACTGTCCGATCTCGGCCTTGCCCCTGAAGAGTGGGGTGGACAGACAATGTACTGCGAGACCTCGGCCAAGCAAAATATCGGCATAGATAATCTGCTGGAGTCCATTCAACTGATGGCCGAAGTGATGGAACTGAAGGCCGATACCACCGGAAGGCCAGGGGACGGGTTATCGAGGCCAAGCTTGACATAAGGGCGCGGGCCGGTGGCAACCATCCTGGTGCAGGAAGGGACCCTGAAGCCAGGCGATTATTTTGTGGTAGGCCAGTTCAGCGGCAAGGTCGGGCCATGATCAACGACAAGAATAAGCCGCTCGACGAGGCCGGCCCTTCTATTCCTGTGGAGGTTCAGGGACTGAGCGGTGTCCCGCAGGCAGGCGACGAGTTCATCGTGGTCACGGATGAGAAGATGGCCAAAACCTCAGCCAGGTCCGCATGCTGAAGGCCCGGGAGCTCGAACTTGGCTGTCCGGCTCCAAGGTTTCGCTCGATAATCTGTTCGAGAAGATGAGCTGAGGAGGAAACCCATGGAACTGCGGGTGATGCTGCGTGCGGATGTCCAGGGTACGCTTGAGGCCTTTTGCCCAGGCTGCTGAGAAGACTGTCCACCGATGCGGTCAAGGTACGCGTCCTGCACGAGGGTACCGGGACTCATCACCGAATCCGATATCCTGCTGGCCTCAGCCTCTGATGCGATCATTATCGGCTTTAATGTGCGGCCAAGCGACCAAGGTCAAGGAGCTGGCCGCAGAGAACATGTGGATATCCGCTCCTATGACGTTATCTATCATGCCCTTGAGGATATCAGAAAGGCCATGGTCGGGATGCTCGAACCCACCTTTGTGGAGGAAGTAATCGGCAATGCCGAGGTCCGGCAGCCTTCCATGTTCCGAAAGTCGGTACCATTGCCGGCTGTTCTGTCACGGATGGTAAGATCACCCGCAAGTCCCTGGTCCGGGTTATCCGTGAAGGTATTGTTTTGCACACGGGTAAAATCGGTTCCTTGCGAAGAGTCAAGGATGATGTCAGAGAGGTCCTTGCCGGATATGAATGTGGTATCGGTATAGAAAATTATAATGACCTCATGATTGGAGACAACATTGAAGCCTTTATCATGAATGAAGTGGAGGCAACCCTGTAAAGTTGGGATTGTGGTTTTAGTTGTTGAGTCTCTGGTTGTTCAGCTATGAGACCAGATGCTGAATTTCCTGTTTTACCATTTACTGTGAATTTCATGTGGGATCCTAAAGAGACATTAAAGTCCGTCGGTCTGGGGCCGAAGAGTGAACAGAAAAGGTCTGTGCGGGTGGCCGAGGCGATCCGCAATGAACTCGCCATGCTGATCCTGACCACGGTGCGTGATCCGGCGCTTGCAGAAGTTGCGATCTCTCGCGTTCAACTGACAGATGATCTGAAATATGCCCGGATCTTTTTTACAGTTCCAGGGGACAAGAAGAAACAGGTGAGTGCACAAGAGGGATTGCAGAGGGCAAGAGGGTTCATGCGGAGTCATATTGCCAAGGTCCTTAATATGCGTTTCACGCCGGAACTGCAATTTGAGTATGATCCCCAGATTGAGAAGGTGATGGCGATGGAGAAGCTTCTTCAAGAAATTGCCCAGGAAAGGGGGCCCAGATGATGAAAGTGGTTCCTGAAGAGATCAGCTCGATTATCCAGGGTGTTGACGGATTTGTTCTCATGACCCACCTCCATCCGGATGGTGATGCCTTGGGTTCACTCTTCGGTCTGGCGGATATCCTCGAGGCAATGGGGAAAAAGGTGTTTCGCTATCTGGAAGAGCCTGTGACCCATCTCTATGATTTCTTGCCTGGCTGTACCCTGGCGCAAACCGACCTTGCTGCCGTGCAGAATTTTGTGGCTGCTGCCCAGGGTAATGTGGCCGCGATATCGCTTGATTGTGGGGATTGTGACCGGTTGGGACGGGACAAAATGGAGTTGCTTGCTGTTCGTCCCTTTCTGGTGATTGATCATCATCGTGGACATCGTGAGTTTGGTGATTTCCGCTGGATTGACTCCAATCGCTCCTCTACTGGAGAAATGGTCTATGAATTGGCAATGGAGCTTGGTGTTGAACTTTCCACTGCTGCTGCCTTTAATATTTTTGTGGCAATTTCTACGGATACCGGTTCTTTCCGCTACGAGAATACCAGCCCCCGAACCCTGCGAATTGCTGCTGATCTGGTGGCCTGCGGGGTCCATCCGGAGGAGGTGGCTGAACATGTGTATGATAATTTCACCTTGCAGCGATTGCGTCTCATGGAGCAGGTGCTGTCAACGTTGGAGCTGTTTGAGTCTGATCGGTTGGCCTTTATAACGGTGACCACTAAGATGTTTGAAGAATGTGGTGCAGAGGACGGGGATGTAGAGGGTTTTATTAACTATCCTCGGGCGTTGCGTTCGGTAAAGGTCGCTGTATTTCTCAAAGAGTTCCAAGGTGGGGTTTCCGTCAGTCTGCGCTCCAAGGGCGAATGTGATGTCGCAGAGGTCGCTGCGGCCTTTGGAGGTGGTGGTCATCGCAATGCCGCCGGTTTTCGCCTGTCCGGCAAGGGCGTGAAGCAGGTACAGGAAATGGTTTTGGATGCCCTGAGCAAGGCCTTGAACAGCCTTTGAACGTTGATCGCGAGGAAGAGGAAACAGGTGCTGTGGAAGATCCTTTTGAGGCCGGTATATTTGTCATAGATAAACCTGCCGGGCCCACCTCTTTTAAGATGGTGAGTGGGGTACGGCGCGCCTTGGGGATGAAAAAAGTCGGGCATGCCGGAACCCTTGATCCTTTTGCCACTGGCCTGCTTATTATCTGCGCGGGCCGTCCAGCAACCCGGATGATTTCCCGGATGATGGATGGCCGCAAAGAATATCTGGCCACCCTCTGTCTCGGCGTTGAAACCGAGACCTTTGATCCGGAAGGGGCGGTGGTGAGCCGGCATCCTGTTGCTCCCTTACCGGCGGAGCAGATTGAGGAATGCCTCTCCCTGTTTCGGGGTGAGCAACTCCAGGTGCCGCCGATTTATTCAGCCTTGAAACATCAGGGGAAGCCGCTTTATCATTATGCCCGTCAGGGAATCAGTATTTTGAAGGCCCCTCGTTCAGTCTTTATTGAAACTCTGGAAAGGACGGATGGCGGCCATGATCTGGCTGGTGGTGAGGAAGTTCTGCTTACCGTGCGAGTTGTGTGCAGTAAAGGAACATATATCCGAAGCCTGGCTGCGGATATTGGCAGAACCTTAGGCTGTGGTGCCTATCTCACGCAGTTACGCAGGATTAAAAGTGGCTTTTTCACCTTGGAAGATAGTTTTCCTGGTGCTGAATTGCTGTTTGCAGATGCTCGTCAACGCTTGCTGGCCAAGGCCCTATCTGTTGACGATCTTGGTAATCTGTTGTAATAAGAGTAAGGAGTTGTAGGTATTGTTAGAGACACTAGAGAGGAGTTGTACTAAAATTAATATTTCTTCGCTTTTCCTGAAACGTGTTGTTTGAAAGGGGAAGCGGCCCTAACTAAAGGGAAAAACAGTCTTTATATAAGCAAGAGGAGGCCCGTTTTGGCACAGTCAGCAGTAAGAAAAAATGAAATTATTGAGAAGTTTAAGGTCCATCCCACCGATACCGGTTCATCAGAGGTGCAGATTGCCCTTCTTTCTGATCGGATTCTCTATTTGACCGAGCATTTTAAAACGCACAGCAAGGATCATCACTCCCGGCAGGGACTTTTGAAACTGGTTGGTCAGCGAAGAAGTCTGCTTGATTATCTGAAAAAGAAAGATATGAGTAAATATAAATCCGTTATTGCCGAGCTTGGCATCAGAAAATAACAGGATGTCACTGAATGAGTATGTAAGGATTGCAGGCAGTCCTGCGTACTCTTAAAGTTTTAAGCTCTGGATCTGAGCATCACAGGTGTGCGCATTTTGGCCCGCGCCTGTGTGCTCACTATATCATTGCTGAAATCCAGAATGCAGGGTGCGGTATGCGTGCCCAAAAAGCTGCTGTGTTCGCACAGTTGGAGAGTGTATGTATAAGAAAGTTGAAATTGAAATAGGTGGTAAGACGCTGTTCATCGAAACAGGCAAGCTTGCTAAACAGGCCTCGGGATCAGTAGTTATCCAGTGCGGAGATACCATGGTACTGGTGACAGCCGTTGCTGATAAGGAAAGCAAACCAGAACTTGGTTTTTTACCGCTGACCATCGAATATCAGGAAAAGATGGCTTCCGTGGGACGGATCCCCGGAAACTATTTCCGGCGGGAGATCGGTCGCCCCAGTGATCAGGAAGTGCTTACCTGTCGTATTATAGATAGACCTTTACGGCCTCTCTTTGCTGATGGCTATTTTTCTGAAACCCAGGTGATCGCCACTGTCCTTTCTGCCGATCAGGAGAATGACCCTGACGTACTGGCCCTGTTGGGCGCCTCTTGTGCCCTGACCTTGTCTGATATCCCCTTTGGTGGTCCGGTAGTCGGGGCAAGGGTCGGATATATTGATGGGAAGTATGTATTGAACCCAACCAGAAGTGAGTTGAAGATATCACGTATGGATATTATCGTGGCCTGTACCCGTAAGGCCGTGGTCATGGTTGAAGGGAAGGCCGATGCCCTGAGTGAGGATGAAATCCTGGAAGGAATCTTCTTTGCCCATGAGCAGGTACAACCTCTTTTTGATATTCAGGATCAGTTGCGGGAAGCGAATGGCCAGGTGAAGCGCCTAGTCGAGCCTCCTCGGATTGATGAAGAATTGATGGCGCAGGTCAGTGCGGTAGCCGAGGCTGGAATGCAGTCTGTTATTTCCACTGCTGATAAAATGGAACGCGGACGTCTCTATGATCAGCTGAAAAGTGCAGTGGTTTCTGAATTGAACGTGGATGGAACACGGGCAAAAGAGATCAGCAACCTGTTATCTCGTTATAAGAAAAAAATCATGCGCGCCAAGATTGTGGAAGAGGGGATCAGGTTAGATGGCCGGGCCTTTAATGAAGTGCGCTCGATCAGCTGTGAGGCCTCCTATCTGCCAAGAACGCATGGCTCTGCTCTCTTTACCCGCGGCGAGACCCAGGCCCTGGTATCCGCCACCTTGGGCAGCGAACGTGATCAGCAGCGTGTTGAGACCCTGGAAGGGGATATGTCAAAACGTTTCATGCTTCATTACAATTTTCCTCCTTACTCTGTAGGCGAGGCGCGAAGGATGTCTGGTCCTTCCCGCCGTGATATCGGCCATGGCACCCTGGCCATGCGTGGGCTGAGCGCAGTGCTCCCGACGGAAGAGGATTTTCCCTATTCGATTCGTGTTGTTTCCGAGGTTCTGGAGTCAAACGGCTCTTCATCCATGGCCACCGTATGCGGCGGCAGTATGGCCATGATGGATGCCGGAATACCCATTAAAAAGCCGGTATCCGGGATTGCCATGGGCCTGATCAAAGAGGGTGATAAGGTTATTATCCTCTCCGATATCCTGGGTGACGAAGATCATCTTGGTGACATGGATTTTAAGGTTGTGGGCACGGAAGATGGCGTTACCTCTCTGCAGATGGATATCAAGATTGCCGGAGTTGATCGTGATATCATGGGGCGGGCTCTGGCTCAGGCCAAGGAAGGACGGATGCACATTCTGGGTGAAATGGCCAAGGCGATCTCTCAGTCTCGTAAAGAGGTGTCTGAGTATGCGCCAAAGTACTATACCCATAAGATCAATCCGGATAAAATCCGGGACATTATCGGATCTGGCGGCAAGATCATCAAGGCACTGGCTGCAGAATTCGATGCCAAAATTGATGTGGATGATTCCGGCATGGTGAAGATGTTCTGTAATAATACCGCGAATGCCAATGCCCTTGTTGAACGTGTTAAACAGATCACCGCCGAAGTTGAGGTGGGTGCTGTTTATAAGGGAATTGTCAAGACCATCAAGGATTTTGGCGCCTTTGTTGAAATCATGCCGGGCACGGATGGTCTGGTGCATATCTCCGAGCTTGATACCAAACGCGTTGAGAATGTGACCGATGTGGTCCACGAAGGTGACGAGATTGAGGTCAAGGTCCTGGAGGTTGACAACCGCGGTCGTATCCGTCTGAGTCGTAAGGCATTGATGTAATATTCTTAATTCTCACCGTTGTTACCAAAAGGGTCGTTTCTCATGGAGACGGCCTTTTTTTATGTAAAAAGACGATCAGAGTAGAGGTGGATGGATGAATAAAATGACTCTGCAGTTCTGCTGGATAGATCCGGAGAAGTGTGGCGATCTGGAATTGCCCCGCTATCACTCGGCCTTGGCTTCAGGCCTGGATGTGTCGGCGGCCGTTTGTGAACCTGTGGTCCTGGATCCCGGTCAGATTGCCCTTCTGCCCTCGGGTTTTTCAGTCGCCATTCCCGTGGGATATGAACTGCAGGTCCGGCCCCGCAGTGGTCTGGCAATCAGGCATGGGGTGACTGTGATCAATAGCCCGGGGACCATAGATGCCGATTATCGGGGGGAGGTGCGCATTGGTCTGATTAATCTGGGTCACGAACCCTTTCTCATTAATCGTGGTGATCGTATTGCCCAACTTGTTTTGGCGCCGGTGACACGAGCCCAAGTTGTGCTGGTGACCGGGCTCGAATCCACCACCCGCGGCGATGGCGGTTTTGGCCATACGGGGAAATAGACATGTTCTTCTCAGTGCTTGGCAGCGGCAGCAAAGGAAACAGTGTCTATATTGAGTCAGGAAAAACAGCGATTCTCATTGATGCCGGTTTCTCAGGAAAGGAAATTGCGCTGCGGCTTCATGCCATTGGACGCAGGATCGACGATCTGGACGCAATTTTTGTTACCCATGAGCATCATGATCATATCCAGGGCGTGGGGGTTCTCTCCCGTCGTTGCAATATTCCTGTTTACGGGAATTACGGCACCATTATGGGCGGAGAGAAGATCATGGGCAGGCCCTTCAACCAGTTCGAGTTTGGCACCGGGCAAACCATTCAGCTGCAGGATCTGCAGATTCGAACCTTCTCCGTTTCTCATGATGCAGCAGATCCGGTTGGTTATATGATTGGGAACGGCAAGGTGACCCTTGCCTATTGTACCGATACCGGCAAGGTCTCACGTCTTTTGAGACAGAGAATCATGGGATGTAATGGTCTGGTTCTGGAATTTAATCATGACCCGCAGATGTTAAAGGAAGGTCCTTATTCACCAGCCTTACAGCAGCGTATCCGCTCTGATCATGGTCATCTGGCCAATGCAGATGGAGCAGATTTTCTCCAATCTCTGCTCCATGATCGATTGCAATATGTGATTCTGGCCCATCTCAGCGCAACAAATAATCATCCGGAACTGGCCATGAAGGCTGCCAGGGGCGTGATTGGGGATAGCCCGCTCCAGCTCAGGGTCGCGTCGCAGACCCTGGCCACAGAACTTATGTTGTTGGAGAAATAAAAGTCAGTTAGTTGTTGAGAAAAAACTATTACGGAAAGTGAGATGGGAATCAGCGAGGGAGTGAAATCCGATGTTCTTTATCTATCTTGGGATTTTCCTTATAGAGGAGCAGGGTTTTACCGATGAGCTGCACGAGGGTGCTGTCAGTGGCTGCAGGCAATACTTCTGCTGCCTCTTGTTTCTTGATATTGCTGTTAGTGCCGATTTTAACCTTGATCAGTTCCCTGGCCAGGAGCTCCTGTCTGGTTGCCTTGAATACGTTTTCAGTCAATCCTTCCTTGCCGATGGAAATCAGGGGAGAAAGGTGATGACCAAGCCCCTTGAGGAATTTTTTTTGTTTTCCGGTTAAGCTGGCATCAATCGTCTTGTCTTGATCAGTCATTTGTTTTACCCTTGATAAATTTTTTAATGAATCAGGTTTTTGATAATTTCATATCCACCTATATAGGTTCCCAGAGAGGAGCCCAGGCCCGTAAGGAGGAAAACGAGAAAGACCCGGAGTAGTTTGTTTTTCCACCACCCGCGTAGGCTCCCTAAATCGACGCCCACTGTCTCGAATTCTTTTACAAGTGGAGGGGCCATCATAACCTGGATAAAGGCAGCAACATATCCAGCACCAATCACCGGAGTCAGGCTGGTGATCGGCGCTGCGACAAAAGCCCCTAAAATAGTAAGAGGATGGGCAAGGGCCAGCATGCCGCCGATTGCAGATGGGATACCATTGGCTAAAATCCAGTAGAGAAGGTTGGAACCTGCATCAGCGCTTCCTTTTTGCAGGCCAATAGTGATAATGGAGCCGATAATAAGCAGAGGAAAGGACCAGCCTGCGATCTTCCATCCTTTTGATATGGGGGGGATGGTGGTGATTGCGGTAAGCAGCCCGCTGTTATCAACAGCAAAGAGCTTCTTAATCCCTGCCACATGACCTGCGCCCACCACGGCGACAATGTGTTCCCCGGTTGTCGCCTTGATCATTTCAGAAAGGTAGATGTCTCGTTCGTCAATAAGCACCTTCTTTACATTGGGCAGGATCTCGCCCATTTCCCCCATCAGCTCCGAGAGGACATCTTTTTGTTTCAGTTCGGCAAGTTTTTCTTCACTGATCTCGGTTTTATCAAAGAGGCTGGCGAACAGGGTGGTCAACAGATAGCCTTTTTTTAATAATGACGTTGATTTCCAGGCCCGGCGCAGGGTGATGCGGACATCGCGGTCGCATAAGGCGATGGGGATATTCTGCTCTTTTGCGGATTGCGCGGCTGCGAGTAATTCTGCTCCTGGTTTAACGCCCATCTGCGCACCCAGTTTTTTCTGATAGGAGGCCATCAGGAGATTGACCATCAGGGTTGAAAGTTGTTTGTCCTTGATGATCTGTTTCAGATCGCGCGCCTGCCACCGTTTTTTCTCGGTGAGGGCCTGATACCGTTTTTCGTCAAGTTCTATACAGACACCATCAGGTTGTTCCTGGTCAATAACCTCTCGGACGAGGTCAACCGATTCCTGGGAGATATGGGCTGTGCCCACCAGCAGGATAGTCCTGTTGTGGTGGCGGATGACACAAACATCTTCGGGGTATGTTTTCGATGGGAAAGATTTTTGTAACATATACAAGAACGGCCTGGGTTAGTGTTAACTGGTTATGAAGAGATTCGGTTAGCTGACCGGGGAGCACCTCTTTGGCAGCATGCGTTTATATAAAATCATCAGCAAGCGTGGTTCACCACAACTTACCTTTTGTAGAATGGCCATGAAGCTGTGACTTGTAAAGAGCCTGTTGGTAAAATGATGAAATAATATGGGGCGGAATTTGATAAACGCGGTAGTGGAAATGAAAGAATAGAAAGTGTAGGGAAAAGACGTAGTCAGAAAACTCTTTTTATTACCTTTATGCTCCCGAATGATATCGGTTACACATCTTTGATCTTGAGACGTTTCCCAGGATGGATCAAGTTTGACTGAAGATTATTCCATTGCTTTATCTGATCGGGTGACAGGCTGAATTCTTTGGCGATGGTCCAGAGGGTGTCGCCATCCTGCACCTTATACCAACTGAGCAGTTGTTTTTTCGGAGATTGAGTGTTGTTGATAGTTACCAAGTCATCGCCGCTAACCTCCATTGGCATTTTCTTGGTCTGCGTGGCCAGAATAATGATATTGTTGTGTTTGTTGGAGTTGGAGGAAATGGCCATATCTGCTTGAGCAGGCTGAAAGGATTTATTCTTCTGATCAATGTAGAGTGAGAGTTGTTGTCCTGCCCGTATCAGGTGACTGGAGGGGATGTTATTCCAGGAGATGATCAACTCTGCAGGCACCTTGTATTTACGAGCGATTTGTGAAATAGATTCACCTTTTTTAATGCGGTGCAGGATAAGGTTGTTCTCATTGGCTGCGGCAATGGCCTTGCTGCTGCCTTGTGGCAGGAGTTGGTAACGTACGGTTTGAAAGGGGATGCGTAATCGCTTACCGGCTGTAAGTTTTAAGCTGCGTAGATTGTTGACCTTGAGCAGGGTCGTTTTGTTGATACCGTAACGCTTGCACACCTGGGAGAGGGATTCCCCCTTGCGGATGGTATGGCTTTTGTAATCTGTGGTGGCGAGGCGGTGTAGTAACGGCAGGTTTTTGCTGGCCATGCTGAGTGAGCCGGCAGGAATCTTAATCTGGTAGGAACTCTGATCCAGCGGGGTCTTGTCCGTGGATAATTCCTGATTGAGAAGGTCTATGGTCTTTCTGTTGCAGTTGCTGATCAGGGCAACTGCATCAAGAGTAAGGCCGGGACCGACCTCAAGGGTATCATAGGTGTACGGATTTTCAGGATGAATATCTGTAAAACCATAGAGCTCTGGATTTTTGGCAATGATTATCGAGGCAATAAGCTTGGGGACGTAGCGTTTGGTCTCCATGGCCAGATAGTCATGCTGGGCCAGAGACCAAAAATCCTTGGCGTTATACTGCTCCAGGCCCCGGCCGATTTTCCCGGCACCTGCATTATAGGCAGCCACAGCGAGATGCCAGTCATCAAATTGTTCATAAAGATCAGAAAGGAGTTCAACTGCCGCTTTGGTGGATTTTTCCGCATCACGCCGCTCGTCAAGATATCTGTTCATCGTCAGATTGTATTGGGCGCCTGTCCCTGGAATAAATTGCCAGAGGCCCGAGGCATGTGATCTGGAGTAAGCTTTTTGATTATATCCACTTTCTATCATTGCCAGATAGGCGAGATCCTCGGGGAGGCCTGCCTCTCTGAGTTCTTTCTGCATCATGGGGAGATATTTACCTGAACGACTCAGCCAGATTGCAAAGCTTTTTCGTTGTTTGTTCTGGAAAAGATCAAGGTATACCTGCACTTGATTATTGATGGTGATTGGGAAATCGGAGCAGGTAGTATCAGGTTGCAGCTTTTTATCATGAGATGCTATTTTTGTCTCTGTCCAGGAACCGGCACGTTGTAGGGCCTCCAACTCTGCATTAAGGTCTTTTTCAGGGTCTTCAGCATCGGTCGGGGCCGCACTGATGAGTTCCTGATCATTGGAGAGGTATTGGTTGACCGAATGTTGTCCGTCAGCGCAGGCAGAAAAAAATAAGGCGGGCAAGAGCAGTGCGCATATGCTCAAACATCGAATAAAGAGCTGAGGCATAAGGATTCTATGAAGTAATGAAGATATTTCAGGGGTTGGGTGCTTAAAAAGCAGATGAAGAATAAAACCTTATTGTACTGTAAGGTATTACGCAGTACATTCGCACCCAAATTGAGTTGTTTAGTTAAACTCTAAGTACTTTTGAATTGCAAGAAAAAATCGAAAATAAGTGAAAATGATGGCTAAGATCAAGTCATCTTGTTATTTTGCCATGGTATTTATAAAATAAATCATGGCAAAGATCGAAAAAAGAGAACAGATCGCGACTATTTCTATCATGTGTAAAAAAATATTTTATTTATCAATATTCTTCTTGGTGCTTGGGGTATTGGCTGTTGGGGGACTTTTTTACTGGTTTGTGATCCTGCATCCTGGAGAGGAAATTGAGCCAGCTAATATCCAGCGTATTTTAGGGAAAGAAAGCCCTGTTTTTTTTAATGATGGGACAACAAGGCTGGGGGTGTTTTTTGATCAGGCCCATCGCCAATATGTTACGTATGAGCAGATCCCGAAAGATTTTGTGAATGCCCTCGTGGCCTCTGAAGATGATGCTTTTTTTACCCACTATGGCTTTGATCCCCTTGGTATTGTCAGAGCGGCTGTCAAAAATTATCAGATGGGGAGGGTGGTGCAGGGTGGAAGCACCCTTACCCAGCAGACAGCTAAAAATCTTTTTAAACGGAGCGGACGTTCATATCAGGCTAAAATCAAGGAACTGCTTTTTGCCATTCGATTGGAATATTATTACTCCAAAGAAAAAATTTTTGAATTCTATGCGAATCAGTTCTATGTGAGTGGGAATGGACATGGACTAGGTATTGCTGCGCTTTATTATTTCAATAAGCCGGTGGAGGAGTTGTCGCTGCTTGAGTGTGCTTTTATTGCGGGCAGTGTGAAGAAGCCAAACTATTATAATCCGTTCATACAAAAGAGTGATGAGGCGGTGCGGGCGGCGCAGAATAGTGCCAATGCCCGGGTCCACTACGTTCTTGAAAAAATGCATGAAACAGGCCGAATTACAGATTCACAATTTCATGATGCAATGAGGAGTAAACTCGTTTTTCATCATGGAACCATTGGATATGCCCAGGATTATGTGATGGATATGGTGACCGATGCCGTGTCCACACCCGATGTCCTTGATGCCTTAAAGGCTCAGGGGATAGATAACCTTGCCACTTCGGGGTTACGGGTGATTACCACCGTTGATGCGGGACTACAGAGACAGGCACTTCATGCCCTGCGTCAGGAGCTTTCCCGACTGGATGTACGACTGCGTGGCTATGGTCGGGTGGAGGTACAGAAAGAACTGAAGGCCACTGATTATGCAGGTGATAGAGTATTGAAGAAACAGGCATTCCTTTTTGGTACCATTGCAAAAATTACGAGAAGTAGCGGGAAAGAGAAGGCTTTCGTATCTATTGAGGTTGACCTTGGAAGAAATTTAGGTACTGGGGTGATCCGGGAGCAAGGGCTTATGGGCCTGCTTGCGGCCCGGATGAAATGGAAACAAGGCCGATGGAATGAAGTCACTGCAAAAGACCTGCCCTTATTGTTGTCCGAGTTGCGGAAAGGTGATCGGGTCTGGGTCAGTATTCGGGATATTGATTCTGATGGTAAAGTTGACCTTGAGCTGGAAAAATTCCCCAAAATTCAGGGCGGAGCTTTAATCCTTCAGGATGGCCTCATTAAGGCCATGGCGGGAGGAGTGGAAAATCGATTTTTTAATCGGGCCATTTATGCCAAGCGTACCATGGGCTCGGCCTTTAAGCCTTTTGTCTATACCGCCGCCCTGCAACTTGGTTGGAATGCGACGGATCTGCTTAACAATAATAGAGATGCCTTTGTTTTCCAGGGGCAGCCTTATTTCCCCAGGCCCGATCATAAAAGCAATAATAGGCATGTCTCGATGAGCTGGGCGGGTGTGCATTCGGAAAATCTTGCCTCTGTCTGGTTGCTTTATCATCTTTGTGACCATCTGACCCTGGAACAGTTTCAGGAGGTCGCGGCCCAGGTAGGTTTAACTCCTAAAAATCTTTCTGGAGAGACAGAGCCTTATGAAAGTTATAAGGCAAGGATCAGGGACCGATACGGGATTGTTGTTAATCGGGGAGTACTGGAGAAAGTGGCTTTTTATCAAGCTGTTGCCAATCTGGAAACAGATTTGATCTTTGAAAATCGACTTCAGGAATATGGGACTCTGAAAAATCTGAATTATGGACTGGCAACTACAAATTCCGCCTCAAGCATTAATGCCCAGTTGCAGGGTAACGGATTGACGCCACAGGAAAGGCAGGAACTCTCTGTGCAAAAGTCTCTTCTTGGAGGTCAGAGCTACCTTGCCCTTGTCGCCTTGCAGCAGCAGTTATTCTCTTTCCGACGTGAAGTGGAAGATCCGTGGAATTTTTCAGAACTTTCTTTCATTCAGGGAAATGGAAGAGGGGCATCGCTTTATTATGATCCGCTGCGTGGGAGATATACCTTTACCAGAACTGGGCGTACAGGGGCTCTGCAGGCTGCTGATTTGAGCCAGTTGCGAGCATCTTTACTGCATCAGGATAAAGCTGGTCAGGAGAAATTCTGGTCTGACGTATTTCTGGATTCCCTGGTATCTTCGGCAACGATGACTATGGTTCGCCGACAGGTGGATATTGAATCCAGGCGTATAAGCGCATCTTCGCCATATAGCTTAAAGGTGCTAGCCGGAGTAAAAGATTTCAGATTATTGGTTGGTTTGCAGTATCTTATCAAATTTGCCCGTGAACTTGGTATCAAGAGTCAGCTTGATCCTGTCCTCTCGTTTCCCCTTGGCTCTAACGTGGTGACCCTGTTTGAGTTTGTGCGGATGTATGAGGGAATTGTGACCGGAGAAGTGGCCTTGACTGAAAGTCAGGGGGAAGATTCCCGTGACCTGCTTTCCATTATTGATCACATTGAATCCGCAGAGGGTGAGGTCCTTTATCGGCCCAAGCGTAAGCATACCAGGCTTGTGGCGCCCGAGACTTCCCTTGTTGTTGGTCATATCCTTGAAAATATCGTCAAGTTTGGGACAGGTCGCTATGCTGACAAAAATGTCAGGCTGGCAGAAATAGATGAAGAGTCCGGTAAAAAATTTGCCGGATTTGACCTGGCGATTCCCCTTTTGGGAAAAACAGGGACAGCCAATAATTATACTAATGCCTCCTTTTTCGGCTATCTTCCCGGCTCTGGCTTCTCAGGGAGAAGGGCTGGTGGCAAAGGGTGGATATGCAATTGGAGTTTATGTGGGCTTTGATGATAATGAGGATATGCGACGTTCTTCAACCAGAATTACCGGTTCTGAGGGTGCATTACCCACTTGGACTGATCTGGTTCGTGACGTGTTGAAGGAAAAGGGATATGGACAACAGCTCGATCCCGTTGAAATTTCTTTTTCCGGCCTAATTTTAAAACGTCAACCCTTGGGACAGTTGAATCTGGCGGTTCAGGCCGAGCGAGGGGGGATATTGCCCTCTCATGTCCGTGAAGTTGACGTGAAGAATCGTTCAGTCCCATCGATTATGACCTTTGGTGAACTGGATGATACGGGAAGATTTGTCCCTGCGAGGCAGTTCAAGCCTTACTGGAGCAATAGCGAGTCACCTGTCAGGGCGGATTTTTAGCTGTTGGAGGCGGTGAATGGAAGCATTTATTTGACTTCTCAGGGTGATGTTGGGTACATTGAAGTGAGGAAATAGTTGCATATATTGCGGCGGTTGGGATGGACACTACTCTTGTGAAAGTTTATTTTTTTATAAACATATAGATATATTATGAATCAATTGAAAATAGTTCTGCTGATTGCATGTTGTTTACTGATGATGAGTGGTTGTGGACAAAAGAGGATCATTGGTTCGGTTGCCCCTGGAGAGGCTCAGTCCGGTTCTGCAGGTCAGTCCTCAGATTCTTACAGGACTGAAGGTATTGCCGGCAAGTCGGCTCCTGTTCAGGAGACTGACCTCCGGCCGCCGTCTCTGCAGCCTTTTGAACAGGCAAATATGGTCACTCCTGACCTTGGGAGGTTCATGCCATCGGTTGAATATGTAACGAACCGCATTTCTGAATATAATAAAAAAATGGATCGCTGGAAAAAGCGAGACAGTCAAATAGCTGTTTTGCGGATCCCGGCTGATGAATCTGGAAAAATGGTAGCTTGCTTTCAAGATCTACAGAAAGTCCTTAACGGCTATAATCGACTTTATGAAACCTTGTTGCAACAGGCATCCATGTCGCCAGGTGGGCCAATAAGTGCAAAGGAAATTTATGAGTTACAGCAGAGTGATATAGCCTTTCTTGATGGCGGCTGCGGACAGTTGGTAGCGGCTGATGAGCTCAGGGATGCGGGATGGATGAAGGGCGAGGACTCAGCCGCGCTGAATTCCGTTGAAGCCGTTATTGCACAACATGCCGCCAATGGAAAATTTGAGGAACTTGTGCAGGTTTGGAAGCACATGCCACGGGAAATGTCAGCCAGAATGCAATTGAACACCAAGATACTCTACGGAAGCGCCTTGATGTCTCTGCAGCAGGAAGAGGAGGCTGCGCAGGTCTTTCGTCAGATAGTTGATCAGATGACGATCCCCGGTGGACAACCTTTGAATCTTCTGGCCTTGCGGAAGACTTTGGCTGACCTGTATGTCGCCTCAGGTAAATATCAGGATGCAGAGGCTCAGTATTTAGAAATATCAAAAGAGTATAGGAATATGGCCGCTACTGAGGAGTGGGCGATATTGCAACGATCCATCCTGGAGCGCGGTGAACAGGGAGGCCCTGAACTTCAGGAATATTCTGATCTATTAAAGAATTATCTTGGGTTTGATCCCTCAAGAGATGGATATACTGTGGTGTGGCAGGCGGACAAGTTTCTTCAGACCTATCCGTACTCTCCAGTGGCGTCCAATGTGGATCTTATCAGGACCGCAGCTCGGGCTCAGGCGGATAAGTGGTCCAAGCAGGGTTTGACGACGACGGATGATTTTGCTGGCCAAAAACGGTATCAGGATTCAGCGGGTAAACTTGAGGCAGTTCCCAGCACCATTGTCAGTCCCAAGGCACAGCGGCAGATTACCCAAAAGTCCGGAGGTCTGGTGCCGGTCGAGAAGCAGGAGAACGAAACTGTTAAGCTAGCAAATATAGAAGAGCTGGATCGCCAATGGAACGAGGGGATGCGTTTGATGGATGGTGCCCAGTATGATAAGGCTATCGAGATATTTAGTCCCATGCTTGAGACTGAGTATTCAGAGAAGGCAGACAAAAAAATTGCTGAGGCATCACTGCTGGCGGCAGAGGCACAACGACGCAATGCGGCAGATATGTTTATTCGTTTTACCAAAGCCTCTGATGTGGAAAGTAAGAAAAAGCTTTTGAGTGAATCGCGCAGACTCCTTCAAGATATCTTGGTTAAATATCCCCAGGTGGAAATCGCGGACAAGGTTAGGGGTAATATTAAAAGGGTGGAAAAAGAGATGAATGCCATTGATCCTGATCTTGTCAGACAGTCTGGTGGTGTGGGTCAAGAACAAAAAGCTATGGCACTTCCTGCGGCGGCTGCCACTGAAACAGGAGGATCGTTCCCTCCCGGAGGACAAGCCCCGATGTTGAAGTAGAGAGTGTAATGAAGGCTGGAGCAGATGCGGGTCTGAACCTTTCTTCAAGATGAGCCATTATTTCCATTGACATGGTGTTGCTGATTGAGTAGTTTGCCGCGGTCCCAGGGTGTGCCGCAAAAGCAGCGAGTCACCCGAAGACAGAGAGTCGGTAAAAGGAACGACCTGGAAAAGAAAGCTATTGACAGGGCGTTTTGATTTGATTAGATTGGCATCTTCGCTGCGGCCTTGACCGCATGACTGTCTAGGAGTTGAGACGGTTGAAACGATCCTTGAAAACTGAATAGCAGCAAACAGCAAACGGTCCCAAGGGTGCATTAAATGCATCCGCCGGTATTATGCTTTTAAGCAGAAATACCGGGTAGTAAAAGAGTAAGTAACTGAGCAATCAGTTCAGGATATAAACTGGAGAGTTTGATCCTGGCTCAGAACGAACGCTGGCGGCGTGCTTAACACATGCAAGTCGAACGCGAAAGGGACTTCGGTCCCGAGTAGAGTGGCGCACGGGTGAGTAACGCGTAAGTGATCTACCCCTGTATTTGGGATAACTGTGGGAAACTGCAGCTAATACCGGATACGTTCATGTAGTTGCGATTATGTGAAGAAAGATGGCCTCTGATTCAAGCTATTGTACAGGGAGGAGCTTGCGTACCATTAGCTAGTTGGTAGGGTAATGGCCTACCAAGGCAACGATGGTTAGCGGGTCTGAGAGGATGATCCGCCACACTGGAACTGAAACACGGACCAGACTCCTACGGGAGGCAGCAGTGAGGAATATTGCGCAATGGGGGCAACCCTGACGCAGCGA
>CAVZOB010000011.1:232500-234092 GCA_963776835.1 uncultured Pseudomonadota bacterium
TTGGTTGAAAACAGTTTGGATGAGCTGTGGATAGGAGTGAAAGGCTAATCAAACTCGGTGATAGCTGGTTTTCTCCGAAATATATTTAGGTATAGCCTCACATATTACTGACGGAGGTAGAGCACTGACAGAACTAGGGGTCCCACCGGATTACCAACTTCTTTCAAACTCCGAATACCGTCAAGTTAGAGTGTGGGAGTCAGACTGTGGGAGATAAGTTCCATGGTCAAAAGGGAAAGAGCCCAGACCGTCAGCTAAGGTCCCAAAATCTATGCTAAGTGGTAAAGGATGTGGAATTGCAAATACAACCAGGAGGTTGGCTTAGAAGCAGCAACCCTTTAAAGAAAGCGTAATAGCTCACTGGTCTAGTGGATCTGCGCCGAAAATTCAACGGGGCTAAGCATAGTACCGAAGCTACGGATAGGAATTTATTTCTATGGTAGGAGAACATTGTGGTCGCCTGAGAAGGTACACCGTAAGGAGTGCTGGAGGTCCCACAAGAGCTTATGTTGACACGAGTAGCGAAAAACAAGGTGAGAAACCTTGTCGCCGAAAGCCCAAGGTTTCCTGTAGTCAAGTTAATCTGCTCAGGGTTAGTCGGCCCCTAAGGCGAGGCCGAGAGGCGTAGTCGATGGGAAACAGGTTAATATTCCTGTACCAGTTGTATAATGTTATGGTAAGGGGGGACGGAGAAGGATATGCCATCCGGGCGTTGGTAGTCCCGGTTTAAGCGTGTAGACGGAGTACTTAGGCAAATCCGGGTACTCATTAACGTTGAGGCGTGATGACGAGGGCCTTTGGCCCATAAAGTGGTTGATTCCATGCTTCCAGGAAAAGCCTCGTATCTAGTTATACAGTTGACCGTACCGTAAACCGACACAGGTAGGCAGGTAGAGTATACCAAGGCGCTTGAGAGAACTCTGGTTAAGGAACTCGGCAAAATAGCACCGTAACTTCGGGAGAAGGTGTGCCCATATAGTGAGAGGATTTACTCCTTAAGCTTAACTGGGTTGCAATGAAAGGGGGGGAGCGACTGTTTACTAAAAACACAGGACTCTGCGAAGTCGAAAGACGAAGTATAGGGTCTGACGCCTGCCCGGTGCCGGAAGGTTAAGGGGACTTGTCAGCGCAAGCGAAGCAATGAACCGAAGCCCCGGTAAACGGCGGCCGTAACTATAACGGTCCTAAGGTAGCGAAATTCCTTGTCGGGTAAGTTCCGACCTGCACGAATGGCGTAACGATTTCCCTACTGTCTCAACCAGAGACTCAGCGAAACTGTAGTACCGGTGAAGATGCCGGTTACCCGCAACTAGACAGAAAGACCCCGTGCACCTTTACTATAGCTTGGCATTGGTTTTTGGGATAACATGTGTAGGATAGGTGGGAGACTTTGAAGTGGGCACGCCAGTGTTCATGGAGTCACCCTTGAAATACCACCCTTGTTATCTTAGGAATCTAACCGCGGTCCGTGATCCGGATCCGGGACATTGTCTGGTGGGTAGTTTGACTGGGGCGGTCGCCTCCTAAAGAGTAACGGAGGCGCGCGATGGTTCCCTCAGGCTGATTGGAAACCAGCCGAAGAGTGTAAAGGC
>CAVZOB010000012.1:0-47610 GCA_963776835.1 uncultured Pseudomonadota bacterium
TGTTTATGTTGTAACCCTACTTCGAACGACGTATTGCTCAAGAAAGGTACACCATTAGATTGGAGATTAATCTGAAAAAACTTCACGGTCTGTTGATAAATAAGTATTAGAATTTTCATGTTATTGACGTAAATATTTAATTTTTGAATATTATTAAACCAGCCTGATGGTCAGGTAGGCTTTTCTTCACGTATGTAGGCTGTAAATATAGTAGCTCACAGCTCTAGAATTGTTAGGAGTTTTAAATGTTAAAAGTAAATAGCCATTTTCCTGTAGTACTTGGTTTAAAATGGGCTGCATAATATGAATAAGAAAGTAATAATTCTTGTTGAGACGCCACTTCAGTTGATGTGCGCCTATGAAGCGATGTCTAACGAAATACACCCAACCAAAATTTATTTAAGACTGACAGGTCGAGGTCGAAATGATGAGCAGATGATTAATATTGCGAAGATTCTTGAGATCGATTTTTTTGTGTTTTCACTGGAAACAAGAAAGGTGATTCTAGGTCTCTTAAGGAATAGTATGTTTTTGATAAAGTTATTTTTCTCGGGTGGTTCTGTTGTTTATGTAGGGAGTTACTTTTCGAAATGTTTAAGGTTTATTAAAAATATAATTCGTCCAAATGAAGTTTATTTTCTTGATGACAGGAATGGCTACTTTTCTTGCTCAAAAAAAAATGAAAGTGTCTGGGGACATCGAATCGATTTTTACATTCTTTAATGTGAAGCCGTTATCAGGTCAGAAAATAATCCGCCATCAGTTTGATAATCTTATGAAAAAATTCCCCTGCCAGTTAATTAAGGGAAGTTATTTTATAGGTCAACCTTTAACCATTCATGGCTATGTTTCTGAGGACGAGTACATAAATTGCATAAAAAAAGCGTGTGAAGATGCACAAGACAATCAAATTACCTATATCCCCCATAGAATTGAAGAGGATGCGTTTGTTGATAAAATATCCCGGCTATCAGGCGTGACCGTTATATATACCAAAACTTGTATTGAGCTATTTTTTTTAAAAAAGGGCATTGGACCAGAAAACATCTATGGTTGTTTTTCTACGGCTTTTTTTCGCTTGCTGGTATGTTTCCAAACTGTGCATTACATTCGTACCATATTCCAAATGATAAATATAATTCTATCCCGCATTTAGAGGATATCTATAACGCCATGAAAAAAGTTCCGAATATAAAAATGTCAACTATGGATGATATTATCTAATGTTTGGAATCATTACATATCTTTCGAGTACTGTATTCTTTTCCCCAATTTTAAATTTAGTTCTTTTGCCGTTAATTGTTTACAAATTGTTGACGTCCGGCAGCCTTCGGCGGCACTTTGAAGGTTCACAACTTTTTGGTCTTATCGTTATTATTTTGTCCGTCATATTGGCAATAATTATTTTCATTATTATTGGCCCCCAAGTGGAAAATTTTGAGAAGTCGATATTGGGTAGTTTTCCCTATCTTTTGCTTCTTTTAGCTTCAATTTGTGTTGGTTTTTTTTTTGAAAAAAAAGATCTCGATGTCATTTTATTATGTATCTTGATAGAAATTGTTGTTGGTTGTGTTGAGTATATATTTTGGGACCAGTTCTTTTTTTGTTGATGCTAGAGGTGAAACAGCATTTGGTTCAACAAGACTACTATATTTCAATAGAGTTTTTACGGTTTAAGTGATAATTCTAGTGTTTTAGCATTCAAAGTGCTTATTGCAACAATAATATTGATGCCTATTCGTTTTCGTTATGCCAAAAAAATAAGATATATTGCTTACTCTCTGCTACTGGTTGGATTTTTAATTACATTCAACCGGACAGCTATGATGGCTTGCATAGTTTTTTTAATTTTTCTGCATCGAAGAAATGTCAAATTGTTCTTAACTGTAACCTTACTATCCTTTATGGCTATTATTTTTGGGATGGAGACAATTAAACATCAATTCTTTAGAGGTCAGGAGGGTGTTGAACTATCGGGGCGTGGCTTTATTTTTCCTCATTATTCTCAATTTATCTTGGATCATCCATTCGTCGGGAATAGCGGCGCAAAGCTTTGGGTTTATTTTGGTGACTCCCTGTATCATGCACACAACTCATTCTTGGAATTGTTTGCATCAAACGGCTTGGTTATTGCGGTTTTATTCCTTTTTGGCTATTGTCTCGTTTTTTTTAAGGCGAAAGAGTTGTTTTTACCGATATTAGTATATTCTCTATTTCAATATGGTTTTTTATGGGGTTTTGTCATTTAATGATATTGTTGTTGTCGCGATATTTTTTAATTATATTGACCAGAATAAAAGTGTCTTTAGAAGTGTTGACCTAGATACGGGTGGAAAATTCAGTGTTACGTAAAATATTTGCATTCATAAATCGTAATTTTTGGCGGATATTTTATTTGTAGAAGTTTTTCAACATACAAGGAATTTCCATGCATAAATGCTCGATGTCATTTTTCGGGCACCATTAATATTGGCGCCAATGTTCATTTTAATGGTGCTCGTCTTTACGCCTCTGGTGGCCTTGAAATTGGAGATAACTTTCACTCTGGAAAAGGATTGATTGTTCTGACGCAAAACCATAATTATAGCGGTGAGGCCTTACCCTATGATTGCACAGTAATAAAAAAAAGTGTCGAGATTGGGAATAATGTATGGTGTGGCCTCAATGTGATGATTTTACCTGGTGTGACAATAGGTGAAGGCGCAGATCATCCAAGTCGGTGCAGTCGTTTCTCGCTCTGTGCCTCAATTGGCAATTGTTGGTGGCAACCCCGCTAAAGTTATCAAATATAGAGACAGAGGAACATTATTATCGACTAAAGAGACAAGGGAGATTTTATTAACGTTATCCGTCATATCTCTAGTTTCGCATCGATACAGCTTTCTTCGAAGCTGTTGACATTATTGACTGTCTATGTAATTGCATTTTTTGTGAGCAACGAGATTTTTGGTTATGTCACTTTGCTTCAGGCTGGCTTCATTACGGCGTCGACTTCTTCGGCTTCAATCTTCAGGCTGTTTTTGTCCGTTACTACTATGAAAGTACACCCGGAACGATATTTCATTCTCTCAAGCCGGTTTACCTGGCCTTAGGTGTTGCTTGTATTGTGGCCAGCTTCATTATTTTGGGGTTGACCTACTCTCATGCTTATTATCGATGGTTTTCTTTGTTGCCGCTATGTGGCTATCTTAGCGGTATAGTACTTGTTTTCTCGATAGTTGCACGGTGCGACAGAACGATACTCTTGGTTATGCTGTGGCTGAAATTTCTCGCCCTTTGTTCATTGCTTTGGCGGTTGCATTGTTTTGGTCGTTCGGCAAGATCCATAATATTGTCACTTTTTATGTTTTGGCTGTTGTCCTTTCATGTTTGGCGGTATTGGTTTTTTCCGGACTTCATTTCAGGAAGCACCTCGCCAAAAGTCTCATAAAAGAACTACCTGTCAAAAAACTAATTTTCTATGTCTTTTCCCCTGTTCCTGGTTCAGATTATGGCTCTCGCAAATAATGTGGGTGATCGTTATATTTTAAACCTCTATTTGCCAATCGAAGCCGTTGGCCAATACGGTAAAGCATACCTTGTTGGGTCCGCCGTAGGAATGCTATTTGATAGTTTGAGTCTGCTTTGGTTTCCCTATATTGTAAAGAACAGGGAAATGTTCTTTAGGGACATATACCGGCGGACTAAGTTTGTTGTATTAACTGCCTTTTCTGCTTCTTTTATTCTTCTTATTATTGCTGGTTACGTTTATGAATATCAAATATTACTCTTGGGTTTTAAAGCACAGTTAGTCGTGATTGGCCTTGTGGTGCTGGCAGCTTTCCTGGCCCGTGTGGGGTATCAAGTCTACGTGCCAATTTTGAGTGCTTACGATAAGACAGCTACTGTGGCAAAAATATCATTGATCGGAGCAATTATGGCTTTAGCTTTGAACTTTATCTTGATTCCGTTCATCGGTGGCTATGGATCGGCTATCGCAACGTGGCTATCTTTTTTTATTTTTTCAGTTACTTCATTTTGGACTGTGGATAAGTTGGCAACTCAAGTAGCTGTAAAGGATTTAAATCGGGCCGTATGATGATGTATATTTTCAGTGAGTTTATGTTTGGCAATTCTCAGGCAGTTGGATCATTGAAACGGAAATATCCCTGAAGGATTGACATGCACGTTCTCTACTTCCACCAGCATTTTTCCACCCCTTCCGGCTCGACCGGCACCCGTTCATACGAGATGGCCCAGCGGCTGATTGCACGTGGTCATACGGTCACGATGGTGTGCGGTAGCGGGCAGATGGCCAGCAGTGGCCTGGTGGGAGAGCCCGTGAACGGGATGCGGCGGGGGATGGTGGACGGGATAGATGTTATCGAACTCTGTCTCCCCTATTCCAACTATGACTCTTTTCTCAAGAGGGCCTGGATCTTTTTGCTCTACGCCTGGCGCAGTGTAAAACTGGCGCTGCGGTTGGACTATGACCTTCTCTTTGCCACCTCCACCCCTTTGACCGCCGGTATCCCTGGCATCGTGATGAAGCTCTTCCGGAAGAAACCCTTTGTCTTCGAGGTGCGGGATCTCTGGCCCGAATTACCCCGGGAGATGGGAGTTATCACCAATCCGCTGATATTGAAGGCAATGGATCTCCTGGAATGGCTCTCCTACCACAGCGCCGATGCGTGCATTGGGCTCTCCCCGGGGATCGTCCGGGGTATCACCCGGCGCAACATTCCTGCATCGCGGGTCACCATGATCCCCAACGGCTGCGATCTGGAGTTGTTCAAGCCTGCCCAGCACAAAGGGGTCGAGAATGTCGCCGGTATCGGTAAAGGAGACTTCGTCGCCATCTTCTGCGGCGCCCACGGCATTGCCAATGGCCTGGATGCGGTACTGGATGCCGCAAAGGTTCTGAAGGAACGGAATGAACAGAACATCAAACTCCTGTTCATCGGTGATGGCAGGCTGAAGCCCCATCTCAAGGAGCGGGCCGGAAAGGAACAGCTGGGCAATTGTGTTTTCTGCGATCCCGTGCCGAAACGTGAACTGGCAAAAATCACGGCGGCGGCCGATGTCGGGCTGATGATCCTTGCCAATGTCCCTGCCTTTTACTACGGTACATCTCCGAATAAGTTTTTTGATTACATCGCCTCGGGACTGCCGGTACTCAACAATTATCCCGGCTGGCTGGCGGAGATTATCGTGAAGAATGACTGCGGTATTGCCGTGCCCCCCGCCGATCCGGAGGCCTTTGCCGATGCGCTGGTGACTCTGCGCGACAATCCTGAGCGGCGAAGCAGGATGGGAGGCAATGCGCGGACACTTGCAGAGAGCGATTTCAACCGGGAAAAGCTTGCCGATCAATTTGTCGACTTTTTAGAAGAGATGCAGAAGAATGCTGAAAAAGAAAAAAAAATTAGCTGAAATAAAATTACCATTAAGAATTGTTATTTTAATTTACTTTAGTGGCTGAACAACTACTAAGGATGTACATTGCAAAATCAGTCTTCCAAATATTGTATGCGCTTATACTGAAACGGTTAATCGACGTAGTTGTGTCAGTTACTGCACTGATGACTCTTGCCCCTCTTTTCCTTGTAGTTGCAGTTTTGATTAAAGTTGAAGATGGTGGCCCTGTATTATATGGTCAAAGACGTCTTGGTAAAAATGGGGAAGAAATCGATATCCTAAAATTTCGTTCAATGACTCATCGACTGTCACGAAAACCGGGCGAGGCAGGTGAACTGGTCGGTTCAGATGATGAAATTACCAAAATCGGTAAATGGATTAGGCGACTTAAAATTGATGAATTGCCACAATTACTCAGTGTGGTAAAGGGGGATATGTCAATAATAGGGCCACGTCCATGCCTCCCCGAACAAATTCGGGAATTTGACGAAAACGGCCGTAAGCGTCTTCTCGTGCGTCCGGGCTGTTCTGGACTTGCGCAAGTCTATGGCAACATACATCTGCCATGGAAAGAGCGATGGAAATATGATGCTTATTACGTCGAGCATATGTCGTTCTTGTTCGATGTTAAAATTTTGATCAGAACTGTCTACCTCATTATAGTGGATGAAAAAAAACTTGTGGTTCCTTTCGAAACGTTTATTTCCAACAATAAGTTGAGTGCGTGACAGATATGAAAATTGTTGTGGCTGGTGCAACAGTAAGCACATTGAAAATTATTGAAGGTTTAGTGAGAAATGGTGCAAATGTCGTTGCAATTTTCTCACTTGATGAATCGGTGTCTGGTAAAATCTGCGGATTTGCGACCCCAGCAATTAGATTATTTGCCCAGAAGCAAGGAATCCCTTTTTAACCTTCATCAATATCAATCGACTGGAAACGTTAGAAGCCATCAGAAATGTCACCCCTGATGTTCTTTTTGCTGTAGGCTTTTCACAGATCGTGGGCAGCGAAGTAATCGCAATACCGAGACTTGGAGCCGTTGGTTTCCACCCAACGCTGTTGCCCGCTGGACGTGGAAGGGCTCCACTGGCCTGGTTGACTTACGATGTCTCCGAAGGGGCGGCAACCGTATTCATCATGGAAGCTGGCGTTGATGACGGTCCGATATTGGTTCAGGAACCGTTTCTGGTTGATCAGGATGACCATGCCAACGACGTAGCGGATAAATTGCAGGCGGCCTTGGATAGGGCTTTAGATCGTTGGGTTCCAGAGCTTAACAAAGGGATGTGGGTCCCGATGCCGCAAGATGCGTCTGCCGCATCGTACACGGGTATCCGGCAACCTGAAGACGGTATTATAAACTGGCAGGAGCCATGTGTTGCGACGTATGCTCGGATTCGTGCGGCCTCTCATCCGCATCCGGGAGCCTACACATACTATAATGGAGAAAAAATCATCATCTGGCGGGCACGGAGGGCTGATGAAATGGCATGGCGCGGAGTTGCCGGTCGCATTTTGTTGATCTGCCCTGACCGCGGTGTTTTGGTTCAGGCCGGAGAAGGTCTTTTGTGGTTGGAGTCTTTAGAGAATGCCTCAGATGGTTCTAAGCTGGTAGAAGTCAAGGTTGGCCAGAAATTTAGCCATTGTGTCGAGGATGAACTTTACAGATTGACACAGGAAATCAAGGAATTACGAAATCAGTTAAAATTATTATCTGAGTGAGAAGATCAGGAGAAAAAATGGCACGGATACTTGTAATCGCACCCCATGCCGACGATGAAGTGCTTGGGGTTGGCGGCACGATAGCACGCCGCCGCATTCAAGGTGACGAGGTTATTGTCGCAGTGATGACCGGGCATGGTGAGAAACCTCACCCGCTATGGAGTAAGAAAACATGGGATATTGTACGAGCAGAAGCTGCCGAAGCACATGCCATCCTGGGCGTCAGTCGCACAATTTATCGAGAACTCCCCGCAGTCCTTCTTTCTGATCAACCTGTTTATAAGATAAATAAGATTGTTGCAGATCTTTTCGAAGAAGTGAATCCGGATATACTGTACATTCCTTTTCTCTACGACATGCATTATGATCATCGTTGTTTGGTGTACGCATGCAATGTCGCTTGGCGCCCCAGTAGTCCGACCGGCATGGCTATTCGGGAAATTTACATGTATGAGACTCTGTCGGAAACCCACTGGAATATTTACCAGCAAGAAGGCGGATTTCTTCCTAATGTCTACGTGGATATTTCTCGAGATTTTCTCGAAATTAAAAAGCGAGCATTTTCTTGTTATTCGAGCCAAATACGGTCCTTCCCCGATGCACGTTCGGTTGAAGGCATTGATGCCCTTGCCAAATTGCGAGGTTGCACGATGGGCTTGCATGCAGCTGAAGCCTTCTGCTTGGTGCGCAAGATCGATTGAGTTTTGGATTAACAAATAGGTGTAGGAAGCGTTGTTCTTAGAGAGGTGATTAAGCTTGGTAGAACCACGTCCGTTGCTCATGGAGTACCTGCCGCTCTACAAGCTCAAGCAGGCGCGTCGCCATGAGATATGCACCGGTATCACCGGCTGGGCGCAGGTGAATGGCCGCAATGCTCTCTCTTGTGAAGAGAAATTCAAGCTGGATGTGTGGTACGTGGATAATTGTTCGTTGTGGCTGGATATGAATATTCTTTGGCTGACGGCGGAAAAGGTGTTAAAACGGGATGGGATCAGTCAGGAATCAAGTGTTATCATGGAGAAATTCCGGGGCAGCAATCCAGAGGTGGTCGACAGATGAGTGGTGAGCGTTTGTTAATTCTCGGTGCTAGCGGGCATGGGAAAGTGGTAGGGGATTGTGCAATGGCTACCGCTGGCTGGGCTGATATCCGCTTTTTTGATGATCGCTGGCCGATGCTTGGTGTTGTGGACCATGGCCGGTTGTGGGCACGGGTGAGGCATTTTTTGCCGAGGCAGGGGCGGGAGGCAGGCCTTTGTGGCCATTGGCAATGTGGCTATCCGGCTGGCCTGGTTGCACCGTCTTAAGGCCGCCGGGATCTCGGTTGCAACGGTGATTCATCCACGCTCGGTGATCAGTCCCTATGCGGTGATTGGGGAGGGTGGACTGGTCGTGGCAGGGGCGGTGGTCAATATTGATGCCCGGTTGGGTCTTGGCTGCATTATCAATACCGCTGCCACGGTGGATCATGATTGTGTACTTGGTGACGGTGTCCATGTCTGCCCCGGTGCGCATCTGGCTGGCGATGTGCGGGTGGGCGAGCGAGTTGGCTTGGTATTGGCTGTGCTGTGCGCCAGGGCATTCGTATTGGTGCCGGAGTGACCGTGGGCGCAGGGGCAGTGGTAGTAGCGGACGTGCCTGATGGTTTGACGGTTGTCGGCGTGCCGGCCCGTCCGCTTAAAAAGAAGAACGATTTGGAATTGAAATGCTGAATACTCCCTTTTCCCCTTGGCCCAGCTTTACGCAGGAAGAGGCAGATGCTGTTTCCCGGGTTCTGCTCTCAAACAAGGTTAATTATTGGACCGGTAGCGAATGCCGGGAATTCGAGAAGGAATTTGCGGCCTGGTGCGGGGCGGAGCACGCCATCGCGCTGGCCAACGGCACGCTGGCGCTGGATCTGGCGCTGAAGGTGTTGGGTGTCGGCCCCGGTGACGAGGTGGTGGTGACGCCGCGCACCTTTCTCGCCTCGGCCTCCTGTGTGGTGACGGCCGGGGCGGTGCCGGTTTTTGCCGACGTTGATGCCGATTCCCAGAATATTACTGGCGGAATCGATCCGGGCCGTGCTCACCCCCCGCACCAAGGCGGTGATCTGTGTCCATCTGGCCGGCTGGCCGTGCGACATGGACCCGATTATGGCTCTGGCTGCGGAAAAGAGCTTGTATATTATCGAAGATTGCGCCCAGGCCCATGGGGCACGCTACAAAGGGCGTCCGGTCGGTTCCATCGGCCATTTCGGTGCCTGGTCGTTTTGTCAGGACAAGATCATGACCACGGGTGGGGAAGGGGGCATGCTCACCACCAATGACCCCGATCTCTGGTCGCGGGCCTGGTCTTACAAGGATCACGGCAAGAGTTATGACGCGGTTTATGATCGGCAGCACCCGCCGGGCTTTCGCTGGCTGCATGAATCATTCGGCACCAACTGGCGGATGTTGGAGATGCAGGCCGTGATCGGCCGCATCCAGTTGCGCCGCATGGCTGAGTGGCATGCGCGCCGCAAGGCCAATGCCGAGCGGCTTGCCGCGGTCTTTTCGACCCTGCCGGGGCTGCGGATGCCGCTGCCACCGGTTGGTGTGGAGCATGGCTGGTATAAGTTCTATTCTTTTGTCCAGCCTGAAGTGCTCACATCCGGGTGGAATCGCGACCGCATCATGGCCGAGGTGAATGCTGCGGGGGTGCCCTGTTATTCCGGGTCTTGTTCGGAGGTGTATCTGGAGAAGGCCTTTGACGGCACGGGCTGGCGTCCTGCGGAACGCTTGCCCGTTGCCAGGGCGCTGGGCGATACCAGTTTGATGTTTTTGGTCCATCCTACCTTGACGGATGAAGAAATCGAGAAGACCGGTAAGGTGGTTGCTGAGGTGATGGGCAAGGCGAGCTGACGTTCGCATCGGGGCACTCCTGTGAGGGGGTGCCATGTATCAGTTTCTTTTTTTTCGTATATGTGAAATGCATAAAGGTTGTTCTGTATGAAATATCAGCTTCGTAGAATAAATTTTTGGATTGTGCTCGGGATTGACCTGCTGCTGCTGGTCGCTGCGCATCTGCTGGCCTACGTCATCCGTTTCGACGGCACTGTGCCCCAGAATCAGTGGGCCCATATCTCCACCGTTCTCGTTTTCCTTCTTCCCATCAAGCTGCTGCTCTTTTATCTGTTCGGGGTGTACCGCGGCATGTGGCGCTACACCTCCCTGGCGGATCTGCTGAACATCCTTAAGGCCTGTGTGGTCGCGGCGTTTATTACCTTGAGCGGGATCCTGCTGCTGAACCGTTTCACGGGATTTTCCCGGTCGGTCTTTGTGCTCGATGCTCTCTTGACCTTCGTTTTCATCAGTGGGTTTCGCGTCAGCCTCAGGCTCGCCTGCCAGAACGATTTCTCTCTTCCCTTTTTTGGAGAAAGTACCAATAAGCGGCAGCGTCGCAAGCGCTTGCTCATCATCGGGGCCGGTGATGCGGCCGAGAAGCTGACCCGGGAGATCAATGACAACAAGGGGCTTCCCTATATGGTGGCCGGCTTTCTTGATGATCGGAGTGCCAAAATCGGCCAGCGGATCCATGGCATTCCGGTTCTCGGCCCCATTGGAGATCTTGCCGAGTATGCCTTTAAGACCCAGGCCCAGGAGATCATCATTGCCATTCCCTCGGCCAACCGTGACCAGATGCAGCGGATTGTCGAGCTCTGCCGGGAATGCGAGCTTCCCTTCAAGACCCTGCCGGGATTGGGGGAGCTGATCAGCGACAAGGTTTCCATCAAGACCATCCGCGATGTCTCGGTCAAGGATCTCCTCGGGCGGCCGCCGGTGCGTCTTGAGCTGGAAGAGATAGGCGGGATTCTGGCGGGAAAGACGGTACTGGTCACCGGAGCCGGGGGTTCCATCGGCTCGGAGCTCTGCCGTCAGATCGTCCGGTTTAACCCCTCAACTCTCATTCTCATGGACGCCGGCGAAGAGAACCTGTACAAGATCGAGATGGAGCTGCTCCACGAACATGGCTTCAGGAGCTATGTGGCCCTGCTGGGCAGGGTGCAGGACAAGGGCTTGCTGGAGTCGCTGTTTTCCCACTATCGGCCGGCAGTGGTCTTCCATGCCGCGGCTTACAAGCATGTGCCCATGGTCGAGCGCAATCCCTGGGAGGGCGTGTATAATAATATCTTTGCCGCCAAGCGGCTGATGGAGGTCTCGGTACGGCATGGGGTGGAGCGGTTCATCCTGATCTCTACCGACAAGGCGGTACGGCCCACCAATGTCATGGGCGCCACCAAGCGGATGACCGAGATCCTCATGCAGGGGTTCTGTAAGCACGCCAAGTCGGCAGGGGCAGGAACCCGGTTCATGGCGGTGCGGTTCGGCAATGTCCTCGGCTCCTCGGGCTCGGTCATTCCCCTGTTCCGACGGCAGATCGAGCTGGGCGGCCCGGTCACCGTCACCCATCCGGATATGACCCGCTACTTCATGTCCATCGAGGAGGCGAGTCAGCTTATTCTTCAGGCCGCGGCCATGGGAGAAGGCGGGGAGATTTTCATCCTGGAGATGGGGACGCCGGTGCGGATCGGCCAGATGGCCCGCGACCTGATTCGACTCTGCGGCAAGGAGCCGGACACCGAGATCGAGATCATCTATACCGGGCTGAGGCCGGGGGAAAAGATGTACGAGGAGCTGATCACCGAGGGCGAGGGGATCGTGCCCACCGGCCATGAGAAGATCATGGTGCTGCGCGGGAATGGCGCTCGCCTGGAGGATTTGCAGGAATCGCTGGCAAACCTCAAGCTATTTGCTGCAGCCCAGGACGGAGAAGGGATCAAGGGGGAGCTTCACAGGGTGATCCCCGAGTATACGCCCCAAGCCAGCGCATCCGTTCTGCCCAAGGGGTGAGTGTTGTTTAGAAATTAAGGGAATGTGATTATTTTTTGCATTTCATCCAAATCTAATCTGATCAACTAATTAAGCCGCCATATGACTACTCCCCGCAAGAATTCCCAGCTCTGCCCGAACTGCCGCGGTCTCATAAGCCGGAATGAAACCATCTGCCCTTATTGCGGCCTCAAGAACCCGGGTTCCTGGTGGAAAAACAGTGGATTCCTCCGTCTGTTCCGTGATCCTGACCTCTTTCTCAAGGGGTTGATCGGCCTCAATATCGCCTTCTTTGTCCTCTCGCTGATTATCAGCCCAGGTGGCATGGGCATGGGCATGAGCCTCTTTGGTTTTCTTTCGCCGGACAACCGAAGCATCCTGCTGCTCGGTGCGACCGGCACCATCCCCATCGATTCGCTGCACCGCTGGTGGTCGCTGGTTTCAGCCAGCTACCTGCACGGCGGTCTGCTCCATCTCGCCTTCAATATGATCGCCCTGTGGCAGATCGCCCCTTTGATTATCCAGGAATACGGTCTGGCCCGGATGTTCACCATCTATACCCTGGGCGGCATCGGCGGTTTTCTGCTCTCCTACCTGGCCGGGGTTCCTCTTACCATTGGGGCATCGGCGGCGGTCTGTGCCTTGATCGGTGCAGCCCTTTATTATGGAAAAAGCCGGGGTGGCAACTACGGCCAGCAGGTGTATCGGCAGGTCGGCGGCTGGGCCATAAGTATCTTCGTTTTTGGCCTGCTGGTGCCGGGAATCAACAACTGGGGCCATGGCGGCGGCATGGCGGCGGGCATCCTCTTCGGACTGCTTCTGGGCTATCAGGAAAACCGCCGGGAGACGCTCAATCACCGTTTGCTCGGCGCCGCCTGTGCGCTCGGGACAATTCTGATCCTGCTCTGGGCCGTGGTAACCGCGGTCATCTACCGCTTTTTTTGAACGCAGGTAAGTGGCCAGGAACGGGGAACCAAGGGCCAGATTGTATGGCCTGGTCCTTCAAATCCAAGGATCCGCTGACTTTATCCTGATTGATGTCTCATCCCGATAAAGACACGGGGGTAGCAGGTACAGAGCAGTCACACGGGCTGGCGGCTTATTTCGCTTATGAGGACGGAAAATCATGAAAAGCATATTGTCCGTAGTTGATCAATTAAATTGGGGAATGGTTATCGTCTTATGCGCAACCCTGGGGCTTGCCCCCTTTGCCCCTCCCCATATTGTCGAAAAAATATCAATGCTGATACGGGGAAATTTAATCAAGCCGTTGGATTGGTTTGATCTCCTCCTGCATGGATTTCCCTGGATTCTGTTAATCTTGAAAATAATGGCATACCTTTTCAAGGAAAAATAACCATTTGGAAAGATGACATAATGCAGCAGTGTCCGGTTTAAAAATTGCATCCGCTAAAAAAATGCTGCCGTGTACAGCAAATCCCCCTCAATCCCCTTTTTCAAAGGGGGAAGCATAAAGTCCCCCCTTTGAAAAAAAGGGGGGTTAGGGCAGTAATGTCCGGTTTAAAAATTGCACTCAAAATATTTACTCCCTCTCCCCTCGGGGAGAGGGTTGGGGTGAGGGGGAAGAATGCCAGTATGATCTATCCGATAAGTTTCACCCCCCACCCTAACCCTCCCCCGCAAGGGGGGAGGGGAACTTTTTTTAATAGTAATGCAAGATTCTAACCGGGCACTACTGGACACAATGCGCATTTGGGATATAAATCCTGGATATCTGAACCGCCAGAGCCTGCTTGCTGAACATCGCGAACTCCATGGAATCGCATCGATCATTGTCAATAACAAGAAGGGATATTCCAACCACCCTGAGACCATTCGCTGGCTCGGTTATGGCTGGTCACTCTGGAAGCGTCACCAGCTTCTTGCAGCTGAAATGTCTCTGCGGGGTTTTACTGATAAAACCCCTGTGCTCACCCGCACCAATAAGGGCATGTGGCCGGAGACCTATATTGATGAACCTGGCCGCCAATTTCAACTGCTGGAAAGCAAATATGAAAACAGGGAGCAGGGCCGTATTCCTCTGCCTGCAAACGCACAGCAACTATGGAGCCAACACAAATATTCAGTACTGGCCCGTGACGTAAAGAGGTACCAGATAATCGGCAGGCAGGTCGCCGCGATGAAACCCGGTGACGATTTTTCGGAATTAGCCAGGATACTCACCGAGCTCCTCAGAGAACAGCCCTCGGCCGGCGGCATCAGGAACGCCTTGCAACATATGTGGGGCTATGTATCTGATACTACTTCCCAGTCGAATCGTGACCTTGAGTCGTGGTCATTGCAAAGATTGTTCGACGAAATACAGCGACTCTCTTTGACAGGCGATGCACCCTATCTGCTTGCGTCAACTGCCTTGAGCGAGTTCCAGGCTTGGGTACCGGATGCATGAAGATTGTCTGAGCGGGACCAGATGTTAAGGCGCGGCCGGTACCGCAACTCTCATGTTCTCCCCTTCAAGGAGCGGCCATATGAAAACTGTTTTCATCATCCTGTCCCTTCTCTTCATCGCCTGCGTTCTCCTGCTCTTCATTCTTGGGGGCATCTCCAGATCTGGAAAAGCCCCGGGCCTGGTCGCTGGAATGCTGGCGAAATGCCCGGATACCCCTAATTGCGTCTGCAGTGAGCAAAAAGAGGATGCCGATCATTCCATTGCCCCCATCCTTCTTCCGCGGGACATCGCTTTTGATCCTTTATCCATTCTCAAAAATGCAGTGCGTGATATGGGCGGGACCATCGGGGTGGAAGGTGACAAGTACCTTGCAGCTACCTTTTCGTCGGCCATTTTTGGATTTGTGGATGATTTGGAGGTGAGGCTCGATTCGACACAAAATGTGATTCATATCCGCTCGGCGTCGAGAGTCGGTTATGGGGATGCGGGTGTCAACAGGAAGAGAACGGAATTGCTCAAAAATCTCTACGAACAGAAGATTACAGGGGAGAACCAGACATTCAATACGACGTCATGACAAAAATCAGCTGTCATGAGGACCAAACTTTTTTTTGTATCCCCATGATTTTTTTGATATCCTCCTCATATATAGATTGTGAAAAATAAACATCTATCACCGGGGAGAAAAGAATGAAGAACAAAGGGAAATTGGGAGAGCTTCTGGTAGAAAAGGAAATCATCTCTCCTGTACAACTTACCGAGGCCCTGGTGCAACAAGAGAGTCTCCAGCATCCCCTCGGGGAGACCTTGATCTCCCTGGGGTATATAACCGAGAATCAGCTCCTCCATTTCCTGAGCCAACAGCTCGAGGTGGACTTTATCAACCTCTCCGAGAACAACTTCCATGCCATTGATCGGTCTCTGGTCGATGTCCTCCCTCTGCAGGTCTGCCAAACCTACCGGGTCTTGCCCGTATTTCTTCTGGAAGTGGAGAATGTAAGGCAGATCACCCTGGCCATGTCCAACCCCCTGAATGAGGAAGCGATCCAAGAGGTGGAGAAAATAACCCATTGTCGGGTAACGCCTGTCTTGACCATCTCCTCGGACATAGATGGTGGCATCCGGAAGCTCTTCCAACTGGACGAGGTCACCCGTGAGGCTGTCAGCCGAGAAGAAGCCCCTCAGTTCATCGAGGATCGGGTGCAGTTTGTTAACCGGCTGCTTGCCGAGGCCATTCAGCTCAAGGCCAGCGACATCCATATCGAGCCCCATGCCAGGGAAGCCCATGTCCGCTTTCGTCTTGACGGCGTACTTCATATGATCCAGACACTTCCACTGGCAGAAATACCGTCCATCATCTCTCGTTTGAAGATCATGGGCAGCGAACACCACTCGTCCATGCAGCTGGATAAAAAAAATATTCCCCACGAAGGCTCCTTTGCCAGGGTGGTCGGCGGCCATAACGTTGACTTCCGGATCTGTACTTTTCCCACGATCTACGGGGAGAAAGCGGCGTTGCGGGTATTGGACAAGACCAGCCGGGCCTCGATCAGCACCATCGCGGATATGATGATGGCTCCAGACACTAAGAAGCGTTTCCTGCGCAGCATCAAACAAGCGAGCGGCATAATCATTGCCACCGGTCCCACCGGCAGCGGCAAGACAACCACCCTGCACGCCGCCATCAATGAGATCAAGGATGTGGGCCTCAACATTGTGACGGTGGAAGATCCGGTGGAATACCATTCCGGCGATTTCATCAATCAGAGCAATATTCTGCCACAGGTCGGCTTTACCTACCCTCGGGCCCTGCGTTCGATCCTCAGGCAAGATCCCGATGTGATCCTGGTGGGAGAGATTCGGGACCTGGAAACGGCTGAGATTGCCGTCCAGGCGGCCTTGACCGGCCATCTGGTCTTTACCACCATGCACACCGATGATGCCGCCGGTGCGGTCATCAGGCTGGTCGACCTCGGCATCGAAGAATTTCTGGTCTCTTCCACTGTCGTCTCTTGCATCAATCAGCGGCTGCTCCGCAAAAACTGTCCCCATTGTTCAGAACAATATCATCCTTCCCGCGAGGAGATGGACGATCTGATGATTGATTCAGGAGTTATCGATGAGATTCTCCAGAATGTGGACCGCTATACTATCCAGAAAGGACATGGCTGCCCCCTCTGCAGAAATTCCGGCTATCAGGGCCGTCAAGGGATCTATGAATTCCTCTCTGTGACACCACCGATCAAGAAAATGATCCTGGACAAGGAGACCTCCGATGTCATCTCTATCAAGGCTCGAGAACAACAACGGCTCAACATGCTCTTCGAGGATGGCCTGCGTTTGGTCCTTACCGGGGTAACTACCTTTGACGAGATGAAGCATGTTCCCCGCGGAGATTATCCAATGAGACCCATTAACGAGATGCTGAAGATTGCAGAGGGTGAACTTTAGGAGCCGTTACGAAATAACATGGCTATTTATATCTATTTCGTTACGGCTCCTTATGCCGCTCCGGGCACTTAGATGGCCATGTTATTTTTTACAGCGGCTTAAAGCTGAGGTGCCCCGAGAGAGGTGACTTATCCCCGAAAAGGTCTTCCGTCCATGACGGAGCAGAAGAATGAAAAAGTGAAAAGGGCCGGATTTATTTCATCAATTGAATAAATCCGGCCCTTTTCTATGTGAAGTTGAAGCGGCCTACCTGGATTTGCTGTAAACTTGAGATTCACCCATTGCCATGTGCTTCCATGGCAAAAAAGAGAGGAACGTTCCCTTGGACCTGATACTGAATAATCTTCACATTCCCATCGAACAAGATGGTATGGATGCTTATCTTCATGCCGCCTCCCAAAAGATGAAAACAGGAGACGGCAATATTGTCATCACCAGAATTTTGAGTAAAGCCCTTGATCTGGGAAATAAAGAACAGCTTTTTTACAAGATCTCCCTCGTTATCTCGATTGATGACAGCTTTGCCAACAGGCAGAAGTTCCCGCTTTACATCGAAGAGCCACAAACAGAGAGGCGAAGGCCAGCCGGGAAGCAGAGGCCGATAATCGTGGGCTTCGGCCCGGCCGGCATGTTTGCGGCCCTTGAACTGATTGAGTATGGATTTAAACCCCTCATCTTTGAACGAGGCAAAAAAATAGAGGAGCGCTCCCTGGATGTGCAGCGCTTTATAAAAGAGAGGGTGCTGGACACTGAATCCAATATTCAGTTTGGGGAAGGGGGCGCCGGTTCCTACTCGGACGGCAAACTTTTTTCCCGGCGGAATAACAACACCAGCTATGTCAATCGGGTCCTGCAGACCTTGGTCAAATTCGGTGCGCCTGCAGAAATAGGTTACATCAGCAAGCCCCATCTGGGTACCGATGTCTTGTGCCGGATCGTTCGCAATATACGACTCCACATCCTGGAGCGGGGCGGGGAAATCTTCTATGGCTCCAAGATGACCGACCTCCTGATTGCGGAGGGTGCGGCCACCGGTATCATCATCAACGGCGAGAAGGAATATCTTGCTTCCGGTATCTATCTTGCCCTGGGACATTCGGCCCGCGATACCGTGGCGATGCTGCTTGAAAAGGGGGTTGCCCTTGAGCAGCGGCCGATTGCGGTTGGGGTGAGGATTGAGCATCCCGCGGAAACCATCAATCTGATCCGCTATGGCGAAAAATACCGGGATTTTCCGGGCCTGGGGGCTGCCACCTATTCTCTGAATTATACCAACCGGCAGATCCGGCGGGGGGTCTATACCTTCTGCATGTGTCCGGGCGGTGAGGTCGTCAATGCCTCTTCTGAGCCCGGCATGCTGGTTCTCAACGGGATGAGCTACTCGCAGAGGTCGTCCCCCTTCTCCAATGCCGCCCTGGTGGTGAGCTGTCACGCCGAAGATTATCCGTCAGCGGTCCCCTGGCGGGTATTGAGTTCCAGAAGGATATTGAGCGCAGGGCCTTTGCCGCCGGCGGAGGCAACTGGCAGGTCCCGGCCCAGAATCTGCTGGATTTTCTGGGCGAGGACGGGGCTGCCGGCCTGCATCAGACCTCCTGTAAGATGGGGGTGGTTCCTGCTGATATGAAGGAGATCCTGCCCGGGTTCGTGGTGGAGCAGCTCTCGGCCGCCTTTCATCAATGGAGAGAGGAGGTTCCCCTCTTTGTCTCCAGTCAGGCGATCTTGCTGGGGGCGGAAACCAGGACTTCTTCCCCGGTGCGGATCCGCCGCAATGAAAGATATGAATCGGTAAGTGTCAAAAATCTCTATCCCATCGGCGAAGGTTCAGGCTATACCGGCGGCATAACCAGTTCCGCCGCCGATGCCATCAGGGCGGTGGAAATCCAGGTATCGACAGGATAAAATTATGGCGCATATTCATCGTCTAGTTCAGCCCGGTCGTTCGCAGGGAACTCTTCTCTCGGAAGCAGGTGAACGGCTGATCCCGCCCGAGGATTGGGCCTTTCTCCCGGCCGGAGACGCCGCCATAACCAGAAGTGTCAAGGCCAGGGGCGAGACCTGGGTCGTCCAGGTGCGCGAAGGAAAAAGGCTGATTGCAAAGGGGGTCTGGGCCAAAGAGGAGCATATCCTGGGATCGCGACAGGAGGTTGAGGCCAAGAGATCAAGCCCTGAATATGAGCGAAGGCGGAAAAGCGATCTTGCCAGACGGGAGGCCAAACAGGATGCCTATGTCGGTGAATTCTGCGCCGAGGTCATCCTTTTCCTGGCTTTTCATCCGCGTTATCAGGCCGAGGCCGCACTGCTCGGGAAAAAAGTCAGCGCCCACGCAACCCCGGTGGGCAGCGGTACGGTGGCAAGGACCGAACGCATCCCCATTGCCAGACGCGCCGAGGCCGCGGTGATTGCCTGGATGCGTCACCAGACCACGGCTTACGATTCAATGACCATCGCCCGGGTCAAGGGAAGAAGAAGAGAGGTGCGCAGGTTGCTGGCCGCCAGATCTGTCGAACTCCTGCAGTCCTATCGGCAGGGGCGGGATCCTGCCGAAAACTGTCCCCTGAAAAAGGCACTGGCCTGAGAGCTTTCCCCTGCCTTTTCTGGTACAGTGGCCTTGTGGCAGGAAGACCATTTGGGCTCTGGCGAACCGGGAAGCCGCTGTAAAAAATAACATGGCCATCTTAATGCCCGGAGCGGCATAAGAAGCCGTAACGAAATCGATATAAATGGCCATGTTATTTCGTAACGGCTCCTAAGGAGTTGCATGGTGAAAAAACGGCTGGGCTGGATTCTGGTTGCAGGGGTATTGGCGCTGCTGGCCCTCTGGGCTGTGCGTTGGGTCAGTATCCCAGTGCTTGTGGAAAAAGGCATAGAACATCTGGTGGCCAGATCACTGCCGGATCAACCCTTTTCCTGTACGGTGCGCCGGGTCGGAATTTCCGGGGCCGATCTGGAGGCGATTGTTCTGGGTGACCCCGATAAGCCGGCCCTGCGGATTGATTCCCTGCACCTCAACTATTCCCTGCCCGGCCTTTTGTCCCGACATGTGGAGCGCCTGGCCTTGATGGGTTGCAGATTCAGGGAGAATGGCGGGAGGGCCGCTTTGTCCTGGATGGTTTTTCCCAAAATGAAGGGGCAGTGAAGCCATCGGGAAGGTCGGATTTTTCCTTGCCGGCTACCGTCGGCCAGCTCAGCATCAGCAACGGCCTGCTCCGTTACGGGGTGTCCGGCCGCATGGAACAATGGCCTTTCAGCCTGCAGCTTGACCAGGAAAAAAGCGAGAACAGGGGAGACGGTAGTGCGACCTTGGCCGGTATGCTCACGCTTCATCCGAAGGACGGGAGCTTGCCATCGCCCTCAAGGCAGCGGTGGCGGACGGCATACTCAGCTTCAAGGTGGAAACCAGCGATTTTCCGCTGACATTCCTGGCCGCTTTTCTGGGACAGGATCTCAGCGGACGGCTGCAGTTTGCCGCCGAGGGCAGGGCGGTGATGAATCCGCTTGCCATCAGCTCTCTGGATCTGCATTGCGAGATTGAACAATTCGCGCTGAGAGGTGAAAACAACAGCTGGCTCCTCAATGGAGCCGGGGCTGAAGATAGGCCGCCATTTCTTTTCTCGCTCTCCGTGACCGATAATAAATTCCACTTTGAAAGCAACGGCCTGGCGCTGCACTCCCCGGTTGAGTTAACGGTTTCCGAACTGAGGGGCGAAGGTGTCCTTGCCGGTAACGGAGGCAATGGCTCCGGTTCTCTGCAACTTGCCAGGATCATGCTGAACGGCCAGGATCTGGGCGGGATTCTTCTGACGGCCGAGCAGCAGGCAGGAGGTGTTTTCTTTGCCGGCAACCATGACAGCAAGGCCTTGGAGGGGATTCGCCTCAAGATCAAGGGAGATGTGGGCAACTCAGCCGCAAAAGGTCTGCACGGATCTCTGCAGCTTTCTGTCCCCAGGCAGAAGTTCACCGCCTTTAATCTGGGGAGGTTTTTCAAGGCAAGGCAGGAAATAACCCTTGCCGGTGAGTTCGGACTGCAGGCTGCCGGTGCCTTCTCCGGCGGTGCCGGGAGCGGGGAGCTGCAGCTGCAGCTTGACAACACGCGCCTGGAGCTGCCCAAACGTGAGATTGCGCTGACCGGCCTCAACCTTTCTCTGGCGATCCCTGATCTTTTGCAGACAAGGAGCCTGCCGGCCCAGCCCCTGAGCTTTGCCACGGCCAAGGTCGGTAATCTTGCCTTTACCGACGGCAAATTTGCCTTTCAGCTGGAATCCCCCACCTCTCTGCTGCTGGAGAGCGGCATCTTTGCCTGGTGCGACGGCCATGTCTCTGCCGGGTCCCTGCGATTGAGCACCGGCCGCAGGGATTATGAGACGACGTTAGTGTGTGACCGGTTGAGTCTTGCCGGCCTCTTTGCCCAGTTTGGCGTGCAGCGGGCGGAGGGGGAAGGCATCCTCAACGGCAGGATTCCCATGGCTGTGGTCGACGGCAGGCTGCGTTTTGTCGACGGTCTGCTCTCCTCGCCCCCAGGTGAGGGCGGCAATATCCGTATTGGGAATCTGGGGCTGTTGACGGCCGGGATTCCCAAGGACAGTCCGCAGTTTTCCCAGCTTGATTTTGCCGGTGAGGCCCTGAAGGATTTTCGTTACAACTCGGCCAAGCTGCTGCTGAACAGCGAGGGTGATGATCTTCTTCTGCAGATAAAGCTTGACGGCCAGCCGCTCCATCCTATACCTTTCAGCTACAACAGTCAGCTCGGCAGCTTCACCCGTCTGCAGGCGGGTGAAACCGGGGGAATCATCCAGCCCATTCTTCTTGATATGAATCTGCGGTTGCCGTTTGAGAAGATCATGGAGTACGGTGGCGGCATGCAGAAATTATATAAAATGACCCGGTGAGGGTAAAGGAGTATTGATGAAAAAAAGAAGTTTACTGCTGCTGGTGGCCTTGGCGCTGCTGCTGCCGGCATGCACCCATCATGAAATACAGGTGGCGCCCGTTGAGATAAAACCGATCCACATCACCATCGATGTGAACATCAAGGTGGACCGGGCCCTGGATGATTTCTTCGGCGATCTGGACAAAAAAGCTACCAGCGGTCAGTTGAAATAAAAAATACACATAATACAATCAATTGGTGATGAAAATGCAAAGACAACGGTTGTTTTTTCTGCTCTTCGGTTTGATTTCTGTCCTCTTGTTTTCCTCTGTCGCTGGCGCCGCCGCCAACTCCATCAAGGAGCGCATGGCCGCAAGACTGCCGGAGATCGTGGCCCTGAAGGATAAGGGCATAATCGGCGAAGACAATCTGGGCTATCTGCAGTTTGTCGGGGCGGACAAGGAAAAGGCTTCGCTGGTGGAGGCGGAAAACAATGACCGCCGCCAGGTTTACCAGGCCATTGCCAAGCAGCAGGGTACGACCGCTGATCTGGTAGGGCGGCGGCGGGCCCAGCAGATCATGGATATTGCCCAGCCCGGCCAATGGCTGCAGGATGCTAATGGGCGCTGGTACAAGAAATAGTGGTAACTTTTTATACAATACCATAAGCTCCAGTCCGGCCAATGCCGGACTGGAGCTTATGGTAAACATTTCTGATTATTCCATCAACCAGCATCAGATGGATGGCGGGCCACCCAAAAGAAAAAACAACAGCATCATAATCAGGAACTGGATGATCCAGCCGATGGCGCAAACTCCCACAGCCCGCAGGGTGCCCGTGTAATCAAGGGCCTGCCTGACCGCGATCACCATTGCCACCAGCATCCAGATTGAAGCCACTGCAAAAACCACCGAGCCCACCCCCGGGATGATCCCCAAAATGCGAATCAAGCCGGGAGAACTCGAAAATCCGGTGGTTCGCAGCAATTGACCGATATCGGCCTCGGTCTGCGGTTCCGGCAGGAGCTTGGTACCGATGAAGTAGGTAAGATAGGCCCATATGTACCAGCCGCCGAGGGCGGCGAGGGTCCCGAACAATATCCCGCCAATCCCTATGGTGCCGATACTGCCCACCCCGGCGGCTATGCTGGAAAGAACAACAACCCCCATGGCCTGAACCATTGCGCCCTTGTCAGCCTCCACCTCTTCATAAAGATGGACATCCAGCTTTGCCGCATGAATCAGTCTATTCATAAAAGTTGTCATCGTATCTCCTTTCTTTTTATTGAACATTCAGGCAAGAGCAATGATCTCAAGCCGGTGAAAATGGTTTTTTCCCCCATTGCTTCCGTCCGGGGCCAGCCATGCGGAGATCCCGGGAGAGAGTGTAGCTCCTTGCTGCCGCCTCTGCTTGGGTGATGAAGTATGCATGCAGGCAATATCTTTAATTTCTCATAATTCCGTTACACTCGTCAAGGAAATTAGATAGGGTCTTCTCTGCCTTGAGGACGCCTGCCGGTGTCATCGCCTTCGGCGGTTGGCTGGCAGCTTTCCATAGGGATGGACAGAATATTCAATGATTGATATATATTCATTCCAGGCTGTAATCACGGGAATGGGAATGTATACAGACAAAGAAATTATTTTACCTGCCTTACTGGTGCGCGCGGCGTATCCTACAGGAGAGAGCATTCAATGTTTTTTCAGATTTTCGAGCTGCAGCTCCTCTGCGCCCTGGCCCTTGATCTGCTTCTGGGCGATCCCCGCTGGTTTCCCCATCCGGTGCGGATTATCGGCTGGTTTGGTGTCGGATCGGAGACGCTCTTCCGCAAGATTTTCGTCAGCAAGCGTCTGGCCGGGGTGGCGACTGTTCTTGCTGTCCTGGGGGTGACACTTGGCCTTGTGACAATGTTGTTGCAGGCTGCTGCGCTGTTTTCGCCCATGCTGGCTGATGGTCTGGCCGTATTTTTGCTCTATACCTCCATCGCCGTCCGGGATCTGATCCGCCATAGCCGGGATGTTTATGCGGCCCTGCAGCAGGAGGGTGAATCCGGAATTCCGGCCGGCCGGCGGGCCGTGGCGATGATTGTGGGCCGGGATACGGCAGCCCTTGACCGGGCCGGGGTGATCCGGGCCACGGTGGAAACGGTGGCCGAAAATATGGTGGACGGGGTGTCAGCCCCCCTTTTCTTTGCGGTCATGGGAGGGGTGTGTGCCCCGTTTCTGGAGATGAGCCCGGTTGTGCTGGCGGCCCTCTGCGCCATGGGGTATAAGGCGGTGAATACCATGGACTCCATGTTCGGCTATAAAAATGAACGATATCTTGCCTTTGGCTGGGCCGCGGCCAGGATGGATGATGCGGCCAATTTTATCCCCGCCCGCCTGAGCGGTCTGCTCCTGGTGGCGGCCTCTTTTCTGCTTGGTCTGGATGGGAAAAACGCCCTGCGGATTTTCCGCCGCGACCGCTTGTGCCACGCCAGCCCCAATTCCGGCCATTCGGAGGCGGCAGTGGCCGGGGCCTTGGGGGTGCAACTGGGCGGGGAATCCATCTATTTCGGCCAGGCTGTGGTCAAGCCAACCATGGGAGAGCGGATGCGGGAGCTTGCTGATCGCGATATTCTGCTCACCAACCGGCTGATGCTTGTTGGTTCCGCTCTGTTTTTGCTGGTCCTGCTGCTGCTCAGGCGGATATTACCGGGATAATGAGATGATATTACAAAAAGATAGTGCCCCGAGCTCTGCTGATACCCAGATCCCGGTATTTCTCATTGGCGGTACCGCCAGCGGTTCCGGAAAAACCACAATTACCCTGGGAATTCTGGCAGCGCTTGCGGCCCGGGGCCTGGCGGTACAGCCCTTCAAGTGCGGGCCTGATTTTATCGATCCCAGCCTGCACCGGATGGCGACGGGACAGGTCTCGTCCAACCTTGATCTGCGGATGTGCGGCGAGGAATTCTGCCGGAATATCTTCAACCGGCGGCTCTCTGGTCAGGATGTGGGGGTGGTGGAAGGGGTGATGGGCCTCTTTGACGGCGACCTCTCCAGCTCGGCGGCCCTGGCCACGGCCCTGGCCCTGCCCGTTGTCCTGGTTATTGACGCCCATTCAGCGGCCGAGAGTGCTGCTGCGGTGCTCAAGGGTTTTGAGCTGTATGATCCCTGCGTGCGGATCAAAGGGGTGATCTTTAACCGGGTGGGCTCAGAGTGCCATGCTGAGCTGATCCGCGGGGCCGTGGAGCAATCCTGTCAGGCCAGGATATTGGGTTTTTTCCCCGGTGATACCCGCTTTGAGATCCCTGACCGCCATCTCGGCCTGCACATGGGAGAAGAAGCTCCACTGGATGGGATCCAGCTGGCAGCGCTGGTTGCCGCAATTGAGAAGCATATTGACCTGGACGCTCTCTTGTCCCTGGGCACCAGCAGGGTCACCACTCCGGTTGACTCTCCCGTGAAGCTCCGGGCTACTCCCCTGAAACTGGCCGTGGCCCGCGATCTGCCCTTCTGCTTTTATTATGAAGACAATCTGGCCATCCTCGAGAAGGCAGGCTTTGAGCTGCTCATGTTCAGCCCTCTGCACGACCAGAGTCTTCCCGAAGGGATGGACGCCCTCTATCTTGGCGGCGGCTACCCCGAGCTTTATGCCTCCGCCCTGAGCCGGAATGTGGCCATGCGCACGGCCATTGTTGACTGGGCCAGGGCTGGAGGCGTGGTTCATGCGGAGTGCGGAGGATTCATGTACCTGTGTGAGGAGCTGATCGATCTCGATGGCAAGGCGCACGCCATGGCCGGGGTCTTTCCGGCAACGGTGCGGATGCAGAGTCGCCTTTCCCGCCTCGGCTATCGCCAGCCATGTCTGGCCATGGATTGTCTGTGGGGGAAAAAGGGTGAGACCCTGCACGGTCATGAATTTCATTATTCGGTGATTGAGAGGATGGCTTCAGATGTGGAGACCATCTACCAGCTGGAGGATGGCCGGCCGGAAGGATTCAAGGTGGGCAATACCGTGGGCGGCTATCTCCATCTCCATTTTGGCCAGACGGAAAAGAACGTGGATGCCTTTTATAATTATATCATGCAGATTCAAAGCAGGAGGGGATGAAGGTGGTCACCTTGCAGCAGGTAAAACCCCTCGAGATCGAGGCTGTTTTCGGATCATTGAACGTGAAGTTTGCAGGTGAGACCGGCAGATCAGTTAACGACTATCCCATGGAGGAGTTTGCCGTCATGCGTCGGAAAATTGGCTGTTTTTTCGAAGCGGCATAAGGTGCCGTAAGCTCAGCAAGCAGAAAAAGACCTTGCTTGCTTTATGCAGTCTTGTTGTTATTTGCCAGGCGCCACTCTAAGAAACAGCCGGAAATTGGCTGTTTCTTCGAAGCGGCATAAGGTGCCGTAAGCTCAGCAAGCAAGAAAAAGACCTTGCTTGCTTTATGTAGTCTTGTTGTTATTTGCCAGGCGCCACTCTAAGAAACAGCCGGAAATTGGCTGTTTCTTAGAAGCGGCATAAGGTGCCGTAAGCTCCGCAAGCAAGAAAAAGACCTTGCTTGCTTTATGTAGTCTTGTTGTTATTTGCCAGGCGCCACTCTAAGAAACAGCCGGAAATTGGCTGTTTCTTAGAAGCGGCATAAGGTGCCGTAAGCTCCGCAAGCAAGAAAAAGACCTTGCTTGCTTTATGTAGTCTTGTTGTTATTTGCCAGGCGCCACTCTAAGAAACAGCCGGAAATTGGCTGTTTCTTAGAAGCGGCATAAGGTGCCGTAAGCTCCGCAAGCAAGAAAAAGACCTTGCTTGCGGAGCAACGGCACCTAATCAATCAGTGTCCTAATGATATCTTTTTTGCCGATCACTCCTACCAGGATATCCTTGTTGACAACCGGCAGGGTGTGAAAATTCTTTTCCGACATGATGGTGGCGATTTCGTCCAGGGGGGTCTCCTCGGTCACGGTGATAGGGGAAGAGGTCAGGATGTCTTTCACCCTGGTGCCGGCCATCTTTTTCATCTCATCGCCCATCTTATCAGGGTTCTCAAGGTAAAAGACGGAGTCAAGGATGGTGATCACGGTGGGGATATGGACTTTTTTGGTTTGAAAGATCAGGTCACTCTCGGTTACCACACCGACAAGCCTGCCCCTGTCATTGATGACAGGCACGCCGCTTATCTGGTTGCTGGTCAGGATCCTGGCCAGTTCCTTGACTGTTGATTCTTCTGTTACGGTAATGATGTCACGGGTCATGATATCACGGGCTGTCAGCATAAAAAAAACTCCTTATTGATTTTAATTACTCAGATCTTTGATGATCCTGGGCAATGTGTCGGCAACCTCTGTTGCCGTGTAACCTGTGCCAATTGTCTTCTCGAGCATATCTCCTGCCCGGCCATGCAGATAAACAGCCGCGCGGGCGGCCTCGTCCGGGCAGAGCCCCTGACAGATCAGGGCCCCGATGATCCCGCTGAGCACATCTCCCATCCCTCCTGTTGCCATCCCGGGATTGCCGCTGGTATTGATCCAGGCTTCACCTCCAGCTGAGGCGATGACCGTGCCCGCCCCCTTGAGGATGACGGTGCACCGGCCGGCTGAGTGATCAAAGAGCAGGCAGGCAGACCGGGCGGCCTCAATCCTGTCATCCTGGATTTCGGCTGCGGAGACGCCGAGGATTCGCGCCATCTCACCGGGATGGGGGGTGAAGATCCGGGGGCCGGGCGGGGCCTTGAGCTGATCCCTATGTTGCGCCAGGATGTTGAGACCATCGGCATCGATGACCATGGGCGCTTGCACCGTACGATAGAGGTGCAGCACAAGTTGGGCCGTCGTTTCCGCCATGCCCAGTCCTGGTCCGATGACCAGGGCCTTTTTCCCCTGCAGCTGTTCTTCAATGGCTGTAAGATCCTCCATGCCTATTGCCGACCGTGAGGCATGAAGAGGGATGGTCATTGCTTCAATAAGCTGGCACTCGAAAATGGGATTGAGATTATGGGGGCAGCAGAGGCTGACCAGTCCGCAGCCACTGCGCAGGGCGCCTTTGACACTGAGGATGGCGGCCCCGGTCTTGCCGATGGAGCCTGCCAGGACCAGAAGGTGGCCGTTACTTCCCTTGTGCGATGTTGTTTTCCGTTTTATCCGCGTAAGCAAGATTCTTGAATCCTGCTCAGTGAGGGCTTCCTGCTGAATATGCAGTGTGTCAAAGGCCGCCGGGGGGATGCCGATATCAATGAGATGCAGCCTGCCGCAGAGCTCCATGCCGTGCTGGAGCAGTTGGCCTGGTTTGGCGCAGCCGTAGGTGGCGGTATGGTCCGCACGGATGCAGGCGCCCTGGATCCTGCCACAATCCGCGTGCAGGCCGGAGGGAATATCAACGGCGATCCGGGGAATGGAGGCCCCGAATGTCTCTTCATTAATCTGTTGGATCAGCTCTTTCATGTGGCCACTGATCTCTCTGCTCAGTCCGGTGCCGAACAGGGCATCGATGATGGCGTAGCAGGTCTTGCCGCGGGAGATCAGCTGCTGATAGAGGGTGGAAAGAATCTGGACCCGTGCCGCCGTGTCCAGCACATGCAGAGGAAGCGCCAGCTTCTGGATGATATGGAGATTGGTGGCCGCATCCCCCTGCAGTTTATCCGGGGCCATAAGGAAGATAAAGATAGGCTCGCAGCCGCGCTGGTGCAGGTGACGTCCGATGACCAGACCGTCACCGCCATTATTGCCGGGACCAATCAGGATCAGGGCAAAATGGTTTGCAGCCGGGCCCAACTCCCTCTCCATCATTAAGACGGTGCCCAGGCCCGCATTTTCCATGAGGATTATGCCGGGGATGCCATATTCTTCGATGGCGCGCCGGTCCAGTTCCCGCATCTCACTGGCGTATGGAAGTTTCATTGATATTGCCCGGACCTTACGATTTTTAAGACGTCAATAAGACAGATTTTGGTGAAAATAGATCACATTGTCAATGGGTATTGGTGCTTGCTTTCTGCGTGTTTAAAGATGCAAAGATAGAAGCACCCCAGGTGATGGATAGAAGTCGACGGTTGCTGGCGAAGCGCTGACACCTTTCTTCCGGATCACCCGGTTTCTTTAGTTTAGCTTATATGGCCTGAATCCCGGTGTCAAGCCTGAACCCCATGAACAGGCTGGGCGTGATTAGGGAAGCGTCTTGTCTGCTGCCGATACGTTCTGTTTTTCCAGAATGGCCTTGCAATTGTCGCAGGGGATAAAACCTGCCTGCAGAGCTATCTCCATATCCTTGAATTCAATGGTACAGTGGCGACAGAAGTAGGACTCGCATTCAGAGAGATGGCACACCCTGTCTTTCACATTTCCATGCACGGTTCCAATCGTCAGTTGGCCAGGGCCCAAAAGCTCATCAGGTGTTTGTTCATACTGCTCCCTGTTCAGAGCCGGTCTTCCCGTGATTTTTTTCACCGGCAGGTGGCTCCACTTACCTATTCTTCCCTCTAAGAGGGGAGAACCACCTGGCAATCAGGGCGGTGCAGGGATTACAGATTGTGGCAGGTATCAGCGGTCTCTCATTGGCGGTCTGGCGCAAGAATATCAGGGTGAAAACAAAGAAGATAAGATTGGGGGACCACATTGCCGTCATGGCGGAGAGTGAACCATCCTCAGCCATATTTTTGCCGATGGTAAACAGCACATAATAGAAGATAAAACAGACCAGTCCCAGGGGGATGCCGATAGCGCTTTTGCCTGCTCGTGCCTGGAGCCCAAGGGGAAGACCGAGCAGGCTCAGGATAAAACAGCCCACCGGCAGCACCAGTCGTTTGTGATAGTTGGCCAGCGCTTTGCGGCCCAGCTTGTGTTTTTGGCCATATTGAGTGGCGGTCAGTTGCAACTGTCCCATGGTCATGGAACTGAAGCTTTGCTGGGTTACATCCGTACCGTCAATGACGCTGGGAATATGCAGGGGGATGTTGATCTGGTACCGGTCAAAGGTGATTGCCTGGGCATAAGTGCCGGCAGGGCGGTTGATGCTGCCGTTTTTCAGGATAATCGTTACCTCCATTGTCCTGCTGTCGACCACCATGGAGCCTGACTTTGCCATGGTGATGGCAGGGATTTTCTGGTCTCGCATGTCGGAAACCCAGACATCCTGCCATTGACCCGTGGCCTTGTCCATGGACTGTACATAGACCACCACATCGCCCAGGGCCTCGCTGAAGACGTTCTCCTTGATGCCCTTGTCTATCTTTTCTTTGGCCAGTTGGAACATGAGCTGCTTGGTGGCGGTCTCACCGGTGGGGATGAGTTGTATCGAAAAATATGCGGTGATACCGGCAATAGCCATGGATATCAGGATAACAGGAGGGAGAATGGTATAGATGCTGATCCCGTTGGACTTGAAGACCAGGATCTCAGCGTCGTTGGAAAGTCTGCTGAAGGCAATGATCATTCCCATCATGGCGGCCATGGGCATGGAAAAGAGAAACATATTGGGAAAGACGTAGGAAAATAGGCGGAGAAAATCGGCAAAGCCGATATTGAGCTCCAGAAACACATTGAGAAAGGGGATCAGCTTGACCAGAATGAAAACTGAGTTCATGATCAGAAAACTGGCAAAAAAAGGAGCCAGGATCTCGGCGGTCAGGTAGCTGTAAAGCAGCAGGGGAGGGCGTGGAAAACGATTCATTACTTGAGAAATAGAGCTTTAATGGTTAAAGTTTCAAATATTTTGCAAACTCGAAGGTAGATTTGAGCCGTTTCCGCAGAGAATCTGCTTGGTATCTTCATACTTACCACTTAACACGTAAAAGTTAAAACTTAAAAGTATCCCCTGAATTATGGATAATCCCTTCCAACTCGTCACTCCCTTTTCTCCCTCCGGGGATCAGCAGCAGGCCATCGAGACCCTGGTGCGCGGCCTTGCGAGCGGGGCGCGCAGCCAGCTGCTGCTGGGGGTCACCGGGTCGGGCAAGACCTTTACCATGGCCAGTGTGGTTGAGAAGGTGCAGCGGCCGACCCTGGTCATCGCCCCCAACAAGACCCTGGCCGCCCAGCTTTTTGCCGAGTTCAAGGAGCTTTTTCCCCATAATGCGGTCGAATATTTCGTCTCCTATTACGATTACTATCAGCCCGAGGCCTATATCCCCACCTCGGACACCTTTATCGAGAAAGACTCCGCCATCAATGACGCCATCGACATGATGCGCCATTCCGCCACCCGTTCCCTGCTCACCCGGCGTGATGTGCTGATCGTGGCCTCGGTCTCCTGTATCTACGGCCTGGGCTCGCCCGATGAATACAAGAACATGCACCTCCTGCTGCGCCGCGATGGGGAATATCCCATGGAGAAGGTGCAGCGCCGGTTGGTCTTCATGCTCTATGAACGCAACGATATCTCTTTTCATCGCGGCACCTTCCGGGTGCGGGGCGATGTCATTGATATTTTCCCGGTGCATGAGGAAGAGATCTCCATCCGGGTCGAGTTTTTCGGCGATACTGTGGAGGCCATCTCGGTGATCGATCCCCTGCGCGGCGTGGTCCTGCAGCGGCTCGATGAGTACACGGTCTTTCCGGCCAGCCATTTCGTCACCTCGCGCGACCGGTTGCAGATGGCCATGGCGGCCATCAAGGAGGAGCTGAAGGAGCGGCTGGCCTGGTATCAGCGGGAGAACCGCCTCGTGGAGCTGCAGCGGCTGGAACAGCGCACCCTCTTTGATCTGGAGATGATCCAGGAGCTGGGCTACTGCGGCGGCATCGAGAATTACAGCCGCCATCTGACCGGCAAGGAGCCGGGCGCGGCCGCCGCCCAACCTCATCGATTATTTCCCGGATGACTTCCTGCTCTTTCTCGACGAGTCCCATATCGGCGTACCCCAGCTCAACGGCATGTACAACGGCGACCGTTCCCGCAAGGAAACCCTGGTCGATTACGGCTTCCGGCTGCCCTCGGCCCTCGATAACCGGCCTCTGCGCTTTGATGAGTTCAACGCCCGGATCAAGCAGGTGATCTATGTGTCGGCGACCCCCGGCCCCTATGAAATCGAGCAGGTGGAAGGACAGGATCGTGGCCCAGATGATCCGGCCCACCGGCCTGCTCGACCCCCGGATCGAGGTGCGTCCGGCCAAAAGCCAGGTGGATGACCTGCTCGAAGAGATCCGCCTGCGCAGCGAGCGCAACGAGGCGGTGCTGGTGACCACCCTGACCAAGCGCATGGCCGAGGACCTGACCGATTATTACGAAAAACTGGGGGTCAAGGTGCGCTATCTCCATTCCGATATCAAGACCCTGGAGCGGGTGGAGCTGATCCGCGATCTGCGGAACGGCGAATATCAATGTCCTGGTCGGGATCAATCTGCTGCGCGAGGGGCTGGATATCCCGGAGGTGTCGCTGGTGGCCATCCTCGATGCCGACAAGGAGGGGTTTCTGCGCTCCGAGCGCTCGCTGACCCAGACCTGCGGCCGGGCGGCCCGGAATGCCGACGGCATGGTCATCTTCTACGCCGACACCATCACCGGTTCCATGCAGCGCACCATGGATGAGACGGCGCGGCGGCGGAAGATTCAGGAAGAATATAATCAGGAACATGGTATAATCCCCACCACCATCTGTTCCCGGGTCAAGGACGGGCTGCAGCAGCATCTTGTTGACAGCGGCTATCAGGCCGGGTATCAGGCGGATCTGCTGCAGGCGGCTGAAGAGCTCCCTGTTTATACCACTCTCCGTGATCTGGAAAAAGAGATCAAGAAACTGGAGAAAGAGATGCAGGTTGCGGCCAAGGAACTGGCCTTTGAACAGGCTGCCGCCCTGCGGGACCGGATCAAGGCCCTGCGTCGACTGGAGATTGAGATTGGATGAAAAACGGATTCTGGTATAAGGTATCGCTGCAGGTGATCCCCTTTGTCTTTGTGTGGCTGACCAGGGCATGGTTTTCCACCTGCCGGCTGACCGTCCATGGACAGGAATATATGGATCGGATCAAGGCTTCAGGAAACCCTGCCATTGCCAGTTTCTGGCACTATGGGGTTTTGTATATCCTCTATTTTTTCCGCAAGGAGTCCGGGGTGGCCATGGTCAGCGCCAGCCGGGACGGCGAGTATATCAGTCGCATTGTCGAGAAGCTGGGTAATGAAACGGTACGTGGTTCCCGGAAGAAAGGGGGAATGCAGGCGGTCATCAAACTGATCAGGGCGGTACGGGAGGGTAAAAACGCCATTCTGGTGGCCGACGGTTCACAGGGGCCGGCCAGGATTGCCCAGGCAGGTTCTCTGATGCTGGCCGCCAAGACCGGGGTCCCGGTCCTGCCCATGGCCTGGTCCTGCAACCGCTATAAACGCTTTGGCTCCTGGGACGGCACGGCCCTGCCGCTGCCCTTTTCCCGGATCGATTTTTTCTATGGTGAGCCCCTTTTTGTGCCTCCGGAACTTCAAGATGAGCAGCTGGAGGAATATCGTCTGGAGCTGGAAAAGAGGTTGAATGGACTTTATACCAAGGCCTGGGCTATACAGGGGAAGATGGAACATTAGGGGCTTGGAAAATATTAAAATACCGTTTTTGGTAGGGTGCGCCGTGCGCACCGTTGTTGATATTATGCCCAGTGGGACGATAGCACAAAGAAGGTGCGCGCAGCACACCCTACCAAGCAAAATGGTATATCAATTATTTCTACATTCCTTAGAAGCTGGTTCAATCAATCCCTGCAGCGGATGGTTGTTGGTCTTTGTGAAGTAAAATAATCCCATTTTGTAAAAGGCATAAACTGTTGTGGAAAAAGCAATGCAGACAAAAGGAATTGTCATAGCCGGCCTTGCCGGTGGATCGGGCAAGAGTGTGGTCTCGGTTGGCCTGACCGCGCTCCTGGCCCGGCAGGGCAAGAGGGTGGTGCCTTTTAAAAAGGGACCGGATTATATTGACGCGGGCTGGTTGAAGCTGGCGGCCGGCTCCAGCTGCTATAACCTTGATCCCTATCTGATGGATGAAGAGGTGATCCTCCGCTCCTTCCTTGGCCATTCTTCAGGGGCCGACCGGGTGATTGTGGAGGGCAACAGGGGGTTGTATGACGGCGTGAACCCGGAAGGAGGGTATTCCACCGCGGAATTGGCCCTGTCCCTGAACATGCCCGTCCTGCTGGTGGTTAACTGCACCAAGACCACGCGGACGGTGGCGGCCATGGTCCTGGGCTGCCAGAAGCTGGACGAGCGGGTGGATATCCGCGGGGTGGTGTTGAACCAGATCGGCACGGAACGGCATCGTTCCATTGTCACCCAGGCGGTGGAAACCTATACCGGCCTGCCGGTGCTGGGGGCCGTGCCGCGGATGAAGCGCGATATCTTTCCCATGCGCCATCTGGGGGTCACTCCCCACCAGGAGTATGAGGGCAGCGGGGCGGCCATGGATTTTCTGGTGGCGACCATGCAGGAACACCTCGATCTGGAACGGATTGAGGCGATCATGGCCCCGGTGGGAAAATTCCTATCATCCGGGCCGGAGATTGTCCAGCAGGATTCTGCACGGCTGCGGATCGGGGTCCTGATGGATGCCGCCTTCCAGTTTTATTATTCGGAAAATCTGGAGGCAATCGAACGGCTGGGCGCGGAACTGGTGATGATTGATGCCCTGACTGCCGGCACCCTGCCACCGCTCGATGGCCTCTATATCGGCGGTGGTTTTCCCGAGACCAGCGCCGGAGAGCTCTCCGCGAATGCGGGATTCCGGCAGTCCATCAAGCAGGCCGCCGAGGCCGGGCTGCCCATCTATGCCGAATGCGGCGGTCTGATCTATCTGGGTGAATCGATCGTCCTCGATGGTCGGGAATACCCGCTGGCCGGGGTCTTCCCCATTCGATTCGGGATGTCCAGAAAGCCGCAGGCCCACGGCTACTCGGTCTTTGAGGTGGATGGAGCAAACCCCTTTTATAGCCAGGGGGCCGAGATCAAGGGCCATGAATTCCGTTATTCCACCATCCTTGAGTGGCGGGGCCTACCGGAGCAGCTTTCCTTGAAGATGAGCCGTGGCCAGGGGTTCATGTCGGGTCGTGACGGTCTGACCATGAATAATGTCCTGGCCCTGTACACGCATGTCCATGCCGATGGTACCCCGGAATGGGCAGAGGGCTTTATGGCCAGATGCCGGCATCAGAAGGAAGTGGCTGCCGGATAACCGTCAATGAAATAAACGATTTATCGGGTTATAAGCCCTGCAGAATTTCACCGCCGTTATGGCGGGATTTTTTTTAATCAAATAAGGAAGGGAACTCCGTAATCACTCAGTAGTGTCCGTTTAGAATCTTGCATTACTATCAAAAAAGTCCCCTCCCCCCTTGCGGGGGAGGGTTAGGGTGGGGGGTGGAACTTATCGGGTAGATCATACTGGCATTCTTCCCCCTCACCCCAACCCTCTCCCCGAGGGGAGAGGGAGTAAATATTTTGAGTGCAATTTTTAAACCGGACATTACTGGGGTTAGGGGGGATTTGCTGTACACGGAAGCAATATTCTTACCGAATGCAATTTTTAACCGGACAATGCTGGTAATTACTGGAACCCATGGAATGATGGAAGAAAAAACATTTATAAAAGGCAAGGATGCCGCCTTGGAATCATCCATTGAAACCATGCGGCAACAACTGATTGAGCTGGGCTTCGATATTGAAGAAGCCTCCTGGCTGAATCCGGTACCAAGTGCTTATTCTATGCATTTACGCGACAAAGACTGTGGGCTCATGTGCACCAATGGCAAAGGCACCACTGAAAAATCCTGCCTGGCGAGTGCGTTGGGTGAATATTTTGAACGCTTGAGCTGCAATTATTTTTTTGCTGATTTCTATCTTGGCGAGAATTTTGCGCAGGCTGAATTTGTCCATTACCCAGATGAACGCTGGTTTAAGAGCGAAAATAATGAGATTCCGACGGGCCTGCTGGATAAAAAACTCCGGCACTACTATAACCCGGAGAACGAACTCAGTGCCTCCGTCCTGTTTGATACCAACTCAGGCACAGGCGAACGTGGCATCTGCGCCTGCCCTTACCGGCGCCAACGTGACGGTGAAACTATCTGGTTTCCTGTCAATATTATAGGCAACCTCTATGTGAGCAACGGGATGTCCGCGGGGAATACAGCCTATGAAGCTCGCGTTCAAGGTCTGTCAGAGGTGTTTGAGCGTTACATTAAAAATAAAATAATTGCCGAAGGCATCTGCCTGCCCGAAGTCCCTGACAATGTTCTGGCGCGTTTTCCTGAACTAACGAAAATAATCGATAAGATACAACAACATGGCTATCACCTTCGTATTGCCGATGCGTCACTGGGTGGGCGTTATCCGGTGATGAGCGTCACCCTCATCAATCCTGACAACGCCACTGTCTTTGCCGCATTCGGTGCGCACCCAAGTTTTGAAGTGGCGCTGGAACGAACCCTCACCGAATTGTTACAGGGGAGGGATCTGAATCAACTCGATGGTTTCCAGTCACCCAGTTTCGACCTCGATGAAGTTGCCGACCACCAAAACCTCGAAACACACTTTATCGACTCCAGCGGGTTAATGTCCTATGATTTCTTTAAAAATAAACCTGACTATGAATTCTGTGACTGGGATTTTGATGCCAATAACGAGAATGAATTCAGCTTCTTATGTGATCTCGTTCATGGCATGGGCTTCGATATCTATATAGCTGAGTACAACCATCTCCATGTTTATGCCTGCCGGATCATTGTCCCCGGCATGTCCGAAATCTATCCAGTTGACGATCTGGCCTGGAACAACAACAACGAAGGAGCCTTGTTTCGAGAAGAAATTCTTTCCTTGAAAAATCTTGATCACAGCCAATGGCAGTCGCTTCTCGATCGTTTCGATGAAGGGGGCTATAACGATTTTCAACATGTTGCTGAATTCATTGGCGTGGCCCCTGACCCCGACACCACCTGGGCCAGTTTACGTATCGGCGAGTTAAAAGCCATGTTGTGTCTGGCACTTCAGAACAACGAAGCCAAAGAATGGGTGAGCTGGTGTCTGTATCTTGACCAGCTTGATAAAGAGGCCACGCTCTCTTATCAATGCCTGTGGGTGCTGCTGGAAATTAAAGACGATGAAACAAGAGAGCTTGCTGATTATGTGGATAGTTTGAAGAGTATGTATGGTGAAAAAACTCTACTGACCTGCATCGACATTATCGAGGCCAGAGAAATTTTTTACGGCCTGCACAGTCCGGGCTTAAGCCTTGCAGGTTTTGATACCCATAAAAAACTGCTGCAGGGGTATCAAAAACTGCACCTTGCCAAACAGAAGAACTGGAAGCAAGGATGAACTCAAGTGCGAATTCATGCTGTCACCTGAGGATAAATCCGGCAACCGGAAGTCCTTTTCCCCACTCCTTCCAGGCGCCGCTAAGGATATTCAGGGTCCTGGTGGAGCTGTTATAGTCGGCCTCGATATTGGTCTCCAGGCTGCACCTCCGATCATAATTGGTATGGCTGAAGATGAGCCGGTAATTAGGGGCTTTTTGGCAATGACCTTTTCCACATAGGCCACATGACCCGTGGGCATGTTATGGCGCCTGTTGGCGGCCAGGATGAGAACGCTGTTGGCTCTGGGGACAAGAGAGGTGTTACTGTTCTTCTTCTCACAGGCAAACCAGGTCAAGGGGCCATTGTTCCATCCCAGGCAGCAACTGCTGATTCCGCTCCGGCAGCGGGCAAAGGGAAGGCTCTGGGGTTCGCAGCGTCCCCTTTTTTTCTTTTTTTTCTGAGAAGCTGCTGGGTGCAGGTGATAGCACTCCTGGGTAGAAAGGCCTGTAACAAAAAGATCTGGCAGTGAACTGGTGTCCAGGGATTCTTCCTCCTCTGGCTGGACGTGAGAGCGCTGAGGTCTGTCAGTCGGCATGTCACTGCATTCGGTGCCCTGCACGGGTTTCTGGCTGCTCTGGACCTTTGATTGTTGCTGCTCTCGGGCGCAGCCGGTAAGAAGCAATAAGGATAGTAAGAAACCACAGATCGTCCAGGACGCGTATTGCCCCAGGCAACGGGAAATTATCAACTGGCGCTGGGAGTGGTTCCCAGGACCTTGGCAGAGATCTTCTCTTTTTCCTCCTCCGTTGGTTCGGGCTGAACCCAGTGGATGAAGGTCTCGGTTACCCGCATGAAATCGCCATTGTCCGCCTTGCATTTGTCACAGATGCTTTCAGCCTGATCCCGGTAGATAATAACCTTTGAGGCCGGTTCTCCGTCCTTGGCCACCGCTGCCATCTTCCGGCAACCGCATTCGAGCCGGACGACAACCACGCCGATACCATCCGGGCTGCCTTCCAGAATCCCCGCAATCATTGCTTCTTCCGACTTTTCCGCCGCCAGTGCCGCGCTTACCTTTGCCTTCTTTGTTTTTGATGCCATTATTTGTACCTGTGTTGAATGGGTATGGGAGTTGATAGAGTTTGCAGGCTATCTAAATGGAAAAGGGCGGCTTGGTCAATAGAATTTGCTGTAAATTATTCGTGGTGGGAAAAATGAGATCCTCTAAAGTGGCCTCCCTGAGTCAAAACAATAATTCACTAAGTTTTAATTCACTTGCCAATGGCCGCCTCTTGCTGGCCCAATCCGTTTCAACTGGTTGTCTTGCTGTAATTTGGCAATCTGTTTTTCAACGGCCCTGGTGCTTAATCCGAGCTCCTTTGCCAGTTGCGGGATAGTCATATTCGGGGTATCGGACAAGCAGTTTCCAATATTTTCTCCCGAACTTTTCCCCGCACTTTTCCCCGAACTTTTCCCCGAACTTTCTTGCTGCAAAGCTATTTCCCCACGGGAGACAGCAACTTTCACCGAACTTTTTTCGGTGGTTCGTTGAACTATTGCTGTAAAAAGACATCCTTCACGATCATCTATAAATTCTATTTTATGCCAATCGTCTAATGCCCTTCTGATTCCTGATCCTATTCCTTTATAGGGGAGCAATCCTTTAGCAATATAGGAAACCAGGATCGGATTACGGATGTTGGAGTTGCCGGCAAGAATTTTTTCCACTGTCAGGTTGTTTGGCAGGTGACCGGGACTGATAATCTCAATCCGGTTATCAAATATAAACAAGCGAATCGGAGCGCTGATCAGGTAATCTCGGTGAACCAAAGCATTAACCAGCAGAGAAGCATCACAGTCGCCGCCGGTAACAGCAGCAGCACAACAATACTGAGGCAGCCGTCTTTGCCATCCTTTCGCTCTCGATCCTGTTTCTCAAGCTCCTCATAGATAATGAAATCAAGAGCATCGTCATCGGCAAAGATATTATCATGTCCGTCGTCGTGCATAGTGGGATCCTTACTGAGGCTGATTTTGCTGAATTAATTCAGGATTAATCGGACGACAATTAAACACTCATACGTGTTACTCCACCATCGCCTTCAGCAGGGCATCCCTGGCATCCAAATAAAATTGAATATCGATCTTAGTCGCCATGTCATCTGAGAGGTCAAACAACTGTCGACGGCAGGCTACGGGCATGAGGAGCGCAGTCGCGCCTTTTTCAACAGCAATTTCTGCGATGGTCACGGGATTGTGAATCGGTTCGATGGAGCCACCCAGGTTGATTTCGCCAACAATAATCAGGCCGCCACGCACACTCTTTTTCAGAAGGGAGGTGCATAGTGCTACCAGTGAGGCCATCCCCAGCTTTGTTCCTGACTTCGATGCATCGAAAGCGCGGAGCTGGGCGGTAAACTCATGGTGACGAGGGTCTTTGTCGCCGACCAGTTGCATCGAGCGAGCGTATAGGTTCTGTTCAGCGTATCCCATGCTTTCCCTAAAGGCGGGCGGCACGGGCTTGTTGAGAATTTTGACGCCAGAGCCTGGGCCTTCATTGATCTCAATGCGGTAGAGCCCAGGATGTTCTTCGCCGCCACCCGGGCTGATAGTCCAGACCTGGCCAGGTTCAAGTGGATCGCCGCCGATACTGTTGTCACTCTGCAGTTCCGGGGTGGAGACGAATTTCTCAACTCCATCAGCACCCATTACATAGCTGAAATGGGTATTACGGAACTCGGCAGCACCGATACGCTTCTGCTGTTCTTTAACGCGCCTCCTTGCTTCCATGGCGATTCGGACGGCCCATTCGAGATCTTCATCAGGGATGTCATTACCGCTGCCAGGGTAAAGAAGCTTGAGCAGGCCGCTGATGGTCTTATTGACCGCATTGGTATCGCGTCCAGAGAGTGCTCCTCCGAAGAAGACGCGGTTTTGCAAGAGGCTTACTCGGCTTTGGTTACGGAGCTGGCTCCAGCATTCGGAGAGGAAGTCACTGACCAGGCCGAAATGGTTGGTCAGCAGCTCCTTGCTGATCTTGGGGACATCCCAACCCGGCAGGAACGAGTGGATGCGGTCCATGAACGCGGTATCATCCCTCATTTCCGGAGGCATGGGGCCAAAGAGATGGCCAATCCGCTGCTGATGCTCGACATCGACCTCAAAGTTGCCGACCAGTACGATACTGCCGTCGGCACGGATACTTTCCTTGCCCCGGCTGAACTCGCCGGATTCCATGTAGCCCTTCATGATGTTCACGCCGTCCTTCTGATCGAAGGAGATGCCGGACACTTCATCAAAGCAGACCACATCGTACTGGCAAACCAGACCGCGTTGGCCGGTGGAGTTATTAACGAACATCCGCGCCACTGTTGCCTTGCCGCCGGAAATCAGATGGGCATAGGGCGACACCTGCTGAAAAAGGTGGCTCTTGCCGGTACCACGGGGTCCAAGTTCCACCATGTTGTAATTCCGCTCCACAAAAGGAACCATACGCAACATCAGAGCATTCTTCCGCCGTTCGGAAAGATCTGTGGGCTCGATGCCGATGGAGCGGAGCAGGAAATTCTTCCACTCCTCGGTTGTAAAGCTTGCCCGCGCATCCGCCAAGCGTATCAAGGACATCACGTTTTGAAAGCTGGATCTCGCGCAGCGACTTCACCCCGAAGGGCCGGCCATTCTTCTCCTGGGCAATAACGGAATCGTAGTCCAGGCTGATCTCAGCATAAAACCCGCCGGTCAGCATCCGCTCATGGCGACTGACCAGTTCCGCCTCAATCCGGGCATCCGTCAAACGGCAGGCTCGGAAGCGTGGCCAGATAGGAGTCGGTCTTGGCATCCAACCGGGCAGTTATGAGGTCGATGATTTTGACCTCACCCTTTTCCCGGGCGTGGGACTTGAACAGTTCTTCCTCTCCGGCCTTGACGGTGCGATCGGCAAGCTGGCGTTGGACAATTTTCAGCCCTTCCTCGATCTCTTCCTGTTCAATACTTGCGCAGTAACGTCCCAGAAGAAACTCTACCACATAGGTCGGTACTGGGAATTGACGGCTGAAATGTCCGGACCAGATCCTTCCGGACCAGATACCCCTCAAGTGAGGAGGCCGCCTTTTTGTCGATCTGATCCAATTCAATCATTCTTTACCTCCACCTATTACCGTGGCGATCTGTGCTACCAGTGCGCCATTTGCATCAAGCAAGACCAGTGTGGCGTCACATCCTTCCAGGTCCTCATTTTCAACGACCACGGAGGCAGTTCCGTTGTCTTTCAAAGGCTTAACGCCAAGAACCACACTGGATAATGAGTCACCTGCCTGGGTGCGAATATCAAGTGATAATCCAGAGAAGTTGTTCATCCACAGCCACCGTGCAGCGCAAGCCCTTCCAGACAACATCGGTGATCTCAATTGAAACCGATGATCCTGCCGATACGCCACGGGAAACAGTCAATTGCAGGGTCAAGCATTCCTGTAGGCTCAAACCGCCATGGGTGTATTCCTCCCCTTTCTTGAAACAGCTTATTCCATCAGCCAGTGCAAAATGCTGGCTCGGATTCCAGTACCACGGATAGAGCCGTTCTTCTGCCATCGCCCCCGATTTAAGAGAGGCGCACCGTCCCCATTTGTTATCGACCAGGTCACTGGGTAAGTCGATTTTCGGCAGACCACCCGGCAGCAAAAGCCAACCGTGGTCAGTCACAACCCGAACGCTTTTCCAGCCAGCCGCCAGGAGGGAGGCGATGCGGTCACGGATCTCTGTCAGTAAACCATCAAGGTGTTTGGCAATCTTCCAGCCTCGGTCATGGCCTTCGTGGTCGATGTCTCCAAATTCGCACCACGCATTCCCTTGACCATCGCCGTTATCTGAGCGTCCCAGGATCTTCCAGCCATTCTCGGCAATAATTTTTCGGAACACGTAGGTTGTGATAGGTTCATAATTGTAGCCCGCCGGCTCTTCCGCAACTCTATTGGTGCCAAATAAGGGGGCCACGGCCGGTTTTCCTGTTGCGGTAACGCTGGGCAGAGGGACCCAGAACAGATTTTCTACCACACTACAATCCGCCTTCTCCAGCATGTCGACCAGTCGCTTGCCAATATCGAAACGAAGACCATCAACAAACAGAATACATTCGCTGGAAGAAGCAGAGAAAGGCTTTGCCGAATGACAGGTCCCTCCTGGGTAGGAAGCACCATCCACTATCTTTTGCAGGTGGCGTGCCGACTCCTCCGCCCACGGCAGATAAAGCGAACGGATGGCTGTAGAAATCGCCTCAAAATCTGCGGGACGTTCAACATAAGCCAAGGCCCGGATCATTGCATCATCAGCTTTCCAGCCGTGATTGCCATAGCCCGCCGCCAGATCTTCGGCCGTACCTGCGGCAAGGTTCGTCTGGGTAATGTCAGCTAATACTGCCAGATGTTCCAAGGCCATGGCCAAAGGCGCTTCACCAAGCTCGGCCCATACCAGTTGCCGCCTGCGCCCATGCTGTTTTTCCAGTTCCAGAAACTTTTTTCTGGCCTCATGTGCAGGCATCTGAGAAAGGTTGAGAAGTTCCCTTTGCAGCTTTATTTCCTGATCTTCGTTCCATTGTGGCCAGCCCTCAAAAGATCCGTCCACCATGTGCCAATATATAGTGTCAATGGGAGCCCGACATTTTCGGATTTGGGTGGGGATGTTCGGGTACCGTTTCGGTGCCTCGCAGAAGCGTTCCCATACTGCGCGCCAGGGGCCTTCCAGGGCTGCGAATTTGGCTGCACCGGCCAGCACGCCCTCTTTCTGCGGATTAAAGGCAAGCTGCGATTTGCAGACCTCGACAAATGCCTTCCATTCATGCTCACCACGGCTTGCCTGGAAGGCATCACCCTGATCAAGCCATTGCAACAAGTCACGTACAGGATCACCACCAGTCAACAGAGTATTGAAGTAGTCCTTGTCGAGACGCTTGCCCTTGAGCAGTTCGACCTCTTCATCCAACAAACGGTAGAGTGCCAATTGCATTGCGCTCTTGGCATCACTATCCTGCGCGACATCAAGCCCCAAGCCCCCCTGATCCGATTTGAGATAGGCAAGAATAGTCCAGTCCTTGGCATTCAGTTGCGACCAGATCACACCCCGATATTGCAGCTCAGCCAATGGTTTCAGATGATCAGGGCAGCTTTCAACGGCTCGCAGGTCCTGACGGCTGACACCCGGCAGGTAAAAAATGGGCGTGTGATCCTTGGGGAGCGACACATCATCAGTCATACCCGCTATGACGCAGCGTAACCAGATGGCCGGACCGGTTCGTTTGTCGGGTTGGTAATTACCGAGAACCAGCAGTTCCGGCAGTTCGGTTTGTAAACGGGGAATGACCGCTTCCCATTGCCGGTCTTTGTCAGGCCAGAGGATGCAGGCCGGTGCCACCTGAACTTCCGGGTTGTAGACGCCGGCATCACGAACAGCTTTGAGGAGGTGCTCCATCACCCTCATGCGTCACCCCCTTGCAGCTTAAATACCGTCCTCACTTGTTCTGCGGTCATTTGCAAATATAAAATCAATTGTTACACCTTAATGTGTTCTCTTAACCAGCCCTTTGAATTCTTTCGCAATTGCGCCCTCCACTGCGTTCTTCATCTGCGCCATCCCTTTTTCCTTCGCGACCTCAATCACGGAGTCGTAGTCATTTCCTTCACCGCATTTCTGGCACTTGATTAGGTCGCCGGATGAATAGGAGGCGTCATCAGGGCCTTCTAACGGTTCGCCACAAAAAAGACAATCAAGGGTGATGCTGATCTTGTCCGGAATAATAACCATGGAATTCTACCCCAAAAATAATGTCAACAATGTCAACGTGATAGTCGCGATGGCCAAGAGTGCGCCGAGCGCAATGAACAAGCCTTTATGGTCTTCAATCACGTCCGATAACTTTTTCAAGTTGGAGCGAGACCGTTTCACCTCCTCGCTCTTTTGCTTGGAACGAACAACCCCCAGCCCCGTTGCGGTAATTGCCAAAATTCCATACTGTCCGCAGCCCATGCTCGTGTGTTCCAACCACTCATTTGCGAGGCACCGATCGGTCAGCTTCTGGAGCGGCTCCATCGAAGTGCTCACTCCCAGCTTAGCGCTAAGGCGTCCAGCAAAAGCATCGTCAACGCTGAGCCGGATGAGTTTGCGGTTCAAACCTGCTGACTCCATCTCGTCAACGAAGATGGCAAGAACGTCAAACTCTGTTGGTGAATAGGGTCGAGTCATAACTATACCTGAGAAACCCCTAACGTTTGAATCTTTCGGCCTGCGCGGCTTTTTTTCGCATGTCCGATGGGATGATAGATTAAGTGTTTCTATCCTCGTGCAGCCTTGACAATCTCAGCCACAAATTCACGAAATTCTTTGGACTTCACGAAGATGTCTATCATGCTTGCCGGGCTCTTTTCGGGTTTGCCGTCAAGGCCACTCTCGTCACGACCAAATGAACGATTGCCCATTTCCAGGCGGAACTCTTCTTGCTTGTCAACCGGAAGCGGCGCCAGAAAGGGGCCGATGGCCTCAAGCTCAAGCGCCAATTTACGGTTTCGCCTCTCAACCTGGATATGCTTGTCCGCTTGAGCCGCAGCGTAGGCCGCGAGTACGCCAACGGTCAGTGAAACAAATACGCGGCCAGCAAAGCTTTCCCAGGTGAAACCACCCTTCACAAGCGGCAGAAAAGCTTTGGCGGCAACGAATATGATACCTCCCATAGCTGCAACAGTAACGCCTTGCCATACCCAGGTCATGAGTCTCGCGTGGTTGGCGGTCTTCAGATATCCAGAGGTAACACCGAGGTTTCCGATAACCCCAACCAGTTTCTCGACATCCTGCTTGTGCTGCTCAATTTGGTCGAGGATAGCCGCCGCGAATCCGAGTATTGGCTATTGAGCGCTGCAACATTCTTTTCGTAGTCTTGAAAGGCCGAATCGCGTTGTTTTGAGAACTCAGCGTTTTGGTCACTCAAGCGCTGCTTGTATTCGGCTACGAGTGTACTGAACTTTTCTTGACGGTTTGACTGCATCTCTGCAAACTGGCGGATTCCGCGTCTCTTGTGCTGTAGAAAACTGTGATTGAAATTCAGAGGTGAGTGACGTAAAGTCTATCGCGCTCCGCGCCAATTTCAGTGGCGAGTTCTGATAGACGCTGTTGCACACCTGTAACATCAGATTTGATCTGAGAGATAGCAGCTTCCACCTGCTGTGCAAACTCCCTACTGCGGTTTTCCTGTGCCTCTGTAAAGCGTGACTGAAAATCAGTAGAGAGTGACGTAAGCTTGGCACGCTCATCGATGGTCACCGTTGAAAGTTCGGTGATACCCTGTTCCAATTGGGCAAAGTCAGAACGGATCTTGGAAAGCGACTCTTTGGTGCTCAGCAAATTCTGTTCAAGGGCCTCTCGATACGACACACCCGCGTCTCTCAAGGCCATCCAGTCGTCTGCCACGAAGGAGTAGTTGATTGCTGGAAGATACGCCAGGATGCTGTCCGCTTGAGCGTTGGCATTAGTGACGTGGCCGGCATCGCCATCAGGAATAAACGCGTCGATCTCCGAAAGCATGCTCTGCAAGAGACTGGCGATACCATCAAGAGGCGCGAGTTGCATCAATTGAGGGTCCGCACCCGCCAGTCTTTTCCCGGTAAACGTGAGGACAGCACGGACACGTTCAAGTCCGTCAATGCTGGACGGATCAACATCTTCTCGCGCTACGGCTCGATCAATAGTTGGTCCCAAAGCAGTCATGTGCTGCCAAATGGGGTGACTAAGTATCCGGTCTGTCCACTGGCTCATCTGTCCTCCTCGGGTTGTTACAGGTATTTAACTGATAAGTATATAGTTTCCGGATAATTCCGGTCCCAAAAAACCTTGACACAAATTTTGTTTGCCGATCCACGCTTGCCGCATTATGGCAGGTTGGTCAGCGTACAGCAGTCATTCGGCGGACTCCCGTGCGGCGCGTTTTTCTTCAAGGCTCAGGTGGTGATCGTTGATGCGGTCGCCGTTGAAGACGTGATACCAGGGGGCGGACTCCACATCCTTGCCCCGGTCTTTGTCCCATTTGATGTTGGGTTTGTCGCGCAGGACGCCTGCGCCCTTCTTGCCGACATCGGGCACGGTGAGGAAGGGGCGGATGTTGAGGCGCACGCCGTCGTTGAGGTCCGGGTCCCAGCCGATGGGCTGCTTCTCCAGTGGCTTCCAGCGCACGAAGATGTCGTAGGGGGCTTCGCCTTCGAGGATCAGCTCCAGCTTTTTCTTGAGGGCTTCGGCGGCGGCCAGCTTTTCCTGGGCGCCGTCCACGCCGCTTGCGCGATGTCCTGCTTCTGGCGGCTGATCCAGTCGCCCAGGTAGGTGTAGATCAGGGTCTCCAGCAGCTTGTCGTCGAGCTTGTGGTAGTTGACCAGCGCGGCGAAGCCGTCGCGCAGGCCGTCCCAGATGTGCCAGATGAAGGGGCGGTGCTGGAACAGCTTGCAGTGCTGGGTGAAGAACTTCTCCCGCAGCCAGGTCTCCAGCGTCTTGCCCGCGTGATCGGCGTTGTTCAGCAGCTGCGGCCAAAGTGTCGTTGCTGACCAGGCCTCGCCGTAGGCGGCGGCCAGCAGGTTCAGCAGGCGGTCGGCGGCCGACAGCTTCGCCCCGCACCGGCGGGATGCAGACGATGCCGTCATCATCGGCGTAGGGCAGCCAGCGCTTCGCAGCGCTTCACCCATTCGCGCTGCTTCGTCGGCCAGTTCCATGCTGGCATCCAGCTCCGCCGGCCAGCGGTAGCCGAGGAGGCGGGCGACGGCGACATGCAAGGGTTCGTCGCTCTGGCCGGATGGCCGTGAAAAATCCATTGAGTGGGATCATCGGAGTAGGGTTTGGGCAGGCCGTTGGGGTATTTCTCGGCAGCGACTTTGGTCCAGTGGTCGAGGTCGAAAGGGACTTTGATTAGAGTTGCTGGAGTAACATTCAATTTCTGGTCTATTATCCTAACTTTCTCAATAAAGTCATCGGAGCTGACAAAAGCAAAACAGTGGCAAGAGAAGAGCCGGATTCTTAGGAGCAATAGAGGCGGTTGTCTGATCGTAAAAATCACCGCGATATATGGTAACAGGAAGGGATCGCATCAGACTGACATTAACGCCAACCTTCCCAAGTGCGAGATTGTCTCGGGCCTGGGCGAAGCATGCCATTCCCTTCACGGGACCAGTCTATGACCTTATCACAACCAGAAAACAGTCTGTTTTCAACGGTTGTTCCTTGAAAAAACCGCCAATCATATTCCTCGTTAACGATCTCCCAGAACTGACGAACCCATTGATCTCCATCACCAGTGACTATTCCACGGGGACAGGATTCTGCATATTCTGATAATAGAGGCCCCTCATCATTCTCCTCCAACGCCACCCGCGCATCTGGATTCTCCAACTGCTTTGCCTGTTCCACCTGTTTGATCTCACCGGTGATAAGTCCGGCGGCCTTGTCGACGGTGGTGCGAGGTTCGGAGACGTCCACGCCACGAATCAGATTGGCAGCGTCAGTTTCAGCAAAGAGCCCGCCATGCTGGCCAGCGACATTTCCCCGGCTCATGGTGATAAGTTGGACATTGAATTCCCACATTGGCGTTTGAAACGCCTGTGGCCCCAAGCGGGCAATCAGGTGCCAGGTATCGTTCTTCAGCAGTTTTTCGCGGAATTTCTTATAGCTGG